>NZ_JAKRBO010000005.1:0-430993 GCF_022432925.1 Vibrio sp. CyArs1 | reverse complement strand
ACCATGGTCGTAACGACTTGAGTATCACCTTTTGAAAGGTGCTGATAAGAGGCGTGGCTCGGATCGAAGGTGTAGCTACCATCTGAGTTGAATGTCAGGCCATCAATTGGGTTTGAAGTGGTGTACGTCAGTAAGTCTTGGTCAACATCGGTAGCGACCATTTGACCATGGAAAACCGCGCCATCTTCTTTTAATGACTGCGACTGCCCTGCCATCATTGGCAAGTCGTTCGTACCCGTAATGGTAAACTTGAGCTCCTCTCGATGCGAACCGCCAGCCGTATCAGTCACGGTGACCATGGTACTAACGACTTGAGTATCACCTTTTGAAAGGTGCTGATAAGAGGCATGGCTCGGATCGAAGGTGTAACTGCCATCTGAGTTGAATGTCAGGCCATCAATTGGGGTTGAAGTGGTGTACGTCAGTAAGTCTTGGTCAACATCAGTGGCCACCATTTGACCATGGAAAACCGCGCCATCTTCTTTTAATGACTGCGACTGCCCCGCCATTACCGGCAAATCATTGACGCCATCAATTTCTATCTTTATCTCATGAGTCGTTCCATCAACCGATGCTACAGTAAACGTTTCATGTAGCTCATCACCTTTACCTAATTGTTGAACTGCAGCTTGTAAGTTATTAGCTTCATAGCTCCAATGACCATTAGCATCAATATTCAAACTACCAAATTGACCGACAAGTACTTGTGACGCAAAGTGTGCTTCGCCTATGTCAGTATCAACAATCGTTAGGTCGCCTTGCGTCTTTATGCTGCCATTTTTGACATGCAAATCTTCTACGACTGCACCGGAGTCGATCCCTGAAATGACAGCATTATCATCGCTCCCACCGATAACTATTTGGATATTTTGACTCGTGTGGTCAGCGGTATGGATTGATATTGTCTCAGTAATTTTCTGTTGAGAAGAGAGCTGCTGTACTGCATGGAGGCTGTTATCAACTTGATATTGCCAGTGCCCTTGCTCATCAATAGTTAATGTCCCAAATCGCCCTTTTATTACCTCCGCTAACGTGTGCGATTCACCATGGTCAATATCATGTACTTGAACTTGTCCTGCAACGGTAAGTAAACCAGAGGAGTCAACATTAATGTCTTCTTGAATGTGACCAGAAACTTTACCTGTAACATTAGGGATGTCATTAGTACCCGTTACTTGAATAACAAAGTTTGCATGAGACGTCAGTCCCACTGAATCCGTCACAGTTACGGGTACTGTCAGTACTTTAACTTCGCCCTCTTTCAAGCTCTGATAAACAGTATCCGTCGGATCAAAAGTGTAAGTGCCATCTGGATGCAGTGTTAAACCATCCACCTGAGTATTGGTAGCAAAACTTATGGTTTCATTGGTGTTTTTGTCTGCTGCAATCAATTGACCGTGTACAATCAGTCCGTCTTCTTTCACTTGCAATTGCTGGTTAAGAAACTTCAGCTTATTAGCGACATACTGTTGAGTAGGTCCCGGAGCTCCAAGTAAATCGCCTTGCTCATTTTCAGATGACTGCTGATTTTCGTGATTATCTGCATTTAGCAAGCTTTTACTTTTACTTTTACCTTTGGCAGAAGGTTCATTATTGTTCTTTGCCAACAAGTCGCTTTCAGCAGAGCTATTAGAGCCGTCTATGGATGATGAGAAATGTTCTTTCGTTGTTACTTGGATAATTTTAGGGTCATGGCCAAAAAGTAAATGCGGATTTGTAATGGCGTGAACATGATAATGATTCAGTTGGAGTCGAGCACTAGGGGTTATTTTATTACCTTCCTCTATCGCCAAATTTGCTTTTGGTTCAATGAGTTCTTGTTTTGACACTAAATTGCTTGAGCTTACTTTAGGCGACTCTGAATGAATAGCTTGATGCTCAGTCTCAACAAGCTGCTCAGTGCTAAGCAGACTTTCACCGTTTTGAGCACTTGCATGTCTAGTGGCTAGAGAAGGTAATATCAGAGCTAAAGCAGGAGGTAGACCGACTTGGTATCGCAAGGTACTAAAAAGGCGACGTTTTTTTTCGTTTTTTTGCTGCTTCTTACGGCTAACGGTCTTTTGGGGTAGAGTTTCCTTTATACTCTGGCCGCTTTGGGTCTTCGCTTTATCACTCTTTTTATCCGTCATTCGTCCATTCCTAACTTCTAACTCTTTCATAAAGTTAAGGATATGGATGAAGAATTTGCTAATTATTCTTATCGGTTTTGCTTGTTTTTCTATATAGAATCAAAACAAAAGTTTCATTACAAGTTGGTCTAAGTCAGCAAAACAAATCAGGCTAATGTAGACGACAATAAGTACCGCTATCATCAAGTAGTAACAAGCCCGTTTTGTTGCATCACCTAGCTGTCGACTCATTATAAAGAGCATTTCTTACCTCTCTTTGTTACATAGACGCATACATAAAAACAATAATCATTGAAAATGACAGCAGTGTTATTTGGCTTCAATTCAGCAAAGTAAGTTTCGGAAGCAAGTGCACATAAATAGACTAGAATTAGGAATTATCTTTTTCAGGAACGTAAAAAAGACTGTGGTAACAGGTAATTAACCCTACTATTATAAGGAAGTCAGATGTCAGTTAAAGCGCCCACCTCTCGACTAATTGCGATTACAATTAGTGCCTTACTCGCTTCATCCAGTGTACACGCTTCGCAACAAGCGGCGGATGCCTTTGCACCAGAAATGGCAACCGGGACGAGCGACAAACAACTCGTCAAAGCAAAAGACTGGATGGTAACCGCAGCCAACCCTGAAGCGACACAAGCTGGTGCTGAGGTTCTAGCTCGCGGTGGCAACGCTGTTGATGCCATGGTTGCCGTGCAGCTGATGCTAGGTTTAGTCGAGCCACAATCAAGTGGCATTGGCGGCGGCTCATTTCTTGTCTACTGGGATTCAAAAAAGCAGCGGTTAACCACCTATGATGGTAGAGAAACAGCACCATCAGCTGCCAATGATGACTTATTTCTTGATAAGAACGGAAAACCACTTAAGTTCTATGACGCAGTGGTAGGTGGTCGCTCGGTGGGCACGCCAGGTACGGTCAAACTGCTTTGGGACGTTCATCAAAAATACGGTGCTCTTGACTGGGATGAAGTGGTGCTGCCTATCGCTCAGAAAGCCGAGCAAGGTTTTACTATCAGCGAAAGATTGTCGATGCTCATTGAGAATGACGTCGATTTTCTTACTAGACACCCAACAACAGCCGCTTATTTCCTCAATAAGGACGGCACCCCAAAAACACAAGGAACCTTGCTAAAAAACCCTGACTACGCACAAACCTTAAGAACTATTGCAGAAAAAGGCAGTGACGGTTTTTACAAAGGCCCCGTAGCTACAGCGATAGTCAACGCCGTTCAAAAGGAAGCAGCAAGCAATCCAGGCAAACTTTCACTGGCCGACCTTGCTAACTATCAAGTAAAGAATCGACAAGCCGTCTGCGCCCCATATAAGCAATACGATGTTTGCGGCATGGGCCCTCCAAGTAGTGGCGCGCTAACACTGGGACAGATTCTGATGTTAACCGAACCATTCAAATTAATTGAGCTGGGAAGTAATAACCCAACCAGTTGGCAAATTTTAGCAGATGCTTCAAGGCTAGCATTTGCTGACCGCGGTCTATACATGGCCGATAGCGATTTCTTCGATGTACCAGTGAAAGGACTGCTGGATCAAAAGTATATCGCTGAAAGAAGCGCGCTCATCACACCAAACGAAGCGCTGCAAAAAGTATCCGCTGGCTCTCCACCCGCAGTAAAAACCGTTCAACTGGCACAAGATCAAGCCATAGAACTTCCGTCTACAACGCACTTCAATATTGTGGACTCGCAAGGCAATGTTATATCCATGACCTCTTCCATTGAAAACGTATTCGGGTCGCGTGTCATGGCAGCTGGATTCTTATTAAATAATGAGCTTACCGACTTTTCATTTGTGGCCAACAAAGATGGTAAACCTGTGGCTAACCGAGTGGAAGCGAATAAACGCCCACGTTCTTCAATGGCACCGACTATCGTCATGCATGACGATAAGCCTTACCTTGCTATCGGATCTCCCGGCGGCAGCAGAATTATTGGCTATGTGGCGCAAAGCATCATTGCACACGTGGATTGGGGAATGGACATTCAACAAGCCATTGATCAACCGCGCATGATTAACCGTTTCGGTGCCATGGATGTTGAAATAAACACGCCTCTGGCGGACTATGCACAGCAATTCGAAGCAATGGGCTATAGCGTTAATAAGAGAGATCTCAACTCTGGTCTGCACGCAATACGAATTACTGAAACAGGTTTAGAAGGTGCCGCTGACCCAAGACGCGAAGGAGTGGCGCTCGGTAAATAGACATCTTGCTATGAATGGCCTAAGTGCTTAAATGCAGTTTAGGCCATTTTTCTAACCACTGCTTCTCATTCACGCGATTCAGAAATATCTGATAGTCCCGCTTGATGTTATAAGTCACGTCCCCCTCGAACAACGATTCCAGTTCAAAAGCGTGAACAATTTCGATTTGGTCATTGTCGAGCAGCCTAACGGCTATGGCTGTTTCTTTCTCGGGCCAATAAGACATCGCATCTTGCAAGCTTTTATATGGTTTGTCGCCATTACGAGTATGCATTACCGCTTGGTTCTTGACTTGCCAATGATAACGAGGGTGTTGCTTAGATAGCTCTTTTTCGATAGTTCGCTGTATCTCTAGCCCCTCCACCTGATCATCAAAGTAAATCACATCAATATCGTTTAATGGCGTTGAAAATTGATACTGATGCAGTGAATCCCAAACTAAGTTTCGAACAAAACCCGCAGCTACATAAAGGCGATAGGAAGACCTTGAAAGTGCCTGAACGGTTTGGAGCAACTGAATTCGGTTCTCATCTTGTACCAATAGCTTGGTCAATTTTTCAAGATATTCATTTGGATTGTTTCGCATACGAGTTATATCACCACGAGCATTATTAAAAGATGCCATTCATTGATTTAAATCAAATTATTAATTTGATATTAGTTTTATGTTGTAAAGGTGTTAAGCACAAGGAGACAAGCATTATGGAATTAAAAAAGGACCCGCGCTGCTATACCGACATTTGTATCGATGGCAGATGGTTTCATCACGATCACTGTACCGATACAGCCTATATGCTTTGGGGAGGCAGTTCACCACAACTAAAACTAGAAAGAACACCAAACACCGAAGATGAACTGATTGGTCTTCTAAAACAGGCAAGATACAAATAACCCATGATGCTGGTTAGCCTCTATTACGTCTACCAGCATCGAAAATAAAGCACTCTAACTACTAAGTAAGTTCCACTCCTACCACTTGATGATTCTCATCACATTCAGAGTCGATAGTTTTCCATCCAAGATGTAGATACATCAACGGCACATCAGTATAAGCAAACAGAGTTTTCTGTTCGGTATTAGACATGAGGTGAATTGCACAGTCGATGAGCTGGCGAGCAACCCCCTGACCTCGCCAAGTTTCATCAACATACAATGCATTAAGCCAAATTACATTAGGTGGATTTTTATCGCTGCCACTGTCTTCCGGAGACGAAAATAAAGTAAACGCGAGCCCACCTATCAGCTTTCCATCCTTCAACGCCGCAATAGGGTTTGGAATGCCCTCCTTACGTTCCACATCAAATCTAAAGTCACTCCAACTAAGCTGAAATAGTCGCTCTAGTTCTTTCAACATTGTGGGTTCAATAACTTCAAGCGTTTGAAACGTCGCTGGAAAGCTATTTAAGGGTTGTGTTGTCACTTGTTTCATTTCTACAGTTTTTTTCCGAGACGCTTTTCAATTTGTCGCTTTTCCCATTTAGGACCAAAGAAGCTAAACAGTTCAAACGCATTGATTCCGTGATTGAGAATACCGATCCCCCATCCCATCGCTGGCCACCACGCCCAAATATAGCTAGGGTCCGTGACAATGTTAATGGTAAACAGTAACGTCATAACTAGCACGTACGTCATCAAGTGAGAGTAAAAACCTTTGATAGCTCTTACCTGATCGATAACGTTCTGTTCTTCCTGTGTGATCTCTACTTTACTGCTCATTTTAGGCTCCTGCTGTAATTCAGTGATGGTTGTTTCAAATACAGCAGCTAGTGATTTTAGGGATTCCAAACCCGGCTTTTGCCCTCGCTCAACTCTCTGAATCGTCCTTATACTTAAACCGCTTAATTCAGCTAATTGTTCTTGAGACCAACCACGTTGTAATCTAAGTTTTCTAATAATCATCATCTACCCTTTCTGCTGTTGCAAAACAACTGTACTTACTTGGAGCTAAAATCGTTACGACAGCAATCTGCCACCTCTATGACACTCTTTATTTATCAAAGACTTAAATTTTACATACTGGCTTCTGATATAACCAAGTTAGACAACAGCAATGCGTGACACACAATACAAGTTACTTATTTTTCGCTTTGCGACTACTTTACTGCCCTAATAATGGCAAGTGTTTAACGTTATGGTAAGTAAACGCCAAAGTGACACATTGGTTAATCATTGAAGGGAGTGGTTTTGAAGTAGACAGAATGATAGCGCGATTACCTTGGAACTGAAGCGATTCTCCGTAAAGCTCTTTAAAGGTGTCAACGAGCTTCGATTGGCAATTGAAGTACAAATAGTATTGAGTAGGAGTGTTAAGTTTCCAATCTATGCGTATTGGGCTCCCTCCCTCAACTGAATAACTCGGCTCTCCCCATTTCAACGATTCCTTTACTTCACCAAGCGCAAGCTCTTTAGCTACTTGATAGATCAAAGTCCTGAGTTCAAGCATCCGTGAACGCACTTCATTCGGATATTGGTTGAATTTTTCTTCGACAGATTTGTCCATGAAAACCTCGTTATAAGCCACCAGCTAAATCGAGAAAGTTACCCGTTGAATAGGAGGATTTATCCGATGCAAGCCAATATATCGCTTCTGCGACTTCTTCTGGCAGACCACCTCTACCAAGCGGTAGAACCGATTTGAGCCTGTCAACTCTCCCTGGCTCCCCACCATCACTGTGCATATCCGTATATATCAGCCCCGGACGGACACAGTTCACTCGAATACCTTCTGAAGCCACTTCCAACGATAACCCTTTAGTGAGGGTATCAATTGCACCTTTAGACGCGGCATAATCAATATACTCATTTGGCGAGCCTGAACGCGCGGCTCCAGACGACACATTTACAATGCAACCGCCGCTACCACCAGTGCGCGTCGACATTCGTTTGACCGCTTCTCTTGCACATAGAAAATAACCAGTGACATTCGTTGTTAGTATGGTGTTGATTCTGTCTGCGGACATATCCTCTAAGCGAGTCTGCGGTTTTAAAATACCCGCGTTATTCACCAACACCGATAGTGTTCCTAATTCACGATCAACGGTCGAGAATAAGCGCAGAACTTCATTTTCATCAGATACATCGGCCTGAACAGTGATGCATCGCCCTCCTTGCGCTTGTATACTTTCAGCCAAAACCGAAGCAGAACCTACGTCAGACCTATAGTTAATACATACCGCATAACCTTTCTTTGCAAAAAGTCTAGCGGTAGCTGCTCCTATCCCTCGGCCCGCACCGGTAATCAATACTGCTTTATTCTTATCCATACGACTAAATCCTGACTTCATGTATCTTGGAGTTCATTACCTTAACACATCAAAGAAATAGTACTTGGGCATACCACCAAACAAAGCAACACAAATGAGTCGTAGCAGTGTTAACCAGCCTGCGATATGAGGTGCAATCACCGATAGTTATTGCCGATTACCCAAAGTGCGCCGAAGTTTCTTTCTGATACTGTTACGCATATTTCCCGATTATTTGAAGTAGATCTTCTACTTTATGGGCAACATAATCAGGCTTGGCTAGCCATCCATCTGGCTCTGAACGACTGTAAGCTGCGGCAACTGAGATGACCTTAGAACCTGTCCCTAGTTCTTTCTGCAAGTTACGAGCGAACTGCGTATCTGCTTCATGATCGCCGATGTACATCAGCAATTGTTCATTTTTGCTTCCCAAAATGGACTCTACACATTTAACTCCACCATAAGGGTTTGGCTTTTGGCTTCCATCAGGAACATCGTTATAACCGACAACCGACTTAAATGGCGAATTGATCCCGTGATTTTTCAGCACACGACGAATGTTGTTTTGAGAGTTCTGAGAGCAGATGCCGTGGGGAATATTAGAGAATTGCTCGATAACACCTTGAATGCCATTAAACAGAGAAACTTCCGTTTGGTTTTTCTCCTGATGCTCAGCCCACATTCCTCCAGCGACAAGCATTTCTTCGTGTGTTAATCCATAGTAGTCAACATATAGCTCTTGCCAGTTCTTAGCACCATGGTTCGCTTCATGGTACAAGTCTTCACTAAGCAAGTATTTCGGTAAATTCTCGTTTGATAGGTGTGGTGCGACTATCGATAAAATCGTTTTGGTAATATCAATATTCTTTGGCACAGAGTTAACCAACGTGCCATCATAATCCCAAAGTACTGCGTCTAACTTCATTATATTCAAATCACCTAATTTTTAATTTTATCAGAAGGTTAGTTGGTTTCAGCGCTCTACTTTAATGGTTTATATATTGATGACTGTGAGGTATCGCAAAAAAGGACAGATTGATACGCAGTGTTACCCATACCTTCCTCGTAAACGCTTCAAATACACTAATGTTCTTCTGTCATAAAGCCAAGATATTCCGGGGCGACTACTCCCTTACGAAACCATTCCGTTTTTTCGGAACAAAAAATCTGAGCATTGGGAGACAAAGAGAGTGCAGTATCCAAACAGCCCACAGGAACAACCAAATCCTTCCCGTTCTGAGAATCATGAGGTAAACCAGAGCCGCAGCGTGAACAAAATACCTTAGTGAATGCTCCACTCGGATGGTCAAATCGAACAGTCAGCTCTTCACCTATAGTCCAAACTATGTTGTTTTTATGGGTAATCGCATTTGAAGCGTGCGAAGAACCCGTTACCCTGCGGCATTGCTCACAATGACAAAAATAAAAGTTCTCAAAGCTGTCTTGAACTTCAAATCTCACAGAGCCACACAAACAGCCACCAGCTACTGTCTTTGTCATAACATCTCCTTATGTTAGATTTTCCAACTCCATTAAACAGCGTGAGCTAACCACTTGCATGGTTCTATATTCAATTCAGTGAATCTAGCGGTAAATGAAGATTGCAAAGGACTACAAGCATAAACACCAAATGTCACTGGAGTTTGGGCAGGTAAAGGTGGATTTGATTTCCCCATGTCAGCCGTCGTCTCACCCAATTGATGAAGATGGAAAATCCGCATTTGCTTAAAGGTTTGTCCATCAAATGACGACTCAATGAGAAAGTCAGGACCACGACGACTTAGGCGATACCAAACCTCGTTTGGCAATGGAATATCGGACGTTGCCCAATCAGAATAACCTAGGTTTGTCACAACACTGCCTAGCCTAGAATACTCTTCATTCTCATACTCAATCGAAGCTTTAAACCAGTTTTCGCTGTCTAGATAAATGATTAAACCGCATTGATCGAACTGAGCTTGGTAGTCAAATTGTACTTTCGTAGTGAAAGTGAAATTCTCAGTTGTCTCAAGTTGTAGTGCTGGAGCGTTATCATTTCTGAAGCCATAGTAAGACCGCTGCCAAAAGTCCGTCTCGGGATCTGTGGTTATTGATACAGAGCCTTTAGTTACCTCACTATTCCTCGGTTTGTATAACCATTTCGCTGTCGTAAAATCTATCATTGTTAAGTTCTACTGCTTTCTTGTTGTAGGCCCTATCATACCAATAAGTATCAGTGTTTCTGAGCGCTACGTATAATACTGAAAACATAATTGGGGTCTTTAATTAAATCTAACTTGGGTACACCTTTGGGTGTGCCTGATAGAGTCATTCCACGTTGCGTCGCACTTTGCGAGCCCAGTAAGATCGTTCCTACTCCATCCGAACGCTCCGACAAACTGACCTCAGGAAGCGCGTGGATATTCAAAGAAGTGATATTTCTCTGAATAAAGCCATCAACTATGATGATTCTCTCATTGGTAATTCCATAAAATGTCTTCTTCCTTTGAGAGGAGTCCCAGAAAAAGCGACCTAGTACAAAGTTCAAACCAATAACGACAAACACCCCACCAAACAGTAAAAAGAAAATCGACGCCCCCGAGTTAAACGCAGTAAATTCCCAAAAAATCGCAAAACCACACCAAAGTAAACTAAACGGAACCAGAAACAGGTCGGTACGTCGGAATACGATTCCCTGCTTTGGTTGCCCTGACCAAATCAACTTCTCTCTTGGCTCAAGTGCTTGTTGAATAATGTGCATACTTCTTCCTTGGGTGTTAGTAAAACCGCCAGTTCTCTTTTCCTAGTATTGTTCTTAGCAGTGCTTTCCGTTGTAGCCTTATCGTCCATCAGTTAGAGCGTCACTTTCAAGTAACAATTATTTATATAGCAGCATTTAATTAGGTTAAGATTTATTTCCACCTTCTTAGAATCTGACAGGCACAAGATGCAAGTATCAGAATGATTTCAAATAGAAGAGTAGCAATCCTTTGGTAGGGCTGGGAGAGTTAGTGCTTGAGATTGCAATCCAATCGAAGATATCAGCATGTACAGTTTCTTTAAGAAACCTTGGTGCTCACTTTTGTAAATAGCCTCGGCTTCCTCTGCCGATACTACTGTGATAATTAACGATTGTTCGACAAAACCTTGTTTGATTAACTGAGTAGACTCTTCTTTGAACGTTGCTGACTCTATACAAAGGTAAGTGTAACTATCACCTTTGTTATAAAACTCAAAATCCATTTTTCCCTCAATTTAGTTCTTAAGTAATTCAGGCCAATTTAAATCAGCTTTTTGTACATTCCCGCTAATATCCTTTTGCCAGTTTTTTTGAACTGACTTGCTATAGTTCAAATACAACTTATTCTCGAAAATATACCAAGCATTAGGATCGATGCTAGCCGTGTAGCCTTGACTTACAGCCCACGCGCAGTATCCGCCGTATTGAGGCGCATAAGCTGTTGGGTTAGAAACAAACTGCTGCCGGTTTTCCTGTGTCGAAAAGTACCATTTAGCGCCATTCCACTCATAAGTAATATCACTATCACCTTTTAGTGGTTTACCTACCGTAAAGTAAGCAACTGGGTCATAACCTTTTATCGCTTTGCCAAAAAAATCACTATAGGTGGGTTCCAGTGCATAAACATAAGTCCACGAACTTAACCACATCAGTATTATCGAAAACAATCTTGCTGAGTATTTCATAACGCACCCTCCTCTATCACCATAGATAAAGAACTGAGAAAGCAGCGAAAGATTTCATTCACGCGATAATTTAAAAGTACTAATCCGTTAAACTCAGCCTAGGGAAGTAAAGTAACAAATACCTGCAACCATTAAGAGGTTTCTACAAACAAAAGGACGTGGCTTGGTTAAATCTTTCGGTACCCCTTTTTCAATAAGATGCAATTGAATAAACTCAAACGTCGACATGTCGGCCTCTACTTGTTGCTTAGAACATTATGAGGCCTATTTGGTGAGGATTACCCTAACCGCTCGTATATTTCGACACACTTCAAACTCATTGGACTAAACCACATCCCATTATGAGTTGCACTAAATGAAGAAATAAGCCTAATAAATAACCTGCCATCAACTAGGCATACTCTGCAACATAATCGCAAAAGAGCAACCTATTGCAACAGTCCAAGATAAAGAACGTAACGTGGCTTTGTTGAGCAAGTAGAGAATGTTGTAAATAACGCGAAATACGATGTGTACTACCGCTAAAAACTGTACGGTCTCATTAATGGTTCCCGTCGCAATGGCCAGCAATATCGCTATGGCAAACACAATCAAAGATTCGAAAGCATTTTGGTGTGCCGCTAAAGCACGCTCGCCAAATCCTTTGAGTTTTGCTTGCTGTTCTCTGGGATTATTATTGTCGTAACCTCCAGCTCTATGCATTGCGACTGCAAGAGGTATTTTCGCCAGATAAGGCAGTAGTGCCGCAATAAATAAACAAAGTACTAATGTCGTCAAGTTCTAATCCTTATGAAGGTTGTCCTAAAGCCCTTTTGAGGACCTATCATGTGCATTTATTCAACATAAAGTGCCAATCCTCTTCTGATATCCAAGACTGAAACACCCTCTTTCTATGATAACCAGTTTGGGTTAAAGAAGTCACTCTTATGTAGGGTTTGCCCAGCAGTGACTTTTGATACCTTAATGCCGCAGGTATATCGTAAAGGTAGACATCTTCATCATCAGCCGTCAGGTGACTTTCATTGTTTCTGATCGTGACTAAAACCTGAAATACCGCACCAAAAAAGGCACTTGCATATGCCACAGCACTTTGTTCATTTGAAAATACAAAGTGAACAACTAATACGGCCGTAACCCCTCCGACTAACGAAGACAGACCCATCTTCCACGCTCGTTGTAACCCAACAAATTCGATTGTACGTTTCATAGAACTTTCCTCCTGGTTGTTATGTTCTATGAACCACCCACTGATAGACAGATTGCTTGCTACTATTGCGACTGGAATCACTGCGGCATATTCAGGTAGAGTGTTGGTAATCTACTTTAGTGACTGTGGAGTTCACATTAACAGTACTAGAACAGGTCCACTTTATCGGCTTATCCATTACAACGATGTCACCACCTTTTGGCACCAAGCAGGAACGTTACCATTAAACCAATTGATGTATTTCTGAGCCTCGTGGTTTCGACGACTAATCAAAAGATTAGTCACCTCAATCACTATCCAAGCTTTCGCTATTACTAAATGCTTTTCCAGCATTTCTGCGGAAATAGAAGGATTGTAGATCAAATATTTATCTATGACTGCACGATAGTCTGAGCGCGTACCCAACCCTTTAACTAGTGGCGCAAGATCTATAGCAGGGCTACCGAAACTAAATCGCTCCCAATCGAAGAGAACGAGCTCACCATTATCCCTTCTCCCCCAATTGCCATCATTAGTGTCGCCAGATACTAATCCACGATGCTCAAATAGTTCTGAAGACAAAGTCTGGATAGTTAAGAGTGCATCTTGTGTTTCACTAGGTAGCGACAAAGCTCGAAAAGCAAATTCTGTATCCTGTAACGACCAAGCATGCTGTTTTACCTCAAATGTAGGAATATATGAGGATTGATGAATGTGTGACAACTGCTCAAAAGTACCACTAGATTGCTGTAATTCCTCTAAAGTTACTTTATTTGGTACTAGCTCAATGAATAAATCGTCGCCATCTACGTTAATTAGTTGTGGCGTCTGCACATTTTTAAGTTTCGGTGCAGCATATTGATAGAAGCCAACTTCCACGGAGGACGCATTCCGTTTATTGATGTAGGTCCTTCCCTCGTCTTCACAAAGGATAACTTGGGCGTTTCCCATCTTCGATAAATCTTGCGACTTCATTACTTAGTCTTAATATCGAGCGGCGTATAATTAGTCTTGAACGTAAACACGTAGGGACTATCACCATTCGCTCTTAGATACGCTAATCGTTCCAAAGCTTCTTCTGTTGATGGAATGTGGTGGTCTTCAATCCACCATAACACGTAGGTATCCTCAGCAAGCCGGTGAAACCATTCACCTTTGCGGCGCATAAAATCTCTATGGTGTGTTCTAAACATAAAGTTTTTAAGCGAATCTACCGACTCCCAAACAGACATATTTACTATCATGTTGGGGTCATCGAAGAGTTGTATACTGGTCGCATCACCGCTGTCATCTTTTAAGCGCCAAATAAAGCCTTCACTTTCTTCTGCAATGCCATTGACCAAGTCTAAGTTATCAACGAACTCCTTAATCTCAGGAGCATCGAGCGGATATTTTGCTAATGCGATATTTAGTTGTGCCAGTTTCATAAATTCCTTTCCTTGGAATGCATACGGTTGATGGCTAACACCATTCTTTTTCCCATTGATGTTCAAACATCATTTAAAGACGACTTCAGAAAAATGTGGGTTATCTACCAATACCTCTAACTTATTGATTTCATCTAATATAACAAGAACATCTGTTTCCTTAACATTTAGCTTCAGACATTCATTGTTGCTCTCGTCTCGCGCTGTATCCAATGCAATACCCTCTAGTGGCTGACCCACTTTCATCGTTAATTTAACCGGATAACGATACATACACGCTATTTCAATATAATCGTAGTCACTGCAACTTATCATTCGTTAACCTCAGAACTGCTAACCCACCAAATTACCCTAGTTATATATTGCTAGAAGGCGCTTTTTATAGCTGCTTCTCCATTCGAAGCAGGTCCCAAACCACCCCATCATAGGATCTTGTCCCTGTTTCACGAGACATGACGTTAAAGCCTAACGCTTCATAACAACGCCTCGCTGTTCGATTGTGCGCAAAAACTGCGAGTGACAACTGCGTCGCAAAGTATCGCGTTCGAGATAATTCGATTAACTGCGTTAGCATGATTTTAGAGATCCCCTGGCCCCGAAAGTTGCTCGACACAAATACACGACAAATACGGAAATTTGACTCAGTGACTTTGAACAATTCAACGTAACCAACACGCAGGCTACCGGATACAAGAATAAAAGGAAGGACTTCGGGTTTAGCGCAGTGGCTGCTGAGTTGATGGTGGTCTAATGGAAAGGCGAAATTTGGCCCTCCCCATTGATAATTCAGTTTTTCTGAGTCAATCCATTGGATGAGCGTATCGTAATCTGCTTTGTCGAATACTCTGAGTTTCATGGTTCTCTCACTAATTGGCTCTCGCATTAAGTACATAGACTAAAGCACTTTTTCATAGCATTGCTCTCGTTGCATTGCTCCCCATAACTCACGTTCTATTTCCTCAACCTTACTGAATCCATATTTGATATATAACGATTTTGAGACAGCAAGTCCGGCTACCGTCCATAACACTACCTTGGAGTAGCCTCTGTCAAGACAGAAGTCCAGCGCTTGTTCCATAAGCGCTTTGCCCACTCCTTTCCCTCTTGCAACGGGGTCAATAGAAAACCACCTGAGCTGTGCTTCGACCTCAGAAAGCTCGCAAATACAAATTGTCCCGACAAGCTTGTTATTAAGCCTGACAAGCCAAATTCTCTCTCGATCACTGTTTCGCTTAGCAAATTGCGCCAGTGGTTCGGCAACATAAGCTTCAAATGTCACGTCATATCCATATTCACTCGAGTACAATAGCCCGTGCTGTTTTATAATCTGCCCAATATCACCAGGCCTTAAAGTATTTGATATTTCCATTATTCTCCATTCCATAAGAAGAAGTCGACAAACGCGACAAGGCGGTATAAACCACACGGTCCCAAGCAGTACTATGAACTAAGCTTCAGGAATACGCCCTCTTCCCTTAATTGAGCACGTAAGTCTAGCAACTGAATATTAGCCGATATTACTGATAGCAGATTTCCAAAGGCTAGTCCGAGCATAAGACCAGCGGCGTACCCAGCCCAAACCTCCAAGTTCGGCTGATAAAACATATTAACGGCCTGACAAAAGAAAATCAGACTGGTTAAATAATGACGAAGTTCCCCGCAGTTCACTTTATAAGTATTAGTCGCATAGTCGTAGCAGATTTTGACTTGTGAACTTAAGCCGCCCAACTTGATGTACATTCTAGTTTTGCCACTTTCATAAGAAATATCATTTAACTCAAGCACTTTCTCGATACGTTCTAGCATATTTTTATTCCCTTTGAGCTTATTCAGAATCTATCAAGATTATTACTCAGCGGGAGCACATTCAGAACAAGAAGGCTATTTCACGAGAGACTTCAAAAACAGAGTTGGTTTCATTGTGATTTGTGACGAGCAGAGATTCACCTCAACAGTATGGCGTTGGTATTTCTTCTCTCGCCACAACAAATCAGCAAACTTGAAGGAAAACCACCAAGCACTACACATTACCGCTATTACTTGACAGCTTTACTGTGCATAGAAAAATGCTATTTGTCTAAAATGACCTCAAATCCCCCATAAATGATGCGCTTGCCATCGAATGGCATTGGATTGTTTTCTGGGCTCATCCTCGGGTCTTCTATTATTTTTTCCCAAGCAGAATCTCGTACATCCTTAGAAGGCCAAACGACCCATGAGAATACAACTGTTTCGTTGCCCTCTGCTTGAACCGCCATAGGGAATGAAGTAATTTCTCCATCAGGCACCTCACTTCCCCAAGCTTCTACAACCTTTATTGCGCCGAAATCTTTGAACATCTCTGCTGCAATTTCTGCGTGCGCAATGTACTTTTCTTTATTCACTGTTGGTACGGCAGCTACAAATCCATCGACATATGACATAAGCGAACTCCTTTGTATGGAGTAATAATCGTAGTACAAGGACTGCGTTGTACATAGCTGTCTGCCGTTAGAATGAGCTTTAGCGGATGCTGACACTGCAAGTGTTCGGACTTATAGACTGCTTGAGTCGTTTGAGGGAACTATAGCTTCCTAAGAGGCTGTAATAACTGTGTTACAAAGAATAAGAGCACCACTACTCCTGTAGCTTCCCACCACATCAAATACTCGATTCGCGTGCACATACTAATCAAATAAAGAGTGACAAAGTACATTAGGTAATAGAAACGATGATATACACCTAGAAGAGATCGACAGTTATCACAATATATAGGAATCTTAGGATAAGCTTTAAGTTTGCTAGCACATGTTAATGACTCATCACAATTGGGGCATTTAAACATCGAATATTCTCATGCAGTTGAATAGAGATTCAACCTAACCAATGTTAATACACTCAACCAATCGTCTAGTTAAATTCTTCGGCCAGGTTCAGATTAATGAGTAGATTTAGCTGTATTCTCTTTAAAGGCTAGCAAACAACAGTATTCAAAATATGCAACGCAATATCAGCTCACTATCTGTCCGCTGGGTGGTTGACCCCGTCATTTGTCACCACATCACCCAGATCAAACGGGTTAACTCCTTGCAAACATCCGACGTTGTATCCGTATTCAGTCGGGTCGGAACGTCTTTGGTGATGAGTGTAAATGCCACAGTTCGAGCAAAAAAAGTGTTTTGCCGTATGCGTATTGAACTGATATAGCTTTAAGTGTTCCTGCCCTTTCAAGATACGAATACCGTCTAGTTTCACTGATGCAACGATCGCTCCACGACGACGGCACATTGAACAATCGCAACGTCGAGGCTTATCTATTCCATTTGGTAGGTGCAACTCAAGCTCAACAGAAGCACAATGACATGTAGCTAGATGGTAAGTTTTAATCAGGGTGTCACCGACTAACTTGGGCATTCGTTTATCTCCAGTTTGATAAAGCGGTTTTAGGTGACAAGTAATAGCTCGCTAAAAACGAGGTGAAGTAGAGCCTAGCACGCTGTCACGCGCCCGACTTTAACCCCATGTTAAATTCTCATTACTCCAGACCTGTTAATTCTTGTGGGGTAAATTGGTAATTGTGGCTATTCCATTTTGAAGCAATACCAATGTCATAACCGTAGACAAGAGTTACCTGAATTATGTCTTTGCTTAGTGATTCTGGATAAGTCTTAATTATTGTCTGCGCTAATTGCTTTGCAGTTTTGAAATCATCAACATTATCCTTATAAAGAAACGCTTGAGCATTCACATACATAGTTGTTCTAGTACCTGAATCAGATGAGGTAACCGTACTTGAGCCTGTTGTTACCTCTGCATATCTAACTGATTCATTGCTGTTTATTGCTTCCTGAGTTACTAGCAGACCTTTAAAAGGTTCTGCTTCAAATAAGCTAGAAGTATATGCTGGCACAAGCGCTGCAACGATGAATAAAACAGCCACTACCCCTAAGTGAGGTTTCCAAACTGAAGGGAGTTCTTGACGATTGGCCTTTGCATTTACGACGTAAGTACCTACCACAAGGTCATGTAATGACTGTCGAGTTACACGATTAAAAACGTATAAGTAAGAAATCGAAAGTAAGCCACCAAGAGTAATCAAAGATAAGGGGTACATTAAATATGAAAGAGATAATTCGTTTGGAATCTGTGCTCCATTCAGTGAAAATGGAATCGCTAGGAAGCTATACCTTGCAAAGGATTTAGGCAGACTAATTGTTGAATTGGATGAATCTACAACTCTGATGCTTAGTGCTTTTTTACCAATTGTTTGGCCATTTGATACAGAGCTATTCATAACTCCAAAATATGTAATTGAAACGGCAAAACCAATTAAGCTACCCCACCCGTCAAGTTGGGCGAAGGTGTCTTCAAGAAACAAACCTATAACAGACCCAAAAACACCTAGTATTAGAGAGTCGATAACCAAGGCCCCGATTCTTCTCCAAAAGCCGCAAATCCATTTATCTTGCACTTCTTCCAAAATTCAATCCCTAATACAACGTTTGAAAACAATCCAATACATTGTTATGTGTGTTTAATTCCCAAGCTGAGCAAGTATTATTTATTGTTTTCCTTACCCTGAAAATACTCTTCGTACTTTCTGGCAACCCACTGATGAATGTGAAATCCAGTTTTGCGAACCAGGTACCAATCTACAGCAGCTAAAATAACCAAACCAATTATCGTTCCCATAGAAAACTCTCCATAAACATCGTGTGTAATTTCATAAAATAGTTAACAACACTGTGAACCTTAACAAGCTATTAGTGCTAGTTCTGGTTTTCCCTAACTTTACATAATACTGAAGCATCACGTCCGACTGAGTGGCTGCCAATAGGCGGAACTTGAACCCAAACTGAAGAGCGTTACGAACCTGCCTGAGTTCATTATTCGCAGACTGCCTACAACACGAGCTTAAACCCTTCATGTGTTGCTTTGAATCCAAGTTTTTCATAGAACCTGATTGCGTCAGGGCGCTGCTTGTCACTCGTTAACTGAACGATTGTACAACCTTTGTTTCTTGCCTGTTCAATAGCATATGCGAACATTTGCTCACCGAAGCCTTGTCCACGATAGTCGCTATGGATTCGAACTCCTTCGATAAGACAACGCCAACTACCAATATGCGTCAGGTATGGAATAAAGGTAATTTGAAGCATTCCAACTAGAGAGTTTTCCTGTTCGACAACAAGCAATTGGTTGTTTGGGTCTCGTACAATTGCTTCGAACGCTTCAAGATACGCACTATTCAACGGAATAGAGGCATCTTCTCTTTGACTACCAAGGGGGTCGTTTGAAAGCAAAGCAACAAGACTTTCTAAGTCTTCAAGAGTAGCTGAACGATATTTTAATCCCATTGAGGGTTCCTTTTTACTTTTGACTACTAACATCCTGTTAAAAGTAACAGTTTACCGCCTCCACACTCAAGCAAAGTCAACGTCTTCTTTAAACTCAACCAAACCAAAACCGCCGCCCGTTGGCTATCTACTTGAATAATTTATTCTGTTTCTAGTCGTCAACTTTGCTCTTTCTCCAAAGGGAAAGTACAAGCATGAGAGTGAATAGCAGCATAAAAGGCAGGTTAATGAGCGCTCCAGGGGCATCACCGGAAGTTTCTATTGGTTTATGGGCACCTATGTAAAACGCTCTCATTCCGTATTCAATGACACCAAGGAAATACATAAGAGGGATTAGTGCTTTGTATCGTAAACAAACCACTAGATATATAAACCCTATGATTAATTGAGATAAACCCCAAAGGGCAAATATACCGATTACTGTAGACGCTGCTTCTGAAGAGTAAGTATCAAGGGGAATGGTCGCAATTGACTGCGCCCCACCATCTGCTGCAAACAAGTGATGCTGACTACGCCACAACGTAATAGCAGTCAATATATAGAAAAACCAAAGCGCAACCTTATTGCCAACATAGGTATTGTCGACCTGCTTGGGTAAAAACAATCTAAAATCCAACATGTTACATCCTATGATTAATAAATCGATTGAAGCATAATGTTAAGCTAACGTGCTCGAAACGCTTAACGATAGTCTCTGCATTGCACGTTAGTCACTGAACTTACAGTAAACCGAAAAGTTCACATGTTGAGGCTCACTGCCAAGCACCTTGTTAAGTGTTGTTTTGCTGATTGGTTAAGCTTTGATATCGCTTATCACTCACAAACCACGCGAGGCTATTAAGCGGAATACAAACAACCAAAATCATAGCAACAGTTATTGGTATGCTAGAGAGGAACTCTACCCACTGACTTTGGTTAGTAAAGATTGCGACACCTATTAACTTACCAGCAAATAGTCCTCCACCAATCATTAAGGTTTGAATCATAACGTAGTGGATAAACCCTTTGCTTCGCTTTTCTTTCCAGCGCTTTAACCATTTCATTTGTGACTCAGTCATACTCGCCCCTCAACTTAAGGCAGTTACCTCAAGCTTATAGTCAAATAATCTAAGAACTACAACTCTGGCGCATTTTTTGAGTTGTATCCAAATCTAGAGGAAATATATAGCACCTTACTAACAGGTGACAATGATATACCACCACACTTAAAATTTGTGCCCTAAACACTGAAGCAAAATGGAACGAAAGTGGCCAAGCATTAGGAGTCCAGTTAAGCGACTTGTTGTGCTAACGTTCGGCTAACCTTTACATTGGCAAGCCAAACTATCCTTCGAATTGGCTGCATTTGTATCTCGCTTATAATCAGGCAAATGTAGCCAACGATAATCAAAGGAACACCGACAGTCACTAGACCCCAGCTATATACATCAAAGTTTTTCAGCTCAAGTAACCCTATATACAATGAAGATAAGATACTTGATAAGAGTCCCGTATTAATGACTAGCATTAAGACGGTGTTGTTAGTAAAAACATAGATATTTGAGTAGGAACTTTTCCTAATCCCAGCCGTTCCTGACAGACTACCTAGTTTAACTTGCAGCATGGAGTCACTGTTGAAGCGTTTGTTAGGTTTGTCTCACCACAACCGAGCCAGCTATATAGTCATGTACCGCTCGTCTTTTTTCGTTGAATAGCATTGATACACTCTCCAAAACTACCCAGCTAATCATAATTAAGCTCACAATGGTTAATACTGAATCTTGATCCAAGCTCTGCCAAGTCTTTCCAAAAAATGCCAACTGAGCATAAGCATAAACAGTGAAGGGAACCATTATGATCGGAACAATATCACGCATACACGACTGCTTAACGGTTATATTACGACTTTCTGATACATCAACGACCTTAACCTTCATCACCATTTTGCCAATGGTTTGTCCGTATTTTGCATGCAGAATAACGTAATATGAAATACCTAATATCGCACCTCCGACACCCCAAAGGAAAACCCCCACTGAACCAATAGCACCAGATAATATATATTCATCAATCCATTGCAGTGGTAAGAAAACTAGCCCGTCGATAATAACGGCAAAGAAGCGCCTCCAAAAGTTTGAGTATTTATTGGCGTACATAATAAGCCCCTGAATATATAGCAGTTATATGAAGCTAAAATGTACACCACTCCGCAAGCATTAAAGTACGGTAAAGGGTGTTTTGCGAGGTACGATAAGAAACAAGGTCTACCAATAATTGTTTTGGTTCAAAAAGCCAACGTCATGCTCAGTTGCGGCTAACACCACCAAACCCAAACAAAGCCACCGTAATCACATAAGCTCAAGTTGACGCCAAAAGTGCCAAGCGTTACGAACCCACATGAAGCGTTTGTAACACCAAATTTTATTGCACTGAAACTCTTTTTAAACGACACTGTAATGCTGCGTTGATTTTACCGCACTAACTACGCCCATCGCGTAGTTTAACTATCCGTTATGTTCAAAGGTAAAATATGGAATATCCAAAATCTCTCCCCGAAACTCATAAGCAGCTTTTAGACAAAATTGTTCATAAACTCAAGCAAGACCCTAGAATCGTTGGGATCGGAGCAAGTGGCTCATATGCTACAGACACGTTAGATGAATTCAGCGACCTGGATTTAGTTATTGCGGTTAAGCCCGAACAATATGAATCTGTAATGGATGATCGCTTTGCTATTGTTGATAGTATCGAAGGCAAAGTCGCAGCCTTTACTGGTGAACATGTCGGGGAACCGAGGCTAGTCATTGCACTCTATGCTCCAAACGCTATCCATGTTGATTTCAAGTTCGTATCCTTACCTGACGCAGCAATCCGTGTTGACGATACGAAAGTGCTTTGGGAGCAGGATACTTTACTCACTGACACCTTTGAGGCTGCAGAGTCTAAGTACCCCCAACCTTCCCCACAATGGATTGAAGATCGTTTTTGGATCTGGACACATTACGCTACCACTAAAATTGGACGAGGCGAGTATTTTGAAGCTCTAGAATTTTTGTCATTTATTCGCACCGTTGTTCTTTCACCACTTGCACTTAAACAAGCCAACCTGACACCTTCAGGTGTGCGAAGAATCGAGACTCGCCTTCCTGCGTTTAGCAAGAAGCTTGAACGAACAGTAGCAAGACCAAACAAGCTTGAGTTAACACTTGCAGTTAAACAATGTATTGCTCTTTACCTAGAACTAAGAGAGCAGGAAGACATTGAAAAGAACATTGATGCACAAAAACTGTGTATTCAATACTTTGAAAACGAGACTCATCAGTAAAGCTTCTAGGGGCATTGGCTTGCCCCATTTTAGCCAGACTTACCAATTTGGTATAACGACCTGTGAAGATGTGAACAACACAGTCACGATACTTAACTTTTACACCGTAGCCACTAAAGCCAACTCATACGAAAAGTGCCAAGCATCGCGAATCATATTTGAACGGTTTGTTATAACTACGCTTTTCTGATTGGCTGACATATATAAAGCAAGAAACTACACACCAAGGCTATCCCTGATGCACTTAACGCATTAAATTCACAATAATTTATTAAAGAGGACGTCCCAAAAGCCGCCACAAAAAAAGTTCCAAAATAATACAACTTGAACGGTAACAACTTCTGCGAGCACTTTTTGCAAATTACTGGCTTATCAGGGGTGAAGTTGAGCTTTTCCCTTACAGTCAATGGCGCTGAGCAATTTGGACACTTGAACATGTCTGTTCCTAGCTTGTTAGTATATAAAGAACAAACTAGCCATAGTGAACCTCCCTTGCAAAGCTGCAAAAATATAATTCGAGGGAGATCATGCTGCCACCCAACCCAAAACATCGTGCTATAAACACTAAATATGAAGTAGAAGCAAAAGTGCCAAACGTTGCGAATCTGCTTAAGTTTATTGTTATGCGCGTTACCCTGCTCTTGCGCCATTAGGTATTTCTGTTTCTGGGCACGCTAGGCATGGTTTCAGTTTGTCTTCGTAGCCGATGTCAAACAACATGCCTTGAGATACTTCACCTGCCATCTTTCTTTCAGGTAAATTGACTACAAACAAGGCTTGCTTACCTTCAATTTCTTTCGGATTCTCACGCTCTTGTTTAATACCAGCTAAGATTGAACGCTTATGATCACCAAAGTCGACTGTTAGCTTCATTAGTTTGTCCGACTTTGCCACTTCAGATACTTCGACAATTAAGCCAACACGAATATCAATTCTTGCGAAATCATCAAACGTAATCTCATCTTTAATTGGAGCATATTTCATACTTCTACCTTCAAATTTATCCGAAGCGCATAACGCCTTGCCAACCGGCGCTTACGACTAACCCTACAAACACACTAAGCTCTAAACCAAAAATAGCGAACCTTACGCGTCCGTTTGAGCAATTTGTTATAAGCGATGCTCACCATTTTGATGAAGTTTGACTAAAATTACTATTAGCCAATACTCAACTTTTGTATATATATCAATGATATTACGACATAGGAAAAGCTTCAGAGCTAGCTCTTACCCTTCTTTTCTTGACCATGCACGACAAATCAGAATTTGATGGTTCATACCGTGCGTGGAAAGGTATCAAATTTGACGTAATGAACCACCTTTATGACAAAGGACTAATACTAGATCCCGTTAACAAGAACAAATCTGTGGTCGTGACTCCAAAAGGAGCAAAACAGGCCGAAGAATTATTCAACAAGTGGTTAAAAATGTAGAGGTTCCAATAGCTTACGTCCGCCTAAGGCGTGAGTGAACGTGGGCCATGTTTGAACGATAGCGAGTTCGGCACACGTTTACGAATCGCACTTAAAGCGTTTGTTATGCCTTTTTTCCAAGGGTCTCTAGCATGAACTTATTTGGGTGCGGCCAAACTTCATCTTCAGGTTTGTCAAACTGCAAAAATTCAATTAGATCTCTACCTTCTAACACAAAAGCAACGATTACACCCGGTGCTGGACTCCTTGGCGACAAAACCACATTTCTACCTTGAATTGCGTCTTCAACACTTTCTACAACATAGCCAATGTGTGGCTGTGTCTTTATCACCTCTGGCAAGGAGCTATCCTCATCAAAATTCATCCACTCCATGGCATAAGGCGTTTCAAAATACCCTGTTGCATGCATTTTCAATTGAGGGTTATGGGTATCATCCGGCAGGTAACTATTTGTTGGTATGCCTACATGGTGAAATGTCATTCTTTGATATTTTTTATTCGATTGCATCTTAGTTTGGCTGATTTATAACTTTCGTTGAAGCTTATTTAATATCAAGCTTCAACTCAATTAACATGACTGCAATTAACAAGAATCTGACACATCTCGATGAGGCATAACGCCCTGTTAAGGTGTGAGCAACGCAATACCGAAGCCCCCGCATACCACCTTAAACACTAAGCGCAACGCATAGTAAAAATGCCACGCGTTGCGAATCACTCTTAAACAGATTGTTAAGGAGCTATATTTGAGGCTATTTTCTTTATTTCATCTCGAACATTTTCCACTAATGTGTCTCGAGGTGCTGCTAATGTTTTTTGTAACTGAGATTCTGCTAGTTTTTGTATGTGAAACCTAAGCATTCCCGTATTCAATGAATTATGAAGCCCCATTAATGCAAGCAATCCTTCAGGGCTAACCGCTTTAAGAAACATTTTTTTGTTTAGAGCGATTTTTTCATGAGATAGACCACTATTTATTTTTCCAAAAAAGCTCTTAATCAACGACTCTGAGGGCGGATTATCGACCTTGATTAAACCATCTCGCAATGCACATAGTATTATGATATCAGTATAATAATACTGAACTGAGAACCCATTTTGATTGCAATCACTAATTTCTATCAAAATGACGCCGCCTTGGTGACCCGTACCCGTTGGTGAGGCTTCAAACCCTAAATCTTCACATATAATTGGGTCGGGCCTCAAAATTGTTTTATGAATATCCCATGATGTTGTGCCTGCTTTTTCCATTACAGTTTTTAACTGTACTTTTGTCATTGAATCCTGATCATCGAAAATTATGTCAAAGCCATCTTTATCGACTTCGGGCGTATATGCATTTAAGAAATACCCTCCTCGAGCAGCTGATAATTTAAGATCAAATAATAACTTGTTATTGATTAAAGACTCTTTTGCATGACTATTACTTGGCTCAAATAGGTATTCTTCTAACCTTGTTTTATTACTCATGAACTTCCCTTAGATCCTTAACGCCTTGCTAAGTTGCAGCTAACGAACACAACACTCAAACAAAACCACCGCAATCACAAAACCCAACCAAACCAAAAATGCCGAGCGTTAGCTGTCGACTTGAGCAATTTGTTAGCCGTTTTCGATACTAGTAATTGAAAAATGATGACTTGCTATATTGAACCCCTCACGCAAGTAGAACCGGTGTGCAGGAAAGCGTTGTACACCAGAATCTAAGTGAATTTGTTTGCAGCCATTTTCAATTGCATATGATTTAAGCCAGTCAACTAAGAACTTACCAACACCGCTAGAGCGATACTCTAGATTAGTTACCAAATCCTCTATATAAATGTGCTTTCCCCATGCAAGCTTTTCACCGACGCTAAAGCCTGCTACCGCTAAAATGGAAGAGCCTGATTTTACGTAAACTACCTTATAACCCTTTGATTGTTGTTTTTCTATTTGCGCTGCTAACTCTTCAATTTCGTAGTTGGTACGCAACTGACGAAGAACATCAAGCACCACTTTATAATCTGAATTCTGTTCGAGAAAATACACTTCCATGTTGTCTCCTTTTGAACGGCTAACGCCCAATTAAGGTGTGAAGCACGCGGCCACGACACTTAACTAGACCACCGTAAACACTAAACTCAATCCAAACCAAAAATGCCAAGCGTGCTGAATCACTCTTAAATTGCTTGTTAGCCAACTTTTTCTTCAACCCTAACTACACTCATCTGAGCTATGTGCAAAAATTGAATCTCTAGTCCAAAAATCAGTTCAAAAAGATGGCGAGGAGAAACAGAGGTATTATTTATTGAACTCGCATTCATACCTAAGCTAGGAGCTAACTCTCGTAACTGTTTGAAATAAGCATCTTTTACTTCGTGCCCTTCAATCGCAGCGAATAATCTATTTCGAATCGTAGAATCAGCTAGAGAGATATTGTCTGCACTATGAGCAAAGTCATTTCTGATTTTACGAAATATATTGAACATTTCTTTTTGTTTTTTAGTAATTACTCCAAGCCGATAAGACATTTCAATTTTTGATGAAAAAGTACCAAGAGCTCCATTGGCATCAAAAATTGGGTCTTTAGTTGTTGTTGGCGGAAGTAATTTCATACTCAACAGTTTTTCTAGTCCTAACTCCAGCATCGCTGCTGCTATAAGAACAGCTCCACGATCACTTTCTCCTTTAAGAACCTTGCTCGTATTGTCATACGAAACCATGTTATCAACTCCTAAGTTCACTTTGTTGGCTAACGCCCTGTTAAGGCGTGAGCAACGCAATACTGAAGCCGCCGCATACCACCTTAAACACCAAACACAACGCATAGTGAAAATGCCACGCGTTGCGAATCACTCTTAAACAGTTTGTTATAAATATGTACTCACCCATCTATAAGCGATACAAGTACACTTCATCTTTTCCGCTCTCAATATGTCTGAGATACGCCTTATCTATGTCGTAACAAACACTAAAGTTTAAATGTAAAACAGGAATCGACAGTAAGTCGACTACAAGTGTTGGCTCTGATTTTGCGTAATTCTTGATATAAGCTCTTACTGAAGTCCAAAGGGTAAAAACATCCATTAATTCGCTCTTCATGCTTGCAACTCTTGAATCACCTTTCGGAAGCCCTGATAAAATTCGCAGTTTATGGATTAACTCTTCGTTGAGTTGCAGCTCAATTCGAGTAGAAAATTTCTCCACCATTTCAAAAACGGTTTTACGAGACGTTTCTCTTTGCTCATAATCTTTGACTTGTTCTTGAATTTGAAGTTGCTTCAACAGTACAGCAAGAGTTAATAAGGCTAAGATGGGTGTATATAAGCCACCTAAAGCACTTCCCATGGCAGCCCAATCAGAATGACTTTCCCAAATTCCAATACCAAACGTTAAAGTGTAAAAAACTATCGGTGCAATTAAGGCTAACACTGCAACTGTTAAACATATTTTTGATTTCAAAATGATGCCTTACTTTAAAAATATTTATAACGCCCTGTTAAGGTGTGAGCAACGCAATACCGATGCCGCCGCATACCACCTTAAACACTAAACGCAACGCATAGTAAAAATGCCACGCGTTGCGAATCACTCTTAAACAGTTTGTTAGCTCTTGTCCCAACTAAGCAAAATATATGCATGATGCTCCCAATGTAACTTTTTTATCGGAATTGATAACTCATGCGCTAGATTCAAAATTGTAGGCTTGTAAACTTTTGGAAAAGCGTCGCCAAGAATTATCGAATGTACACATTGCAATAGGTCTATGTAAATTGGAGCTGATGTTGATTCCAAAGACGTAGGTATTGCAACATACCTAAACTCCATTTCATCTTTGTAGTCTGGTTGCTTTGTAAAGAAAAACTCTTCAACATGCTGATTTACGAAGCTTATTGCAATTTCACTAGCTGGGAGACTATCTAGTTCTGAACCATCTATATCTAAACAAGGTATATTACGATTTAGATCTGGTTCTTCATACCGAACATCCCCGTAACTAATTTGATAATTTGATTCAAGTTGCATTTTCAATTGATTAATTAATTTAGATTTGGAAACAACGATACATACGCCTTTGTGATTATCACCATATTGAGCCCACATTCTAGATTTAAGAGCACCGTGAGAACGCAAATTACCATCGACGATATCATTTTGGCAAAGTGATATAAATTTGGATTTTTCTCTTAACAACTGGTCTATTAGGAATGTAGCTTCATCAACTTTTTTGTCATGGTGTTCTTCCCACCCCCACCCAACAGCACCCGTTAACTTAGGTTTATACTCCTGAGGGTCATTCGTACCTGAAAACTCCCCCATCCGAAGAGTTTTATTAAACAGAATATGCTCCAAAGCTGTTTCTTTGCGAGTGAAATGGAACAGCGCATCTGCGGATGATATGAATTTAATATAATCATCATTAATACTGTATTGTAATTTCAAAGTCTTTCTCCAGAAGAGAGCTAACGCCGCGTTAAGGTGTGAGTAACGCAAGGCCGGAGCCCCTGCAAACTACCTTAACCACAAATACTAACGCATAGTGAAAATGCCACGCGTTACGAATCGCTCTTAAACGCTTTGTTAGTTGCCTTTTCCCAGAGCTTTATTGATGTGTCAGCAATTTTGCCAAACCACATTTCAAAAAATGCATCACGTTTGTTGGATATGACATTAAAACCTGTTTCGTGTGCAACCACTTCATCACCGTAGACTGATTCGGCGGTTACTGTAACTGTACAACTATTAAGTTGATCATTTGCGGACTCGGAAAGGCAGTAACTAAATATAACTTCAGATGAATTGGCACTTAAAGCGAATGGTAATGAAGTAGCAATATCCTTGCTATGAGGGTTCTTTTGTTGGATAACTTTTGAGAAATCATTGAAGTTAGTGATCTCAATTTCCTCGCCGGATGCTAAATATAATTGAAACCTTTTAAGAATAGCTGCACCATTACCATCGTTGATCAATTTAAACTCGCGAATTACTTGATGATCTTTAGACGCAGCTGAAAAGTAAGTATGGATTATAGGTAGTAGCTCTTTTCGGTTGTGCTGACGCTGCACAAATAAGGTTAGGCACGCCACTAACAGCGCTAAAAAGACTAATATTACTTCCATTGAACCTCCATAATCTTGGTGGCAACTAACGCCTTGTTAAGTAGCAGCTAACTTGCACGACACTCAAGCATAGCCACGGTAAACACTAAACTCAACCAAAACAAAATCGCCAAAAATTAGCTGTCTGCTTGAACAATTTGTTATGTCACGCAATTGGTTTGAGCACACTTTTCCACAAAGATGGAATAGATAGTTGTTCAATTTTTTCGAATGGCTCTCGCGAGTCTACCTCGGTAAAATAACTTATAGCAAAAATAACAAGTACAAAAAGACCGGATAATGCGTTGCACCATAACTGGAACTTATCAGAGCCGAACATCAACTTAACTAACTTATCAACAGCCAAAACTTCATTATGTACTTCTAGGCTTAGTATCGAGTACAAAGCGAAAAAGTTCGGCAACATGAACAGCAACACTATCGTTGCACATGTGTTCATAATAAATCGCTTTGGATTCTCGGCTGGAATATTTAACCTGAAGAACTTTCGCTCCGCGTCCTTTCTGTTCTTCTGGATGAACATTTCAAGAGCAAAAATCGCCAAATATACCGGGTAAGCAAAGACAGCTGAAGCCACCATCCCAACTTTAAATATGACTCCAAAAGCTAAACAAAGTATGAGCCCCAGTCCTACTGCATTAGCGAAGTAGGCAATTACACTAAATTCCATAGTTTCCATTTATGCCTCCAGTGACATAACGCCTGCAATAAGGTGTGCCCCACTGAACCAGCAAAGCGCACCGAACTCAATACCAAAACCGCCTAGTGTAAAGCATCACCTTGATTGCCTTGTTATGTTTAAACTAACTCCCTCTGAGCAGAAAGTAAGTAAGCATAGTTCTTAAGCGAGTCTGGTAATTGAGCACAAGTTGGAGTGTCTTTAATTGCTAGCTTAACTGATGCTGCAGCCCCTGCTCCAAGAGTCAGCATACTCGGAATCGATGCTGGGATTGCCGTAAACAATGTTGCTAAAGCACCAAGTAACCCTGATAAAGCAACAAATTCATCAGTTGCAACTTTTGTAATAGACTTGAATACTACGTTTTGATCTAACTCACCAACTACTTTACTGTAATTTTCAAGTTCTCTTTCCAGAGTACTTTTTACTTTTTCTGCTTCCTTAACCGTATTTTCTGCCGAACAGATTCTCGCCGTAAAAGTATCTATAACATCTCTTAAAGCAAGTAATTCTGGTTGTCGTTTTTCTCTAAAACTTAATACATCTTCGAGAGGAACATCAGAAGCGGGAATTGGGAGCATATTAAACAGGCTAAACTCTGTCGCAGCCCTGATGATAGAAGCTTCTTTGGGAATAAAGACTTCAGGCTGTGTTTGAAAAAGACTCCACTCACAATCGTTCGATTTGTTTAAATGAACCAATGATGCAAGCTGTGAATACAATGGGATTTCTTGAATATACAAGCCTCTACCCGCTAATTCAACGTCCAATCCAGCAGGGGGTTTACCATTGACCGCGAGCCCTTCCGCTTTTAACAAATCAAGTTCTGGATTAGAGGGGCCAAGGAAACTATCACGCATCATGAAGCTTTCCATCGCGCTAAAATCAATAACATCCCAAAATAATAGAGCATAGCGTAAGCTATCTAACTCTAACTTATATTTCAGGTCTCCGTGATAGCCCTCTTGTGTTCCATCCGAAGGAATAAAAGTTGGCCCAACTACAACACCACGTCTCATAAACTCTCCTTTAAACATAACGCTTTATAGACGGATTATTTCCGTACTTCCGCACACACTACCGCCTTCTAATAACATAGAATCTGACCATGTTAGATCATTAGTGTATGAAAATCCGTAGATTAAGTATTATTAGCTTTGTTGCACATCACAAAATGCGGAAATTTTCCGTATAAGTCCTCAAATCTTACTTAGACTCAACAACTGTACACAAACACAGTATCGGAGTAAGTTATGAAATCCCCGTTTTTGAACTACATTCGTGACTTTATGCGCGCGAGGCACTATTCGGAAAGGACAATAGACGCCTACCTCTCTTGGATATTTCAGTACATTGTTTATCAAGATAAAAAGCATCCAAAGGAAATGGGTACTGCGGAGGTGGAAGATTTTCTTTCCTATTTGATTACAAGTCGTAACTTGGCTATGCGTACTCAGAATCAAGCACTCAACGCGCTAGTGTTTTTATATAAACATATCCTTCATGACCCTATAGACGTCAATATGCGCTTTAAGAAATCTAATAAGAGCAAAAAGCTCCCTACAGTCCTCACAGTAAAGGAAGTAAGCAAAGTGCTTGAAAGTATGCCGCCGAGCTTTTTATTGCCAGCACAACTCATGTATGGCTCTGGCTTACGTCTTATGGAGTGCCTTCGGCTCAGGTATCAAGATATCGACTTTGATTATGGCGCATTGAGAATATGGCGAGCGAAAGGAAATAAGAATCGAGTAGTTACGTTAGCCAGAGAGCTATTCCCAGCGATACGGCAACAGCAGCAACACGTTGAGAGTATTTGGAGGCAAGATGTTAAGCAGAGTGACTATTCCGGCGTGTGGCTCCCCAATGCATTGGCGACTAAATACCCAAACTCAAACAAAGAGCTCAACTGGCAGTTTCTGTTTCCTTCTGCTCGGCTGTCTATCGACCCTACTTCTGATTTGATTCGTCGACACCATATTAATGAGTCGAGCGTACAAAAAGCTCTGAAATCTGCGGTGAAAAAGACGGGGATAGAAAAGCAGGTTAGCTGTCACACGTTGCGGCATTCATTTGCAACTCACTTACTGGAAAGCGGCGCAGATATTAGAACAGTGCAGGAACAATTGGGACATACAGACCTTAAAACTACGCAGGTCTACACGCACGTCATTAACCGAGGAGCGAGTGGCGTGAAAAGTCCGTTATCTAATATTCTTTAGATACAAAAAAGGAGAGCTTTCGCTCCCCTTTTACATAGACCTAACTGCTAATTAAAGAGCAGCTTTCGCTTTTTCAACTAGAACTGCGAATGCAGCTTTGTCGAATACCGCGATGTCAGCAAGGATCTTACGGTCGATCTCGATAGATGCTTTCTTAAGACCGTTGATGAAACGGCTGTAAGATAGACCATTTTGACGAGATGCAGCGTTGATACGTGCAATCCACAGTTGACGGAATTGACGTTTCTTGTTGCGACGGTCACGGTAAGCGTATTGACCAGCTTTAGTAACTGCTTGGAAAGCTACGCGGTAAACACGTGAACGTGCACCGTAGTAACCTTTAGCTTGTTTTAGAACTTTCTTATGACGTGCACGAGCTTGTACACCACGTTTTACGCGAGGCATTATGTCTCTCCTAAACTAAACGATTGATAAACTAAAAAGAATTAAGCGTATGGCATCATACGAACAACTGCAGCCACTTCACACTTAGGAAGGATTGCATTTGGACGAAGCTGACGCTTGTTCTTAGTAGTACGCTTAGTCAGAATGTGACGTTTTGTAGCGTGCTTGTACTTAATACCACCAGCAGTTTTCTTAAAACGCTTAGCAGCACCTTTGTTGGTTTTCATCTTAGGCATGATGAATAACTCCGCATTGTTGAGTTGATTAAACAATAGTAATTAGGGCGAACAAAACCCAGCTGTTCAGAAAACAGCTGGGTTTTCTTACTTGTAAAGCCGTTAATTACTTCTTCTTAGGGGCCAATACCATGATCATTTGGCGACCTTCGATTCTAGTCGGGAAAGATTCTACTACAGCTAAATCTACAGTATCTTCTTTCAGACGATTTAGAACGTCGACACCAATGTCTTGGTGAGCCATTTCACGGCCACGGAAGCGAATTGTTACCTTCACTTTGTTGCCGTCTTCTAGGAAACGCGTCAGGTTGCGTAGTTTTACCTGATAGTCTCCAATATCAGTTCCAGGACGGAATTTTACTTCCTTAATCTGAATCTGCTTTTGCTTCTTCTTCTGCTCTTTCGCAGCTTTGCTCTTCTCGAAGAGGAACTTGCCGTAGTCCATCACACGACAGACTGGTGGCTCGGCGTTAGGGCTGATCTCTACGAGATCCATACCAGCTTCTGCAGCTGCATCTAGTGCTTCTTGAATCGATACGACACCAACAGATTCACCATCTGCACCTGTTAGACGAACTTCACGAACGCCACGAATTTCACCGTTTAAACGGTGCTGGTTTTGTTTGGCCGGTTGTTGGCCACGTCTTCCGCCTTTAATAGCTTATTCCTCCAGATTGAGCTTACGGCTAGAAACCTCGACTTGGATGTATGAGATAAAGTCATCCACTTTAAACTTGCCTAGGTCCTTACCCTTACGTGTACGTACTGCAATTTCTCCGGCTTCCATTTCTTGGTCGCCACAAACAAGCATGTACGGGATACGCTTCAAAGTATGTTCGCGGATTTTAAAGCCAATCTTCTCATTTCTCAAGTCCGCTTTGGCTCTAATTCCACTTTTTTGCAGTTTTTGTGTTACTTCTTGAACATAATCAGACTGTTTGTCAGTGATATTCATGATAACAGCTTGTTCTGGCGACAACCACGTTGGGAAGAAGCCAGCGTATTCTTCGATAAGAATACCGATGAAACGCTCAAGAGAACCTAGGATTGCACGGTGAATCATAACAGGAACTTGACGTTCGTTGTTTTCATCCACGTATGTAGCACCTAGACGACCCGGTAGGTTGAAGTCTAGCTGAACTGTACCACATTGCCATGCACGATCTAGGCAATCATATAAAGTAAATTCGATCTTAGGACCGTAGAACGCACCCTCACCTTCTTGAATCTCGAATGGAATTTCCATTGCTTCAAGAGATTGTTTTAGTGCTTCTTCAGAGCGATCCCAGATTTCATCGCTACCTACACGCTTCTCAGGACGAGTCGACAGTTTCACCACGATGTTATCAAAACCAAACGTGTTGTATGTGTCATAAACCATCTTGATGCAAGAGGTTACTTCGTCTTGGATTTGGCTTTCAGTACAGAAGATGTGTGCATCATCCTGTGTAAAGCCACGAACACGCATAATGCCATGAAGTGCGCCTGACGGTTCGTTACGGTGACATGAGCCAAACTCAGCCATACGTAGCGGTAGATCACGGTACGATTTAAGACCTTGGTTAAAGATCTGAACGTGACCTGGGCAGTTCATCGGTTTAATCGCGTATTCACGGTTTTCTGATGAAGTCGTGAACATTGCGTCTGCGTATTTGTCCCAGTGACCAGAACGTTCCCAAAGAACGCGATCCATCATTAGAGGACCTTTTACTTCTTGGTAACCATATTCAGTCAGTTTTTCACGAATGAATACTTCTAAGTCACGGAATACAGACCAACCGTTGTGGTGCCAGAACACCATGCCTGGAGCTTCTTGCTGCATGTGGAATAAATCCAGCTGCTTACCAATTTTACGGTGGTCACGTTTTGCCGCTTCTTCTAGACGCGTCAAGTGCGCTTTAAGCGCTTTTTTATCGTGGAATGCAGTACCGTAGATACGTTGAAGCATCTTGTTGTCACTGTTACCACGCCAATATGCGCCTGCCACATTCAGTAGTTTGAAGTGTTGGCAGAAGCCCATGTTAGGAACATGAGGACCACGGCACATATCAATGTATTCTTCATGATGGTAAAGGCCTGGACGGTCGTCTTTAGAAACGTTCTCGTCTAGGATTTCCATCTTGTATGGTTCGCCGCGACTTTCAAATGTGTCACGAGCTTCCTGCCAGCTAACCTTTTTCTTGATAACTTGATACTTGGTTTTTGCTAGCTCTTTCATACGTTTTTCGATTTTTTCAACGTCTTCCATAGTAAGAGACTGTTCTAAATCGATATCGTAGTAAAAGCCATTGTCGATCGTAGGACCGATTGCCATTTTCACATCTGGGTACAGTTGTTTAATAGCGTGACCAAGTAAGTGAGCACAAGAGTGGCGAACAATTTCAAGACCGTCTTCGTCTTTCGCCGTGATGATTTCTAGGCTCGCATCGTTTTCAATTAAATCACAAGCATCTACGCGTTCGCCATCTACACGACCAGCGATGGTTGCTTTCGCAAGACCAGGACCGATTGAAAGAGCGACATCCATTGTAGAAACAGGGTTATCAAATTGACGTTGGCTACCGTCAGGAAGAGTAATTACAGGCATGTAGTATCCTATTTACAGTGGTCTTGCACACCAAGCAAGACATGTTTTATTGGTTAGCAATTTTCAGTGAAGCGAAAACTGCCGCGATTTCATTGTGTTATCAGCTTATTTTGATGCAAATACGGATGCACCAGCCAAAGCGAACGAACATTGTAAACAAAGCTCAAGAAATAACAATCAGAAATGTGACATGTTTAATAAAACAACGATAACTCGCCTCTTTCCCACGGCATGGCATGCCTCGTAAATTCCTGCTGTTGCAGCCTCATTCTCGTTATGTGAATCTTTGATTTCACATCAATAGCTTCTAATCTATATATTGGGTATGTTGGAAAAAGGAACTTCTTATGGACCATTCAGAATATTACGTCAAACTCAATCAGGATGGGCATTCTACCGTATATTGTGAAGGACACTTATCGCTAGGGAGCGAAGTTATCGAAGTGGAAAACCAACTCGACCAAAATCATGATGATTCCACCGCCATCATTATGCTTGCTAATGGCACTAGAATATCCGGAGTCAAAGTCGTCGAATAAGATAAACAAAAAATAAAAAGGAGGCATGCTTGCCTCCTTTTTAACATCCTCACTCCGTGAGTCACGAACTCGCGTTAGCGTATCTCGCTTGCTGTATCCATGCTCTTACCTCATTAGGCGACATAATGGCAGGATCACCCAACGATTTGTCATCGGCTTCAGCAAGCTGTTTTGGCAAAATATCAATAAGCAGTTCTAGATCTTTGTGGGAATGAATCTCCTCATCAAAGACCTTTGCCATATCACGACTGTACGACGCATGACGAGCCCTTGCCGCTTTGACCAACCCTTCTAACAGCGTATACCAAGTTGTCATAGGACCTTGCACAATCGAGGCAGACTCTGCTGCTGAATCAATAAAGGCAAATGGTACGGTAGTAATCGGCTTGTTGTATTCCATCGCAGCCAAGATCCAATCGGTATCAAATGAAAAATCATACACTGTTGGATTACGAAGGATAACTTGCAGCGCATCACGGGAATAAAGCTTAAATGCCGCCTGAGTATCTTTAATACCTTGAGAGAATATTTGCTCCCCTATCATTCGCTGCATATGGCGTAGAGTCTTAATGCCGATGCCCCAACGCTCTTCTTGTTTGACCAAAATCGACTCTGGATGTTTGCGATTACCTAAAACCACTTGTTTGGCCTGTTCTAAGTAAGGTTCTAGCAGCAATCCTATTTGCCCTAAATGAACTGAGTTGTCAGCATCGGTATAAACAACGACATCTGCGCCCTCATCTATGGCCTTTTGGCAACCAAGTACAATCGCTCCACCTTTACGAGAGTCGTCAGCACTATTCAGATTAGCTAACGGTCCTTCATCCGTATCCAAATGTTCCGACAGTTTAAATACTGTGACTTTATCGGGCTGCTCTGTGGTCTTAACGATACCTTTCGCAATATCAGCACTATCATGAGGGCATCCATCATCTACTGGGTAAAGATGCCAATCGATGCAACTTCCCGAAGTGATCCAAGCTAGCTGTTCTACCTTCATTCTCAACGAATCTTCACCGTTGGGGTTTTGTTCTGTTTTGGGGTTTAATCGATTGTGCTCTCCCCACATCGCAAACACCACACCAATGCGCAATGGTGTTTGGATTTTTCTTACATAGCGCTTTGAGGCAACCAATTTAACAGCTAAGCGGTATTCCAGTGGCGCTTGGTCTTCTATCGCTAATTGCTTTAAGTCGCCAACAGATAGGCTGCTCAACGCATCCAGTTGCTCTGCTAATTGCAACAAGCCCCTTTGTTGGTGATTATCGGTAAGGTCGAAATGTACGTTCGAGTTTTGGAGAAGCGTAGATGCTTGCTTAAGATCTTGATTGCTAGCCATGGTCCCTGCCCTAATTAGTGGAAACAAAAGCAGACTAGGATTTATGGACGTGAGTTCAAATAATTGTCTTCAATATATCTAGCAGGTAATTCTAAACAAACCATATGAAATCGCGTTGTTTACTTACTGGTTTTCTTGCTCTACCGGAACTGGAGCAAAACTCCTTCGTTGCACAGCCTCGACACCCGAGCTACTCTCTGCGCCAATATTGGCTCTTGGTACTTGCCTCTCTGTGCTGAGTGTATTGTCTAAGTCCCCCAAATCAGCTTCATTTGCCAGAGCATTTATCTCATCTCGTTCTGCGGCTTCGTAATCGAACTCATCAATTGGCGTCGCGATTATCGTAACCTCGTTTTCAGCTGGCGCTGGTGAAGTTTGAATCAAGTGACGATTAGTCACCACTGCTCTAGCTGGGGCGGAGGTTGGAGCTGCATTATTAATGCCTTCGGGCGTTTCGTTAGGTTGTGATGCTGGTTTCGGCACAAAGCCTTGAGATTGAGAAAAATTCGATTCAATGCCTTTTAGTTTTTTTTGTCCTGGAACAGTTTGCGTAGCCACTGGTGGTGGCGTGCTCGATGGTAAGCTTGTCTGTGTGCGAGTAGATTTTAGGCCAATCTTGGGACCAGAGAATGCAAAAAGATTGAGTTTTTCCTGCCAAACTTGCAAAACTGCCGCATCATTTTCCCACGATTGGTCATAGCCACCAGCAACATCAAAAGTCTGCATTTGCGTCAGCAGTTGAGTATTTGCTTGTTCGTTTTTTTGATGAAGATACTGCTGCATTTGAGACCATTCCGTCCCTCCAGTCAGTAAATAACGCACACTATTAGCCCAATACTCATACGCTTTCGGGTCATTGTCTAAGTTGGCACACACCGTGGCTAGAGCTTCAGCAAGACCTGCGTATTGCCACATTTTTTCCGTACCCAGTTTTGCTTCCGAGGCTAATATTTGCAGACTCAGTCTATGGTATTGTTCCGCTGCTTGTTTAAATCTTCCGTTACCAGCCAGTAAGGTGGGCTGACTAAATACCCTTAATTCGACGTCCTGAACCTGTGCACTAGTAGACGTGGCAAAGGAAAACAGGAATAACAACAGCAGAAATCTAATTGTAGTCATCAAACGTCTCCACTAAACACTTACCAGGATGATAGAAACGTGAGTCAAACTGTACGTCTCGGTATTCTCGTGTTCCCGATGGTTGATAGAGTTTTCCATTCTGCTTGTATAGCAAGGCTTCTAGAACCCCAGCGTTGGTCTTAAGCGTAATACTCTTTTCGTACTTACTGTTTCTTTCATAGCGGCCTTCATACCAACCTCGTTGCGGATCGTAGAGTTCACGCACTAGTACCATCAAGCGGTCGGTATAATCGGTCTTCCACAACGCCCACATTTGAAAAGCCACACGAGTCGATACCAAAGCAAGCAAATCATGGGAACTTCCATCTTCGGCTAACGTTATCCATGGAGTACCCAAGGCATAGACCGCGTCATAAACAAAATAAGGATCGCCTGCTACTACATGATCACCTCGCGCGGTATAGATTCTATCTACATCCCAACGCGCTTCTTGCACTAAATAGAGAGAATCTGCCATCGCAGACATTACCGGGTCAGAATGATTCGCATCGTTAGAACTGGAATCCGAAATCTTATCCCAGTTAAACTCTAACCCCATCCATAAGTAAGGAGTGCTGTAGACAGGTCTTAGGACGTCAAAATCTCTGGGGTCTCTACCATCAAAAAGCAGGTCAATGCCATAAATAGTCGCAACGTCATACGGGTCTATTCGCATCGCTTTGTAAGGTACAACTTGCCAATCTAAATAAGCATAAGAGGTATATTCTTCGACGCCCAAACGCCCCTCTTTATAACGGGTCACATTGCCTCCATATATTGCACCGCCGAACAACTCACCATCTTCATTGATAAGTTCACAGAAGTTCCAGCGCAATACTGCCTTATCAATGTATTCGGTAAATTCAGGAGAGAATTGCTTAACGATGGCGAGTGCAATAAGTAAACGCCCAGTATCTAACGAGGACCATCCAATATCACTAGGTTGCAAACCATAATCCACTTTCTGTCCCGTCTGGGTGTGATAAACCTTGTGCGGAACTTGTCCCATACTCAAGTTCATGTCATTGAGAAAAGTCAGTACTAAGGTGAGTCGTTCGTCGTATTGTTTGGTTGAGATAAACTCGAACTCTTTCGCTGCGAGCAAGGCGAATAGATAATCGGCAATGCCTGACATATTGGTTGATGGGTAGTTGTCGATGCCATTAACTAATCCAGTTTGAAGCTGGGTGTTGTTCTCAATGTATTTCCAGGCAGTACTTGCCCAAGCCAACTCTTGTTCAGTTAGCTTTCCGTAACGTCCCTGACGAAATGTCTGAGAAGTATTGATTGCTTCAACACCAGAACTTACACCTTGGACAATGGTTCCACAGGCATAAAGTAGAGGCAGAGCTAAAAGCAAAACAACCAGCCTTTGCATTCGATGCGCCCCTAAGACTTATTTTTCTTCTTTTTATAGTTCTCGCGTGGCAAGCACTGACCTTCATAACCAAAAGGCGATTCCAATGCTTTTTCCCACAAGCTCGGTGCTATATCGTCATGGTACTTGAGTAACTTCCCTTGTTGTTTGTAGAGCAGAATTTCTAAGGTGATACCATTATTGTTCGATGTAAATGTGTTGATACGACCGGTACCATTCTCAAAAATACCCTCGTAAAACCCTTTATCTCTATCGTAAAGGTGAGAAATATGATCGAATAGTAGATCGGTATACTCTGTATCCCATAAAACCCACATCCCCATCGCGCCCTTTACTGCAACAGCGGAGAACTGCGGTAGATATTCGCCATTCTCAGAAATAGTATTCCAAGCAAAGCCATCGGTATAAATGGTGTCATAAACGAAGTATGGAGGCCCTGCTAATTGGTGCTCGGTACGCGCAGTGATAATGCCGGTTTGCTTGTATCGTTCCTCTTGTACACGATAAATTTGTAACGCGAACTCAGCCATCCATTCATTAGTATAACTGTAGTTGTGTCCTGTCCTATCGTCGGTCAAGTCCCACCCTAACTCAATACCATCTAAAACATAACTTTCAGTTACAACGTAACTATGTGCTTTGAGCTTTCTAGGATCTCGGGTATCGTAAGGGACATCATAACCGTACAAATTGATGGTGGCATAAGGCTCTGGATCAGAGGCTTGACTAGTGTCAAACCCCCAGAGTTGGAATCCTTTGGCTGCATACTCTTCGTAACCCAATCTGCCCTCTTGCAGATACTGAACAGGCTTGTCTTTCTCCAGCAACGCACCAAACATAGTGCCGTTCTCGTCAACGACATTACAGAAATTCCATCTCAAAATCGCTTGGTCGATACCGGTCGCATACTCTGGATAACGATGTTTGACGATATATAGCCAGATGAGCAATCGGCCTAAATCGAGAGCAGAATAACCGATTTCCCCTGGTTGGTTACCGTAGTCCACTTTGGCAGCAGTTTGTGTGTTATAAGCCTTGTTAGGTAACTCGCCACGGAATAGGTCCAATCGATTTAACGTCCCTATAAAGGTAATCAATCGGCGGTCCATTTCCTCTTTCTCAATAATTCCTAACTCGTACGCACTCACCATACCTGCTAGGTAGGATGCCGCATCCCACCAAGTGACCGATGGGTAGTTATTTACCGCATTCACCAGACCTGTTGGCTCTTGATAATTATTCTCGAAGTACTTCCAAGCAATACGAGCCATATCCATTTCTTTTTCGGTAAGCTCACCTTGTCGAGCCTGCGGAATGCTCCAATGACTTTTACGTTCGACAATATCGTCGGAAAACTGATTATATTTATTACCACAGCCAGCCACTGCAAGCGCAACACATAACGTTGTCAAATAGCGCATGTTATTCTCCCTAATACAACCTTGTCCTTATTTTGCGCCTACGCTTAATAATGGTCCGTTTTCTATGTAGGCCAGCGACTCTAAAACAATGCCATTGGTGTTCGCGGTAATTGCTCTATTAGGTCGTCCATCAACTTCATAACGACCCGAATACCACCCTTTCGTTTCTGAGAACAGAGGCGATACTTCACTAATTAACAAATCCGTGTATTCATTCTCATACAAGGCGTACCAACCAAACGCAGCCTTGGTAGATAGGGTTTTTAGGTGTGACTGGTCTTTACCATCATCTGAAATTGCGTTCCATTCTTTACCGTCAGAAAAAACCGTGTTGTAAACGAAATAAGGTGGCTCATCGACGTTATCTTCACTTACTGCAGTAACCACGCCAGTATCATCATATCTGCGCTCTTGAGCACTAAACACACGGTGCGCGAAGATTTTCGAGACGCTGTCAGAACCAAACTCTAGCCCATCAAGAATATAAGACTCACTAACCACGTAGTTGTGAGCATGGAACTTAGCCGGGTCACGTTTATCGGTTGGAATTTCAATACCGTAAATATCAATCAGGTCTAGATAATCAATATATTTCATTGAATTAAATACATCTCGTCCCATCAGGAACAGAGATTTAGACGCGTACTCTTCATAACCAATACGTCCTTCTTGCACTAACTCAAAACCGCCTTGTTCACTTGGTCTAGAACCGTATAGATATCCATCGATTAGCATTTCGTTAATCTTCCAATGATTAAGAATGTTGTTTACATCTGCGTTGAAATTAGGATATTGCCAGATCAATATATTGAGTGGCACTAGTATTCTACCGATATCAATGGCTGACCATCCTATCCCTTCAGGAGTCGGGTTGTTTTGGTAATCCACCATTTCTAACGTTTGTGTGTTGTAAGCTTTATTTGGCAACTTACCTTCAACCAGAGGAAGTCTAGCAAGTGAACGCAACGCTTTCTGCATTCGCATTTCAAACACTTCATCAGTGATCACATTGATTTTTTCCGCAGCAATGAGGCCCATTAAATAAGAGGCGGTATCCCACATAGTCGTCGACGGATAGCCATCAACGGAATTCACCAATCCCGTGTTATCTTGGTAATTGTTTTCAAAGTAGCGCCACGCCGTATTCGCCCAAGTAAACTCTTCATGAGATAACACTCGATTTTCTTTAAGTGGGATCTCTTCGTGGGCTTCAAAGGTGATATTGCCTAACACCTTTCCGTAGTCTCGCGTCTCTATATTGAAAGCGATGACCAATGCAGTACACAGACCAAGAATGAAAACAACGTGGTGCCTTGCAGCCAATAATGCGTCTTTAAACTTCATACTTTAAATCCTCTGTGCTGGTGACTTCTTCTTTGTTTTTCTCTTCTTTTGGAGGCTCCCAAAAAGCGGCAGCTATCATTCCCCACATAGCTAGCATGTTATTGAGAATCCAGAATGTGTTGAACACTAGACCGCCACCGGAATATTCACCCCAAGAGCCCGTGTAGTAACCGACCCAAGCATAAAAAATAGCGAAGAGACTTAAGCCAAACACCACCATTTGAGGCAATACAAGTTTGGCAAAATTACCTGTTTGTCTTTCTTTTGGTGTGGTTGGGAAGCTAATTTTGCGTCCTCTAAGCACTGTCCAAAGCGCACGCAAATTAACTGGGAAAAATGACAAGAAATTTGTCTTACCTTTGTAGCCATCCACACCCCAAGTGCCCACCATCATCGCGATTTCCGCAGTTAAGATGTACGGCAAGAAATGTAAATAAAAGGTCACATCATAAGCACTAACAGGAGCGATTGAGGTAAGAAAATAGATTATTGGACAAGCGAGAAAAATGATATTCCAGACTGCCGATAAGTTAGACCAGAAGCTCGCGCCATACATGAGTTTTTGCTTAAAGCTCAAGCCCTTCCTGAAAATCGGATTGTCATTCATAAAGATGTCGATGGAACCACCAGAGTACTTAAAGCGCTGAACCGTCCAAGTTTGCAAGTCTTGCGGTGACAGCATTTTACTTTCTACTCTCGGATGCATTACCGAACGCCAGTTTCGTTCTGTATCTGAATGAAGAACAATCGAAGTGTACAAATCCTCTGATACGTGGAATTTGTATGGTGTAAATTCCGTATCAAACAAAATCTCATTTCTAAGGTTGTCTGAAATCGACTGATCAACCTCTTTTTCCTTAGTCAGTTTTCGTATCTGCTTTTCAACATCTTGCTGCTCTTTGGTGATCTGTTCAGCGTATGCTCTTAGCGCTGCTTCCATTACCGCCTCGCGTCTATGAATCGAGCCTGCACCACAACAAAATGACGCGTTTACCCAGTTACGACGACGTTGAATAACGTCATAGAACATTTGCGGATCATTGACAAAAGGATCCTGACCAAAGGTCACTGGCCCGTAAAACTTTTCTACTCCTTTGCCAAGAGCGGCGGCAGCTTTACCAAATTTACGCTCCAGCCAGACCGGAAGACGAACTCCTTCTGGTAAATCAAAGAACCATTGTGGTGTTTGGACCCAAGCCACATTTGGGTCTCGGAAATAACCTAGCGTATTCTCTAGAATCGTAGGTAGTGGCCTAGTGTCAGCATCACAGATAACCACGAAATCACCATAAGTCTGTTCCATGGCATTTCTCAGATTACCGGCTTTGAACCCCACATTTCCCTCGCGAGTGATGTATCCAACATTCATCTCCTCTGCAAGTGCCTTCATCGACTCCCGCTTTCCATCATCAAGAATGAAAATTTTCATCTCGATGTCATGGGGGTAAGTAATTCGTTGGGCGTCTTCAATACTCAGTCTGACGAGGTCAGGCTCTTCGTCATAGCTTGGGAAAAACACATCGACCGCTAACGGCCTGTCCTCGGCGGAGTCTTTAACACATTGATTGATATTTGATGGTGGCTCTTTCTTAGGTTCATCTTTAGTTTTCCATAAGTTAAACGTAAACAATATAGAGCCGATAAATGCACAAGATTCTGCAAAAGCCAATGGAAGTGAAAACCACAATGCATCCATGTTCAGAGCGTAAGTCCAACGCCACCACAGGTACCAAACACCTAACGTTAAATTACACGTCGCTAAATATTGATACAGCAACTCTCTCGGTATACTGTGAGGTACAGGTTCCGGCGGCACTCGATGTTCATACTTTTGAAAATAGTTGTCCATTTGCCTAGCTTCCCTATAGAAAATGAAATTTCCTACTTATTAACCCTAATGTGTCGATTTAAAAACACCTATCATTTAACGCTCTGCACATTAGTAATCTCCTTTGGAATAGTGATTACTGGATATCACTTCTCCATCCCTTGACTTAATATCAATCACAAACTCTGAACCCACCATATTTAGCGGAACTGAAGCAATGTCAGAAATCGAATTTGAAGCGATGATTACGTCGTTTTGTTCCCAACACAAATTGAGTTCATTGTTATTATCGAAACATTCGAGCGACACGGTTGCTTTTGAAAATTCGCTTCTTGAGTCATTGATTACACTGATATTTATAATCTTATATGACTTGTAATTATTTACACTGGCAATCGCTAAAATAGGCTGAAATGACTCTTTAACTGCAAAATAGGCAGGTTTAGGATTTCGTTCTGCATCAAGAATTGCCCAAGTTACGGCTTGCCAACTATCCACAAACATAAATTGATATATTGCAGCGATGCCTTTATTTTTTTTCAATCTAAGTTGCTCAGCGGCGTATTTATTCACTTGCCTTTGATATTGCTGTGTATTAGCAATATAGTCATTAAGAGAGTTCCCTACTTCCACCCTTGCAATATTGAGCGTTTCATGATGCTGATAATTATGATACGAAAGCTTCTTAAGCTGTGCTTTATTGAGTGGCCAATTAGACTCCCCATTCAATATTGTTTCCACGACATCAACATCAGGGAAAGACTGTGCCCCAAATTCACTGATGATTGGCGGGCCTGCGATTTTACGGTAGTCCTTATAATGACCCGAATACCAACCAAACCATGGATGCTCATGGGTGTAAGACGCTTCTCTTGCAATACGATGGTCGCCCGTTGCTTTTAAAGCCTGATAAACGGCTTTAGTAAGTTCCAAATTATGGTCAGGTTGATAACTTTGGTACTTATATTTCATCCACGTTGCATCCCACGGCGGTTCATTGTGAGCGCTCCAAAATGCGATAGAAGGATGGTTGTATAGCATATCGGTCATATCTCTGGCCTGAGATTCTGCTTCAGAGACCAAACCAATTGAGTCCTCATAACCCCATTGCAATGGGAAGTCTTGCCAAACAATTAGACCGAGTTCATCTGCTTTATCATAAAAACGCTTACCTGCAACATGAGCATGTACTCGAACACTATTGATATTGGCTTCTCGCATCAACATCAAATCACGTTCATATTCTTCATTCCCCATTTCACCTAGCCACTGACTACCAATGTAATTAGTCCCACGAATAAAATACGGTTGGAAGTTTACGTAGAAATGTTGGTTGTCCTCTGAATATTCAAAATGTCGAAAGCCTATTTTTTCAGAGCGTTGATGAGACAAAATTCTTTCACCTTCGAATACTTCAACACTAAGGTCGTATAAAGTTGGCGTTCCCCAATCATATGGCCACCACAGTTCCCTCTTCATACTAGGAATGGTCCAAAGGATGTCCGATTTTCCTTTAATCACCGAACGAGTAAATTCGTAGCGCTCAATCGTCGCTTCAGATCGTTCGGTGTTATGACGTTGCAGTGTGATAACAATGGTTGCGTCAGCGGTAATACTGCTATCCAAAGTCAGTTTAAGTTGCCCAGTCGTCTCTCCATCACGACTTATCTCAGGGACAAATTTAAATGCTTTTATCGCTATCGGGCCAGTTCTCTCGAGAGCTACGCTTCCCCATATTCCTCCAGAATTTGCTTCTTGCCCTCTATCGGACCAAGCTCCTCCAGGTCGAGTGTCATGGTGATTTAGAACGCCTTTAATCTCTTTTTTGTTGAGAGACCAATCTTCTACTTTCTGGTCATTTTCGCTCGTTACCACCACAGAGAGTTGATTGTCGTTGGTTTTGATAACATTTGTGACTTCGTAATCAAAGGGGGCGAAATATCCGCTATGAGGCGTGAAAGGAATATTGTTGAGTGCAACTCGTGCTTGATAATCGACAGCATCAAACTTGAGCCAGTAACGCTTCGATGAGTCATAATTACTGACATCGAAGTTGGTCTGGTACAAAGCACTACCTGAATACTCTACGCCTGAACTGTACCAATTTGATGGAACTGCGATGCTCGTTTGCTCTGCATTTTCAGAACTAAGCTTTTTGAAATCCCAATAGCCATCCAATGACTGGGTGGCATCAGTGTGAGCTAGCTCGGTAGACGTACAGCCTACCAATAGTATTCCAATACTTAACTTTGCAATCCAACGCCACATCCCAGCCACCTATACCACCGCGTCATATGACTTAATTAAATGGAAAGTATTGCGGTTGTCATCGAATGTTAGTTCGACTTTATCAACTAAAGCCGCAAGAATAATAAAGCCTCTGCCTGACGTTACCCACGTGTCGGGATCGTCCGCGTCCGGTTCAATAAAATCGGCCTCAAGCGCAGACGCAAAATCATCTTGAGACATTCCTTCTCCGAAATTGGTGATATCAACGGTGATCGTCGAGTCTGTCAACGTACTAACAATTTCTATGACCTCACCCTCACGCTCTTTATAAGCATGCTCAAAAGCATTATTTACCAACTCAACCACGCACAGCTCTAGTTCATCAATAACACTGTTTTTGACCGCTTGTTGAGACCAAAATGCCTTCAAGTCATCGGCAACGTTTCTTGATGTAATCAGTGAGCTTTCGTAAGTGTGAGTAAATACATTGCTATCAACCATGCTTTCTCCCATCACATTTTATTAATCACATCGGCTAAACGATTCAAAGCTGGGTGTGGGCGCAGGTTCGTCCACTGAGTTTTATCCTCAACCTCACCGTCATGTCCTATGCCAAAATCACCAAAGATAGTCTGTTCCTCGACAACAGCATTGGTATGAATTCGCGTATAATCAAACACCAGAGAGTGTTTTATTGTCGCATTGGCGTCCACTTGACAGTTTGCGCCAATCAAAGCTGGACCAGTGATGGTCGCACCCTCTTTAATTTGGCATCCACTACCAATCACGACTGGCGGAATAATATTGCATTTTTCAAGATCGACTTGAGTGTTAATCCCGAGCCAAATACCCGCTTTCACTTGCGTGCCCGGCACTCTATAACCTGGAACTTTTCCGCTCAATACGTCCTCGGTAACACCCCAAATATCCTTGATGTTACCGACATCCAGCCACTGAAAGTTCATTTCAACAGCGTAAAACGGTACATGTTGCTCTACGAGTTTAGGGAATAACTCACTACCAATATCAAACTCTTGGTCGCTAGGTATATAGTCGAAAATAGCGGGTTCAAAGATGTAAATACCTGTATTGGCAAGATTAGACAGCGCATCTTCGCGAGCGGGCTTTTCCTGAAAACTTTGCACCAAACCTTTATCGCCCGTTACCACAACACCGTATTTTTCGACTTCTTCTTCAAGCACTCGTTTGGTTATAATGGTCGCAATACCTCCGCATTTTTTATGCTTGCGAACCGCCTCTTTCAAATCAAGGTCAATCCACGCATCACCACAAACCACGACAAACGTCTCATCAAAGAATCCCGAAAACTCTTGAATGCGTTTCATCCCCCCAGCCGAACCTAGGGCTTTGCTTTCAAACTTGCCGTCTTTAAGCTCTCCTTCACAAGAATAAGAAAGCTGAACATCAAAATGGTGACCATCGCCGAAATAGTCTTCTATTACCTCAGCCAAGTGACTTGTATTAATGACAATCTTAGTAATATTGTGTTGAGCGAATAACTCGATCATCGACTCCATTACAGGTTTACCTAATATCGGAATCATAGGTTTAGGTATCTGCTGAGTGATGGGTCTAACTCGAGTCCCCTTGCCTGCCGCCAATATCATTCCTTTCATTGCCTATCCCCTAGCCTAATTAGAATTACCACTTAAACCGACGCCGTCATTGCATCCTCAACCGTGTCATAGGTTTTTACTAGCCTATCCATTCGGGTCAACTTCAATAGATCTCTAACAGGTTGTTTAGCGCCAACAATAGCAATTTGCCTATCTCGAAGGAGCTTATAAACCGCCATTACAGCTCCTAGGCCACTGCTATCCATGAAATTTACATTCGATAGATCAAGCAACAAATTAGGTTTAATATCGCCCTGAATATCTTCCATAGATTGCCTAAACGTTGGAGCCAACTTAGCGTCAAAACGCGATTCTTGTACTTCCACAACCGTAAATAGGTCGTTGTTCGACACTTCATAATTCATAGTAATTTTCCTATTGGTTTGGTGCCCATTTACAAACTAAAATACTTATATCATCATCAAAAACGTCACTCTTTTGCCACTCCCTCACCTCTGACACAATGGCATTCGGTTTGTTTTCAAAGTCTGTAGCGGCATGGTGTTGTATCCTCTCTTTTAATCTTTCTTCGGTGTAAAACTCGCCTTCAAATCTAGCTTCAGTGATGCCATCGGTATAAAGCCAAACCTCATCGCTTGGACCAAGCGTCACCGACTTTTGCTTGTAGTCTGCAAAATCAAACATACCAACAACAAAGTTATCCTCTCCAAGAAATTCCGTAGACTGCGTTTCATGCTGATACCACACAATTAGTGGATGACCAGCAATGCAATAATCTAGCTGCCCAGTTACCTGGTTCAATACGGCATATACCATAGTAAAATAAAGGGGGTTTGAATCATCTTGGCTATATATGTCATTTAGTTTCGCCACTACCTCATCAGTTCGGCGAATTACTTTTCCTGAGGACGATTCCTTATAAACCACTGAGTTTGGACCACTTGCGATAGACAGCGTTTGTTGAACGGAGAAGGACAACAATGCAGAAGATACCCCATGTCCCGACACGTCTAATAAATAGAAACCAATATGCTGCTCGTCGAGTTCGAAATAACCCAAAATATCACCACCAATCTGCGCACTCGGAATTGATGTGTAATTCATCAACACGTTGTTGAATTCAACTTTCGTTGGTAGCAATTGACGAATAAAATCGCCTGCCGCGTCTAAGTCTTGTCGGATGGTGGCATACGCATTATCAAGCGCCTGATTCTTTTTGAGTAATTCGTTATGAAGATTTAAATTTCTAAAACCAGCTCGAATACGCGCATCTAGTTCGTCTATAGCTGTATTTTTCGCAACAAAATCATCAGCACCTGCATTAATCCCACTGACAATCGAGTCATTATCATCTTTAGCAGATAATAAAACGAAGAATATATAGCGATTGTAATCTGTCGATTTTAGAGCTTGGCACAATTGAACCCCATCCATTTTAGGCATAACCCAATCACTCAATACGAATTGAATATGTTCGCTTTTCTGCAGTATTTCTAAGGCTTCATAACCATGACTGGCTACAGTGACACTATACCCCTTCTTCTTAAGAAGTGAGCTCATTAGAATCTGCGTGGTTTTATTGTCTTCCACCAATAAAACCTCTTTAGATTCTGCTGCGTCTTTGAACTCTTTTTGTGTCATTTACGAGATTCCGTCTCACTTATGAAGCATTATTTACTAGAATAGAAACTGAGAACGAAAAAACAAAAAAAATATTTTGCTTTTCTTTACCTTAGAGCAAGGTTGTATATCTGAAGTTAGGACTACGGCTTGCAAGGACGCAATAATAAATGAAGAAATACGTCATTATTGGCTTATCAACCATCACATTTTCCTCGTTGTGTTTTGGTGATGAATATCTATCAAATACTCGCGAGCATGCGCCTGCGCCTATTTCCCCAAACCTGACCAATAGTGACAACTCCATCAATAATAAAGATGAATACAGTGAATTAGACTTAATTTGGCGAGGCGTAGAAAGCTCCTTCGAACTGCCATTTGGTGAACTAAAAGACCGAGAAGGGTTATCGGGGCTAAGTGGTAACTTTTCACTTAACTTGCCATTAATTCAAACCCAAGATGCCAACTTGCCTTCCGGCGCAACAAATGGCCCTTCCAATGTCAATTACACAGCAAATTTATCGTTGAAATATGTATTAATCGGCAACTGGTTTGCCTCTGGCACTCTTTATTACTATTTCGATAAAGATCAGCAACAAACATGGAACCCAGACTTTACCTATGTTTTTGGTTACAGCGATTGGCGTCCTTACACTTTTAGTCTTTTGTATTCCAATTACGGTGGGAATCGTTTTTCACCTGAACCAGGCGGCTCAAGAACCAATTTTGATGAGGGTACAGTATCGCTTGGATGGAAGTTTCCAATTACCGGAAAGCTACTAGAGTGGACTCGAGTTTCCGAAGACGGGAGCATTGGGTGTCAAGTCGACTACAATTGGACACCCTCTTACTTCGACCTTGCGTCCTCCAGTTACAAGGCTCATCACCGAACCGCATCTCTAGGGTGTAAGTACGCTATTTTCGGGAACTGGTACGTTAACGCCACCGCATTCTATTACTTTGATAAGTCCCAACAACAACCCTGGAATCCCGACTATACCTATGGGTTTGGGTATTTCGATTGGCGACCAGGAACAATCACTTTGCAATATAACAACTACTCCGGTAACCGTTGGAACCCTGGTAACGCGGCTGAAGGCACTGGCCGTTTCCTAGATGGCTCCATCACCATTGCATATTCATTTTCATTTTGAGTCTCTTAACTTTTTCGTGCAAATTGCGTCGCATATTGGCTTCCACGTAAATCTCAAAATGACACAGAACATCTGCTAAGAATTTTTATTTTAGTTTTCAGATTGTTATAGCCATGAGCAAATTGGCACATATTCTGCTCTACTCCGATCGCGACGGTTTTGTGGAAAACAGTTCAAAACCTCCTAATTCATATGTTAATGCATCAACGAAATTGGCTAGAGAGAATCCCATGGACGGAACAAAAAACGACGACCTGATTACAGGTACTGACCAAGCCGACAATCTAAACGCTAAGTCCGGTAATGATGAAATTCATGCTAAACAAGGTAATGATTTCGTGGCGGGTGGCGAAGGTTCTGATCATATTCAAGCCGGTGAAGGTGCGGACACGGTGCTAGGTGATGTGGAATACGATTCCTCGTCAAACAGTGAAACTTCAGATAGTAGCAGTGGCGATGATAGTTGGGGAACCACGACAACCGTCTATACCTATTCTGGTTCAGAGTCGAATTCATCAGAAGAAACCATTGTACATGGTGTACGTCTAGGCAATTACATCATAGAGCAAACGGGCAACCTCACTGCAAACTTCAATGTAAGTGGCACCTACGAGACGGTCATAGTCACAATCAAAGATGACCAAGGTGTCGTCATCCACTCTCAAGAAGCCATTGTTGACGAAAACGGTGATGTCGTCATCGATTTTGAGTTTACTGAATCTCAAGTGTCTGCTGATACACCTGTCTTTTTTTCGTTAGAAAGCGTTGATGGTACTCCCATTGATGACGATCTTGAGAGCGTCAATATCGCCGTTCACAACATCTTTAACGACCAAATTTATGGTGGCGCCGGAGACGACATTCTCAAGGGGCAACAAGGTAACGACACCATTTATGGTGGAACGGGTGACGATTTCTTAGATGGTGATATCAATGACGACCGTTTGTTCGGCGAAGAAGGCAATGACGTTTTAGTTGGTGGTAACGGAGACGACTATTTATCCGGCGGCACCGGAAATGACACCCTTCTTGGCAGCGACGGAAACGATACGTTACATGGAGATGAAGGTGACGATACGCTGTTAGGTGAACTTGGTGACGACACTATTCACGGCGGCGACGGTGCAGATATTATCATTGGGGACGACGGCACCGACACCCTATACGGTGATGCAGGTGATGACAAAATCTTTGGTGGCAAAGGTGATGATCTCCTAGAGGGTGGCGAAGGCGCGGACGAGTTACAAGGCGAAGAAGGTAACGATAATATTCTTGGTGGTTCAGGTGCAGATTTTGTTATCGGTGGTGCTGGTAATGACACTATTTCCGGAGGCGACGACAATGATCTCTTGCTCGGCGGCGATGGCGATGACGTAATGCAAGGTGACGCTGGAAATGACGTTCTTGTTGGCGAATTTGGTAACGATACGCTCTCCGGCGGTGACGGCAATGACGTGCTTATCGGTGATTCAGGTAATGATGTGCTTGTCGGAGGCCTTGGTAACGATGAGCTCTATGGTGGCGAAGGCAGTGACACAATAGACGCAGGCGATGGTGACGACATAGTGCATTCGAATGAAGGAGCCGATGTTATCGCTACAGGCGCAGGCAACGATCAAGTATATGCAGGTGAAGGCAATGACGTGATCAATACAGGCTCAGGCGATGACATTGTATTTGGACAAAGCGGTAGTAATGTCATTGATACAGGAACGGGGGCCGACACTATTTACACCGAATCTGGTGACGATGTCATTTCTTCGGGTGCCGATAACGATACCATTTTTGCCGGCTCCGGACTCAATCAAATAGATTCAGGAGATGGCGACGATACTATCTATGCGGATGATGGCGCAGATAACGTCATTTCTGGGCTTGGAGACGATGTCATCTATGCTGGCGACGGTAACAATACCGTTAAGGCTGGGATTGGTGACGACAAAGTTTACGCGGGGTCAGGTGACGACGATATTGATGCGGGTGACGGACACGATGAAGTTTTTGCGGGCGGCGGCAATGACACCATCAATGCAGGACTAGGAAACGACTCTATTTTTGCAGGCGGTGGCGACGATGTTGTTTTGGGGCAACAAGGGGCCAACAAACTTTTTGGTGAGGCAGGCAATGACACCTTAACTGCGGGCAGCAATGCCAGTGAACTCTTTGGTGGTTCTGGCAATGATGTACTAACAGGTTCTGACGAAAACGATCTACTCGCTGGTGGTTCAGACGACGACCAACTATTTTCTGGCAAAGGTGATGACACCATATTTGCCGGCTCAGGTGCCGATAACGTGGTCACGGGTGAAGGTAATGATACCGTGTTTGGCGAAGCGGGTAGCAACACCATCAGTACTGGTACAGGAGATGATGCAGTTTACGGAGGTACTGGGGCTGATACCGTTGATGCAGGCGAAGGTAATGACGCTATTTATGCCGACCGAGGCAATGATGTTGTGCACGCAGGCTTAGGTGATGACCACATTGATGGTGGTGACGGTGATGACAAGCTCTACGGTCAAGACGGAAACGACGCTATTTTTGGTGGCGACGGTGACGATGAGTTAGTAGGTGGTGACGGCTATGATTTCCTCGCTGGTGGCGCAGGCGATGATGTCATGACCGATGATGGACAAGACACATTATTAGGTGAAGCAGGCAACGATACGCTCACAGCGGCAGCGACTGGCTCACACAATATCTACGGTGGCACGGGTGATGATACGCTGATTGGTAGTGATGCCGCGGACACACTTTACGGAGGAGCCGACAACGACACCATTACTGGCGGCGGCGGCAACGATACCCTATTCGCGGGAGACGGTGCGGACACTGTCACTGCAGGTACTGGGGATGACACGGTTTATGGCGAAGCGGGTAACAATACTGTCGACCTTGGTGAAGGCAACGATACGTTATTCGGCGGTTCTGGAAGTGACCATGCTGTTGGCGGGCTTGGTAACGATAGTCTCTCCGGTGGAGGTGGCGCAGATGTTCTATCAGGAGACGCTGGTGAAGATACGCTGGATGGCGGGGATGGTAATGATGAACTATCCGGCGGGGAAGCAACAGACGTACTTCTTGGTGGCGCAGGCCATGACACCTTAAGTGGTGATGCTGGAAACGACTTTATTTACGCAGGAAGCGGCGACGATACCCTGCTTGGGGGCGATGGTACCGACCAACTATTTGGTGAGTCAGGAAATAACCTGATTGATGGTGGTAGCGGTGACGACATTCTAATGGGCGGCACGGGAAACGACACCATTTTAGGCGGTGACGGTGATGATTTCATCAAAACGGGCGCCGGTAACGATACGGTTTCTGGTGGTGTTGGTAATGACAATATCAGCGCTGAGTCTGGTAGTAATGTGCTATCCGGTAACGCAGGTGACGACACTATCACTTCAGCGGATGGTAATGATACTTTGGATGGGGGCGAAGGTAATGACGCGCTTACTTCCGGAGGGGGACATGACACGGTTCGCGGTGGATTAGGCAACGATACTATCGTCGCTTCGGCAGGTAATAATACCCTTTACGGTGATGAAGGAAATGACACGATTAGTTCCGGTGCGGGTGACGATACCTTGTATGGGGGAAGCGACAACGACTCGCTCATTGCAGGTGCAGGTCATGACAAACTGTATGGAGGCGACGGCAACGACACGCTCAATGCAGGCTCTGGCCATGACGTCTTAGAAGGTAACGAAGGGGATGACAAACTCTACGGCTACGGCGACAACGACCAACTCGACGGCGGTTCCGGTAATGATCAGTTGTTTGGTGGTGATGGCGATGACCAACTAATTGGTGGTATTGGTAACGACAAGCTCAAGGGTGATAGTGGTGTCGACCTACTCTACGGTGGCGAAGGCAATGACCGTTTAGAAGGCGGGGCAGGAAACGATACCCTATTTGGGCAAGATGGTAATGATACTCTCTATGGTCAATCCGGTGACGACCAAATGTTTGGTGAGTTGGGCGATGACAAACTCTTCGGCGGTAGCGGTAACGACAATCTCTCCGGTAAGGAAGGGAACGATACGCTCGATGGCGGAGGTGGTAGTGACTATGTAGATGGCGGTGTGGGTAACGACACCTTACGCGGCGGTAGCGGTGATGATCTTGTCTTTGGTCAAGAGGGCAATGACTCTCTAGATGGAGGGTCGGGTCTTGATCAACTGTTTGCAGGTAGCGGTGACGATACTTTGACATTTGATAGTGAGGAAATGACCTCTGGTGATGCGAACACCGTATATTTTAGCGGGGGTGAAGGGTTCGATGTCCTTGTCGTGGGTAGCGACGGTGACAACCAAACTATAGATATGTCTAAAACTGCATTCCAAGAAATAGAAGGGGTAAGAGTCAACTCTTCAGATACTGACATATCCATTGCATTAGACAAAATAGTAGTTAACGACACCGCTGGAGAGGCGAATGGACAATTCGTGTGTACTGGCGCCAACTCCATCGACCTCACAGGTTGGGGTTGGGAGCTAAAAGGTACGACGACAGACATGGCTCAAGGTTTGAAAGATGCCTACGAAGCACAAAATCTTGATACATCTAACCTATACGGCTACAAGCTCGAAAGCTCCGACGGTAAAGAGGTCACGATTTGGAGCGACCTCGACCAAGACAATATCAACTTCCCAACAGATATTGCTTAACCTTTTTCCTTGTGAGTTCCTGACTGTTTGCCCTTCGAAAGAAGGGCTTTTTTATGCTGCCATTTAAGAGTAAAGCTGGAGTAAATTTAGAGATAAGATCTTGGTTTTAAGAATGGAGATAACCGTATACTTTTTCGTTGCAGTGCTGGCAGTGATAAGAGTGATGGTGGGTTTTCTGACCACAATGCGGACAAGGAATCATACGTTGATCTTTACTCAGTAATATAACAACTAACCCTATGGGCCCCAAGACATAACCAAGTAAAATCCCTGCAATTAGTCGACCTTTAAGTGCCCCTACTACCCCACTCGCAATAAAAAACGCGCCATAAAAGCTTAGCCAAAAAAGCATGTCTGAATCCATCTATACTTCCCTCATCGCCCGATAATAGCTAACCGTTAGCGGTGCTGTTAGGTAATCCCAAAGTGTTCTCTGTTCCAAAACAATAAATACTTCAGTTTGCATGCCAGGGTATAGCTCGATGTTTTCTAACTGATGCAGCGCTTCGGCGTTTAACCTCACTTGTACTTTGTAGCCAACGACATTGTCATCTGCATCATCACCCAAACGGTCTGCAGCGACATAAGTCACCTCACCATCCACAGGCGGTGTCTTTCGAATGTTATAAGCGCTTAATCTGACTTTGGCTTCAAGACCGACTCGCACCACATCAATATCTTGTGGAGGTACCAAAGCTTCAATAATCAACTCATCACTGTCAGGGACGATTTGCATTAAGATATCACCAGGATTCACCACTGCACCTACTCCAGCAATATTAACACCAACAACCGTTCCTTGATGTTCACTGCGTATTGTTACCCGTTCGCGCACATCCGACGCCGCTTTCAAGGCTTCTTTGACGTCGCGCGCTTCTTTTTGAGTCGAGGCTAGCTCAGCAGCATAGCTTTGCTGTTGTTCTAGGCGCTGCGCTTTATGGGTTTGCTCTAAAGCGTTTAGCTGCCTGAGTCCAACCTCAATATCGGCATTCACCTCTGCAAGCTCTGCGTCAATTCTTGCCAATGCTCTTTGTAGTTCCAACATTCGAGTCTTTGAGACATAACCTTTATCCACCAGCCCCTTGGTCATATCAATTTCTTGTTTAACTAAGGAGAGTTGTCGTTCCACTGCTCGCTTTTGAAACTGCCCTCCTCGTACTTGCTCATCTAATAAGGCTTTACGCTGTAAGTACTGCCCTTGTGAGAGCTCTGATTTCAAAAGAGCCTGTTGAAACTGGACTTGCTCGTTACTCACGATATTGCTCAATATCTGCGTACGTTCAATGGTGTTAGTGGCTAGTTCAGTCCTATCTCCCATACTCCAATCAACAACACTGCGCTCTTCGAGCAGTGCTTTTAATCGGCGTTTTTGAAACTCTAACGACATAAGCTTGAGATCTAAGCGCTGAAAATCTGCTTCTGCCCTCGAGTTCGATAACTCTACTAGAACTTCACCGACTTCCACATGCTGACCCTCACGCACAAAAATCTGTTTTACGTATCCACCTTCCAGATGTTGTACAGGTTTACGTTTGCTCTCTACTACCACGACACCTTTTGCGATAGATGCGGAGCTAAGCTCTACACTCGTACTCCACCAGACAAAACCAAACACCGTTAGTAAGGTAAGTACTATCCCTGATTTAATGACTTTCGATGTATCAAAAACCATAAGTCCTCCTACCCTGCTGTTCGCGCTGTTGATGCTGCTGGTTCTGGAGTAGTATCCACACTCGAAGATAAACCGAGGAACTGCTCACTCTTACCAGCTTTCTCGACCTTCCCATCTTTTAAGAGCACAACCCAATCCATTTGACGAAGAAAACCAGGGCGATGACTGATCATCACAACGGTGATTTCGTTCTCTTTACAATGTTGGAGCACAATAGCGAGCGCGACTTCACCTTCTGGGTCAAGGTTTGAGTTGGGTTCATCAAGTACTAGCACTTTAGGGTTGGAGAAAATCGCTCTAGCAAGACCAATTCTCTGCATCTGACCACCAGACAGCTGCAAACCACCTTCACCGCAGTAGGTTTGATACCCTTCAGGAAGCGAGATAATCAGTTCATGTATGCACGCTAATTTTGCCGCTCTAACTACATCCTCATCATCAGCGTCACTGAAACGACAAATGTTGTCTCTCACCGTCCCAGCCAGCAAACCAACATGTTGTGGTAAATAACCAATGTGTTCCCCGAATTGTATATCCGACCATTGGCCTATAGCCGCCCCATCCACTTCTATCATTCCAACACTTGGCTGATAGATCCCCATAATGAGTTTCGCTAAGGTAGACTTTCCGGAGCCTGAATTACCCAGTATGGCAAGTGCTTGACCGGCGCCAAGTTTAAAACTAATGTTCTGCAATATTGGCTCCTGCACATTAGGTAACTTCAGCCCTACATTCTTGAAATGCACTTGCCCTTTAGGATCCGGTAGTTTAATTTTCTGCGTTGCATCTTCGGAGCTTTGTAACACGTTTAAACGTCGCCAAGACTTATACGCAACGTACCAAGATTTCCAACTACCCACCGCCTGTTCAAATGGGGACAACACGCGCCCCATGATAATGGAGCTCGCAATGATCGCTCCTGTACCAAGCTGTTGATTGAGAACTAAATACACGCCTAACGACAGAACTACCACTTGAAGTAAGGTTCTGAAGTATCGACTAAGTGCCAGTAGCTTTCCCGCTTTCGAATTAACTAACCACTGATAGGCAAGCATCTTTTCACTTTTATGTTCCCATACACGGCCAATATTCTCTGACATTCCCATCGCTTTAAGCATTGGGGCATTGCGCAAATAGTCGTTTAGCTCCATGTTGGTGCGATTTGAAAACTGAACAGACTCTTCATTAGTGGTTCTTGACTGAACCAACATGATCATTGCTAACAAGACAAAAGTAACAGTGCCAAATAGAGCAACTAAGCCAATGTATGGGTGAAGCATAAAGAGAATAATGAGGAAGAACGGTGACCAAGGAATATCGAAGATTGCAGACGTCGATGGCGTCACCAGAAAATTACGGATCTCCGATAGATCCTGCAAACCTTGCTTTTCAATTCTGTTGGTTTGGGAGGATTGAGATATGCTTCGAGACAACAATAAGCCGCTTAAAGAAGCATCCAGTTTAAGTCCCGATTTTTGAAGAAGCTCTGTTCGAATATGCTCTAGTAGGAACTGCGCGGTAATAAGAAACAGCACAATCCCCATCAACGCAAACATGGTTTCCATGCTATAACTCGACAAGACTCGATCGAATAACTGCAAACCATAAATAGGTAAAGACAGAACTAAGAAATTAATCGCAAGACTGAACCAAGCGGCTACCCACAATTCCTTGCGAGCCTGAGAAAACGCTGTTCTGATACGTTCCATGTGTTCTCTATACTGTTGTAATTGCTTCGTACTGGGCAGTATAGGAACTACGTTGGGTATTTCGAGATTATTTGATGATCAAACTCTCTTTAGAAACAAATCCTTAGTGTAACGCTCACATCGTTTAGGCAAGTTGTAAAAGACGGCTGATTTCTTGCCCAGTCACAAACTGTCTTTGGCTTTCTTTTAACACCCAATTAATTGGATTTCTCACCCATGGCTGTGGGTCATTTTTTGGAAATCGGTCTACCGTTCTTAATCCAACCACGTTCAAACCTACTTCCTGACACGTCTCTATACATCGTTTGGCGTGCCATGCTTGCGCAACCACTATCACGTTACGGCCCACGGATTTATCTAACGCTTTTCTTGCTACGTCAGTCGTGGTTTGGTAGTTGTCATCAGCAATTACATGTGCATTGGGCAAAGCCGTAATGTGCTCTGCTACTTCTTGTTGTATATGCGCGTCAAGAAATCCGTTTTCACGAACCAAATCAGTGGCTACATTGGCAAGTCGTTTGTTGACATCTTCGCTATCACCGAAAGAAAATGCCACTACGCTATGTGCATTGAGTGGTGAACCAAAGTTTTCGCTAACGAGCGTTGTAGTTTCTAAATACTGAGCAAGCCTTTGTTTCTGAAAGGTATCTAGCCGATAGTCGAGTTGTTCAGATTTAAGAAAAGTAGCCAAGACACTGGCTGACTGGCGAACGAGAGAAACGTTAGATTGAGAGAGTAAGTCGATGAATTTTCGCATAGGAGCACCTTAATTTCAGCTCGCCTATCCGTTGACTTTTGAAGAGTCCTTTGACGCAGAATATAGTAACAGAATTATCGAAAAAGAACAGAAAAACGTTCAATTATTATACAAATCACTTCTAATTTAAAACCTCCTGATAAGTATCGTAAAAACTAGATTAGAAAAACATTATTCATGTCTTATCATTTAGTTAAGTATGGAATCTAGAGTAAGGGAGCAATATAAGTGCAAAAGTTGATGGCAAAGCTAGCTCTCTACATTGCTTTCATTCCCGTGCTCACTTTTGCGTCCGATGAACCAGAAGCACCCAGTTTTTATGGCGGAAGAGGCGTCTCTCAGGGTGATACCTCTGAGGCACCTTCCACTATCGAATACCAAAGAAGGGCGCTCGCTCCCCCAATTATTGTCGAAACGATAATTGATGTCCCTTCAAATGTTGAGCTTAACAAACCATCATTGTCCCCAACTAATTCAAGTCAAACTGTTGAACTAGATTTGTCTCGTTTAACGCGCAACGATTGGCTACTTGCAAAAAAATCCATGTACTACTTTGATTTAAATTATCATCCTGAAACTGGGTTCTGGGATTCCGTACAAGGCTATCATCACGCGACCATGTGGGATATTGCCAGTGGAATTTCGGCAACACTCGCGAGTTATGAACTAAACCTTATTTCCAGAGAAGAAGTGAGAGATAAACTCAGCCTTACTTTGGATACGCTCGCCACTATAGCGTTGTATCAAAACACCCTTCCAAATAGAGAATACAGTACCAAACATGGAAAACCATCAGGCAGTTACAGCGACACCAAAAGTAATGGCAATGGTTGGTCGGCGCTTGATATAGGTCGATTACTTATTTGGCTGCGCATCACCGAAAAAATGCTGCCCGAACTGGCTAGTAAAGTCGCCATCATAGAAAAAAACTGGAAACTCGCATCAGCCGTTCACAAAGGTACGCTTTATGGCACCAAACTATATAAAAACAAAGAATACTATCGACAAGAAGGACGCTTAGGCTATCTGCAATACGCCGCACAAGGGTTTGAGTTATTCGGTTATAACTTAGCGCAGAGCTTTACCAAACAGCACGTAGAAAAAGTGTCGGTCGATGGTATGTCTGTATATGTGGATAATCGAAACGTCCCCTATTTCACTACTGATCCCTATGTACTAACTGCCATAGAAATAGGGGCAAAGAACGTATGGTGGAATCAACTTGATCAACTTTACCAACTGCATAAAAAACGTTCCAAACAGTTAGGGCAACCTCAAGTATTTGCTGAAGACGCGATGAGTAAAAGTCCTTGGTTTGCCTATAACAATATTTACTATTATGGCAAACCTTGGCTGAGCGTGAGCCCCGGGGGTAAACCGATCGAGAACCCACAGACGTTCAGTTCAAAGATAGGATTCGGACTAAGTGTTTTATATGCCGACGATTTCTCACAACAACTCTACAACACGGTTGTTAAAACAAGTCTAAGCTCTCGAAGTATCCCAACTGGTCGTTATAAAAATGGCGGCACTAACACCGCCTATAACATCAATACCAACTCTCTTGTGCTTACAGCACTATGGTATAAAGCTCTTGGTAATCATGCTCTCTACCCTTATGCATTAGAGCAGTCAAATTCCGCCAAATAGCCTGCAAGTTCACCAATGTTGTCACCTAGAGTGTTCTTACGTTAAACACATGCTCTACATTGCTGATAGCTGAAAGGAGTTCATCGTTAGGCTCTTGCTCAATATCGAGAATGGTATACGCGACCTCCTCTCGGCTTTTATTCAGCATATCGAGCACGTTAATATTCAAATCAGCCAACAGAGACAATACGCTACCCAAGACCCTAGGGACATTATCGTTAGCAAACGTAATTCGGTAGCCCTCTGCCCTTTCTAAACGAATCGTAGGAAAGTTAACTGAATTAGTAATGTTGCCATTTTCCAAGAAATCAATGAGCTGCTCCGCCCCCATGATGGCGCAATTTTCCTCTGCTTCGGACGTCGAAGCGCCAATATGAGGCATGAGGATCACGCCATCACGCCCAATAAGAGAGGGCGTTGGAAAGTCAGTCACATACTGATCAATTTGGTGATTCTCGAGCGCGGTTATTACTGCGTCTGTATCGACAATTTCTTTACGAGCAAAATTCAGCAACACCATGCCTGGTTTAGCTGAAGACAATAAATCGTGGTTAATCAATCCTATAGTTGAAGGCAGTGCAGGAACGTGAACGGTCACGAAATCACATTTTGCAATCACCGACACTAAATTCTCCGCTCTCTTAATACGACTTGATAACCGCCAAGCCGCTTCAACACTCAGCGCTGAATCGTAACCAATCACGTTCATACCAAGATCAATAGCGGTGTTAGCGACAGAGGCACCAATTGCGCCTAAACCAATTACACCAAGTGTTTTGCCTTTGATTTCAGAGCCAGAAAAACGCTTCTTTTCCTTCTCTAATAGCTTATCCATCGCCATAGCATCAGTCATATCCGAAAGGGTATGGGAGTAACGAATCCCACCCACGACATCTCTTGCCGATAACAAAAGCCCGGTTAATACCAACTCTTTCACTGCATTGGCATTAGCACCCGGCGTATTAAACACGACGATTCCATTTTCTGTGCAAGATTTGATCGGGATATTGTTTACCCCTGCTCCGCATCGTGCAATGGCTTTAACGCTTAAAGCAATGGACTCATCATGGAGTTTATGACTACGAAGCAAAATTGCATCAGGCTCACCAAACTCACTACATACTTCATATTTGTCGCGTGAGAACTTATCCAATCCTTGATTCGAAATAGCGTTGTAGGTCTTTATTTTCTTCATTGTCGCTTCACCTTAAGTTGAAATTCCATTTCTACTCATCAGCGTACTGTTATTGTCCCAAAGCTGGCTTTTTTCTGTTGTGCCAGAGACAACAAAGCACCTGACCAGCAGGTGCTTTGTAATTATTGTGTGACTTCAGCATAAGCCCAATCTAGCCATGGCAGTAACGCTTCCAAGTCGCTAGATTCAACGGTAGCCCCGGCCCAAATCCTGAGTCCCGCTGGCGCGTCCCGATAAGCGCCGATATCAAACGCGACACCTTCATCATCCAACAATTTAATCATCGCTTTAACTTGCTGCTCCGATGCATCAAGCGTGAGGCATACACTGGTGTTAGAACGTTGTGTTGGTTCTTTAGCTAAGAAGTGTATCCACTCTCGTGATTCAACGAAGTTTGTTAGTACAGCAAGGTTGGATTCCGATTTCTCAATCGCCGCACCTACACCGCCAATATCTGCCACCCAATCGAGAGCATCAATATAGTCCACCACGCATAACATAGAGGGTGTATTGATCGTCGCCCCCTTGAAAATGCCTTCTATAAGCTTTCCACCTTTTGTCATGCGGAAAATCTTCGGCAGTGGCCACGGGGGTGTATAAGACTCTAATCGCTCGACCGCTTTAGGGCTCAAAACAATGACCCCATGAGCCCCTTCTCCACCTAACACCTTCTGCCAGCTGAAAGTGACCACATCCAGTTTTTCCCAAGGCATAGGCATCGCAAACACAGCGGAGGTTGCATCACAAATAGTCACCCCCTCTCTATCATCACTAATCCAATCACCATTCGGGACTTTCACTCCAGAGGTCGTGCCATTCCATGTAAAGATGGTATCGTGTTGTGGATTTGCCTGTGTTAGATCTGGTAGCGACCCATAATCGGCTAAATAGCTATTTACTTGCTCAAGTTTCAATTGCTTGGTGATGTCCGCTAACCAACCTGAGCCAAACGACTCCCAGTGGAAAACATCGATTGGACGATGACCTAACATCGACCACATCACCATCTCCATCGCTCCAGTATCGGACGCAGGAACGATGCCAACACGATAGTCTTCTGGGATACCCAGTATTGCTTTGGTTTTTTCTATCGACTCAGCCAGAACCGCTTTGCCTAAAGACGAACGGTGACTGCGGCCTAATGTGGAAGCATCCAGTTGAGTGAGATCATACCCCGGACGCTTGCTACATGGTCCAGAAGAGAAGTTAGGGTTTTGCGGTTTGAGTTGAGGTTTCATAAGCCTCCCTGCTTGTGAATATTGAATAACTATTCATCACATTGTCGTAAAACAGACGCTAAGGCAAGAGGGTTATGCTGATCGGCAATAAATATGTGTATTTACTGTGTGAAATGAGCCGTTTTCTCTGCAAAAACAACAAAAGAGTACTTTGGATTTTTGAGACAACCCCAAATTAAAAAGGCAGTGCTTTTACGCACTGCCTTAAACGAGATACTGTTTGTTGCTTATCCCACAACACCAACAGCAGCTTGCATGATGATGCCGCAGATGTAAGCTCCGTACGTCCCTAGCGCATAACCAAGTACTGCCATCAAAATACCTACTGGTGCTAGTGATGGGTGGAAAGCCGCGGCGACAACAGGCGCTGATGCTGCACCACCAACGTTGGCTTGGCTACCTACAGCCATGAAGAATAGCGGTGCACGAATCAGCTTAGCCACAAATATCATCAACAATGCGTGAATCGTCAGCCATGTGATACCGATAAAGAAGTAGCCCGGATTATCTAGAATCGCAGTCACGTCCATTTGCATACCGATAGTCGCCACTAGAATATAGATAAATGCTGAACCGATTTTAGAGGCTCCAGCATGTTCTAGTGTGCGCGCGGGTTTGAACATAGAAGCAATCAATGCAAATGTCGTAACAAGAACGATGAGCCAGAAGAATCCTGACGTCAGACTGTATTTCTCTAACCCTGGCGCATTGGTTGCGATCCAAGGAGCAATCAAATCAGAGCCAAAATGTGCAAGACCCGTTAAGCCAAAGGCGATCGCCACGACTTTCATCATATCTGTCGTTGTGATTGGACGAGAGTTTTCCTCTTCGTATTTCGCAACGGTTTCTTTTAGTTCATCAATAGAAGAGGTGTCAGCTTTAAGCCATGCATCCATTTTCTTTTGACGACCAGCCATGATAAGCAAGATAGCCATCCAAATGTTGGCACAGATAACGTCAACCGTAATCATCGCAGAAAATAGTTGGTCGCCTACACCGAACACTTCTTTCATTGCAGCTTGGTTAGCACCGCCACCAATCCACGAACCCGCAACTGTTGTTAGGCCACGCCATACATCACCAGAAACGAGGTCTGGATTGATAAAATCTAAAATTACGATTGCAGCTGGTCCACCAATGATGATGCCCAATGTGCCCGTTAAGAACATAATTACCGCTTTCGAACCTAAGCCGAAGATCTTCTTCAAATCTGCAGAAATGATCAACAGAACCAAAGCGCCAGGCAGTAAGTATCGGCTAGCAACAAAATATAACTTTGAGTCAGAGCCGTCGATAATGCCCGTTGTATTAAGTAAAGACGGGAGGAAATAGCACAGCAACAGACCAGGGACAAAAGAGTAGAACTTTCTCCAGAAAGGATTTTTACTACTCTCGGTGATAAATACTCCACCAAGAATGGCAGCGAGTAAGCCCATTATGACTGCGTCATTCGTGATCATTATTGTTAGTCTCCTTAACTTGCATCCATTGAAACATTTAGACACATTTGGTCAGTGGCCAGAGACTATACATACATCTCTTTATTGTCACAAATTTTAACAATTTTTACCCAATCGAAATGAATAAATAGAAATTCATCTTTGCCAAAAATCGATTAGCCTACACGTTTCGAGTCTGTTGATTGCGTATAGTCATTCACTAGAATTAAGTAAAAACACTATATTATCAGCAAGTTGTAATACGTATTTCATGTTGTTCAGCAATCATTTTGACAACAATTCCTTCACCATTAATCATCAATCTCGCAATACAACCAGGCGCATAAAAATTGTTAAATCGTACAAATATCAAACAAGCATCGATTGATTGTTATTTGATGTAAATCACATTTGAGAACATAAAAGTGTTGAGTTTTAACGGTGATTTTCACGAAACTTGCCACCATGTATCACATTTTCAACACTATTTACCGCAACTGAACCAAAAAAAGAGGAGCAAAGCTCCTCTTTCGGTTACTCGATAACATTGAGTATAGGTCATTCCATCGTCGGCATTGAGAATGAGCTTGTATGCTGTTCTAATCGAACACTAGCAGGCCAACGACTAGTCACGGTTTTCATCTTGGTATAGAAACGTACGCCATCATTTCCATGAACGTTTAAAGGTCCAAAGATAGAACGCTTCCATCCTCCAAAACTATGAAATGCCATTGGAACAGGAATTGGCACGTTCACACCCACCATGCCAGCTTGAACATCCTCACTAAACTGACGTGCGGTTTCCCCGTCACGAGTGAAAATAGCGGTCCCGTTACCATATTCATGTTGATTGATTAATGATAACGCCGTTTCGTAGTCACTGACACGAACCACGGCTAACACCGGTCCAAAAATCTCTTCCTTATACACTGTCATTTCTGGCGTGACGTTATCAATCAGAGTTGGGCCAACAAAGTACCCTGTTTCATTTCCCGTCACGGTAAAGTCGCGGCCATCAACAACAATTTCGGCACCTTGCTCTTCGCCGCTAGTGATATAGTCGCAGATGGCTTGTTTGTGAAGCGCAGATATCACCGGGCCCATATCGTTTTCAGTACCCTCCACAATACCTGGGCCTACTTTCATTTGTGAAATTTGCTGTGTGAGCTTCTCAATCAAACGGTTTGCGGTCTCATCGCCGACTGCCACTGCGACGGACAGTGCCATACAACGCTCACCTGCAGCACCATATGCCGCCCCCATAATGGCGTTGGTCGCCATATCCATATCGGCATCTGGCATCAAGATGCAGTGGTTCTTCGCCCCGCCAAGGGCTTGGCAGCGTTTCCCATGAGCAGAGGCTGTGGCATAAATGTATTCAGCGATTGGCGTAGAACCAACAAAACTAACCGCCTCTACTTTAGGTGACGTAAGCAAGGCGTCTACAACTTCTTTATCACCATTAACTACATTAAAGACACCATCAGGTAATCCCGCTTGTTTTAACAATTCAGCAAGAATCAAAGCCGTTGACGGATCTTTCTCAGACGGTTTCAACACAAAAGTATTACCCGTCGCTATGGCAACTGGAAACATCCACATTGGAACCATGGCTGGGAAATTAAACGGAGTAATACCAACACAAACACCGAGAGGTTGCATTAAAGAGTGACTGTCAACGCCAGTACCGACATTAGCTGAGTGCTCACCTTTCTGTAAGTGAGGGATACCACAGGCAAACTCCACCACTTCTAACCCACGAGTCACCTCCCCTATCGCATCGGAGTATACCTTGCCATGCTCATTTGAAATGGTGCGTGCTATCCGATCCATATTCGCTTCAAGTAACGCCTTGAATTGAAACATCACTCGCGCACGTTTGAGCGGTGACGTCTTAGACCAAGCTTTAAAGGCTGTACTCGCCGCTTCAACCGCTTGCTCAGCTTCATGAGCGTAACTCAATACCACTTGTTTTGTTTGTTCTCCGGTTGCAGGGTTATAGACCGCACTAAAGCGCTCACTTTCACTGTTAACAATCGCCCCTGCGACATAGTTTTGAATGGTTTCCATAGTATCTCCACAATTCTAATAAATACTCAGGCATCAAATATCACTGCGATGTACTCGGCCTGAGTGCATGTAGTTACATTCGATTTTTCCACGCTGAAACAAGCGTTAGATAGTTCGCCTTTATATTCGCTTTGAATGTGTCGTCATCTAATTGGTTAGCAAGCCACGCTTTCGAAGGCTCACCAAAGATAGTCCGCCCTACGGCAAACCCTTTAACAAGCTTACTGGCTTGAGCGTGTTTAAACCCTTCAGCCAGCGCTTCTTTCGAGGCATCTAATCCAAGTAAGACAACGCCATAGCAATGGCTGTCATTGCTTGACACTAGATCTTCAACCGCTCTCCAGCCTTCAGGTAATAGAGGAGGCAACTTCCACCAATCCGGTTTGATTCCTAACTGATAGAGTCGCTGTATCGTTTCGATATAATAGTTATCACCTTGAGGCATCGAGCTTGGCAGAATGACTTCAATCAGTAATTCATGCCCTGATTGGCAGCATGCAAGATAAACATCACTTAGTAGGCGCTCTTGTTGCTTTTTGAGTTCAAGAGCATCGTCGGGATGATAGAAGACTAAGCACTTCACAATGTGTTCTTTAGGCCAAGACACAAGTTGCGAACCAATATTGCCATGTTCAAGCTCCAAGGGACGAGAGCCTGGCAGCTCGATTGGTCTTCCAATCCACCAACCTTTACCTGTAGCTTCATTGAGTGCGGCTTGTCCATAAGTACTATCACATAACAAACCGGCTCCGCCTTGTAACCCCTGCTCACGCACTGTTTCTGAATACGCTTCTAGTATCAGCTTCTTGAGCTTGGGTAACTGACTCAATGACGCACCGACATCTTGAGCCATTTGCTCCAATTGAATTCGATGGTCAAAGGCAAGTATGCAAAGGTCGTCCCACTCTTTATCTCGAGTAGTCACACGATGTAAGTGATTCAATCTTGTATCTAAGTCTGGCCTTGGGACTTGCTCTGCACGTGATAAGTAATCGTCCAACTCCTCTTTCGAAGGCATCGCCGGAGCGCAACCGTGACGAGAGACAACTAGTGCTCCACAAGCATTCGCATAATCACACGCTTGTTGCCAGCTTTCATCATTGAGGTAGCCTCGCAATAGTCCAGACATAAAGGCATCGCCAGCGCCGAGCACATTAAGCACATCAACTCGTACACCCGTTGCGTTAATTGCACCATCAAGGTGGTCTGGAATTTGCGAATCGTAGACCGAGCAACCTAAAGCACCTCGTTTGCAAACCAATGTCGCATCAGTGACTTTGCGCACCCCATTAAGTGCTTGTAACGTCTCGGTTGAACCACCTGCAATATGGAACTCCTCTTCTGTCCCGACGATCAAATCGAACAGGCCGAGTACCTCTTGTAATTGTTCAGTGACAGCTCCTGATTCAATAAAGCGAGTCTCACCATCACCCAGTGAAGTTAGTCCCCAAAGCACCGGACGATAATCGATATCCAACGCCGTTCTTACGCCGTGCTTTCTGGCATAGCGAAGTGCGGTAAGCACGGCATCTCGGGTCTTAGGATTCGACAAATGCGTGCCCGTGATAGCGAGGCAGCGTGCTGACGCAATATAGTCTTCGTCTATATCGTCAGACGTAATGGCCATATCTGCACAGTTGTCACGGTAGAAGATCAGCGGGAAAGTATCTTCATCTTTGATACCCAATATGACTAAGGCAGTTAGACGTTCTTTATCAGTAATTAAGAAACTGGTGTCTACATCAAGTCTTTCAAGCTCTTCACGAAGAAATCGCCCCATATGTTCATCGCCCACACGAGCCAGCATTGACGACTTTAACCCTTGTCTCGCTGTGCCATACGCGACATTACCAGATGAGCCACCTAGGTATTTCGAGAAGCTGCTCATGTCTTCTAGCCGTGAACCAATTTGCTGACCATAAAAATCGACGGCCACCCTGCCCATGCAAATCACATCAAACTTCTTATCCTTCTGCCTCATTACTTCATCTCCTCCAAGATTAGTGAAATATTTATTTCATTTTATTATAAATTGGAATTATCGATAAAAACCGTGATCGGCCGCCAGTTTTTATGTCCAATCTAATCAACAAACCTAAAAAACGATCGAAGTCGAAAATTATTTTTCATTTAACCGAGATCGTTTATCAAATCACCCCACCATGCCCCGATCCATTTATAACTTTTAAAAAACACACGTTACAGATTATTTATTTCGTTGTAAAACATATACTTAAAAAGACAAACACCAATAAGCAAGAAAATCAAGTGAGATCGAGATAACACTTTTAACAATTACGACACATTAACAGTGGTGATATTTTGAACATCACCTTATAGTTAAAAACCAACGGATAGTAGAAAATATTTTTCAATCAAGTTTGCTGCCACCGTTAGTAAAAAGTCAGAGTGAATACTGAATAAATGCTCTACAGATTTCATCTAATAACGAAATGAAATATTCATATTTGTCGATAGATAAGTGTGATGGATACCAAGGAGGCATTTATGCCAACTAAGAAACAAGGGATTACTATGTTGCTGGACAGAATGTTAATACTCGCATCAAACACCAAAGCACTGCTTAAAGGAACGCTATTAGTTCTTGGACTTATTGTTCTTACCGCTTGTGGTCAGGAAGAGAAAAAAGACGATGTAACACGCATTGGAGTAGCGATACCAAACTTCGATGACACCTTCATGGTTTATATGAAAGATGCCATGGATAAATACGCTAAGCAGTTTGATGGCAAAGTCGAACTCACATTTGTGGACGCCAAAGAAGACGCAGCCAAGCAATTAGGCCAAGTAGAGAACTTCATCGTTCAGCAAATGGACGCCATTATTTTGGTTCCAGTTAACACCGATGCCACGCAACCTCTTACAGACCGAATCATCAAGGCAGGGATTCAACTTGTTTATCTGAACCGTCGACCTGACTATCTGCCCGATAGTGTGTTCTACGTTGGTTCTGAAGAGCTGAAATTTGGTGAAACACAAGCTCAATACATCACAGATTCAGTGGACGGCGGTAATGTTGCCATTCTTATGGGTATGCTGACTCATGAAGCCGCAATCATGCGCACTAAAGGTGTCGAAGACTACTTGTCTAAAAATCCAAACTTCCACGTTGTCAGAAAACAAACCGGTCTATGGCAGCGCTCACAAGGCATGACGGTTATGGAAAACTGGCTCAATTCAGGAGACAAGCTTGATGTCATCGTTGCAAACAATGACGACATGGCTCTAGGAGCAATTCAAGCATTGCGCGCAGCAGGCAAGCTTGATGACACCTTAGTCGTTGGCGTTGACGCAACACCTGATGGTTTGGTTGCGGTAAAAGATGGAGCCCTAAGCGCTACTGTATTCCAAGATGGCGCGGGCCAAGCACGAGGTGCTATCGATGCTGCGGTAGATGCTGTTAAAGGCAAAAAACATCAACAGGTCACTTGGATCCCCGCTGAGCTTGTGACTCAAAGTAATTTAGCAGCATTCGAAGCGAAGCAAAAAGGTTAACCACCCACGCTCCGTGTTCTCCCCCTCTTTAGAATACGGAGCTTTTTTCGGAGTAGTAATAGTATGAGCCAAGTCTTACTAGAAATGCGTGGAATCACCAAAACCTTTCCTGGTGTAAAAGCGCTCGATAATGTGCAGCTCACTTTGAAACAAGGCCGAGTTATGGCGTTGATGGGTGAAAATGGTGCGGGTAAATCAACCCTAATGAAAGTGATGTTTGGTATTTACCAAAGAGACAGCGGTACCATTCGCTACAAGGGAGAAAATGTTGAGTTTCAAGGCGCCAAAGAAGCGTTAGAAGCGGGTATATCAATGATACACCAAGAGCTATCTCCTATCCTGCATCGAAGCATCGCAGAAAATATCTGGCTAGGTAGAGAACCGCTAAAAGGGCCACTACGCCTTGTAGACCACGCTAAGATGTACAGCGACACCACAGAGTTATTGAGTAAATTGGACTTAAAACTCGACCCCAAAACTCCAATGAGTGAACTGACCGTCGCAACTATGCAAATGGTGGAGATTGCAAAAGCTATCTCCTATCAATCAGAGATCATCATTATGGATGAACCAACTTCCGCACTCACGGATAAAGAAGTTGACCATCTGTTCGAAATCATCGAAATGCTGAAGTCTCGTGGTTGTGCGATTGTTTACATCAGTCACAAGATGGATGAGATATTCAGGATCTGTGACGATATTACTGTCTTTCGTGACGGCTGTTTTGTTGGCGAGCGCGAAGCGAAGCTTACTAACAATGACGAATTGGTACAGATGATGGTAGGCCGAGATTTAGGAGAAGTATTCCCTCCCCCTACTGCCAAACCTGGTAAAACTCGCTTGGAGGTGGAAAACCTCACCGTTGAAGGCGCATTCAGCGATATCAACTTCAAATTACACGAAGGAGAAATTCTTGGTATCGCGGGTCTAGTAGGCGCAGGTAGAACCGAGTTAATTGAAACGCTTTTCGGCGTTAGGCAAAAAGACGCAGGCACTATTCGAATCAATGGTGATTACGTCGAAATTAACACACCACAAGATGCTATCCGACACAAAATGGCCTTCCTAACCGAAGATCGACGACATTCAGGGCTTTATCTGATGCTCGATATTTTCGCCAATACCTCCATTGCTCATTTGGACGCCTACCGAAACAAAGTCGTCAACGTGCTCGATGTGAGAAAGATGAAGCAAGACAGCCAAACCCACTGTGAAAAGCTAAAAGTAAAAACGCCGGGAATGTACGAAATGATCGACAATCTGAGCGGCGGTAATCAACAAAAAGTATTGTTGGCTCGCTGGATGCTGACCAAACCTGACATCTTATTCCTAGACGAACCCACAAGAGGAATCGACGTTGGAGCCAAGTCAGAAATCTATAAGCTAATGCGTCTGCTAACCGGCATGGGTAAAAGCTTGGTCATGATCTCATCAGAACTTCCAGAAGTCATGGGAATGAGCGACCGCATCTTAGTTATGCATGAAGGCAAACTCAAAGGTCTTATCGACGGCCCTGATGCGACGCAACAGAAAATCATGTCGATGGCACTCAATTAAACATTGAGACACCTCCAATTTAAAACACCACGAGTCTTTCAAACTAGGACTTGAGGCCAGAGTAGTAACTCAAGGAATGCAGTTATGATTGCTAAACTGATTAAAGCGACCTCACCTGAAGGTCAAGCTCAAACTAATTTCAAGCGCATGGTATCTAAATATGCGATATACGTAGTATTTGTCTTCATGTGTGTTGTGATGTCCATCCTATCGCCCGTTTTCCTATCGGTCGCTAACTTATTAAATGTAATGACTCAAATGGCAAGTATTGGTCTTCTTGCGCTTGGCGTTACTATCATCATCATTACCCGAGGCATTGACTTATCTTCTGGTTCAGTACTTGCTGTAGCGGCCGTAGTCTCAGCCAGTATGGCGCAAACCATCGACTGGTCAATGCGTATGTACCCTGCGATGCCAGAGCTACCTATCATCGTTCCTATTCTAGCGGCATTAGCTGTTGGCGCATTATGCGGTTATATCAATGGAGCACTCATTGCTTACACTGGTATTCCTCCATTCATTGCGACTCTAGGTATGATGATCGTTGCCCGTGGCGCTGCCCTGCTTTACTCAGATGGCCGCCCTGTAAGTAGCCTTATTGATTCTTATCAATGGATTGGCCAAGGCAGCATCGTGGGTATTCCTGTTCCTGTTATCATTTTCGCTGTGATGGCTTTCGTGTCATATGTACTACTGAACTACACCCGATTTGGTAAATACGCTTATGCCATCGGTGGTAACGAAACCGCCGCGTACGTCTCTGGCATCAATGTAAAGCGCTATAAGATCTTGGTTTATACCTACGCGGGTTTGTTAGCGGGTATATCTGCGCTGATTTTGGCGGCTCGAATCAACTCTGGTCAACCGGGCCTGGGGATCATGTACGAGCTAGATGCAATCGCAGCAGCGACTGTCGGCGGCGTATCGCACGCTGGGGGCATTGGTACGATACAAGGAACTATTATCGGTACCATGATTATGGGTGTACTTCAAAATGGTCTCGACCTTCTCAACGTTTCGGCCTACTGGCAGCAAGTAGTAAAAGGCTTAGTCATTATCTTTGCCGTTATGTTTGATATGAAGCGCCATAAGAAGAGTAAATAGTGCAACTACAGAATAACTTTGAGTAGGGTACGAGGCGGCTCTTATCTAGGATACCTTGGATTCCTCGGTATAGTCGCTCTCGGTTTGGCTCATCGCGCCTTTTTACAAGGCGCGTTTTTCTTCCTCGTCACACACTCAATGAAACAAATATTTCAAACCACTATAAAATGAGGTATTTTGTACGTCTGTCCTTTGATTTTGGCTTTCGGAGAACTCTATGATAGCGGCTGCTACATTAAGTGAACTACAAGAACAAATACGTTTGGAATATTCCGGCTTAAGTAAACGACTTCAACAAGTAGCAAAATATGTGCTTGATAACCCTAATGATATCGCACTGGAAACTGTTGCTATCATTGCGCAGAAAGCCGAAGTTCCACCTTCCACCTTAATTCGATTTGCCAGCGCCTTTGGTTTTAGTGGCTTCAATGAGATGAAACAATTATTTCGTAACAAAATCGTTGAAGAGACCTCAAGCTATACTGATCGAGCAAGAATCCACAAGCAGCTACACACAGAACCATTAGCGCCTGAAAGCCCAAAACAGATACTTCAAGAGTTTGCCAACGCTAACTCACAAGCCATGAATTTCCTGGCAAACCAAACCTCAGAGCACGATCTTAATAGTGCTATCGATATTCTACAGAGCTGTGAAAACATCTATCTAATTGGCTTACGCCGCTCTTTTAGCGTGGCTTCCTACTTCACTTATGCACTACGTCATTTAAACAAACGTGCATTTCTGATTGATGGCCTCGGGGGAATGTATGAAGAACAACTGAGCATGATTGGTCCAAACGATGCCATTGTTGCCATCAGCTTTAGTCCTTATGCCAATGAAACCGTCGCCCTAAGTGAAGTGGCTTCCAAAGCAGGTGCGAAGCAGATTGTGATAACCGATAGTCAGGTAAGCCCCCTCGCTGCTTTTAGCGATGTCAGTTTCGTCATCAAAGAAGCCAAAGTGGACGCCTTTCGCTCTCAATCCGCTTCGCTATGTTTGGTTCAGAGTATTGCCGTTGCCATGGCGATTAATAATGAACACGAATAAAAACAGCGCCCTAAATTGGGCGCTGTTTTTATGACATCGTCAAGAACTAGATAAAGACCGTTCGCTTGCTATTCATTGACTCAATTGCGGCGTCTGCTAAACGCAGTGCAAACTCGCCATCGATACCGGAACAATTAGGCTTACCACCATTAAGAATGTCTACGAAGTGTTGCCACTCCGCAATGTACGCCTCTTTATATCTCTCTAAGAAGAAGTGTAGTGGTTTCGCGCATTCTACTCCTTGAGCAGAAGTCATACTTATCAGGTTCTCACGGACGTTTTCCGCTTGAAGCATGCCTTTCTCGCCGTGCAGTTCAATACGCTGATCGTAGCCGTAACCAGACTTACGACTATTCTGAATCGTAGCGATTGCACCAGACGCAAAGTTCAATACAATCACTCCGGTATCAATGTCACCTGCCTTTCCGATCTCAGGGTCTATTTTACAACTGCCATGAGCAGTGACCGAGACCGGGTCTTCACCCAAAATGAATCTCGCCATATCAAGATCATGGATAGTCATATCACGGAACATGCCACCAGATACTTTACTGTATTCCGCAGGTGGCGGCTCTGGGTCGCGAGAGGTAATCGTTAGTGTCGCTGGCTCACCTACTTCACCTTCAACCGCGCGTTGTTTCAGATTAGCAAAGTGAGGGTCAAAACGGCGATTAAAACCGACAAGTAAAGGCACCTTATATTGTTCGACAACACCCAAGCAATCGCGAACTCTGCTTGAGTCGAGATCGATCGGCTTTTCGCAGAAGATCGTTTTACCTGCTTTCGCGCCCAGTTCAATCAAATCAGCGTGAGTATCGGTAGCGGAACAAATACATACCGCATCAACACTTGTGTCGGCCATTGCTTCTTCAATAGATTGACGTTTAGCACCATATTGGTCGCATAAAAGATTGGCATTGACATCATAAGGGTCAATCACCGAATACAAGTTAGTTTCAGGGTGATTGGCAATGTTCACAGCATGAACTTGCCCAATGCGCCCTGCTCCAAACAGCGCGATATTATACATTCTGCACTCCTTCCTTTGCTTGTCGTTTGTCCAACTCGATGGTGAGTCAAACCAGAATAAGTTGCTCATGAGCGGCATGGTTTCGGTAGGTAGCCATATGACACTCATCACGATTACATGTAGTCCTCAGAATTAATCCATGCATGAGGACTTTCCCAACTGAACAGCCATTTGCGCTTAGGTCCGGCCATTACATTCAGGTAATAGCTGTCATAGCCTGCCATGGTAGCTACAGGGTGGTAACCTTTTGGCACCATGACCACGTCTTTGTCATACACCGCCATGCACTCATCTAACTCCCTATCATCGGTGTACACGCGCTGCATACAAAAGCCTTGAGACGGGTCTAAGCGATGATAATAAGTTTCTTCTAAATAGGTTTCTTGGCCGTCGATATCTTGGTCGTGTTTATGGCTAGGATAAGAACTCGTACAGCCCTCTTCAGTAAAGACCTCGACGACGAGCAGGCTGTCCGCGAGTTTGTTATCTGGGAGAATATTGTGTACGTACCTTTGGTTCTGTCGCTTACCTCGGTGCTCAGCATCAACATCTTGAGGGGCGATATGACGAGTCGGAAAAGTACCTTCACTGGGCGCTTCGCAAACCGCCAGTTCCAAATCCGTTTCAGCCAGAATCTGAACACTCTGCAGGGGTGCGACATACACTGAGTGTGGCCTAATACGCTGTTGGTTTTCATCTTTTTCAAATGGCGACATACGTTCACCTATATTACTAAACACCTGATTATTAACCGTCACAGTTGCTCTTCCCGACACCAAGACTAAACACTTCTCGGTAGCCGTTTGATCAAGCATTAACACTTCCCCTTTTGCGATCTCATAAACTGAAAAGCCAACGTATTGCCAATTTGCACTCTCTGGCGTAATCGATTGAACACGGGAATCAGGAGATGATTGAGAGTACTTAGAAAGCAGATAAGACATAGGGAGCGCTCCGTTGCCAATGAGGCCTTGTGAAATATTTAATTCAATTATATTTATATGAAATATTTATTTCGTGACATAGACAACAAAGTCCACTTAATACGGAGAATATTTAACCGTTAAGTGGACACATTATTTGCTTAGAACAGGGCTTTCATACCTTTAAGCATCTTAGTAGCGACATCGTAATAATCTTGCTCCCACATTTGATCATTTAGATATTCGCCCGAATAGAAGCCTTGGTAACCCGTAGACTGGATGGCATCAACCCACTCAGACAAAGGAATATCGCCTTGACCAATAAAGTGACCACGTAACTCTCTTTCATCTGGCCAAGCTGCTCCTTCTTCAGGGCGAGTACCATCTGAAATATGGACGTTGTAGATAAGGGAGCGATCAATGTTGGCGATTTGCTCGAGACTTGCGCCTCGGCATGCCCAAAAATGCCAGGTATCGAGAACAAAGCCAAAGTTGTCGCGCCCTACAGCATCTAACAAACGATAGTAATCGTCGAGCGAAGCAATGGGAGTCCATGCTGCACCCTCATATTGAAAGCGAATGCCATAATCTTTACCTATATCCGCAATCGAACGTATATTTTGAGCTGTCAGCTCAATATTTTGCTCTAAAGTGAGTCCGTTCAATGCTTCAAAGGCATTAAGTTGAATGGTAGGTGCACCTATTTGCTGAGCGAACTGACATAACACTTCGGCATCTTGGAACAATTGAGCTTTCGACACTTTATCCGTCACTTCGATGGCGCCAATAATATCAATCGCTGTAGGCTCTATGTTGAAATGATCTAAACGCTGTTTAAATTGCTCTGCGGATAGGCCGGCTTTAATGTAGCGCCAGAGTTTTTCAGTGTGGATTTCTAACCCTTGATACCCAGTGTCATGAGCTAAACGAATGTCAGAAATAACATTGCTGTGGAGTGAACACATACCATGTAAAGCATAACGCATAGTGGATCTCCTTGAATTTTGGCAACAAGAAGCTAAGCCTTGATGCATTTGCTTTACAAGGCTTACTCTTTAATAGTCTGGATGTTCATTAATTGTGATTAATTTACTTCGCGGCACATTAAGCTAACCGCTAATGTCTGAGCTAGGTACATTGAACTACTCAACGAGCGGAACCCCATTACCTCGCCTTCTTGGACTTCAAAACACACTTCCATCTTACTGCCTTGAGGCGTCATCTGATTGTCGGTAATGGCGATAATAGGTACGTTCTTTTTGTATGCTTCGTCAATTAGGTCACTGGTCTCTTGCGCGTAAGGGTTGAATGTCACCGTGAACAGCACATCGTTTTCGTTCATACGACGCGTCATGGGTGACAACATGCCACCGTGATCATCTAAGAGCACAACGTTGTTATCCGATTTCATTAACGCATACCAGAGGTAGAACGCCACAGGGTAAGCTCGGCGCATCCCTTGAATGTAGATGGTTTCCGCCCCTTCAAGCATGGCCACAGCACGTTCCAATTTCTGTGGCGACACCATAACTTGAAGTTGTTCAAGCGCCTCAATATTGGCATCACCAAAATCTTGAAAGATGGCCTGTGGCGAATCGTGTGGAACATCTTCCATCTCACGTGCTTTACGAACACGTTCTTTGTAGTCTCTAGGACGATTCAAATACTGATCTCTAAACAGTATCTGCATAGACGTGAAGCCATCAAAGCCCATCGCATTGGAGAATCGACTTAGTGTCGACAACGGTACATTGGCTTGTTGGGCGATGGTTGCCATGGTTTCTACGGCGACCAGCATTGGCTGTTCCATGACAAAGTCGGCTACCTGCTGCAGCCTGCTGCTCAGGCCGTCATAGCGTTTCACGATAAGTTCGCGTAACGAATCTAAATCAGCGGGTACTTTTACTTCTACATCCATAGTGATAACGCTCTCCTATTCGAACGCAATAAATAGTCAACCGGTCCCCTTCCCAAATTAGGTTGGGGACTCTATTTTATGATAATAATTCAAAGTTGCGAATCGCTTCTTGCTTAACATACGGCATTGCTTTCTGCATAAAGTAGATTCGATCAAATTTCTGCGGTTCATCATTCATATAACCGCGCAAGTTGTGACCAAGAGCTTGACGCAAACAGGTACCAATATTGAATTTTGATACGCGACTCTGTTTCAACTTAAGCATGTCTTCATCGCGAATACCGCTCGTTCCGTGAATGACTAAAGGTACCGTGACCTCATTGGCAATACGATCTAAGCGCCCAAAGTCGATAGTACAGGTTGGCTCGGTCAAACGATGAATATTACCTACCGAGATTGCTACACAGTCAACGCCACTTTCTTGGGCAAATCTAGCAGCATCCTCGGGCTCAGTATAGATAGATTTGATATGGTCACGTCCCTCTTCGTAAGGTACTGAGCCAATCTCACCTTCTACAGAAGCACCCAGTGCGTGAGCCACTTCGACTACTTTTTTTGTGCGAGCGATGTTTTCATCCAGAGTCAGTTGAGAGCCATCAAACATAACCGAGCTGAAACCCGCTTTAAGCGCACGATAGACAATGTCTTCTTCATAAGTATGGTCCAAATGTAGGCAGACCGGTACGCTGCTCTTGTGAGCGAGATTGAGGAACATCGCCGCAGCGGTTTCCACACCGTAGAAATCGACAACATCTTTATTACAAGCCAGAATGACTGGCTTACCAACTTCTTCCGCCGCTTCTACCACTGCTCTTGCGTCTTCGAAGCCGAAAATATTAAAGCAAGGTACTGAATAATCAGAAGCCGCCGCATCAGGTAATAGATCATTAAGATTCACTAACATGCTTTGTCTCCTATTTGAACTTCGCAATCATATCTTTGATACCTGGAATGGTATTCACTTGATATTCATGGTGAGGGTCAAAATGTTGAATCAGAGACTTGTCAGTCTTCCCAACAATAATAGTGAAGTAATACATCTCATAACCCGGCGCTGCCACACTTGGGTGGTAACCTTTGTCGATAGCGATTACTGAGCCTGTTTTAACGTGATAAACCGGACCATGGTCATCTTCATGTTCATACAAGAACTGAGCACCAAAACCGAAATCAGGGTTAAAACGGAACTGATACACTTCTTCGTATAGTGTTTCTCGGCTGCCATCTTCTTTCACACGATCTTCATCATGCTTATGTGGAGGGAAACCTGACCAACCACCAGCACCAACCGTAAACAATTCGCTCACTAACAAACGACCGCGTTTGTCAGCATTTGATTGACCAAGAACATGTTTGATTTTACGGTGCGTTTTGGTGTCGTCTGAGCCGTATTGAACGATATCGACATTCTCTTCACGAACGCAGAACGGTTCGAGTGACGCTTCAAACTTACCGCCAGCAATCATGACGTCGGCATTCTCGCTGACACACTCTATTTGCGCTGTGTAACCAAGTGGTACATAAACCGCTTCTGGATTGCCGTCCCACACTGACGCACGTTTACCAATGTTGTCGAACACTTGGGTATCTTGCCCATTAGTCACTGAAACACTACAAGTGCCACCAGCTAACACGATAACAGACTCATACCCTTCAACCTCATGGTTGAATGTGCCGCCTTGAGTCAAACAAACTTGGTTGAAATAACACAAAGGTGTGACTTCATCATTAATACCTACAATGGGTTCATTTTTATTATCGTAGGGTGGTATGTGTTTACCCATATTCTTTCTCCTCACTGCTCTTTTCTTTGAGCGCAGTTTCAATTCCCTAAACTTGTTCATTAATAAAAAAACCGGGCCACGATGGTGTGTATTTTCGCGAGTATCTGAGGTCGAAATACCGGCCCGGGAGACTAAATACTGTCTTCAATCACATCAGTCGATGCCACTAAACACCTTGGTTTCTTGTCTCAATAAAATCAAAAAGCTGCTCTTTCGTTGGCATAGCTTCGGTACAGCTATCACCACTGACATTAATCGCAGCCGCAGCGGATCCATTTCGCACGCCTTCTTGCAGTGTGCCACCATTCACTAAGGTCCAAATCAAACCACCAGCAAAGGAGTCACCAGAGCCAAATGGCTTATTCACTTCAACTCGGAAGATGCCTTGTTGGAACTTAGAGCCATCACGGCAATACACTTTCGAACCAAACTCACCAGCCTTAATCACCACAATCTGGGTGTTGTCGCGCATAAAGCGCTCTGCCGTGGCATCGTCATCCTTATTGCCCGGAGCAATCACCGTTTCCATCATGTCGAACTCTTCACGATTACCGATCACGATATCGGACAGGCTAGAGGCAATCCCGTAATAGATAGAAGCATCAGTATCGGTGCGCCATGAATAAGGACGGTAGTCCACATCCAAGACAACTAAAGTGTTACTGCGACGCGCATGTTGCATCGCGATCAACGTAGCTTCACGACTTGGGCTCTCAGAAAGTGCCGTGCCTGTCACCACCAAAACCTTTGAACTTGCGATATATTCAGGGTCGATTTGCTCTGGCTTTATCGTCAGATCAGAAGCGTTATTTCGATAGATAAGGACCGTACAGTCACTTGGTTTCATCTCAGTGAAAGCGACCGAAGTGCGAGAGCCAGAGTTGTCAGTCATCATGCCGTCTAGGTTGATCCCCTGTCCTGACATGTAACCTTTTACATAGCCACCAAACGCATCATCAGCAACACAACCAATGAAACCCACTTTGCCACCTAGTTTGCTCACAGCGACCGCAATATTGGCCGCTGAACCACCAACAAACTTGTTGAAGCCCGACAAATCCGCCATATCGGTTTTTGATTCGCGGGCGTATAGATCCACACCCGCGCGTCCTAAAACGATGGCATCCAACGGTCTGTCATGTTGAAATGCAATTTTCGTCATCGTCGTTCCTATTATTTGTAGCTAACCCAAGCCGCGCCTTGGTCTGCAGACTCAACGCACTTCTCACACAAACGAACCCCTTCGATGCCCGCATCAATACCAGGGAACCAAATACCCGCTAGGGCTTCTTGGTCATCGCGGTCAGCTGCATCAAATGCCATAGCGAAACGGTGATATAGGTTAGCCCAAGACTCAAAGTAACCTTCAGCATGACCACCACCAACACGGTTAGAGGCAACACCTTCTGCGTCTTGATACAAGTACCCCATGCCACGCTCTAGTACGCGAGGTGCTTCACCTTGTACTTCGTAACGAAGTTGGTTTGGATACTCATCCCACCATTCGATCGATGCTTTAGAGCCGACAATACGGATCTTCTGTTGATGCATCGAACCAGAGTTCACAGCCGATGCCCAAAGCGTACCAACTGCGCCGCCTTTGAACTTGATCATCACATGTGCGTTATCTTCGAGTGGCGCACGAGATTCGATAAAGCTTTGGCGCATACATGCCAAGCTATCAACTTCTAGTCCGGTCATTACCTCGTTGAGATAAAACGCATGGGTACCAATGTCACCTAGCACATAAGTTGGACCAGATACTTCAGGGCTCACACGCCATTTCAAACCTGGGTCATTTTTCTCGTATTCTTCATTATGGAAGCCGTGAGCGAACTGCATATTGATGACACGAACCTCACCAAGGTCACCTCGTTGCACCATTTCACGCGCCTGTTGGACCATAGGGAAACCTGTATAGCCATACATCACACCGATAACACGATTGTTTTGCGCCGCGATAGTTTTTAGCTCTTCCGCTTCTTCAGTCGTAAAGGTGATTGGCTTTTCGCACACCACATGAAGTTTGGCTTCTAGTGCTGCTTTACAGATTTCATAGTGAGTAGAGTTTGGCGTAGCAATAGAGACAGCTTGAATGCCATCTTCACGCTGAGCTTCTTGAGCAAACAACTCTTTATAGCTTGAGTAACAACGCTCTGGATCTAGGCCAAGATTGACGCCAAAATCGCGGCAACGATCAGCATCTAGGTCAAACGCACCCGCAACCAACTTAAACAATCCATCACGCTGTGCTGCATTGCGGTGAGAGTAACCAATTTGGCTACCACGACCACCACCTACCATTGCCCAACGAATTGGCTGTTCAAAATGACGCTCTTCATTAAACATGCTTGACTCCTTGTGTGGCTCCTAGTGTCTAGGAGCCGAGATTAAGTGTTAGAAAATTAAATAGAAATCTGAACTAGACACCGCGGCGCTGAGTGGCGCGGCCTTCTTCCCAACTCACCACTTTCTCTGCGACGTGGTCGTTGCGTGTTACCTCTGGTAGACCGACTTCCCACCAGCAATCGCACTTAGACCATGCTGCTGGCGATACTGGGTCAATATCAACCACGATAACGTAAGTACGGTCGGCTTCTTTAGCGCGTTGGAATGCTGCATCGAACTCATCTACCGACGTCAGCTTCTCACTGATCGCCCCTTGCGCTTCAGCGTGTTTAGCGAAGTCGACACGAGCCACTTCGCCATCAGGACGACGACAGTCTTCAAGTAGGTTGTTAAAAGAGTCGTTACCCGTGTTGTTCTGAAGCTTGTTGATAACAGCAAAGCCACCGTTATCGCACACTACGACTATCATCTTGTGACCAGTAAGGACGGATGAGTAAATGTCTGAGTTTTGAATCAGGTAGGAGCCGTCACCGACAAGCACAACCACATCGTTGTCTGGGTTTGCCACTTTAGCGCCCCAACCGCCGGCAATTTCATAGCCCATGCATGAGAAACCAAACTCGATATCAAACTTGCCGATTTGGTAGTTTTGCCAGTTCATTGCTAATTCAGCAGGTAGACCGCCTGCGGCTGTCAGCACCGTATCACCTGGCTGCATGGATTTGTTCAGCTTACCAATCACTTCTGCGTATGAAGACAGTCCAGGTAACAGGTCGCCCTCTTGAGGGTTGGTACGACGATGAACGACCGCTTTCCACTCATCGGCCTGCTCTTTCGCAGTTTGAGCCCAGGCATTATCACCCTGCCAATCACCAAGTAACTTCGATAACTCAACCAAGCCACGTTTAGCATCACATTTGACTGGCAGCGCGCGGTGTTTTATCGCATCAAAACGGCCAACGTTAATAGTGATAAGCTTCATGTCTGGGTTCTTGAATACACTCCACGAACCTGTAGTAAAGTCTTGCAAACGAGTACCAATTGCGACGACAACATCCGCATGCGCCGCCATGTAGTTGGCCGAATCAGAGCCTGTCACACCAATAGGTCCTGCATTGAGCGGGTTGTCTTGCAACATCGTGGCACGACCCGCGATAGTCTCTACAACCGGAATATTGTGTTGTTTTGCGAATGCCGCGAGCTCATCAGTTGCAAGTGAGTAATGCACTCCACCACCAGATACGATCAGTGGTTTTTCCGCTTTCATCAGTACTTCTTTTGCGTCCTCAAGGTCAGCAATTTCTGGCTCTGGTCGACGAATACGGTGGATTTTTTCTTCGAAGAACACTTCAGGGAAATCGTAAGCAACGCCTTGAATATCTTGAGGAAGGCCGATAAATGCAGGTCCACAGGTCTCTGGATCAAGCATGGTGTCAATCGCTTGAGGCAATGAGTGCATCAGCTGTGAAGGCGAGATAATACGATCCCAGTAACGAGTTAGTGGTTTGAAAGCATCGTTACAAGTAATAGATGGGTCGTAGAAATTCTCCGGCTGTTGTAATACTGGGTCAGGTAAACGGCTTACGTATGCGTCCCCTGAAATCAATAGCACAGGAAGTCGGTTAGTGTGAGCAATACCCGCTGCGGTCACCATATTGGTTGCACCCGGACCAATTGAACTTGTCGCGATACCAATACGTCTGCGCTGGTTTGCTTTTGCATAAGCAATCGCCGCCGTCGCCATCGACTGTTCATTTTGACCACGCCAAGTCGGAATTTTGTCTTCAATGTTCTTAAGTTGCTGTCCAAAGCACGTCACGTTGCCGTGACCGAATATGGCAAAAGCGGTGCCGAAAAGTTGCTCTTTTTTTCCATCTATTTCGATCATTTGAGCAGCTAAGTATTGTGCAAGCGCTTCTGCGACAGTTAGGCGTACAGTTTTCATTCTATTCCTCGGTAGTCTCAACTTTGTCCATTCCATGAGTAAGCTACGTTTTGCATCCCTAACCCCGTAGCTTTGTGATGGGGAGCGTGGCTCCCCATCATCCAGAGCTCAATTACAAGCCATATTTCTTCGCGTAACCTGTGATGTTCTCGTAAGCAGTTTTTGCGTAAGTTAGTGGGTGAGCTTTTGCTGGGTCTTGTTCAGCTTCAACCAATAACCAACCTTGATAGTTACGAGCTTTAAGCGCTGCAAACACGTCGTCATAGTCCACATCGCCCGTACCAGGGACAGTGAATACACCGTCAAGAACAGCATTTAAGAAGGATTTATCAGCTTCGCGAGCCGCTTTCATGACATCAAGACGAAGGTCTTTGAAATGCATGTGACCGATGCGATGACCCCAACGCTCAATCATAGTCACTGGGTTACCGCCACCGTATGTGATGTGGCCAGTGTCCAATGTTAGGAATACAGACTCACCCGTGAATTCCATCATAAGGTTGATGTCATCTTCTGTTTCACAGATAGTGCCAACATGATGGTGGAAAGAGAGCTTAATATCGTGTTCGTTTAGTAGATAGTCAGCGACTTTGGTCAACTTCTCGCAGTACATTTTCCACTCATCCATTGATAAGATGACGCGCTGTGAAAGTGGTGTGTTGATGTCGCCATGGACAGTGTTGCTCACTTCACCATATACCATTGCTTTACAGCCTGCTGCCTTAAGAAGCTTGATGTGGTCTTGCATCGCTGCAATCTCTTCATCAGCAGTCATCGTCATTAGGTTACCGCTATACCAACCTGACGCGAGTACAAGGCCGTGTTCTTTAAGTAGTGGTACTAATACTTCTGGCTCACGTGGATACTTGGTGCCTAGCTCTGTGCCTGTGAATCCAGCTTCAGCCATTTCACTTAAACACGTTTCCAAAGGGATCTCGCCACCAAGCTCTGGCATATCATCGTTGGTCCAAGTCAGTGGGCTAATTCCATATTGCACGTTGCTCATTTTTATTCTCCGACAATGTTTTAAAGATTTTCCAAGTGATTCAAAGCGCTCATGTTGATCAATTCATCGCATTAGCAAACTTTGAACATCTCCTGTTGTTTCACTGAGGACTACTTTAGCCAAAAAAAACATCAATGAAAAATATTTTTCATATCATGCAGTGAGATTTTCAAAACAAGATGAAATTGGAAAAAACCTATATAGCACGCGGCTTACCACTGTTTTTGATCTAGATCTCACTTTTATTAAGCATATATTTTTCAGATACTTATATCATTTGTAGGATTTGAAAAAGATTTTTCATAGTTTGATGAAGATAACATTTTTGGACAAAATGACAGTTTAGCGGTAGTCGAAACAGAAAAGAGTCAATATGATTAAAACACCAGCAAAATGAAAAATAATTTTCAAATCACACAACTATAACATCTGCTGGACTTATAGAATGCCAATACTCGTACCCTACAAACCGAAGTATTGGGCGTTACCCAACTGGAACTGGTTCGATGGTAAAGGGACAGCTTTGGGGAATCTCAATAAGGAAAATAAAATGGAAGCAACATCCAAGGCAGAAGCACGAAAACACAATATTGCCTATATTGTTCGAATCTGCTGTATTGCAGCACTAGGCGGGATACTACTAGGATATGATACCGCGGTAATTTCAGGCGCCATTGGCCCTATTAGAGAACACTTTGGTTTAACCCCAGCACAAACTGGCTGGGCCGTATCCAGTGTCGTACTAGGCAGTATTATCGGCGCAGTCAGTGCCGGTTGGGCTGCTCTTAAGTATGGCCGTCGCAACACCCTATTCATCGCAGCCGTGCTCTTTATGATTTCGGCCATTGGTTCAGCTTTAGCCGCCACATTTAGCTTCTATGTCATCTTAAGAATTGTCGGTGGTGTTGCCGTCGGTCTGGCATGTGTTGTTTCCCCAATGTATATGTCTGAAGTCGCTCCTAAAGACTTTCGAGGGCGCGCCGTCAGTATGTTCCAACAGTCTGCCGTTATTGGTCAAACAGGTGTTTTCTACGTCAATTATCTTATCGCTAAAGGTATGTCAGAAGCTTGGTTAGTGGATCTAGGCTGGCGTTGGATGCTGGGCTCCGAAGTGATTCCGGCGGCACTGTTTGCAGTGTTACTGTTTATTATTCCAGAGTCCCCTCGTTGGTTGGTACTCAAAGGAAGAATCGATGAAGCGAAAACCACTCTGTCTAAAATCTCTAACCCAAAACATGCAGAACAACTTATTCTGGAAATCCAAGACTCCCTTAAAGACAGTTTAAGCACTGCTAAGAACAAAGTGAGTTTACGCTCTCCTCTCTTATTCGCTATTCTTGTCATCGGTACCTTTGTTGCTGCGGCGCAACAGTTAACGGGTATCAACGTCATCATGTATTACACCCCTGAGATCCTGAAACCGATTACGGGCTCTACAGAAAACGCTCTATTCCAAACTACCTTCGTTGGCGTGGTATTTATTCTAGGTAATGCGCTTGGCATGTATCTTATCGACAAAGTCGGACGTCTACCGCTAATGAAATACGGTACCTTCGGCTGTGCACTTGGTATGTTTGTTGTGGGCTATGTTTTGTATCAACAAACGGAAGGTTATGCCGCCTTGTTCGCGCTATGTCTATACGTTGTTTCCTATGCCACTTCATGGGGCTGCGCATGTTGGACCATGATTTCTGAGATTTTCCCGAACAGCATCCGCTCTAGAGCGATGGCGATCGCCGTTGGTGCTCAATGGTTTACTGGCTTTATCGTCACTCAATCCTTCCCTATGCTTAACGAAAATGCCTATCTAAAAGAGAACTTTAATGGTGCATTTGCGTTCTGGTTATTTGCGATTCTTTCCATCATCTGTATGTACGTTGTTGTTAAGTATGTACCTGAAACCAAAGGCGTCAGTCTGGAAAAAATGGAAGAAGCCATGGCGAAAAAATTGGGCAAAAAAGTGCCACAGTCCACATCTGAAGCACGTGCTTAATCAATAAGACTCCACAACAAAACGGGAACAGGCTAACTTAAGGTCTGTTCCTTTTTTTGTTTTTAACCTGGCCAACACAATGAGGCGTTTATGCTCGATAAAATGGCGTTTTTTGTTTACGTGATTCGCTCTGGTTCCATTTCTTCTGCGGCACGACGATTCAATATTTCCGTTTCGGCTGGCAGCCGCTGGTTACAGGAACTTGAAAACCACTTTGGAACCACTTTGTGTCGTCGTTCAAATCGACTTTTGGAAGCCACTCAGGCTGGTCAAACTCTATTCGAAGAATTCTCCCCCCTAGTCGATAGCGCAGAACGCATCAGCAGAAAGCTAGAGGATTACCAGTCACAAGAAAAAGGCCATATCGACATCGTCTGCACGCCTGTCTATGCCAATCATTATTTGATGGATATGATTGCTCAATACTCCAAGGCTCACCCAGACGTGACATTTAATATCAACGTCACGCCTTGGGCGTTAGACCATGCAAGTACCTCTGACTTAATGATCAGCGCCAATGCCAGCTTCCAAGGTTATCGCGAAAAAGATTTACTGCTGGTGAAGCGAGAATTGATGCAATGTCCGTTTATTGTCGTCGCCTCTCCACAATATCTTGAATCGCACAACCTACCTTCTCACCCTAGTGACTTGGCTCAACACCCTTGTTTGATCGCAACCACGCTCACCGGAAGTAACGATTGGATCTTTCGTCAGCAAGCGGAAAATATCATTTTAAAGGTACCGAAAACCGTTGAGGTTAATGATAGTGATTTGTTGCTAAGAGGGGCTTTGAATGGAATTGGAATTGCGTACCTGCCAGAGTTTGTCGCGAGAAGTTACATTGATAATGGTAAGCTAATCGCACTACTGCCCGACTATCAAACCAGTATTTGGAGTTTAAATCTGTATTATCATTCGCCGCAGACCGCCTCTCCCACGGCGACAAAATTTAAGGATTTTTTGCTTGCCAGGAAAGAAGAACGGCATAGCTGACTTATACCATTACGAAGCTTTGTATCGCGTCGTAACATAGCTTCGCACCAGATAAAAATAAGAACGCGTAGCAAAGCTGATAGATTCGCTCCTGACTAACTTTATGAAGTAGCATTACACCAAGTTTCACTCCCACGGGAGCGAACGGAATAAGTAACAATGCAGTGAATAAATTGGTTTCATCAAACTCCCCCAGCGCCACATATGGGACTACTTTTACCACATTGATAATGGCAAACAGCACCGCCATAGTTGCGATAAGTGTGACTTTCTCTAAGCGCAGTGGCAGCAAATAAATACTTGCTGGGCCACCGCCTGCATGAATAGCCGTACTGGAAAACCCGCCCAATGCACTCCAAAACCACGCGCTCAATTTGCCTGGAGTCGATGACGACTGTTTACCGCCAAACCAGTGCTGAAAACAAAAAGCCAAAGACAGCAAACCTATGGTGAGTTTTAGGCCAGTTTCAGGTGTCACACTTAAGAATAACCCCGCGAGCACCACACCTAGAATCGACCCAGGAAGCATTTGCTTTAAAATCCGATAATCAGCGTTCTTGTAATGGTGACGAACGGCGAACGCGTCCATAACAATAAGAATGGGCAGTAAAATTGCCGCTGCCTGAGTAGGAGAGATGATGAGTGCCATTAACGGAACCGCGATGATCCCCAATGCCCCTCCTAGCCCACCTTTACCTATGCCATAAATCAACACAGCAGGTATTGCCATTATGTAAAACCAAGGATCGCTGACTATCGGCATGGTTAGACTCCTAATGAAGCGAGGTAGTTGCGGCTGCGCTGAAGGTCAACTTTTACCTGTTGCGACTGTTTAACGTTGTGCTCGTGTTCCACAACTAACCACCCTTGATAGTCAATTGATTTTAAACTCGCAATGACTTGATTGAGTTTGATATCGCCGTCTCCAAGTGGAGTAACAAGCCCGTCAGAATAGGCATCAATCCACGGCTGTTTGTCTCTAATTGCTACACGTAACTTGTCGATAGATACATCTTTCAAATGAACATGCTCAATCCTATTCGCATACTGTCTGATCAGGCTCAAAGGGTCCATTCCATCTAAAAACGTATGACCAATATCGAGACATAATCCAAGTTCGGAATCGGAAAATTGATGCAATACAAACTCTATCTCATCTTTAAACCCAATATACCCACCAACACCGGGATGCAGTAAACAACGCAATCCATGCTCCTGAGCTAGACTAATGATTTGTCTCATGTTGTTGATGAGGTGATGTTTCTGTTCTGAGGTTAATCGAGGTGCTGTTGCACTTTGACCGAGACTGCCAAAGCGCTCAGGATGATTACCTTCCATAAGCAGTAGCGTACCCACTCCTAGCGCCTTTAAACGAGCGCACGTTTTCTCAGTTTGGTTGAGAATTGCTGGCATTTTTTCGCTGTCACTAAAGGGTTGTTGCAGCTTACCAGCACATATTTCTAGTCCTCGCGTTCGGCACGCACTTTTGGTCAGCATCGACTCCTCTGGAAAGTAGCCGTCTGGCCCCAGTTCAATACCACGATATCCGCAGTCACTTGCCTCCATTAGCACTTTACCCCAACTTGGGTTTAGCCCATTGTCTGGCTCTTCGATACCCCAACAGCATGGGGCGCAAGCTATTCGATTATGCATAACGTTTTCTCCAATTATCCTGATACCAAGATAAAAGTGTTAATAATGAAAAGACGTGATCAACCACCAATTTGGTATTTGCATTTATGCAAAGCCGCTTTGAATTCTTGTCTATAACACTTTGCCGCCTCTCCCTTTTAGACTGAAACAAAGCGCTCAAACAGACGCATTATTTAAGGTATTGGGAGACAGAGATGGAACGAATTTTTATTGTCGCAGCAAAACGCACCCCTATAGGGAGCTTCAATGGTTCACTTAGCTCATTATCCGCAGTTGAGCTTGGAGCACACGCGATTCAAGCCACAATCGAGCAGGCTGATATTACGCCAGACCTGATCGACGAAGTGATCGTAGGTAATGTGTTAACCGGAGGATCTGGTATGGGTCCTGCCCGCCAAGCGGCGATTAAAGCCGGGATCCCAGATTCCGTTCCTGCTTACACCCTTAACATGATCTGTGGCAGTGGAATGAAAGTCGTAATGGATGGCGCAAGCCACATTAGAGCAGGCGATGCCGACATCGTCATGGCTTGTGGAATGGAAAGTATGTCCAACGCGCCATTTATCGCCAATGGTCAAATCCGACGCGGATATAAAATGGGCCATCAAAACCTTGAAGACAGCATCATTAAGGATGGGCTGACTGATGCGTTCCACCAATACCATATGGGTATCACGGCAGAAAATATCGCCAAGAAATTTGAATTAACACGTGAAGATCAAGATGCTTTTGCACTGGCGAGTCAAAAGAAAGCGGTCCACGCCTTAGAAAGCGGTGATTTCACCAACGAAGTTGCCCCACTCACTATTGTAAGCCGCCGCCGTCAAACTGAAGTAAAAAGTGACGAATACCCAAAACCAGATTGCACCTACGAAGCCTTACAAAAACTTAGGCCTGCATTCACCGCAGAAGGCACGGTTACCGCAGGTAATGCATCTGGCATCAATGACGGTGGTTCAGCCATTCTATTGGCCTCTGAATCCGCAGTACAACGTCATGGTTTAACACCACTTGCAGAGCTTATTGAATACGGACAAGGGGCTATCGCGCCCGAGGTTATGGGACTTGGTCCAGTTCCCGCGATTGCCAACGCACTTAATAAAGCCAATTTGTCGATAACTGATATTGAAGTGTTCGAGCTTAACGAAGCCTTCGCGGCTCAAGCTCTTGGCGTTGCTCATTCATTAGCGGAACAACACAACATTGATGTGCCATGGCTATTGGAGCGAACCAATTTAAGTGGTGGAGCGATCGCACTCGGCCACCCTATCGGAGCATCAGGTAACCGAATTCTTACTACTCTTGTCTACCAATTGCATCGAACCCAGAGTGACTTGGGTTTGGCTTCATTGTGCATCGGTGGCGGCATGGGCACAGCCGTCATTATCAAACGTTGTTAAAGAGGAAACGACCATGAAAAAAGCAGCATCACCTCAACAACTCAAAGACATTCTGCATGACGGCATGACCATCATGGTAGGCGGTTTTATGGCAACCGGTGCGCCAGAAAAACTTATCGACCTACTAATCGAATTCGACATCAAAGACATCACCCTTATTACTACCGATACGGCATCACCCGGTAGAGGTACAAGTCGACTGATTGCTGAGAAGCGAGTCAAAAAGCTTTATGCATCACACATCGGTCTTAACCCAGAAACAGGGGCACAAATGAACGAGGGGATCTTGGATGTCGAGCTCGTCCCTCAAGGCACTCTTGCCGAACGAATTCGCAGCGGAGGAGCCGGACTCGGTGGTGTTTTGACGCCTACTGGCCTGGGCACTATTATCGCCGAAGGCAAACAAGTGATTAATGTTCAAGGAAAAGACTACTTGCTAGAAACCCCTTTGAGGGCAGACATCGCTCTTATCCGCGGCTCCATCGTCGACCGTCGTGGCAATGTGTTTTACAGCAAAACCACGCAAAACTTTAACCCCTTGATGGCAACCGCTGCTGACACAGTAATTGTTGAAGCGGAGTCTCTGGTAGACATAGGCGACATTCAACCAGAAGCCGTGCACACCCCTAGCCTATATGTGGACTATATCTTAACGGAGGACGCGTAATGAGCACTCAACTAGACAAACATACGATTCGCCTTCGCATCGCCTGGCGTGTCGCCCAAGAAATGCGTGACGGAGATATCGTCAATCTAGGCATTGGTCTACCTACTCTAGTGGCTAACGAAGTCGACAAAGATGTCGAAATCCTTCTTCAAGCAGAGAATGGACTGCTTGGTATTGATAATTTAGCTGAAGAGCATGAAATAGATGCTGATTTGGTTAACGCAGGCGCACAACCAATTACCGCAATCCAAGGGAGTTGTTACTTCAATAGTGCAGATTCGTTCGCCATTATTCGCGGCGGCCATGTCGATTCAACCGTGTTGGGCGCATTGCAAGTGGATGAAAAAGGTAATCTCGCGAACTGGATTATTCCAGGAAAGATGGTGCCCGGCATGGGTGGCGCGATGGATCTCGTGGTTGGAGCAAAGAAGGTGATCGTTGCGATGGAGCACACTGTCAAAGGCAAAGCGAAGCTATTACGCGACTGTACTTTGCCACTCACGGCTGTAAATCAAGTGGATTTGATTGTCACGGAAATGGGCGTCATAGAACTGACTGAACAAGGGATGCTGCTCACTGAATTAGCTCCGGAGTTTTCTGTTGAAGACGTTCAGCAAGCAACAGAAGCTGAACTTCGTATTTCCCCTGCATTAAAACCAATGCCCATCCCTACCTAATTCTGGTCTTAGAACTCTGAACATAAACCAGACGCCTAGTTGAGTTTAACCACTCACCTAGGCGTTATTTTTACCCTCAACACAAAACACTGGATATTCATACAGCACAGGTCTATACTGGTTGTACATACAGCAATTCATGAGGTGTAGTTATGTTGCAAGAAAAACTAGAACGCATCAATGAGCTTCGCAAACAAGCGATGTCTGATCCTGAATTCATGAAGTCTGCGCAAGCACACGCTGATGCGATTAAACACGAATATCATCCCACTCCAAGCAAACGTAGCAAGAAACCCAAAACATTGTCCGATATCTACCAAGGCTACGATTTTGGAATTTAACTCATAGACAAATACAAAAAAGGAGAGCATAAGCTCTCCTTTTTGATGGTTCGAATAGCCTTAGAACACTGTAAACAGTCTTTAAATAAAAGACCCAAACTAAGCTATCGTCCCCACTCTAAACGGACGAATTTTTCTGATAGTCATTGGATTTTGACCACCTTGCGCAGACAACCTTTTGGCTTGAGTGCGTTTTAATTGAATGTGACAAAGTTCCAATATCAAACCAAACGCCATCGCAAAGTATACGTAACCTTTGTTGATATGAATTGCGAAGCCTTCTGCCATCAACAAGCCACCTAACAACACCAAGAACAATAACGCTAGGGTTTTGAAGCCTGGGTATTGGGTGACAAGGTTATTGATTTTCTCTGCCGTCAACACCATGACCACCGCCGACGCTAATATCGCAGCAACCATAATTGGCACTTCACTTGTTAAACCAACCGCCGTAATGACAGAGTCCATAGAGAAGACCGCATCCACCGCAACAATCTGTAATAACACCACCGCCAAGCCTGCGCTTACTCGTGTCGAATGCGCACTTTCATCGTGAGTCAGCCAGCTCCAAAGCTCTTTCAAACTCTTGGCCAGCAAAAACGCACCACCCAAGATCATAATGACAACTCGTCCAGTGAAGGCGAATTTAGCGATTTCGAATAAAGGTTGCGTCAATGACATGACCCAAGTGATCGAAAAAACTAACACGATACGGGCCATAACGGCCAAGCCAATACCTAGGTTTCGGGCCAACTTGCGTTGATGTAGTGGAAGGCGCTCACAAAGTACGGAGATAAACACGACGTTATCAACACCGAGTACGATCTCTAAGGCAAATAGTGTGGCAAAAATAGCCCATGCTTCAGGCTGAAGGAAAAGTTCTAACATGATTGCGGCTCCAGGAAAGTGGAACCAATGGAATTGTAAAGTCGACTATAGGGGTCGTCCATTTAGGGTTAATACCTCTGTTACTTAGGGATCGCAAGTAAATCACCAAACCCTCTAACGAGCAATATGTCAGAATGTAACCAAACATGTCGTTGATTCATAAATTGATACATGCAACCCCAAACAGTGAATACGCGCCAATATTGCTTAGTTCGTCACAATTCCATCTTTGTATAGCCACTTGTATACAAACTGAAGTATTATTGTTTTATTAGGGACATAAATCATGAGAGTGCTGTAATCAGATGGGAAGCCTGAAAAACTCTGTAAGTAAAAGCGTAAAGACCAAAGTCGCTGGTCAGACGCAAGATGACGTCGTTTATTGTCATATTTTTGATGCCATATTAGAACAACGCCTTCCTCCCGCAACCAAACTAAATGAAGAAGCTTTAGCGGAAATTTTTGGTGTGAGTCGTACCATTATTCGTCGTGCACTGCTTCGATTATCGCTTGAAAAAGTCGTCGATATTCGACCGAATCGTGGCGCTATTGTTTCCGCCCCTTCGGTTGAAGAAGCACAACAGATTTTCAAAGCTAGAGAAGTGCTTGAGCTCGCCATTACTGAACTCGCAGTTGTAAGCGCAACCAAGGCGCAAATTGCTGAGTGCCGTAAATTGGTCGAAGAGGAAAACGCCGCCTTTGCCAAAGACGATTACGGTAGTGGCCTGCGTTTATCTGGTGAGTTTCATATCAAGCTCGCCGAAATGGCAGACAACGCACCTTTGCTAGCCTTCCAACGCAGTATTGTCTCGCAGTCGTCACTGCTCATTGCTATGTACGAAACAGGCAACCACTCCAACTGTTCTCAAGATGAACACACCATGTTGCTTGATGCCATTGAGAACGGCGATGAAGAAGTCGCACTTGAGCTTATGAAAGAACACTTAGAACACATTCGTTCTAAATTGAATCTCGATGGAAACAACGCCTCCAACGATCTTCATGTGGTGTTCTCAGACGTGCTTAAGAATAAAGCGAGCTAAGTTGAATAACACGTTATAAGCCAACCAAATACGGTTGGCTTTTTTGATCCTGCTTGTTCCCTCGAAATTTCCGCAGCTTATCGTTTTAAACAACGAAATAATCATGACTGATTTTTTGTAACACAGAATCGACGTCTGATTTCACATTTTATTAAATAAAATCATACACATACAATGCCTACTTCATTCTAAAATCGATTAAAAGCCTTAGTTTTGTTGCTATTTTGTAAAATTTTAGTTGACCTCTTGGTCAAATTATCCAATTATTGACCCAAAGGTCAGAAAATTATAAAAACGAACTATCACGGAACAAGGAGGTCTCTTGATTACTTTTCTACTCAATCAAGAAATCAAGCAGGAAGTAAATGTCTCCCCCAACATGACTGTGCTGAACTATCTACGCACTCATGTAAAGAAAACTGGAACAAAGGAAGGTTGTGGTTCTGGTGACTGTGGGGCATGTACTGTCGTATTAGGTGAGCTCGTCGACGGGCAGCTGAAGTACCGCAGCGTCAACTCGTGTCTAACGTTTATTTCTGCTCTACACGGAAAACAGCTCATTACGGTGGAAGACTTACAAGAAAAAGGTCAATCACTCCACCCGGTACAAGAGGCAATAGTCGAGTTTCACGGCTCACAATGTGGTTATTGTACACCGGGTTTTATCATGTCGATGTTTGCATTGACCAAAAATAAACCTAACGCAAGCAAGCCTGATGTTATGGAATCTCTTGCGGGTAACCTATGCCGTTGTACGGGTTATCGTCCTATCGTCGACTCGGCTTTGTCACTTTGCTCAGAAGAACGTATTGTTGACCAATTCTCTGAATTAGAGCGTGCAACCATTCAGAAGCTTGAGAGTATTCAAGATGAAGATGCAAGCTTACGCCTTGGTCATCTCACTGCTTTTTCACCAAAAACTACTGACGAATTGGCCAAGCTTTACAAAGCACATCCCCAAGCTAAATTGGTCGCTGGCGGCACCGATTTAGCGCTTGAAGTAACTCAATTCCATCGTGAAATCGAAACGTTAATCAGTGTGAATCTGGTTGAAGAAATGAAAGTGTGTGAAGAGACGGACCAAACGTTAGAAATTGGTGCCAATCTGCCTATTTCCGATGCGTACCAACTGCTGACTAAGCACTACCCTGATTTCGGAGAACTTCTACATCGCTTCGCCTCACTGCAAGTACGTAACCAAGGCACGATTGGCGGCAACATTGCCAATGCTTCCCCTATCGGTGACACCCCGCCGCTACTGATAGCGCTTGATGCTAGCATTCAGCTTCGTTGTGGTGATGAAACGCGTGTGATTCCGGTAGAAGAATATTTCATTAGCTACAAAGTGACAGCGCAGCAAGAGAGTGAATTCATCGAAAAGATCATCATTCCAAAACCAAGTAACGACAGCTTCCGAGCGTATAAATTGTCAAAACGTTTAGATGATGACATTTCAGCAGTATGCGGCGCTTTCGCCATTACTGTGGAAGATAACGTCGTGACAGACGCACGAGTCGCTTTCGGCGGCATGGCAGCAACACCGAAGCGCGCCACACTTTGCGAACAAGCGCTTATCGGTCAAGCATGGAATGAAGAGACCATTGCCACCGCGATGGAAGCGGTGAAAAACGATTTCGAGCCGCTTTCCGATTTCCGAGCAAGCCAAGAGTACCGCACTATTTCAGCTGCTAATATGCTTAAGCGCTATTACATTGAAACCAATAACACCAGTAATCTGATCGAAACGAGGGTAACGTCTTATGTCTAACGTGAATCATCAGCAACTGACTCACGAAGAGATGGTTGCCATTGTCAAACAAGATTTGAAAACCGGCGTGGGTAAGAGCGTTAAGCACGACAGTGCACCTAAACAGGTAACTGGTGAAGCGGTCTACATTGACGATCGTCTTGAGTTTCCAAATCAGCTGCATGTGTATGCTCTTTTAAGCACACAAGCGCACGCGAAAATCACCAAATTGGACGTATCGCCTTGTTATGAATTCGATGGCGTTGCCATCGCAATTACGTCCAAAGATGTGCCCGGTCAATTAGATATCGGCGCGATTCTACCTGGTGACCCTCTGTTAGCCGATGGCGTTGTGGAGTATTACGGCCAGCCTGTTATTGCTGTAGCCGCAAACGACCTAGAAACGGCCCGTAAAGCCGCTCATGCCGCCATCGTCGAATATGAAGCACTACCTGCTATCCTTGATGTCAAAGAAGCCCTTGCCAAAGAGCACTTTGTTACTGAAAGCCACCAGCAAAAACGTGGTGACTCTCAAAAAGCACTAGCAAAGGCCAAACACATCATTGAAGGCGAGCTTGAGATCGGCGGGCAAGAGCACTTCTATCTAGAAACCCAAGTCAGTAGTGTTATGCCAACCGAAGATGGTGGCATGATTGTCTATACCTCAACACAAAACCCAACTGAGGTTCAGAAGCTTGTCTCGGAAGTGCTCGGCGTTGCCATGCACAAGGTCGTTATCGACATGCGCCGCATGGGTGGTGGCTTTGGTGGTAAAGAGACTCAAGCGGCTGGACCTGCCTGTATGGCAGCGGTTATTGCACACCTAACAGGTCGTCCAACCAAAATGCGCTTGCTGCGTAATGAAGATATGACCATGACGGGTAAACGTCACCCGTTCTACAACCAATACAAGATCGGTTTCAACGATGATGGTGTGATTGAGGGAGCTGAAATCATTGTCGCTGGTAACTGTGGTTACTCCCCTGACCTATCAAGCTCTATTGTCGACCGCGCCATGTTCCACTCGGACAACGCCTACTATTTAGGCGATGCAACCGTAACAGGCCATCGTTGTAAAACCAACACGGCATCTAATACTGCATACCGTGGGTTTGGTGGTCCACAAGGCATGATGACTATCGAACACATCATGGACGAGATCGCTCGTTACTTGAAAAAAGATCCGCTCGAAGTGCGCAAAGCCAACTACTACGGTGAAGAAGGTCGTGATGTTACCCATTACTATCAAACCGTAGAAGATAACTTCTTGCCGGAAATCACTGAGCAACTCGAACAAAGCAGTGATTACCACGCACGACGTAAAGAAATTGCCGAGTTCAACCGCAACAGCCCGATTTTGAAAAAAGGCTTATCCATTACTCCAGTGAAATTCGGGATCTCGTTTACCGCGACTTTCCTAAACCAAGCTGGAGCACTGATTCACATATACACCGATGGCAGTATTCATTTGAATCACGGTGGTACTGAAATGGGCCAAGGCTTGAATATCAAGGTGGCTCAAATCGTAGCAGAGGAGTTTCAAGTAGATGTTGACCGTATCCAAATCACTGCAACTAACACCGACAAGGTGCCGAACACCTCGCCCACTGCGGCCTCATCGGGCGCCGACCTCAACGGTAAAGCCGCGCAAAACGCTGCAATAACCATCAAACAGCGCCTCATAGAATTTGCATCGTCACACTTTAAAGTCACGCCAGAGGAAGTGATTTTTAAGAATGGTATGGTACAGATTCGTGAAGAAATTATGACGTTTGCGGACTTTGCTCAGCTGGCATGGATGAACCAAATTTCATTGTCGAGCACCGGCTTTTACCGCACGCCAAAAATCTATTATGACCATGAGAAAGCGCGCGGTCGCCCTTTCTACTACTTCGCTTACGGAGCATCGTGCTCAGAAGTAATTATTGATACGCTGACAGGTGAGTACAAAATCCTGCGCGTCGACATTTTGCACGATGTTGGTGCATCACTAAACCCTGCGATCGATATTGGTCAGGTTGAAGGCGGATTTGTACAGGGTGTGGGCTGGCTAACAACCGAAGAGCTGGTTTGGAATGAACAGGGCCGCCTAATGACTAACGGACCTGCAAGTTACAAGATCCCAGCGATTGCGGATATGCCTATCGACTTTAGAACCCACCTTCTGGAGAACCGCAGCAACCCAGAGGATACGGTGTTTAATTCAAAAGCCGTTGGTGAACCACCATTTATGCTAGGTATGTCAGTGTGGAGTGCGCTCAAAGATGCGATCTCGTATGTCGCTGTGGACGGTGCAATTCCTAAACTCGACACACCAGCAACACCTGAACGTGTATTAATGGCGGTACAAGCCGTCACACAAGGGCAGAAAAATACAACCACTACCACAACGGAAGCAAACTAATAAGAGAGGTCACTATGTTTAAGGACAATTGGATTCATGAACTCGCGAAGCTTGAAGAAAACCACGAGCCTTGTGTCATGGTGACCGTTTTGGAAGACCGAGGCTCTGTGCCGCGTGACGCGGGCACGAAGATGCTGGTAACACGAGACAAGATTATCGCCACTATCGGCGGTGGTCATCTCGAACATGTAGCATCAAAAATGGCACGAGAGATGCTTATTTCAGGAGAGAGCGCACTAAAAGTAGAGCGTTTTAATCTTGGAGCCCGCCTCGGTCAATGCTGTGGCGGAATGGCGACGTTAAGCTTCGAACCTATTGGAACAGCGCAAAAACACTTGGTGTTATTCGGCGCTGGTCATGTCGCAAAAGCACTACTGCACATAGTGTCGACATTACCATTTAGAGTGACCTGGATTGATGAACGAGAGGCAGAGTTCCCAGAAGTACTCCCAGATGGCGTGAAGAAACTGGTGTCAGATGACCCTGTTGGTGAAGTCAAACACATGCCACCGAATAGCTACTATTTGGTCATGACTCATAATCATCAACTCGACTTCGACCTGTCAAAAGCCATCATTGATCGTAATGACAGTGCGTACTTTGGAATGATCGGTTCATTGACCAAACGTAAGAAGTTCGACTTTAGGTTATCTCAGCGCGGCTATACACAAGAGCAGATCAACATCATGACCTGCCCTATCGGTATAGGCGCAATTACCGGCAAACACCCTGCAGAAATCGCTGTATCTGTCGCAGGGGAACTGATCTCACTCTATCAAGGTAATCCAGTAGAGCAAAAACGTCCGGATCCGTCGCAAGCACTGCATGAAGTAAGTTAAATGCTTACTTAAAGGACTCAGAATTTGAAGGCCAATTTGTGAGGAGTTGGCTAAAAGGAAGTACCATGACATCACAGCGTAAGGCCTACAGAGCCAGTATTTTACACAGCATTGCTGACCCGAAAGACGTCGGGTTAGAGAACTCGTATGAGTTTTTTGAAGACGGCATGATTGTCGTTGAACACGGCCATATCATCGATATTGGCTCAGCTACAGACGTACTAGCAAGACACCCAAAGCCACTAAAAGTCACCACCTATAAAGACAAGCTGATTACGTCAGGTTTTATTGATACTCATATCCACTATCCACAAACAGGCATGATTGCCTCTTACGGCGAACAGCTATTGGACTGGTTGGAAAACTATACCTTCCCAGAAGAAAGACGATTCAAAAACCCGGTTTACGCACACAAAGTCGCGAAACTGTTTTTGGATGAACTGGCGAGTAACGGAACCACTACAGCCCTAGTGTTCGGTACTGTACACAAAGAATCGGTCGATGTTTTCTTTGAAGAGGCAGAGAAACGTAAGCTTCGTATGATAGCAGGTAAAGTGCTCATGGACCGCAATGCACCAGACTATCTAACCGACACGCCAGAATCAGGATACCAAGCGTCTAAAGAGCTAATCGAAAAGTGGCATAATCGCGGCCGTTTACTCTATGCCGTCACGCCGAGATTTGCGCCAACCAGCACGCCAGAGCAACTTGCAACCGTAGGCAAGCTGCTTGAAGAATACCCAGACGTTTACATGCATACGCATTTATCGGAAAACAAGAAAGAGATTGAGTGGGTACTTGACCTCTTTCCAGAACGTGAAAGCTATCTTGATGTCTATGATCATTACGGACTGCTTCACAAGCGTTCGGTGTTCGCTCATGGCATTCACTTATCTGATTGCGAATGTCAAAGGTTGGCGGATACAGAATCTGCTATCGCTTTCTGCCCTACTTCCAACTTGTTCCTTGGTTCAGGCCTATTTAAGTTGAATAAGCTTGAGGAACATGGCGTGCGTGTTGGTATGGGCACCGATGTGGGTGCGGGAACCAGCTTTTCGATTCTACAAACAATGAGTGAAGCGTACAAAATCATGCAGCTCCAACAAGAAAAGCTGCACCCATTGAAATCGCTCTACTTAGCAACACTAGGCGGCGCTAAGTCTCTTCATTTGGAAGACAAGATTGGTAACTTAGCCGTTGGCAAAGAAGCCGATTTCGTAGTGTTAGACCTTCATGCAACTCAATTGATGCGCTTTAGAATGAAGCAAGCCACTACTCTAGAAGAGAAACTGTTTGTATTGATGAGCCTTGGTGACGATAGAACGGTCTGCGAGACGTATATCTTTGGCGACAAAGCTTATGACGTTCAAGGCGAGCGTGATAAGCGCTTAGTCAGTTAACAAAACATAGCAATAAATCGAAGGCCCTTAGTGGGCCTTTTGTTTTATCTAGATAAACAATTTCGAGAAATAATTTAAAAAAAAGCGCATTTTTTTGTTAGATGAACGAATTCTGAATATTAACTTCAAATCTCGTTAAGATTGACTCAGGCATAGTAGCACCATCAAATGAACACAACGCCTACTTTGAGGTTTTTATGAAAAAAGTAATCATCACTACAGCACTTATCCTTACTTCTGGTTTTGCAGCTGCGAAATCTATGCCTGAGCAAGGTGGTTTTAACGGCCCTATCAAAGGCGCACAAACAACAGTCGCTCAAGCGCTAAGTGCCAATGATGACGCTCCGGTTCAAATCACAGGTAACATCACTCACTCTTTGGGTGACGAGAAATACCAATTTACTGACGGCGCGAACACCATTGTGATTGAAATCGATCGTGAAGATTGGCGCGGTGTAGACGTTACACCAAATGACCGTGTAACAATTACTGGTAGTGTAGACAAAGACACGTTGGAAGATGCAACCGTTGACGTTAAACGCGTTGTCATCGCGGGTTAATAGCCAACAATACTCATCCCATTTTCAAAAGCGGCTGTCATTCAGCCGCTTTTGTTTGGCTGATAGGTTACCAACATCACACCCAATATGATCAATAACGCTCCGCCAATTCGTTGTGGCGTCATTTCAATTGTCGGATATCCCAATAACCCATACTGATCATAGAAAATCGACGCGATAACCTGACCACAGACGATAGAAATCGCCAACGCCAACGCACCAAGTTGCGGTGCTAAATAGATCGACATAGCGATATTAAAAGCCCCTAAAAGCCCACCTATCCATGCCCACCAAGGTAGCGATGATATAGAGCCTTGAGGAAACCAAGGTTTGCCTTCAATCACGACCAGCATGCCTAGCACAGCTGTTCCAACCACAAACGAAACAAACGCCGCTTGTAACGATGAACTCATACCAATTTTCAATTGCGCGTTTACGCCAGCTTGAGACACTAAACCAACCCCAACAACAACGCTGAGTATCACCAGTACGACACTTGTTACGTTCACATCAGTCTCCCGTCAAAACACACTCTTACAAGCGTAGCACTTCATTCATAATAAAATTCATGTACATTAGTACGATAACAACATTGATTTAGGGATATGACATGAGCAAAAAGGTATTCGCAGTTATTGGCACAGGCGCTATTGGAGGTTATTACGGAGCAAGACTCCATCACGGCGGCAATGATGTGCACTTTCTCTTCAACAGCGATTATCAACATGTCATCAAAAACGGCTTAAAAGTCGACTCCCATTATGGTGATTATTCAATTTCAGCTGAAAGCTTAAATGCTTATAATGCAACGCGTGATATGCCCAAAGCCGATGTCGTTCTTGTCGCGCTAAAAACCACCCAAAACCACCTTCTCGAAGCACTGCTTCGCCCTTTATTAAAACCCAATACACTTGTTATGTTGCTTCAAAATGGCATTGGTGCGGAGCGAGAGGTAGCTGAACAATTTAACCTTCCTTTTGTCGGAGGCGGATTGTGCTTTATTTGCTCAAATAAAGTGGCACCTGGACATATTGACCATATTGATTACGGCCGTATCACTATCGGCACTTATGGCGATGCCGGCATTGAAGCACTCGAGGACTTTGCCAATCACCTGACTCAAAGCGGCGTAGAAGTCGATGTCGATCAACGTATCATAGACGCAAGATGGAAGAAGCTGTTGTGGAATGTCCCTTTCAATGGACTGTCGACCGTACTCAACGCCGATACTGCTGAAATGATGAGCTGCGAGGAGCTGGTTAATCTCTCAAAAGAAATCATGATTGAAGTTCAACATGCCGCAAAAACCACGGACACTGACATTTCAGACACCTTGATTGATACCATGCTATCAAACACCGCTAAGATGAAGCCTTACCTCACTAGCATGTTACTCGACAGGCGCAACCATCGAGAACTTGAGATTCAATACATGTATAAAAACGCGATTGATTTAGCGAAAGATCAAGGTGTCGCTATGCCAAAAACTCAGATGCTTTATGAACAGCTATGTTTTATCAATAACCAGATAAAAAGCGTGAAATAATCATGGCAAATCCTGAATTTAAAGAAGACTTAGATGCATTGGATAAGCTCAGTGTCTGTCTGTATCGGTTGGGTATATCACTATTTTCCATCGGCTGTTTGCTGGCAGCCGCATTAAGCTACGAAGGTATCACACTCGCCAGTGTCACATCTCCATTTGATCAATGGATATTCTGGATGCTGCTTACATCCACGGTTTTATCCGCCGCCAACATCCACGTTTACGACAAAACGGTAAGAACGGTGATAATGTGGAGTGGCTGGTTAGCACTCCTATTTGTGGTCACAGACCTCCCAACGTGGGTATCCCTTGGCTTTTGCTTTGTGGTGTTTTCCGGCATTGCACTCAAAGAATCATTCTGCTTCAAAGTACCCGGGCTCAAACTGATACCTGTTCTTCTCGTTATCGCAGTACTTTGCACTGCCCTGAACAAACTCCCAGTTTTAGTTGCGCTCTACATCGCTGTCGGCGGAATTATGGGTTTCTTATCATTTAAGAAATGGCAAATGCCGCTTCACTTCGATATAGGCATTAAAGCGAATTATCAGATTTAGTAATCAAATCTCTGCTACAACCACTCCTGATTAGTGATAATATCTCCGCATCAGAATTACCGAGATACACTATGTTTATCCATCACGTTAACGGCATCGACTGGCTGGTGATTACAGCCTTTGAAGAACTAAAAACCATGTTTATCGAAGATGCAGGAGCGATCCCCTCTTGCTTCTCTAACACCAGCGAATTAAGCCTGATTGACCAAGCCAAACGTACTCATGGATATTTGCCTTCACTCGACGGCGAAATCACCGATACCGGCACATTTCAACGTCAAAATAACGAAGAAGATTTGAACCCACAGCTTGCCTGCCTAGTTGAAGGACGTGGTCGGGTGTTTATCTATCACGGCGGCTTTGTGGCTTTTGTGGATGATGAACAAACCTTTATTACCCAGATGGACTAAATACTTAGACTACATTCCTGAACGACATTCTTTATGAGGAGCCTACCGTGAATGAATTCCGCTCTTCGAATAGAAGATAAATATTCATTTCGAAAAACGACACAGTGTTCATTTACTACTAAAACACAATTCGTTCGCGGTCTCGAAAAAAGCCACCAGTTGGTCCGTTCACCGGCAGATTTGCGGCCCATACTATTCCTTCGACCCCTATCGCTATTGGGCGCCCTCCGTTTCCCCCCATGTCAGTAGCTACCCATCCCGGACAGACTGAGTTTACAAGAATACCTCTGCTTTTCAGTTGATTGGCAAACATTAACGTCAATGAATTAAGCGCGATCTTGGACATGCTGTAGGCAGGAGTGCTGCCAGTCTGATTATCAAGCGCACCCGCACCACTGCTGATATTAACAATACGTGCTTGCTGACTGCTTTGGAGTAAAGGTAAAAGTGCTTGCGTCATTCGCCACGCTCCAAACACATTGGTATCCATCGCTTCTTTGACAGTAGTGAGATTAGCATTTGTCACATTTTGCCAAGTGTCATAATGAATCGCGGCATTGTTGATTAACACATCGACAACGGAAAACCGCTGCTTAACACGCTCAACCAAATGAGTAATGCTACCCTCATCAGTAATATCAAGCTGTGCCGCTAACAAGTTGTCCCAACCTAACTCTTTTACAGCTTGCTGTGCATCACTCATCTGGCGAGCTGTAACAATGACAATGTCACCTTGCGCTGGCAGTTGGCGACTAACTTCTTTACCAAGACCACGGTTTGCCCCCGTAACAATGGCGATTCGCGGTGTTTTATTTCTCATGTCGAGTTCCTTATAAAATCTCTACTGCATCAACGCGGAATTTGGTCACGATGATAGTTTTTACCTTTGCCACCTAAAATATAGGCAGAGCAAGCTCTAGCAAACGATCAAGTATCCACTTGCTAGGCAATATTGCTCTGACGTATTTATTGGTATATCACTTTAAGCGCTTCGCGAGATTTTAAGTTTTGCGCTGCATAGTTAGGCGCCTCTGCCAAGATATCTCGACTACCTTGCTCTGCTTTTCGATTCAATTTCACTGAGGTGATTTGCCAGTTATCGCTTGCCCGTTGCAACTCAAACTCGTATTCACCCGAAACCGCCCAAAAACCTACTGCACCTAGCCAATGACTTGCTGTGAAGTCCACTGTCGCATTCGCTTTATCGCCATCAATAGAGACGTTTAAATTGCTCAAGTCATGGAATGTTGCATCAAACCCGGGAAGGAACCCTGCCCATTGCTTGATCAAGTCTTGGCGTTTAACTAGTTGAGCCTCTCCGCCAAACAGTGTGGTGTAATCCACCGTCAATTCTGGAGCGAATAATCGACCTAAGTATTCAAATGCACCCTGGTCTGCCAAAGCCGAGAAGCTGTTAATGTTGCTTCGAATTTTCGCTTCGTCCAAAGGCATGGTTTGAGCATTCACATTCATGGTAATCGCCCCGATAAACAGTAACCACAGTTGTTTAAGTTTCATGGCACGACTCCTTATAGGTTCGCTTCGAAGTGCTCTACCACTTCATCGACAGCCAGTTTTACCGCTTCTGGTTGGTCGTAAAAATCGAACTGGTTAATGTCGTATAACCATACTGCGTTAACGTTGCTACCAGCATTCTCTATGTAACGATGCGCACCTGCAGGCAGAGCCATGGCTTCAGAGGCCACCATAAGAACTGGTTTATCTTGCGTTGCCGCGCTTGCTTGAGCATCGTAGTTCAACCAGCCAGTCCATGATGCAACGTTGTATTGGTTGTCATATTCAGGAATCAATCCACGATCGACTTCGGTGTAGTAAGGTGCTTGATACATCAGTGCACTCTCGTTGGTTGTGCTTGCCGCTTCTATGTAAACCGGAGTCGCTGAACGCGCTGCTTCTTCCGCTGCTACGAGTAGGTTTTTCGCGCTTTCTTCTCCGCCATAAATTTCAGTCGCCATCGCTTTGTCGTGCAACCAAGGAGCAACCACTGCTGCTGCGTTTACTTTGGCGTTACCAGCAACCGCATCCAACATGTAACCCGCCGACGCACAAATACCCAGGCCACCAATGCGTGATGCATCAATGCCGTCTAACTGACTCACTGCTTCAATCACTGCGCGAATGTCCGCTGTTTTACGTGAAGGATCTTCTAGGTACATCACCTGGTCTTTACTTTCACCCCAACCACGGAAATCAAACGTCAATGCAGCATATCCTCGCTCTGCTAATGCTTGAGCGTAAACCGCTGGCATCTGCTCTTTCACCGTTGTCCACGCACCCGTTACGATAACTACTGGGGCATTTCCCGCACCTTTTGGTAGGTAAAGGTTTGCAGCTAGTTGACCAACTTGAGTATTAAGTTCGATGTGTTTCATGGTGGTGTCCTCTATAGCTAGGTTAGTATTGTTATCATCTGCAGAAACTGAGTGAGCAAAGGTGGTGAACGGCAAACTGCTTAATAGTAGTAAAAGCGATTTCTTTAACATGGCATCCTCTCTGTCTTATGTTTTGCCTGAAGCGTCCGGCTAACTTGGGTATAGATTAGCGCTGTAACGCTAGAGAAGATTGAACATTCCTGCCCAAGTTTTTGTATTTTATTGCCCGCTCAAAAAGTTGACGAAATGTACAAAACTCCGCTAACTTCAGCGAGCAAGTGAATGAGAACAAAGGAACGAAAATGAAGTCCGAGCTTAAGTTTTATGACTCTGAATCTAATGTGCTATCAAGCTGTGGCGACGTGCTGGATATTGAGTTTTCAAACCATGGATTAGATTGGTCGGGCGTATTGGTAGAAAAGGGCACGTCCCCTTATTTCTATCCGAAGAATGTCTACACACCCTACTTCTACTTTGCACTGGCACTAGAAAAAGATTTGAATTGGAGCGTCGAAAAAGATGGTACGTTCGCCGATCTAAAAACCAGCCCGGGCAACATCTGGATTAACCCGCCTAAAACTCCCTTTACCCATGATGTGGCAGAGCCTTGCTACTTCGTCATCTTAGCGATTGAAGAGCAGGAGTTTTTCTCACATTGCCCGCTAAATTTAGACGGAATTGAGCTGCAATTTTTGAACAACTACAATGTGTTGGATGAAACCATTAAGGGCATCATTGAACTGTTTATGTTAGAAGCAAAAGGCAAAGGGCGAAATGGCAAAGTCTACCTCAATAACCTGGTTTCGTTGCTTGCAACCCACTACATCCAAAACTATTCAAACTACTTTGACCTTAAGAACAACCAACTTGCTGCCTCTAAGTTCGACCAACATCAAGTTAGTAAGATTGACCAATACATCGAAGAAAACATGGGTAACAACATAGCGGTCGATGATTTAGCAGAATTGCTCGGTTGTAGTAAGTTTTATTTCCTGAGAGAGTTCAAAAAGCTCATCGGTGTAACACCTTATCAATACCTGATGAATAAGCGTTTGGAGCAAGCACGAGTGGCACTCTCCTCTGCTCCAGTAAATATCGCTTTAACGGCACACGAGCTTGGCTTTAATGACCAATCCCACTTTACTCGTGCGTTCAAAAACCATTTCGGCATCACACCGGGGCAATACATAAAAAACAATGAAAACTGATAGTTAATTGGAAAAAATCACTTTCGGACTTCATGCCCGTCATAGCTTCTTAGGCATAAATGAGTTGGGAGTCATAAAACCATTCTGAGATTTCGGACTGCTTCCCGTACTGCAACAGCTCGACCAAAATACATCTAGCTAGCCCAATCCGTTTAAACTCTTTAATGGCCTATTATTTGGCTGTTAAGTGAAGAAACTGAGTTTGCTCTTACGCTAAGTAAAAAAATGGAGCGATTTCTCGCCCCATCTAGTTCTAGTTACTTGTGGCCGATAACCAGTGCCATCTCATCACCATCCGCAAAGACGCTTCCTTTGAGATCGCTATATTTCGCTTTGATCTCTAAACCGTGTGGCTCTAGTTCACTGGCTAGCATTTCCAAGTTGAAGTGCTGTAGCCAGTTATACACTGTCCACTCTCGGGCATCTTCGAAGATGACGTATTTGTCTAGGGTCACCATCTCCGTTTCGTATTTGAAGTTTGATTGCAAACACCAGTAATTATCTGCGCTCCAGAAACCACCCATAGCGTTCTTCTCGAGGTTTCTAGACTCAGTTTGAGCCGCAAAGCGAGTCGTAGTGTAAACATCCAGTGCAATCGAGCCACTAGGCGCTAACAGGGATTTGAACTTACCTAATAAGGTCGCACGCTGATCTGGATTTAGAGCGCAAAGGTCACACATCACCAGAGTGATCAAGTCGAATTTGCGAACGTCACCGTACTCAAGATAATTCCCATAGTGATACTCGATATCAAGCTGTGATTTCTTGGCTTGGCTTCTAGCGTATTCAAGCGAGTTATGTGAAAAATCCAGACCAACAACGGTACCAACACCTTTGGATTTTAAGCGCTGGGTATAAAGGCCAGGCCCACAACCGAAGTCAATGGTCTTAGAATCTGCGCTTAGGCTAAACTCAGAAACCAACCAACTAGTAGACGCGTCAATAAACGCCGCAGTACGAGATGCAAGGCTAAGTTCAGGGTTTAGATGAAATGCCAGCATCTGCTTTGCGATATGACTATCAGTCCACAATACATCAGCAGTATATGCAGACCAGACAACAGGCTTTGCACTAGCCTCGTCGATTTTGTTGTACATTTTTTAGTTCCGACAATAAGTTAGATTTATCGTCCTTACTTTCAGCTGAAGTTATTTCGTTGAATACCGTAAGGACGCTTGATAGATATTGTTTGTATAAAATAAGTCATTGCTGGTGCCTCCTTAGTAATGAGTTTAATTCGCCGACAAGTTATCAGCTCTTACAAAGACAAGCAACAAAGAGGGAATTTGGAGAAAAAACAGGATCTGATAAGGTCTGACGGCTATGACACATACGATTTGGATAAATCCCAAACAAGCTCTAAACGGATTGGTAGTGGTATTGTAATAAGGCTGAAGAAAGGCACTTCTCAATTACAAAGTGCTAGCTATCATGGCTCTGGACAAAAGTGCGTCAGTGAAATTGCTAAATTAGCAACTCTCGGGTAACTTTATCTATCTTAAGTAGCAGGATCGCGCCGTTTCAGAGTGTGTTGTTCGGTCATTAAACGCTATCCAAACTATCTGTCTCTCTGCTTTTTACTAAGGTGATTATTGGTATGTCTCAATTCGACTACCATCAATGACATACGCTGTGTCTGCTAGCTCCGAGCTGCTGCTTTCTGTTCTGAGCATACCGACTACGTATACCACATCCCAGATTTCAGATATTGCCACACCCTCTTCAAATCTCACTCGAACAATTTGGTTTGGTGGCGGTGGTGGGATATGAATACAGGCCCCAAAATAAGGCACCAGCAAGAAATCTGTCACCAGCTCTTCATCCCCCTCAAGCGGTATGACGAAGCCGGCTATTTTGACTTCAGTTCCATCGAGCTCTTGGCGCACAGTATGTACTTGAGATTGCAGTGCCGCTCCACCTGTGTGATCGGTAATTAAGTTCTTGGTCGGAATATTTCTTTCTTGCTCTGGTATCAAATCTATCCAATGTAGTCTTTGTACATCTGTTTCAATGTCAGCAAGCGCAGTTTGTGGAGGTAAGATGGTTAACATCAAAAATATTAGACTTAAGAGTGTTTTTAAATGTTTCATATCGTTCACTATTCTTGTTAACGTCAACACTCCGTTGTCAATTCCCATCCCTCTGTCGAATATATTTTTGAACTAAATCATCGCTCAAAATATAATGCAGCCTTGTAGTCAAACACTTATTCAAGTTATTCACCTGTCAATATTGAATAAAGACAAATCAACAAGCAAACAACTCAAGTCAGTTGTGTTGTAGCTAATCCTTTGAAAGTGAATTTTTATATATTTCCCCATCTTTCATAATTAGCACAAAGTTCTTATCCGCATTGGCAACCAATTTAATATCCTCTAAAGGGTTACCATCAACCAAAACAAGGTCGGCTAATGCACCTTCTTTTATTACGCCAAGCTCACCAGGATAGGGATCACGAGGTCCACTTAGTTTGAGAAGCCGAGCGTTATCATGCGTCGCCATTTTTAAGATTTCCCAAGGTTCAAACCAAGGTGCCAGCTTAGTTAAGAATTTACCTTGTTTGTTGGCGAGTGATGGGTCGAACAGCATGTCTGTACCAAATGCAATCGGCACCCCGTATTTTTTAGCAAGCTCGATACCTCGTGCTGTGCCTTTGGTCACTAACTTAAACTTTGCCTCTTGAAAAGAACCAGGAGGAAAAGGGATTGCATCTTCATCATCGAAGATTGGCTGCATACTCAACCACGCGCCCTTTTCTGCCATCATCTTAAAAGTTTCTTCTGAGAGAAGGTTGCCGTGTTCGATACTCTTAACACCTGCTCTTAATGCGGTTTGTGCTCCTTTGTTAGTGAACACATGCACCATGACATAAGTATTCCAACTTTCTGCTACGTCAACCGCAGCCTTGAATTCTTCGTAAGTGTATTCAGCAACATCAATCGGGTCATAGCTTGAAGATACCCCGCCACCAGCAGCCAGTTTTATTTGGGTAGCACCAAGTCTCAACTGCTCTCGTACTCTCTTCGTCACTTCAGGCACGCCGTCGGCGACGATAGCAAGGCTGTTGCGCTCTAAATAGTTTAATGGGTCAGTGCTATTGGCTGGCACATCATAACGTCCACGATAATCAAAGTGTCCTGCGGTCTGACTGATTGGGCCACCTGATGGATAAACTCTCGGTCCATTGATTAAACCTTTATCACTCGCTTGTTTGATAGCAAAAGGGTTTCCTCCTGCATCCCTAATTGTTGTAAACCCTCTCATTAAAGTCTTATTTGCACCATCAGAAGCAATGAGGGTCAAGTATCCAAAATCCGAGTTCATGAGCTCACTCATAGAAGCATTGGCGAACATCGTATGCCAATGGGCATCAATTAGGCCCGGTATTAGTGTTTTACCCTTAGCATTAATGACGGTGGCATCTTCAGGGACAGATACCGTTTTACCAATCGATGTAATTTTATTTTCTTCCACTAGTACGCTAACGCCTTTTTGGAGATTTTTGTTTTCACCATCAAATACGTTTGCATTTGTTATTACTGTCGATGCAGCTTCTACTCCTATAGATACCGCAAGTAAAGATAAGCTAAAGCAGAATTTAGCCATTTTAGTTCTTTTTGAATTTATCATAATACGATTCTCTATCGAAAAAATAATATCCAATAAGGTAATTTGGTGTCGTTACTAAATTAAGTCAGTAGAAGTAGCTCTATAACTAAACTATAAATCCGATCTATAAACCATTTATTACCCGCTTTCAATGGTATTCATTATAGTTAAGACACTTAACATAAAAAGGTCACTTTGCGCCAAAGTGACTTATAATGAATACTGAATGACAATAAATTTTCCTAGTGATTCCGTTGAGTACTTTGATAAACGTTAAGTTCACAAAATGGTAGAGAGATACAAAAATGGAAAATCTTAAAATTGCTCGAAGCACGATTTTTTATCCAGTTTATCAAGCACTTTACGATTTCAATGTAAACGTTGCAGCAAAATTGAATTACTCTCGAGTAAACCAAGATACTTCTAGCAGTGATGATTCTTGGGTACTTATCGATGAATTGGTCGCAATCTTACAAGAACTCCCCCATGAGAAGCGTCTCGACATCCTTATTCAAGCGAGCAAGGCTTTTGATATTTCCCTAATCACAGATGAGCTGAACGAAGAGAACAGACCAAGCACACTTGGCCAAGCCTTAAACGTGCTGCTTCCAAAAATCCCCTACATAACATCCCAAGCGAAGACCTGGTTAAGCTATGGAGACGATCGCAAATGGTATCTTTGCCACGACAGTGGTTACTCAAACAAAAGTATTGGTAAAGCAGACTTTGATATCTATAGAAACCTGCAACTTATCTCTTTTTGCAAACTCTATTTAGGCGTGGACTGGGAACCTGATTTTATATGGGTCACAGGGAAAATTTCGCATTCGCTAATCCAATCGAGATTGAAGATTCAAGTTATCGATGGGCATTCTTTTTCTGGGTTTTCTATCCCACTCTCTGAAGAGATAGAACCAACTACCGACGACAGCAATTGGTCTCTAAGCAAATCAATTTCATTGGTTCTCGACAACTATCTGTTTGTAGAAAATATGTCTATACATTCTTTCTCGCGGCTTATCGGCATGAGCTCGAGAACTTTGCAAAGACGATTGCATTCCGAAAAGGTTTCTTTCAGGGATCTTTTGTTAGACTCTCGACTCAACCATGCCATAAAGCTTTACAACGCAACCCCTAAATTAAACAACGAAGACATCGCCTTTCGTTGCGGGTATACCGATGCATCAAACTTTAGAAGAGCGTTTAAAAAACGTTTTGGAATATCATTTAAGCACTATGTCAACAACAAACGTTAACTCAAAATTAGCTAAGCTCCGTCTGTAATATTTTCGCTCTATCGATCTTTAGTTGCAGTCAGTGATCAATCAATGTTAAGTGGGTCTCCACACGAACTAGTCTTTCGAACACAACTAGTTAAGCAAACACTATCCCATAATGGCGAAAGCACAAGCTATCACGATTAATGTTCCTCTGCTCCTATCAAGACATAATTGGTATTACGAAAAGTAAGTTAAATGATGATTTATTAAAATGAGGGCTCAATAGATTGAAACAAAGAATGGGGCACTTTTGAGTTCCAAAAGTGCCAACTGTGAAGATTCTGGACAAATGGGGTTAATGTAAGGCCCTATTGAGTTGTTAATTGAGCCTCGTTTTATCGCTGTTCAAGCACTTATCTCAGCGTTAAGGAAGCGTTCTAGTATAAGAATAATAAAGCGCTTTCTTGAGTGATTATTTGTTAAAAAAACTAGCCACTGCATTTGCTGAAAGCGTTACCGCTTCTGGTTTGTAGTAAAAATCAACGTGGCTAAACTTACCTAAAGCCAGTACTTCATGCTCATTGGTTAACTTTTCAATAAACGCTGTTGAGCAAATTGCGGTTGGCGCATCCTGACCATAAACAACTAGCGTTGGCTGTACTATTTTGTCAGCGTAGTGCTCACAAAGAGAGAATAAGGATTGCATTGGTTGATCTGCCACGTGTATGTTGGTGAAGTTCTCGACTGCTACAGGACCTCGATAGCCATCACGACCATAGTAATCATATGTTTCACCTGCCATTTCCGGAAAGGCAGCTTCTCCAACAAACTCCTCTTTTGACTGTTCGTCATTTAAGCCAAATGGGGCCACATAGTCAGCTTTACCGGTTTCAAACATTTTCTGCTTAGAATCGTTTGCAGCTGCAATCATTTGATGAACGGTTGCTTTATCTGTCCATTGGAATGCATCCGCTGCCATCATGCCTGAAACAAGCGCAATCTTTTTAATACGATGGTCCGTCACCGCTGAAGAAGCCATAATTGAACCGCCCTGACAGACACCCAGACCGTAAATTTCATCGACATATGGTAGCGAGCTTAAGAATGAAACCGCATCCCACGTATTTTCAATTAAACGGAACATGTAACGAGACTGCATATACTCACCAGGAAGTGACGGAGAGTCACCCATACCTAGGTAATCAAATGCAAGGAAGATAAAACCACGCTCTGCCATTTCAGCACCATAAGTTGCTAGCACCTGCTCTTTCACTTGTGGAAACGGGCTTGCACCTAGGATAGCTTTGTACTTCTTGTTTACGTCAAATCCCGCAGGTACATAGAGATTACCAACCAGATCTACACCAAATGATTTGAAAGTTACTTGTTTAATATTCATATTCCTACCTTTTGTTTCTGCTACTTTATTGAATTTGCATTATTCGCTTTCAAACACTGGAATTAATTCTAGTGTTGCCGCTTCGTGCTTTTTTGTGTCAAACGTTAGACGCATTATTGGATATAGAAGCCCCAGTAACTTCCGATAAGCTGAGTTGACTCGGGACGTCACCATCGATAGGTCATTAGGAACTTTGCCATTGACTAACACCTCTAGGTCGCCAACTCTCATCGCACCATTGGGTTCGCCGTCCAAGCTTGGATTATTGATAAATGCGTCATACCAACTCCGCTCGTTGAACTTATACTGTCTGACAAAAAAACGGCCTTCGGTTTGTACAATGGTGATATCTATAAAACGGTGATCGCCACATCTAATCTGATGAACTTTTTTCCTGTCAACGGCTTGAATCAATTGACTTAATTGTTCTTCCTTTTGTCGCATAGTTATCACCTCATAAGCTGTCTGGTAATTGATAAGGCTATCTTAGGTGGTACGCTTCGATATAGCAGTGCACAAAACTGCAAGACTTGTATACAGAATAACGAGGCAGAGTTAATACATCTGGTGATGCGGGAAGTGTTAATATTGAGCACTTGCTATTTCGAGCATAGCCTTCTCAAGGCTTTGATAGTATGGGTTCCAAGTCAATCGAGCATGCACCTTACCCTCCTCTTCATAACCCCAAGCCGACAACCACACTTCACCTCCTTTCTCGCAATAGGCTACCGCGTCACTGTCCATGCTATTCATACACATCGTGTAGGTTGCATCTTGTCCGTAATAAGCATTGCTCGGAGCAAATAAAGGACTCATGTGAGATGCCGTACTAATCCTCAGCCCATCCAACTTCATACTCGATACCGTCACGGTTTCCTGTCCAATATTAGACTCACCATACCAAAGCAGTTGATTACTCGGATGTGTAAAGCGTTGTTTATATAGAGCATTTACCGCTTCTGGGTCGATAATACTGTCCGCCTCACTCAACACAATTAGAGTGGGGATCTCCACTTGATTCTCTTTCAATAACTCTCTTAGCTTTGCTGCACTTTGTGAGTATGCTATTGCTCCGTTTAGCGGTGCAGAGTTATAGCGAGCAAAGTTGTCCTCATCAGTGGTGTAGCCATCAAAAAAGATGGAAGCGATAGGTGCTAACTTTTCAAGATATGGCGTTTGAGACTGAAAGCCTGGAGAGAACAGTAACAAGCCATCAATACCTCCATTTTCGATAGCATGAATTGTGACGAGGTTGCCTCCTGTAGAAAAACCGCCCAACCAGACCTCTTCGTATTGTTGTTTCAATAAACCAGCGTAATGGTCAACGATAGCTTGCCAATCGTTATAGCTTGGCAGCATTAAGTCACTGGGCTTACTCCCATGACCTGGAAGTAGCAACACTTCCACATGAAACCCTTGCACACGCAACGAAGGAGCAATGTCCGAAAAGCTATATGGTGAATCACCCAAACCGTGTACCAGTAAAACGGCCTTGTTTGTCTTGTGTTTCGGTGTCAATTCGAATGGCATGTTCATAGTGATTTCCTTATCGTGGTCATCACTGATGTAACTACGATTTTCCGCTAGCCACTTCTCTGTCACCATTAAATAATCGGAAAATGACGGCTGAATATAATCATAATAATCCTGAGACTGACTTAGCGAAGTTGAAGAACCAGAAATACAACCGGCTAATGAAAAAACAACGCTAAGTAACAGCAACTTGTATAGATTTGCAGACATACCTTTGGAAAACCTCTCTTGTCAGAGCGCAATTGCTCCGTCGATTAGAAGGTCATAATAAGTGGCGGCTATAATTTAAGCAGTGCACAAAACCACGAGAGTTGTATACAAATCCCCGAAATTGATCATTTCGTTGTTTTGTATAAATATTACGGAGTTTTATATACTGTATTTCTGCTTAGACTGACGCATAGTAGTTAGCGCAATGATCAACGTTATCGTCAGCTATTGTTAATGACTGATGCCAGCATTGCGTTACGCCATGAGGTTCAATAATGAAAAAATTCCACTTTGAAACGATTGCAGAACAAAATGCAGTACTTGGTTTACGTCCACCAGAGCATCCTCTTGTTGATGTAATAAAAATGAGCTCAAACAATGATGATAACCAGCTAAATTGTGAACAAGAGTTGGCGCTATCCACCAGTTTCTATTCGATATCGCTCAAACACATTATTTCTGGTGAACTCATGTATGGCCGCACAAAGTACGACTGCTCCAATGGTACTATGCTGTTTTTTGCACCTAATCAAGAAGTATCAGCAAGTGGGATTAAAGTTGATGCAGTAGCTCGAACTATCTGTTTCCATCCGGACTACATTCGTGGCCACAAATTACAAGATGAACTGAAGCAATATCAGTTCTTCAATTATTCCGTCAATGAAGCGCTGCACCTTTCTCCAAAGGAAGAGCGACATATGGCAAATATGTTTGATACGCTTGAGATTGAAAACAGCAATTGCTTAGATGCCTTCAGTAAAGACCTAATTCTCTCGCAAATCAGTACGTTATTGATGTATGCCAATCGTTACTATCACCGACAGTTCTTGATGCGCAAAGAAACAGATACATCGGTATACGATAGGTTTTCAAATCTATTGGAGGCTCGATTAGAAGCTGTTGTTAGTCAATCGGAAACTATTCCTGAAGTTGAAGATATGGCGCGAGATATGAATATGACGAGTCGCTACTTGAGTGATGCCCTCAAGGCAGAAACCGGAAAGACAACCAAAGACTGGATTCATTATGCTTTGATTGAAAAGTCAAAGGATCGCTTGCTTTCAAGTAAGGATTCTGTCGCGACTATTGCATATAGTCTTGGCTTTGAATATCCACAGTATTTTTCGCGTTTATTCAAAAACAAAGTAGGAATGACACCATCTGAATATCGAGCAGAGAACATTCGTCATTAATCGGAATTTTGGATGACGAATGTCCTAAGGTAGATACGAAACACGAAAAGGGACATAAACTCGTTAATCTTTCACAAAACCACGATAGGTGATTGGCTGATATAGCTTAAAAGCACTAAGAACTCTTTATTGCTTCCATCTATTATCAACAAAATCTATAAAGTATTTCCTTAACAAGGTGACTTGTCGAAGAGTCCGGCTAACATTACAGTGACCAAATCGATTGGGCAGTTTGTTGTTCTGTGCCAGTCCATGACAAGAATTTATCTGTTGTTATTCAGATAAAAATCTATTGAATAACTAGGAGCTTAGAATGAGCAAAGTGATCTTAATTACTGGAGCAACCGATGGTATTGGGTTAGCAACTGCCAAGGATTTAATAAAGCTAAGTCATACAGTTATCATTCACGGTCGAACGCCAGCCAAAGTTTCAGGCGTCGTTGATCAGTTACTGGAATTGAATTCAGATGCGAAAGTAGAAACGATCATTGCTGATTTATCTGATCTCAACCAAATAAACAAAATGGCTGATGAGGTTTCTCAGCGATTCTCTCAAATCGATGTCCTCATTAATAATGCCGGCGTATTTACAGCTCCCGCAACTAAGACTGAAGATAATCTCGACATTCGTTTTGTCGTCAATACTATTGCCCCTTATCGTCTTACACAGGCTTTAATTCCATTGCTTGCTGCTAACGGACGTGTGGTTAACTTATCTTCGGCAGCACAAGCCACTGTCAACTTGGATGCACTGCGAGGAAACAAGCCACTCGGTGATTCAGATGCATACGCGCAAAGTAAACTCGCTCTTACTATGTGGTCTCGCGCGTTGGGATTACGCTATGAGCAAACAGGACCAATGATTGTGTCTGTTAATCCGAAGTCATTTTTGGGAAGCAAAATGGTGAAAGATGCATATGGTATTGCAGGAAATGACTTAGATCTCGGTGCTGATATTCTAGTTCGAGCATCGCTGTCCGATGAATTCGCGCATGCACATGGCAAGTATTTTGATAATGATTTAGAAAGCTTTGCCGCACCGCATCCTGATGCATTAAATGAAACGAAAACTGAACAAGTATTATCCGTTATTGAAATGTTATCTGCTAGATAGACTCATATAGGAATAAAAAGGTTAACCCACAATATCGTGTCGAAAGGTTAACCTTTTCTATTATTAATATTCAGGATAGGCAGCAACTATAAAAATAGAGTAATATACCTAGCCATTATCGCAATTCTTGACAAAACCATGACAAAACCCCGACTGTGGTAGCCATCTGATTCCTATAACCTTCCCGCTCCGTTCAAGCCCAAAATAAAAACTATGATTATATTTACCATTGATTCTTTTAAAGAGGTTTTTCATATTCATACCTCAATGAAGAATAACCAGTTTAGTACTCAATATTTCAACGATGGCAACAAGCTTCATAAGTTGAAAGGAATAAGTATTAAAAAAGACGTGTTTGATGTATCGGGAATGTACCATGAAGTTATTACTGGCTGCACATTTGAGTTTTACAGTCGATCTGACATCAAAGTTAAAATCGTCGAAGGTGAGTTTCAAGTCGAAGACATAGAGCTTTCACGACAAACTACGACAGATTATGGTGTCTGTACCTCAGCATCTGAGTTCTGCTTTTAGTTAAACCATAAAAAAACTGACTAGCATGTGCTAGTCAGTTTAAACGTATTAAAGATGACTTCATCAGTTATTGAATCTGAGCACCTTGTTCTACCCATTCTCCAATTAACATACGTTCCTCATCTGTCATCTGAGTTAGATTACCTAACGGCATTACCTTCGTCGTCACGGTTTGAGCGACAATGCGTGGTACATTCACTTTGATCTCTTCAGGCGTATCCAGAATCACGCCAGCCGGAGCGGTTTGGAATGCAGCATGTGTTGGCGTTGCAGAGTGACATACCGAACAGCGCTCTTGAATGACATCATTAATTTGTGCAAAGGCAATTGTGCCATCATCTGCTTGAGCCGCAATATCGGCTGAGGCTTGCATGTCTGCATGATGATCACCAGCTTCAACCACAGGTGCTTTTGCGACAGGGGCAGCTGGTTTGTTGGCATAAGGCGATGTAACAAAGGCTAGCGTTACCATACCCAAAGCAGCAGCAGGTATTGTCCATGCGAACTTCTGGCTACCATGACGTGTATTAAAGTAGTGACGGACCAAGATACTAAATACTGATAGCGCAGCCAAAATTGCCCAGTTGTATTCAGAACCATATGTGCTTGGGAAATGGTTGCTGATCATGATGAACAACACTGGCAAAGTCAGATAGTTATTGTGCCGTGAACGTAACAGGCCTTTTGCTGGCAATGTAGGGTCCGGCTCTTGATTGTTTTCAATCGCTTTCACTAAAGCACGTTGCGCAGGCATGATGACGAAGAACACGTTACCAACCATGATGGTACCAATGATAGCGCCTACGTGGATGTAAGCACCACGTCCACTGAACACCTGCGACAAACCATAGGCTGCACCTACTAACCCTAGGAACAACACTATACCTAACAGTACCGGCGTTTTGCCCAAAGGCGAGTTACACAGTAGGTTGTAGATTACCCAACCAGAGATAAGCGCAGCAATACCGATCATAATCGCTGTTGTTGAGTCGATGCCCGAACCTGGAGCTACTAGATAGATTTCAGCATTGAGGTAATACACTACGCCCAATAGCAGTACACCCGTAATCCAAGTAAAGTAAGCTTCCCACTTAAACCAGTGAAGGTTTTCTGGCATTTTTGGTGGTGCCAGTTTGTATTTCTCAAGATGGTAAATACCACCGCCGTGAATCGCCCACAAATCGCCAGATAGGCCGTCTCTAGGGTTAGTACGGTTGAGATTGTTCTCAAGCCAAACGAAGTAGAAAGACGCTCCAATCCATGCGATACCTACAATCATATGGGCCCAACGAATCATCAGGTTGAGCCATTCTGTCATGTGCGGATCCATAACACACTCCTCAAAAGCAGCTTAGACAGTCGCTTGCTGCTTGTCCTTATCTTGTTTCGTCTTATCGATGTCTTGCGGTAAATCCTTCAAGTCCAACTGTACAAAGTTCTCTTCAAAGAACACTTCATCACAGTTATGCCCTTCTCCAGCTCTATCGACGATCAGAAATTTATCTTGGTCGGTCAGAGCCAGAACCGGATGGTGCCAAACACCTTTGTGATAGTTGACGCCCTGACGACCGTTACTAAAGAAAGCTCGGCAATCAGTCAAAGAAGGATCGTCGCCTTTTGGTGCGACAACGATAAGATACGGTTGACCAAGCAATGGTATAAACGCCTGTGACCCCAGCGGGTGTCGCTCTAACATCGAAATGGTGAGCGGATACTGAAGCGGGGTCGCTTGGAAGATACTCATGATCGCACGCCCCCCATGCTCTTCAACATCGGCTTCAGCTAGCTTATGGTAGCGACGAGTTGACCCATTATTGATCATAAAATAGTCACTATTTTCAACTTCAATCACATCACCAAATTGCTCAAATGCGGCCTTGGTGAGTGGCTCAATAGTTAGATGACGAATACCATTACTCATAAAAATTCCCTCTATTAAGTTTAGTCTGCTTTTGTACCAAATAGGCGTAAGCGACTAATACCACCATCAGGGAAAATGTTTAGTCTTACATGGGTAACTGGGCCAATCTCATTAACCTCAGAGACAAACTCGTGAATATCGTGCGCGTTTAGTTTTTGAGAAGGAAGTAGCTCCTTCCAAAACAAACTCTGAGTGGCGACTTGATCATCTGTTCCACCTTTCACGTAAGCGGCTTGAATTGAGCAGCTATCTGGGTAGTTACCTTTGAAGTGCGCTGTATCAACAACAACACGACCAACATTACCCGCATGTCCAAGTGCCACAATCACCCAGTCGTTACCCGGTGTTCTGCGTCGAGCGGTCTCCCAACCATCACCCATGTTTTCACCACGACCAGGGCCAAGGATATTTGACTTGTTACCATAGTGCTCATCACTACAAGCCAACGCACGACCACCATTTTCTACGGCCGCCAAGTCAACTTGTTGCAACTCGTCGATAGCATTCCAATCTACACTAGGGCTTCCGTAGACACGAAGACGCGCTACACCACCGTCTGGATAGATGTTAAGACGAACATGGGTATATACTTTGTCGCTGTCAATTTCGTTTAGATGGTGCTTGTCACCTTCTAGACTTTGTGATGGTAGAATTTCTTCCCAGCCTTCCGCATGAGTGGGATCAGCATCTGGGCTATAAATCGCGTCAACAGACGCTGACGGAGGGAAGTTACCTGTGAAAAATGAGGTATCGATATCAAGGCCTGCAATCGTTCCCGCTAAACCGAGCTTAACCACACAGAAGTCATAACCTTCGCCACGTTTGCGGCGGCTTTCCCAGCCGTCCATCCATTTGCCATTGTCGTCATAAAGGTCGTCTTTCCACTCTGGTGCTTCTCGACGAAGTAAACGACTCTTGTCAGCAAAAAAGTCATCGGTAGCGTATAGCGCTTCTGCGCCTAGTTTGTCATCTGCAAGGTTGATGTATTGTTCAATATTCAAAGACATTTCCTGTCATCCAGTTCAATTAATCCAATTAATAATAAAATGAGTACCTGCTTGCTCGTCGCCATTATCGGCCTCTGCCGACACGTTCATTGCTTAGATTTTCCAGCTTAGGCTTTCGAGCTTAGGTTAATAAAAGAGATAGTCGCCTTTCCTTTGACTTACATATCTCTCAAGCGAAATAACGCTATCTTGTTGATTTCGTTAAGCGCAGTAGCAAACTCAGTTTCACTATCATTGCCTAATCGCATCTCGAACGATTCAAGAATTTGGTAACGATTGGCCCCTTTAACCGCCATGATAAAGGGAAAGTTGAAGCGATTTTTGTAGCTGTTGTTGTAAGTAGTAAATTTGGCAAATTCCTCTTCGGAGCACTGGTCAATACCAGCACCAGCCTGCTCGGCTGTAGATGCCGCGGTAAGTTCTCCATTGACCGCTGCTCTACCGGCTAAATCTGGGTGAGCGTTGATCAAGTCGAGTTGTTTTTGCTCAGACGCATTAAGCAGCGTCATCGACATTTTCAAATGTAAACTTTCTATATGGTTGTCATCTGCATCCAGTCCAGCGTCAAAAACGGACTCAGCCACCCAAGGACTGTGCTCATAAATGTCAGCAAAGCTTGAGACAAACTCATCACGTACCATAGTTGTCGGTGTGCATGATTTGAATTGTGTCATTATTGAGCTCCTTGCTGTTCATCGGGTTGATATGGGTGGTGTTCATGCCAGTGTTTGGCAATATCGATGCGGCGACATAGCCACACATCTTCATGTTGACTGACGTAATCTAAAAAGCGTTTTAGCGAGGCGATACGTCCCGGACGTCCAATTAATCGGCAATGTAAGCCTACAGACATCATTTTTGGTGCAGTTTCACCTTCTTCATACAGAGTATCGAAGGTATCTTTTAGGTATTGGAAGAACTGCTCACCAGAGTTGAATCCTTGAGCGGTAGCAAATCTCATATCATTTACGTCAAGCGTGTACGGTATAACTAACTGGGGTCTCCCTGCCTCTGTGTGCCAGTAAGGAAGATCATCATCATAGGCATCAGAGTCGTAAAGGAATCCGCCTTCTTCTGCCACAATACGTCGTGTATTTGGACCGGTTCTTCCGGTATACCAACCAAGCGGACGTTCACCCGTCACCTGCTTAATAATTTCTATCGCCTTGATCATATGATCGCGCTCTTGCGATTCATCAGTATATTGGTAGTCGATCCAACGATAGCCGTGACTGCATATCTCATGCCCCGCTTCTTTCATTGCCACAGCGACTTCAGGATAGCGCTCAACCGCCATCGCAACCGCGAAAATGGTTAGTGGAATATCATACTGCTCGAACAACCTAAGCACACGCCATACACCTGCACGGCTTCCGTATTCGTAAATCGATTCCATACTGATGTGACGCTCACCTTTTATTGGCATAGCACCCGGAATTTCCGATAGGAATGATTCCGATTCATCATCTCCGTGCAGTAAGCAACGCTCACCGCCTTCTTCATAATTCAATACAAAGGAAACCGCGATTCGTGCGTTATTTGGCCACTTTGGGTGAGGGGGATTCGCTCCGTAGCCGATGAGATTGCGCGAATAATCCTTATTCATCCACAGACTCCTTCTTGGTTCTTTTCTGCACTCTCTTTGGAGTGCGCTTTCACTCTTTGGTTTACTTAATTGTATACAATAATTTATCTCAATGTAAAGATTTTGTTTATCAAATTACATTTTGGAAACATAATGCTATTTTTCAACAAGTTATAATTGAATGATTTTTAACCATCACTATTTTAGTGCATGTTCCGCCCATATTCAGCACCGTTTTGATGCAACATTTTCATAACATAAACCTTTACTAATGGCGTAAATTGTGTACATATTAATATCAATAGAATTAAACAGACCTGATTTTTGTATACAGAATTACAAGATGACATTAAAGGAGCGTGTGTAAGCACGAAGCAATTATGGGACGACTAACAACGCATGTACTAGACACCGCAAATGGTGTACCTGGGTCAGAGATCCAAGTGGATCTTTTCCGTATTGAAGGTGAAGAAAGTCAGTTTATTAAGAGCGTAATGACGAACTTCGATGGCCGAACTGATTCTCCTATTCTTGAAGGCGATGACTTTGTCGCTGGAAAATATCAACTCATTTTTCATGTCGCTCCTTACTTTGAGCGTAAAGGTGTCGAGCTAGACCAAGTTCCTTTCCTTGACGATATCGTAATTCGCTTTGGATTGAATGATGAGGATGCGCATTATCATGTGCCTCTGCTCGCCTCCCCTTACAGTTTTTCAACCTACAGAGGCAGTTGATCGCTGTAGCAACCTTCTCCTAGCAAGTGCAAGACAACAACAGGCAGCCTTGCACTTCTAAGAGCTCGCTCTTTTGCGAAAGAGCAATAAGTAAATTGGAATGAACCTACTCTCTTTGGAGAATGGCACTAGTGCTGGAGTGACTCTGCAGCAAGGTGTCATGGGTACTGCTGTTTTCAATTTAAGGAAAAGCAACAAACTTTATACCCAATTTCTACATTAAGGGTATTGTGTAAAGGACTTACTCAAATGAATGAAAGCAAAGCAGAAGTGCTCAACGAATCGGCTGGAAATGGCGTGCTTGAACGCTTTTTCAAGATAAAGCAACACGGTTCGAGCGTTAAAAATGAGCTCGTCGGAGGTGTAACGACCTTTGCTACTATGGCGTACATTATTTTCGTCAACCCAAGCATTATGGCAGCCTCTGGAATGGATCAGGGAGCGGTCTTCGTCGCCACCTGTATTGGTGCAGCCATTGGCTGTTTACTCATGGGGCTGTTTGCTAACTGGCCCGTTGGACTCGCGCCCGGTATGGGTCTTAACGCTTTCTTCTCTTTCACTGTCGTCAGTGAAATGGGATACAGCTGGGAAGTGGCACTCGGAGCGGTATTTATCTCCGGTATTCTCTTTGTCGGTATGAGCTTCTATAAGATACGACAGTGGATCATTGAGAGTATTCCTGAAAGTTTACGTTACTCGATGACGGCAGGTGTCGGTCTCTTCTTGGGTCTTATCGGCCTGAAAACCGCAGGTATTGTTGTTGAAAACCCAGCAACGTTGGTCTCTCTAGGTGACTTCACTAAACCAGATGCGCTTTTGGCTGCTATTGCCTTCTTGATCATTGCGGTGCTCAGTGAGCGTCGCGTGTTCGGTGCGGTACTAATCGGTATACTGAGCGTTACTATTGTTGGCATGATGTTGGGTCTTGTTCAATACAATGGCTTCTTCTCTGCACCACCAAGCATTGCCCCAACCTTTATGGCGATGGACATTTCAGGCGCACTTAACGTTTCTATGGTCAGTGTGATTCTTGCTTTCCTTTTTGTGAACATGTTCGACACAGCAGGTACGCTAATGGGTGTCGCTGAGCGAGCTCACCTAATCAACAAAGAAACAGGCAAAATTGAAGGGCTAAGCAAGGCACTTAAAGCCGATAGTATTTCTAGTGTTGCTGGTGCATGTGTGGGTTGTCCACCAGTGACCAGTTATGTAGAAAGTGCCGCAGGTGTAGCTGCAGGCGCTAGAACTGGTCTATCCGCGATTGTCGTTGCCGCTCTTTTCCTAGCAGCAATTTTCCTTTCTCCATTAGCCGGTATGATTCCTTCTTATGCTACAGCTGGCGCTCTTATTTATGTCGCGTTCGTCATGATGAGTAGTATGCAGCATGTTGATTGGAAAGACTTTACCAATGGTGCTCCAGCAGCCATAACAGCGCTAATGATGCCACTTACTTTCTCTATCGCTAATGGTATCGCTCTTGGTTTTATCACTTACACCGTTCTTAAAGTAGCAACAGGTAAAACCAAAGATGTCTCTATTTCAATGTACCTATTAAGCGCCATTTTCGTTGCCAAACTGGTATTCATTGGCTAACCCAAAATCAAGCGGTAATCGTGCCTTAACGGTTACCGCTTGTTTTTAACCCTGCCGTTTAGGTCAGCACAAAGGACGAGCAGGATTACTATCACTACGCAGTTTGTAGAAGTCACCATGTCACCACCAAGGAAGAGTCGATTCATCGCTCTCTAAAGGAATAAGTATGAAACTTCTGTACACCCTGAACCAAAAACCGCCTCACGGCATGACCTTTTTACTGGCCGTCCAACATATGCTGGCCTCTATTGGTGGTATCGTCGCTGTACCATTAATTGTTGGCGCTTCCATTGGCCTACCTAACGACGAAATTGTCTCCCTCATTAACGCCGCCTTACTGGCATCTGGTATCGTCACCATCGCACAATGTGTCGGTTTCGGCCCTATCGGAATTAAGCTACCAGTTGTTATGGGTTCAAGCTTTGCCTTTCTTGGTGTTGCCATCTCCATAGGTAAAGATTCTGGCGTATCCGGCATTATGGGTGCAGCGTTGGTTGGCTCGTTTGTCGTCATATTAGCTAGCTTCTATATGGACAAAGTTCGTAAGCTCTTCCCAACTGTTGTAAGTGGAGTCGTGGTCACCCTAATCGGGCTCACCATACTCCCCGTTGCCATGAACTGGGTCGGAGACGCCCCCGCCGTTAGCAGTGAATTTGCTACCTTGCCTAAGCTGTTTCTTGCCGCTGTGTCACTTGGTATTGTGATTGCGGTATCGGTTTATTGTAAAGGTGCGGTTGCGGCTTCAGCTATTGTTATCGGCCTTGCCGGTGGTTACATCGTAGCGCTGTCCATGGGAATGGTTGATCTCGACCAAATAAGCACCGCTGAATGGGTAGGTGGTCCAGAACCGTTTAAATATGGTCTTACGTTCTCAGCCAGCGCCATTGTTAGTATGAGTTTGGTTTATATAGTTGTCATCGCCGAAGCGACTGGTGACTTTATGGCACTCGCAAACAACTGTCACACCAAGATTGATGGTAAAGACCTTAAGCGCGGATTGCTTGGCGATGGTCTGGGCAGCACACTTGCGTCATGCTTAACAGCTATGCCACTGGCATCATTCAGTCAAAACGTAGGTATTGTTGGCATTACAGGTGTTGCAAGCCGTTACGTTGTTGCAGCAACAGGTGGACTGCTCATCTTGGGTGGTTTGTTCCCGAAACTGGCAGCGATTGCAGTAACGATTCCAAAACCGGTGCTAGGCGGTGTGGGTTTTGTCATGTTTGGCATGATAGCTTACGCGGGTATTCGCATGCTTATTAAAGCGGCTGATACTAAACGTAATGCCCTTGTCATCTGCGTTGGTTTAGCATCAGGACTGGCAGTCACGTTTGAGCCACGCTTACTTCAACATTTCCCTCATGAACTTTCAAACTTCCTTCACTCAGGGATTACAACTGGTACGATCGTCACCGTACTTTTGCATCAGTTCTTGCCAAAATCAAGCAAGCGCGAAGAGCAAGAAGCACACGAAGAAAGCCGTGCTATGGTTAAGCAAGAGATTCATGAACTTCAGCAACAAGAAGAAAACCAAGAAATATCACAGACAGAGCTGTCTGCAAAAGGTAATAATTAAGAACAGCTAACAATACAGTGGCTACAACTGTCGTGCTCTAAGACATGGCTTAATCAATGACATAGAGCACCTTACATCAACTAAAAACTTAAAAAAGACCCTCTTCCCTGAAAAGGCTGAGATGGCTAAGGATTACTATGAATGGAAACCGTATGGATTAAGAATCCACTTGCTATTTACACTGGCACTACAGAAGACGCTGGCGGCGGTATCGTTGTACAAGGCAGTCGAATTGTCGAGCTAGTAGCAAGCAACCAAGAACCCACCACAACCATTACGGCGGTTATCGACGCATCACAACATGTCGTCACTCCAGGGCTCGTGAATGCCCACCATCATTTTTATCAAACGCTAACTAGAGCTTACCCCGATGCGCTCAACAAAGAGCTGTTTCATTGGCTAAAAAGCTTGTATCCAGTATGGGCAAATCTCGACGAAGAGATGATGAGTGTCGCTACAGAATTGGCACTTGTTGAGCTATTGCTCTCTGGCTGTACGACAGCCTCGGATCACCACTATTTAATCCCGACTGGCCTTGAACATGCGATAGATTTGCAAGTTGAAGCCGCGCAAAAGCTTGGAATAAGGGCCATATTTACTCGCGGTTCGATGAGTTTAGGGGAAGATGATGGCGGATTACCACCGCGTCACACAATACAAACGGAACAGACCATCGTTGATGACAGCTTGCGCTTGATCAATAGTTATCATCAACGTGAAGATGGAGCGATGACTCAAATCGCGCTCGCACCTTGTTCGCCATTTTCTGTGACCACTGATTTAATGAAAGAAACGGCACGAATCGCCAAAAATGAATCGGTGATGACACATACGCATCTCTGCGAAACATTGGACGAAGAAGATTTCTGTCTTGAGAAGTTTGGTATGCGTCCGGTAGATTACCTTGAGGACGTAGGTTGGCTTAATGAGCGCACTTGGTTAGCTCACGGTATCCATTTTAACACTGAAGAGATTCGCAGACTTGGTAAAGCAGAGGTAGGAATAAGTCACTGCCCTACTTCTAATATGATGTTAGCGTCCGGTATCTGTAAAAATAACGAGCTTGAGAAAGCTGGCGTGAAAGTAGGCTTGGGGGTAGACGGTTCAGCTTCCAACGACGGTTCAAACCTAATAGCTGAGGTTCGTATGGCGATGTATTTGCAACGCCTTCGCTATGGCTCTAACAACGTTACGCACTTTGACGCGCTTCGCTGGGCAACGTCAGGATCAGCACGCGCTATGGGGCGCACAGATATAGGCGAACTCGCCGTCGGCAAACAAGCAGATATTGCCATGTTTAAGCTCGATGACATTCGTTTCTCTGGCAGCCACGATCCACTCGCTGCTCTACTATTGTGCGGAGCTCAACAGGCAGACCGTGTGATGGTGGCTGGTCAATGGCGAGTTCACGATGGTGCTGTTATGGGCGTGGATATGCCACAGCTCATTGAGCGACATAAAGCCGCCGCACTTCGCTTAAGACAAGCAGCATTAAGTATGTAGCTTATTCATTGAGTTATCACGATAGCAAAGGGTCTCACTATTAGTGAGACCCTTTTTATTCACATCAATAACTTCTAACGAGATGTGATGCGTTAAATTTCTTGCATCAACTGAATATAGTTACCGCAGGTATCATCAAGTACTGCAATCATCACAGTGCCTGTTTCTCTTGGCGCAATGGAGAACTCAACACCAAGGGCAGACATTCTTTCGTATTCCGCAGCAATATCGTCAACAACAAACGACGTCCAAGGGATGCCTGCCTCTTTAAGAGATTGTTGATACAACTTGGCAGGTTCAAATGCCATGGGTTCAAGTAGTAGTTCAACACCCGATTGTTCCTGTGGAGATACTACGGTTAACCATTTGTGCTCACCTACAGGTACTTCCGTCTTCTTCACAAAGCCCAACATGTTGGTGTAGAAGTCTAATGCTTTGTCCTGATCGTTGACAGGAACACTCGTTAAAGCAATTTTAATCATTCATATTTACCTTAGATGTAATGGAATAACTAAAAGATAGCCAAGAAGTCATAGGAAAACTTATTCAAGATTGCTTTTATTGCGCTTTTGAAACTCCCTTGGTGAATAACCCGTACACTTTTTAAACACCGAGGAAAACGTCGCTACGCTTTCGTACCCCACTTCAAAGCAGGTATAGGTAATCTGGTGCCCCTCTCGCAACAGTGCTTTCGCTTTGGCAATGCGCATATCCCTGAGATAGCTTCGGGGTGTGACACCATAAAGCTTTTTAAAAATGCGCACATAGTGAAAGCGCGACATCAACGCCGCTTTAGCTAAGTCGTTCAACTCAATATTCTCTGAGTGAAATTTTTCCATGAAGGCTTTGGATTGGCGAATGAGTAAATACTGCTTGGCCTTTATGGGAGATTCACTGTAGAGACGGTCAATCTCTTGTTCATAGAATGTTTTGTTAGAAGGTGCCACTTGGACTCTGTCCCTTTCCAAAATACTCATCAAAGTCTAACACACGACTTGGCCTTAATTGCTAGGCAAACAAATCTCAATCGGTATGATTTATGAGTACGAGCAAGTGTGTATAATCGTCGGCAGACTCTTGCTGTCAGCATGAGAAAGACAGCGAACTAAAATGGATGGAAGATGAAATTACAAACTATCGATAAGCAGTTATACCGATCTCGTTTAAACATCGTCATAATCGCTTGTATCGCGACCTTAGCAATTTCAAGTTTAGCGATTTCACAAACCCTGATTTATCTCTTCCCTTCTCCTTCTGGCTCTCACTTTCACTGGAACCTTCTAGGCGTCATAGTTAGTGCTATTGGGCTTGTTATTGTTCTTCTAAAACTCAAAGCCCAACCCAAGATGAAAGAGGTCGTTTATGTTTGGGAACTGAAACAAGCACTGAATCTCATTTATCGCAAAAATCGCAAGCTGCTAGCCGCCGCCGAACAAGGCAACGCTGATGCGATGTTAGCGCTGCAGTTCAGCTACGAAGGGTCGCGCCAACTTTGGCAACTTGATGACAACACCATCACCATAAGTAGCTTAAACACTGCACAGGAAAATCTTGACGAATGGATACAAAGGTACGGCGTAACAATCAATGTCAGCGACTATGACTCAGCAATATTGAAGCGATTCTAATATTCACCTAGCTACATACAAATATCACCATCAATTAAACATCGCCTTTAAATAATATATTTAATAGGCGATGTTTTCTAAAGAAACACTCTGTTTCAATCACAAACAAATCCTCAGACTTTTATTAATAATCCCATAAACCAATGCTAACCAACTAACACACCGGTCACTTTGAAATATAATCTAACCAATTAATACATAATGACCAATATATTAAATAAGTCATTGATTTATATATAACATAATTGATTTTACTTTGAATTAACATTCAGGTAACATCTGTTTTTATTTATCTACTTCATAGGCAATTTGAAAGTAAACTCAACCCAGTACCCACAAAGAAACTATGGGATATATTAGTTTCAATATTAAAAGTTCCGTTAATTAGTTTCTAGCTGTGTGACTGTTTGTATCAATAGATTTCTGGCACATTGATATAACGAACTTATATAACTATATTCACAAACCATAATAACTATATAAATATTTGTGCACTGGTTAATAACCTTTGTTGAAGTCAAAGTCGTTATAATACTCAAGGAAATCTCATGATTGAAATCCATTGGTCGGTCGCGCTCGCAATGAGCTTTTGCAGCTTTCTAGGCATACTAAGAGTGTATGGAAGGCGTGTTGATCGATTTATGAAGCGTGTTTCTGCTCAGATGTTAAAAATTCTCAATGGCTCTATGAAAGCCTCTAACTACGCTCAACAGCGAACAGAAACAGAGTTGTATCAAATTGGCAGCCAGGAACGTAAATACGAATTTGGTGACTATATTCGCCAGCAAACCACCCGAAATAAAGACCTTTAGCATATCTATTAGACACAGCTGCTTTTATTCCGCTCTATATCGATGGAGCAGCTGTACGTCACCTCTACCTTGTAAAAGTGCACTTATACCCGACTCTTAACACCACAACCTTGTATAACTAACTTGGTGAGAAACGTCGCCGCTTGTTCATAATCTGCGTCGTCTAATTCGGGTTTATCCAATACACTGCAAATCTGCCAATTAAAATCAGCGTAGGTCTGAGTCGCAGACCAAATCGCAAACATAAGATGATGCGGTGGTACTTCATCCATAAAGCCTTGTTTCGACCAAGTAGCAAACTTGGAAATGATCATCTGCGATTGTTCAAACAGCTTGTCTCGAATGGATTCTGGCAACACCTTTGCCCCGGACATTACTTCACTAGCGAACACACGAGAAGCATGAGGATAATCACGGGAAATCGTCAGTTTGGTACGAATATATTGAGTCAACGCTTCGACGGGATCATCTAACTGTTCGATAGGTAATGACGCAGCAAGCAATGGCTGAGTGACGGTTTCGAGCACGGCATAGTAAAGTTTGTCTTTGGAGCTAAAGTAGTAAAAGACGTTAGGCTTGGGAATATCTGCCGCTTTTGCTATATCGGCCATCTTGGTGGCTGCGTAACCATGCATAGCAAACTGTTCACTGGCAACCTCGATAATAAGGTCTTGGTTCTTTCGTCTGATTCGCGACATACTCTTCCCTGCTCTCATGTGCTACTTAGTTAATCTTAATGAAAACAAAGAATAAGTCCAAAACTTATGGGGAATACTGAGAGGTAAAAAATCCCAAAACCGATACAAACAGCGCCTGTTAATGTTGAAGTTAGAAGCCCTTTAACTCCAATAACTGCCTGCACGATTTCGGGAACGCGTATAAAAGGAGACAAAACTACGCGATTTATGCGGAAATCATGGCCCTAAGTAATCATTATTCGTTACGGATTGAATGATTAGAGCGAGCCTCTATTGCTTTAATTAGTGCAGAGTGGTCCCAGTTTTCACCACCTAAGTCGGCACACTCACCAAACAGTGCTTGCGCGTTTTCAGTGTTGGGTAACGCGACTTCAAGTTCTTGAGCTCCAGTTAGCGCAAGGTTTAGATCTTTTTGGTGAAGCGCAATCTTAAAGCCAGGGTCAAATGTGCCTTCTACCATACGTTCGCCATGCACTTCTAAAATCTTAGAACTTGCAAAGCCTCCCAATAGCGCCTGTCTCACACGCGCTGGATCCGCACCGGCTTTCGATGCAAAAACAAGGGCTTCCGACACTGCCTCAATATTAAGTGCAACAATGATTTGGTTAGCGACTTTACATGTTTGGCCTGCGCCACTATCACCAACAAGCGTGATGTTTTTGCCTAGTTTCTCAAACAGTGGGCGAGCTTGATCAAATGCTTCTTGGTCGCCGCCTACCATAATGCTCAGTGTTGCATTAACAGCACCCACTTCACCACCTGACACCGGAGCATCTAGATACTGTGCACCACTTTCTTTAATGCGTTTAGCAAATGACTTAGTCGCGATTGGCGAAATTGAACTCATATCAATCACTAACTTTTGAGACGTGCTTGCCGCTAACCCCTCTTCCACTCCGCTTGCTCCGAACAATACGTCTTCAACTTGTGGTGTATTTGGCACCATTAGAATGATAACGTCAGCGAGCTCAGTCGCTTCTTTCGGTGAGTGACATACTGTTGCGCCGCGAGTAACCAGTTCAGCCGGTGGAGCATTGAAGTGATCCGACAATACCAATTCGTAACCTGCCGCTTGCAGGTTTTTAGCCATTGGCTGACCCATAATTCCGGTACCGATGAATGCAATTTTCATGATGTGTTCTCCTTAACGTATCGAATTATTGAAAAGCGTTTAACCAAGAAAGACCTTCTTCAGTGGTCGTCTTCGGCTTGTATTCACAGCCCACCCAACCTTGGTAGCCCATTGCGTCAAGTTCTCTCAATACAAAGTCATAATTGATTTCACCGGTACCTGGCTCATGACGCCCCGGGTTGTCAGCCAATTGAATGTGAGAAATTTGCGATAAGTTATTGGTGATGGTCGGAATTAAGTCGCCTTCCATAATTTGCATGTGATATATGTCGTATTGAACCGATAGGTTCGCACTACCGACTTCTTCAATAATGGATTTCGCTTGTTCTGTGGTGTTCAAGAAGAAGCCTGGAATATCACGTGTATTAATCGCTTCAATCACCAACTTGATGCCTGCCGCTTCCAGTTGCTGAGCAGCATAACGAAGGTTGATTACGAACGTCGTTCTCGCGTCTTGCTCAGTCACACTTGCCGGAACAATTCCTGCCAAGCAGTTGATTTGCTTACAGCCCAGAGTCTGGGCGTAGCTTATCGCTTGGCTCACCCCTTGTTGGAACTCTTCGATGCGACTTGGGTCGACCGCAATACCACGATCTCCCGCATTCCAGTCACCAGCAGGAAGGTTAAACAAAACCTGCTCTAGATTATTGTCATCCAACACCGACTTAATAGTTTCTGCTGTGAAATCGTAAGGAAACAGATACTCTACTCCGTGAAACCCAGCATTAGCCGCTTTTTCAAATCGACTCAGAAAGTCAACTTCATTAAACAGCATCGATAGGTTAGCTGCGAATTTTGGCATAATTTTCTCCTTAAGACTGTGAGTTTGACGAATCTAGTGACGACAGTGCAGTTGGTGCATCCGTTGCATTTTCAGCTAGTGGTTCAAATTCATTGATAGCGTTGATTTCGACCCCCATTGAGATGTTAGTGACACGCTCTAGAATGATTTCAACCACAACAGGGACCTTGTGTTTCGCCATCAGCTCTCTTGCCTGAACGAACGCATCTTGGATGTCTTCTGGCTGTGTTACACGAATCGCTTTACAGCCTAACCCTTCCACCACTTTCACATGGTCAACACCATACCCTTCAAGTTCTGGAGAGTTCTGATTGTCGAACGCAAGCTGCACGCAATAATCGATGTCAAACTGACGTTGTGCCTGACGAATTAGGCCAAGATACGAGTTGTTAACGACTACGTGGATATATGGAAGATTAAACTGCGCACCCACAGCTAACTCTTCAATCATAAATTGGAAGTCATAGTCACCTGATATTGCGACAACATCACGGTTTGGATCCGCGGCTTTCACACCCAGCGCAGCGGGAGCAGTCCAGCCTAAAGGACCCGCTTGGCCACAGTTAATCCAATGGCGTGGCTTGTATACATGAAGGAACTGAGCCGCCGCGATTTGCGATAGACCAATCGTGCTGACGTAACAAGTCTCACGACCAAATGCTTTGTTCATCTCTTCATAAACACGCATTGGTTTAATTGGCGTTTCCGTAAAGTGCGTTTTACGCAACATACTGGATTTGCGCTGCTGGCATTCACCAACCCAAGACGCACGATTAGGTAAAGTACCTTTTGATGAACGTTCGCGAGCAACATCGACTAATAGCTCCAATGCAGATTTGGCATCCGACACAATACCAAGATCCGGGCAGAATACGCGTCCAATTTGAGTCGGCTCAATGTCTACGTGGACAAACTTGCGGCCTTCGGTATACACATCCAATGAACCGGTGTGACGGTTAGCAAAGCGGTTACCAATACCGAATACAAAATCAGAGTTCAAAAGCGTTTCGTTACCATAGCGGTGTGCCGTCTGAAGACCCACCATACCTGCCATCAACTCGTGATCATCAGGGATAGTACCCCAGCCCATCAGCGTTGGAATCACTGGCACACCAGTCAGTTCCGCAAACTGTTGTAGCAATTCTGATGCGCCTGCGTTGATAACACCGCCACCTGAAACAATGACCGGTTTTTCGGCAGCACACAGCATATCGAGTGCTTTTTCTGCCTGCTCGCGAGTTGCGGTTGGTTTGTATGCCGCAAGTGGCTCGTAGGTATCGATATCAAATTCGATTTCAGCTAGCTGTACGTCTAGTGGCAAATCGATAAGAACCGGGCCAGGCCTACCTGAACGCATTAAATGAAATGCTTTTTGAAATGCGCGTGGCACTTGAGCGGGCTCTAGTACTGTGGTCGCCCACTTTGTTACTGGTTTGGCAATAGATTCTATATCTACCGCCTGAAAATCTTCTTTATGCAGTCTTGCTCGAGGGGCTTGCCCAGTAATACATAGAATCGGAATCGAGTCCGCCGATGCAGAATAAAGTCCCGTGATCATATCCGTTCCAGCAGGTCCCGATGTACCAATACAAACACCAATATTACCTTGGTTAGTTCGTGTGTAGCCTTCTGCCATGTGTGATGCGCCTTCAACGTGGCGGGCTAACACATGGTCAATACCACCTAGGTGTTTCATCGCCGCATACATGGGGTTGATTGCTGCGCCCGGAACACCAAACGCAATGTCTACTCCCTCTTTCTTTAGTACGGCTACAGCTGCTTCAATTGCCTTCATTTTCGCCATTCTAATATCCCTCTCAGATTGTATACAATTCAAATCCATATTGTGTACTATGAACCATATCCAGAGAATCGCAACCCCAAAATCAACATTTTTGCAACATAGAGTTAATACACTAAGTGACCACTTACGCCGTAGTTCCTAACAAATAATGCTTTATATAAAATATCTTTACGTAAAAATATTTTCAGAAAAATTCGATGATAAATTAATGTTAAATACCCTTTGATCATTTGTTTGTTTTCCAATATAAGTAAATACACGGATACAGTTTTGTATACAAAATAAGAAAGTATTGTTTAAAGGAGACGAACAATGGCACTTAATGAAGTTATGGACGCAGCACAAGCAGATTGTCTTAAGGTAATTGGAGATACCCAGTCCACAGCTTATCAAGCGATCCTAAATTCCGACGCCCTAACCTTCCTAGAAACGTTAGTTGCGCACTTTGGCAGTAGACGCACTCAACTGCTACAAGACCGTGAAACCAAACAAGCCGCCTTTGATGCGGGCGAGCTACCAGATTTTCGCAAGGACACCAAATCAATAAGAGATGACAAGAGTTGGAAGGTTAGCCCGCCGCCAGCTCCGCTATTAGATCGTCGCGTTGAAATTACCGGTCCTGTTGATAGAAAGATGGTCATTAATGCACTGAACTCCGGCGCAAAAGTATTTATGTGTTGCTTTGAGGATGCTTCCTCCCCGACCTGGCAAAACATGGTAGAGGGACAGATCAACTTACGCGACGCTAACCTTGGAACCATCAGTTATTACGACGACACCAAAGACAAGCAATACTCATTGAATAGTGATCCAGCACTATTAATTGCTCGACCTCGCGGACTTCATTTACCAGAAAAATCTATTCAATATCAGGGCCAGCCGATTGGCGGGTGCTTAATGGATTTTGCGTTGTATTTCTTCCACAACTATCAGTCTCGTGCAGACAAAGGCTTAGGTGTTTATTACTACATTCCAAAGTTGGAAAGCATGGAAGAAGCGAAATGGTGGGATGACGTATTTGCCTTTACTGAACGCTACTTCGGGGTACCAACAGGAACAATTCGAGCGACTGTGCTTATCGAAACACTACCTGCTGTATTCCAAATGGAAGAGATGTTGTATGCAATGAAGGACCACATTGTGGCCATGAACTGTGGTCGATGGGACTATATATTCAGCTACATTAAGACGTTGAAGAACCACAAAGACCGAATTTTACCAGACCGACACGGCATCGGTATGGACCAAGAGTTCCTAAACGCCTACAGCCAATTACTGGTTAAAACCTGTCATGCACGTGGTGCACTTGCAATGGGCGGGATGTCTGCCTTCATTCCGGCAAAAGATCCTGAAGAGATGGAACGTGTAACAGCGAAAGTCATTGAAGATAAAAAACGCGAGTCGAATAACGGTCACGACGGCACGTGGGTCGCGCACCCTGCATTGGTTGATCTTGCGATGTCGGTGTTTGACGAGCAGCTTCAGGGGAAAACAAATCAACTTGATTATGTTAGTCCATCGGAAGACATTACTGCCGAGACGCTATTAAAACCTTGCGAAGGTACGCGTGATGAAGCGGGTGTGCGCAAGAATATTCGTATTGCTCTCTACTACATTGAAGCATGGATACAGGGGCACGGTTGCGTACCAATTTATGGACTGATGGAGGATGCCGCAACGGCTGAGATCTCTCGTGCCAACATTTGGCAGTGGATCCACCACGGTGTCACTCTGGATGATGGCCAAGTATTTACATCATCACTCTTTCACACTTGGCTCTACCAAGAGCTAAAAACGATTAAACAGGAAGTTGGCGATGCACGTTATGCTGCAGGACGCTTTGATGAAACAGCTGACCTTTTTTATGAGCTTTCTACAGCAAAACAGTTCGCTAACTTCCTGACCCTTCCAAGCTATTCGTTACTTTAACCAAACTGTTGGCAAAGTACGCATAAATCCTGCTGACTTAGTCCGAATAAGTGCTTAAGGCAGCAGGTACGAATAGCGCAAGCTATGAGACGAGGAGATAACATGGGAAGTTTAACTCTACAACAAGCACTGACCATTATTGATGGCACATTTGAAGCTGGACTGTCTGACGACTGTGCGCCTTTGACTGTTGCCGTTCTTGATAATGGAGGAAAACTGATTTCTTTGCAGCGACAAGATGGGTCTAGCATGATGCGACCTGACATTGCAATTGCCAAAGCATGGGGCGCATTGGCGCTAGGTTGTTCCTCCCGAAAACTAGCGCAAGACGCTGATTCTCGTCCTGCATTTATCTCCGCGGTTAACGTACTTGCCCACGGTAACATGGTTCCCGTTCCGGGCGGACTGCTTATTCGAGACGAAGAGAAAAACGTGATTGGCGCTATTGGCGTGAGTGGCGATCTCTCTGATATTGATGAGCGCTGCGCTATTCAAGGGATTAACTGTGCCAACTTATACAGCGATGAGGTAGCCGCTTAACGTATAAGGCCCTAACGAATTAGGGCCTTAATGCTTATTCATACTGGCTTAACCAAATTTTAAACAACTGATTTGCCTGTTTTTTCTGAGAAGCCGAAAGAGATTTCACCAGTCCATCTTGCACTTCGACGTGTTCTTCGATCATTTTATCAATCAGCACTAAGCCATCTTGAGTCAATTGCACCGTAACGCTTCGACGGTCCGCCTTGCTGTGCTCTCTCGAAATTAATCCTTTGGACTCCAACTTATCCAATCTATTGGTCATCGCTCCTGACGTAAGCATCATCGTGTTAATTAGCTCTGACGGCGTTAAACGATAAGGCTTTCCACTACGTCGCAAGGTTGCCAATACATCAAATTCGCCAAGTTTTAAGTCGTATTTTTTGTGTAAATCCGCCACTTTGGTTTCCATATATTTGGCAATGCGCATTAGCCGCCCCATCATGGCCATAGGTTCTGTGTCCAGCTCAGGCTTCTGTTTTGCCCACTGCTCTACTACGCGATCAATCGCATCCATGTCTTATTCATCCACTGGTTAATCATCAAGAAAAATTAGTTTAACATAAAGATACTTTACAGGCAGCCAATTTGTCGTTAGAGTGTCCGCAAATATCTTAACGTAAAGATAAAATAAATGAACATACTTTTGGCAATGATCCCCGCCTTTTTCTGGGGTACAACTTATGCCGTAACCAAATTTACGCTACCAGACTGGCCGCCGATTTTGTTAGGGGCTCTGCGAGCGCTACCAGCAGGTTTATTATTACTGCTGGTTAAGCCGACTTTACCTAAAAAAGGTGAATGGCAAGTATTACTAACGCTTGGTCTTATCAACATCGCCACCTTCTTTGGTTTGATATTTGTGATGGCGCAAACCTTGCCGTCTGCCATTTCAGGCGTAGGTATGGTTTCGGTGCCTGTTTTCGCAATGTTATATCAATGGCTGGTAAAAAAACACCGTCCGAGCTGGTCACAAGCATTGAGTGGTCTAGCACTGGTATCACTGGCATTTTTCTTGTTTTCGCCAGGTTCGATCAGCCTTAACCCAATAGGTTTAGGCGCAATGCTTGCAGCGATTATGTGTATTGTCGCGGGTAGTAGTATCACTAAGTCATTGGGCACTAGAATTCACTGGTGGACAATATTAACTTGGCAGCTAATCTTAGGCGGCGCAATCTTAGCGATTGCTTCTGGCTTTCACGCCGCAATTGCACCGGAAACTTATGTCTCGGTCATCGAGAACTTTGATGGTCGAAACCTGTTTGGTTTAAGTTGGGTCGTTGGTCTCAATACCGCACTAAGTTACGGCATGTACGTATGGCTGTTACAGCGGATGACAGTGGTAGATTTCACTTTCGGTGGTATCGCAAACCCAATAGCAGGCATTGTTTGTGGCCTAATGCTACTTGGTGAGTCGTTCACGCATACTCAATACATTCTGATGATGGGTATGATAATAACCTCACTGATTCCACAAATGATCATGGCGATAAAACAGCATCGTGTGACGCGACTAGCCAACCGATAATTACAAGATACCGTTTTCCCAAAAGCGTTTAATACAATGCTCGGCAGCTTCTACCGAGCATTGTTGTTTCCGAGGCTAACACTTTACAAACATAGTCAGAACCGTACTATAGGCGGCTGTTTTTACCAAAAGAGAATCCTTGTGAAACGATTAGTACTGTATGTCTCAGACAAATGCCCTCACTGTAAAGATGCTCAGCGTTATTTGGACAGCAAGGGTTATAAATACCGCCTGACCAATGCAAAGATGCAGCGTGGTCGCAAAGAGTTAGATGCGATTGGAGCTCGTTCTCTTCCTGTACTGAAAATTGGTGACCAATATATGGTTGGTTGGAACCCAAAGAATTTCGAACGTATGTACAAAAGCAATTAATATATCATTTCCTATACTGCCTCTATCAATGTCGGGAGGCAGTATAGTATGAACAATTGGTGGGTATTTTTAATTGGATTCGTTACCGCTTTCAGTTATGGGGACAGTCTAAAAGTCTTGGATGAAGCGAGGATCATCAATCAACGACTGTATTTAGTTCATATTGGCAGTCAGCCTTCGCCGATACACACTTGTTTCGCCACCCAAATTGCCAACCAAACGTTAATCACACCGGCTCATTGTATCTACGATTATACCTCTCGCAGCTTCTATCCACTCAGAGATATTCGTCTAACCGCGCTATTTGGCCAAGATGAACGTTATGATTTTGCTCACGCGACTTCAGTAAAGACCGATCACCAGAACGTCGAAAAGATGACGGCGCGAGATGACTGGGCCATTCTTGAAGTGGGTTCTCAGTTAGGCTGTCACCAGGATATCGCTGCTCTTGTCGACACCTCTACCGTTCAATGGGAGAACGAGCCGATTCAATTGTTGGTTTATGATCAAGCTCGTGCAGCACTTGCCATTGAAACCTGTTTTGTTGACTCATCTAATCTGAGCGACATGACCATAAGTCAATGCAGTGATATGACTCAGGTGTTTTCTGGCACACCTATTTACGTCCAAATAGGTGTGAATATGGCTTTGATTGGTATGGTCACCAATAAACAACAAGACATAAACCATTCTGTTTATTCCGCAACGTCTATCGGGCAAGTGCTCACTCGGCTACCTACTTCGAGTACTTGCATCAAAGATGCTTCTTAACAAAGTCTATAAAAGTCCTATCAGCGCGCGATAAGTACCCATCTTTGCGCCAAGCCAGAGCAAGGTCGACGAATACTGGCGGCTCAAACGACAGTCCCTTAAGTTCTGGTTCATGCCCTGTGACCAACTCCAATAATGCCGTAATAGCAAACTCACGCTTTACTATAGATAAAATCATTGGGAGAAGATTAGTTTCAAACGAGAACTTCGCTTCGATATTACGGCGTTCACACTCTTCATCAATAAAGTCGCGGTGGAAATATCCGGGTTTAAACATCACCAGTTCTTCATCGAAAAACTCGTCAAAATCTAATGATTGTTTATTTGCAAATGGGTGGTTTTGACTGACTACCGCGACCATTTCAGAGCAAAAGATCTGGTCGACTTCTAGATCACCGGGCACGTCCGTATTGCGAATAACACCGAGGTCGATATCTCCATGGAGTAACATCTTTCTGATGTCTTGTGTCCCTGCCTCAATAACCGTCATTTTGAGATTGGGATAGGCACTCTTAAATGCCATGACTATTTCTGGAAAAAAATAGGACCCCATCATACTTGGTGTCCCCAAACGAACTTCGCCCTTTAATAACCCTTTCATCTCATCAATGGCTAGGCTGGCATCATCAATTTGGCGCAGAACCTTCTGAGCATGAGGCAGTAATACTCGACCTTCCTGTGTCAACATAACTTGTTTATCGACGCGAGAAAAAAGCTGTACACCGAGCTGCTGCTCAAACTTCTTGATAGAAATGCTCAGTGCAGGCTGAGCAATGGCCACCGCTTGGGCTGCTCGGGTAAAGTTTTGGTGTTCTGCGACGGCAAGAAAGTGCTTAAGTTGTTTAATATCCATATTAATAAAATATATCGAAGTTATAGCATTAATATATTTCATTAATCCATATTTGAGTGCTAACTTGGTCACATAAGCATCGTTTAGTTATAGAGAATCAGGTTGTGATAGAGCTGCATACGAAACAATACCAACAGATAACTTGGGCATTAGCCCTCGGCTCCTTTTTGGTGTTTTGTAATCTATATATCTTCCAACCAATCCTACCGCAGCTTGCTATACACTTTTCAGTCTCTGAAACTGAAATAAACTGGGTGTTCGCTGCTTCTACGCTAGGGCTGTCGGTATGCCTAGTACCTTGGGCTATTACTTCGGAGAGCTTAGGCCGACGGTTCGTTATGCTCGCAGGTTTATTTGCGATTCCTGTTATCGGTTATTTGATGTTGTTAACCGATAACTTATCGACACTCGTGTTTCTGCGAGCTTGTATGGGAGTATCCTTAGCAGCATTTGCCTCAGTAGCCGTCGCCTATATGGTAGAGGAATTATCCAGTGAAGCCTTTACTCGAGCTATCGGCGGCTATATCGCTGCCAACTCACTAGGTGGTATTGCGGGGCGTGTTGCTGGCGGTATACTCACAGGCTACTTTGATTGGCATACCGCGGTGCTAATTATCTCCAGTTTTACATTAGGTTGCGTCATCATTGTCGCCTTGCTATTGCCGAAGCAGCAACATTTCAAACCGACACGTGGCCTTTTCTTTCACCACAACCGAGCCCTGTTAACTCATCTTTCTACACCGATAGTTTGGGTTGCAATGATCATCGGCGGTATTAACTTTGCGCTCTTCGTCAATCTCTACTCTGTGATGGGGTTTAGATTGGTGGCGGATCCGCATAATCTACCAGTCACGCTATCTGCGCTGATCTTCCTTTGCTACTTAGCGGGTACGGTTTCTTCCAAATGGACTGGCAAATGGCGCGCTCACTTCTCGCCAATTCTTGGAATGGCGCTAGGCACGACACTCAGCTTACTTGGTATGCTAGTCGCAATAATAGAGAGCATTCCTGCTATGTTGGTCGGGCTACTTCTCATCAGCGGCGGCGCGTTTTTTACTCATACATTGGCATACGCATGGGTAAGTCAGAAAGCGACTACCGCCAAAGCAACGGCTACCGCACTTTATCTTGTGCATTATTACGTCGGCGGAAGTATTGGAGGTTTCTTCTTACTGTATTGTTGGCAACACGGTAAATGGACTTCTGTGGTTGAAGGTGGATTAGCCTTATACCTTGTCCTGTTTGCATTGTGTTGGAAACTTTCCAAGCTAGATCGAGCAGAGCAAACTACGGCACTTGTCGCAGACTCTCGTTAAATCCTCTCCTAAACTTTCCTTTACCGTTGGGCACATACTAACCAACGGTAATCAATATTAATGTAAGTAACAAATAACGTTAATAACTTTTCTCGTTACAAACCTTAACTAATTGTTTAAGGTTTATTTACTTTGTGGCTATCCAACAACTCACAGAGTTATTAACGAACTACACCGTTAATATTAATGCTAACATTCTACACGAATCCGTGTATTAGCCCTCTAACAAACTTCCATGAAAAATTGTTAGAGGGTTCTTTTTAAAATATGAAATCACAAGATCGATAAATTGAAAGTTTTGTATAACAAGGACTATTAAAACCATTAGCCAAATAAGCAAAAATCGTTTAACAATATAATCACAATAACAGTAAAAATAGTTAATTAATCAACAAACCATGTCAGCCTATATAATCAAAATTAACATAAAACGAAGATTTTATGAGAGGTAAACAATGGGACGCGCTACAGCACAACGCAAACCTTTCCAAATTCTTACCAATCCTGATATAGAGAACTTATTGGGTGAGAACGCCCCACCTCTTTTCCCCGACGGGACACTATTCATAAACCGAAAAGTGAGCAAAGTGTATTGGTGTGTCGTATCTAACGGTGATTTGATGTCATTTGGAGGGCATGTTGGACGAAGTAAGAAAGCCTCGTCGCATAAGCTGCTGACAAGGCTAAGCGGCGATTTTATCGGTGGTTGGTTCTTGTGTCATGACATTAAGGTCATCTATACCGGGAATATCTCTCAACACCAATCTATCACTGAAGTAATTAAACATCGCAAGGTCTTTCGCAAAAGGCAAATTCCCGTAATGGAACCGACGATAAGAACCTTGAAAGATGTTAGATGTGCAAAAGATCTATGAACATCAATAATGAAGAAACCAAACATGACCAATAACAATATTCAAGTATTCTCTTTTTTCTCGTTATGTTTAGTTAACAATTGGCTAATACGAGATCTACTATCTTATTTTTCTCTCAAAAGAACATCTACGTATTAGTTATGAACACACTAACAATAAATGAACTATATGACCGTTTGAAAGAAAAGAAAGTCGAATCTGTCTGTTCTCAATGTGGCTCTGAATATTGGCGAACACCAAAGATCAATAGTCGCTATTCCAATATTTCGGCTCTACCAGATACTATCTATACGGTGACGATGGGCAACATTGAATATGCACATCTCTGTTGCGATAAATGCGGTTTCACTCGTTTTTTCTCAAAAGCGCTACTTTTTAGTCAGTAGCGGCATAAGAAGATGGATAAAGAAACGCTCGCACTCATCCTACTTTTATTTTCTGCCTGCGCTGTCGCAACGACAACGTATTACTTGCTCAATGCTTGTTGATATGGCGCGCATAGTTAAGTTTTTAGACCACCCGCTCACAAAGACCCTACTCAAGGTCTGCACTACTGACTGTGTTGAGCGTCTGGCCATTGCGATGATGTGGCTCTGCTTTCTTCTTTTGATAGCTCCAGCGTTTCTCACTCTCATGGAATTACTCACTTAAGGTTTTTTTGTTTTTAAGCGATTACAAGTGTCAATCAAACAAAGACAAACAAGGAGGAAGTACCTATGAAAAAACTGATATTTCTAGCGCTATCACTAGCTGCTCCGCTAGCCTTCGCTTACACAGTCAAGTACGACTATGAGTTTAAGAATGGTGATCATCGTATTTGCCATTACGATGACAACGGTCGTGACTACGTCGTTGAAGTCCCACTAGCTAAGTCTTGTCCTGCGGAGGTAGAAAGAAAATCCGATTAACGATAAAAGCCATCTTATACAAGATGGCTTTCTACTTTGTTGACTCAAAGAAATACTTCGAATTCTATGCTGTAAGTGTTAATTACGCTCTTTGGTGACATCTAGGTGTAAGCCCAATTGGTTAGCCATACTAAGTTCGTTTCGTTCAACAATATCTTCGATTATTTTGCCTTCATTATTGAAACGGAAATAGGTAAGGCTAGTCCATGTCACATCTTTTCCTGACACATCAAAACCCATCCACGTGTTTGAATTTTCAGCCTTATGCGTTAACGCCACGACTACTTCGCCCTCAGTCTCGATGACTCTTTGAAACGTTGTTTTCACACTTTCGTACCGTTCAGTAACACAAGATTTGAGCTTAGCTTCAAACTCTTCAAGCCCTCGTAATGTTGTTCCGCAATCCGGTCTATGGATCAAAGCATCAGCCGCAAAATATTCGCCCACACGCTCTGTTGCCTTTCCATCAACACAAAATTCAAAATAGTCTTTAATTGTTTGAACTTGTTTACTTGTCATCTTTATTCTCCTTTTACTTTACCTTTGTTTTTATTGTTATTTTATTAGCATCAGTAGATTTGAATAGACTTTAAAAGGTGGATAGGATGTCAACAATTAGTACACAATAAGAAGAACCATGAATCTACTTACACTTATGCGCTCGTTTATCAGTACAGTTGAAGAAGGCAGCTTCACTGGTGCTTCAAAGCAATTAGGCGTATCCAAATCTCTGGTTAGCCGAAACATTCGAGATCTAGAAAATCATCTAGGTACGCGGTTAATGAATCGTTCAACGAAAACACTGTCTTTAACTGATGCAGGTAAACACTACTACCTTGAGTCAAATATTTTAGTGACTAAGTTGGATACGCTGAACGACAGCATTAGGCACGATAGCGTTGCAATGTCGGGTACGTTGAACGTTCTCGCACCGAATGGTCTTACCGAAATCATGTTAATGCCATTCATCTGCGAATTTTGTACTAGGTATCCAGAAGTTAAAGTTAACCTACTCCTTGATGACGGAGTAAACGATATCTCTTCGCAAGGCTATGACGTCGCCATCCGCTCGGGTAACTTAGTCAAACAAGACCTAGATCTTGTTGCTACGAAACTCACTGAAAACCAATGCATTGTCTGTGCGTCACCACAATATTTGCAAAATCATGAGCCGATTCTACATCCAACAGACTTATTGTCTCATCGGGTAGTTGAAGACCCAAATCTTAAAAACTATTCTCTATGGCGTTTTCGCAAGGGCATAGAAGAACACGACATTGAGGTTTCGCCTTCGATTTCGGTCAATAGTGTTCAAGCCATTAAAGTGGCGCTGCTCAACCACTTTGGTGTCGCTATGCTCCCAAGACAATTGACTAAAAAAGAAATCATTGATGGTAAACTCATCGAAGTGCTCAGCCACTACCAATTACAAAACCGGGCAGTGTACGCACTCTATCGAGAACGAGTTAATACACCTCGAAAAGTCAGAACGTTTATTGAGGAACTTAGAGCTTTCTTAAAGCATTGACTATGATTGACAGTGATCCAAAAGAGTTTCAAATCCGCCTCAACTGCATTAGCATGTGGCGAACTGACGCTTTAACCAAATAGATGCGAGCATCATCTCACTTCAGCTGTTGGATTTTTGATGTCTCGGCTTAAGCAACTGAATAACAACAATGTGTTGATTACGAATATATATGAAAGAAATTAGACCCTTACGTGAAGAAGTAGTAAAGATCGAGCAGCAAGTTCAACAGTGGTTGAAAGATGTGGTTATTGGTTTAAACCTTTGCCCTTTTGCCGCTAAACCTGAAAGAAACAAGCAAATCAAAACCTTTGTTAGTCTGGCCGATAATGAAGAAGGTCTTTTAGAAGATATTCTGGGCGAACTGATGTTATTGGAGCAAACCGAAGTGACTGATCTCGAGACCACGCTGGTTGTAGTTCCGAACATGCTTGAAGACTTTATGGACTATAACTTCTTTATTGATTGGGTCGAAGCGCTTATCAAACAAAATGATTGGGAAGGTATTTACCAAGTCGCGACATTCCACCCAGATTACTGCTTTGGTGGTGCAGAGCCAGAAGACCCAGAAAATCTGACCAATCGTTCTCCCTACCCTATCTTCCACCTTATTCGAGAAGAAAGTATGGAGCGAGTGCTAAAGCACTACCCGAATCCGGAAGCGATCCCAGATAATAATATTGATCGCGTCAGCGCTCTAAATGAATCGGAAAGAAAACAATTGTTCCCATATCTATTTGGTCATTGATCAAATTCAAGCTCTGCTCAAGTCAACCTTACATTACGATTTTAGTCGTATCGAAACCGTTAACTCAGTGGTAGTTTCACCTTAATTGATTTGATGAGACTACCACCATGAAACCTTGGATTAAATTTATCCCTTTGATTCTGCTTGTCACCTATTTTGTGACCTACGACATCATGGATCAAATGGGACATGACAACGCAGCCCAAACTACGGCTCAAATAGAGTCAACAAAGTGATTAGTCTGCCCACTATGCTGTTAGTTTAGTGGGCGAACTTTTCCACGTATAAATGCCATACAATTCTGACAAGTCTTTGCTTTGTAGTATTCATGCCTACTGATACACTACAGCTATCCTTAAGACTCTATTCATTCAGCATTTTAATATGAGTTTATCTCTAACTATCTACAATACTGTTGGAGAAACAGGCATCGAACTTGCCACTTTTTCTAACGCTTGCTCCGATAGCATTCTCGCCCAATGGAATGCCATATCAACAGCAAACCAAGTCACGCCTCACTACCTCGTGCTTTTGGATGGCAAAGATCATGTGAATAGTAAGTTTATTAATCAAAAAGAGGTGTATCAGTTACTAGAACTATGGGGCAATTTCGATGACTTTTATACTGAACTGCCAACTGACAGATGACACTTCCAACACAAACTTGTGTCTAGTTAACGCCCATTTTACTGCGCTATTGAGTACAAGATGTTAAAAGGCCACCTCGAAAGGTGGCCTTTAAGTACGACGACTCGGGACCCTAATTCCGAAACGACGTTTTCCAAAAAGTACGTGTACTTTCTGAAACTGTAGACCAACCCGTTCTCGTATACATGACACCGATTGGTCGAAATTCACAGCTTGTTTTGGGGATCGAAATAATTCTAATAACAATCATGATCTTATTCAATCTTACAGTGATTAGATCGTGAACAAAGTGTACACACAAATTAGCAATAGTGATAATTCAATCACACTTATATCTACAATACGCATATATCGCATTGCTAGCGAAAAGCTATGGTGTTTGATAGGATCGTAAAACCTATACCAAAAGACAGAAATCGATGAAATTAACCAAACTTACCCAAGAGATTTTCGATCACCTTTATCGTGATATCACTGAGTTCCGTACTACATTTGACCTACCAGTAAATGACTCTAATTCTCTAGATGATGCAGCGGATACTTTGCATAGCTCTCTTGCTATCGAAGAAATGACTGAGTTGGCCGAAGCTGACAGCAAAGTCGAACAAGCGGACGCGATCATCGATTCTGTTTATGTCTTAATGGGTCGCTTAGTGCACCTTGGCGACAGCAAAGTAGAAGATAACGTGGCTATCAGTTACCTTATTGAGCTTCTACTGCATGTAGCAGCCAACCGCGACATCGACTTCATCAAATGCTGGGATGAAATCCACTCTAGTAACATGAGCAAAGTATGCCGCAACGAGCAAGAGTATGCGGAAACTGAAGCGCACTACGCGAAGCAAGGCATTGCCCTAATGGCCGTTCAAAAAGGCGAATACATCATCGCAAAATGTGCTGAAGATTTCGTTTCTGAAGCAAAAACAATTCGTAAAGGCAAAGTACTTAAATCCGTCTATTACCGCCCAGCAGATCTAACTCCTTTGGTATAGACCGAGCGACTTGCTTTAAAATGGCTATCCTTGTGATAGCCATTTTTGTTTCCCTTAGAATCATTCACCCCTTCGCTTTATTTCTACCTATCAAAACTGCAAGTTATGATTGAGCATCTATGCACATAACGAGATGAGCGTACAATGCCAGCCATTCGATACCAAGGCAAAAAACCTAATGCAAATTTATAAAAACTGGCGCTAGTTTAATACCTTAGTGCTATCGAATAACTCTTGTCGGCGCTCTCCCAAGCGTCACAGCTATACGCAGACTGATTGAGGCATCTTTGCCTTCTTGAGGTCAACACAGCATTGGTCACGGCATGTAAGTAATTACACGATTACTCACTGCGATTAGGTATCGTCCCAGATATCTGGTTGTGACTACAAAATCCCAAAAATGAACGCTCGGCGACAGCCGAAACAAAAAGAACTTAGGTTCTAAACGACAAATTCGTACTTGCGCTCGCGCGAAACGAAGTTGGCTTTTTACAATTTGATAATTAGGACAGAACTCATTTATATGGCAGTTTTTAGTAAAGAAGAGTGGTTTAGTAACATCAGCAACGATCTCTTAGCAGGTATTGTTGTTGCCCTAGCATTGATTCCAGAGGCTATTGCCTTTTCGATTATTGCAGGATTAGATCCTAAAGTAGGCTTGTATGCCTCGTTTAGTATCTGTGTCGTCATTGCTTTTACTGGCGCAAGACCTGGCATGGTCTCAGCGGCTACTGGAGCCATGGCTTTATTGATGACCTCTTTGGTTAAAAACCACGGATTGGATTACCTTTTGGCAGCAACCCTGTTAACCGGAGTGATTCAATATGTAATCGGTTGGCTTAAACTGGGCAATCTGATGCGATTTATCGCCAAATCGATCATTACTGGGTTTATCAATGCGCTAGCCATTTTGATCTTCATGGCACAATTGCCTGAGTTGACCGATGTGACATGGCACGTGTACGCACTAACACTAGCAGGATTAGGCATCATTTATTTGCTTCCTTTAATTCCTAAAATTGGCAAGGCGTTACCCTCTCCTTTGGTGTGTATTGTCGCGATTACCCTAATCAGTACCTACCTGGGTTTTGACGTCAGAACCGTTGGTGATATGGGTGAACTGCCTAATACTTTACCAGTGTTCCTTTTACCTGATATTCCATTCAATTTAGAAACGCTGCAAATCATCTTCCCTTATTCACTTGCCTTAGCAGTTGTTGGCGTGTTGGAGTCACTAATGACGGCGACCATCATTGATGATTACACCGATTCAACCAGTGATAAGAACAAAGAGTGCAAAGGTCAAGGTATTGCTAATATTGTTGCAGGATTACTGGGCGGCATGGCTGGTTGTGCCATGATTGGTCAGTCTATGGTTAACATGAAATCAGGAGGAAGAACTCGACTGTCCACCTTATTTGCCGGCGTAGCATTGCTGGTAATGGTAGTTTTTCTTGGCGACTTCTTAAAGCAAATCCCAATGGCTGCACTTGTCGCTGTGATGATTATGGTTTCCATCTCCACCTTCTCTTGGAAATCGCTGGTCGAGATAAAACATCACCCACTCCAATCCAATGTCATCATGCTAGCAACGGTGGTATCCGTGGTTATGACACATAATCTCGCCATCGGCGTGCTAGTTGGCGTACTTTTGGCTTCCGTATTTTACGCCAATGCCAGTATCTCTATCATGGATGTGGTCGACGAAGTTATTGTTGATGGAGAGCATATTACTCATAAGGTTCATGGGCAGATTTTCTTTGCATCAGCCTACGACTTCGTTGATATGTTTAGCTATGACAATGAGCACCCTGTGGTCACAATCGATTTATCAGATGCTCACTTTTGGGATATTACCGCGGTTGATGCCTTAGATAGAGTGGTATTACGTTTTTCCAAACTTGGTAATCAAGTTGAAGTCATCGGGATGAATCCTCAAACCGAAGCTCTGGTCAAAAAATACGGTAAATATGACAACCCTAACTTCTTAACTATGACATTCGGTCACTAATCACCATTGGGAGAACCAACAATGAGCTTACGTTATGACGAAGAACTCGCTACCTATTTTGGTGATGAAGATATGAAGTTAGATCGGCTTTTGTATCTACTGGAGCAAACGCGGAGATATGAATCAAGATTATATTGGATGAAATTGAAAGTGATGATTTTTGGGATCGCAATTCCATCCATTTTATCTGTTATTGCGATTTTCGTGGCTCTCAACCACTAATGTTAATTCTTCAGTTCAATCATTAAGCTAAGCATAGGTTAGCTGTACAAAGCTAACCTATTACGACGATGAGGCTGTTCGTCCAAATGCGCTGATCATTCTATTAACGGCATCATTAATCTTCAAAAATAAGATAGGCTCTGCCGTTATGCTCAACCTTTTGCACATTGGTCCTGTAAACCGAGTTAATGTTCTCAACTGTCAGAACATGCTGGCTACTCCCTACCGCTTCGAGTACACCATTGCTCAATAGCACAACATTGTCCGCCCTTCTCAAAGTCACGTTCAGATCGTGATTCGCCACAACGACAGTTGTACCCTGTCCAGTGACAAGATCTATGAGTCTATGGAGGTATTTTTCCTGGCCAATATCAAGTGGAGCCGCTGGTTCGTCCAGAATTAGATATTTGGCTAATGGGTTGATGGGTTTCCAAACTTGAAGACAACAAGCCGCTAACCGCACTCGCTGCCACTCACCACCAGATAAATGATGGACGGTACGACTCAACATGGTATCCAGATTAAGCAGTTCGACAATAGATAGAATGGCTCGATTTACCTCTTCGCTGTCATCTCTGCAATTTGCAGGAATGGATAACGAAAGAAACTGGTAAACAGGCATATTGAACGCTGGGCGAGCGGATTGACTGAGATACGCTCGCGTTAATGCAATATCTGGCAGAGATAAGGTCGACAGCGCCGTACCTTCAATAACAATGTCACCTTGATAGTCAATCACACCAGCTAAAGCTGCTAGTAAGGTGCTTTTGCCACTACCGTTCGGACCAATAACATGCGTTAGTTGTCCCGTTGGGATATCGATCGTCAATGGTAGTAACCTAGTGCCAATAGTTAGGTTATGAACTTGAATCATGACTCTTCACCAGCATCCAAATAAAGATCGGCGCTCCTATTGTCGTGGTCATCACTCCAACGGGTAGCTCAGCAGAATCCAATACTAGTCGCGCAAGTATGTCAGAGATCACCAACAATGTTGCTCCCGTTACCGCAGACAATGGCAACAGATAACGGTTTTCAGTGCCGAAAGCCAAGCGAAGTAGATGCGGGACAACTAATCCAACGAAGCTAATCACACCACCTAAAGCAACCGAGCCACCTACCAACAGCGATACACAAAGGATGAGTTGCCAACGGACGCGGTTTACATCCACACCCAATTGCTTAGCGTGAACTTCTCCTACCATCAACTTATCCAAAACCTTACCTTGAAGGCATAGCCAGACGCCTATTGGAATCATTAACACCGTGAGAACATGTTGATACCAACTTACGCCACCGACGCTTCCCATCAACCAGTACATTAACTGGCGAAGACTAAGCTCGTCACTGAAGTAGAACGCCCAAGTCACCACAGCGCTAGATAGAATTCCAAGTGCGACCCCCACTAACAGCAGTCGAGTTGTTGTCAATCTCATGGTTTTGGCCATACTCACCAATATCAAGGTGAAGCCAAGTGCCCCAACCACCCCAGATAACATAAAACCCAGTGGCGTCGCAGCCGCGGGAAAAGCAAACAAAATGATCACCATTCCCAAACTGGCACCGCCTGAAATACCCAGGACACCAGGTTCTGCGAGTACATTACCTAACAACACTTGCAGCGAAGCACCAGAGAGCGCGAGCGCGGCTCCAATCGCAGCGGCAGCAAGCAGTCTTGGTAAACGCAAATCATAGAGAAGACGAGACTCAAGTGCGGTCTGAGGTGAGAACGGATTAATAAAAAGCTCTCCAACCGATAGGTGGAGTAACGCGAAAATAACTAAGACGCCAGTCATCGCAATAATCAATTTGCGCCAGCGTCTTTGGTTTTGATTCAGTAACTGATTGAATTCCATTTGAGAAGCATAACAGCGGCGATGCAGAACGCCACTGTTTTTCGATCAATCGTAGACCAGTTGGTCATCCTCATAGCGGGTTGCCACTTTAACCACCATCAAGGCAGCGCGTTGCCCAACCACCACTTTGCGGTTCGGAAAAACAATGGCTTCATGATCGTTCTTTGCCATTAATGGTTTATCACCGTCATGGCCAAAGACTTCACCGTGTTTAAACTCTGTGAAATTCTCGACATCATCGTCAAACAAGAAGCCAAAATCATCATGGTGACGAACCACAGTGCGTGACACACGATAAATGACTGGCTGCTTCGCTAAATGCTCTGGTGTTTCTTCAGACAACAGATCTCGAGTAGCAATATCAAACGCAAGCAGTTTTTCCAGATCGTTTTCGCCAATTCGCGCTACACGCCCAAGCTCCATTGTTAACGCTTGTGCGCCATAATTCTCGGCGGAGAACCAACTAAACGTGCTCGACGGCGCATTGGATAACAGCACCGCATCCATATGCGCACTCGCAACGTAATCAAACAGAGCCTTGCTTCTTACCGCATGTCGTGAACGAGGGCTAACGACAAAAGAATAGTGTTTTGATTCACGAATCGCACAGTGCAAATCCAAATGCCAGCGACTTGCCTCTTCTGTTCCTTGATAAAACTTGTCGACTAACAATCTCAAGTGCTTAGCAATCGCCACCTCACGGTTTACGGCGTGCTCTTTACTACCGAATAATCGATTTAGATTCTCATCAATAAAACGCGTATGTCGGTTGGTAGCCTCTGGATGAGCAATGATAAACAGACAACGAGCATTCAGCTTTAAAAAGCCCGATTCTATGTCTTCCACCATTTTGCTGACCAGTTCCATCGGTGCTGTTTCGTCACCGTGGATGCCACATGAAATTATGATGTGTTTACTGTCTTTGTCTAGATGTTTTGGGGTAACTTCTAATACCCCACGATAACTCAGTTCCATTTTCACTCCATCTGGAGTGTTCAGCGATTTTGCAGTGAACTCAGTTTCGGTTTCCAATGTATCTTTCAGAAATGACTGGCGAAAAAGCGATTTCGTCATGCGCTGCTCCCTATCTAACAGCGGTATGGTAATGAAACATTCAATAAATTTATACGGATATGATCGCGTTTATCGAAGTAAGTCTCGTAACTTTAAGGCAAAACACCTATTTTACCGAAAAATCAATGTTGAGCACTACGCATGTGGTGACATAACTACTCTATCACCACATACGTTTCAGGCTTTCTTAACTTTCTAGGCTATCAAGCAAAGATTCAAATTCATCCACTTTCAACGCCAACTTAGCCATTCCTTCATTCCAAAATGAGGCTTGAGTGAGGTCTTTACCCATGTGCTTCAACACAACCTCTTCAGCTAAATAAGACCCTGTATCTCGTAACAAGGAAACATAGTCAGGGAAGAATGCCTCTCCTTTGGTTGTACGCTGTGCATAAACACCCTGGCTAAATAGATAACCAAATAAATATGGATAGTTGTAGAAACTCAGTTCTGAGATGCTGAAATGCAGCTTGCTCGCCCAGAAATATGGATCGGTTCCTGACATGGAATCACCATACCAATCACTCCATGTTGTCGACATAAGTTCGCACAGTTGCCTAGCGTCCAACTCATTTGTTTCTCGGGCTTCATAGAAGGCTTTTTCAAACTCATAGCGCACTGGAATATTGATCGTCAGAGCGTAGGCAGAAGATAACTCCTCCCACAGCATTTCTAGCTTCTCTTCCGTGGTTTGCGCTTGATCTAACAAGTAATCTCGAACGATATTTTCAGCAAAAATGGAGGCCGTTTCTGCCAAAGTCATCGGGTAATGAGTGCGACACAGAGGCAAGTCACGCATCACCCAGTTGTGAAAAGCATGTCCTAGCTCATGAGCTAACGTTAGCAAATCCGAGCGGCTACCACCCCAAGTCATAAAGACCAATGGCGTGCGTGTCGCGGCAAGCTTGGTACAATACGCGCCTAAACGGCGGTTGTTTGACGGCTCCGCATCAATCCAACCATTATCAACCATGGTTTGAACAAACTCCGCCATGGATGGGTCGACCTGTTCAAATGCGGCTTTAATGACCACGATGCCTTCTTCAAAAGAATAGATTTGTGCTTCGCCACTGTTTAATGGTGGCATCGCAGCTAGGTGGTTCCAAGGTGTCATCGCATCAAGTCCATGAACGCGAGCCATTAATCTTCCCGCTTTCTGACCTATTGCTTTACTCTCATTAGCAGCAGACATCATCGCATCCAGTGTTTCTTGTTGAATACGATTCTCGCGCAAGCTAGAGTCTAAGAAATGTTCTTGCTTCGCTTTTGAACGCTTTTTACCTTCATTGTGTCGCCAACCGGCTAAGGCATTCACGATGGCAGCAAACGACGTTTCATTAGCTTTCATGGCTGATTGAATGCCTTCCCAAGCAGCTTGCTGCTTAGCAAATTCACCACCATACAAGAGACTCGCCGCTGTTGAAAATCCTACGGTTTCAGAGCCGGAATCCGTTTTGATATCAATGGTCAGTGAGCCAGTAATATTATCGTATAACCTGCCCCATGCATCGCGTCCGTCCACTTGCATCGCTGAAAGCAGTTGCTCTTCCTCAATGCTCAGCTGAGTCTCGGCTTTGCGCTGCAATAACTCAATTTGAAAACCTTGCCCGGAGACTGAAGGATTATCATGATTTAAAACTTGTTCTATGAATGACACTTCCGCCAACGCTAGGGTATTTTCATACGGCGTAAACGCCTGCTCTAGCTCTGAGTTGAGCTGAGCAATACGTCCAATTAACTGTTTGGCTTGTGTATTTTGCGCATCTGTAGAGGCATAGCAATTTGCCAAGGTATTTACGGTCGCCAACAAAGTGCCAGCCGCCTCCATGGTTTGAATCGCATTTTGCATCGCTGACACGTTTTGACGTTCACCACTATGGCTGTTCAACAATTCAATAGAACGTTGAATCAAAGCAATGTCTTGCTCTACTTTTGGATCATCAAGATTTTGATAAGCTATTGATAGATCCCAAACGGCTTTGTTCATTGCGATATTTCCTTGTATTAGTGTTTCGCGAAACCTAAACATCATTGATTCCACGATACCTAGATAACGGTTGCTGACAGCCTTCGAAGAGGCACAGCTGCCGTAACTCACTGTTATAACTTAAAAGAATGTAGAGAGGCCCCGACCGTTTTCACTTTTACATGCGCAGGGAACTCGGAATTAAACTGTAAATGAGTGATAGAGGCATTGCCAATATCAAGCGTTGAGTAGAGCTTTGGATTGGCCCAATCTAAACCAACAACTTCCGCTAAAATCAGTCGAATTACACCACCATGAGCAACTACCAATGTTGTTTTATTGGGCTGACTAAGTAACGCCAGAAGGCTGTGCCAACCGTGAAGAACACGAGCTCTAAATTGACTCAGTGACTCGGCTTGTGGAAGAGGATGGTTCACCGGGTCACTCCAAAACGGCTCGACGCTCAACCAATCTTGTTTGCTCATCTTATCAAATGGGACACCATCAAAGGTACCAAAGTTCATTTCAGCCAATTCATCGACGTGCGCTACATCGATATTCATCGTTTGACTTACCATTTGCGCTAGCGTGGCACAGCGCTTTAAAGGAGAAGAGTAGATGTTTTGAATATCAATTTGTGTGGCGGCCAAAGCTGAGACAATGTCTAGGTTGGTATTCTTAGCAACTTCAACATCGGTTACGCCGTATAAAGCTGGAGGCGCCGATACTTTGCCGTGACGCATCAGTAAAATGTTCTGCATTACCTTCCCTTGTTACTCCACTCCGCAGTTACTTCAAAACTAACGGTAAACCAGCGGCGACAAACACAACTTTCTCTGCAATCTTTGCGATTTGTTGGTTCATACGCCCCCCATTATCCACAAAAAGGCGAGACACTTCGCCCATAGGCACAACCCCTAAGCCGACCTCGTTCGACACGACAATTACATGCGCATCACATTGTGCTAAGGCCTTGACTAAGGTTTCAATTTCCCTCATTAAACCCAGATCATCACAGTCGTCACCTAAATGGAAAAGGTGGTTGTTCAGCCACAACGTGAGGCAGTCAATAAGTACGACATCCGACGATGAGAAGGTCGATAATTGCTCCACCAGCGCCAATGGGCACTCCCACTCTCGCCAGCCAAGTCCACGTTGGCGACGGTGGTGCTCAATACGAGCGCGCATTTCGTTATCAATTGGCTCAGAGGTTGCTACATAATGCTTGGTAAGCCCCTCGCTAGCGTCAATTAAATCCGACACTCTATTTTCTGCAAAGCTTGATTTGCCTGAGCGAGCACCGCCTATTATCAATTCTACTGGCACAGACTTCTCCTATGGCACAGTGTATGCGAGCAAGATAAGGTAAACCGACAGCTCCACGATTTGTTGCGCAGCGCCAAGGCAGTCACCTGTGAATCCACCTAATCTCGCCATAAGCCAACGTTTAAATCCTATTCGAAATAACAATGCCCAAATCACTAAAGTAATAGTGATTTGCATACCCCAATAAACCGCTGGAAGCAGTGCACACACAGCGAGAAAAATAAGCTCTTTTTGTGTTTGTTGATTAGCTAGCGGTTTGCTTTTGCTACCCTCTGGATCAGACACATACGGCATCGTCGATATCAACGACGCCGCGACGGCTCGACTAAAAACATACGCCAGAATAATAGCGGCAATGAACTGGTTGTGGTTAGCAAGCTCTACAAGGGTGACGAACTTTAACAGTAACACCATCACGAGTGTGCTGACGCCGTATGTTCCAAGTCGGCTGTCTTTCATGATAAGCAGTCGTTTTTCGACCGTCATTCCACCGCCAATGCCGTCTGCCATATCTGCGAGGCCATCCTCATGAAATGCACCCGTTAATAGCAAACTAAACACCATTGTTATAACAACAGCGACAGACACTGGAAGCACAGTACTCGCAACAGTAAAAACGAGCCCACACAGTGCCCCAATAACAAAGCCCACTGCCGCAAAATAACGACCGGAGCGATTCATCCGCTCAGTGGAATATGGCGTGTCTTTAGGTATCGGCAAACGTGAAAAAAAACTCAATGCGAGACAAAACAGTTGCCATTGATAACGCCACCAACTGCGAGATTTTTCGTTACTCACACTGTTACTCCAGCACTTTCGAAGCTTGCCATTGAGTTATAAAACTCAGCTGAACATTTAATAAGTGGATACGCAAGTGCCGCTCCAGTCCCTTCACCTAATCTTAGCGACAAGTCTAAAAGCGGCTTCGCGTTAAATTGTTCCAATACATAACGATGCGCTGCTTCTTGAGAGGTATGAGAGAACATTAAAACATCTTCTAAGCTTGGTTCTAACTTAGCGGCGATAAGCGCTGCAACGGAAACGATAAAGCCATCCACCAACACTGGAACGCGTCGTTTTGCTGCTTCTAGAAAACCACCCACCATATGAACAATTTCAAAACCGCCCAGTTCGGATAAGATCTCCATGACTGATTTGCTCTGCACTCTATCGACACCTTGCTGAACCAACGCCAGCTTTAGCGCAAGTTGCTCGGCATTAATTCCAGTCCCAAGCCCTACGCTCTGGGCCACTGGTAGCTCGGTGATAGCAGAAAGCAACGCTGATGCTGAGCTAGTATTACCAATACCCATTTCGCCAAACATGAGTATGTTTGCGCCGCTTTCTATCTTTGATGCGACGATATTCCGTCCCGCTTCGATACCTTGTGTAGCTTGTTCTAGTGTCATTGCAGGATGTGCGGAGAAATCATCCGTTCCACATCCTAAACGACTCAAAACTAAGGTACCTGAACTATCTGAAACTGGCTCAAGCATTCCGCAATCTACAACGGAGAACGCTATCTCGTTAGCACGGCAGAAACAGTTAATTGCAGCGCCACCGGCAAGAAAGTTCATCACCATTTGCTGAGTTACCGCACTTGGCGCAATGCTCACTCCCCGCTCGGCTACGCCATGGTCCCCTGCAAATACGATGACATGCGGATTTGAAACATCGATACTAGTTGCTAAATTACCTAAAGAGAGGCTTTGAATCTTTGCCAACTGGAAAGCGATGCCCTCAAGCTTTCCTAATGCACCTAATGGCTTGGTCTTTTGGTCTATTCGGTTTTGAATAGATTGATCAAATGTATTCGCTAGCATGACGTCCTTTCTTTATGGTTTCACTTACTCTAACTCCCTGCAAAACGGTCAAAATTTGCATTAGAGCTTATGAGCTATACTTAGGGTTCACCTAGTGTACTTATTACGAGATCACAAACCAACTTTAGATCTCACCCAAATCTTGGAAGCATAACTTGAAGGACAGCCTTGTATTGCCAAGATCGTATCAACAAACGTACATTGAGAAGAAGGAATTGAGTTAAATCGGACTAGGTGTTGAAAATAACAACATAACAAAAAAGTGAGGAGGCAATTATGCTTACCAATCAAAGAGCTCCGTCTAAAAAAGGACCGCAAAATAGTAACAAGAAACGTTCTAATGTACCTTTATCGCTGACGTGACCAAATCACTTAACTGTAAGTAAAATAGTAAAGCCCCCTACAATGCTGTAGAGGGCTTTTTAGTGTCCGTCATTTTAGAGGGAAAGTTGGCTTGCTAAGTGTCAATCGGCTGCTGAAGTTCAGAAAATAGTTGTGCAAGGCCATCGTCTGAGATCACTGGTGTAGTTTTGTGGCAAGTAGAACAATTACTCGGCTTTCCATCGCACATTTGGCGCATCATAATATCATCTAAATTGCGCGTACCTTGCTTGCAATCATGCTCAATAGTTTTAAATACGTGACATTTATCTGAGTTAGGTATATCCGCTAACCCAACGATAGAAACTCCTTGCATCCTCGCAAGCACAAGAAGCTCTTCTATCTTCTGTTTTAATTCTTGATTCATATTATTATCCCGACTCTGGCGGTCTTTACCTGTCTATTTATACTAAAGTCTAATGTACTTATTAAATCCAACAACCTTGATCACTTAAATTGATACATTTGTCATATTTCTAAACTATCGTCCTATTTTTATAAAACGCTTCGCAAACGACAGCACTTTGTAACATGCCAGTAAATATATAGCTTCCAAGAATATAAAATGGGTTAAATATCACACAATTAAACGGCTAAATGCAATACGATGCATGATACTAAACCACCCAAGAAAGGCCAATTATTACACCATCATCTACCCTTATAATCGCACTTTTATCTACAAAACAATCAACAATAAAGAATTTTCACAACGTATCGGGCATGATTTACACAACTGTAAACACGGCCACTTCAATTTAGGTATACATTAGAAATGTTGAGTAAAATCGTTCTGAACACAGAAAACCCTTATGATTTATATCATATAAATCATAAGGTTAAATTGGCGGTGTAATGGCGCACATACTCACGAACATTGATACAAATGATGCTTATTCTCAAACAGGTGGTGGCAACAAATGAAACAAAGGATAAATGTTGCCGCTATGTATCCATTTTATTAAATGAACATTGTATTCCGATTTTAAAATATAGTAATTTATGACAGAGAAACCAATTTCATAGCTGAACAATATAATCAGAAGAAGAAAGACACATTTATTACAAGCAGTTGGGAAGGGATGAATATGAGAGCAGTCAAGGAAAAGAGCAGTCATACAACTTCAGGTAAAGATGAATCCCTAAATATTGGTGCAACGTATTTCAAAGAAGTCGCAGGACACGATCTTCTTAGTGCCGAAGATGAAAGACACATTGCAAGAAAAGCGCGAGCTGGAGATACATTAGCGCGACAGCACTTAATCAACTCCAACCTTAGATTAGTGATTAGAACAGCGAAGCGCTATTCAAACAGAGGGCTTGATTTCTATGATCTAATCAATGAGGGAAACATAGGGCTCATTCAAGCGGTTGATAAGTTTGATCCAGAGTTAGGTTATCGCTTTTCAACGTATGCAGTTTGGTGGATTCAGCAAGCGATTGACCGAGCGATCATGAACCAAGGCCGAACCATTCGTGTTCCTGTCCACGTTACAAAGCAAATACGTGAATGTAGCAAAGCAGCTCATGAGCTTCGCAAAGAAGGTAATCATGAGCCTACGTCTTCAGAAATAGCAGAGCGTACAGGCCGTGCACCTGAAGAAGTAAGCAAACTACTCAAGCTCTCTGAACAGTCCTTATCACTAGATAATGGCTGGGATGAAGAAGGCGATAAGAAAGATCACTTGCAAACCATCGATGATGACGATGTATTTGAGCTTCCAGAACAAGATATCGTGACCCAGAATCTAAATAAAGCTCTCATTGATTTGGTGGACAGTTTACCTGACAAACAACGCGTTATTCTACATCACCGTTTTGGATTACTTGACGATGATCCCAAGACATTAGAACAAGTGGGAGAAATTGTCGGCGTCACCCGAGAAAGAGTGCGTCAGATACAAAAAAGTGCCATGGAGACACTTCGAGATAAACTTAAACGACAAAATCTAACTCGAGCAGAAATTGATTAATTTCGCTTCTATCACAGCACGTTAGCTCAACATTTACTATAGTCCCACTTACCATCGGTTAGTGGGACTTTTCTTTATGTCATCAAGTTACAATGCCATCATCGCTGGCGCATCTGGGTTAGTGGGAAGCAAACTGCTCACACTGTTAGAGCGAACCGATCACATTGAAACGGTTTACGCGCTATGTCGCTCGCCTCTAGATACACACGCATCAAAAACGATCCAACTAATGGATGGGGCGCTCAGAGTTACAAACTGGGAAGACTCCTCGCCTACCCCTACTCTTGGATTTATCTGTCTCGGTACTACCCTTAAACAAGCTGGCAGCAAAGCGGCGTTGGAAAAAGTAGATTACGACCTTGTCTGTGATGTTGCTCAAACCATGAAGATGATTGGTGTAACGCGTATTGCGGTAGTTTCAAGCTTAGGAGCCTCTCCAAGATCTCTTTCCCATTATCTCAAGTGCAAAGGGCGCGTTGAACGTCGTATCGAAGGCATGGGATTCGACCAAGTTGTCTTTGTTCGACCTGGACCACTCGCAGGTAGAGAAAAACAGATCCGATCAGATGAAGTGGCTGTTCAAAAAATATTCAGCCTCCTATCACCTCTCATGATCGGCCCACTTAGATCATACGCCCCTATCCCCGCAGAGTCTGTTGCTCAAGCGATGCTCTATAGCGTAATTGAACATCATGATGCGAATTGCGTCGCATATAATTCTGCAAATATGTTGGATATTCTTTCTAGTTATCAAAACTAGCTCGAATATATATTAAACAGCATATAACAAATTGCTCTAACTAATGACATTAATTTATTGTTAACGATTACAACAGATCGGTACTTTAGCCATCTACACTTCTAATTACCTTATGCTAAATAAGGTTTATACGTCAGATGGATAAAAGGATACTTCAATGTCAATTGCGGTTGTCGCAGCGCTAGCGATATTTTTAGGCATACTCTATTTTTTGTATGGACAGCAACAAAAGAAACACGCCCTTTCACGTCTTGTTTTATTCGGTTTGGTTTTAGGGAGTGCTTTCGGACTCGGACTACAATTACTACTAGGTGAAGGTCACGCAGCAATTTCCGAAACCCTTGAATGGGTTAACGTTGTGGGCAGAGGCTATGTCGGTCTTTTAAAAATGATCATCATGCCTTTAGTCTTAGTTTCTATGATTGCCGCGGTGGTAAAACTGGAAAAAGGCGGCTCTTTAGGCAAAATTAGTGGCCTGACTATTTCTGTACTACTTGCTACGACTGCCGTATCCGCACTTATCGGTATTGCAGTCACTCAAGCATTTGGTTTAAGTGCTGAAGGGCTCACTGAAGGTGCACGTGAAACGGCTCGTATCGCGGTACTAGAAAGTCGCGTCGACCGTGTAAGCGATCTCACAATTCCACAAATGCTGGTTAGCTTCATTCCAACCAATCCATTTGCTGACCTAACCGGTGCCCGCTCTACTTCTATTATCGCTGTAGTTATTTTTGGTGTCCTTACTGGTATAGCTGCACGAAAAGTGATGGCCGAGAAAGAAGAGCTTGAGTCACCGATCCGCACTTTTGTCGATGCAACGCAATCTGTTGTTATGCGCCTGGTAAAAATGATTATGGCATTAACGCCTTATGGCATTGCGGCTCTGATGGCGAAAGTTGTCGCGACTTCAAGTGCAGGTGACATCTTAAATCTACTTGGTTTTATCGTTGCGTCTTACTTAGCCATTTTCTTAATGTTCTTGGTTCACGGTTTCTTGGTCTCACTTGTTGGCGTAAGTCCGAAAGAATATTTCCAGAAGATTTGGCCAGTACTAACTTTTGCGTTCTCATCTCGAAGCTCTGCTGCGACCATTCCATTGAACGTAGAAGCACAGGTTACCAAACTCAACGTACCACCAGCTATTGCTAACTTATCAGCATCATTTGGGGCGACAATTGGACAAAACGGTTGTGCCGGTATCTATCCTGCAATGTTAGCCGTAATGGTTGCACCAACTGTCGGTATTGACCCAATGGACTTTAACTTCATCCTGTCGTTAGTTGCCATTATTACTATTAGCTCTTTTGGTATCGCGGGTGTCGGTGGCGGCGCAACATTTGCTGCTCTTATCGTACTGCCAGCAATGGGGTTGCCGGTCACTATCGCTGCGCTACTTATCTCCATTGAACCTTTAATCGACATGGCGCGTACCGCACTGAATGTCTCTGGCGCGATGACCGCAGGTACTATTACTAGTCGTTTGCTCAAGAAGAAACAACCTGAGCTCGAGCAAGCTAACGCACAATAACTAGCTCAAGTCATTCTAGCGAAGCGGCCTTCATGGCCGCTTTTTTTATTATTAATTTCAGTGCGTTAAAATTTATTTCGATATTTATCGAAATATTTATTGATCTCAATCCAAATAGTTCTATAATTCCAAACATATCGAATCATTAGGACTAACTAATATGAACGCTGAATTTTTAGAAATGGCTAAAGAAACTGCAAACATGTTTGCCTTTCTAGCCACTGAACTTATCATTCTTTTCTTAGCAATAAGTTACATTGTTGGGGTATTGCAGGAGTTCCTAACACCTGAAAAAATCCAATCTATTCTGAGTTCCAAAAATGGCAAAGGTTACTTTATCGCTGCCCTTCTTGGCTCAATTACACCGTTTTGCTCATGCTCAACCATCCCTTTCTTAAAAGGTTTGCTGAGAGCGAGAGCGGGGTTTGGCCCAATGATGGTTTTCTTGTTCGCTAGCCCATTACTTAACCCTGTAATCATCGGCTTGTTCGTGGTGACATTTGGTATCAAAGTCGCAGTGTTCTATTTCTCTATCGCAATGTTCGTTGCCGTCACTGCTGGCTATGTACTAGAGAAACTTGGATTTGAACGCTACGTAAAACCTGAAGCATACCAAACCAACTCAGCAGCGAGCTCATGTGGTACATCATGTGGTGATACTGAACCTGCAAAAGTTGAAACTTCTTCTTGCGGCACATCTAGCGGCTGTGGCACTTCTGCAAAACCGGTTGTAACGCAGGCAAAAGAGTCGTCATGCTGTGCACCTGTGGCTGCGAAAACAAGCTGCTGCTCTAGCGAGGAACCAACCATTACCGACATCAACACTGATGGCAGTGCATGCTGTGGCACCACTTCAGCAGTAACAAAAGAAGATAGCCGTTGGCTACGTATTTGGAAATCGACTTGGAGCGACTTCAAACAAGTATTCCCATATCTAATGATAGGTATCTTGTTAGGTTCATTCATTTACGGGTTTATCCCAACTGACCTTATCGCAGAATATGCTGGTGAAGGTGTATGGTATGCGATTCCGATTGCAGCTGTTATTGGTATTCCACTATACATTCGTGCAGAGGCCGTTATTCCGCTAAGTGCAGCTTTGGTTCAAAAAGGTATGGCTTTAGGATCTGTGATGGCACTTATCATTGGCAGTGCTGGTGCCAGCTTAACAGAGGTTATCTTGTTGAAATCTATCTTCAAGAACCAAATGATTGCCGCTTTCTTAGTCGTTATCTTAGGCATGGCAATTAGCGCGGGTTACCTCTACAGCTACCTATTTGGTTAATACAACTTAGTAAACTTCAAAGCGCTGCTCGGCAGCGCTTTTTTCTTTAATTTTCAATAGTTATCGTCAAAATTACCACGCAAAACTTCATTTAATGTCTATAGTTTCTTATGAGTTGGTATCTTCAACGTAAGGGATTATGAACGACAAGGCCAAATTCGCGACAAAGGTAGCACTCAGTCTTACCCTCGCTTACCTCATTCCATTTGCATTAGGTTGGCCTCAGGCTTCTACTGCGGCTACCACTGTTATGCTCATCGCATCAACAGGAAGCCAACGTGAATCATTAGAGAAAGGAACCTTAAGAGTACTTGGAACCATAGTTGGTGCCGTTATTGGATTGTTGCTAGTCGGTATGTTCGCCCAAGATCGACTGCTATACATGCTGAGTGTTTCTGTTGTGGCATCCTTTATCTTCTATTTTAAAAATGCCTATCTAAAAGATCCGACGTTATTCATGTTAACAGGCGTCATGACTTTAATGATGTCAAACGGAGGAGATGCAGAAGGTGCATTCTTATATGGCGTAGACCGTGCTCACATGACCGTGTTTGGTGTCATTATTTACACTTTGGTAGGCACCTATCTGTTCCCAAGCAAAACAGAACAGAATCTTCGCCGTATGACCCACGACGTCGTTTCGCTCCAAAAACAGATCCTCGAACGCCTCTCGCCACCAATCTATACAACATCTCATATAACAGATTCGGAAAAGGCGTCTGAAACATCGTCAGACGATAATCAGTCCCCCAGTCTAAATGACTTAATTGAGAAGTTGTACGCGAGTCAAACCGCCTTAGAAACTCGCTTTTCTACCGAGAGTAAAGAATGCAGCGATGTGTCCGCTTACCTTCAAGAGTGGCAGCTCACGCTTCACTACACCAAACAGATAACCAATCTGCTGATAGCAACTTCTAGTTCGAACTTTCTGCAGGGTGAGCCTCAGAAATTTATCACCAATTACGATGAGTTTGTCGCCGATATTCAGCAATTATTCGAACAGTGTGAACACTACCTCCAAGCATCAGACGAGGGGTTAGAGTATCGTTGGCAAGAGCGAAAAGTCGCCTTAGACCTAGACTCTCTCAGTAATCATCCTCATCTATCTAAGAGTTCTGCCATTACCTTGGGGTATGTGCTCAACCGCCTTCATACCAGTATTTCGAGGCTGAACGAAACTGTTAGTTGTATCGATTCCGTTACCAAATCAGTGTCATTTGACGAAAAGCCTCGGAAAAGTGCCGGAGCTTTCCTATGGTGGGACGCAGAAAACTTTAAGACATCGATTAAAGTCTTTGTGACCTACTGGGTAGCCGCTTTTATCTGGATCTTTTTCAATCCTCCGGGTGGGTATAGCTTCGTCATTTTCTCCACCATTTTTGTTTCTTTACTCTCTTTCCTACCCGTGCATCCTAAATTACTCGGCTTTCTATTTACGTTCGGGTTTATCTTTGCCGTTCCCGCTTACGTTTTTGTTCTTCCCACATTGGAACTTGGCATCGAACTCGCCCTTTTCCTTTTTGCGTATACCTTTATTGGCTTCTATCTATTTAAAGGCCCCATCACAATCTTCTTTATGATCGGCCTCTTTATTCTCGGTATCGACAACGTCATGAATTACCATTTTGGCATTCTCCTTACCATCATGATGTTGTTCTATCTTGTGGTTTTAATGCTTGTGTTCGCCCATTACTTCCCTTTCTCAAGTAAAGCCGAACGCCTATTCTTATTGGTAAGACAAAGACTTTTCACTCATGTTTATCAATTAGTTGTTAAGCTTCAAATGCTAAACCGCTCAACCCTGGCTAACTTTACAATTCAATTACATCTAAAAACGGCCAATGTTGCAGCTAAGAAACTTGCATTGTGGGCAAGTAAGATCGATCTCAACTACTTTGACAAGAACGATCACCAATCACTGACTGCCTACACAAAGCAGTGTCGTAATTTAATAAATCATTTAAATACACTCGTCATCGCACAAACTCATCTGAAAAATAACCCATTGATTACTAAGCTTAGAAACGAGTACACGGACGAAAGCTTACTAACGTTAATCCGTACTCATAACCGTGTTCAAAGAGAGCGTGTACAAACGCTTGAAGACGTGCAATGCGAATACGCTAAAACAGAGGCTATTCTCGATGTGTTTTTTCAGCAGCTAGATCCTGAGCAGTACGCTCAAAAAGACATTGCAGAGTTCTATATCTTCCTCAGCTTAAAACGAAGTGTTTTTGAGTCTCTGATAAAAGTGGAAGAAGCGGTTCAGAATGTCGACCTCAATAATCTCAAAATGCATCGATTTTAGGAAAGGTAGTAATGATCTCTCATCTCACAAAGTCCTGTTTTATCGCGTTAGCCACGTTGTCTATGACAGCGTGTACTACGCTTGGTCCAGATTTTACACCGAGTCAAGAAACCCAACTTCCGTCATCGTGGAACGATTCAGACACACAAGCTAGCATGGACTCAACCGTAAAATGGTGGGAACAGTTTAACGACCCGACTTTGAACAAACTGGTTGATATTGCCTCTCAACAGAATTTAGATGTGGAAGCCGCCGGTTTTAGAATCTTGCAAGCGCGTTCAGTTCTGGGTATCGCCGATGGATTGCAATATCCTCAGCTACAATCCATATCTGGCAACCTAGCCAAAGCTTACGCCAATGAAAGTTCATTCAACAATGCAACCTTGAGCTTTGATGCAGGTTGGGAAATGGATGTTTGGGGAAAATATGCACGCGGAATAGAATCAGCCCAAGCGGGTTATTACGCCTCCATCGCTTCCTACAACGATATTTTGGTGACCATCACCTCTGAAGTGGCAAGAAACTATATTAATTACCGAACATTCCAAGAACGCATACTGCTTTCACAGCGCAATATCGAGATTCAAGAGCGAGTAGTCAACATTACGCGAGTGCAGTTTGAGTCAGGCAATGTCACCGAACTCGACGTTCAACAGGCGCGCAATCAACTATTCACCACCAAAGCTGCCCTACCGGCGCTAACTGTAGCGATGTTGCAAGCCAAAAATGCGTTGGCGGTCCTGTTGGGCACATTGCCTGAAGAAATAGAGCCCATTCTTAAGTCAGACATGGAGCAGAAACTGGTTCAATTTGAGCAGCGTTTTAAAGCTTCCGGATCAAAAAGCGCTATTTCGGAAAAGGGAGATGGCTCTATCGTTCCAGAAACCCCAGTATTAGCCAATCTTGTTGACGCTAGTTTGGTTATGCGCAGACCAGACTTACAAGTCGCAGAGCTTCAAGCTCATGCCCAAAGCGCTCAAATCGGTGTCGCTGAAACGGCGTTGTACCCAAGCTTCTCCCTCTTTGGATCCATAGGCATTAACAGCTCTGTACCTTCAGGCAGTAGTTTCAGCTTCAACGATTCGCTGACTTTGGTGGCCGGACCCGCAATGAGCTGGAACATTTTTCAATATGGGCGAGTGAAGAACAATATCCGTTTTGAAGACGCGAAATTCCAAGAAACCCTGACCAATTACAACAAAAAAGTACTGCAAGCGGTTCAAGAGGTGACGAATGCAATGGAAGCCTACGATTTGTATCGAGAACAAAAATCCCTGCGCTTAGAGTCAGTAAACGCCTCAGTTCGCGCGTTTAATATCTCGCTCACCCAGTATGAGAACGGACAAATCTCATTTGAGCGTTTATTGAACTCCGTCGAAAAAATGACTCGAAGCGAAGACAGTTACGCTCAAATTAAAGGAAACGTCGCTAACCAAGTTGTCGCCTTGTACAAGTCACTAGGTGGCGGTTGGCAAATTAACTCAGGAAAAGCGTTTGTGTCACCAGAGCATGTCGAACAGATGAACAAGCGCACCGATTGGAGTGACCAATTACAGCAAGAAAATGTTGCTCTACCTTCATTAACGCTGCGCACAGGCGCCAAACCACCAGCAACAGACAAGGAGGATAAATAGATGCCACATGAAATGTCGTGGGGAGATATTTACTTTTCTCCTTTGGTGTTAGTCCTGATTCTCGCGCTCATTGCGACTTGGATTACCGTCGTGATGCTAAACAAGGTGAAGCTATCAAGATTTATCGCCTTCCCTTCGCTCACATTCTTAGCAATCCTCGTGTTGTATGTCATTGCTATCGACCATTTCTATTTAAGGTTTTAGGAGCTCGTCACTATGAAAAAATCTCTCATTATTATCCTAAACCTGATTATCCTTGGTGGCGCTGGGTGGTTTGGGTATCAGAAATACCAAGACTATTTCAACAACCCTTGGACACGCGATGGACAAGTTAGAGCGAATATCATCAAGGTTGCCCCAAGAGTCTCAGGCCCGATTGTCAACGTAGCTATTGTTGACAACCAACAAGTCAAACGAGGCGACTTGTTATTTGAAATCGACCCTGAAACCTATCAAGTTGCCCTCTCACAAGCCGAAGTGGCTTTTCAACGAGCCATCATCAGCTCAAAGGGAAAGAAAATCGAGTACGACCGTTTGCTCGACATTCGTAAAAAAGACAAAGGAGCAGTCTCTCATAAGGATCTCATTCGACGCGAAATTGCCTATCAAGAGTCACTACTGCAAATCAAAGCCTCAGAGGAACAATTAAAGTCCGCTCGCCTCAATCTTAGCTATACGCGCGTTGTCGCCTCGGTGGATGGCTATGTCTCCAACCTTGATATCCGAGAAGGAACACAGGCCGTCGCTAACCAACCTCTTGTCGCCTTGATTGATGAAAACAGTTTCTGGGTATTTGGCTTCTTTAGAGAAAACCAACTACCAAGAATACACCCTGGTAGCCAAGCAAGAGTGACTTTGATGTCACATCCAGATGAACCTATTCATGCCACTGTCGATTCTATCGGCTGGGGTATCGCGCCCAAAGATGGCACAGTTGGCTATAACCTGTTGCCCAACGTCAATCCTGTCTTCCAATGGATTCGCCTCGCCCAGAGAATCCCAGTTCGTGTGTCGCTACATGAACTCCCTGAAGGAGTGCATCTGCGCTTTGGATTATCAGCGTCGATCATGGTGATGGAACAAAATGAAGACTAGGGAGAAACAATGATGGAAATGGGGAATCGGTTAAGAAAAATCAATGAAGACAATAATTTCTTCTATCTTACTGTGGCGTTAATCGCGTTACTTATCAGCTCAGCATTGGCCGAAATCGTTGGGCAAGGTGTAATAGATCATGTTCTTCAACTGTTTATCATCGTCACTTTCATTGTTTGCTTAGCCAGTCTGCGATTCGATAAAGGATGGACGCGATTTTTGATAACGCTGGTATGCCTATGGATCTTAGCGACGTTGGCAAAAATTGTCTTCGAGCTCCGTGAAATGGACTTCGTTATGCTCGCCCTCACCTTCTCATTCTTCTTTGGTACCTTTAAGTCGACAGCTAAACAGGTGCTCTTCCACGGCAAGGTCAACACCAACAAAGTCATTGGTTCAGTAGCATTATTTTTACTACTCGGCTTAATGTGGGCTATCGTTTACTTAATTATTATCGAATATTCCCCACAAGCCTTTACGGGGCTCGAAGCCATTACGTGGGGAGAGAATTTCTCTAACGCAGCGTATTTCAGCTTCGTTACGTTAACAACGTTAGGTTATGGCGACATCAGTCCAATTACTCCACTAGCACAAGTTGTCGTGTATTTGGAAGCCATTGTCGGAGTGTTCTATATGGCAATAGTCGTATCAAGTTTGGTAAGTGCAAATATTGAAAACAGGGAAAACAACAATGGATAGACAGACTGAACAGCGTCAAAGCAAGCTCTTTGTCAATAATATGGTGGAGTCGGCCATTCGAATTGGTTTATTGGTGATATTGCTGATCTTCACCTACGATATCATCAAACCTTTTATCATCCCCGTCCTCTGGGGCTCAATCATAGCCGTCGCCTTGTTGCCACTGACCAAAAAGTTAGAGCGCTCATTAGGTGGCAAACGGGGATTAGCCGCTACTCTGGTCTCCTTAATCGGTATTTCTTTGTTGGTGATCCCTTTCGTCATGGTTTCTGGTTCAATTTACGAGGGCGTCGCTCATACCACTGAAGTAATACAAAGTGGCGAGATAAAAATCCCGGGGCCCACCTCTAAGGTCGCCGACATCCCTGTCATTGGTGACAAGCTGTATAGCATTTGGAACCTGTTCGCCACTAACATGGAAAAAGCTATACAGCAGTTTTTGCCTGAGATTAAAGGCTTTCTCGGTACTGTCGCCTCCATATTAGGCGGCGCATTAACAAGCTTGATTATGTTCATCATTTCCCTCGCAATTGCCGGTGGATTTATGGCACATGCAGAGAAAATTTCAGGAGCGTTAGAAACCGTCGCAGTAAGAGCTGTTGGGAAAAAAGCTGAACAGTGGGCTAACTTGATGGCAGCAACTATTCGCAGTGTATTACTAGGTGTTGTTGGTGTGGCGTTTATTCAAGCGGCAATCATCGGTGCTGCGATGTTTGTGTTTAAAGTTCCGGCTGCTGGTTTGCTGACACTCGCAACATTGATCCTTTGTATCGCTCAGTTACCTGCTCTACTTATCGTTGCACCGGTAATTTTCTACGTTTATTCCACAGGAGACGGAACTAGTACGACACTGTTTACTATTTGGGCATTAGCGGGGGGATTATCTGATAACATTCTCAAGCCTATGTTGATGGGACGTGGCGTTGATGTGCCGATGCCTATTATCTTAATCGGTGCCATCGGTGGGATGTTATTCGCAGGAATTATTGGTCTGTTCCTCGGCGCTATTATTCTCGCCATTTGGTATGAATTGTTCTTATTCTGGATTAATTACGAAGAGCAGACCGAGTTATCAGAAGACGACGTTGAGGCATCATCTGAAAGTAATACGAAAGCCGAAAACAGCTAATACAATGGACAACGGATAAAAAACAGCCGATAAAGTCACTAAGCTTTATCGGCTGCGTTATTTAAGAGGCTGCGGAACGTTACTGGTGTTCGCTTAGAACATTTGCGAGCACATCCACTGCTTTTACAAGCTCTTCAGGCGTTGAGTTAGTGAAGTTCAAGCGAAGTGCCGAAGGCTGCCCGTTTGCCTCTGGATAAAATACAGGGCTAGGAACCACGGCAACACCTTTTGACAACAGTGCCTTAGCTAATTCAAACGTATCGCACAAAGGAATCCCAACCCAAATAAACATACCGCCATCAACAGAGTTCAACGTACAACTCTCAGGTAACTTAGCTTCTAATGCTTCAAATAGCGTTTGATAACGCGCCTTATAAATCCCTTTTACTGTATCTAGGTGGGCGTCAAAGTCATCATGTTTTAGCAAGCCCAGTAGCGCAGCTTGCATTGGAATGCTGGAGTGCAGATCGGCACCTTGTTTGATCTTAATAATCGGCTCAATATAGCTCTTCTTGCCAGTGACCACACCAATGCGAAGGCCTGGAGATGCAATTTTAGAGAACGAACGAAATACAATGGAGTTATCTGGACAAAAGGTCGAGACCATTGGCAATGCTTCTCCAGTAAATCGGAGTTCGCGGTACGGAGCATCTTCAATAAATGCCACATTGTATTGAATGCAAAGCTCCGCGACTTTTTGACGCGTTTCCAGTGTCCAACAAACACCTGTCGGATTGTGGAAATCTGGCACTGCATAAAACATTTTTGGCGAGTTGATCTTAAAGCACGCTTCAAGTTGTTCTAAGTTAGGGCCGGAAGCCACTTGTGACACCGTCACGATATTCGCCCCGACTAAGCCGAATACTTGCATAGCCCCCAGATAACTAGGCGCTTCCATTACGACCGTATCACCCGGATTAATGTAAGCTCTTGCCACCAAATCCAGACCTTGCTGAGATCCTGTACAAACAACCGCACTGTGATTGCTTGGTAGTTGGTAATAGTCCGATAGGAAATCGAGTAACGGCGTATACCCTGCCGTGGTTCCGTACTGGAATACCTCTGGCTTATCACATAACCCTTCAAACGTGGAGCGCATTAGCTCGATGGGGAATGTATCAGGATCTGGCAATCCTCCAGCCAGTGAAATGACGCTTGGATCGCTGGCTGCACTCAGAATTTCACGAATATAAGACGAAGGGACATTTTGAAGAGAGCGAGCGATTTCCATATATTTCCTTACCAATACAACTAATAGCGGGGCATTATTTTAGATTAAGAACAATTAATGATGTGTATAGAGAGATTTAAACTACCCCGCCATAACGAAAAATCAGCTTACACGCTATTGCAAGCTTCATGTTGTCCATTTATGCTTATAAACATGTCCATTTATGCGATTTTGATTGTGAATGCCCGTCATCTAACTCGAATCAACGACGTCCTGTTCTATATCCACAGTGATATAAGTAAAGAGCTTTCCGGAAAAGAGCTCGCTGCTATTGGGGCCTATTCCGAACAGCATTTCCATCGAGTATTTAAGGAAGTCGTTGGTGAATCACTGCATCAATATATCCGCCGCACAAGAATGGAATACGCCGCAAATCAATTAATGTTCGATACCAAATCTAGTATTCAGCAGATAGCAAATAAGAGTGGTTTTAGCTCAATATCATCATTTTCGCGTGCGTTCAAAGACGTGTTCAGACTCTCACCCGGTCAGTGGCGAAAACACGACCCTCAAGTGTCACACAAGCCTTATTTAGCGGACCCTGACGTTGCTGCGGGTTATGCTCGAGCTGTGGATCGTCCTATTCCCGCCCCCAAAATTATCGACGCGCCGCCGCGTCGCGTCGCATATATCCGTCACATTGGTTACAACCGCTCTATACGTAAGCCATGGCAAATGCTCAAAGCATGGGCAAGCGCTGAAAAACGAGATTTTTCGGTACAGTTTGGGTTACATCATTCGAACCCCGCTTGGGTTGAACTAGATAAGTGTCGCTATGTCGCATGCCTAGAAATTGATGCTCCGATCAAACTTCGAGGTACCGTAAACCAAATGACCATTCCGGGTGGTTTACACGCCGTCTTCCGTCTTCAAGGTGTTTACGGTGAGTTGCTTCCGCAAATAAGTCGAATCCAAGAGAAATGGTTACCGCAGTCTGGCTTCAAAGCCAGTGCAACCCCAGCTTACGTGCATTATCATCGCAATCATTTCTTGGCGACTGACGAAGTTTTTGAACTGGATTTTTATCTGCCTATCAGTTTTTATTGAACAGTTGCCTCTCCCTTTGCATTTGTTTTGTAACAAAGCACAAACGTGTGCCCTGTTTTCATCAATTGGTACGGTAATTTACTCGTGTCCACGGTAAGCTTGTGCCACTATCCAACCTACTCAACTTCTTATCAATTTGGAGCTTTGGCGATGAAAACAATCTTGGTAACTGGTGCAACAAGTGGTATCGGCTATGAACTAGCAAAAGAACTAAGCCATAAAGGCCACCAAGTAGTAGCAACGGGCCGTAATCCTGAAAAACTGGCACAGCTAGAGCAAGAAGCGAACTGTCATACCATCGCTGCCGACTTAACCGATCCTAATCAGACTGTCGAACTATTCCAAAAGGCGCTCGATAAGCTAGGTAGGCTGGACGTTCTAATTAATAACGCGGGTATGAACTTGCGCAAATGCGCTATTGAAGAGTTCACCTTAGAAGAGTTTGACCAACAGTATGCCGTCAACCTTCGTGCACCTGCGTTGTTGTGTAGAGAAGCCTTAAAGGTCATGAAACCGGCTAAATCAGGACAAATTATTAATGTGGTAAGCACAGTTGCTAAACGCTCTAATGAAACCATGAGTGTCTACACGGCGATGAAACAGGGCTTTGCGGGCTTTAGTGCAATCTTGATGAAAGAAGCTCAGCCTCATGGAATAAAAGTGACTTCTTTGTTCCCTGGCGGCGCAGACACCAGCTTTAGAGAAGCAGACCGCCCTGAGTATATGCACCCAGCAAGCGTTGCATCCACCATTTCTCTATTACTTGAACTGCCTAGTGATGTCGTCATGCATGAGATGACGTTTAGACCGCCGGTTGAAATTGAGTAGACATCTCCTTTGTAACAGTTGGTATGGGTGCTTGTTGAACGCCACAAAAGTGGTTAATTTAGGAACAGTACCCATTTCAAACACTACACAGAGGGAGCGATGAATGTGTCGTTGGCTAGCTTATCAGGGAACCGCAACTTATCTAGATGAACTAATTTATGTACCTGAACACTCACTGATTAACCAGAGTTTAGAGGCAAGAAAAGGTGCCACTCGAATAAACGCTGACGGTTTTGGGTTAGGTTGGTACACGCAACGTGATATCCCCGGTCAATTCCACGAAGTCATGCCTGCCTGGAGTGACGATAATCTTCGTTCTCTGACGCATCACATTCGCTCCCATCGATTTATGGCACATGTTCGCTCTTCAACGGGAACGAGCGTATCACGCTCTAACTGCCATCCTTTCGTAGTCGACAATTGGATGTTCATGCATAACGGACAAATCGATGAATTTGAAAAGCTGCGCTTCCAACTAGAACGTCTGCTGCCTGAATCGCTTTATCACTATCGAAAAGGAACGACCGACAGTGAGCTTATCTTCTTATTGATGATGAAAAATGGCCTGTCGAGCAATGTAAACAACGCCATTATTGAAACCATCAAAGATATCGAAAACGCCAAATCAGAAAGAGAGGTAGCCTTGCCATTTAAAGCCTCTATTTGCCTCTCCGACGGCGAACAGTTTTGGGTCGTACGATACAGTAGTGACCAAGAGCCACCGACTGTTTTTATTAAAGCAGAAGGAGAAAACGTCAGCGTTGCGTCCGAACCCCTCGAAAAAAGCAAAGAGTGGAAACTACTTAAACCACAAACGATTACCCATATACATGGTTTGAACCTAACGACGACGCAAATACATCTCGATATATAACGGCTGAGTTTTACCCTGAAGCTCTCGGCCTATAAACCCTGTTGAATGACACTAAAGTTGTTGAACTATTAGAGTGGTACTCGCAAGCATACGAGAAACGTACGCGTCAAAATACGAGTAATTAATAAAGCACAACATACTCGCGTAACAAGTTTAAAAGGGTCCATACCTAGCATGGACCTTTTCTGGGTTGCTTCAATCGCTAATCGATCAATCTACCCTGTTCATCGAAAAATGGATGAGGACCATCACTGTCTTCAATGTAGCTAATATGGGACACCACCGAATCATTCTCAAATTTGAGCAGTTGAATGGCTCTTGGCTCTAATGAAAAAGATGACGGTGCGTTAGGATCGAGGTCAAGCGTCACCGAATGGCTGTGTGACGGTCCAACCCAAACAGGAATTGAACGCCAAGTCGCGGTGATAGGACGGTGTAAGTGGCCAGCGCAAAGTCCGCGTACGTTATCAAACTGACTTAACACTTCATATAAGCTGTCTGCATTTGTCAGGTTTTGCACATCCATATGCCCTAATCCGACATGCATTGGCGGATGGTGTAGAAAAATAAGCACAGACTTATTAGATAAACGGGCTAACTGACTTTGCAACCACTCAAGTGTTTGTGAAGATAAAAAGCCATAAGGTTTGCCAATGACAGACGAGTCTAAACCCAATAAAACTTGTTCATCCTGCTCAACGACAAAGTTGCAAAACTCTGGGTGGTCAAAATCGACTAACTGTTGCAGTCCCACTCGCAAATTATCACGGTGATCGTGGTTACCCGGAACGACCCGAAGTGGTATTTGCAGTTTCTCTAGTTCTTGCCTGATGATTTGGTATTCCTGTTCCGTACCAAAGTCACCAAGATCACCGGTAATAACGACATAATCTGGTCTGGGGTTAAGGTGGTTGATATGTTGTACAGCATTCTGTAGGCATCGCAACGTATCCACCTTGCGATACGCGGGTTTGCCATCTTGTTTGATATGCAAATCGGTAAGTTGGGCAATTAACATAACTTTACTTCTTCAAAGGAATTAAACGACTAGGTTCAAAGGACACAGTCACAACTTGACCCGCCTGATATTCAGTGCGCTCAAAACAGTCAACCATGAGTTGAGACTCCTTTTGTACTCCAGACAAAGTGACACGGGTTCTGTCCCCTAAAAACACCGTACTCACTACGACACCGGTTAAAGCATCACAATCATCGCTAATGTCCTTCAAGATAATATCTTCTGGTCTTAGCATGACGCTCAATGAGTCATTTTTAGCAGAGATATTCGTGTCTATATGCTCTGGCAGTTTTAGGTACTTACCGGTGTCCAACAGCAACTTCCCTGCTTCTACCGCTCCTTCAAATCGATTCATTTGCCCGATAAAATCAGCTACAAAGCTGTTACTTGGCTGCAGATAGATATCCTTTGCTGAACCAATCTGGGCAATTTCACCATGGTCGAGAACGGCAATTCTGTCGCCCATCGCCATAGCTTCTTCTTGGTCATGAGTTACATACACTGCAGTGATGCCTAATTCTTTTAACAACGAGCGAATATCACTTCTCAAACGTTGTTTTAGCAAAGCATCCAAAGCTGAAAGCGGCTCATCAAGCAGCAACACATCTGGTTCGGTTATTATGGCACGAGCTAACGCCACACGTTGACGTTGGCCACCAGATAATTGATGGACGCCTCTTTGCGCATACTTTTCTAGGTCGAACATAGTCAGCATCTGCTTAAGCTTTTGAGCTCGTACCGAAGGATCCACGCCACGAACTTTCAGGCCATAAGTGATATTTTCGCTAACGTTCATATTGGGAAACAGCGCATATGATTGGAACACCATTCCGACTTTTCTTTGCTCAATAGGGAGCGCGGTAACCTCTTGATCACCAAAAGTTATTTGTCCGCCATTTTCATCAGCAAACTCCAATCCAGCTATAAGACGCAAGGTTGTTGTTTTCCCGCAACCAGAAGGTCCCAGTAATACTAAAATCTCTCCCGCTTCTATTTTTAGGTCAGTCGGTTTTAGAGCCAAGGTTCCATCTGGGAAAGTCTTGGTAATATCTTTCAGCGTGATTTCTACGCCAGTCATTGTTTGTTCTAACATTGAGTTCAATCTTAATTGCTTGTAACCGGCTTTCTGTTCAGCATCTGAGCCAGAACCAGCAACGGTAAAATGAGACAAAGGAAAATTAAGGTATAAGCAGAGCTAATCTCTAAACGCATGGAGGCGTACGAGTCAGCCAAACCAACAGGCAAGGTTTTGGTTAATGGCGTGTGAAGCATCCAAGTTAGGTTAAACTCGCCAATAGAGAGAGTGAGGGTCATCAACATACCAGCGACAATACCTGCTTTGCAGTTAGGGACAATGACATCAAAGAAACGCTGCCAAAAGCTTGCTCCCAAACTCGCCGCTCCCTCTTCCAACACATTGAAATTAATACTTTGCAGTACCGCCAACACTGACTTAACCATAAACGGCAAAGTGAAGATAACGTGACCCACTAAGATAAACGTCCAGTTAGAACGGAAATCACTAAAGTCACCGTAAGCGAGGATTAAACCAAGCGAAATTGCCATACCTGGAATGGCAATCGGCAAGGTTAAGATCTCATCAAACAACGATGCCCAACGGCTTTTGCTTTTCGCCAGCACATAAGCACAAGGTACGCCCACCAGCACATTAATAATGGTGGTCGCGATAGCAATTTGTAATGTTAGCCAAATCGTGTCTGAATAGAGTGCCCATACTTGTTCAACCCAACGAAGGGTCAATCCACTTTTCACACCAACAAAATAGTTGTTCGTTAGTCCAGCAACAATCGACATAAAAACAGGAACAATTAGAAACGCACAGACCAATAAAGTGAACCCAAGCTGGATATAAAAGTACTTATCTTTCTTCATTGATTAGCCTCCCATTGCCATAGACGAATTACCCTGACGCTTCGCTAACATCAAACACAACCAAGTCACTAGACCAAGGATTAAGCTCAAAGCAGCCGCCATAGCGAAGTTAGCATTGAGTGTGAACTCTGTGTAAATCGTCATTGGTAACACGTTAATGTTGGTTGCCAGAGTGAAGGCCGTGCCAAACGCGCCCATTGAGGTAGCGAAACAGATCGAACCCGATGAGATTAATCCTGGTTTTAACGCAGGTAGCGTTACGTCTTTGAAAATTTGCCAACGATTTGCGCCTAATGAACGCCCCGCTTCAAGTAGGTTTTGATCGAGTTTTTCTGCGGCACCCATGACCGTGAGTACCACTCGAGGTATTGAGAAGTACAAGTAACCCAAAAACAATCCCGCGATTGAGTAAGCAAACATCCAACGTTCCCCAGTAAGCAATAACCCTGCTTGGGCAAACAGACCTTGACGTCCTGCAAGCATAATGACGAAGAAACCAATCACCACTCCGGGAAATGCAAGCGGAAAGCTCAACATAGCAACCAGCAACTGCTTCCCCTTAAACTCATAACGCGTCAAAAACAGCCCACTGATCGTAGCCACCGCTAAACTCACAACTGTGACTAGGACAGAAAGCGTTACGGTTGAAAAAAGACTCTTCAAGTACAAAGGTCGGGTTAGAATTTGTATGTAGCTCTGCGCACCGCCATCAACTAACGAGACCTGCAACAGTTGCACCACTGGTAACAAGAAAAATGCGCAGCTCACTATTACAGCAGGCAGAATAAGCAAAATAGATAGATGATTCTTTTTCATAAAAACAATGGCGGAAATCTTGTCCGCCATCCATGGTCCGGTGAGGTTTAGTTGACTTCTCTTAGATACAGGTCAGCGAATGCGGCTTGGTTTTCAGACATCTTTGCAAAGTTAACTGAACCAACGCGCTGATATTCAGAGTCAGGTAGGAACTTACTCTTCGCATCCTCATCCATCACCCCATCAATAACTGGTCGTAAATACGCCTTTGCCCAAACTTGTTGGCCTTTTTCGGATAACACAAAATCCAAGATTTTTTTTGCGTTGTCAGGGTGTGGCGAGTCTTTCACCATGCTCATTACATAAGGAACAGCAATAGAACCTTCCTTCGGAATGACAAATTCCACATTAGAGAAGTCGTTATATTTGGCGCGATACGCATTAAAGTCATAATCCAATAAGATTGGAATCTCACCCGAAATTACACGTGCATACGAGGTTTGTTTTGGGACAATCGGGCGATTTTTCGCAAGTTTGCGGAAGTACTCAATAGCAGGTGTGAAGTCAGTGATATCGCCCCCCATTGCTTCATTTACCGCTACCGCGCTTGCGTAGCCCACAAACGCACTGGTTGGGTCAAGATAACCAACCATGCCACGATATTCTGGTTTAAGAAGATCTTCCCAACTCTGCGGGACCGGCGCTCCATCTAAAGCATCAACGTTAACGAAGAAGCCAATGGTTCCCGAATGAATTGCAAACCAATTACCGTTTGGATCTTTCATCCCCTCTGGAATTTGGTCCCAATTCTTCGGTTTGTACGGTTCTACTACCCCTTGGTTAGTCGCGTTGATGCCAAATGACACACCATAATAAACAACGTCTGCTACTGGATTGTTTTTCTCCGCAACTAACTGAGACAGAGACTGACCGGAATTTTTGTTGTCCATCGGAACTCGAATTCCAAGTTCTTTATTTATCAGCTGTAATTGCCCTCCCCAGTTCGCCCACTCTGGAGGGCAGTTATAGCAAATTGCGCTAGATGCCTGCGCTTGAAATGAAGCGCAAGCCAAACCAAATAGCATTCCCGCTAGTTTTTTTGTTTTAGAGCCTAGTGTAAAAGTCATTATATTCTCCAATATGTGACTATTCGTTGTTTTGTAAGTGCGGCACCACGTCAAGTGAGCCATTCATTTGCAATTGATAATCCAGAGCAAGTTGAGTCGATACGCTCGCTCCTGCTTTGGCGTTAAATAAAATATCTACAGCGACTTGCCCCATTTTTAGATGTGGTACCGCAACCGTTGCGAGAGTCGGGGTGATAAGCTGAGCTAAACTCATGCCGTCAAAACCGATAATTGAGATGTCCGAAGGTACATGTAGACCGTTGGCTTTCACGGCATTTATCGCCTTCAATGCCAGCAAATCGTTACTACAAAACCACACTGTAGGCGCCTGTTCTCTCTGGATAACACTCATCTCTTGGTCACCAAATGGATCAAGCTTGTTTTGGTCTACTTCTAGTAGCTCAGTTAATTCCAATCCATTGTCATTAAGACCTTTTTTAAACCCTTTATAGCGCTGCTCAGCACGATCAGATGAGACAAATCGCCCCGTTAACATGCCAACTCTTCGGTGTCCTAATTCCACGACTCGCTGAGCTACATCAATACCGGCTTGATAGTTATCAACAAAAACGCAAGGTTCTTGCTCATCTGAACGGTTGTGCAATAAACAGTAGGGAAACTTAAAGTCTCTCAGAAGTTTCAATGCTTCATTTTCAGAGGTATCTGCGATCGTCAAAATGACACCTTCGACACGCTGCCTTATCAGGTCGATAACCGCTTGCTGCTCTTGGCCACTGTCATATTGAGTGTCAACAACCACAACCGAGTACCCAAAGTGCCTCGCTCTTTGCTGGATGCCGGTAACTACCTCTGAAAACACAGGGTTAATTAAACTTGGAATCACCACTCCGAGAGTTGGATTTTTATTGAATTCAATTTGGTCATGTCGTTGCTCAACACTGTATCCAGTGAGAGTAATGACCTTCTCAATTCTCTTGCTCGTGGCATGCGCTACAGATTGAGGCTGATTTAGATAACGAGAGATAGTTGCAGGTGACACTCCTGCAAGTTCTGCTACATCTTTGATATTCATCGCCTCTCCTCCGTTGTTGAACGCAAGATTAAAGAGGACACATTACAGTTTTATTAAGGAGAAAATGAAGAAGCATCAATTTAGCCGCCATATCGATGCATGTTTGCGACATATATCGACAACATAATTCATGAAACACTTTCATTTCATTGAATTTAACGGAAGCAAATTAAATTGTAGAGTAATGTGAAATAACGATTAATGTCACAGAAACTGGGGGAAATATGAGTGGTCGCCGAAAGGATCACGATGATTAAGCTGAAATGCAGCGAAAGAGATTAAGCGCTCTGGCTCATTCCTCATACTAAATGCTAATCGCCATCCTTTCGGTAGAATTTACTGAGTTGTGTGGCTATTGGCCTTTGTAAGTGTTATCGCTCTCATTGAGATTCTTAATCAACCTAGCGGGTGTTCCACCATATAACGAGTCGGGCGGTACGTCACTGTTCACAACGGAATTAGCGGCAATGACGGAACGCGCTCCAATGGTAACACCTTGATTGATCACCACATTACCTCCAATCCATACATCGTCTTCCACCGTAATCGGTCCACAGATCGTTTCCCAGTTGCGACGCTTGAGGTAGTTTAAGTCGTGGCTAGCGCAATAGAACTGCGTATTTGGCCCTATCAACACGTTGTTACCAATCATGATTTTGGCACCATCTAGCATGGTGACATTCATATTAATAAAGGTCTTTTCACCAATCGAAATCGTCTTACCAAACTCACAATAGAATGGAGAACGTACAATACTGGAATCTGCAATATTCCCCATTAACTGTTGAAACAGCTCACCACGTTGAATGTCATCAGTATTTTTATTTATTGCCTGTAACAGAAGGGAGGCGTTTTCGCGGATTTGGTTAATGCTTTCGGCGCCGCCATCGAACTCTTCACCAGCAAGCATTTTTTCGAACTCAGTCATGTTGTCTCTCAACTCGGATCTTTTTTGCTGCTGAATTGTATCACCAACGCGTCATTCGGGCAGTGGATTAGTGCTTATACCTAAAAGTATTACTGTCATCGATAATCTCAATTTTTACCGGTGCTATCCCTTTACTAATGTCGCCAATTTGTTCAAATGACTTGCGAGATAAGTCAATAATTCGACCTTTTACAAACGGGCCTCTATCGTTGATTTTGACGTCCACTGTTTTATCATTAGCGGTATTTGTCACTCTCACGATCGTTCCAAAAGGTAACGTTTTATGAGCTGCGGTATAAGCCCTCATGTTATAGCGCTCACCACTCGCAGTGCGTCGTCCGTGGTATTTATTCCCATACCAAGACGCTTGACCTACAAGTTCATGGGATTTTGCATAACTTCGAGTTTTGGAACTATCAATTGAAGCGGTTGAAGAGCAACCAGCTAGAAAAGAGAACATTAATGCAACAAAGATGAAATTGATCTTCTTGATATTATTTGGAAATTGAAATTTATTCATGTCGTGTTTATCTATTCTTGAACTGTTGACGCTTTAGCAATAAAGCTCATAAAAACAACCGAATGGGACAAAAGCCAACATTCGATATCAATGGCCGATTTTTCCACGACCTCGATGCCACTCGGTCATGCTCAAGAAAGATTTTAGACATGAAAATACCAAAGTTCACTGCCTTTGAGATCCGTGCCAAATTACATCGTTATTTTGACTTCATAAACGTATCATAAGGCTTTTCACCAAACAGCTTTTGGTACCGCTCAGAATATCGACTCCACCCATCAACCCCTGATAATACCGTAGCTTCTAATACTGAAGAGCACTTCCCTTGAAGCAAAATATTTCGAAATTTAAATAGATTAACGAGCAAATAGAATCGCTTGGGTGCAATGAACAAATACTCTTTGAAAAAGAGGTTGATGCTTTTGGTGCTAATATCTAATTCATTAGCTATCTGCTTCAGCGACATCACTCGCGTCGTTTTCTGTTCCATCATTTTCACTATTTTTGTCATCAGATGCTTTCTAGGCCTGCGACTTGGTCCATGCAGCGATTGGGGGCGCAGTGGAGGGAGTTCATCCAAAAGAACGGTGATCAAATCAAGGACAGCTTTCGTCCCACCATGCCCTTGTTTCTCAGTCGGCTGTTCAAAGACAAACTTACCTACCGCCTTAAACTTGTCTAAGTTCCTTTTCGAAACAGTAACTGGGACAAGGGAATCACTGAAACTCTTCAATTTTCTAGAGGGCCCAGCTATTTCACTTAAGATAACCGTGGTGTTCTGGGGAATAAATAATGCAAAGGGAACTTCAGAACGACTTGAGACTATCGCAACTTGGTCAGTGTTAATCCAACTACCATTAAAACACACGGACTGACTTTCCATTGTGGTGATCATCAGGGTAATTTCTGGTGAATGTAATCGAGTTTGCAAAGCACACTCAGGCTTAAACAGAGCGGAGTAAAGTGTCAGTGCATGAGGAGTTGTGAATGCTGTATAACGAATCGTTGGACGATTAATTTGTAAAAATCCATACTGACGCTCGGTAACATGATTTGGTTCATTGGGAAAATCAAACAGGACCTTGCAGTTTGCTATCGCAGTTATCTCACTAGATAACTGCTCGAAATTGAGTTTTTTTTTACTATTAGTGACTGCCATTCAGCCCTCTTACCTTCACTTATACCCTAAAAGGCTAGCAACCACCGCAATGCTTTCTAGTGACCCCAAACGCATTGCGGGTTCCAAATCACTGCGCTATCAATTGGGGTAAATCACTTTCCAGTCATTCTTCATATCTGCGATAGTCCAACCTTCTTTCTTGGCTTCGTCTAGTCCCTTATCTAGGCGGCCAACCGAAGAATTACGATCATACTTCCACTCTCGCCCTTCATCAGTATGATGCACATAAAGGCCGAAGGTGACACCTTCTTGTTGGGTCGTCCACTGCATCATCTGCAAATCACCGTCAGAATTACCAAAAGCCGCAATAGGTTGGCGACCTAGTCTCTTGTGAATACCAATGACCTTACCCGCTTTGTCATTAATATGAGCGACGTTTGGCAAGCGTTGGATTTCAATGCCATTACTAGTGTAAGCGAACTCTGTCTCTATTTCGCTGCCAATAACGTACTCCGGAGAAATACCATACACTTCCTCTGTCCAAGGACGCATAAAGTCTGCTCCTCCACCAGAAACTATGTAGGTTTTGAAATCATTGTCACGAAGAAAGTCGAGCACTTCCAACATCGGTTGATAAATCATCTCCGTTAGAGGCCTTTTAGTGATTGGGTGTTTAGCGTTCTTCACCCAAGCTTGCACCATTTCCTCAAATTCCACAGAGTTCATACCGGCATGCGTTGCCATAACCATTTTCAGCAATCCTTCCTCACCATGAGACAGGGCTGCTTTTATGTCGCCTTTCAAAACAGACGCAAACGGCTCTTCGGTTATCCACTCAGGGTGCTTCGGAGCAAGCTCTTTAATACGGTCCAAGGTAAAGAATAATTGAAAATACATCGGCTTCTCGGCCCATAACGTACCATCGTTATCAAATACTGCGATACGCTCTTCGGCTGGGACGTAATTATCAGAGCCTTTTGTGGTAACAGTTTCAACAAATTCAACAATAGCAGATTTAGTAGCGCCATCGTTCCAAGAAGGTAGAGGATCAGGATGTTGCGCTGCAAAAACAGGAGTAGATAGAACAGCTAAGCAGACAAGGCTTTTGAAATGCATTTTCATAATTTGCTCTCAGTATTGTAAGTGTATTCATTGACGTTTGGCATCAGTAAGATGGCTAACCAGAACTGAGAGAATTATGCATTGCACGATCTAAAAATAATCTGCAAAAACGGAAAAGTTAAAAAAACGCTATGCCTAAAAGACATAGCGTTCAATACACTATCGAATGGTGATTTCCTATCGCCCTTCAATGTTACTCATTTAAATCCAATTCATTATGAATCAGAGTTACGCATTGAGAAGCAAACAACATCTTAGGACCAAGGCTGATTTTCTCAGTACCTAGACGCTTTAAACTATTAAAACTCTTCTTCGGCATTGGAATATGGTCGGTAAGAAGAAAACAAGAATTACCGACAAACTGTTGTTCTCGAATGAAGGTGCCTTTCTTATCCATCATGTAGAGCTGATAATCTTCCGCCAGTTCTTGAACCAGCTTTTCGAAGCTAATGGTTCGTACAGTAATACCCGCTTCAACTTCACGTTCTTGCTCTTTACCCATACCTTGGGATACGTCTAATGCTCTGGCAACTTTATCGAGTAGCACTTTCTCATGAAAGCCACCAACGTTACTGATGTCGTTTGAGCTAAAGCGTATAGTGCGAGAGTAATCTTTAGTACTTTCTAGGACGAGGTAAACCACCACATCTTCACGATGAGACTGCGCAACAAAGATCGTGTTCATCAACGTGTGAGCTAAAATTTCGGTATGAGCCTCCTGACCAACGGAAGCGAGAAGTTGCTGGCTTTCGGTAGGGGCGGAACGAGCTCGAAGTACAAAGGCGCGCATAGATGTAAAATCCTACTTAATGAATATAACGAATAACTTAACCAAGATGCTCTATCGCCAATAAGGCAATAGTTACTGTGGGTCGCCATTATCACAGTTTTGCTTGATGAAGTAACGGCAATAATTTAGCTATTTACAGAAATAGTCTTCAGCAGGGTGTGCGTTGAACAAAAGTATTTAAGTCAAACTGATAACTTGTTGAGGTTGCCAGACGTTTCACTGATTTGAACTAATCGCTTATGGTAGCATCGACAATCATCGACACGGATCCACACTATCATCATGCACTCACGTCTTTTTGCCCTACCTTCTGCTGAACGAGAATACATAAATCGCTTGTGCGACGTGCTTCAGTTAATCGCAGGTACTAATATCGTTGGTATCTACTTACTTGGCTCAGCAAGTCAGGGGAGTTATGTTGGGGGTGAAAGTGATTTAGACGTCCAAATGGTGGTAGCGCAACCCCTTTGCGACGCTCAAAAGCAGGCTATCATAGAGGCGCTATCGCACTCTCACCTACCCTGCCCAGCAACCAAATTGGAGTTCGTGGTATATCACAAAGCCCAACTGCGCACAGCACAATCGCTGCACTACGCTATTAATTTCAATACGGGTCGCACCTTAAAGAAAGACTACGTTTCGTTTGACCATAATAATGACCCCAGGCATTGGTTCCTACTCGACATTGCAATGGCCGGCGATTGGGCGATAACGTTATTCGGTGAATCGTTTAATCGCATATTTCCCAGCATTGAACCATCTCTTTTGTTGCAAGCAATGCACGAGTGTCTTACTTGGTTTAACAAACATTATCCGGACAGCAAAGATTGCTATCAGTGCGCTTGCCGCATTCATAGCTATCTATTACGGGGAGTGATGGTCAGCAAACGGCAGTCATTATCAGAGGTGGCTTTAACGGAACAATGGAAGAGTTTACCTGCTCAGGAGTTTGTGGAATCAGTGCTTCAGCAGTTAGATGCGAAGATTGCACACCAATAACCAAGTTGGAAGTGGCACGACGCTCTTATGTTCGCGCCACATACTCAAACTTATTGACACCTATTTATGAAGCACGACTAGTCACAGCACCTGCTTGTGGAATATGTCGTTCTACATTATAAGATGAACAGTTAAGCTTATTTCCCTATTACTAGACTCACTAGAAATAAAGTACTAGTAATAATAAGCAATATCATTTCTTTTTTACGCATATATTATTCTCCTTCGATTTTTAACGAACGACTAAACTTCAGAACACTTAAAATGGAACTTATAATTTAATGAGCTATCAAAAAGAGGAGCATTGACTCTATAAACTATATTACCTTCCACTCTAATTAAGGTAAATATGAAAATAACATCAAATATAAATTAATCTCGATAGTTAAAGCCATACCACAAAAATACAATTAACAATCAAATATAACGCTGAATTACAAAACGAAATATGTCGAAATACTTTCCTTTCCATGAAAAGTAGACTCAATGGACGATGATCGTTACCAGTTATTTTTCTCTTCGCCACATCTTATAACCACTAGCGTGCATACTTTTTCCCAACAAGTGCGTCGCAACCGGTGCCGTCAGCAAAATAAATAACATGGTGCCTAGTACACGTGAGGTTACTGTAATATCCGGAATCCCCACCGCTACAGCAGCCAACAACGCTGTTAATCCCATAGTATTAGCTTTGGTTGATGCATGCATTCGGGTATAAAGATCCGGCATTCTTACCACTCCAATACTAGCAACGATAACAAAAAAGGTACCGATACAGAGCAAAATTCCCGTTATGATTTCCATTACTCTTCCTCCTCTAATGTTCTCTTCGCTATAAAGCTTGAGAAAGCAATCGTGCCCAAAAATGCTACCAGACCTAGCGTTATCGCAACGTCTAATAATGATTTCTGCCCACTATCTAAAGTATGTACTGCAATAAATCCAACGGTAATGAATGCAATCAAATCGAGTGCAACCACTCTATCCGCCAAGGTCGGACCTAATATTAACCTGATAAATACCATCACCAAGCTAAATAATAATCCAGCGTAAGAAATGGTAATAGTAAACTGCAACCAACTATCCACGAGTCACCTCCAAAATACGCTTTTCCATCCCTTGTTTGATAGTTTGAATAACCTCTTCATGCTTAGGTGCGAACATAGCGTGAACGACCAAGTGTTTTTTATCTTCAGTGACATCCAAACTTAGACTGCCTGGCGTTAGTGAAACCATATTAGCCAGTAGCGTAATTTCTAAGTCTGTCGTCACATCCAGAGGCACATAAACAATATCCGGGTCACTCAAGTGTGTTGGCGTCACCACATCCCAAACCACTTGAGCTGCGGAAATCACCATCTCATAGCAGAAGCACAGAAACAGCTTAATCACCGCACTGAAACGTGTGAAATAAGTAGATTTCATTCCAAATGGTTGACTTAGTCTCAAAGCAAAGAAGCCAACCGTAAACCCAACCACGAAATTTAGACCACTGTATTCGCCGTTGATCAGCATCCAAGCACCTGCTAGGAAAACATTGAGGAAAAAGTAATTCATGCTCCACCTCCTAAGACCGCATTAATGTAGGCGCTCGGGTCTAGTAACTGCTCTGCTGCTCCCATGGCTAGCTGGAAAAAAGGCTCTGCAATGAATCCAAACAACAGCGCCATTGATGTCAGGCTGATGATAGGTGCGTAATACAACACCTTGGTTTTCTTACACAGTTTTTTCGCCGGCTTATTTTCTGGTTGTGGCTTCCAAAACGCTTCGCTCCAAATTTTGGTCATCGAAAACAGTGTCAGTAGCCCAACAAATAGAGCTGTACCCGCTAGCCAATAATACTCAACGTGTAGACTGTCTCGAATAACCAGAAACTTACCCCAGAAACCTGACAAAGGAGGAAAACCTGCAAGTGAAAAGGCTGGGATCAGGAACAGAAACGCCAGCAATGGTGTCGATTTGTATACCCCGCCTAAGTGGCGCAATTCACTCGTGCCATACTTGCGTTCTAATACCCCACCAATCAGAAACAGATTCGACTTCACGATAATATGGTGGACGATGTAGAAGATCGTTCCAGCAAGCGCTAACGGTGTCGCGATGGCTAGACCCATTGCCATATAACCAAGCTGGCTAATACTGTGGAACGACAAGATCTTCTTTACGTTGAACTGACTCGCCGCACCTAAAACGCCAGCCAACATAGTTAACCCAGCAATCCATAACATTAATGGTTGCCAACCACTGTCCGACAAAGGAAACACAAGGGTGAACATCCGCATAAGCGCATAGATGCCAACTTTAGTCAGTAGTGCAGCAAACAGAGCAACAACACCACTCGGTAACGTATGGTATGACGCTGGTAACCAGGCAAACAGTGGAAATAATGCCGACTTAATGGCGAACGCAAACAAGAATAGCACCGCCACCGTTGACTGAGTTTGCGGGTGAATGGATGCGACTTTCCCATGCAAGTCAGCAAGATTCAAAGTGCCCGTTGCCCCATAAAGCAAACCAATCGCCAGCAAGAACATTAGCGTTGAGATCAAATTCAACATTACGTACTTAACGGCTCCATCTACCTGTTCACGAGTGGCATCCAGTACCATTAATCCGAACGAGGCAATCAGCATCACTTCAAACCAGACATATAGGTTGAATATATCCCCCGTTAAGAACGCCCCGTAAACACCTGCCAATAGAATATGGATTAATGAATGGAACAAGCTATACGACGGTTTAGGTCGTAAATCTGCCATGGCATAGAATACGATGATTACCCCAATGAAAGCAGTCATGACTACCATGCCTGCACTCAGCATATCGGCGACAAATACGATACCAAATGGCGCCGCCCACTGACCAAACGCGACCGCTTGTGGGCCCAAAGTAGTGACATCGGCAAACAGCATTACGCTGGCGAGCAAGGTGATTAGCGCACTAACACCACTAATCCACTCAACGTATCTCAAATGATTGCGACTAAAGAAAACTAAAGCCGAAGTAAGCACTGAGAGAACGACAGGTAACGTTAACCAAAGCGACATTACTGCTCCTCCTCTGAATACGTCATTTGATCAATATCCACTGTTAAGGACTCTTGATAGGCTCGATAAAACAGCACAAGCGTGAACACCAATAAACCAAACCCAATAACAATCGCCGTTAAAATCAATGCTTGAGGTAATGGGTTTGCAGCACCTATAGGCGGCACAACTGCATTAGCATCAATCAATGGTGGCTCACCTACTGTCAGCCTACCCGCTGTAAAGATCGCCATATTGACAGCACTACTCAGCATAATTAAGCCAAATAGAACGCGTAACAAATGGCGCTCGAGCATCAAATAGATCCCAGCGGCAACAAACACCCCTACGACCACACTCCATAAAATTTCCATTAGTTAAGCTCCTCACTGACGTGCAGTACCATTCCCATAACACCACCAATAACACCCAGATAAATACCAATATCAAAGATCAATGGTGTGCCGAGCGGAAGTACATCTTTCCACCACAACCCAGTCAAGAAAGGTAAGTTGAATAACAAGCTGATAACGCCTGCGATAAAGCTCAGCAATACGCCAAACATAGCAATACTGAATGGCGCGAAGTGCAATCGCTCACGCACATACTTGGGAGACTCTGCAAACATCAGTAGTGATAAACCAATCACTGCGATAAGCGCACCGATAAAGCCACCACCAGGCGAGTTGTGTCCTCGCATCAGGAGATAGAGTGAGAACACCAACATCAAAGCAACAACGATATGCGAAGCAGTACCAAAGATCAGCGACTGAATGTTCTTGTAGGTCACACTACCCGGCTTCAGTAGACTGACCGCACATAGCCCAGCCATTACCACCACAACCACTTCACCAAAGGTATCGAACGCACGGAAGTCCACTAGAATTACGTTCACAATATTGCGCCCGTGACCGCCAGGAACGCTGTTGTTAGAAAAGAACTCTGCCACACTGGTATCCATCGGCTGTGAAGTAATGTTGATAAGCAGCATAGTGATGGCAAAACCAATCACACTAGCAACCACTGCGTGGAGCGTTTTTCTTTTTATTGAATGTTGACGAACCGTGGCCAGCTTAGGCACATGACGCATCAGCAAGACCAAAAACACCACCATTAGCGTTTCTACCAAAAGTTGCGTCTTAGCCACATCAGGAGCGCTGTAGATCATAAACACCAAAGTTGTCATGAAGCCGATCATTCCTAACGCCGCAACCGCAAGAAGTTTCGTCTTAGAAACAATGACGACAACCGTAGAGACAATAAGCAGTAATGCTACTGCAAACTCGTAGAACTTAACGTCAACAAGTTGGTTAATCATAACGTCCGAAGAAATATGAACTTGAGATACCAGTAGTACTGCTAACGCTGAAAATGAAATCAACCCATAAAAACTCATGCGCTTTCGCTGCATCAGATTAGTTTGCCAAGACGCAAATGCCATCATTCCTTTTAGCAAACCATCAAACACCTTGTTCGCATTAGGCAAAGTGATAGATAACCGTGTCCACTGAGCGAGTAGCCAAGGGTAAATCTTATACACTGAGACACCTAGCAAGAGCGTCACCGCACTTAACACCAGAGGCAGATTAATGCCATGCCATAACTTGAGTGGCTCTGGCTCAGATATCGGAGCAATCGAGGTCACGCCGGGCAAAATAACTTGTTCATTAAGCCAGCCAAGCCCCAGTACCGTCGCGAGTACACTAACTAGCGCAAGCGTAATTGGAGGAAGCCACAGCCCCTTATTTACCTCAATAGGTTTGGCTGGTGTTGGTTCACCCTGGTATTTCCGTGAGAAGGGCTTTATTAGAAGAGCAAGCACCAACGTAACGGTCAGTGCATTGACCACCAGCATTAACAGTACCGCTAACGAGCTCACTTCCAAACCAGCTTTGTACATGTACTCTTTACTCAAAAAACCTGGTAGTGGCGGAACGCCCGATGTAGATAGCGCCGCGATAAATGCAGCCACAAAGCTAATTTGTAATACCGGACGTAATCCACGAAGCACCCCAACCTCACGAGTCCCTGTCGCCTTATCGATGTTGCCAATCACCATGAACAAGCCCGCTTTATACATCGAGTGAGCAACGATCAACATTAATGCAGACTTAAGCGCCAAATCGGTACCAATACCTAACAAAAACGTCAGCTTGCCGAGAACGACTGTTGTACTGTAGGCAAGCATTAGTTTTAGGTCGGTCTGTTTTAAAGCTAGAACAGCGCACCAAAGCGCCGTGAAACCACCCACTGTTGTTAGGGTATAAAACCAAACCTCGCTGTGGGCGTAAATGGGCGAAAGCAGAGCTAATAAAAAGATCCCGGCTTTCACCATTGTTGCCGAATGCAGATAAGCACTCACAGGCGTTGGTGCCGCCATCGCATTAGGTAACCAGAAATGAAACGGGAACTGCGCTGACTTGGTAAATGCACCCAATATAATGAGTAACAATGATGGTACAAACAGTGCGTGGTCATGAATGACCGACGCCTGCTGTAAAATAGTCGTCAATTGATAGCTTTCGGCCATGTTCCCTAAAAGAATCAGACCCGCTAGCATCGCTAAACCACCAGCGCCAGTAATAAGTAAAGATTGCAGTGCATTCTTTCTAGAAGTTGGGTTCTCGTGGTTAAAACCAATCAGCAAATAAGACGTAATGGTTGTTAGTTCCCAAAAAACAAATAGTAACAACACGTTATTACTGAGCACTACTCCCAGCATCGCTAACATAAATGCCGTTAAGTAAAAGTGAAATTTGAGACGGTTCGGATATTCACGCAAATAAGCCAACGCGTATATTTGCACTAAAGTACCTATACCGCTAATCAAACAGGCAAATAGAAATGATAAACCGTCGAGCCTAAAGCTGAGATCTAAGCCTAAGCTTGGAACCCACGATGCAGTCCACGCCACGCCTTCAGGGCTATACAAGTATAAGATTGAAAGAAATATCGACAGAGGAAACACAGCAAACAACGCGAATAGCTGTGAGCTATGCAGGTTTGCACGCTCACCTTGTTTGCCGAGTTTATTGGACGTCAATGCAGCCTTTTCGATGTTCAAGTTAATACTCACCTTTATCTACTATATCCAAGTGAATTCACGCTAAATACCAAATTGCAGAAATAGCAAAACGGTCACTTACCATTGCAGCAACCTTATTCGATTAGTTCCATATACCCGAAGCAGTGCTTGTTTTAGATGAAGAGTTTTCTGATAGCCAACATGAAGAAGTGAATAGCTAATTTAATACCAGAACAATCATTGAGCCGATTTATTAATCAATCTTTACATCCTAAACGATATAAATTCTATCCTTGGCGAGTATTTTAGTACCAGAATACAATTGTAAAGAGTCGTTGATTAGTCGTAATTCTAATTTCTGAATGTATAAGAAAGCCAATTTTTTAATATATTTATTAAAAATATCTGGAATAGATGACAGTTTGTAACGAATAGTGTCAGAAGGGATAAGTAGGATTAATGGTATTGAGATTTAAAAATAACCTTTAATTATCAGTAGATTAGAGTAAAAAACAAATCACCAACACATTAAAGAGGGTTATCAATATGATATTAGTCCTCCTTTAGTAAAAATGGTTCAACACCAGAAACTCGAAAATACCGAATAATAACTTATGTTTTTTCAAACGATATATCAGATAGAATTAAAAGCAAGTAATAAATTGCAATTATTCCTTTCAAGATCACGTTTATAACTTAAGCAAATTCAAGTTTACTTTAGTCATTTACTAAACTTAGGAATTGGATAGTTGATTAACCTAAGAGACCAGTATGACACCACAACATTCGGTATGGTCACCCCTTTTATGGTGTAAAGACATCGATAAAAGGTCTGCTTGGGTGACGATACGAATGATAGAGGGGTGTCTATTGCTACTTTGCGCCTTTCTGTTCGCGCATTTCTTCTAATCCACCTGCGTTGTGGACATTACTAAAACCAACAGAGGTCAAATAGTCCATTGCTTTACCTGAACGGTTACCACTTCGGCAATACACAACGATCGGTGTAGACTTATCGACATTAGCAAAGTACTTATCAATATCAGATAACGGATAGTTCACTGCATTTGCCAAATGACCATCAGCGAACTCATCAGGAGTGCGCACGTCCACAACCATTGCACCTTGTTCTATCATTTGCCAACCTTGTTCTGCGCGTTCAGATGCCATCACGCTAGCACTAGTCAATGCGACGCAAAGTACCGACAAGGACAGTATTTTCTTCATAAATCCTCCTAAGTAATAAGGTGTTATATTAATCAAGGAGCTAGCGCAGCCTTTCAAACACTATCGTCTGATCTAACTCTTCATGATAAGGTTGGTAGTCAAAGCCTTTATCGAAAATATAGCTGGTTACAAGAGAACGTACACACGCAATGAGCTCTTCAGCATTCCAAGGCTTCTCAAAATAGTGACTAACACCTGCCGTATTTATCGCCGTAATAGTATCGGAATGCGTGGCCTGCCCTGTTAGCAACACTTTTTTGGTTTCTTTAAATCGGCTATCTCTGGAGACTTCCGTCAGCAATTCAACCCCCGTCATCCCCGGCATGACATGGTCAGACACGATAACAGCAACGCACTCCCCGTCAGCGTCAAGATCTTCCATTAAGTCGAGAACCTCTTCTCCTGATTCGCAATCTTCGATGTTTAACCAATTCGCTAAAGGCTCCAAATCTTGAATAACCGCGCTCAATACTTCGCGCTGGTCATCGACACAAATGACGTTAAGCTTCTCCATATGCTTCTCCTACAGGTAATTTGACTCGGAAAATGGTGCTCTCCTTATCGCTTTTCACGACAATCGTGCCACCATTTTCACTAACGATTCGTTTAACGATGGATAACCCTAGCCCTAAGCCAAACGATAGACCGCCCTTCTTAGTCGTGAAATTGGGCTGGAATATTTTTCGGCGGGTAGGTTCATCGATTTCCGGCCCATTGTTGGCAATGGTGACCAAAATTCTTTGATTCGATAACTTTGTTTGAATATCAATTTGAGGTGATTCAGTTTGCAACATGGCATCGCAAGCATTTTTAACGATATTACTCCATATCTGTACATACTCAGTGGATGCCCCTTTGATTAAAGGCAGCGTTGCGGGACGCAGTCGAACAGAAACGCGTCGTAAATCACTTTGTAATAGAGCAAGGGCTTTATTGATGGTGTCGTTGATATCAAGTAATTCATCAGGCTCCCCGTCAGTACGTCCCAGTTGCTTCACAGATTTGACGATACCCACTGTATGTTTGGCCGCGACTCGTAAATCATGAAGATCGCGCCCCATTCCCCAGTACTTTAGTGCTTGCTCAGGGTCTGCTAACCAAGAATCAGGAATCGTGTGGCTTGCAGTGGCTCTAGCTAGACGTTTCGCGAGACTTCGTTCCAATCGATATTGTGACTGTATTTGCTTGGTAAGCTGTCTTACTTCACTTGATGACGCACTTTGTCCTTGCATCAGCCCCACATCGAAGAACTGACTTGCCTCTGGATGCACCTCTTCTAGAAGTTGAATTAAATCTTGCTGTAACCGTTCTGTTTTACTGCTCACCACACCAATAGCGTTGTTAAGTTCATGCGCAATGCCGGCAGCGAGTTGTCCAAGCGTCGTCATTTGCTCCGCTGTGTGTAGACGCTGCAGGGCTTTCTCTTTTGCTAATGCTTCTTGAGTCGCACGACGCTGACGTCGCGACAGTTCGTTGACCATTACTGGCATAAACTGCGCATTGAGTGGCCCTAACGTTTCCGGCGAAACGGCAGGCGTATGCCTATCAATCCACGCTAATGTGACTTCGGTTTTTGCTATGACTGTTGAGGACGCAGTCCAAGTCCCTGAAAAGAAACTATGGACTCCAATAAACGCACCAGCCGACGCTGTGAAAAGTTTGGTAAGCTTGCCGTCTTCATCACTTTCAAAGTAACCTTCCAGCTCACCTCGCAATACAAGATAAAGACGGTCATTTTGACCACTTTGACGCAGCACGACCTCATCGGCAGACAAGGTTACCTGCCGATCACTTTGCGAGAAATAATGTCGTACTAATTGCTCCATAAACTCTACCCAATATGTCCCACGGCATGTAATAGCCAAACCAATACGAAGCTAAGCAATACACCAACCACACCAAGAATCACGCCTACTTTGGCCATCTGGTTACTTTGTACATGTCCCGTTGCGTGTGCCAGTGCGTTAGGTGGCGTGCTGATTGGCAGCGACATACCCAATGACGCAGCGAACGTGACGACGAGTATCAGCGTAATTTCGCCGCCCAGTGGTGTCAGCGACGGCATAGACGTGCCTAACGCCGCCATAATTGGCATCAATAAGTTAGCGGTTGCGGTGTGCGACATAAAGTTTGCCATCACCAAACACAAGAAAGCAGCCCCAAACAGCACCACATATGGTGAAAAAGCATCAAATGGAATGCTATGTACAACAAGTCTTGCAAGGCCCGTTTTGTCCAAAGCTAGTCCAAGCGCGATACCACCTGACACCAGCCACAACACGTCCCAAGAGATCTTCTTGAGATCTTCTTTATTGATAATGCCTGTCAGCGAGAAGATTGCGACTGGAATCAGTGCGACGGTGTACGAGTTCATTCCGTGGCTGGAACCCATCAGCCAAAGTACGATAGTCAATGTGAACGTAATGTAGACCATGATGGCTTTCGGCGTTTTAAGAAACTTACCTTTGATTGAAAGCTCAATTTTCTTTTGATCGGCACTATAAAGGGAGTTAATTAGCATCCAAGCTAACGCCATCATGACCACTACAAACGGCACACCAAACGCCATCCATTCACCAAAACTGATGTAGTTATCACCCACGAGATATTTAAGAGCAATAGCGTTGGGAGGCGTACCAATTGGCGTACCGATCCCTCCGATATTAGCCGCGACAGGGATACATAATGCAAACGCAATTCGTCCAGGATCTTTGGGACCAAAAACAGCGATAACAGGCGTTAAGATAGAGAGCATCATCGCCGTAGTGGCGGTATTCGACATAAACATGGAGAAGATGCCGGTTATTAACATCAAACCTAACATGACGAATTTTGGGTCACTGCCAAATGGCTTGAGTAACACTCGCGCTAAGTTAACATCAAGGCGATATTTTGTTGCAGCCATCGCCAGAAAGAAACCACCAAGAAAAAGCATGATGATCGGACTGGCAAAAGTTGCCATGATTTCGTTATAACTAAGTAGCTCACCAAAATGGGGCTGTCCTTCATTCAGCCTGAACAGGTAAAGCCCTTTATTCGATACCAGTAACAGCTCAAGCACAATAATCACCACAGAGGTGGCGTAGATAGGGATAGGTTCGAACACCCAACACAAGGCGGCGAGAAGGAAAATCGCGATAACGCGCTGCTGGATAATGGTCAATCCGTCGAAAGGAAATGCCGATAGTGGCAAGAGCAAAACGATTAATGGGATAGATATCGGAATGATATACTTTAAATATTTTTGCATGGTACTGCTCGTCCTGAGAAATATTATACTGTGAGCAGTATCACGCCGCTATGTGTGGAGCTACTTAGCGTAGGATCAAAGTTTTTGCATATTTATCATGAAGTTTCTTGGAGTGTGAATTGGGTAACAATTTGTTATTGTTACTCACATCAGTGATTACACTTATATAAATAACACCATAAAGGTTTAGCTGTAGGAAACCAGACAATGAATCCACTCACCATTTTAGATGGCGGTATGGGAAGAGAACTCAAGCGCATGGGCGCACCATTTTCTCAACCCTACTGGAGCGCACAAGCCTTAATAGAAGCGCCGCATTTTGTAGAACAGGCTCATCAGCAGTTTATTGATTCGGGTGCCGATATCATCACGACCAACAGCTATGCCTGTGTACCTTTCCATTTGGGTGATGTTCTCTATCATGAGCGAGGAACAGAGCTCGCAGGTTTGGCAGCGAAGCTGGCTAAAAATGCGGTATCACACAGTAACCGCGCAGTCACTATCGCAGGCTCCCTGCCTCCGGCATTTGGTTCTTACCGTCCAGACCTGTTCATGGCAGAGCGAGGGGCGCAGGTTTGGCAAGACTTAATGCAGGCTCAGGATGCGTATGTCGATATTTGGTTGGTCGAAACACTCTCCAGTATTGAGGAAGCACAGGTGGTATCTCAGGTACTTGCTGAGTCTACAAAGCCTAAATATTACGCGTACACCTTGTTAGATGATGTTAGCCAACTGGGTAAGCTGCGCTCAGGTGAAACAGTAGTCGATGCGGTGCAGTCTCTGCTAAAACACAACCCAGATGGCATCTTATTCAACTGCTCTATTCCAGAAGTTATTGAAGCAGCTTTAGCAGCAACGGCAAAGGTGTTAGAAAGTCACCACTCTTCAATTTGCTTGGGAGCATTCGCCAATAGCTTTACGCCAATTCAGTCTGGGCATAAAGCAAATGATGCAGTACAAGAGTTACGAGAAGTCTCTCCACAAGAGTATTTGCAGTTTGCCAAGAAATGGCAGCAGCACGGAGCGAATATTATTGGAGGTTGTTGCGGTATTGGGCCAGAACACATTGAAGTGTTGGCTAAGTGGAAAGCAAGCGTGAAATAACGCCAAGTCAATAATACAGATATGAAAAAGCCAGACGATGAATTATCTGGCTTTTAAGTCGGTTACTTGCGATGGCCTAATCGCACGGTTCCCTGAGTCGAAAACCAAAGCGCTTCCGAGCGGCGGCGACCTAATAAGATAGGGCCATCATCGTAAAACAGGAAGTTCTTCCAATACTTTTTAAACACCGACCATTTAGTTTCAATCACGTTGTACTTCTCATAACAGAAATACACTGTGACGTCGTCTTGCCAATCGATAAACTGATTCACGGCTTCAGGAAGCTCGTTCTCATCTGCTTCCCACGCAGCCATCCAATCAACATCATCTTGCCAATTGCTGTCTTTCATTGGCCAATCTTGTGAGCTTAGACGTTCTGCATCTGGGCTTTGGGCGCTGATATTTTCTTTCCAAAACTGCGCCGCACGCGCTTGAGTCATGGGTTTAATCTGTGGCCAATCTTGCTCAGGAACAGGCATTGATTGATGAGTAAAAATCCATTTTCTTTGGTATTCATCCAAAGTTATGTAAGACATTCAGTCTCCTAATTTCTTAACCAGCCATTTTCTGTGGCTTCTTCTATCAGCAATTTTGCTTTATCCCAAAGCACTTGTGAACCTTTTTCTATACGTTGGTTCACTTGCATCACTTGTTGTTTGCTAACATTGTTTTCGATCCAGCTTTGACCATCATTATGGTAGTTCAATAACATCGGGATAAGTCTATCTAACGCCTTAGCAAATCGGGCCTCTGCCGATTCTGCTGCCTCAAACTCGCGCCAAACCGAAAATAATGCCTCTCCTTGGTCATCGGGCAACATACCAAACAAACGCTTGGCGGCTTCAAGTTCAGTTTGCTGCTGCGTTTCATATGCGGCGGTGTCGTAAATAAAAGTATCGCCAGCATCGATTTCAACCATGTCGTGTAACAAAAGCATTTTGACGACTTTTGCAATATCGACAGGTTCGTTAGCATGCTCTTGCAACAGCAACGCCATCATGGCGACGTGCCAACTGTGCTCGGCACTATTTTCGAAACGACCATCCGCACATCGAACTCGAGTTCGGCGCAAAACGGCTTTTAACTTATCAAGTTCCATCAATAAGTTGAGTTGCTGCTCAAGTCTAGTCATTAGGATGGCTTCCAATTAGGGTTAATCAACGACGTTAACACGTGATCTTCCCATTTATCATCGATTAAAAGATAGTCTTTAGCAAAACCTTCCCGTGTGAAGCCCATCGCGTTTAATACCGCTTCACTGCGAACATTTCTAGGCATATATGATGCGGCAATACGATGCATGTTTTGCACATCGAACATATACGGTATCGCTAACTTCAACGCACGGCGCATATAGCCATGGCCTTGTGCATTTTCTGCTAAAGAGTAACCGAGGTTGCATGAGTGAAATGGAAAACGTATCAAGCTGCTAAACGAGATCGTCCCCTGCATCTGGTTCGTTTCTGCATCGAAAATTAAGCAGTAATACGCCAGCCCCAAACGGTGCAACTCTTCTAACTTCACCAATTTGGCTGCCCACGAGTCGACTTTATAAAAGTCGGCATCTCGTTTTGGTTCCCAAGGTTTGAGAAAGGTCTTGTTATCTCGAAAATACTGAGCAATCGTGTAAGCATCAGAGGGCTTAGCCGTTCTCACTAGAACATTCCCTTCGCGACGGTGCAACTGCACCGCCGAGCTAAGATCTTCCATTAATTCTTCCTGATATTGTAATCACGCAGCTTATTGGCAATGGAGGTATGTGACACATTAAGACGCTTAGCTAACTTACGACTTGATGGGAAGGACTGATAGAGTTTTTCAAGTACACGTGATTCATAGTCCTTCATGATGTCATCGAGAGAGCCATCGATGTTTAGATTGACAGAGCCGGAGTTCACACTTTCCAACTTAGGCAAATTAAAGTCTTCTAGCTCCAATGTTGACCCCGTTACCTGTGTCAACGCACGCAACACCATATTGTCTAGCTGACGCATATTGCCTGGCCATGGATAGTTGCTGAGAGACTTCACGAGTTCCTCATCAATATCAGGCTTGGCGATGCCTAGCTTATTGCTATGTTTTGCGACAAACAAATCCAATAGCGGTGCGATATCACTAGCTCTCTCGCGCAGGGGAGGAATAGTAAGCGTCAAAACATTTAATCGGTAATAGAGATCTTCTCGGAATGCACCTTGCTCTGCCAGATCCGCCAGATTATAGCGAGTCGATGCAATAATACGCACATCAACGTGTACTTCGTGCTCTTCCCCTACGCGTCTAAAGGTGCCATCTTGTAAGAAACGCAGCAATTTGATTTGTAAGTGAGGGCTCATTTCACCGATTTCATCCAATAGCACAGTACCGCCATTAGCTTGCTCGAAAATACCTTTGTGACCATGTTCATGATTAAATGAACCAGGAGCGTGACCAAACAGTTCCGTTTCTGCAACATCATCAGGCATCGATGCGCAGCTCAATACCAAAAAGGGATTAGAAGCACGATTAGAACGATTATGGCAAGCTTTCGCTAGCATTTCTTTACCGGTACCCGTTTCGCCTTCAATCAGTAGCGGTTGGTCTAACATAGCTAGCTTTTTCGCTTGACTCATCAGAGCTTTGTGACGGTTCGATACGCCAACAAAGTGCTCAAACCCTAGCGAATTGCTGTCGGCAAGTACCTCGGGCGCACTTGAGGTTGTAGTTGGGTGGATACTCATAACCGCACTGGCTAATAAAGTTTCATTCGACTCGCCAGTAATGTAAACCGGTAGGATTTCCATGGTGTAATCTAAACCATCAATAACAATGGCTTGTTTCTGTCGGGAGATCTCTCCTTCAATCCACTTGGTGAAGTTAAAGCTTGGTAATAGATGAGAGATTAACTGACCAATGGCTTCTTCTTCGCTTTTCGCAAGTAATTTCAAAGCTGCATGGTTAGCCATATCAATCGCCCCTTTAAGGTCAATTGACAATACCGGATAAGGTAAATTGGTGAGCAGTGACACGAGTTCTGTATTGTGTCGTTCGCTAGGCATAAACTGGATCTTTCGAACGTCTTTCACCCCGGAAATTCGGCGAATTTCGGCCATTAAGTCCCTAAACGTCTCGAAATCAATATCTGGACAGTTCAAGTAGATAATCCCAGATATATCGATTTCAATGCCACGCAAATCAATACTATTGGACGCAAGAATGTCCAATAGCTCGCGCGTGAGCCCCAGTCTATCTTCGCAAAAAACCTCTAAACGCACTTTGTTTTCCTATAGAAAGTGTCACGAAATGTTGACAGTAAGTGTGTATGACAAGCGGTTTCGCGTCAACAAAAACAGTATGTTGGCCCTACGATTTGACTTATTTTTGTACGTTATGCAAGCAAAGTGATAACTAGTTCGCAGTTATCGCTTGTTCAAGGTCGGGATAGACGGTAACTAACTGATCTACTTTGGTAACTTTTAACAATTGGAGAACAGGTACACTCTCAGTGATAAGGCAAATGGTGTCACATTGATGGGTTTTTCGCAGCGCCATCAGCGCTCCTAACGCACTGCTGTCCATAAACGTCACACTGGTTAAGTCCAATAACATGCACCGATTTAATGAATCATCTAAACCATCGATACATTGTCGAAAACTCGGGACAGTTTTAGCATCAAAGTGCGGCGCGTCTACTTCGATAACGGTGTGAGTTTCATTACTATAGGCAATGAACGACATCACTTTCTCCTTTTCGGATATTACTTACTCTAGATATGAATATAGTAGCATTTGCAAACTAATCCCAAATATTGCTGCAAACGTTAAGGGTGAAGGCAATCACCATCAAATCAGTAATTCTATTTATCAGATATATCAATAATTCCGCTCGGTTCTACTATGGTCTATCCGGCAAAAATAGCGCAGAATGAGCAAAAAAAAGAGTCCACTTTATGCACGTCAAATATCGCGCTGAATTTATTCTGGTCTTTACCACATTGCTTGCAGGGGCTGGATGGGTGTTTTCGAAAGAAGCCATTCAGGGTCTTCCGCCATTCGGCTTTATTGGTTTGCGGTTTATCTTTGCGTCGTTAATTTTACTTCCATTCTGTATGCGAGCGCTTAAAGCAGCCTCATTAGGAGACTGTCTTCGAGCTATGAGTGTAGGTTGTTTCTTAGGAAGTGCTATCTTTTGCTGGATTCATGCAATTTCTATCAGTGATACCTTAGGCGAAGGCGCATTCATCATGAGCCTGTCGATGCTGTTTGTCCCAATAGTCGCTTGGGTACTATTTAAAACAAAACCAATCCGTGCTTTTTGGCTGTCGCTTCCGATTGCGGCCGCAGGATTGTTTCTGTTGTCTTGGAAAGGAAGTTGGCAAACCGACCCTAGCCAGCTTTGGTTTTTGGCGTCCGCTGTTGGATTGGCGCTCCACTTTAACTTCAATAGCAAGTATTCAGCACAGTTGTCACCTATGCTGCTGACAACCTTGCAGCTGTTTTCAACTGGTTGTATAGGTATTATTCTTTCACTCAGTGTCGAAACTTGGCCTGAACATATTTCGTTGATCACTTGGAAGTGGTTTGCACTGAGCGTTTTACTTGCAACTAGCTTACGGTACTTAATGCAAACAACGGGTCAGAAACTAGCTAATCCGACAAATGCAGCACTATTGATGCTTCTAGAACCAGTGTGGACGTTAATTCTAAGTGTGCTTATCTATTCCGAGCCGATGCCCATTAACAAAGTATTCGGCTGTTTATTGTTACTTGCTTCATTAGTTTTTTATCGCCTAAGTTCGATGGTTTCGTTTCGAAAGGCCAAACGACTTAACCAATAACGGAACAGCGCCCTTACTCAAGGGCGCTGTTCGTTTAGAGCGATCAATGGTGAATCTTATAAAAGACTAGCTAACACGTTTAAGATTCACACCATTCTTTTTTGCAAGTGATGCGCCGAGATAATCGCTAAGTTGTTCGACTTGCTCCACTTCAAACTCTAAACCGAGCTTGCTTCGCCTCCAAAGAACATCGTCTACTGATACAGCCCATTCTTGCTGCACTAAGTAATCAACCTCTGCTTGATACAGGCCGTGTCCAAAATCCGTACCCAGCTCATCAACACTAGATTTACCTTCAAGGAACTGACTAATACGTGTACCGTATGCTCTGACCCATCGCTTTATAATGCCACTGTCTAGCCATGAGTACTGAGAAGCGAGCTGCTGCTCTAAATGATCACGATTAGAGAAATTACCACCAGGTAGAATTGCTTCACGAGTCCAAGCCTGTCCCATATGAGGGAAGAATGGAGCAAGTTTATCCACCGCTGCCTGACCAAGTTTGCGATACGTTGTCAGCTTGCCACCAAAAATAGATAAGAGCGGAGCATCGTCCATTTGATCATCAAGCTCGATCGTATAATCACGTGTTACTGCTTGCGGGTCGTCAGATTCATCATCACATAGAGGACGAACACCAGACCAATCAGAAATCACATCTTCAGGTGAAATTTTAGTCGTAAAATGTTGGTTAACGATATCACACAAGTAAGCAATTTCGTTATCATCAATTTTAACTTTGCTTGGGTCACCTTGATACTCTACATCTGTGGTACCTACCACTGAGTAGTTATCCATGTAAGGAATCACAAACACAATTCGTTTATCTTCGTTTTGCAGAATAAATGCATGATTACCATCGTACATCTTAGGAACCACTATATGGCTTCCTTTTACTAGACGAATACCTCTCGGCGATGGCATAGCCAATTGACTGCCGAAGAAACGGTCAACCCAAGGACCTGCGGCATTTACAAGTGCTTTGGTTTGTATTGAATTCACTTCACCTGTCAGCGTGTTCTCGATATCCACGCGCCATGCTTCACCAGAGCGTTCGGCTTTAACACATTTTGAGCGAGTGAAAATATCCGCACCTTTCTCTTCAGCTAACTTGGCATTAGTGACAACCAAACGCGCATCGTCAACGGCACAATCCGAATACTCGAAGCCTACTTTCATTTCTGGTAATAACGGACTTTGCTCGCCCTTAAACTTCACACTATGACTACCAGGCAAAGAAACACGTTTGCCCAAGTTATCATATAGGAACAACCCAGTTCTTATCATCCAGGCTGGACGCAAATGAGGTCGGTGGGGTAATTGGAAACGAAGTGGAGAAACAAGGTGCGGTGCATTTTTGAGCAAGACTTCACGCTCTGCAAGAGCTTCCGAAACTAAACGAAACTCATAATGCTCAAGATAACGTAAGCCACCATGAATGAGTTTACTACTTGCCGAAGACGTAGCCGAAGCCAAATCGTTCATTTCATAAAGTGCGACTTTCAAGCCACGCCCTGCTGCATCAGCTGCAACTGCGACGCCGTTAATGCCGCCTCCTATTACGACTAGATCATACACTTTATTGGTTACACTCATAGTTTCCTCGTCCAGCTCTTTATTCGCAAATGCGCGTTTATGTTCGTTTAGATACAATATAATCATCATAAACGAAAAGATCGAGTGTTTTTTACACCTTTCACGAAAGTTTCATTAAACCAAGATAAATCAAGGAATGAGAACTCAACCTTTGCAATACGCCGGAAAGTTCATTAACATTAATTTCATGTATATTTGACATTTCGAACACTACAGTGTGCGGAAACGAACATTTCGCGATGACAGCGAAAAAGCATAAAGAAATAACGAGAAAGATATGGAAAGTAAGAAGAAAGTCGTCGTCGCACTAGATCAAGGAACGACTAGCTCCCGAGCTATTATTTTTGATCATGACGCGAATACGATCAGTGCTGCTCAGCGCGAATTCACTCAAATTTATCCTAAGCCCGGTTGGGTAGAACATGACCCGATGGAAATCTGGGCCACACAGCGCTCTTCCCTTACTGAAGTATTAGCTCAGTCTGACATTGCTAACGAAGAAGTCGCTGCGATTGGTATCACCAACCAGCGTGAGACCACCATTGTATGGGAAAAAGAGACGGGTCATCCTGTCTACAATGCTATTGTCTGGCAGTGCCGCCGTACGGCCGATTTTTGTGAAAAGTTAAAAGCCGACGGCCATGAAGACTACATTCGTGACACGACAGGTTTAGTGGTAGATGCTTATTTTTCTGGTTCTAAGATTGCATGGATTCTCGACAATGTTGAAGGTGCACGAGAACGCGCAGAGAAAGGCGAATTACTATTCGGTACTGTGGATACTTGGTTAATCTGGAAACTGACCCACGGTAAGTCTCACGTTACAGACGTAAGTAACGCATCACGCAGTATGCTGTTCAATATCCATACCCTAAAATGGGATGAGAAACTACTCGATATCTTCAACATTCCAAAATCCATGTTACCTGAAGTTAAATCGAGCAGCGAAGTCTATGGTTACGCCCATATTGGCGGAGGGACTGAAGACATTCCTATCAGTGGTATCGCAGGAGACCAACAAGCCGCCCTATTTGGTCAGCAGTGCTTTAAGAAAGGCATGGTCAAAAACACCTATGGCACTGGCTGTTTCTTACTTATGAACACTGGCGACAAGCCCATCGCTTCGAAACACGGTTTGCTCACTACCATCGGATATAAAGTTGGCAATGAGATCACTTATGCGCTCGAAGGTAGTGTGTTCATGGGTGGCGCAACGATTCAATGGCTGCGTGATGAGCTAGGACTCATCCAAGATGCTCAAGATACTCAGTACTTTGCAGAGAAAGTCGATGACTCCAACGGCGTGTATCTTGTCCCTGCATTTGTTGGTCTAGGTGCGCCTTATTGGGACCCACACGCACGTGGCACTTTGACGGGATTAACACGCGGCACGAACCGCAACCACATTATCCGCGCAGCTCTTGAGTCCATCGCTTATCAAAGTCGGGATGTCTTACTTGCCATGGAAGAGGACTCAGGTATCAAGCTAAGCCAAATTCGCGTTGACGGCGGCGCCGTTGCTAACGATTTCCTGATGCAGTTCCAGTCCGATATTATGGGTAGCAAAGTCGTTCGTCCGGTTGTCAGAGAATCAACCGCTTTAGGTGCGGCAATGCTAGCTGGTCTCGCAGTTGGTTTTTGGCAAAACCAAGAAGAGCTTGCTGACAAGAAAGAAATCGAGCGTACCTTTAGTCCGCAAATAGAGCGAAATGAAAGAGAAGCGTTGTACGCCGGTTGGTTAGACGCGATCAAGCGAACTAAATCACACTAAGGTATAGTTCTTCATAAACTTATTAAATCCGTACTCGAACAAACGAGTGCGGTTTTTTATTAGGTGCGACGCGTAAAGCGGCTATAAATCAATCCTACTGCCAAGCCGAGCAAGGTTGAGCTAATGCCTAAAAAGCTAGCGCCCGAAAGGGTAATCAAGAAAGTCAATAATGCCGCCTCTCGGTACTCTTCCGTCATAAATGCCGAGTGTAAGCACATCAATAACGTTCCCAACAAGGCAAAACTGGCTAACATAGTGGTGATGTCAGCTGGCAGTGCGATAAAAAGAGCAACCACAGACGTCGCGAACAAACCGGCAACGAGATAAAACACACCAGCCCATATTACCGCTTTATACCGCTGATTCTTGTCGGCATCCACTGAGTCGTTCATGCAGATAGCCGCTGAAATCGCTGCCAAGTTCGCACTAAAACCACCAAAAGGAGCGAAAATCATATTTGCGACACCTGTGGTAATTAACGACGACTTCACTGGTGTCTGATAGTGATAACTTTTCATCATCGCAACACCAGGCAAGTTTTGAGAAATCATCGTGATAAGATAGAGCGGTAGCGCAAGATTGAGTAACGCGGATACATCAAAAGTTACCGGCATCCAAACAGGCTTAGCCATCGCTATTTGAAACTCGACAGCGTCATGCGGCGTAACAAACCATGCACAGATTAATGCTACCGAAAGAAGGAGCAGCATGGCATATCTGGTAGCAAAGTGCTTTGCCAACAGATACGTCAAGAACATGATGATAAACAAGATTGGTGACGTCTGAAGTGGTTCAAAGCCTTTAAGACAGAAAGGTAACAGAATGGCCGCCAACATTGCAGTGCCAAGTGATGAAGGAATTCGCTTTAAGGCTTCACTAAGGGGACCAATCAGCCCTGTCACGGTAATCATTAAACCAGAAACCACAAACGCACCTATCGCCTCACTTAACTGGTACTCCCCTGCTGACACAACTAACATCGCAGCCCCTGGTGTCGACCACGCGGTGAGGATAGGCATTTTGTAAAACCATGACAGACCTATTGAGGTTAGCCCCATCATTACGCCTAGAACCAACAGCCAGCTTTCGATTTGAATTGGGCTTGCACCAGATTGCGTCGCAGCTTGAATGATGATGACCACAGAACTGGTATAGCCAACTAATACCGCAGTGAAGCCCGCAGAGACATGACTCAAACTAAAGATTCCTTTCATGTTAGTTCCTTATTTCATCAATGGTGCTATTCTTGTGCGTGATAACGCACAAACCTAAGAGTACCACTGTGCGTTATAACGCACAATAAGAGAACCCTATGAACGACACCGTTTTTAAATCGCAAATCGCGGCGCACTTAAAGCAAATCAGAAAACACAAAGAATTGAGCTTAGACGCAACTGCCAAGCTAACTGGCGTGTCCAAAGCTATGCTGGGACAGATAGAAAGGGGGGAATCAAGCCCCACAATTTCGACACTATGGAAAATTTCTAGTGGTTTGGAGGCGTCCTTTTCTGGGTTCTTCGCAAACGACCCTGTGCTACGTGACAGCGAAATGACGTTCCCAGAAGATGAAAACATGCTGGTCAATACCCTATTTCCCTATACCAGCGACACCAACATGGAAATGTTTGAAATTACGCTAGCGCAGCACCATTGCCAACTGTCTTCACCTCACAGCGTAGGCGTCATTGAGCATATCATTGTGTTGGAAGGCAACCTCGAGGTTTTTTTTGAAGATAAGTGGCATGCCGTCGCACAGGGTGAAAGTTTACGCTTTTATAGCGATCAGCCACACGGTTATAAAGCCGTAACCGAGAGGGCGGTATTTCAGAATATTGTCTGCTATCCAAACTAGCCCGACGCATTGTGATAAGAACTGATAGTTAAATCTAGGCTATCAGTTACCCTTCGAACATTCCCTATTCTCGATAATTGCGTCTAACAATAAGGTCGTTGCCGACGCTACATGCACTCGAATTTCACTTTCGTCCATATCTTGTCGGCCAAGTAAAATACTCATTCTTGGCGCAAGTAGCATACCCGTCCACAAGTCCACTAACGTTCCAGCATTCTGCACGCCAAAGCGCGTCTCGAAGAACTGTTTCAACTGTTCATCAGATTCGTCTGAACCAAGTGCAAAGAAACGGTCAACGATCTCTGGCGCTTGTGCTTGCTCTGCAATAAGGAGTCGCAGCGTTGCAAGATGATCATTTGAAAAATGAAATCGAACAAATGCGTAGCCAAATTCTAACAATGCATGGGTTGTATCAGGCTCTTTGAGATAGTAAGAAAACTGAGCGTTGTTACTTTCACCAATGAATCGCAACGTCGCATCAAACAAGTCCATCTTTGAAGGGAAGTAACGATACAAGGTTTGTTTAGTCACTCCCGCCTTACTGGCTACCGCATCCATACTTGCCATGCTGTAACCCTCTGACAGAAAAATGCTTTGCGCACCTTCCATAATAGCGCGACGTTTCTTCTCGCGATTTTGTTCAATCTTACTCATGCCCTACTCTCAGCTCTGAAATAACAATCATACTCTAGAGTATGATCACTATTGACACAAGATAATTTAAAAATCATACTAATCAGTATGATTTTTAAATTAGAGGTTTTCATGTCCAATATCACCAGAAATTCATCCTTGCCGGTATCCAAACGCGCCAAAGGTTTCGCCCTTGCTGTCGCAGGAGCAATGCTTATGAGCCTTGACCCGATATTTATTCGTTACGCCCAAGTCAGTAGTTTCGACACCGCATTTCTGTTTGGGCTATTTAGTGCAGTGTCTATGCCACTTGTATTGAAACTGAATGACAATCGGGGAATAAAAAAAGCGGTCCAATCCAGCGGATGGCCACTATTAGTTGCAGGTTTACTTATGGTAGGCAGTGCTTCAGGCCTCATCTTTAGTGTTAAAAATACATCTATTGCCAATACCTTTATTATTCTTAGTACCACTCCAGCAATAGCCGCGATATTCAGTCGATTATGGCTTAAAGAACACATTAGCAAAGCTACCATGGTCGCGATCTTTGGTGTAATGATAGGAATCGCAACCGTCGTCTCTGGCTCTATGAGCACAGGAACTTGGTTTGGCGACCTGCTCGCCATGTTTTCAGTGATTTGCTTGTCATTCATGTTTACGTTGCTTCGCAAATACCAAAACGTCAGTCGTCTCGCTGCGGTAGGCTTAGGAGGAATGCTACTCGCGCTGGTAATGCTGCCGTTTACTGTTCCTTCCGCATATAGCATGGAAACTTGGTTAATTATGGCATTAATGGGACTAATTACTGCACCAGCAGGCCGAGTACTCTCCATGGTATCTACCCGATATATCACGGCACCAGAAGTATCTATGACACTAATGTTAGAAACAGTATTGGCCCCCATCTGGGCATTAACTTTCTTTCACGAAATACCGGCTAACGCCAGCATTGTTGGCGGAGCGATTATCCTAGCAACCATTTTCCTTTACACAAAGTTCGCGCTTAGCAATCATCAATAGGAATATTAACAATGAAGCCAACCTTAGATTCTATCGGGCATATTACTACGCCTTATCAACATATAAGCGACTGTCCCAACAACATTCAGCCAACAGATGGTCCAATGTGTACTATTCATATCAATCCGGCCTACAATGAGGGGATAAAAGGTCTATACAAAGGTGATTCTATACTAGTGCTTTATTGGTTGAACGAAGCCCAGAGATCATGCGATGTCTATGGAGATGACACCAATCACTCCAAAGGGACATTTGCGCTACGTACACCACACAGACCAAACCCTATCGGTGCTGCGATAGTTGAGATCGAAGGAATTAAAACGAATCAAATTTTCGTCCGCGGACTAGACTGTCTGAACAGTACACCACTTCTTGATATCAAACCTGCTATTTACAAAGAGCTGCCAAGTTTTAGTCATATCACTATTACATAACTAAATTTCAGAAAGTTATCTATCGTCGCGCATATCTCTAACATCCGAGACTATTATTTATTTACACAGCAATTGCTGCAATTGCAACAATTGCTGTGTAAGCTTTGTGTAATTCATACGATGACCACTCGAGGCTGACCACTATGCGACCTATCATTCCTGCTCTACACCGAACTGCAGCGATCATTGCTTTTGCTTTGATTTTGTCATTCTTCACCAGCAGCGTTTTAGTCGAACTGTTCGGAAGTGAGGAAGCTGTGACCACTGTGAAAACTGCCATTTTCTTTGCCGTATGGGTTTTGATCCCTTGTATGGCAATCGCTGGTATTACTGGTTCAAAGCTCGCGCCAAAAGCAAATAAGGGAGTACTTGGAGCAAAGAAAAAGCGGATGCCATTTATTGCAGTGAATGGCATGTTGGTGCTGCTACCTTGTGCGATCTATCTTCACACCCTTGCCTCTAAGGGCCAATTTGACCACACCTTTTATTGGATTCAAGGCGTAGAGTTCGTAGCAGGTTTTATCAACTTAACGCTTATGGGATTAAATATTCGCGATGGCCTGAGATTGAAAAATAAACGATCACCGCGTTTAAGTACCGAAAACTAATACCTGTGCGTCCATACTTTGTATTTGGTTCGATTGTCACTGGCGTTTTCATTACAAAAACGTTAACGTCGGTGCTACTTCACTGCTGTTTCTTCGCATAGCGATTACCTCATTTTCTGACATTGCAGAAATAGCAGTTTCCCTATTCATCACGGAAGTTCGAATATGACAGTCAACACCGCCTCTTTCATCGATTCAGGTTTACGGTTTACCCCTCACAACTTTATTGTTCCATTGGATTATCAGCACCCAGATAAAGGTAATATCAATGTCTTTGCACGAGAAGTAACTCTTGTCGATGACATTGCAGACAAGCCGTGGCTAGTCTACTTTCAGGGAGGTCCCGGGTTCCCTTCACCCCGTCCGAATGGCAATAATGGTTGGTTAAAACGCGCTTTACAGGATTACAAAGTACTTCTATTGGACCAAAGAGGTACCGGAAACAGCACTGTAATCAGCCATCAAACCTTGGCAAGTCAAACTCCACAGCAGCAAGCAGATTACCTCAGCCATTTTAGAGCGGACAATATTGTTCGCGATGCAGAGTCTATTCGTAAACAGTTTGGTGTTAAGCAATGGGCAATTCTCGGTCAAAGCTTTGGTGGTTTTTGTTCATTAACCTACCTCTCTTTATTTCCAGAAAGCTTATCGCGTTCATTTATCACAGGTGGTGTACCATCAATTTCGCGTCATCCAGACGACGTCTATCAAGCGACATTTAAGCGTACCAGAGAGAAAAATCAGGCATTCTTTCGTCAGTTCCCTCATGCACAAGCGCTCTGTAAGAACATTGCCAATCACCTAATGAATAATGACGTCTACTTGCCTAATGGCCAGCGTTTCACCGTTGAGCAATTTCAACAGATTGGCATTAATTTTGGTATGAGTGATACCTTCTTACCGACTTATTACAACTTAGAAAACGCTCTGGTTGAGGTCAACGGTGAGACTATTATGCGTTATGAGTTCCTTAATGAAATGTTGATGCAACAGGGTTTTCAAACTAACCCTATCTACGCCTTGCTGCACGAATCCATTTATTGCCAAGGCTTTAGCTCGAATTGGTCTGCACATCGAGTACGTCAAGAGCATAGTGAGTTCAACTACTCTGGCGAAGAAAGCGAATTCTACTTTACTGGAGAAATGGTCTTCCCTTGGATGTTTGAACAATACGAGTGCCTAAAACCACTGAAAGAAGCAGCTGAACTACTGGCAGAGAAATCAGATTGGGGCAAACTGTATGATGCCGAAACACTCGCCAATAACTCAGTTCCAGTAAGTTGCGCTGTTTATGCCGACGATATGTTCGTAGAAATGGATATCAGCCGCGAGACCCTTGCACTGATGCCTAATGCTAAAGCTTGGATTACCAATGAATACGAACACAATGGATTGCGGGCGGATGGTGAGCGCATTCTTAACAACCTGATTACCATGGGTAATCATACTTATCATTGCCAACAGGCTTGATGCTCTCGCTCACCTCAGCTGTGCACGTTGAGGTGAGCCTTTTATCTCACTTTACTGTACTTGTTCTTGCAGCCAACTCTTAAACAGTCGCGTATAAGGATTGTCAGTATGGGTGATGACAAAATATCCGGCATTCGCCGCCATCTTATCAAATGGTGCAACTAGCCTCCCTTGCGCGACTTCTTCTCCTAGCAAGGCTGTCCGAGCCAGAGCAATACCAACTCCAGCCTCGGCAGCCGACATCGCCATATCTGTACGATTGAAGAAATGCCCTTGGTTAGTGTCAAAATCCAGACTCTGTTGAGATGCCCAGTACAGCCATTCATAATCTTTAGGCGCACCTTCCCACGGCATAAGATCATGCAATAGTGTCACTTGTTCCCACGCTCTATTGCTGGTTGCCAAATCAGGGTGACGCTGCCAGTAATCATGACTCATTACCGGAATCAGTGATTCTTCTAGCAGTAATTCTGCATCGGAGCGTTTATAAGGTATCGGCCCATAATCTATCGCAACATCAAAATCGCGGCTGTCGCTATCAACGAGTGCGCCTTCAGCGAAAGTGTGTATCTGAACATCGGGATAACGGCGATAGAAGTCCTCCAATCGAGGCACTAACCACTTAAAGGCAAACGACGGGGTGAGTTTTAATCGTATCTGTTTGCGCTCAGACACCCGTGTTAGTTGAAACACCACTTCTTCAATGGACAATAGATGATGACCCGCCGCTTCTACCAGTTTGTTGCCACGTTCGGTGAGCCGAATTCCCCGAGCATGGCGTTCAAATACAGTAAAACCTAAGCGTTGTTCAATCTGATGTAGTTGCTGACTCACCGCACCGACCGTCAAATTCAACTCCTTTGCCGCACTGGTAATGCTGGTGTGGCGCGCGACAATACAAATTAGATTGATACCATGAAGTACAGCAGATTTCATACCTAGCCTTTAGTTTTACTAAAATCTATTGTCAATTTATATCGATTGTTAATTAGATGTAAACCGTTCATTGTTGCTGAAAATAAAAAATGTGAGAGTTGAATGTGAAAGTCGTCGTATTAGGAAGTGGAGTCATTGGATTAACCAGTGCATGGTATCTGTCTCAAGCTGGCTTTGAGGTGACTGTCGTCGACCGTCAATCCAGAGCTGCGGAAGAGACAAGCTTCGCCAATGCGGGACAAATTTCCTACGGCTACTCCTCTCCATGGGCTGCTCCAGGGATTCCCACAAAAGCACTCAAATGGCTTTTTGAGCAGCACGCACCGTTAAAAATAAAGCCTAGCTTAAGCCCTGAACTGATTCACTGGGCGAGCCAAATGTTGTTGAATTGCCAACTTAGTCATTACAAAACCAATAAAGCTCGCATGTTGACCATTGCTAATCGCAGTAGAGACTGTTTAGCCCAGCTTAATAGACAATACCAACTGCAATATCAAGGACGGAGGCAAGGTACACTGCAGGTCTTTCGTAAACACGAGCAACTGAATTCTGTAGAAAAAGATATGGCGTTACTCAGAGAAAGTGGTACTCAGTTTCAACTACTCGATAGACAGCAGTGCTTACAACAAGAGCCTGGACTAGAAAATATGAACGGTAAACTAGTCGGCGGCCTTTATCTACCGGATGATGAGACCGGTGACTGCTATTTGTTTTGCCAGCAACTACAAACCTTGGCGGAGCAAGCAGGTGTCAAGTTCCTATTTGATACCAATATCAATGAACTAGAGGTTGATAAGCAGTGCATCAGGGGGGTTAACACGCCACAAGGCACAATAACAGGTGATAGATTCGTCGTCGCACTAGGAAGCTACTCCAAATCTTTGTTAGCGCCTCTTGGTATTGACCTACCGATTTATCCGGTAAAAGGCTATTCATTAACACTTCCGGTGATCGATGATGAGCAAGCACCTACCTCTACCATTATGGACGAAACCTACAAAGTCGCGGTGACTCGATTTGATGAGCGCATCCGCGTCGCTGGAACAGCGGAGCTCGCAGGGTTTGATGCAACACTTCCTGACAAGAGACTTGCCACACTCAATCATGTCGTCAGCAACCTCTTTCCTAAGGGCGCAGACCTTACTCAAGCGGAATACTGGAGCGGGTTTAGACCAATGACACCAGATGGCACGCCGATTATTGGCAAGACGCCGATCAAAAACCTTTACACCAATACAGGGCACGGCACCTTAGGCTGGACGATGGCATGTGGTTCGGCGGATATTCTAACCGAGTTAATGGCTTCAGATGGTCGTCTAGAACTAGCAGAACTGAGCGTTGAGAGGTACCAGTAGAAGTACTGAAAATGTACGGCAGGTGTGTTTAACACACCTGCAAATCTACCTCATTATGTTCAAGAATATCTACTAATTCTTGAGGGGGCATCGCGTCAGTGTAAAATGCATCTACTTGAGAAATATGACCAAGGTTGACCATAGCACCTCGGTTAATTTTGGTGCTATCTGCCGCAAGTATAGTTTGCCCTGAACAAGCAATTATCGCTTGCGCAATACGAACTTCAGAAAAATCAAAATCGAGAAGACTGCCATCTTCGTGTATACCAGAGATACCGATGATGCCGTAATCGAGTCGGAACTGCTCGATGAACTCTTTCGCCGCCTCTCCGATAATACCGCCGTCTTTGTTACGAATCTGTCCACCAGCAACGATCACTGTGAAGTCATCTTTGACTCGTAATATGTTGGCAACGTTAATATTGTTAGTAACAATCTTAAGATCTTTATGCTCAAGCAGTGCCGTCGCTACCGCTTCTGTTGTCGTGCCGATGTCAATAAACAAAGAGGATGAGTTTGGTATACGCTTTACCAGTTCGTTGGCAATGCGGTTTTTTTCGTCTTGATACCGCACTTTACGTGAAGAGTAGGCTTCGTTTTCAGTACTAGAGTGAAGCGATGCGCCCCCGTGATGACGAGTGACAAGCCCTTGCTTCGCCAAATCATTTAAATCTCGGCGAATGGTTTGTGGGCTTACGCCAAACACATCCACGAACTCTTCAGTGTTCAAAAAGCCCTTTTCTGAAAGCATGGCAAGTATTTGTCTGTGGCGTTGGGTTTGCTTCAAAACATCACTCCAGTTCGAGTTCTTTTAAAATCTACTTAATAGTATAACTATCTGAAAGTTCACGGTATACCTCAAATAACGAAGTTCTAGTTTTCGCATTCAGGGCTTTCACATCTTCACAAGGCGAGACGAGATCGGGAATTTGGTAAGTATGCATAGAGGCCGCAACAGCAGCTTTGACGCCGTTGTTCGAATCTTCAAATGCTAAACATGTCTCTGATTCAACCCCAAGTCTTTGCGCCGCCAAATGATAAATCTCTGGGTCAGGCTTGCCTCTAGTCACCTCACAACCCGTTGCTAGACAGTCGAAGTACTTATCTAAGCCTGCCAATTTCAGTTTAGCTTCAGCGACATTTCGGTGAGTCGATGTCGCCACAGCGAGAGGAATATTTTTTGATTTCAAGAAATCCAGTAGTTCAATTACACCATGCTTTTTCGGAATAGCTTGATGGAACACGACCGAATCATAGCTTTTTCGCCACTCATCATTAATTACCTTGTAATCAATAATATCCTGATACGCCTCACCGAGTTTGCTATGAATGGTCTTTGAATTGCATCCAATAATAGATAAATAGCTCTGCTCTAAGAAAGGTACACCGAGCGTTTGGCATGCCTTTTCAAAAATGCCTTTACAGACATTTTCTGTATCGAGAAGCAATCCATCCATATCGAAAACTGCTGCTTTAAAGTTCATGAACTACCTTACTTACCTTCAAAAAACGCCGAGTATAGCAGATTCCCGACTAAGAAAGGTCGAGCAGCCCTTTAATAGCTTATCCTTTTATTTTCCACCTAATGACGCTTTGTAAGCTTGAAGGATAGCGCTCATCTTCTCAAAGTCATAATGTCCGAGCGCCACTTTTAAATCATTAATTACTTCCTCCGCGAGTCCGGCTTGAGACAAATAATCAACATCGCTCAATAACTCTGATACTTGCATATCAAAGTCCTCTGACAGAGCAATCAACTCATTAATTCGCTGCAGTTGCGGTTCGCTAAATGGAATCTCGAACTCTTGGGGTTCAGGGACACTCATTGATAAAGTGCTTTGGGTTAAGCTCTCAACTGTACGTTCAAGTTGAGTGTTGAGCATTGTAACTTCTTGTTCAACCGAACCGCCTTGCTTTAGCTGCCTTTCTATTTGGTCACAAATTTCAGCAATATCAGCCAACCCCAAGTTGCCAGCAGCACCTTTTAAAGTATGAACCTCAAACATTGTAGCTTCGCTGGTCTGTTCTTCTGAAGTACCTATTCTCACTCCGGAGTATTGTTCGATAAATCGTTGAATGAGTTTTTGATGCAGTGCCTCATTACCACCAGCTAAGCGCAGGCCTATTTCAGATCCAGCCAGTCTTTCAATATCGAGATGATCAACTGAAGACTGTTTGCTTGGCTGAATCCATTTGGCCATCACTTGGAACATTTCTTCAAGAATAATCGGCTTACCAATCACATCATTCATTCCACAGGCCAACGCCTTTTCTTTATCATCGACCATCACACTAGCTGTCATAGCTATTACAGGAAGCTCAACTAGACCAAGTTCTTTTCGAATATTCCTCGTGGCTTCATAACCGTCCATGATGGGCATTTGACAGTCCATCAGTACTCCATCATAGATTTCCGATTGCAAGGAGGTCACGGCCTCTTGTCCGTTTTCCACCACATCAACGGAAAGTCCTTTCGATTGCAGTAACTCTCTTGCTACCTCCTGATTGATCGTATTATCTTCTACCAATAGAACTTTAGCGCCTTGTAATGATGCTAGTGCTCGCTTTAGTTCTTCGCTATGGCTTCGATAATGGCCTACACGTGGCGACTCATTCAATGCAGCTGCAATCAAAGCATCGTGCAATGTAGAAGCAGTAAACGGCTTTTCCAAAACACTGGCGACTTGAATATCAGTCTCTTCTAACGCTTCAATGATATCTTGTCGAGAATCAGAGCACAGAATGATCAGCTTTGCGGTTAAGACTTGGGGCGCACGTTCTCGCATGGACAAGATCGTTTCTATGTTATCGGACACTTCATTTCGCCATCCATAAAGAACAACATTGGGAATAGTTTTCCCCTGATTAAGCGCTGACTCAAGTTGCTCTAAGTCGCGATAGCTGTCCACCTTGCATTGGATTCTTTCCAGCTGACTTAGCACCACTTGTTCTGATTCTTTCGAGCTATCTATCAGTGCTAATTTCTGACTCTGCAACTGAGCTGGATAAAACACCGTTGCGTTACTCTCTGAAACACCTAGCACCAGTGAAAAGCTAAAGCGAGCACCTTCGCCTAACCGACTCTCAACACTGACTTTACCTCCCATCAGCTCAACTAGATTTTTGGTAATGGAAAGACCCAACCCCGTCCCACCATATTTGCGAGTCGTGGATGAGTCTGCTTGAGAAAATGACTGGAACAGTGAGTCTATCTGCTCGCGAGTCATTCCAATGCCCGTATCTTTAACCGCGAAATTAATTTTGCACTCTCGCTCCCTCATCATCGCAGTTGATACCTTAACGCGTACTTCACCTGTCTCAGTAAATTTCACAGCATTGGAAGTCAAGTTCGTTAACACTTGTTTAATTCGCAATGGGTCGCCGATGAGTTGGTCGGGCACATCCGAAGCGACATCAATAATAAGTGATAGCTTTTTCTGTTTAGCACTGTCATCAATCAGGCTAATCACCTCCTCCAACACACTGTCTAAAGAGAAATTAATTGATTCAATTTCCACTTTTCCTGCTTCGATCTTCGAGAAATCAAGAATATCATTAATGATACCTAACAAGGCTTGAGCGGAGCTATTAACCTTGCTGATGTAATGACGCTGTTTGTTATCAAGTTTGGTCTCTAAAGCAAGGTGACTCATACCAATAATGGCATTCATCGGTGTGCGAATCTCATGACTCATATTGGCCAAGAAGTCGGATTTTGCCTGGCTTGCATTTTGAGTTTGGATATTACTTTCTTCCAACTCTTCGGTGACGATATGAAGCTCACGCTGTGATTTTCGAATCAGATAAGCAAGAAGAAGAATGGCCAAAGCAAACAAAATGCCGCCATAGGTTGTCATATTGGCAAGGCCCCTAGCTTCAGACATCTCATTAAATCGGCGATTTCTTATATCCAGAATGGCACCGTCGATATCAATAGCGGAATCCACCATCTGCTGTGCGATAGTACCTATATGACTCGACACTATTCGCAATTCTCCAAATCGCTCAAGGTAATTTTTAATTGCCGGTTCAAGTTCCTCAAACAGCACTTTTTCATCTAACTCTATTAATGAACCACGCAGTATGGAGGTGGTTTGCAGTCCCCTTTCTAAAACCATCACCACATTTTGAGCATGAATGGTTTTTGCTTCGGAAGACAAGGCCAGCGAAAAATCTCTATCGGTTTGCCTAGCACTGTCTAATTCTTGTATTAATTCAGTCACACTCTTCGATAGGTCCAGTCGTCGAGCCATCAAATTTTGAATGGCCGCTACTTTTGACTGAGCTCGCTCAAACACCAAGGTCTCGTTATTCCGTAGGTCCAACGCAGATTGTGCTAGGTCGAACGCAACACGACTTAAATCTGCCAAAGCGGGGTCATCTAGTCGAATTCCTTTCTTAACCTTATCACTTCGAAACACAGTCAAATTCTCATAATAAGCGCGTTCTAGTTGCTCCAACTCAACCAATAACTCCCGACTACGAGTGTCTTTGATTCGATCTTCCAAAAAATCCAAATAGCGCGATATTTTCTTCAATTCTCCTTTGCTAAGGTGATATTCCTTTAAATTTCCTGATACCAGAAAATCCTTCGCATGGTTGCGTGCTGACTCAACAGCAACGGAGAGCTGGAAAGAGGCCGTTGAGTTACGGGAAATATCACTCATTGACTGGCGCAAGCTATCCACCAAGCGTTTATCTTTCTCAATATATTTTATCTGTAAGCTATGAAGAGCATCGGCGATAGAACTCGCTCGTTGAGCCGCCTCAACCATCTGTTCTCTTTTTTCGACTGACTCCCAAGACAACGCCACGTATCTTTGAAAATCTGCTCGATATTGAGTAATTTGACTGACTAGTTCTTTGGTCCCTGAACTATCTTCATGCCTTTCTAAATGAAACGTTTCGGACAGTTTCAGTGCTTCTGTCATATGAGAAAGCGCGACTTCCGACTCTCTCTCCGATAAGTCTCGGGTAAAGGAAAGCTCATGCAGTCTTGCTCTATCTAATGTAAGAAGCAGCTGCCCCGCACCTTCATACCGATCGACAGAACGAAACAGCTTGTCTAGGCTGAACCACGCTGCTAAGCCGACACTGAGGAGCAGTACCAACACCACGAGAAAGCCAGCTGCAATTTTGTTTGAAGTTACGATGGAATGTTTAACGCTTTCAGAATTCATGTTTGTTGGTTACATCCTGTAATAGTGACTAGCGAAATTAATCAGCAAATGCACGTTTGATTTGTTCTATCTCAGGCTCCATACCAACAAAAGCCGCAACTAAGTCTGGCTGAAAATGAGAACCTGATTCTTTGCGCAGGTATTCGAAGGCATCCTCAGTCTTCCATGCTTGTTTGTAAGGGCGCTCGCTAGTTAACGCATCAAACACGTCAGCTATAGCAACGATTCTGGCGCTAAGAGGAATATCCTCTCCAGAAAGTCCTGACGGATAACCGCTACCATCCCATTTTTCATGATGACATTGAGCTATCTCTTTCGCTAAATCCAACAATGGTGACCGGTATGGACCCAGAATTGCGACACCATATTCCACATGCCGCTGCATCTCTTTCCATTCATGTTCGTCTAGTTTTTCAGGCTTCAACAACACATCATCAGCAATACCAATTTTGCCAATATCGTGCATAGGCGCCGCTTCAAACAATAACTCGACCCATTTAGGATCAGCGCCAATGTGCGTCGCTAACATTCGGCTGTAATGACTCATTCGTACAACGTGCATTCCGGTTTCGTTATCTTTAAATTCCGCCGCTCTTCCCAAACAGCTAATAATTTCTCTTTGAGTATCTTTGATGACTTGGGTGCGTTTCTGAACTAGCTTCTCAAGCTGTCGTTTTTGATGATGAAGTGATAAATGTGTTGCAACACGTGCTCTCACGATAGGAGGACTAACGGGTTTGATAATGTAATCCACAGCACCAAGCTCAAACCCTTTTGTTTCATCAGAAACTTCACCTTTTGCCGTCACAAATATCACCGGAATATCACTGGTTAAAGGATTTGCTTTGAGCTGCTCGCACACTTGATAGCCATCCATTTCTGGCATCATTACATCAAGCAAAACAATGTCTGGCCTGGGGACTTTTTGCGCAATTTTCAGGGCGATTCTGCCGCTAATCGCAACCTTTACTTTATAGGAATCTGTTAGAATCCCGTTCAGTACATCTAGGTTTTCTGGTGTGTCATCGACGACCAACACCGTAAACGGCTCTGTACTTTGCTCTACCTTACTCATTTCAGTCCAACCACTGTTATTATTATCAATAAAGTATTGTTTAGTTTGGATATATTGCAAATCTGAGTAGCATCAAATTCTGTAAATAGATGTCTTGAATTCCTGAAATCGCTTACAATCGTGTGAATTCATTTATCTGGTATGTTGTACATGGAAGTATTAAGAACCATCTTGGTAGGACTTATCGGGTCACTTCTTGGCGGTGTGTTACCGATACCGCTCGGTGAGCTATTTTCCGCGGCTCTCTTTGTTGTAATGTATCTGCGCTTAACCAAAACAGACGTAAGATTACCCAGTGCGATCCTCACTACGATTCAGATTATTCTTGGCCTGAGTATTGGTATCACTGTGCATACAAGTGAACTTATTGACTCTTTTTCACTGCCTTTATTTATGGGCTTGATTCTATGCATGTTGTCACAAACCACCGTGAATTTTTTCTGGCTCTATAAGCAAGAAAAATGGACGCCTTTTGAGTCCTTACTTGGCGCTATTCCCGGCGCAATGGCAGCAATTCTGGTAATCAGTGAAGAACAAGAAAAACCATCTCCCAAAATCATCTTTTCGCATTCAATCCGCTTACTTCTGCTAGTTGTCTTGGCGGGAATTGTTGCAACAACCGGGGAAGGAACGTCTCAGCTCAGCCAAACGGTTTCATTAGCACAAATCCCTTATCTTATTCTGCTTACTGTGCTGAGTTTTGTGTTTGGTAAGATCGTTGGAAAGATCGGTATCCCAGCCCCTTACCTGTTAACCAGTCTGATTGTTGCTGCGATGTTTAACGCTCAATTTTCGTCACTTCATTTGGTAGTACCTGAGCTATTTATTATGTTTGCAACAGCAATTCTAGGCGTGCTAATTGGCACCCGTTTGGCTCCTACATCATTAAAAGACGCCGTTGAATATTCTAGAGCTGGATTTATTGTAACTGCGCTGGGCGTCACCGTAACCGTAGTCTACGCCCTGATATTTAGTTACTTGACCAGCACAGATTGGGAAGTGTTATTGCTTGCTTGGGTACCTGGTAGCGTTGAAGCGATGACCGCAGTAGCTCTATTATTGGGTTTGGAACCCGCATTTGTTGCGATAAATCATGTGATGCGATTAATGATGTTGTATATGATGCCTGTGGTATTAAAATCGCCACTGCAAAGACTAAGTAGGATGTAAACAATGGCTAGGCCTAAAAAACAGCGTCGTATCTGCGGCCGTGCTCCCTTTGAATGTTTCAAACCTAATGGTGTACCACTTTCTGAGCTCGATAAGATGGCATTGTTACCCGATGAATTAGAGGCATTAAGGCTGGCAGATCTCAATGGTATGAACCAGATTGATGCAGCGAAAGAGATGCAAGTATCGAGGCAGACTTTTGCCAACATAGTAAAGTCTGCTCGTTTGAAAGTCGCGACTTGCCTAATTAACGGTCAAGCACTCGTTATCGAATAAGAACCCGTTAAAGATTAGTGCTTTCTAGGCTCTTGTATTTGATACAAGGTCTTATGAGTTGTCGCACACTTATCTTTGCAGTCACATTCGCCATCGATGCCAGCACTCGCAAGCCCACCACAACTACCTTGAATGGCTTTTCGCTTAAACATCACACCAATAGCCATTAACGCAATTGCCGCCAAAAACGCAATAATAGCGAACAGTACTTCCATAATGTTACCCCGTCACTTAATCGATTTGAGATTCATTCTAATATGATGGACCGTACTAGGTGCGAGTTTATTTCGTTTCGGTTCGTGGCCAGAACAACAAGTATTGTGTTTTGGCTTATTCACCCGGCCATAATCAAGTGATTCCACCTTATTTAGGGTATCAAAGTCGATATCGTCAATATGTGTTCTAACAGGTGCAGACCTGACATTGACGCCCGAATTGAACAAAGCTCCAAGCATTTTTTTGCCTATATTTCGAACCACGACGGTCTCTACGTCATATTGTTTGATGATGTCGAGCCAGTGTTTTTTGTTCCCGCAGCCACCTTGAGAAGCGTCAGGTAAGGTCAACCTATGCTGACTATTTTTCGAAGTATCAACCAACAAAATTTGAGGTGCTTTGGCGAAATGAGACGATATAGAATCATTATTGAATGGGATAGCAACGATCATAAGAGTTCCTCCATTTGAACAATGGTGCTTAAATTACTCCTATAATTAGCATATGCCAATAACTAAATTTGCAATATTAACATCTGTAAAATGAGAAACAGCGTTTTCCCAAGATCAAAAAGCCCCACCCTAGCAAATGAGCCTAACTAGGGCGGGGCTTGAATATAGAGACGAAGCTAGAAACTATTAAGCTTCACAATACGACTTAGCAATAGCGGCACCAAGACGAGCATTGTTTAAGACCAACTGAATGTTTGAATCAAGGCTGTTCCCACCTGTTAGTTCACAAACTCGAGCTAACAAGAATGGTGTCGATTCTTTACCAGCGATACCTTGCTCATCTGCTTCTGCCAACGCTTGCTCGATCGCAGAGTTGATAGTTTCCACTGGCATCGCGTATTCTACAGGAATTGGGTTGGCAATCACTGCACCACCAGCAAGTTGCATCTCCCACTTCGCTTTCAGCGCAATTGCGATCTCTTGTGCTGAGTCTAGGCGGTAGTCGATGCCATGCTCACTTTCACGGGTATAGAACGCTGGCAGACTATCGGTTTGATAACCAATAACAGGTACACCTTGCGTTTCCAAGTATTCACGAGTAAGTGCTAAGTCTAGAATTGACTTCGCGCCTGCACACACTACAGCAACATCTGTATTTGCAAGCTCTTGAAGGTCAGCAGAGATATCAAATGTTTCTTGAGCACCACGATGAACACCACCGATGCCACCTGTAGCAAATACACGAATCCCTGCCATTTCTGCCAAAATCATTGTCGCTGCTACTGTTGTCGCACCGTCTTTTTCGCCTGCCACCATAAAAGGAATGTCACGGCGGCTGACTTTGGTCACGCTAGTACCGGCTTTACCTAAATATTCGATCTGTTCTTTATCTAAACCAACTTTTAGGCGGCCTTTTATGATAGCAATAGTCGCTGGAATAGCGCCTGATTCACGGATTGTTTCTTCAACTAAAAGCGCGGTCTCTACATTGCGTGGATAAGGCATACCGTGAGAAATGATCGTTGATTCCAGTGCCACGACAGGTTTGTTTTCAGCCAATGCTTGCGCAACTTCAGGTTGAATATCTAGATACTTCTCTAACATGTTGATTCCTCTATTAAACGAGAGACTGCCTTTTCAGACATAATTGAATTAATTGTTGAACTGGATTGAAGTGCTAGTCGGGCTGCACCAAGTGCAAACTCCACGCTCTGCTGCCAATCCCAGTTTTGTAGATAACCATGAGCAAGACCCGCCATCAGCGCATCACCCGCTCCGGTGACATTGTTTACTAGTGTTTTCGAAGCCGGAATAAGCTCACCTTGACCCTCAACACTCGAATAGGCGCCCTCTTTACCAAGGCTGATTAGCAGACGCTTAACACCCAATGCGTGCAATTTGTTAGCAACGTCTGGCAACTGATCCGGATGCTCAATCTTACAATCCGCCAAAAGTTCGGCTTCAGAAAGGTTTGGTTTTAAGGTATGCACATATTCCAAATAAGGCTTTATTTTTCCTGCTTTAACTGATGACACAGGATCAACGAAAATTGCTTTATCCGCATGTGCGTGGAATAAATAATCCAGTGCCGACTCACTTAAGTTTGCGTCGAGCACAATGGCAGATGAGCGATTAAATACTGCAGCGCGTTTAGAAAGTTGCTCAACATTAAGCTCATCAATTAACGCCATATCGTTTAGTGCAAGCTGAAGCTCACCGCTCTGGTCGTGAATCGACAAATAAGTGCTGGTCGCTTTACCTGGAACGGTTAAACAATGGTCAACACCAACGCCTGCGTTTCGGCAAGAATCTAACAGCTGCTCGCCCCAAAGATCATCACCGATTGCACCAACAAACTGCACCTTACTGCCTAGTCGAGACAAGTTATCAGCAATGTTACGTGCAACACCTCCAGCTCCTGAAGTTAGTACACCAGGGTTAGAATCCCCCATCACCAAATCAGAACTTGAACGGCCACAAAGATCCATATTGGCACCGCCTATGACAGCGCTGAATCGTTCTGGAGCAATGACATAACCTTTGCCCTCAATGAAGCCTTTTTTAGTCAGGTTCATTATGTGGCCTGCAACGGCACTTCGACTTAAATCCAACATATCCGCAAGAGTATGCTGGGCTATCATTGGGTCTTGTTTGATTAACTCTAAAATCTGCTGCTCACGCTCAGTCATAAACACTTGTCCGGCTGTTCAAACTTTTGTTTGGATAATAATTTGTCAAATTACTCGAAGCAAACGTTTTCCACGCTCAAAGATTCAACTTGATAACGTGATCACAGATCATTGCCACTAGGCGCATATTCACTCCTTTACACTTTCAATCGTGAAATCCCTCACTTGAAGAAGTCTCCTAGTAGTGGCTAATATTACAATAACCATATAAAAGCTAATGATAAGAAACGTATGGATTATATTGATTGTATTGCCAGCACCAACCGAGCGTTAAGTTGTCGAAACGGCATTGATGAGCTCTTCAAAAGCCTCAGAAAAAAACACCCTTTTCTGTCGAGATTGTGTGTGTCCGTTACCAGTCACGACCATCTCGAAAACTTCCATGTCATTGACCATCAAGACACCAGCGATTACTTCGATGTCATTTCAATCCATGCAGAGCATTGCCAACCACTGACAGAAATCATAGATAATCAAGAAATTCGAGTAGTTGCAGACCTCAACGAGCTTAGCCCAAACACGAGAAATGAGCGGCTAAGGAAACTAGGACACCGAAGTAGCTTCACGATGGGATTAAAAATAGATGAGCGCCATGGGGCGGTGCTTTTCTTTAATGCTACTAAAGCCGACTATTTTAGCGACGGCGAGCTGCATGCGGACTTATTGTTTGTAAAAGAGGTGATCACAAGCTTACTTTGTCATGATAGGTACAAACATCAAATGTTTTTGCAGGCGTTGCAATTGGCACTTCGCATTAGTCATAAACGCGACCCCGAAACTGCGGACCATCTGCAACGTATGAGCCTTTACAGCAAGCTGCTGGCCGAATTATTAGCAGTAAAGTTACCTGTCGATCACCGTTTTATTCAATGGATTGAGCTCTATTCCCCTTTTCATGATATCGGCAAATATCGTATTCCTGACCATATTTTGTTTAGCCCTCATCGTTACACCCCTGAAGAAAAAGCCATCATGGATAAACACGTCGATTATGGTGTCGATATTATTGATGAAGTGTTGAACAACATTGATGTCATGACCGCCTCCAGCGCGGAGGTCGCATTTCTTAAGAATATTATTTACTGCCACCACGAACGATTCGATGGCAATGGTTATCCTTGCAAAATTATGGGGAATGACATTCCACTCGAAGCTCGCATCATCACTATCGCAGACGTGTTTGACGCCTTATTGAGCAAGCGTAGCTATAAGCACGCTTGGACAATGGACGATACTCAAAACTATATTCGCCAAGAAGCAGGAAGCTTGTTTGACCCTATCATTGTGCAAATGTTAATGGATAACATCGATAAGTTTAGAGCTATCTATGAGCGATTTCCGCCAGAGCCTTTGACATCAGGTCAAGTGGCTTAACTTACTCCTGAAGCCGAACCGAATATACGGTCAAAATAGCTAAGTGGCGCAACGCGGGCTCCGGCCTTCCGTTGCCATTTAGTACTGTTAGCCACTAGCCATTTTTGCTGCGAGCCGGCAATAATCGCTTGGCTGACAGAGGCTTCACGAAGCTGATGTTCCATGGCGTACTCTTCTTGTTTTAACTCTAGTGGTGAAATGTCGGCGCTCAATGAGACACTGGATGCGAGACTCACCGACGCACAACTCACTATCCCGATATCCGCGGAAAATTGGCCAAAGAAATGACCGATACTGTCACCCACAACATCACCATCGTTGGTTCTCAGTCGACCGCCTGGTATCCAAGTCTCTATATGGTCGTACTGAGACAATATATGAGCAGCCTGGAAGTTATTGGTCACAACTCTTAGCTCTTTCTGATTACCTAACTTTTCCGCGATGGCGGCTATGGTGGTGCCAATGCCAAGAAACAAAGTACAGCCGTCCGGTATTAACTCAACCACTTGTTTTGCAATAATCTGTTTTTCACTCAAATTCGTTGCGCTGCGAGAGGCAAAGCTTCGATTCGTTAATGTTGTGGGTAAACTGACGCCACCGTGATGACGTCTTGCCAGACCTAACGCACAAAGTTCGTTGATATCACGCCGAATGGTTTGTGTCGTGACATTAAAGTGAGCCGAAAGCTCTTCAATTGTGCAATATTCCTGATGCTGAATAAGTTCGATAACGTTTTGCTGCCGCAGGCTTAAATTATGCATTGTTTTTGGTTCTACTTTTTCAATATGTGTTATTCGATTTTAACAACTGAGTGTTAGCTACCACTACGAGAAAACCGTTTCAGCTTGCATCAAATAAGAATGAGGTTCGTCAGTGATCATCATATCAACCCCCCATTTCCAGTGCGCTTCCACCAATTCAGGGAAATTAGGGGTGTAACAATACAATTGGTATCCGGCAGTTTTTACATGTTTGGCGAGCTTTTCCGTCAAAAAACGATAATCACAATGCACACTAAACGCCTCTAGTTCATTTAATACACTTAAAGCATTCTCTGGGATTGATTGCCACAACTGTCCACGGCGAATACTAGGTATTTTAGCTTTCATTTCCATAAGTGCTTGGGTATTAAAGCTAGAAAACAACAATTGCTCATCGGAAACGCCAACCTCCGCTACGACTGCAGCTATCTGTTGACATAGCAATTCAATATCATCACCTGAGTAGACCTTTAACTCGATATTTAAGCTAATGTTATGTTGCTGTACAAAACACAATGTCTCTGACAAGGAAGGAATACGTTCATTTCTATATTGTTCTCCGAACCATAACCCCGCGTCCAACTCTTGCAGCTTTTTCAGTGACAGATCAGCTACCTTGCCACTGCCGTCAGTACAGCGGTTTACCGTTTGGTCATGAATAACCACAGGCACTTTGTCAGCACTCAATTGAACATCAATTTCAATCCACTCGACACCCTGTTGAGCAGCAAGTTGAAATGCTACTAATGTGTTTTCTGGTGCCAGACTCGATACACCGCGATGCGCTGTTGTTTTCATGTTTACCTCATATGTTCATTTATTTTCACATGCAGCATCCCAGCCTTTTATGACAAGCGTATTGCAGTTAAAACCATCTTTGATGAAAACAAAACCTTTCAAATAAGTTCATTTAACTGTCACCTAAGCGTCATTTTCGTCGTTTAACTTTCACTTGAACAAATGGAGCAGATAAAACAACACAAGCGAACATTTGCTCTTGTCTTGTTGAACAGATACTTAAAATCATAAGGGAAAAGATATGTCTATTAAGCACCTCACGGCAATTGCGGCAACAATGGCAGTTATCAGTGTTCAAGCACACGCGAAAACCGAGGTTGAATGGTGGCACGCCATGGGTGGCGCTTTAGGTCAAAAGGTCAATGAAATTGCCGCCGACTTTAACGCTAGCCAATCCGAATACGAGATTAAGCCAGTGTACAAAGGTAGCTACGCAGAAACCATGACCAGTGCCATTGCTGCTTTCAGAGCAAAAGAGCAACCAGCAATCGTACAGGTATTCGAAGTAGGTACCGCAACCATGATGGGTGCTAAGCAAGCTATCTACCCTGTTTATGAGCTAATGGCTGATACTAAAGAACCATTTAACGCAGATAACTACCTTGCCGCGGTAACGGGCTATTACACTACGAACGATGGACAGATGCTGTCTATGCCGTTTAACAGCTCAACACCTGTGATGTACTACAACAAAGACATGTTTAAAAAAGCAGGTATCAAAGAGGCACCAAAAACCTGGAAGGAAATGGAAGCAGTCTCGCGTAAGCTGTTAGCGTCAGGAGCGAAATGTGGCTTCACAACCACATGGCAATCTTGGACTCAAATAGAGAACTTCGGTGCACGTAACAACATTCCTGTGGCGACTGAGAATAATGGCTTCGGTGGTTTTGATACTGAGTTTAAATTCAATGACGCGCCTTATGTAAAACACATCCAACAAATGGGCGATTGGTCAAAAGAAGGCATCTTCAAATATGGCGGCCGTCAATCAGATGGCATGCCTCTTTTTTACACACAAGAGTGTGCGATGACTATGGGCTCTTCTGCTGGTCTAGCGGGGATTAAAGAGAACATGAAGGGCATTGATGTAGGCGTTGCGCAGCTTCCGTACGATGATGACCTAATTGCAAAGCCACAAAATACCATCATTGGCGGTGCATCACTTTGGGTACTTAGAGGCCATACGTCAGAAGAATACAAAGGTGTAGCTAAGTTCTTCACGTATTTGTCGAGCCCTGAAGTTCAAGCAGATTGGCACCAGTTCACTGGCTACCTACCTATCACCAAACAAGCCTACGAGCTGACTAAACAACAAGGCTTCTACCAAGCGAATCCAGGAACGGATACTGCGGTATTGCAAATGACATCAACAACACCAACAGCGAACTCAAAAGGCATTCGCTTTGGTAACTTCCTACAAACCCGCGACATCATTAATGAAGAGTTAGAAGCCGTGTGGGCAGGTAAAGCGTCCGCTAAGTCTGCACTTAACAATGCCGTTCGTCGTGGTGACGAGCAGTTGCGCCGCTTTGAACGCACACAAAAATAATTGTCTTTGTCTTTTCGCCGTCATTTTCTAATTGAGAGTGACGGCTCTTTGGTACACCGTATGTCATCACAAGTTGTTTTTAAAAATAAATGGCTGCCCTATGCGTTAATTGCACCTCAGCTAATTATTACCCTTGTCTTCTTTATTTGGCCCGCAGGTCAGGCTGTATTTCAGTCTTCTCAGTTGGAGGATGCGTTTGGCATCAGCCGTGAGTTTGTTGGTCTAGAGAACTTTACTAAGCTTCTCAACGATAGCTATTACCTTGATTCCTTTTTCACTACGATCCAATTTAGTATCAGCGTTGCACTGCTGGCATTAGTCAGTGCGCTCATTCTCTCTGCTTTTGCTGAGCATATCGTTAGAGGTGCCACGGTATATCGCACATTTCTCATCTGGCCATACGCGGTAGCACCCGTTGTTGCAGGATCTCTATGGCTATTTTTGTTTGACCCAACCATTGGGGTTGTTACCGATATTTTGAATTGGTTTGGGGTTAATTGGAATCCAACATTAAACGGAAGTCATGCCATGTGGATGGTAGTAATAACTTCAACCTGGAAACAGATCAGTTACAACTTCCTCTTCTTCTTAGCTGCCTTGCAATCGGTTCCTAAATCGTTGCACGAAGCTGCTGCAATTGATGGTAGTGGTCCGGTGAAACGCTTTCTAACGATTAGCTTTCCGCTTATTTCCCCAACCAGCTTCTTCTTACTCGTGGTTAACTTTGTTTACGCTTTCTTCGACACCTTCGCCATTATTCATGCAATGACACAAGGCGGTCCAAGTAACAGTACATCGACGCTGGTATACAAAGTGTATAACGATGGCTTTATCGGACTCGATCTTGGTTCATCAGCAGCACAGTCGGTAATTCTTATGGTTTTGGTAGCAATGCTGACCGTTATTCAATTCAAATACGTTGAGAAAAAGGTAGCGTACTAATGGTAGAAAGAAGACCTCTTTTCAATGTGTTTTGTCACATTATTCTTGTACTAGGCATTGTTTCTATTGCTTTACCGGTGTGGATCGCTTTGGTAGCGACGACACATGAGAACACAGAGTTTGCAACAGGCACACCGTTATGGTTTGGCGATCTGGGATTTAGTGTGTTCTCAGACCTGCTGAGCAATGAAAGTACATTTAATAACAACGCGCTTCCAATCACACACATGCTGACCAACTCTCTTATCATGGCGCTGTGTATCACCATAGGAAAACTGACTATTTCAATAACATCGGCTTATGCTGTGGTCTTTTTCCGCTTTCCTGGACGAATGATTGCGTTTTGGATGATCTTTTTCACATTAATGTTACCGGTCGAAGTGAGAATCATGCCGACGTTCGAAGTCATCACTAATTTGAACATGCTTAACTCGTTTTCGGGATTAACCATTCCTCTCATCGCGAGTGCAACGGCAACATTCTTATTCAGGCAGTTTTTTATGACCGTGCCGAATGAGCTAGTCGAAGCGGCACGCATTGATGGCGCAGGTCCGATTAAGTTCTTTTTCGATATTCTGCTTCCTCTCTCACGCACCAATATTGCAGCGCTATTCGTGATCACTTTCATTTATGGTTGGAATCAATACCTCTGGCCATTACTCATTACCACTGATGCCCAGTACTACACCATAGTGATGGGTATTAAACAAATGCTTGGCGTCGTCGACGGCGTGATCGAGTGGAACAAGATTATGGCCGCCACCATCATCGCCATGTTACCGCCAGTCATCGTAGTTATTGCTATGCAAAAAGTATTCGTCAAAGGCTTGGTAGATTCGGAGAAATAAATGTCAACGCTTACTCTTTCAGATATCGCTAAATGCTACCCAAATGGTTACCAAGCGATCCCTAATATCAACCTCGACATCGATGACGGTGAGATGGTTGTCCTTGTTGGCCCAAGTGGCTGTGGCAAATCCACCTTGCTACGTATGCTAGCCGGATTGGAAGAAATCAGTTCAGGTACTCTGCGTATCGACGATAACATCGTGAACGAGCTAGAACCCGGTGAACGCGATATTGCAATGGTATTCCAAAACTATGCGTTATACCCGCATATGACGGTATACGACAATATGGCCTATGGACTACGCAATCGCAAAACGCCAAAAGCGGAAATACAGCGCCTTGTCGGCCAAGCTGCGGAAATGCTCGAGCTCGATGGTTTATTAGACCGAAAACCTAAGCAGCTTTCCGGAGGTCAGCGTCAGAGGGTGGCTATGGGCCGCGCCATTGTGCGCGAACCAAAAGTCTTTTTATTTGACGAGCCCTTATCCAACTTGGATGCCAAGCTAAGAGTTCAAATGCGGCTTGAGATAAAACGCCTACAGCGTCGCCTTGGCACTACATCGGTATATGTTACGCACGACCAAGTCGAAGCCATGACACTAGCCGATAAGTTGGTGGTACTCAATAAAGGTAATATTGAGCAAGTGGGCACTCCTTTAGATATTTATGACTATCCAGAATCTCTGTTTGTGGCAACCTTTATTGGTTCACCATCCATGAACATTCTCGACGCCAAAATATCCGCTGAAGGTATAGAACTAGGTTCATCGCTATTCAAAATGGATACCAAAGCTCTTAACCTTGGCTCAGTCAAACTAGGGCTAAGGCCTGAACATTTGACGCTAAACGACATTGACCCTTGGTTTCATGTAGAAGTTGAGCTCATCGAAGCATTAGGGGCTGATCTATTGCTCTATTGCATAACATCCGGAAGTGAGCCTCAAAAACTGGTCGTCCGTGTCGAAGGTCACTCTAAAATAGCCATTGGTGACCAACTTGGTATTGATGTTGATCGACAGCATCTTCATCTTTTCAGCAGTGAAACCTCAAAGCGCCTTCATTTCAACGATCACACTACTCTTCAGCAAGAGGTCATTAATGCCTAAGTCGCTATCTGCGTTATCGCCACATCAAGCGAGAAAGATCGAATGGCTATTCACCGATGTGGACGATACATTGACTTGGGAAGGAGCATTGCCTCCCGAGACATTACTCGCCCTCAATAAACTAAGGTCGAGTGGGGTTAAAGTCGTTGCTGTCACTGGCGCTTGCGCTGGGTGGTGTGACCAAATTGCCAAGCTGTGGCCAGTTCATGGTGTCATTGGGGAAAATGGTGCATTTTGGATGATGAAAAACCAACAAGGATTTCACGTCCACTCACTACAACCGATGGACGAGATGAGAAGCAACCAGAAAATACTGTTACAGCGTCTAGAAACGTTACTTGTTCACTACCCTGGGATCGAGTTTGCTAATGACCAAAGTTATAGATTTTGCGATGTTGCTATTAACCTCGGACAAGACCGCGAACCTGTCGCAGACGATGTTAGCACACGACTACTCAATGAGATTCGCTCGCTAGTCGTTAACGGACAAAAAGTGAAAGCCACTCAGAGTTCCATTCACATCAATGTTTGGCTAGGTGAACACAGTAAGCGATTCAGCAGTGAACAGTACCTTAAAGTAAGCGGTAACCAGAACGTATTTGCATTGGAAACACTGACCTACATCGGTGATTCACTCAATGACGAGTCGATGTTTGATTGGCTACCCATTACATTTGGCGTAAATAACCTAACGCCTTTGCTGTCAAAGCTGCGGGCGAAACCCAGTTATATAACTAGTGCTAATGGTGGATACGGATTTGCTGAATTGGCTCAGCAACTGGTCGAAGCTCGTCACAGTGCTTAATTTAACGATAACCAAAGGGCCGTCTGTTAACGACGGCCTTTCCATCCCGACTAAATACCTGATTATGTTCGTTGCAGAAAGGTATTACGCCTCAGGTAATGACTGAGATTTCAGCACTGTCTCTTGCGGCTTGTCTTTCACCAATGACAGCAATCCAGTAATAACTAACGCCGCGATGCCCGACATTGTCACTGGTGACCCCAATATAGTTTGTACCAATTTTGGGGCTTCTTTTAGCAAATCCGGTACCAGCATAACGCCTAACCCTAGCCCCAGTGAAATAGCGATAGTCATAATTCGGCGTCTATCTAGTGTTTCGCTTGCGATGATTTTGATGCCTGCTGCAGCCACAGTACCAAACATTACCAAGGTTGCCCCGCCTAACACAGGCTTCGGTATCGTCATCAAGATAGCTCCAAGTATTGGAAACAGACCAAGTAAGAATAAGATGCCAGCAATGAAGTATCCAATGTAACGACTGGCAATTCCAGTCAGGTGAATCACCCCATTGTTTTGACTAAAGGTGGTATTCGGGAAGGTATTAAACACCGCTGCAATCATTGAATTTATGCCATCTGCCAACACGCCCGCTTTTACTCGTTTTATGTACTGCTTACCTTCAATCTTCTGCTTTGAAAACAGACAGTTGGCAGTTAGGTCACCCGTCGATTCAATAGCGGTAATCAGATAGATAAAAGCAATCGGTAGAAAAGCTTGCCAATCAAACGCGAATCCGTACTTGAAAGGGATAGGAATACTCAGAAATGGTTGCGATGAAAAGTCTGGCATGGTGACTTTTCCCAACATCATCGCCACTAACCACCCGATCAATAACCCAACTAGAATCGAAGATAATCTCACCATGGTATTGCGGCTCAAATTTAAAATCACTATGGTTGCCAAAACTACACCGCCTAGTGCTAAGTTAGATGCAGAGCCAAAGTCCTCGGCGCCGAAACCACCAGCGATGTCAGTAATACCCACTTTGATCAGCGAAATACCAATAGTCGTAATCACAATGCCCGTGACAACAGGAGTGATGACCGCTTTAAGTTTATCGATAAATCTCGACAAGATTATTTCAACAAAAGCACCGAAGAAACACACACCAAAAATGGTCGCGAGCATTTCATCCGGTCCTCCCCCGTTAGCCTTAACAAGAAAGCCTGCCCCCAAGACAGAGCCTAAAAAAGCAAAGCTTGTCCCTTGAACGCAAATCATGCCAGCACCAATTGGGCCAATTCGCTTCGCTTGTATAAAAGTGCCTACTCCTGAGACCATCAACGCCATACTAATAAGGTATGGGATATGGTCACCAAGTCCTAACACTCCTCCAATAATTAATGTCGGGGTAATAATGCCGACAAAACTCGCCAAAACATGTTGAAGTGCGGCGTAACTCGCGGCTTTGACCGAAGGTTTATCATCCAGTCCGTAGATTAAGTCACTGCTATGTTGCTGTTCCATGTGATTCCCTATGTATTTTTGATTGTATACAACTAAGACCACAAAGATTAAGCAATATGCATACCATTAATTAACCTTCTGTTTTTAAAAGATTTAGTCAAATTACATGCATCATATCGCACCACTTTCACCCGTCGATAGCTAGTATTGGTGCAATTTTCCGTTAAACACTGTAACAACTTATTCTTTGACTTACACGTGTACGCTGATATTCTAGCGAACAGTTGTAAGCTTAAATGGAGTTATTGTATGAACACGGCTCACAAGCCCCCGATAATTTGGTTAAACGTCACGATTTTTCTTGGCACTTTTATCCTAGCCACAGTAGGCACCACATGGTATGGCGTGACACACGGTTATACCCTTGCACACTGGGTTTGGTTACTCATTGCCTTTGTATTTTGTGGTATGTCCATTACAGCGGGCTATCACAGGCTGTGGTCACACAAGGCATACGAAGCACACAATTCACTGAAATACCTATTTGCTATTGGTGGTGCCTTTGCTCTTCAAAATAGCGCATTGCACTGGTCTTCAGACCATCGTGTTCATCACAAACACGTCGACAATAACGACAAAGACCCATACTCAGCGAAGCGAGGCTTTTGGTACTCACATATCGGATGGATGCTTAGGGAGTATCAAGCCGCACGATACGATGATTATCGTAACTGCCGAGATCTTCAAAAAGACAAGGTGGTGATGTGGCAACACAAACATTATGTCGCCCTTGCCCTACTCACCAATTTCGGTATCCCAATTGCTCTGGGAGCAATTTATGGCGATCTGATCGGTTTCATACTAATTGTTGGTGCACTACGATTGGTACTCAGTCATCACACGACCTTTTTTATTAACTCATTAGCTCATGTTTGGGGCTCTCAGCCGTACACCAGCAAAAACACAGCACGGGACAACGGGATTTTAGCGTTTGTTACTTTTGGTGAGGGTTACCACAACTTCCACCATATCTTTGAGCATGACTATCGAAATGGCATTCGTTGGTGGCAGTTTGATCCGACTAAATGGTTAATACGCTCTTGCGCTTATCTTGGGCTAGCTAAGGGACTAAAACGCGTGTCACCTTATCGCATTGAGAAAGCGCGTCTGTTGCAAACCATGCAAACGGCCAAGGGCAAAATCTTCCAACTTCCCAACGCAGAGCAAATTCATTCGGTGATTGAACAAGAATTGCAACATTTGATCAGCAAACTGAATGAATGCGACGAACTAAAGACGCAACTTATCAAGTCGGCAAAATCCAATGTCAAAGAAAAGTATGAGCAAGCTTTATTGCGAGTGCGAATAGAGCAATTAGATTTAACGTTAAAAGAACAAAGACGTCGTTGGTACAGTATGGTTAATAACCCTAGGCTAGCGATCAGCTAATGTGGTAGTCAATTAAGTTGACACTGGGCGAGCATCATTGATGCTCGCTTTTTTTTATACTTTCTGCCGTATTTATCACATGGTTTTGCTATGAAAAAAAGCAACTTATGGCAGCTAAGCCAAGCGTCAATGGGCATTGTTCAATGGATAGGTCTCGCGATCATTGTTGCCCCTCTCATCCTATCCCGGACCAACAGCGCGCTACTCGTTGGTCAAGTGATGTTGATTTTAGGTTTAAGTGGCTTAACTGCTCCTTTGCTTGGTTCTATCGCCGATAAATACATGCTTCATAAACCTATGCACCTACTAGCACTCATATGTCATGCCAGCGCATTACTGCTATTACTTTTCGTTTCTACAACTCAATGGCATTACTGGGGTATTGCCTGTTTGATTGGTCTTGGCAGTAACCTCCTGCTTATTCTCAATCCAACGCTTGCTTTACGCTTAAATAGTTCGCCAAAAAGCCAGTCAAACGCACTGAAACACCTTTTCCAAATTCAAATGCTTGGGGTAGCCGTGGCTGGCGTAACCATTGCTTGTCTTGACTATTTGCAGCTATCCGTGAATATACAGTTGGGCACACTCTTTGCCTTCGACCTGTTGTTGATTGTCGTTACAGTTCTTTATCCACCCAAGACCCTGGTCTCTATTACTGAACCTCATGAATTAAACACGAATTCGGATCGTAGCCATTCTAAAGTTGTTTGGTTTGGATTCGTCGTTTGCGTATTGATGTCTATGTTTGTGGGTTCAAATATGGTGGAGATGGGACCAGTCATTATTGATAAAGGGTTTGGCGTTAACGTATCGAGTTCCGCATTCGGAATGGCTATCGCAGCACTTGTCACCCTCGTCGCACTTACACCCGCAGGCACTTGGATGGCAACTCATGGAGCCCACTCTCTTTGGTTCATCACCGTGATAGTAAACCTAATTGTAGGCATCAGTATCTGGTTTATGTTCGGCCACAATATTATGGCACTTTTACCGCTCTCTCTGATATTAATCTCCATTATCAATGGTGCGTGGAACGACATTTCTATTGCCGCTCTTGCGGACGAAATTAGCCCTTATCGACCTGCAACAGCGCAAGGGTTTATGGCAGCCGCCGTATCCTTAGGGTTCTCTATTGGTACTTACATCGTGGGGGTTCTGTTAGATCACGATAAGATTGCCAACGTGATGGGCTTTTTGGCGTTAAGCGGTCTTGTTGTTGCTATGCTTGCAAGTTGGGTACTAGTTAAACTGCCAAAAACCAAAACGCTGCCTATTGAACAGCAGCGCTTTGAGTCAAAAGATAAACAGTGCTAGAGGATGGACGTGGCGTTACGACCAGCTTCTTTGGATTGGTAAAGGGCTTTATCCGCGCGCTTTAGCCAATCTACATGATTATTATCTTCAGCGCTGCACTCGGTGATACCTAAGCTAATGGTGTATTGGAGTGACTGACCATCGAACTCTAAACAGAGCTCCTCTACTCGTTTACGCAACCTTTCTGCAAAATACGACGCTTGATCTGCTGTCGTGTCGGTGAGTAAAACGGCAAATTCCTCTCCGCCGTAGCGACCACACACATCACTACCTCTCGCAGCCTTTAACAGCTGCTGAGCTGTCTCTTTGATCACGTTATCGCCAGTGGCGTGGCCATAGTTGTCATTGACACGTTTAAAATGATCAATATCGAACATTACCAGCGTTGACGTACGTCCCGTGGTCTGTACCGAATTAAATTCCTCAATAAACTGTGATTCCCAGTAAGCCCGGTTAAACAGTCCAGTAAGTCCATCTGTGCGACCTAACTCCGTCAACTTCTCATTGGAGCGCTTGAGGTGCATTTTACTCTTAGCAATATCCGACACATCTTGCAGCATAATAGCAAAATGCGTGACATCTCCTTGGGGAGACTTAAGTGGCGTAATCACCATGTTCTGGTACATGTTGAGCAAGCCTTGTGAAACAGGTGAGAAGTTTTTGAATTCAAAGATAATTGGACGATCTTCCCAGTTTGAAAAGCCCCGAGTTTTTAGAGTTCCAGTCGATTCCAGTTTCGCTCTTAACCACTTTTCAGGAAGATTGGGATAACTTTCAAACAAGCACTTGCCCATAATGCTGTCTGCATTAATACCGCTATAGTTTTGCATGAAACTATTCCATGCACAGACATTGTATTCACGATCTACCACAATAAGACCCGCATCTAGCGTATCCAGCAACTGCATCGTCCAATGAAAGTCGGAAAGCTCGAGTGTCATAGTGGTCATTGTAAAAGCTCCATTTGACGATGGATAATCTCCACGGATTCCACATCAAACATAAACAATACGGAGCAGAATAAGTCTAATGCTTCTGCATCATAGGTATATTCAATCGTAAATACGTTTTCATTAGCATTGAGCATCGAGTTTTCGGGACTGAAATCTTCTATTCTTAACGGTTCACGTAACGAGAACTCTAACCCTAGTTGCTCCGATAACGATACTAAGAAAGAAGAAACGAGGACATTCACTAAATTGACAACAATTTCATCGTGGGAAATTTCACCATCGTCATACCCTAAACGTCGTCCCACTTGTGCAACCGACTCACCCTCGATACAAACTAATGCCTCACCATGTAAACCACCACCAACAAACCGCTGTGCCGCCGCGCAGCTATTATCACGATTTAGGGTATCTTGAATCATCATGGTGAGCTCACTAAACGTCAGTTCGCCGACTCTTGGAACCGGTAATAGGATGAACTCTTTAAGCTGTTCTGAAATCGTTGCAGCACCCGTCCCCAAAGCGATATTCGACGTTTCTTGGAAGCGTTCAAACATCTGTTGTTTGCTAAATGACTGCTTTGAAGAATGCGCATGATGAATTGGGATCTGCAGATCATGAAATAGAGGAGTTGCCGATTCTGCTTTTAACGGTTTCTCTATGAATGCATAAGCACCGAGATCGAAACAGCGTTGTTGGGCAATTTCTTGAATGTCGCCAGACACTACGACCACTTTGGTCTGATGGCTGAATTCTTGAAGAGCTGTCAGTACTTCAAAGCCATCCATTTCGGGCATTGTTAAATCAAGAAATAAGATATCAATGTTATCGCACTGCATTGTTTCAAGTGCTTGGCGGCCATTTTCCGCAAATATGATCTCACCATCAAAAGAGCTTGCGATAAAACTCGCTAGACTTCTTCTTGCTACCTTTGAATCGTCACATATAAGTATCCGCATGAATCCATTAATATTATTGATAATTGACTAACCTATAATAAACAGAATTCCATCTGGGATACCAGTACCAATTTGAACTAAGATCACATTTTCATTTTAAATACGCCGTGCGATTAATCTATTTACAAGGGAGAAATATCGTCTGACTTCTGCTCAAACTGTGGAATAAAGACCAGCCTTAATCTCTTTATTTTCCCCTATTCGCTACATTTAAAAAGTCAGTCAGCGGCATCTCTGAAGTTGTTCTAGGTACCTATAAGTAACAACATACTCATTAGTGCTTTGAATTAGTTTGATCGCACCCTCAAAATGCACTTAAACACTGTGCAACTCATTCAGCATACAGAATAGCAACCTATATTTACCTCTTACTACTAACAATATTGCCATTAAGACAACCAAAATCAGATTCACACTACATATGGAAAAGTCACTTACAAGCCCACAGCAGGATGATATCGATACAAGTTATGTTGAACTGTTTGCTCAATATAGCGAATTGTTGGAATTACTCTATTCGGCAAGTCTGTCTCCAACAGGATTTCAACCGTTTCTAGATAAGTTGGTCGAGGTGTTTAACCTTGCTGATGCAACCATATACTTCACCAAAAAGTCGACACTAGATGTCTATTCTGCCTGGCTCTCTGGTCCCAAAGCTCCCGCCTTAATCGAGTTTGTAGATCGCAAATTGGATAGTGCTAACTATGTTATGGACTATGTACAAAGCAATCCGATGAGTCGTTTCTACTCCCTTGATAAGGACATTGGTCGCTCCCCTATTGAAACGCGTTCGGGAACTATTCTGGAGTCCGAAGAGTGGTTTGATTCCCATGGGTATCGAGATATGTGTGGTGCAGTCATACACCATGACAGTGAGAGTGTCGCTTGCATCGCGGCACACAGACTCATTGCTCAAGGCCCATTTGAACCTAAAGAGATGCTGATTTTGGATAATCTTATGCCTCACATTAAACAGGCGTATCTCTTGTATCAGCAAAATGCCAAGCATGGCAATTTCTCGAATTGGGCAAATATCATCGAACATATTACCCAACCTACCTTAGTGTTTGGCCCCAGAGTAGAGCTGCTCCAATCAAATAGTAAAGCTCGTCAACTGCTCCATGAGCTGGAAGACGTGTACATCGATGGTCAACAAGTCATTTTTGAAAACCCCGACTATTTTCGACAGTTTACCGTGAAGGCTCTAAAAACCTGTTGCCTTGATTTTTCCGAAGATCAAACATTTCAGGTCTTAAACATCCTTGACACTTCAACGCGAAAGCTCACTTTGGTTTTTACACCAATTCAAGTAGAAACAGGGATACAAGGTGTTCTAGTTTATTTGATCGATAAAACTTCTCATCCTCAAATTAACCCAACGCTTCTTCACGATCTTTATCAGTTATCGGAAACAGAAATTCGCGTGTGTGAATACACATTACGAGGATACAGTCGTCAGGAAATTGCCGACCAACTCAATCGGTCACCGCACACGATTAAAGATCATTTAAAGTCAATCTATTCCAAAACAGGAACCAGAAAACAGGCAGAGCTAATTGTGATGATTCTCACAACTACTAATCTGACTGCCCCCCCCACTTGGGGGGAAACAAAGCCATAGCGTTGCGTCATCCTCCATTGTCGATTTTATTAATAGCCATCTGTCCAAATATAAAAACAACGTCAGTTTGGGCTAGGTAATAAACCTTCAAAGGAAATGAGGCTTACTATGAAATTTGTAAAATCTGCGCTGACTCTGTCTATTGTGTCAGTGCTTGCTGCTTGTGGTGGAAGTGATGATGATTCCGGCACATCAAGTGTTAATAGCTATGCATTACAGGGCAAAGTGGTTGATGGATATATCTATCAGGCTTTGGTTTGGATTGATATCAACCAAAATAGTGTAAGAGACAGTAGCGACCCACAAGCAAAGTCGGGATTGGATGGTTCATATACGTTGGAGCTTTCGGAAGAACAGCAAAACAAGCTAGTAGGGTTACCTATTCTCGCCGAAATTACTAATGAATCCGTTGATGTAGGAGATACCCCACCCGCCACAGAATCAGAGTTGCAGTCACTATTAGAGGTGGGAACATTAAAAACGGTATTTTCTGCCTCTCAAACCAGTCATTTCATAACGCTAAGTATGCCTCCATTAAGTAAAGCCGATCTTACTAGCTTAGAAAGCCAGGGGAGCCTGGAGGGGGGGATTATCAACCCGTTTACAACGGAAGCGCATGAAGCAATTCAGTCTACTTTAAACACTATGTTAGACCAAAATGAGCTGGATTCGCTCACAAGCGAACAAATGGAAGCGTTTCAAAACAATATTGATAGCTTAGTTAAAAAAGCAGTCGATGATAAAGTAGCAGAGATTAAACAAAGTTTGTCCAGTAACCTATCTGACGAAGCACTGGTTAATCTGCTAACGGGTGACTTTATTCTTGAGGGTGGCGACGCTAAAAGTGAACTAATGAGCGCGGCAGAATCTAAGGTTTCAGCTAAAGTCACGCTAGAGAACGAAATCAAAGAACTCGAGACACTCAACCCTGGTGCAGAAATCACTAAGGAATCTGACTCCGGTACTTGGGTTTTCACTCCCGAGCATACGGATTTAGAAATCTCCGTTCGTTATGAGTGGGAAGAGATAGAAAAGAAAAAAGACGGCGTAACCGAATACGAGTATAGCGAAACCACTTACTACACGCCTGAAGGCGCAGATGAACAAGTTTATAGCCAATTCACCGAAGTCTATTCTCAGGACAGCAATGGTAGCTACACCGAAAAACACAGTTATCAAGCCGACCTAAATCTAGACGGCACTCTCGATTATTCCAGCTTCTTCTACGATGTTGGGACTGAAACCAAGGTCGACGGGGTTACGATTGATACCTACGAACGTTATTTCGATGAATCCAACCCAGGAGATATTGTTGGCAACAACATTGTTGAAGATATACCAGAAAGAAACCTGACTTACGATTCGGTAGATGCGCTAGCTGCTGCTATTGAGAGCGGTGATCTTTCGGGTGTTGATTCAAAACAAATGATTACTCGAAATAAATCCGCGACCAGTGAGTATGAATTTACTACAGTGAATATGACAGAATTTAAGGTCTCTGACTCGAGTGACTTAAGCGTAGCGTCCTACAAAGAGTACAGTGAATCTTGGGAGTACTTCACCGGTGCAGAGAAAAATGTCGTGTACATGGATTGGAATGCCGATGACACCTTTAACTCAATCGACACCGTCGAATTAAACGCAGACGATAGTGAAGTATATCGATATCAACAACCTGTTTGGAATTGGGATGGATCTGAGAGTTCAGAATATCAGTTTAACTACTGGCAAGATTGGACCGTCGAGATTTCAGAAGATAGCAATGGGCATGAAGTGGTTCGAAATTTTGGGTCTAAATCGCTATTAGATGAGAGCACCAACTCACCCGAGCTTGATGACCAAAACGAGACGCAGGTATTCCATAAGTGGGACGAAACTACCGTGGAAAGAAGCAGCACGGACATACGCACACTGCTCAAATGGAACCATTATGAGCTTACTGGGCACAGCTTTTTTAAAAATGAAAGCGGGCAAAAATACTCGGTAACTATAGATGGAACTACTACGACCTATCCGGAATACTGGGGACAATATGCCGCTGACTTGGATGAATTTGTTAATCAGCTTGTTGATGAGGGTCTCAACTCTCAAGAGATTTGGCTAAAAGTTATTAATGAGTCGATTCGCGGAATACGTCGAACAGAAGGTTTTGAATGGTGTGATGTCGATATTGAAGGTGACAGTGCGACTGCTGACAACTTTAGTACCCAACTAGCTAACTGTGGTGGGGCGCTTAGTTTTACCGTTAGTGATGTGCAGGACTCTCGCTTAACTCGACGTAAGTCATCAGATACTGAGGTTCGTTTTTGGACACTGTATAGCAATGGAAGCAGCTTGAGAGAAACATGGAAGAGTAGTGGCAACACAAGTAGAAGCAACTATAGCTGGACAGTAAACAGTTCCGGTCACCTTGTATTGACCAATGATGATAACACTTTCACTCGCACCATCGTTCCTTACTTTAAAGGCGAACACGGCGCTGGCGTGTTAGTACTGGACAAAGATTCTTATGAGCCACAATACGATGCGATTTGGAGTGCCTACTTTACTGACACTTGGGGACTTTATATTCCAACCACCCCAGAGATAAACTAGAGGAAAGAAGCAGGAGCGATATCGCTCCTGCTTTAAAACAAATCTTGTTGAGGGCTATTGTCCTCTTCCAGTACCGCGTTTGTCACCGGTATTTTGCCTTGCATTAGTTTGCGGCGATAACGTTGACGACATAATTTAATAATATGAAGTTGCTGTGCGGTGGTGAAGCTCAACCAATTAAAACGCTCATCACGCTTACGCATGCATCCTTGACAATACCCTTTCTCATCAACTGTGCATACACGTACGCATGGACTTGGTACGGTGAAAAACTCTAGTTGCTCCATCGACATCCTTTATTCATATATTTGGACTACACTCTTTGAGCGAAAACAAACTTGGATAGTAAGAATAGTCTGATTTATGTGGCTTTTGCGAATCCAATATCACTGTTACGCAATGGTTTACACTTATCCAATTAAAAAACCACTATACTAAACATAACCTACTCCTGACAAAAAACAGTGTTTTATTAGTTAGGCTTGTCAACAATTTCATTCAGTTGGAGCAAATTATATGAAGATTTTTTCTAAGAAGTTACTTGCCGCAGTTGCACTTCCAGTACTAATGACGGCTTGTGCCGCGAACGACACTAAAGAGGAAGCGATGAAAGCTGTAACCGCACAAGATCTTCAACACCACAATTGGAACTTGGTTCAAATTGACGGCAACGCTATTCAAGTTGATGAACAGAACCAAACACCTCGCCTAGAGATCGGTGAAAAGATGACGGCAAACGGCAATGCTGGTTGTAACAACTTCTTCGGTCAAGGTGAGCTTAAAGATGGTCAATTCCGCATCGAAAAAATGGGGATGACTATGAAGATGTGTGCCGGCACAGCGATGGATATTGAACAAACGATGTCTAAGACGTTGTCAGATTGGAGCGATATCACCGTCACTAAAAACGGTCTTGAGCTAAAAGGCGCGGAGCACACACTTACGTTCGAATTGAAAGATTGGATGAACTAATTCCAATTACTTCCTACAGAAAACGGCACGCAACGTGCCGTTTTTTATTTTAAGTTTATTTAGCGAAAGAGTAATACCTTCAAACTGGCATCGTCATCTTTATCAGCAAACTCTGATGGATTAGCTAATCGCTCAATATAAGCAAGTGTTGGTGCTTCTTCTTTCATGCTGTCAATCAGAAAGCTTGGTGTAACACTAGGAGAGTTCACACACGCCATCACCTCACCTTGCTTATTCAACAGTTCAGGCAAACGTCGTAAGATCTTTTTGTAATCCTTAGTCAAGGCAAAACTCCCTTTTTGGAACGACGGAGGATCGATAACAATGATGTCATAGGGTCCGTGCTTTTTGATTTTGCCCCACGACTTAAAGATATCGTGCGCCATAAAGGTTACTTTAGACGTGTCATGGTCATTTAATCGGTGATTATCGCGTCCTTTATTTAACGACGCGCGCGCCATATCAACGTTAACCACATGTTCTGCCCCACCTTCAATTGCTGCAACGGAGAATCCACATGTGTAGGCAAAAAGGTTAAGGACTCGCTTTCCAGCAGCACGGTCTTTGACCCACTCCCGACCATTTCTCATATCAAGGAAAAGTCCAAAGTTTTGGTTGCGACCAATATCGAGTTGATATTTACAACCTAGCTCTGAGACAACTGGTCTTTGGTCAAGCTCACCCCATAAGACTTCTGTTGGTGCGCCATCACTGTACCGGTGCTGTAAGACAATCGACTTGCCTTGCACTTGTTGCCAAAGTTCGCTAGTTGATAAATCCTCAAGCCCTTGCGTGAGCACAGCCATAAACGTCTCATCAACGGGCTTGAACAAATTCACCAGCAACTGATTAGATGCCCAATCACAAGTTAATTGCTCCAAACCTGGCCAGCACTTTCCTCTACCGTGAAAAAGACGTCTTACCTCTGCATTGGATTGAGACAGCCCAATTGAGATTTGCTCAAAGAATACACCTAACTGGCTAGCTTGCATCGCCTCGTTTTCGCTGTTTGTCTGTTCTATTTTTTCGGCCATGCTAACTCCCACGGTTGTGACCATTTATCGATAGCGTCCTCAACTTCTGCTGAGCGCCATTTTTCCCCAAGAGAACCCTCTCGCGGGTCACACCTAAACTGAAACAACTCACCACTTAGCTCAAAGCGCAGCGCATAGGCATGTAAATAGCCACGATCAGAACTGTCACTCGTGTTATAGATAGCATCGCCTTTAATTGGAGAACCAATCGACTTCAATGCAACACGAATTTGGTGTGTTTTGCCGGACAGCGGCTTACACAAAAAGACCCGTTCACCGTTTTCTGCTGCAGCAGAAAAAAACTGTGTCACCGCTGGATTATTCTTTGAATTAACCAACTTCCAAGACGAGCGTCTTGAGCGCTCCATATCGCCAATTATCGTCCCTTGCTTTTTCTTTGGCTTTTTACTGCCTATAGCTAGGTAATACTTGTCTATGTCGCGTTGCTCAAATAAGCGTGAAAACTGTGCCGCGACTTCAGCTCGTTTGGCTAATATCAGTAATCCCGATGTCATTTTATCGAGTCGATGGACCAGATGAAGTGACGATGCGCCAATAGCAATTGCAACGTCCGACACCAACATAGTGTCGCCATCATCTTTATGAACGCTAACTCCTGGATATTTGTTGATGACAACAAAGTCCTCATTTTCATAATGAATATCGAACATACGATGCCTTATCGCTAAGGAATAATGGGCAGGGATAATACACAAAAGCTGCTCAATGAGCAGCTTCTAGTTTGCGATAATGTGTAGATTGCTTACAAGAATGGGTAAGCAAACACCATTATGATGGCGATAGGACAAACCACTTTGACGTAAATAGGCCAAATACGCCAAAACCAAGTTTTCTCGATCTCTGGGTTGCCTTGTTGAATTTCTTTAAGCAGAGCATTCCGACTCCAAACCCAACCAATAACCACAGCCCAAACCACTCCCAACAATGGCTGCATATACATGGTTGACACTTTAGCTACCCAATCAAATAGCGTATCGAAATTCGCAGCGATGAGTACGCTGAACAAAAGAATAGCAGCACCCAGAATAATGGCTGACTTCTCTCGCTTGATTTTTAATTCTTCTTGCAAACACGATACTGGTACTTCCAACATAGCAATAGATGACGTCAAGGCAGCGATCACCATTAAAGCGAAGAAGGCGACACCAACCACCTCTCCCACTAATCCCATTGAGTCAAACAAACTTGGTAAGACCGTAAATACAAGATTTCCTGAACTGATCAGCTGACCTGTTTCACTAAAGATCTGCACACCATTTGCTTTTGCAACGAACATTGCTGGAAGAATTAGTAAACCAGCAAAAAACGCTACACCAGTATCAATTATGGCGACTTGACCCGCCGTCTTGGGAATATTGACATCTTTACTTAGATAAGAACCATAAACCATCATCGCACCAACGCCGAGCGACAGGGAGAAAAATGCTTGCCCCATAGCGTTAACGACCAATCCCCCATTTACATGCTCCCAGTTAGGAACGAGGTACATTCTTAACCCATCGAGAGCACCGTCTTGAGTGAAAATGTAGATAATGAGAACCAAAAACAGTGCAAACAAAACTGGCATCAATCGTGATGACCATTTTTCGATACCATCTGCGACACCACGGCGTACCACAAACACTGTCATCAACATAAATATGACGGTCAAGAGGACGTTGCGTCCTGTTCCAAAGGTGATTAACCATTCAGAAAACTGCTGTAAGCCAATTAACTTCATAATTGGAGAGATTCCAAAGCCAATTAACCAGCCAGCTAAGATGGCGTAAAAGCTCAAGATCATTGATGCAGTTAGCATTGCAGTGGTACCAAAAAACACCGCTAATAAACGATTATTTGTCCAAATCTTTCGTAGTGATCCGATGGGGTTAGATTGCCCATATCGACCAATTGTAAGCTCAGCGACAAGCATTGGGAAAGCAAGTAGAGCCATCATCAAAAGATAGATAAGGAGGAATGCGGCCCCGCCATTACTGGCTGTTTGTGTCGGGAACCCCCAAACATTACCTAAACCCACTGCTGAACCAGCAGCAGCCATAATAAAACCAAAGCGAGAAGAGAATTGGCCTCTATCGGAACTTGCCATCAGTATGTACCATATGTGTCTATTAACTAGACGAGTTTGCGGCTGTCCATGAGATGATTTTGGCGCACAAAAAAGCTGCCTTTGATTGGCAGCCTATCCCTGTGCTCACGATCTTTTGCTTTTAAACATATGAAGTGTAATCTTTAGTTTACACTTCATATGGAATTTATATCCAAGAGCGATATAGCAAGTAAAACAGCTTATCTTTAAAATTGGAAGCACCAAACTTCCAACTGGCCATTTTCCATTCGCTTTGCCGATAGTTTGCGGTTTATTCCATCAACTGTAAACCCCTCAACTAAGCAACTCTCCTATTCTCTTACGACTTGGTATGCCGTGCTTCGATATTAATAACATCGTCATCAAAACAACGCCGATTTGTATAGAAATTACCTATTTCATTAATTTTTATGGCTTGTGTAACAGGTTGTATTTGACAGGCAACTAACTATTCCAAATACTTGATTCTGAGCTTATTATTTGCGAAAGCGTCTTTCTATCGAGGCATAATGGACAAGGTATACCACTTTCTTACTCTCGCAGGCATCGGACTTTATTGGGTCCTAGTGGCTGGTGTCACTTTGCGCGTTGTACTAAAACGCCGCGCCGTCAGCGTTTCTCTAGCTTGGTTAATGGTGATATACATCATCCCAGTCGTTGGGGTCTTATGTTACTTCATGTTTGGTGAGCTTAACCTAGGTAGAAAGCGAGCAGATCGAGCTAGGGAAATGTTCCATCCATTTGGTGACTGGTTTTATCAACTGAATGACTGCAACGCACATGTTACCGATGGGTTAGGCACTCATATTTCGAAAATCGACCATCTGTGTAACAACAGAATGGGCATTCCAGCTCTATGTGGTAATCAACTTCAGCTACAAACTACACCACAAGAGATCCTGTTATCAGTGATCAAAGATATTGAGCAAGCCAAAGAGAGCATTCGTATGGTGTTCTACATTTGGTATCCAGGTGGATTAGCGGATTCGGTTGCATCAGCGCTCATACAAGCCGCCAAACGCGGTGTAGACGTTAAAGTCCTTCTTGACTCCGCCGGTAGCCCCACGTTCTTCAAAAAGAGTCATTGGGCACAAATGATGCGTGATGCGGGTATTGAACTGGTCGAAGGGCTAGAAGTGTCTCCTTGGCGTATTTTCCTACGTCGCTTAGATCTCCGTCAGCACAGAAAAATCATCGTTATAGACGATGAAGTGGCTTACACCGGCTCAATGAACATGGTCGACCCCGCTTACTTCAAGCAAAACTCCGGCGTGGGCCAATGGATTGATATTATGGTCCGTATCGAAGGTCCTACAGTCAATGTGCTGTCTGCAATACATTGTTGGGACTGGGAAGTAGAAACAGGCGATCGACAGCTACCAGCTCAACCCGAATGCGCTATAGAGATCCCTAAAGACTCTAAACCAGTTCAGGTCGTACCGTCTGGGCCAGGTATGCCAGACCAGTTAATTGGGCAAGTCCTCACCCTCGCAATGCATCAGGCAGAAGAGTCGGTAAGAATCACCACACCTTATTTTGTACCTAGTGCTGATTTGTTGGAAACGATCAAAACAACCGCACAACGAGGGGTCAACGTTGAGCTCATTATCCCGAAGAATAACGACTCGATTATGGTGAAATGGGCATCACGCGCATTTTACACTGACTTACTTTCCGCTGGTGTCAAAATCTACGAGTTTGATGGCGGTTTACTACATACTAAGTCGGTTGTTATCGACGAGCTCTTTTGCTTAGTGGGAACCGTCAATATGGACATGCGCAGCTTGTGGCTTAACTTTGAAGTGACCCTTGCTGTGGAAGATCCAAGCTTCACCAAAGAGATGCACCAGCTACAATCGAGCTATATTCAGCGCTCGGAGTTAGTCGACTACAGCGTGTGGAAGCAAAGAAGTATTTATCATAGATTTTTTGAAAGACTATTTTATCTCTTCAACCCACTGCTCTGACCTTAGATTTCACTCCTACCCGACAACGTTTTATGAAGGCTAAAGACTTGAAACTCTTTAGCCTTCGTGTTTTATTGCGTCTATCCTCTTTTAAAAACTCGCCTTCCTACACGAAAGTTCAAGGCTAAGACAGGGAATCTAAATGTCAGAAAGCAAGACCACCAAATTTGTAACTGCTGGCCGCAGTAAGAAATGGACTAACGGCGTAGTTAACCCGCCTGTACAACGAGCTTCTACCGTTGTCTTTGACACCGTGGCGGAAAAAAAGCACGCCACCATCAACCGAGCCAACAAGACACTGTTCTACGGACGCAGAGGCACTAACACACACTTTGCCTTTCAAGATGCTATGACTGAAATTGAAGGTGGTGTTGGATGCGCGCTTTACCCATGTGGCACGGCCGCTATTTCTAACGCCATTTTGTCGTTTGTTGAGACTGGTGATCATATCCTGATGGTGGATACTTGCTACGAACCAACGCGCGATTTTTGTGATTCAATCATGAAGAAAATGGGGGTAGAAACGACCTACTATGATCCGATGATTGGTGAAGGCATTCGTGAACTGATTCAGCCCAATACCAAAATTCTATTTTTGGAATCACCTGGCTCTATCACAATGGAAGTTCAAGACGTTCCTTTGATGGCTAAGATCGCACACGAAACCGATATTATTGTCATGCTTGATAATACTTGGGGCGCTGGTGTGAATTTCTCACCTTTTGAACACGGGGTCGACGTTTCTATTCAAGCAGCTACTAAATACATCGTTGGTCACTCCGACGTTATGCTGGGTACGGCAGTAACTCACGAAAAGTACTGGGATCAATTGCGTGAACAAAGCTATCTGATGGGACAATGTGTTTCTCCAGATGATGCCTACTTAGGACTTCGTGGCATTCGTACGCTTGATGTGCGGCTGCGCCAACATGCAGAGAACAGTTTGCAAGTTGCGAAGTGGTTAGCAACGCGTGCCGAAGTCGACCATGTGCGTCACCCTGCCCTAGATACATGCCCTGGCAGTGAATATTTCCACCGAGATTTCACCGGCGGCAATGGGCTATTTAGCTTTATCCTTAAGACCAGTAATACCAAAGCAACAACGGCATTTTTGGATGGTATGAAGCACTTTAGTATGGGTTATTCTTGGGGTGGATTCGAAAGCTTAGTGTTGGCAAATGAACCAAGTAGCTTCAATTCATTACGAACGGTAGCCAAGCCTAATTTTGAAGGGACGCTAATTAGACTTCACATTGGGCTGGAAAGCATTGATGATCTGATTAACGATCTCAAGCAGGGCTTTGAGCGCTATAATTCCGTTATACAAGAACAAACTCTTACCCAATAAACCTCAAATGGCTTTCAGTGTTGAAAGCCATATTTAATTTACGATAAGGTACTCTTATGAGATTACGAGCAGATGTCGCTATCTTTGACATTCTGGGCCACTTACTCATCTGGTTAATTCTCAGCATTGTCACGTTTGGCATCGCGCTGTTTTTCTTCCCTTATTCATTTTCCAAGTTCATCATTAATCGTACTTACGTCATTGATGAATCCGGCAGAGAGCGAAGAATGGACTGTGATATCGATCTATTTAGCGACTTAGGTCATGTATTGCTCTGGTTTGTTATTTCAATACTGACATTAGGGATCGGCTATGTATTTTACTTTTATCGTGTTTGGAATTACGCACTCAATCACACCCGAGTAGAGTAGCATTACAGATAACCAATGAAGCTCATCGACATGTTGGTGAGCCTCGTGTATTTCTGTAGAAAATTTCCTTTAGTTATAATTCACCGTCGGATCAACACACTGGTATATCTGACCAATTGACGCCTCGTTCAACAAAATTTGATGTGCAAGGCGAGCGACTTCACTTCGAGTGATCGCACCATGTACTTCAACTCCTTGCGATAACTCCCCACAATTTGTCACCTCCCCGTCTTTCAATCCACCAGGTCTCAATACTGTGTATTCCAGTTGACTGCTGGCTAACCAAGCTTCAGCTAAGGACTTCTCCCTTACCGCTGCCCCAAAGCCTGCTTTCGCTCGCTCCGAAAGAAACTTCCATGAATCTCCACATCCTAATGAAGTAACCAACAGGAAACGTTCAATACCTTTTGTCTCCAGTGCGTCTATCAAGTGACGGTGTCCGAGATAATCGACCGGTACTTCGGCTCTAAAGCTGCCCATGGTTGAAAGCACTACGGTGTCTTTCGGAAGACATTCCACCGCTGCCTCGACATCCGGCTGTTTAGTTGCATCACAAGCAATTAATTGAACACACAAGCTGGCCAGTTCGTCGGTCTTTTTCGGATCTCTTGCAACACCAATAACTTCCACTCCTTGACTTGCAAAATAGCGAACGGCAGCCAAGCCAAGGCCACTGCTTGCACCAAAAATAGTAATACTCTTCATTTCAACACTCCACATTGATAATGATAATAATTTACACTATCAAAAATACCAGTCTAGGTGTTAAATCAAACAAGTGTGGGTTATAAGACAATTTTTCATGATAAGGTGAACCATTACACTCTTCGTTTAGCGAGAGACAAGGATGATCTTATGAGTAAAGCTGCGAAACTGTATTATGTTTATGACCCGATGTGCTCATGGTGCTGGGGTTATGCACCTACTTGGAATTTGGTTAAGACACAGTTGGATGACCAACTAGACATTCAATACGTGCTCGGAGGCTTAGCCCCCGACTCCAACGTACCAATGCCATCAGAAATGCAAACTCAAATCGCCTCTTATTGGCGCAAAATCGAAAGTTATTTAGGCACTGAGTTTAATCATGAGTTTTGGACCTTAAATACGCCTAAACGCTCCACTTACCCAGCCTGCCGCGCGGTGCTGGCTGCACGTAAGCAGCAGTCCGAACAAGACATGTATCGTGCTATACAGCAGGCGTATTATCTTGAAGCAAAGAATCCGAGTGAGTCAGAAGTACTTTTCGACTTAGCTATACAGGTTGGACTAGATATTGAAGCATTTAGACATGACTTTCTTTCAGCTGAGATCAGTCAGCAGCTTTCGGAAGAGATAAGATTTGCTCGTAGCATTGGCGGTAACAGCTTTCCTTCTTTATTTTTAGCCCATGATGACATCCTTGTTGAGCTACCCATTGATTATAAAAATCCCAACACAACAATCGATTTAGTCAAACAGCAACTCTGAACGTTCTAGAGACGAAAAAAAACCTGTCTCATTGAGACAGGTTTTTCACTACAAATGTTGATTAGTCTTCAGTAGCAGAATCGTCAGCCGCTGAGTCGTCAGCCGCTAAATCTCCAGATTCTGGCGCTTGAGTCTCTGCATTTGCTTCAACTTCTTCGCCCTCTGGCAACTCTAACTCTTCGACTTCATCAATACGCTGCAAACCAACGACTGACTCGTCAGACGCGGTGCGGATAAGCGTAACACCTTGAGTATTACGACCAACCTGACTCACTTCAGCAACACGAGTACGAACTAGCGTCCCTGCGTCGGTGATCATCATCATTTCGTCGCCTTCTTCAACTTGAATCGCGCCAACTACTGGACCGTTTCGCTCAGAAACTTTGATAGATACAACACCTTGTGTTGCACGACCTTTCGTTGGGTATTCTTCAAGCTCAGTACGCTTGCCGTAACCATTTTGTGTCACGGTTAGAATGTCACCTTGGTTAGAAGGAACAATCAACGACACCACTTGGTCTTCATCTGCCAGTTTCATACCACGGACACCTGCCGCAGTACGACCCATAGCACGTACTTTGTCTTCGCTGAATCGAACTACTTTACCTTGCTTCGAGAACAGCATGATGTCACTTTGACCATCGGTAATATCAACGCCGATTAGCGAATCATCATCACGTAGGTTTACAGCAATTAGGCCGTTTGCACGAACGTTAGAGAATTGGTCTAGAGAAGTCTTCTTAACGGTACCGTCACCAGTCGCCATAAAGATAAATTTCTCTGGGCTAAATTCACTTACAGGAAGAATCGCCGTAATACGCTCACCTTCTTCTAGTGGAAGAATGTTAACGATAGGCTTACCACGAGCAGTACGACTTGCGAGTGGCAATTGATACACTTTCAGACGGTAAGTCTTACCGCGCGTAGAGAAGCACAAGATATTGTCGTGAGTATTTGCAACAAGCAGACGCTCGATGTAATCCTCTTCCTTCATCTTAGTCGCACTCTTACCTTTACCACCACGACGCTGTGCTTCGTAGTCGCTTAGGATTTGATACTTCACATAACCTTCGTGAGACAAAGTGACTACTACGTCTTCACGAGCGATTAGCTCTTCCATATCAATGTCGTGAACCGCCGCTGTGATTTCACTACGACGCTCATCACCATAAGTTGCTTGAACTAGTTCAAGTTCTTCGGTGATCACTTCCATCAAGCGCTCTGTGCTTGCAAGAATGTGCATCAGTTCTGCAATTTCTTCTAGAAGTGCTTTGTACTCATCAAGAATCTTCTCATGCTCTAGACCAGTTAAACGGTGTAGGCGAAGTTCAAGAATCGCTTGAGCTTGTTGTTCCGTTAGGTAGTACAGACCGTCACGAATACCGTATTGGTCTTCTAGCCAATCTGGACGAGCTGCATCGGTACCAGCGCGCTCTAGCATAGAAGCTACGCTACCTAGCTCCCAACCACGAGAAACCAGGCCTACTTTTGCTTCAGCTGGTGTTGGTGCGTTCTTGATAAGTTCAATAACTTCATCGATGTTCGCAAGTGCTAGAGATAGCGCTTCTAGAATGTGAGCACGGTCTCTTGCTTTACGAAGTTCGAAGATAGTACGGCGCGTCACAACCTCACGGCGGTGATCAACAAAGCACTTCAGCATGTCCTTAAGGTTGAACAGCTGTGGCTGACCATTGTTTAGGGCAACCATGTTGATGCCGAATGTCGTTTGCAGCTGAGTCTGTGAGTACAGGTTGTTTAGAACCACTTCACCTACTGCGTCACGCTTACATTCGATAACAATGCGCATACCGTCTTTATCAGACTCATCACGTAGTGCGCTAATGCCTTCTACTTTCTTATCTTTAACTAGCTCTGCAATCTTTTCGATTAAGCGAGCTTTGTTCACCTGATAAGGGATCTCGGTAACAATGATGGTTTCTTTACCATTCTTGTCTTCTTCGATCTCTGCTTTAGAACGCATGTAGACCTTACCACGACCCGTCTTGTAAGCATCGATGATGCCTTTACGACCACTGATCAGTGCCGCTGTCGGGAAATCTGGGCCCGGGATGTAATCCATGAGCTCGTCAATCGTGATGTCTTCATTCTTGATGTATGCCAAACAGCCATCAATAACTTCGTTTAAGTTATGTGGTGGAATGTTTGTCGCCATACCTACAGCGATACCTGACGCACCATTAACCAAAAGGTTTGGAATTTTTGTCGGTAGTACGGCTGGAATTTGTTCCGTTCCATCATAGTTAGGAACGTAGTCAACCGTCTCTTTGTCTAGATCCGCTAGCAACTCATGAGCGATTTTCGCCATGCGGACTTCGGTATAACGCATTGCCGCCGCAGAGTCGCCGTCAATCGAGCCGAAGTTACCTTGACCATCGACCAACATGTAGCGAAGTGAGAAAGGCTGCGCCATACGAACGATGGTGTCGTATACCGCACTATCACCGTGTGGGTGATACTTACCGATTACATCGCCGACCACACGGGCAGACTTTTTATATGGTTTATTCCAATCATTACCTAGAACATTCATCGCGAACAAAACGCGGCGGTGAACAGGTTTTAGACCATCACGCACATCTGGAAGAGCACGACCCACGATAACTGACATCGCGTAGTCGAGATAAGAGCCTCTCAGCTCATCTTCAATGTTTACGGGCGTGATCTCTTTAGCTAGATCGCTCATAGAGCCAATATCCCTCTATATTTTGATCGTATACTCGATACGTATAAGGTGACAAAATATAACACATTAATACCGTGTTCGGCATCACTTTCCCTTCGCTTTTATCATGTTGTGACCTTGGTTGCGATTCAAACGTCCACAATTTGCACATTTCCAATCTATGACTCTGAAAATCGGCGAAAAAACCGTCAATTAATCAGATAAATAGTGTGCTGGATAAAGAATTCTGAGGATTCTGCCTACGAGAAGATATTTCCCAATCCAATTTGCGGTATACTGCGTCGCAACCTTGGAACAACACTCTTGGCATATATGGATAAGCAACAAAACGTAGACCTCAACGAAATTAAGAAATTTGAAGAGATGGCAAGTCGCTGGTGGGATCTTGAAGGTGAGTTCAAACCACTACATCAAATCAACCCTCTCAGACTCAATTATGTTTTAGAAAAGGCCAATGGCTTGTTTGGTAAAACCGTTCTTGATGTAGGTTGTGGCGGCGGTATCCTTGCAGAAAGTATGGCGAAACAAGGTGCTGAAGTTACAGGGTTAGACATGGGTAAAGAGCCGCTTGAAGTCGCCAGGCTGCATGCATTAGAAACAGGCACCAAACTGACCTATGTGCAAAGTACAGTAGAACAGCACGCCGCTGAAAACGCAGGCAAATATGATGTCGTAACATGTATGGAAATGCTAGAACACGTGCCAGATCCTGCATCAGTCATCGCATCATGTTCAAAACTGGTTAAGCCTGGTGGCCAAGTGTTCTTCTCCACCCTTAACCGCAACTTGCAGTCTTACTTATTTGCTATCGTTGGTGCAGAGAAGCTGCTTAAAATAGTTCCAGATGGCACACACTCACATGACAAATTCATCAAGCCTTCAGAACTTATCAAGATGATCGATAAAACTGACCTTACGGAGAAAGGGATTACAGGACTTCTCTATAATCCACTAACCGATACCTATAAACTGGGTAATCGTGTCGATGTGAACTACATCGTGCTCACCGAAAAGTCACTTTAAGTTCCTCTATATCTAGTGCCAATTTCCTTCGGTTAATTGGCACTCAGCTTCGTTAATTTTCACACACAAATCATTTACAAAAACAAGACACTTTCGCCGATTTTGTGTGCCGATATCGCAGTTTTATTGAGCTAAAGAATAACAACCAAAAATTGGCAAAGATCAAGGAATTTTTTTTCGTCTTTGTTTAAAACAAAACCAATCTGCTAGCACGCAAATTTCACTACTAAGTCAGGTCTATCTTCAGTGGTAAGTATCTACTAACTGAAATTTTTCTTTCCCCTAGTTATCCACAAGACATTCAATTTCTCAAACTTGAAAATCTCCCGCTATAGCACTATCTTGTAACTCGTAGTTAAGATGACCCCTATATCTTGTGTTGGAAGCCGAAACGTATAGGGTGACATTGATCACGAAGCTATCGCTAAGACTCAACAAAATTTCATAAAAGCGAAGCTTCATATTGTTTTGTTAGGGAACACCTCAGAATGAACCAACAACTTACCGTTACTAAGCGTAATGGCCGCAAAGAAAGTATCGATCTCGAAAAAATCCATCGCGTCATCGCATGGGCTGCAGAAGGGCTTAACAACGTTTCTGTATCTCAGGTAGAACTCAAGGCTCACATCCAGTTTTATGATGGTATTACTACGTCAGATATCCACGAAACTATCATCAAGTCTGCTGCAGATTTGATTTCAGAAGATGCACCAGACTATCAATATCTAGCTGCGCGTTTAGCTATCTTCCACCTTCGTAAAAAAGCTTATGGCCAATATGAGCCACCAGCGCTATTTGACCATGTTTCTAAAATGGTAGAGATGGGCAAGTACGATGCACATCTATTGGAAGATTACACTAAGTCTGAATTAGATGAGTTAGATAGCTATATCGACCACACTCGAGATCACGACTTCTCATATGCTGCCGTAAAACAGCTTGAAGGTAAGTACTTCGTTCAAAACCGTGTTTCTGGTCAGATTTACGAAAGTGCACAGTTCCTCTACATCCTGGTAGCGGCTTGCCTATTCGCTAAGTATCCAAAAGCGACTCGTCTTGACTATATCAAGCGCTTTTATGATGCAACATCAACATTCAAGATTTCTCTACCAACACCAATTATGTCAGGTGTTCGTACTCCTACGCGCCAATTTAGCTCGTGCGTACTGATTGAATGTGGCGATAGCCTAGATTCTATTAACGCAACAGCAAGCTCAATTGTTCGTTACGTTTCGCAACGTGCTGGTATCGGCATCAATGCCGGTCGTATTCGCGCGCTGGGTTCTGAAATCCGTGGAGGCGAAGCATTCCATACTGGTTGTATCCCATTCTACAAGTACTTCCAAACAGCGGTTAAATGCTGCTCGCAAGGTGGTGTTCGTGGTGGCGCAGCAACTGTGTTCTACCCTATGTGGCATGGCGAAGTACAATCACTACTTGTTCTTAAGAACAACCGTGGTGTAGAAGAAAACCGTGTACGTCACATGGATTACGGCGTTCAGCTGAACAAACTCATGTATGCTCGCCTAGTTCAAGGTGGCAACATCACTCTATTCTCGCCTTCAGACGTACCAGGTCTATATGACGCGTTCTTTGAAGATCAAGATGAGTTTGAGCGTCTATACGTTAAGTACGAAAACGATCCATCAATTAAGAAAGAAACCGTTAAAGCGGTAGAGCTATTCTCTCTACTGATGCAAGAGCGTGCTTCTACAGGTCGTATCTACATTCAAAACGTAGACCATTGTAATACGCACAGCCCATTCGATTCGAAAGTTGCGCCAGTTCGCCAATCTAACCTATGTTTAGAAATCGCACTGCCAACTAAGCCATTGTCAAACGTAGAAGACGACTCAGGTGAAATCGCGCTATGTACACTTTCGGCATTTAACCTTGGTGCAATCAACGAGCTCGATGACCTAAAAGATCTATCGGACCTAGTGGTTCGTGCTCTTGATGCTCTACTTGATTATCAAGACTATCCATTACCAGCGGCTTATAAGTCTACGATGAATCGTCGTACGCTGGGTGTCGGTGTTATTAACTATGCCTACTACCTTGCGAAAAATGGTGTTAAATACTCTGACGGTTCTGCAAATAACCTCACTCACCGTACGTTTGAAGCGATTCAATACCACTTGCTAAAAGCGTCTGTTGAACTGGCGAAAGAGCAAGGTCGTTGCCCATCGTTCCATGAGACAAACTATGCGAAAGGTCTATTACCTATCGACACTTACAAGAATGATGTCGATTTAGTGTGTGACGAGCCACTGCACTATGATTGGGATGCACTACGTTCTGAAATCATGGAATTTGGTCTACGTAACTCAACACTGACGGCGCTAATGCCATCTGAGACTTCCTCTCAGATTTCTAACGCGACTAATGGTATTGAACCACCTCGTGGCTACGTTTCAGTGAAAGCATCAAAAGACGGTATCCTGAAACAGGTTGTTCCAGACTTCGCTAATCTAAAAGAGAACTACGAACTACTTTGGAACATCGGCAACAACGACGGTTACTTGCATCTAGTAGGTATCATGCAGAAATTCGTTGACCAAGCGATCTCAGCAAATACTAACTATGACCCAAGCGTTTACGAAAGCGGCAAAGTGCCGATGAAGAAATTGCTTCAAGACCTGCTTACTGCGTATAAATATGGCGTGAAGACACTTTACTACCATAACACTCGCGACGGGGCGAAAGACGACCAAAGCGACAAGTCTGTAGTAGTGGTTGAGCAAGATGACGATTGCGCAGGCGGCGGCTGTAAGATTTAATATCTCGCAGTAAACAAGTTAAGATTTTCTCGCCCTTCCCTTAAACGGAGGGGCTTAAAAAGGATTGCAGCACAATGGCTTACAGTACTTTTACCCAAACAAAGAATAACGCATTAAAAGAACCAATGTTCCTAGGTCAACCAGTGAACGTTGCGCGTTATGACCAACAAAAATTTGAGATTTTTGAAAAGCTGATTGAAAAACAGCTTTCCTTCTTTTGGCGTCCAGAAGAAGTAGATGTATCAAGTGATCGCATTGACTACAACAAATTGCCAGAGCATGAAAAACACATTTTCATCAGTAACCTGAAGTACCAAACGCTTCTAGACTCGATTCAAGGTCGTAGCCCGAACGTTGCTCTGTTACCGCTCGTGTCACTTCCAGAACTAGAAACATGGATCGAGACATGGTCATTCTCTGAGACTATCCACTCTCGTTCTTACACACACATCATCCGTAACATCGTGAACGATCCAGGTGTGGTTTTTGACGATATCGTTGAAAACGAACACATCCTAAAGCGTGCGAAGGACATCGCACACTACTACGATGATCTAATTCAAGCGACAAACGACTACCACCGCTTCGGTGAAGGTACGCACAACATCAAAGGCGAAGAAGTTAAAGTTAACTTGTACGACCTGAAGAAGAAGCTGTACCTATGTCTGATGTCAGTAAACGCACTAGAAGCGATTCGTTTCTACGTGAGTTTCGCTTGTTCGTTTGCGTTCGCAGAGCGTGAACTGATGGAAGGTAACGCGAAAATCATCAAGCTGATTGCTCGTGATGAAGCGCTGCACCTAACCGGTACTCAGCACATGATTAACCTGCTTCGTAACGGTCAAGACGATTTCTCATTCATGCAAATCGCTGAAGAATGTAAGCAAGACTGTTTCGACCTATTCAAAGAAGCGGCAGAGCAAGAAAAAGAGTGGGCAGAATACCTATTCAAAGACGGCTCTATGATCGGTCTTAACAAAGATATCCTGTGCCAATACGTTGAATATATCTCGAACGTTCGTATGCAGGCAGTTGGTCTTGATGCAGCTTATCCAGAAGCTACATCGAATCCAATTCCTTGGATTAACGCTTGGTTATCATCTGATAATGTACAGGTTGCACCACAAGAAGCAGAGATCAGTTCTTACCTTGTCGGTCAAATCGACAATGAAGTAAACGCAGACGACTTCGAGGGCTTCGAACTTTAATGCCAACCATTAAGATAAACTCTATCACCACTATAGAGTCTAACCCTTCAAACACAGTCTTAGAGACTATGGAGCAAGCAGGGTTAGAACCTGAATACAACTGTCGAGACGGGCACTGTGGCGCTTGCCGCTGTACACTGGTTTCGGGAGAAGTGGAATATGTAGGGTTTGCAATGGCATATACACAAGGTAATGAAATCCTGCCTTGTATTTGTCGAGCGAAAACTGATATCGAGCTCGACAATATTGCGCATCAAGTTAAGAAGCGAGCATAGCTCAAGTCATTCCCAAAACGGCTCTCCAGAGCCGTTTTTTATTGCTGCGGGTTTGAGCAGGTGTAGTCAGCGAGTGTGCAATTCCCTTCACTAAATCGTACAACATTAAAAATAACCCTTTACAAGGTGTTTTATAAGCCCCATACTGGCGTCGCTCTGTTGTTCAGAGTTATTAAATGAAATATCCAGTTGTAAAAGTAAAACTCTCAGAATCTCTTCGTTATTGTCGTCATCCTCAGTGTTTCCCTAAGCTTCATCGATACATTAAATAATTCCAGCCCATCAGCGCATCGCAACAATTTTAAATTTATATAAGGGACACATCATGTCTAACAAAGTAAACGGCACAGTAAAATGGTTTAACGAAGAGAAAGGCTTCGGCTTCCTAGCTCAAGAAAATGGCGGTGCTGACGTATTCGTTCATTTCCGTGCTATCGCATCTGAAGGTTTCAAAACTCTAGCAGAAGGCCAAAAAGTGTCTTTTGAAGTAGAGCAAGGCCAGAAAGGTCTTCAAGCTGCAAACGTTGTAGCTCTATAAGATTTTATTGATGAAAGCGGCATCATTAACCGCTTTCATCTTATCTTTTCACTTTGGATTTTAGAAAAAACTAGCAATAACCTCTCCTCTCAACGTTCTCGCTATACATTTCTCTATCAAGCAACACGCTCAAACATCCATCACTCTCTGATGGTATTAAATCTACAATTAGCATCATTATATTTAGGTAAATTATGTCTCGATCTATCGGCAGAAAACGCTTTTGGTTTTACCAAAACCGTGAATCCACTAAAAACACACAAAAATCCAAATAGGAGAAATATGAAAGTAACGTTTAAATCAATCAAAGATAATGTAACTTGGGTCTCTGAACCGCACCAACTAAACAGCGATATTTTGCTTAGACACTTTCTCACCAGAGCAAAAACCAAAGACCTAAATTTGGCGTTTAGTTACTGTGAATCTACTCATACTGGCACCATTACCAACGTCCATGACGAGCTAATCGGAAAGTTCTCACTACAGGCTTGATAATCAGTACCTTCACTACTAAGGCCAGTATCCATTGACCATCACTATAACTAATAATAAACACTATCCATCAACGTGCTTACCGCCTTCAGCACCTTGATAATATTGCGACTTTTATAGTGACTCTCTCGCCTTACTCTCTCGTCACAACACTCAACCTTTATCACAGCAGTAATTTGATCAATCTTAGGTTAATGCGTATCCGTTGGCGGAGATAAAATCATTTTGATTTTCGCTCTTAACGTCAGATCTTTGCGTGATAAGTCATTTAGCATATCTTTCCATTCGGCAAAAGTAACCGTGATTGGATTGAAGCTATTAACTGGCTTGCTGATTCCATAACGAACTTCTTCTACTTCGGGCTCAAAAGTCCCAAACATTCGATCCCAGATAATCAGAATTCCCGCGTAGTTTTTGTCTATGTATTGCGCGTTGACACCATGATGAACCCGATGGTGCGATGGGGTATTAATCACCCATTCAAGGGGCCCCAAGCGACGTATCCATTGTGTATGAACAAAGAACTGTAGACCTAGATTCAGCAGCACTACAAATACCACCCATTTAGGGTCGAAACCTATAATGACCAGTGGCATCCAAAACAGCCACATTCCCGCTAGCGGGTACATTAAGCTCTGTCTAAATGCGGTACTGAAGTTCATATTCTCGGAACTATGGTGGACAACGTGAGCAGCCCACATCCAGCGAATGCGATGACTCGCTCGATGGAACCAATAGTAGAAAAAGTCTTGTAATACCATTAACGCCAAAAACATGCTTAATGACATCTTGATATCAAAAAGTTTCCAGCCAAACACTAGCAGGTATAGTTTGGCGATAAACAGCCCCGCAACGAGATCGGTAAGTTGATGAAGCCCAGCCAACGAGAAGTTACATGCCAATTCCTTTAGAGAGTACTGCGCAGAGCTTGGCAGGCGGTTTCCCCGTTGACCAAGCCAATACTCGAGCACCATCATAATGACAAATAAAGGAGCTAATACAATTAACAACCACTCCGGGTTTTGAACAAGTTTATCCATCATATTCCATTGATTCTTTGTTTGTATTTACCACTTTGCAAAGTGGTCTTCGGTTAATCCCATTACTTGCGAAAGTTGATACTCGCGACCTTCTTCATCCTTTACAACACCAGAAAAGTGGCCAATGAACTGGCGAAAATTACTTTTAAGTACCCAAAGATTGAGTTTTTCTTTACGAGCATTAAGCGGTTGAAAGGTCAAATCGACTCGCCCTTGGTCATCATAAATGCGCCAGTCAGAGTCTGGTACTTGTCGGTCAAAATCAAACATTACACCCGCTAATAGACTACGCTTACCATTAACCCAAAGTACATTTTCAGTTACTCCCGTCTCGTTAACTCCAGCCGCGAGATTAAGACCAATTGTCACACCTTGAGCTTTGCCGTTAATACTCGCCCAGCGCCAACTTGTTTCACGCCTCATAAAACCTGCTGAAAAGTCATACCCGCCTAGACAACTTTCCATCGGTTGCGTTTGACCACCTACCTTGAACTCTCCCCTCACATTCAATGCATTATGCTTTTGCGTATAAGTCCATCCGTTGTAGCCTGTAGGCGATGAAACCATTAGCGGTGTACTTTCTGCATCTCCGGCATCAAGCAATACGTCCAATTCGAACGCTTTACACTTAGCTCGAACCCGCCACTCTCCCTCTTCAATATCAAAACAAATCTGCCCTTGATTGAACTGTGCTTTCCCTTTCCAAGGCGACGCTGTGAGTGAATACCCTAATCCCACGGGACGCATCCAACTCTCTTCAACGAGTTGTTTTTTTTCAATGTCATAGAGATAGCAAAAACTGGTTCCAAGGTAGCGAATATCAGCGATCGCTATGCCTAAAACGTATTTGGAAGTAAAAATACTGACAAACTGAAACTGCTTGTAATGGAAATATTTAGCGAGTGAACTGCGTTCTCTATCCATTGTGGAATAGTAGCGAAAGCTGGCAATGTCTAGAGCTTCTGGAATGGATAAAAGATGACCGTAGTTAGGTTTACCATCTACTCCCATTAGCGATTTAATTTGTTGAACAGAAGGCGTGTTCATTCTAATACTTTCTCTTCTCATAGCCTTATTTAGGCCTTATTTTTGTTGGTTCACAAAGTGTGGGTTCGCAAAGTATGAGACAAGAATCAGCAACTGTGGACAAATTAGAGCAAAAGCACAAAATGGATCACAGAATCGTACAAATAAACATCAGAAAAAGAAAAGGCTGATCAAATTGATCAGCCTAAAGTAACTTGAATTGGGTCTCAGTCGACAGTCGACAATATGGAGTCTGCTGTACCCATAGAAACATGTTTGTCTGCAATGCGACGTCCACCATCATCGTAGAGCGAGATTCTAAAACCGTCATCAGACAGGATCTCTTCCATAGGAGCCTTCAACCACATAGCCGCTATATCACCGCATTTTTTGCTGAGTGCTTCGCCAAGCATAATCTGCTCATTGGCGATCTGATAAAACACTCTTATTCTTGATTGCTGGATCATATTTACCCCTCCTACACACCACCATTTTCAGGGTGAACATTGATTTTAATCAAATAAAAAGAAAGGGCTACTCTCAAAAATGAGAATTTGAAATTCCTGTTAGAGATCAGCTTATTGTGAGCTAGATCTAATTTTCATATATACATAACAAAATAGAATATAGGCACTGTGTTGAATATTTATCTTAGTAGGATCAAGTTAACTGATCCGTTGGTAGAAATATCTCTTCGGTACGAGTAAGAAAGCCATAATCAGGGAACATTGGCTTATTATCTAGGTAACGTCTAAGCATATCTCCCGCCACCGTACTAATGACAGTTTTTACACTTTGAGAGCTGTAGCTTCGTTGCAGTTTTAGCGTCTGCCCCCATTCACCTTTGGGCGTTGAAAGCGCCACGGAGAACTCTCCACCTTCAAGCTTTCCTGTGGACAAGGCAATATCTGAACTGCAGTTGCTTTTTGTCGCTCCTGCTAGCGCTAGAGTGGCCCCCAACCTTTCACTGTCTCTATCAAGCGGCGATGCCGTTTTAGAGCCAAGTACCCATGTTGCCCCGCAATATTGCTCAATCTGTTCATTGTCTTGAAGCCAAGAGGCTAGGTAACCCTTGGTACCATGTTCAGATATAGCAATGGTTGGTTTATGTAACTCAACCAAATGACCAATTCTGTCCAGCATAGGTTGATCGACACTGACAACATTACTATGCAAGAGCTTCTCTATCATCGAGAGCACTCTTGACCCTATTTCTAAATCGTCTGAAGGACCAAACAGTTTGACTTCGATAAAAGGAAGATAAGAACGATAGCCCAACTCATATTCCGGCGGTAGATTAAGACTTGAAAGCGTGTCTGCAATACCAGATTCCGATAGGCCAAACGTATATAAACGTCGGCATACCCTACCTTGTTGATTAGGGAATTCATGTTTTAAGTCAGGCAAAATCTGCTCAAGCGTCATTTTTTTGAATTCGCTTGGGACACCTGGAGTGAAGTAAAACAAGCAATCATTGATCATCATTTTGAAACCACATGCGGTGCCAATTGGGTTATCAACCACCACCGCGCCCTCTGGCAACATTGCTTGTTTGATGTTGCTGTCAGGCATGGATTTACCGCGTTGAGCATAGAAGGCTTTGAGTGTTTCCAACCAACCTTGGTTCAACACTAAAGATTGATCCGCGGCTTCCGCTGCTACTTCAGCAGTGAGATCATCAGACGTAGGCCCCAAGCCACCATTGACGATCACCACATCCAGATTCAAACTTAGCATGATCATTTCTTGTAGCAACTCAGCTCGCTGGTCACCTACTGTAGAGCGCTTCGACATGGAAAACCCATGCTCATAAAATACACGGCTGAGCCACGCGGCATTGGTATCAACAATATCGCCATACAATACCTCTTCACCAGTACTCAACATTGCAATTTTAGGCATGATCTCTCCTTGTAGGTTTTTTCATAAGGATGACATGAGTTATTGAAATAGCAATAGCGATTTCGTGGCAAATCATCCGATTAACGATGTTAACGCTGCTAGACTGTACGGTCTGTTTGTTCAGAGTTACAATAGTCGCCGATTTCAAAAAAGGGCGGACTTATGGCTGATTTAAAACAAACACTTCTCGACGCTGGGTTTGACCTCATTAGCGAACATGGATTCGCTGGCATTGGTATTATGAAGATCATTCAGCAAGCGAACGCAACGAAGGGCTCTTTTTACCATCATTTCAAATCGAAGGAAGATTTCGGCCGCCAGTTATTAGAAGACTATTTTGAAGACCATCTAAACACGCTCAGTCAATATCTAGAAGACAGCTCCATTGCCTATGAACAGCGCGCGTTACATTACTTCGAGTTTTGGTCAGATTCAAAGGTAACAGAAGATTTTCGGATTAAATGTTTAGTGGTGAAGTTGTCTGGTGAAATATCTGGAACATCATCAAGTATGCAAGTCGAACTGGATAACGGCGCTGAAAAAGTCATTAATCGCATGGCGGATTATTTCGCATCTGGCAACGAGCAAGGTCTGCTAGCTATAGAAAATCCATACATGGTCTCGCGAACGCTTTATGCCAAGTGGTTAGGTGCCACATTACTTTGCGCGATGCAAAAAGACCGAACGCATTTAGAGCAAGCCATGATGGAAACCAAGTTACTGATAAAATAAGGGCTGCAAGCAGCCCTATAGTAACTATTTTAATTAACAACCATTTAGCGCCCTATTCCGGACGCATCCACCGCATCCGGCTCAAAAGTGACAGGAGGCCACTCTTTAAAGGTTTCTAAGTGTTGTTGTACCGCTGCCTGAGCTGGGCCAAATGCCCACATTTTCTTGCCCATCCAGTTGATGTACATACCAGACTCCTCAGCAGCACGCTCATAAGGATCGCGGCGTAGGTTGAAGAGCAGCGGTGCATTAAGCTCTTCCTTCGGTCCACTCCAGCCATGATTTTGCACCACAAAATGAGCTTTCCAATCACCAACGCGAACCGCTTGAAGTCTGTCACGTTCGTAGTAAATGATTTCTTTACGATTTGACGGTGCTAGTTCAGTGAGCATCGATATTTGATTGTAACCATCTAAATGCGCTTTAAAGCCTTCATACCCTGTCAGCATTTGTTGTTTGAGATCGCTTGGTCCACCTGCGGCTTCAACCAGCGTAGGTAACCAGTCCATACCATCAAACATCCCGTTGTGTATTTTTCCTGCTGGAATTTTACCTGGCCAGCTCACCAACAGAGGCGCACGGACACCACCTTCCCAAGTTGAGCCTTTTTCACCATGGAAAGGCGTCATTCCGCCATCAGGCCAAGTCATGATTTCTGGCCCATTATCCGCTGTAAAGATCACAATCGTGTTATCCGCTACACCCAACTCTTCTAATTTGGCAAGCATCTCACCGACATGATCATCGAGGTCTTTCATCACGACTTCTTGCAAGCCCCAACCGTTTTGTCCGAGCATAGCTTCGTACTCTGGAGACAAGTGAGTCCAAACATGGCCTCTTGAAGGGCAATACCAGGTGAAGAAAGGCTTGTCTTGTTTCACCGCATTTTCGATGAAGTTGATGGCATGTTTATTAACCTCATCATCTAAAGTACGCATGCGTTCGATGGTCAAAGGCCCGTCATCTTTGATGGTTTGTCCACCCTTGCCATCTGACTTGGAATGAATCACATTTCTTGGTGCGAATTTCTGGAACGCTTCGTCTTTTGGCCAATCAGGATCTTCAGTGTATTCCATCGCATTAAGATGGTATAACCAACCCCAATATTCATCGAAACCATTCATTGTTGGTAGCACTTCATCTCGGTCACCTAAATGGTTCTTACCAAACTGGCCAGTTGTATAACCTAAGGTTTTCAGTATTTCCGGTAGTGTCGGTGTTTCAGCATTCAGTCCTACTGGGCTACCTGGAAGACCAACAGTATGCATGCCGGTACGAACGGGGAACTGTCCGGTAATAAACGCAGAGCGTCCTGCTGTGCAAGAAGGCTGAGCATAATAGTCCGTCAGCAACATTCCTTTTTCAGCAATACTATCAATATTGGGCGTCTCACTACTCATTAACCCTCGATGGTAAGCACTTAGGTTAGAGATACCAATATCATCAGTAAAAATAACAAAAATGTTTGGTGGCTTTTCATTCGCATTCGCAAGTGAACTCAAGCCTAATAAACTCAGCACTAACCATTTCATTAATATACGGTGCATCCTGCCTCCTAATATATTCACGCGACTCGTTTGGTTTCAAAATCATCTTTTTTGAGAAGCACAATCCCTACTACTCCAAACCCTATTTCGAGGAGAAGATAAACGACTAACAGCCCATTTGGTATCCCATCGACGACCATGCTAATAGCACGACCTAAACCCAGCCCCCACATAAACACAATCAGACTTTGTAGTGCAGAACGCGCCATTTGCTGCGTCCCGAAAGCCCCCATAAGCCAATAAACCGCCAATGCAAGATAAAGCCCCATTACAGCGCGAAAGATATGACTCACATTAATCGGTGATGCATCAATATCAAACAGGAAAGGTAAGGTAATGCTAGGAACCAAGCCATACATTAAGGCAATAGGGATTAATCCAAGGACCGCCAATAACAAGAACTTTTGTGTATGCGTCATGTTGCTTCTCCTGTTTATTCTTACAGACTAGTTGCTGGTATCTATAAAGCAAATTTTCAGATTTAATAGAGTAAGTTAGCTCAAAGCCCTATCTGACTAAGTAAGCCTTGTAAATTGAGATGTGTACTAAGATTTAATGCATTGACTAGGCTATAACTCAAACCGCTCCAACACAAAATAGACAATGAAAGTAAAATAAAGGTAGTAATGTGACTTTGTCTGAGGCGCCTAGCGATTAAGGTGTAGAGTGGAATGCCAACCAGAACAGGAGCAAGTGTGGCCATAGTCTTATTACCGTACCTTTTCCATGCGGTTACGAATCGCCTCAACTTAGGCCTGTAGGGCTGAAAATTCTTTCTCGTATAAAGGTAAAAGGAATATCGTCCTATAAACCAGCCGAAATAGCCTGCGATTAATGCCGGAACCACATTAAACAGCAACATCTCTGGATAACTAAAACCAACAAAACCTGCTAATGCGGGACCAGAATAGGTTTTCCAAATACTGAGCAGCGCCATGACCAAGCCGAGTAGTAAATAACTATCCATATTCTCACCCAATAGCTTTACATGTTATTTTCGCAATTCCATTTAGCCCAAGTATATGCGTAATCACTGGATCAACATGATGAAATATTTGTTGCCAACCTTGGCATAAGTAATTAAGTCCAGGGTTACCGTACTTATCTTTTATGATTCGGTTCTTTGGACACTCACCATGACAAGCAAACCTCACCTTGCACTCCAAACATTGTTTGGGCAACGCTCTTTGTTTCGCAAAACCAAAGGTCATTTGCTGTTTTGATAAAGCGATTGCCGCCAATGGCGTCTGCTCAATATTGCCAATTTTGTGTTCAGGATGAACATAGTGATCGCAGGCATAAACATCGCCATTAGGTTCGACAGCAATGCCCTTGCCGCATATATCGCTTAGCGTACACATCGAACTCGGTTTACCCATCCAAATTCCGAAAAAGTTTTCAAAGTAAGGAATATGAACTTTGCCAAAATCCTGCTTCATCCATTCATCAAAAATGGTCGTTAAGAAGTCTCCCCATTGAGTCGGAGCGACACTCCAACTTGTTGTTTGAGCGGATACAGGGATGATTGCAGCTTCAGAACACTGAGCCCATTTTATCTCTTCATCTCGGTCAACAACTGGGATAAATTGAATTTGTGATGGTTGAATCTCATCTCTTAAGAAGCGATACACCTCTAAAGGGTAATTACCATTGACGTTGTTGACACAAGTCAGCGTCGCAAAGTGGATACCATGACGCTTTAGATGTTCGGCGGCTTCAATCACCTTGCTAAACGTCCCCTGCCCGCAGCGGTTCTTGCGATATGTATTGTGAAGCTGTTCTGGGCCATCAATACTCAAACCTACACTAAACGCGTGTTTCGCCAAAAATTGACACCATTTGTCATTGATTAACAGCCCATTGGTCTGAATATCATTCACTATCTTCACATAGGGTTTGGCGTATTTCGTTTGAAGCTCTACTATTCGTTCAAAATAACTAAGGCCTAGCATTGTTGGCTCGCCACCATGCCAAGAGAAGACGATCTCTGGCGTGTTTTGACCTTGAATGTACTGGCGAATATAACGCTCTAGCATCTCATCACTCATCTTGTACGAGCGATTCTTGGGATACTCTAGTAGCTGTTGTTTATCCAGATAATAGCAATAGTCACAGTTAATATTACACACCGCTCCAATTGGTTTCGCCAACGCCTGAAACTTAGCATGAGGCTGACCTTGGTACTGAGGTACATTAAGATGATAGTGGGACATGGTGTGTTCCTCTTAAGAAAGTATCCAAACTGTTCAACATTTTTAAATGGATGAACTCGCCTCAATACAAACCGGTCAGTTTGCATTGAGGCGAAATTTTTTACTTCACGTTTTCAAATGGATTCCATTGTTCATCCACTGGTACGATACCCATTGTTTTTTCGTACTCTTTGTAAGCAGCTAACATTTGTTGGAACTGCTCAGGACGTTGGTGTTTCAGGTCTATCATTTCAGCAGGGTCTAACTTGGTGTTGTACATATGCCACTCACTGTCCCCTCCCATCCCTTTCGAAATTCGAATGATCTTAAAGTCCCCTTGAAGAAGAATGCCGCTGCCGAATAACTCGAACGCGATAGCATTGTCTTCGCTATGGACAGTCTCTTGCTCACCTTGTAGATAAGGCATAATGCTTTGACCGCTCATTGGGGCCACTTTTCTGCCTTTATATTTACCGCCAGCGGGTTCAACATCGGCCACATCCAATATTGTGGCAGCGAGGTCTTTTACTTGAGCCAATTCATTAGTTTGAGTTCCGGCCTCCAGTGACTCCTTCTCTCCAAGGACACCTTTGGCAGGTTTGATGATCAGAGGAACACGTACTCCCCCTTCTGCTGTATACGCTTTAAACCAAGACAATCCACCAGTGGATGCACTTGCCCATTCTGGGCCCAATGAGACACTTGAGTCTGCGTTACCCAGATTTTCGGTACTATTGTCAAAGTGATAATCGGTCCAAGTACGAATCAGATCACTTACATTTTTCCCCGTAATATCCGTCGCTTCCGGACCGTTGTCTGCGAGATAGATAATATACGTATTGTCGTACTCACCTATCTTTTTCAAATAATCAGTTACCTGACCTATCTGCTGGTCTTGAAGCTCCATCATTCCCATAGCAATGGCCATTTTTTTGCCATACCATTGCTTTTGTTCATCTGACAGATCATCCCATGGTCTACTCAGTGAATTTCTATCGGACATCGTAGCGCTCTTCGGAATTACGCCCATCTGTTGCATTCGTTTAAAGCGGTCTTCTCGAACTGAGTCCCACCCGTGCTCTACGTAATAAGCAATCTTATCTTCAAACGATGCTTTAGGTGCTTGTAGTGGCAAGTGAATCGCTGTGAATGGTAAGTAGGCAAAGAAAGGTTTTCCCGAGTCCTTATTACTATCAATCATGCTGATTAACTCTTCGGTATAACCTTGGTCTGAATACTCTCCCGGATACTTATCTTTTACTTGTTGACCATTTTGATAAGTCGGCTCGACCTCTACGCCAGGCATTTCACCTTTTTGCAACGCTTTTGCTGTTGCTTCATTTTTCGCCGGGAACATCATATCTCTATTGAAATGATTCGAACCGCCAGCCAAAATTCCGTAGCTCTGTTCAAAGCCACGATCATCCGGCAGGAAACCATCATCATGACCCAAGTGCCATTTCCCAGAAAGGTAAGTATGATAGCCATTATCACGAAGTAACGTCGCTACGGTTACGCCATCTTTAGTGAGGTAGCCTTCATAACCTGGCTTGCCAATAGCTGGCGGATAGACGGCATAGTCAAACGTGCCTAACCCAACCTCATGACTGTTGGCACCCGTTAACATCATAGAGCGAGTGACAGATGACGTGGGTGAAGCATGGAAGTTGGTAAATTTCACCCCCTCTTCAGCCAGTTGCATCAGGTTTGGTGTTGACACTTCAGAGCCATAAGGTTGCGTATCAGCAAATCCGACATCATCACCAACGATGAGTAAAATATTAGGTTTTTCCTGCGTAGCAAATGCATTTGGTGCACAAGTGGCTGCTATGGCCGTGCATAGGATAGTTTTGGAATTATTCATGGTTCACCCTTGTTTAGTGAGCACTTTGTGACATCCAATGGAGCATATCCAGTGCTCTAGGATGATTCTGTTCAGCGGCTTTGCCTATCCAGCTAACCGCTAGAGAATGATCTTTCTCGCCACCAGTCCCTGCTGCGTACATAAGACCAAGCTGTAATTGAGCGTCTGCATTCCCCTGAGTCGCTGCTCGTAATATCCATTTGCGTGCTTTTTCTTGAGTAGATTCAAGATATTCACCCTCAGATTCCACACCTTGCAGATAAAACATACCAATCTCGTACTGCGCCGCAGCGTCACCCGCATAACCGTTTTGAAACGTAGTACCAACATCACTAGATAAGGTATTTGGTGTGTCTGTTACATACCCCAGGCATGCCGTCCCAATAAAAAGCAAACAGAGAAAGCTAAGCGACAAATTTTGAATGCGTTTATTCATAGTTTGACGCTAGTGTTGCAAGGTTGAGGCTTGTAAACGTATGGTTTTCTGCTCTTTCCAGTATACTAACGTCCAAATCACAACGAACGTATCCATGGCTCCTGCAAGTAAAAAACCGGTAATATGCGGGCTGTTGTAGTTAAGCAGAAGAAGAATCACCATAAAGCCTTTCTCAACCGCAGAATAAAGCATGATGCTCTCTCTCCACTGAGGTTTGAAAGCCGCACCCACCATCATCACTCCCATCATGCCTACCATGACACCCCAGTGTTGATAGAACACAAAATCCTGCTCCAAATAAGGTAATTGCCCGATGTGAGTAATGGCCCATTGTGGGAAAAATGCATAAGCGAAAGCCGCCGCGGTCCCAATACCGGTAACCAATAGCATCTTGTTGACGTGTTGAGTAAAAAACATAGTTGCCTCCTAGTATTCAAAAAGTGAGGCACATCCCTATGCCGCAATGAGTAAGTTGGAAAATTAACAAGTAGTCTCGAGTATTGCGGTGACCTTTTCTTGAGCAATCGGGTAGAACTGGAAACTGATGTCTTTTTCTATCCCAGAGACAATCTGCGCTTTTTTGTTGTCATCTAGCTTCCATTTGGCAAAGCTCTGCGTCGCATTCACTAACGCCTGGAAAGCACGTAATGAATGTACAACCTCTTGGTGTTTTTCAGCGTCTGTTAAGCTAGGTGATATACCAAACACCGCTGCTAATTTGTTAATGCTTGGGAGGTAAAACTCTGGAAGCGCCTCAATCACCACTGGTAGTAAGACACTATTGGCATCACCATGTGGGATATGCGCTACCGCGCCAAATGCGTGCGCGCAGTTATGGATCGGTATGCCACCTAAAGACGAATAGAAAGCAGAAATAGCCATGGTACTTGCTTGCAGGAGCTCACAACGAGCCGCTACATTTTGCGGAGACTGAAGTACTTGCGGTAGGTTATTCAGTATCAAGCGACACGCCTGCGTCGCATAAGCATCAGTGAAGGTATTACTTAAAGGCGATGCCAGTGCTTCAATAGCATGGGTCAATGCGTCCATACCTGTCGATACTGTTAACGCTGCTGGCAAATTCACTGTCAGCTCAGGGTCTAAAACAGCAATATCGCACTCAAGTCCAGAGACGACTAAACTCGCTTTAACCTGCTCTCTGTCATTATAAAAAACCGCGATAGGCGATGCTTCTGCACCTGTCCCCGCCGTTGTCGGTACGCCTATATGAGGAATTGAAAACGGTTTTACATCAGGACCAACTTCAAGACGCCCACCACCTTGAATCGCATCACGGATATCATCAAGCTTATGTTCTAAACCATATTTGATACCTTTTGATGCATCGATAACGCTCCCCCCGCCAAGCGCCAAAATACTGTCTGCATTCACCTGTTTTGCAAATTCCAGAGCGCGATTAATATCCAAACAGCTCGCGTCCGCTTCAATATCGGTGTAAATCCCCGCAAGCTTCACCTTCTCTTCTGTCGAAAACAGCGATGCCAAACGCTCTACGAAACCCAATGACTCAAGGCCTTTATCGCTGACCAACAACACTCGCTGCGCCCCTTTCGCTTTAAACAGGGTTGGGATCGCTTCTATGGATGATGCACCAGAGTGAACGACGGTTCTAAGGTTGAAAGTAAAGTTATTCATAGTTGAATCTCCAATTAGTCAGTTATGCGCACAGTGTTTTTAGTACTGCACGTTTGAATTCGTTATCTTCAGGACCAAGTAATAAGCTGACATTGTGTTGCTCTGCATCGGTCGTCATCACCGTCTTGGCATGAGAGAAAGTTAGGAAGCCTTCTTTACCGTGGTAAGCCCCTTTTCCAGACTCACCAATACCTCCAAATGGCGCATCATCGACCGCTAGGTGGAAAACGCAGTCATTAATACACATACCACCAGAGTGCACCTGATTAGCAACTTTGCGTTGCAATGAGTCATCTTCGCTCATCAGATAAAGTGCTAGGGGCCTCGGTCTCTCAGTAATAAAGTTAATTGCGCCATCAATGGTGGAATAGGTGATGATCGGCAATAAGGGACCAAAAATTTCTTGAGTCATAACCGCTGATTGCAGAGATGGATTAACAATTAAGTGTGTCGCCATCAGTTGTCTTTCCACATCGAGCGCTTCTTTATGACAGGCAGTAACAAGAGACTCTGCCGCCACTTCATTGGAGAGCAAATCATGAAGACGTTGGAATTGACGCTGATTAATCAGACTAGTCATCGAGTCGCTGTTTACCCCTTGGGGAAACAGTTTTTGATAATGCTCAACATATGCCTTAACAAAAGCGTGCTGCTTGCCTTCGGGAATCAATACATAATCAGGAGCTACACATACCTGACCATTATTCAAACTCTTGCCATAAATAATGCGTTCCACAGCCATCTCAATATCAGCGTCATCCGCGACAAGAACTGGCGACTTGCCGCCAAGTTCTAAGGTGACTGGCGTTAGGTTTTCTGACGCAGCTTTCATGACCTTACGACCAACTTCTGTCGAGCCAGTAAAGAGCAAATGGTCGAATGGTAAAGAGGTGAACTGAGCAGCAATATCGGCCTCACCTTCAATGACGACAACCTCAGTATCGCTAAAGCAGCTTGCAAGCATTTCACGAATGACCGAATTGGTGGCAGGGGTGAACTCACTCAGTTTGATCATCGCCCTGTTACCCGCAGCAATCGCAGATATCAAAGGACCAATAGAAAGCATGACAGGGAAGTTCCAAGGAGTAACGATGCCGACAACTCCTTTAGGTTGATACACCACCTCTACAGTTGAGCTTGAAAGTAATGGGCCCGCGTCTCTCGGACATGGACTCATCCATTGCGCTAACTGGGATAAGGTGTGGTCAATATTGCCAATACATGGCAAGACGTCGGCAACTAATGTGTCCTGTCGGCTTCTCTTTCCATAGTCTTTATCCAGAGCATCACAAAGCGCGTCACTGAATTGTTGCAACGACACTTTTAACGACGTAAGCACGGCAACACGAGCCTCATAGCTTGGCATTGGTTCACTTTGATAGTGCTTTTTTAATCGCTTGTGAATGAGTTTCAAATCATCAAAAGTCGTGTTTTGCATGGTTGTCCTCCTAAGAAAGTGATCACACAATAATCAAAACAAACCGGTCGGTCCAGTGATTAAATGTCAGAGAACTGTAAATTAGATCTGCGAAAGGGAGAGGTATTATGGCTAACTCTTTGTTGACCAAATAAAAACCATGAAAATTGTGCGCCTAACTACAGTTCAATAATCTTGTTTTGTTTTTAGAGTGAATACTTGACGTTCATCATGCGACCGACCTTTTTTAGATCTAAACTGGAGTTAACTATTCAAATAGTTGTTGGTTTTAAACCTGTGGAGGGAATCGTATGAGCAGCAGTACTTTCATTGTCAACTTTGTTGGCCAAGCTAGCCCAGCCACCATTAAAAACCTTGCATCAGTTACCCACGAAAACGGCGGTAAATGGCTGGTGAGCAAAGTGAATTTTATCGAAGACCATGTGGCCGCCGTCATAAAGGTCGAACTTCCTACGGACAATGTTCAAGCAGTCAAAAGCGCTTTCAGTGAACAGCAAGGATTATTAGTTCAAATCACCGATACCGAAGAGCATCGTCATGATCAAGAAAAGGTATTCCAGTTACGATTAGATGCTAACGACCGAGCCGGTATCGTTAACGAAATTACCCAGTTCTTAGATGGGCAAGATATCCGTATTCTAGATATGGACTGCCAGCGTGTATTTATCGCGGGGGGCGGTGGTATTGGTTCAAGCCTATTTACAGCAACAATGGCGCTCAAAATACCTGCTGCAATGCAAATTAAAGATGTGGCAAGTGAGTTAGAATCGTTGAGTGAAGATACGCGAGTGATTCTGGAATCATAAATAGATTTACTTAAGAGTTTGCCCTACTAAATCTTCCCCCTGCGCAGCAGGGGGAACTTATGTCTAAAAGACATTGGAAGAGAAAGCCTCCCTTACCTAGCTAAACTCGATTATCGCCAAAACCATAAGCAATGATTTGGCTGATTTCTGAAAGTGACCTACCCGACTCTTGGTGCCATTCCATAAATGCTTTGTTTGCAGCATTCATCGCACGTTTTGTGCCTCTACCCGAGTCAATGATATTGGTATTACGTAAATAGCCTTCTACATCATTTGATAAAATAAAGGTGTCTACACCCAATTGTCTTAGCGCATAAGGTCCAGTATTTCCGCCGAGCCTTGCACCATGTTTTTTAAGGTGTGCCCAGAGTTCGACAATCGATTCTTTCGGCCAATCGGCAACCATTTGCGAAAAGGATTCGTGCTCGTAGCGAGCAGATTGGATCATCGAGGCATTAACTGGTATCGACATGACTTTAGTCATGTGACGAATGATTTTTGGGTCTTGGGCTTTTTGTTCCCACTGTTCTTCAGACAGCATCAGTAGCGGATCGATTCTGAATTGGAAAAAATGTTCTTCGAAGTTTGGCCATTTGTTTCTTACCACTTTCCACGATATTCCACTTTGGAACACTTTCATTGAAAACGCAGACAACCAACGATCTTCAGGAATAGCTGCCACTTCATCTCGGCTCAGAGGTTTGGAGACAATCGACTCAAGTCCTTGCTCACCACCTTTTCTATCTGCCGCTCTGGCGTAAATCGAATCGAATTTTTCCATATCTTTCCACTACCTACTAAGTTCTATTGAACCAGACATCTATTTTCACGTAATTAATAACTCAACACTATACTCTGTTGAGCACACTTTCATAGATGTATTCAGGAACCTATTCTAGGACGGCGGCAATGAGACTCTTACTGTTACTGACTTTTCTACCATTTCAATCGCTAGCGGCGCAATATGGACTCGTCGAGTATCAAAACAAACAACACTGGATACGCGTCTCACAACAAAACCCAAGCCACTATGATCTGTTGTCTTCAAGACCATTTGATAATCCTTCTACCGTAAAAGTCATCACAGCCGATGAAGCAACGTTACTAGCCCCTATTACTCACGGTAGCGTTTACGCTGTCGGCCTCAATTTTCGCAGTCATGCAGGCAACTTTGGAGCTGCAAAGCCGGAGATTTTCTTCAAGTCTATCGACGCTGTTAGGTTGAGCGGTGCATTGTCATTTCCCGATGAGGCAAATAATGTTCATTTTGAGGGAGAGCTTGTCATTGTGATCGGCAAGACATGTCACGACACAAGCAATCAAAATGCGTTGAGTTGCGTCTTTGGGTACTTAGCGGGCAACGATTTGACGGAACGCAGTTGGCAAGGTCAAGATCTGCAGTGGTGGCGTGCTAAAGGTGCAACAGGTTTTGGTCCTGTATCTAACTTCATTACAACTAATGTCGATATCGGCAACCAAGAAATCGTTACGCGTCTTAATGGCAAAATCATGCAACAAGAAACACTGGCAAACATGATTCACAATGTCCCAGCAATCGTTAGTTATATCAGTAAATACATTACGCTACGACCTGGTGATATGATTTTTGCTGGTACACCAGGTCGAACAAGAGCACTTAGGTCGGGTGATAACGTGTCGGTCTCAATTGAAGGGATCGGACAGGTTTCCAACACCATAGAGTAGTCTCTAAACTAACTGGTATTCTAGGCCAAGCTGCGGATAGCTATCTATAACCTCTTGGCGTCGATAGCAAGAAACACTGTGATCATTGATTAGTCCCGCCGCTTGAAGGTGAGCGTAGATAATGGTCGACCCAACAAACTTAAAGCCGCGCTTCTTAAGGTCTTTACTTAACCGATCCGAGACCTCAGACGTGGCTGGATAATCTTCTAGCGTCTTAGGACTAGTTACTAATACCTTATTGTCGACAAACGACCAGATATAATTACAAAAGCTACCAAATTCTTCTTGTATCTCAATGAAATGCTGAGCGTTGGTGATAGTTGAGCTGATTTTCAATTTATTGCGAATAATCCCACTATCCTCCCGTAAACGACGTTCATCTTCTTGGGTAAAACGGGCTACTTTCTCTACATCAAAGTTAGCAAATGCGTTTCGATACCCTTCGCGACGTTTTAAGATGGTATACCAACTCAATCCTGCTTGAGCGGATTCCAACACTAGATACTCAAACATAGTTTGGTCGTCTAGTACGGGGACACCCCACTCCTTATCGTGATATTCCACATAATCTGGCTTGGTTTCATCAAGCCATGGGCATCGTTTGCACATCGAATTCATTTCTCCTTAATGGATAGAGGTATTTGGGAGCATTACGCTGCTCCCAAATACCTAGATTGGTTTAACTCTGTGGAAGATACGATACAGCACTGGAACGACAATTAACGTCAATACAGTCGCAAATCCTAAACCAAACATAATTGTTACCGCCATCGGCTTGAAAAAGATATCCGGTAATAACGGAATCATCCCCAAGATAGTAGTGATCGCTGCCATACACACTGGTCTCACTCGACTTAACGCCGCATCAACAACCGCTAAATACGGCTCTTTTCCGGTTTTAATTTCTATCTCAATCTGGTCAAGTAAAACGATACCGTTTTTTAATAACATCCCTGACAGACTTAGAAAACCCAATAATGCCATAAAACCAAATGGAGTATTTAAGGCAAGTAGTCCGGTGGTAACACCAATGACGGCCAGAGGCACAGTTAGCCAGACGATAAGTGCTTCCTTCACCGCATTAAACAAGAAGATAGTAATTAAGAACATGAACAGATAGCCCATAGGCATTGTTTGGAACAGAGACTCTTGCGCGTCCCCAGAAGACTCATATTCTCCCCCCCACTCTAATGAATAACCTGGCGGTAGGTCTATCGCCTCAATTTTAGACTGGATACGCTTTTGGAGCGTAGCAGCAGTTTCTTCGCCCAGTAGATCTGGATCTGCCATCACCGTTAGCATCCGTTTGCGATTCTTGCGGACAATGATCGGGTCTTCCCAGCGAGTATCATATCCCTGTGTGACCTGTTGGAATGGAATAAACTCACTCAGTGCGGGACTCCAAATCATCATCCCTTCTATGTTACGAATATCCACTCGCTCTTCGTCTGGTAGCCTTGCCACAATAGGCATCAAGGTTGTTCCATCTCGGTACAAACCAACGGACTTACCGGAGAAGGACATCATTAGCACATCATCCACATCAGATTTTGTAATACCGTAACGTCTAGCCTGACTCTCATTAAACACAGGCTCAAGAACTTTAGTGCGTTCGCGCCAATCGTGTCGAATGTTGTAAGCACCTGGGTCGGCATACAAAATATCCATAACTTGCGACGCAATACTTCTAAGTACCGTCGGGTCAGAGCCAATGATTCTCGCCTCAATCTTTGCACCACCTCCAGGACCGAGTTCAATTTGCTTAAGCTTGTAGTTGATCTCAGGGAAAGTTGCGTCTAGATAATCTCGGAACCGAGCCATTAGTGGCTGCAATGCCTCATAGCTAGTGACCCTAGTGGTAATTTCTCCATAAGCGGCATAACTCTTTTCCGGTGCATAAGTCAGCATAAATCGCTGCAACCCTTTACCCGCCGTTGTCGTGATATGGTCAGCTTCTGGTTGCTCAGAGATCCAAGTTTCAATTGCTTTAAGCTTGGTATTGGTCGCTCTAATGTCGGTTCCTTCTGGTAGCCAAACATCCACTTGGAACATCGGCGTTGTAGAGGCTGGAAAGAATGACTGTTTAACTTGAGTAAATCCATATAAGGCCGCCACTAGTGCCATAATTAATACGACCACCGTCGACCAAGCTCGATGCATACAAAACTCAAGGAACTTTCGGTAAGCAACAAAAATAAATCCGTTATAAGGATCATTGCCTTCCTCTCCCTCCTTCACCTTCATACCTCGGAAAAACAGATCGGCGAAGAAAGGCGTAAGAGATATAGCAGTAAACCAACTTAGCATGAGTGAAATTAATAGTACGGAAAATAATGTGCCGCAATATTCGCCTGTTGAGTCTTCGGACAAGCCAATGGGCGCAAAAGCAGTAACCGCAATCACAGTCGCCCCCAGCAACGGCCATTTCGTTTGCGTCACAATATCGGTTGCGGCTTGAAGCCGAGTCCTCCCTTTTTGTGTTCCTATTAATATCCCTTCAACGACCACGATGGCATTATCCACCAGCATCCCCAACGCTATGACTAGGGCTCCCAGAGAAATCCTTTGAAGATCGATAGCCATGTACTGCATGAAAATAAAAGTCCCGAGGACCGTAAGCAGTAAAATCAGTCCAATCAATAAGCCCGAGCGTAGTCCCATAAAGAACAACAACACCACTATTACAATGGCAACGGCTTGCCCCAAGCTAACTACGAACCCACGAACTGATTTATCCACTTCCTTTGGTTGACTATAAACTTCGTTAATTTCGATACCAACTGGCTGTTGATATTTTAGCTCCGCTAATCGTCTGTATAACCTGTCACCAACTTCGACTACATTGACGCCACTAGCAAACGAGATTCCTACGTTGAGTGCAGTATCGCCATTATAAGTAATGATGTTCGATGGGACTTCGATAAACCCTCGCTTTATCTCTGCGACATCTTTCAAGAAGATCAGACCTTGAGCTCCACCTTCCGTAAGGATAAGGTCTCCGAGCTCCGACACATCCGTAAACTCTCCGGTTGGTTGAATACGAATGTATTCATCACCAATTCGGGTTGCACCTGCGTTAGAAACAATATTCTGAGTTTGAAGCAAATTGAAAATCGTGCTTGGCGCGATACCAAGAGCGCTGATCCGTTTTATCGAAATCTCAATAAATACTTGTTCTTGTTGGTCACCTGTTACCGAGACCTTACTGACTCCGTCTACCAGTTCTAATTCACGTCGCAGATAGTCGACATAATCTAGAAGTTCTTTGTAGTTGTACCCTTCTCCCGTTAAGGCAAACAACACACCATATACATCACCAAAGTCATCAATTACCGATGGCTCATTCACCCCTGGAGGCAACGAGCCTTTCACGTCATTTACTTTACGACGCAGTTCGTCCCATATTTGAGGTAAGTCATCAGGGCCATAGTTGTTCTTCATAGTCACAGTTATCTGAGACAGACCACGGCTCGATATCGAGTTGATCTCATCCACATAAGTGAGTTGCTGAATAGCTTTCTCTATCGGATACGTAACTTCCTCTTCCACTTGTTGAGGCGTCGCACCAGGGTACGAGGTCACGACCATCGCATCTTTTATCGTAAATGCCGGGTCTTCCAATCGACCCAGTCCAAAGAATGCCGAAACACCACCTATCAGGAATATTAACGACACCATCCAACTGATGACTTTATTGCGAATAAAATACGCGGCAACGCCAGTAACCTCGTCATCCGATTGAGGCAATGACTGTTGTTTTTCTTGGTTCATCACTTCGCCTCCTGCGAGAGTACTTCCACTTTAATGCCGTCTCTGAGCCTTGCAATACCAGCAATCACTATCTGTTGCGTTTGCTCCAAGCCATCAACTATTTGAATCGTGGTTTGAGAAACTTTACCCGTCGTCACTTTCTGTTTAGTTACCGTACTGTCTTCGTTTAGCAGCCAAACGAACTTCTCATTGTCATTGAGCGAATCGCCATCTTGATTAAAGACAGCCTCTATTGGAACACTCACTCCTCGGGTCAAATTCAGACCAACATCTTTAGCTTTGGATGTCACGTCCACCGCCATACCATCTAGAATGTATTCGTTTTTCGGCATAGGCAGCACTAATGTAGCTGTAAAAGTACCCAAGGAGGGGTCAGGCTCGGTGGTAAACTCTTTCAGCCGTGCGGTATATTCATTACCAGAAGGCACGCGGACGAGAGTTTCAATGCTAGCTAGATCGCGATTCGTAGGTTGGTTTAGTGAAAAGCTGTCAGGGAGTTGAACAATCACCTCTACTTCATCAACGCTATGGATATTGACCACTTGCTGACCGATTTGAACGTTCTCAAATTGTTCTGCTGACACTCGCGATATTACACCATCCACCGGAGCAAGAAGCTCTGTAAAAGATAGTCGTAACTTAGCAAGCTCTAGTTCCGCTTTGGCATAGGCTCTTTGTGCTGCAATTTCATCGAATTGTGATTGCGCTAATAGTCCCTTTTTAACCAAAGGGCTTGAGCGACGAAATTGACTGTCAATGACGCCAAACCGTGCTTGCGCATTATCTACCGCCAATTGGTAATCTGTGGGTTCAAGCACTGCCAACACATCACCTTTTTTCACAAAATCACCTTCTTTAAGATCGATAGAGCTGATTTCTCCTGCGACTCTAAAGCTGAGGTGAGAGCGGTCCGCCGCCATAGCAAGAGCAGGAAAATAAAGACTATTTTTCAGCTCGGTTTTGCCAATCTCCGTGACTCTCACCTTAGGAACTTCCTCTCTCGTTCCCACTTCGGGTTTGCTACATCCTGATATTATTGCAGCAAGAACTAGAATACTTACTAGGCGACTATGCATATCAAAGCCCTCTTTCCTTGACCCACTCACGGACCTTAATACCTGATTCAATCCCTTGCACCCCAGAAACTACTATTTGATCGCCATCGTTTAGCCCACTAATAACCTGTCGCTTGTCGTTAAGCTCCACTGCTACTTTCTCGACAATTCCTTGTTCACTAACCCGCCAAACACACTTAGTATCCCCTTCCATAAACAGTGCTGACTGAGGGATTACCGTAGCGCCAGTGCTGCGAGTGACTACGCTTACCTGACCAGCCATTCCAGGTAGGATCCCCACGTCTGTCGGTCTCTCCATGATCATGGTCACTTTGTAACTGCCCGTCTTTGGGTCAGCCTCAGTATCAATTTCTTGAAAAGTTAGTTCGAAAGCACGTGATGGATAAGCATCAAAGACCATGGAAGCATCTACTTGATTTTTCGATTGGAATCGATTCAACAATAGATCAGGCAGCTGAAAAATAACCTTAATAAGTTGATTCGATTGGATATTCATAACCCCTTCTTTGGCTTGAATGTACTCGTAATTGTCTGCAGGGATTATGGAAATAGTACCGTCATACGGGGCAAGCAATTTGGTATAGCGCAAATTGGCCTTAGCTTGAGACCAATTGGCTTGAGCGGAATTCATGTTTGCCTTTGCTTGGTCAAAGTCTTGTTCGGACACGACTTTATCCTTGCGTAACTTAAGAGCCCTTTGATATTGAACATCCGCCAATTGGAAATTCGCCTTGGCTTGCTTCTCTAATAATTGATATTCGTCGGGGTTGAGCTGAGCAAGTAATTGTCCCTTAGAAACGGGTTGGCCTGCGCGGACTACTATTTGCTCTAATTGCCCGGGAACACGGAAAGCGAGAACGGCTTTATCACCCGCTTCTGAAGTAGCAGGGAATGTGCGCTCAAATTTACTATTGCCGACAGCGACGTTAAACAGTTTGGCTGGACGAGAGTCCGGTTCGGGAATTGGCGGTGGTTCTTGTCCACAGCCACTTATAAGACTGGCGACTATCGCCAAAAAGGAAAGCTTGCTCTTCATTCTCAACTGCCTTGTTCTTAATGTACTTTAAAACATAGTCGAGAGAATCGTGCCTTGCCAGCAACTCATTAATTAATAATAGATTTATGCTAATTCTCTTAAATTTCACAAGCTAGTGAGCAAGGTGAATATCCTCACCTTGCTCTATTGAATTTTCGTAAATGATTTTATACATTCAATGCATCAAAGCCGACACACTCAATTCCTTGTTGCTGCAACCACAATGACATCTCTAAGTTGGTGAGAATTCGCCATTCTTCAACCCTTGAGTCGGTGTAACTTGAGAGTGCGACAGCTCCTCACTAACCTTTCGAGCGGGATGGCACATGAGCTCTATCGTACCACTCGGCTTTTGCTCTTGGTAAGCAAGAAGCATCGCTTTTAAGTGTTCGATCGTCGCTCCCTCAGCATAGAACCCCATATCAAATACATCCGGTGTAGGGACAGCTAACAACTCTTGCCCTTGGATGATGTTATCGATTCTCCGCACAGGAAGTCCAACCTTGTTCACCGCTTGAGTAAAACCTTGTTTTAGGGGTCGATAGACGCCTCCAAAATGATGACTATCGATGTGATTAATGTTGAATCCCATATCTAACGCAGCGCCGTACTGAGCCTTCAGCTCAACTTCGACCTCGTCACTCGAAACATCTGATTTGTTAAACAGTATCGTCTTATCAAAGAATTCTCCGTCATCATTCACCAAGCTAGGGATAAGATCAGGATCTGAGATCGGTCTACCTGCGGTAACGGTAAAGTGTAAGCCAACCTCCGATATAAGCCCTCGTCGATACAATTCAGCGGCATGCTCTACAGCAGGCTGATTCATCATAATCGTCGTCGACTTCACCATTCCAGCATGGAAGCAATCTGCTATCGCTAAGTTCACCGATTCAGTCAGCCCAAAGTCATCTGCGTTCAATATAAGTTTCATAACACCCAACTTTATTATTCCAAGAAGACGTTTACAAACGCTGGCTCATAACTAGAAGCAATACCGATTATTCGTTTTAGTCTATAGCACAACGAATACCCTTTCAGCTTTAGATTATGTGACGTAATTTATAATCAAGTAAAACGTTAAACAAACCAATAAATCGAACCAATACATTAGCCGGAGTAATCCATGAATCTAAACCACAATCGACATCAGTTGTTATCACTCTTGCATACGTTTAATGTGGCGGCTCGACATCTTAGTTTCACTCACGCCGCACAAGAATTATTTCTTACTCAAGGAGGCGTAAGCCAACGCATTAAAAAGCTTGAAACGCTGCTTAACTTTAACTTGTTCATTAGGAAAACGAGGAAACTCGAACTTACCCCAGAAGGACAGCGGGTTTTCAGTATTCTGAATACCTCATTTGAATCTATATTTTCCGAACTGTCAGACATTCAAACAGGTGAGTTAACGGGTGAGCTGTACATCGCGACCTCCCCCTATTTCGCATCATCGTGGTTAATGCCAAGACTGCCGGATTTTCGTCATCAATATCCGAATCTAAGCATCAAACTGGACACCAAACAGAATCAAAGTGAATTTCAGTTCGAACCATACGATGCTGCTATTTTTTACAGCAAAGGTCTTTATCCTAATCACTTTAGCCGGCGACTCTTTGCTGGTCAGCGTATATCGGTTTGCAGCCCAGAGTACGCTGAAAAACACCAACTTCACCTTGATGATGCTCGATTAAAAGATATCCGCTTTATTCACAACAGTGACAGCATTGCTTGGCAGCACTGGCTCAATGAGATGCAGCTCGACATCAACTGCCAGGTTAAGTGTGACTATTATAGCGATAACAGGATTGCCATTGATGCGGCCCAGCTCTCCTTGGGAGTCGCTCTCGGAAGAAAGGAGTTTATTGCACCGTTAATTAAGCAGGGAAAGTTAGTAGCTCCATTTGCCAGCGTGGAATCAGGTAAAGGCTATGATTTAGTCTGCCCAAAAGGAATGGAACAGCGGGCAAAATTTCAAGCGTTGTCAAACTGGTTAACAGTACAACTGCGCGACACGCATTAACAACAACTGTTTCTCATCTATTCTCCAGCAAATATAAAAAAGAGGTGCCACTGCACCTCTTTATTCATTACGCTATAAGGTATTAAAGCTTGCTGAACTCTCGATTCACTTTGTATGCCTCTGACGTGACATACGCTTCCATATCTCTCACTTTATGCTCCATCGAGTCAAAATCGCGCTCTAACGTATTCAGCAAGTCTTTCGCGTTTTGCCCTTGTTGCCAAGGTTTACTCTTCAATGAGTGCTCTTTCTTGGTTTTCATGGCTTCAACAAAGTTGTCAGGTTGCTTTTCTAGCATCAAGCTCATTGCCACGTACGCCAACAAGACTAAAAAGCTCCCCCCTAACAGCGCCGCCGAAATTACAAGAATTCGTATCAGCCAAACCTCAACACCGAAATAATTGGCTAAACCTGCGCACACCCCTGTCAACTTACCATTGACCGGATCTTTATACAGCTCTCTATGAGTCATAGGTTTGCCTCCAGTTTGGGGACTCCGCATCCAGAATTCGCTCTAGGTTTTCCACACGTAGCTGCATTTTTTCCGCACGTTGAGACAGCGATTGCAGCTTTTGGAAGTCTTGCTGCGACAGACCACTCTCTGATTTACGCTTGCTGCGGTAGTGGAGAAAAAGCCACAGCGGTGCAACAAAAATCAAAAAGACAATTAATGGACCCGCAATTAAAAATGACGACATACTTTTCTCCTAATCCGCATTATTTTTCGTTATTCATTTGCTCTTTAAGCTTAGCGAGCTCTTTATCAATTTCGTCCTGTGCTTGCAGCTCAGCAAACTCTTGATCTAAAGACTTCGCGTTACCTGTTTTCGAATACAGATCCGCTTCCGCTTCTAGTTCATCAATTTTGCGAGAGTATTGTTCAAACTTCGCCATAGCTTCGTGAGTGCGACTGGTATGCAAGTGCTTCTGCACATCACGACGATTACTTGCTGCTTCCGAACGAATGATCAGTGCTTGCTGCTTCGCACGTGTCTCGGTAATTTTGGCTTCTAATTTAGCTATTTCATTAGTGAGCTTGTCGATGGTTTCTTCCACCAAAGTTTGCTCATCGTCCAGCCCTTTCACCACATTTTCAAGCTTCTGCTTTTCAATCAGTGCTGCTCGCGCTAAATCTTCACGCTGTTTTGTTAACGCGAGTGTCGCTTTTTGCTGCCACTCTATAATTTGCTCTTCAATCGCTTTCACTTTGCGAGCTAACTCTTTTTTGTCGGCAATCGCTTTTGCTGAGTTAGTGCGAACTTCAACTAATGTATCTTCCATTTCTTGAATGATCAGACGAATCATTTTCTCTGGATCTTCTGCCTTATCAAGTAAAGCGCTCACGTTTGAATTTACAATATCTGCAAAACGAGAAAAAATACCCATACTACTTCTCCTAATTGGATGAGCTCGCCAATGAACTCTGAATCGTTGCTACAGCTAATCCAATTAACGTGCCAATTTGTTAAACCCATAATATTCAATAAGATAGATATTACACTCGCTTAATCAGATTGACATGCTATGATGACTCTAGCCAACTATTGGTAATATTTACCAACCTAGAGGACTCACTATGGCGCAAAACTTAATTGGCGAATCTCCTGCTTTTCTAGCTGTACTCGATAAAGTATCTCGGCTCGCTCCCATTGACCGTCCTGTACTGGTTATCGGTGAGCGTGGTACAGGTAAAGAACTGATTGCTCAGCGTTTACACTACTTGTCTAAACGTTGGGATCAACCTTTGGTTTCTCTTAATTGTTCAACCTTGAGTGAAGGGCTAATCGACTCTGAGCTGTTCGGGCATGAATCTGGCGCTTTTACCGGTGCAAAAGGTCGTCACCAAGGACGATTCGAGCGAGCAGAAAATGGCACACTGTTCTTAGATGAGCTCGCTACTACCCCTTTATCTGTGCAAGAGAAGCTCCTTAGAGTGATTGAATACGGGCAGTATGAGCGTGTAGGCGGAGCAAAAGCGTTGGAAGCAGACGTTCGACTGGTTTGTGCCACCAACGAAGATTTACCAAAACTCGCAGAGCAAGGAAAGTTCCGTCCTGACCTTCTTGATAGGCTGGCATTTGACGTGATCCATCTGCCGCCTCTGCGCCATCGTCCCGAAGATATTCCACTATTAGCCGAGTTCTTTGCGATAAAAATGTGTCGAGAGTTGGGTCTACCGTTCTTTGTTGGGTTCACCGAACAAGCTTGGCAAAGCATGGCTGACTACCCTTGGCCAGGTAACATTCGTGAATTAAAAAACGTAGTTGAGCGTGCTGTGTATCAACAAGGGACCAATGAACAGCCCATTGAGTCATTAATATTCAATCCATTTGAAGGTCAATTCGGTGCACTCCCATCAATGAGAGCGGAACATAGTGAGAAGCCTTCTGAACAAGAGTCTCAGTCCTCTCAACCTTCAACTGAAGAAGCGTTCACCTTTCCACTCGATTTTAAAACATGGCAGGATGAACAAAATATAAAGTTGATTAATGAAGCACTTAAGCAAGCTCAATACAATCAACGCGGTGCTGCTAAGCTGCTAAGCTTGAGCTATGATCAGCTAAGAGGTTTAGTGCGAAAGTACAAACTGGTTTGAGCAGGGTCAGACAGTTGCCACACTTTTTAACCAATTGCACGATAAGTACTTGTGATTATTGGTTTAGCTGACGATTTAGTGGTAAATTACCCTGATCTCGATACAGATATTACGTTCGCTAAAATGAATGTAGCGTGTTTATGAAGGCATTAATCAATTTATCGCTTGGACTTTGCGGTCTCATCCTATTGACAGGTTGCGAAGAAAAAGTCGATCACTCGAAAGTTAGACAAGACGGATTCGTCTATTGCGACCAAGGTCGTCCTAGTACTTTTAACCCGCAATTAGTAGACGGTGGCATCACTGTCGAATCTATTGCGCCGCAGTTATTCGATACGCTACTGACGCTAAACCCGGGCACTCACCAACCCGTTCCAAACTTAGCGAAATCCTGGCAAGTTAACGAGGAAGGCACAGAGTACACGTTCACTCTGCGCAAAGGTGTAGAGTTCCAAACCACTGAATGGTTTACTCCCACACGTCCGATGAATGCGGACGATGTTGTATTTAGCTTCACGCGTATTATCGACCCTAACAATCCGTTCCACGACGTAGGCGGCAGTGTCTATCCTTGGTTCGCAGGCATTGACTTCGCAAATTTGGTCGAGAAAGTTGAAGCATTGGATGACAATACGGTCAAGTTTACTCTATCGAGGCCAGACAACTCGTTCCTTTCCAACATTTCGACGGCACACGCACCAATCTATTCTGCTGAATATGCTGATCAACTCGTCTTTTCCGATCATAAACTCGATATTGATATTTACCCTGTTGGTACTGGGCCTTTCTACCTAGACGAATACCAAGTCGCAGATTTAGTTCGCCTAAAGCGTCACGAAAACTACTGGCGTGGCAAAGTAGATATGGAACAAGTCGTATTTGATATCTCTCATCGCGGAGCTGGCGCCTTAGCTAAACTATTAAGAAATGAGTGCGATGTCCTGAACTCGCCTATTTCGAGCCAAATCCCTGTGATATTGAATGAAGAGTCCATCGTTCTACAAGCCAAACCAGCCATGAACGTGGCTTTTGTGGCTATCAATACTCAGCATAAAGCACTTAGTGACCCTAGAGTTCGTAAAGCCCTGAATCTCGCGATAAACCGCGACAACATTCTCGAAGCGGTTTATTTTGGCACCGGAGAGAAAGCTTATAGCCTTCTTCCACCAAGTTCTTGGGCACACCAGAAAGATGCCACTCAAATTCGCTACGACCGTAATTATTCAATGGCGCTGCTAAAAGAGGCTGGCTATGAGAAAGGTCTAGAGCTCACTATGGCGGTACCTCTTGAGCCACGAGTCTACAACCCGAGTCCACGTAAAACGGCAGAACTTATCCAAGCTAACTTAGCCGATGTGGGGATTACCCTTAACCTACTCACCGATGATCGAGTCGATCGCCAAGAACTATCGAATATTGAGTCCGTTGATCTACTGCTAACAGGTTGGGTGGGAAATACTGGCGACCCAGATAACTACTTACGTCCTTTGTTATCTTGCACGTCAAAACGTGAAGGTTTGAATCTATCTATGTGGTGTAATGATGACTTTGACTTTCTGTTAGATCTGGCGCTTGAGGTGAGTCAACCAAGATATCGACTCAATCTATATCGACAAGCACAAAACATTTTGAATGAGGAAGTTCCTGTGTTGCCTATTGCACACGGTCAAAAATATCAAGCACATAGCGATAGCCTGACAGGTTTTAGAACCAGTCCATTCAACGCCCAACCGTTTGATCAAGTTGTGAGGTTGAAGTAAATGTTTTGGTATTCTGTCCGCAGACTAAATCTATTTGTCATTACGTTATTGATCCTGACTTTCGTCGGCTATAGCTTAGTCAGACTTGACCCTGATTCTTTCTGGACTACTCAAGCGTTTTTCCCTGGCTGGCTTGATTATGTCGCTCAATTGTCTCGTCTAGATTTTGGACTGACTAAAGCTGGTGTACCCATTACCCAAGAGCTTTCAGCTGTACTTCCTGCAACTCTAGAGCTATGTTTTGCCGCGTTTATGATATCTGTGTTTGTGGGTATTCCAGCTGGCACCATCGCGGGTATGAGACAGGGTAAATGGTTGGATAACATCATTTCGTTCTCATCCATGGTGGGTTATGCCGCCCCCTTATTCTGGATTGCGTTATTGATGATTATGTACTTCTCGCTGAATTATCAATGGTTCCCTGTTGCAGGACGCCATGACCTACTTTATGAAATTGATCATGTAACAGGGTTTGCACTCATTGATGCTCTGCTGTCGGACGCACCTTATCGCAAAGAGGCGTTACAAAGCGTTATTGAACATATGATTTTGCCGTGTTTAGTGCTCGCACTCTCACCAACAATGCAAGTTATCCGTATGATGCGTACTTCAGTAACCGAAGTAATGGGACAAAACTACATTCGAGCTGCTCGAATTAAAGGTTTGTCGAATTATGAAATCGTCATTGAGCATGTGCTACGTAATGCCATTCCACCTATTATTCCTAAACTTGGAGTTCAGCTCTCAAGTATGATCACACTTGCCATTATGACCGAGTCTATTTTTAACTGGCCGGGTATTGGACGTTGGCTGCTGGATGCGCTCTCCAATCAGGATTACGCATCAATTCAAGCAGGCGTCTTGGTCGTGGCTTCTATCGTCTTAGCAGCAAGCATTTTGTCAGATTTGTTGGGTGCGATGGTCAACCCTCTAGTAAGGAAGGAATGGTATGCTGTCAGATAACGTCTACCAAGAAGAGCGCATTCCTACTCAGCTTGAGCGATTCTGGCGTAGTTACCGCTCGAATAGCCTATCAATGTTTGGCCTTTGGTGTTTGGTCTTTGTCATTATCATCACTATTGCATCGCCATTTATCACTCCCTACGACCCAATGGCGCAGAGCTCCTATTTGTTGATTCCACCATCTTGGGATCCTCAAGGTACCGTCGATTTCTTCTTTGGAACTGACGACTTAGGTCGCGATATTTTGTCGCGCATTATCGATGGCTCTCGCCTCTCTTTTGGCGCAGCAATTATCATTACCGCGATTGCAGCAGCAGTAGGATGCTTGATTGGTATTTTAGCAGGAATGACACGTGGCCTGCTCTCGAGTACGCTGAACCACCTTCTCGATACCGTAATGTCTATCCCATCGCTACTACTAGCGATCATTTTCGTAGCATTTTTAGGTCCCGGTGAGTTCAACATTCTATTAGCGATATGTTTAGCGCTCATTCCTAGATTCATTCGCTCAATCTATGTTGCGGTTCATACCGAAGTTGAAAAAGACTACATCATGGCTGCTCGTTTAGACGGTGCGAACGACTTTTATCTGCTGTGGAACTCTATATTGCCTAATATACTAACGGTCATTGCAGCCGAAGTAACATTTGCATTATCCATCGCCATTTTAGACATTACCGCACTTGGTTTCCTTGGCCTTGGCGCACAAGCCCCAAGCAGCGAATGGGGAGCAGTGTTAGGTGATGCCGCCGAGTTGCTCTATTTAGCACCATGGACCGTTATCCTTCCAGGTTTAGCTATTCTGTTTACCGTTGTCGTGGTGAATATTGTTGGTGAAGGTGTGCGCAGCGCACTAAACGCGGGGATCGAATAATGCCAGTTTTAGATATTCGACACTTAACCATCGAAATCGAGACACCACAAGGTCTCGTCAAAGCGGTGGATCGCATGAGCTTCACCATTAATGAAGGTGAAATTCGAGGTTTGGTTGGCGAATCCGGTTCAGGAAAAAGTCTTGTTGCCAAAGCCATTGTTGGTGTCTGTAAGGACAACTGGCGCGTGACTGCCGATAGAATGCGGTTAGGTAATATCGATCTACTACAACTCACGCCTCGTGAACGCAGACGTGTTATTGCTCGCGATGTGGCAATGATCTTCCAGGAACCTTCAACCTGTCTAGACCCGTCTGACGAAGTGGGCAAGCAACTTATAGAGTCGATCCCTTCTCGTTCCTTTGAAGGTAAATGGTGGGAGCGATTTAAGTGGCGTAAAAAACAAGCTATCGCGTTACTTCATAAGGTTGGCATTAAAGACCATACCCGTATCATGAACAGCTACCCCTACGAGCTCACTGATGGCGAATGTCAGAAAATCATGATCGCTATGGCAATTGCAACCAAGCCAAAGCTGCTGATTGCCGATGAACCAACCAACGACTTGGATCCAATTACTCAATCGCAAATATTGCGTCTTTTAAGTCGTATGAATCAGTTAAATAACACCACCATCATTCTGATTGGTCACGACTTAACAACTATTACTCAGTGGGCGACTCGAATTACAGTGATGTACTGTGGTCAATCTGTTGAATCGGCAGATACCGCAAAACTACTCGCGAAACCCAAGCATCCCTATACAGTGGCGCTGCTCAAGGCAATGCCGGATTTTGGCGATTGGATTCCGCACAAAGAGAAGCTGCAATCTTTACCAGGTTCTATTCCACCATTGCAGCACTTACCGATTGGTTGCCGCCTTGGGCCTCGTTGCCCCTATGCGCAAAGACAATGCGTGGAAATCCCTAGCGCTAAACGCATTAAGAATCATAAATACAGTTGTCACTTCCCTCTTAATACGGAGAAAAAAGCATGAGTGCGTTGTTAGAAGTCTCCGGATTAAAAAAGGACTTTGTAACTCGATCTAAGCTATTTAAGAAGAAAGTTCAGCACGCAGTTAAACCGGTGAGTTTTGACCTAGAGGCTGGGCAAACTATCGGCTTTATTGGCAAGAATGGCTCTGGTAAATCCACACTAGCTCGTATGCTTGCGGGTGTAGTTGAACCAACCGCGGGAGAAATTCGAGTCAATGGCGATTTACTTGAACACGAAGATTACTCAACCCGTTGCAAACTGATTCGCATGATCTTTCAAGACCCAAACACGTCTTTGAATCCAAGAATTCAGATTGGTCGTATTTTGGAAGGCCCGCTAAAACGGAATACGAATATGCCTCCAGAAGCGCGTATGCGACGAGTAAAAGATACTTTGGTTCGCGTCGGTTTACTTCCAGAGCACGCCTACTTCTACCCTCAGATGCTGGCAACCGGTCAAAAGCAGCGTGTCTGCCTTGCTCGTGCTTTGATTCTTCAACCTTCCATTATTGTCGCAGATGAAGCACTTAACGGGCTTGATATGGCGATGCGCTCGCAAATTATTAACCTATTCTTAGAGCTTCAAGAAGAGATGGGGGTTGCGTTCGTTTACGTGTCACAACACTTAGGCATCATCAAACATATTACCGACAAGGTCATGGTGATGCACGAAGGCGATGTAGTGGAATATGGCAACACGAACGAGATCATGACCAACCCACAACATATTGTGACTCAGCGTATGGTGGAAAGCCATTTCCGTAAAACTCCAATGCACAGGTAGAAATTGTGTAGGTAAGACTTTGCACCGTTATAAGATACGAGTTCTTAAGACGAAAAAAAGCCAGCTGTTTGAGCTGGCTTTTTGCTAACTGGAACGCTTAGCGTCGAGTCTTAGAACGAGCGCTTTGCTCGCCAGCAGACTTTTTGTTACGACGCTGCTGGTTGCTGCGACCTTTAGGTGCATTAGCACGTTCTTCATGACGACGTACCGCACGACGAATTTTCTGGCTACGAGAACGTTCACGTTGACGTGACGTGTTCTGGCTAAGGTCTAGCATGGTTTCTTTTTCAGGACGTAATTCAACGAGCTCACGAAGATAGTTCACCTCTTTCAGTGTCAGCTCCATCCATCCGCCACGTGGCAGTTTCTTATCAAGATAGATGTCACCATAGCGAACACGTTTCAAGCGGCTAACTGTCGTTTCTTGTGATTCCCAAAGGCGACGAACTTCACGGTTACGACCTTCGTTGATAACTACGTAGAAAGTATGGTTCATACCTTCACCACCGGCATAAACTACATCTTCGAAACGAGCCATACCGTCTTCAAGTTCTACGCCGTTTACCACATTGCGAACTTTCTTCTCGTTAATTTCACCAAATACACGTACCAAGTACTCACGTTCAACTTGACGGCTTGGGTGCATTAGACGGTTTGCTAGCTCACCATCAGTAGTGAAAAGAAGTAGACCTGATGTGTTGGCATCAAGACGACCAACAGAAATCCAGCGCGAACCACGGATCTTAGGTAGGCGATCAAATACTGTGCGACGACCCTCAGGATCGTGACGAGTACACAACTCACCTTCCGGCTTATAATAGGCCAGCACTCGACAAACCACTTCTTCTTGTGCTTTGGCGGAAACAGTATGACCATCAATACGGATAACCGCATTTTCGTCTTCTAGACGTTCACCCAGTCTTGCTACCTGACCATTAACACTCACGCGCCCAGATTTAATTAGGGCTTCAAGTTCACGGCGTGAACCATGGCCTGCGCGAGCAAGCACCTTTTGTAATTTTTCGCTCATTTACCTACCTATAATGTCGTCTTCACAGACGTCGAAACCAGATAATGCGACCTTAAAAATCGCGGTCGCACATTATTGCAAAGAATTCTGTTAGACGCACCAAGTTTCTTACCTTTATTAGTAAGAAAACATTGACCTATTATTGGAATGGCGTTGGGTCACCAGCCCCGGTTCTTAGGACCTTCGCGTCATCATCACTGAAGTCGATTACTGTGGTTGGTTGTTCACCCAAATAACCACCATTCAATATACAGTCAACCGCATGTTCCAGTTGGTCGCGAATCTCTTCTGGATCCGATTCTGTTACTTCGTTGCCCGGTAAAATCAATGACGTTGACATTAAAGGCTCGCCTAAAGCTTCTAACAGATCCAAAGCGATTTGGTTGTCAGGAACACGAATACCTATTGTCTTACGTTTAGGATTCATCAAACGACGAGGAACTTCTTTAGTCCCTTTAAAAATAAAAGTATAAGGGCCAGGAGTATTGTTCTTCAACAAACGGAAAGCGGTGTTGTCTACTCGAGCATAGAGAGATAGCTCAGACAAATCTCGACATAATAATGTGAAGTTGTGTTTATCATCCAAACGACGAATTTGACAGATACGCTCTAGCGCCTGTTTGTTCTCAAGTTGACACCCCAATGCATAACCAGAATCGGTTGGATAAATAATCACACCACCATTTCGAACAATGGCAACCGCCTGATTGATCAAGCGTGCTTGTGGGTTTTCTGGGTGTACGTAAAAAAATTGACTCATTGTTATTCCTTCAAGCTTTTAGGATGCTCTCGGTACAACCTTCCATGTTGTTCGACTTCAAGAGCGATCTCTTAACTACTGCATGCAGCATCTCCACTATCTAGTGTAGCGTTGTCCAGAGAGGTTGCTGTCTTTAATGATAATTGGTCCCATACTGGTTCTACTCCAGATGGAAGCCATAAATTCCTGCCTAACTCCATCCAAGGTGATGGGTAATGGAAATCCGACCCTTGTGAAGCTAATAGATTGTATTGTATCGCATAATCGGCAAGGTTGCGTCTTTCTTGAAGACTTTGTTGTGGCTGTGCTACTTCCATGGCATCGCCGTTAGCCTCACAAAATGCAGCGATCAGTCGCTTGAGCCACTTTGCGGTTAATTGGTAGCGCCCTGGATGAGCGAGAACTGCCATTCCTCCCGCACTATGGATCGCCGCAACAGCTTCTTGCATTGAACACCAGTTGGGCGGCACATAACCGGTATTATTGCGCGTCATATATTTCTTAAACACTTGTTGCATGGTTTTAGCATAGCCATTATCCACCAACCACTTTGCAAAGTGTGCTCGAGTGATTGGGGCATCTCCCGCGATAAGCTTTACTTCTTCGAGAACACCTTCACGAGTAGCCTTTTCTAACCTATGTGCAATGAGTTCGGAGCGCTCAACACGTCTTGCTTGCTGAGCTTCAATAAGCGCTAACAGTTCAGGAGAATCAAGTGACACACCCAGCCCCACAATATGAATGTCTTTGTTCTGCCAGACGGTCGAGATTTCAATGCCATTAACCAACTCAATCGGCAGTGACTGTTGCTCAATAAGTTCAAGCGCTTCGGGAATCGCATCCAAAGTATCATGGTCAGTAATAGCAAGAACCTTGACATCAAAACCAATAGCTCTGTCTAAAAGTTCGGCAACCGATAGTCGGCCATCTGAGGCTGTGGTATGGCTATGTAAATCTATCTTCATTTTTTCACAATTTCGGTTGACTTTCGCACCACGAACTAGTTAACTAGTACGCAGATACATTATTTGAGTTAAGCACGTATGTTACTAGATATTCATACAATCAAAAAACCTTTAAACCGTACGGTTAATTCTCTACAAGGTTGGTGGCGCACTTGGACACAATCCGAGTGGGCTTTTTTGCGTGCATAATCAAAACCTAATTTGATTAAAGCCCACTCAAACGAGTGGGCTTTTTTGTTTTTCGATTTAACTGATTAATTAAGCAACAAATTGAACCTATTCAACGTTGGGCAAACGTTTTAATTATGCGAGTATGTATCAAGATTGTTGCAAAAGCAGATTCAAAGAATTTAGAGGAGGTTTTGTGAACAAAGCCATTACCATCAAAAAGCAAGGTCGTTTGGAAGTACTGTCATTGCAAGTACCTTATACCCAAGATCCGACTCGACTGTTTCATACGCTATGTGAAAACAAAACAGACAGTCTGTTGCTTGAGTCTGCTGAGATTGACTCTAAACAAGATCTCCAAAGTCTGCTTATCGTTGATTCAGCGGTAAGAATTGTTTGTGAGGGTCACAAAGTTCGCTACGAAGCCTTAACCACAAACGGCGTTAACTTGCTCAATATCATTGCTCAGAATCTTGCTGAAGGCATTGAATTTACCCTACAAGAACGTGAGTTGGTCGTTCAGTTTGAGATGCCTGATGATACGCTTGACGAAGATTCTAGACTTCGTGAAGCCTCTTCTTTTGATGCACTTCGTCTTGTACAACACAGTTTCGACCTGACAGGCCAAGATAAAAATGCATTATTTATGGGTGGGCTTTTCGCTTATGACATCGTTGCCAACTTCGAACCACTAGGTGATGCTAAACAATCAAACCAATGTCCAGACTTCGTATTTTACGTTGCAGAGAGTCTACTTGTTGTTGACCATCAAAAAGAATCATGCGACCTGCATACAACGTTGTTTAATCATGATGAAGATGAATTAGCTCGCATCCGTGGAAGAATTCTACAAATCAGTCAGCAATGCGATGACCTCAAACTTGTTCCAGAGGCGAAGAAAGTTGAAGGTATCGAAGAGAGCGTTAGTATCTCTGATGAAGATTTCTGCCAGATAGTAAGAGATTTAAAAGAGTACGTCGTTCGTGGAGACATTTTCCAAGTCGTTCCATCACGCCGTTTCACTCTGCCATGTCCTTCTCCGCTTGCAGCATACAAAGAGCTGAAGCAAAGCAACCCAAGCCCATACATGTTCTACATGCAGGACGAATTATTCACCCTATTCGGAGCATCACCAGAAAGCGCACTTAAGTACGGTTCTGACTCCAATCAAATTGAAATTTACCCTATTGCTGGCACACGGCGTCGCGGTAAAAACGCCGATGGCTCCATCAACAAAGATCTCGACAGCCGCATTGAACTCGAACTGCGTAGCGACATGAAAGAGAACGCTGAGCACATGATGTTGGTCGACTTAGCACGTAACGATGTTGCACGTATCGCAGAACCCGGCACTAGGCATGTCGCCGATCTGCTTCAAACCGACCGTTATAGCCACGTCATGCATTTAGTGTCCCGTGTTGTTGGTCAGCTCCGTGGTGATCTTGATGCCCTTCATGGCTATCACGCATGTATGAACATGGGAACACTTACAGGCGCACCAAAGATTCGTGCGATGCAGCTCATTCGTCAATTTGAAGGACAAACACGCGGTAGCTATGGTGGAGCAGTTGGTTACATGAATGGAGCTGGTGATCTTGATACGTGTATCGTAATCCGCTCCGCCTATGTGGAGGATGGTGTTGCTCAGGTTCAAGCCGGCGCAGGTGTTGTATTTGATTCCGACCCGCAGTCTGAGGCAGACGAAACACGAGGCAAAGCACAAGCTGTTATTTCTGCTATCAAAACGGCGCACAAGGGGTAATCACGATGTCTACTACTATTTCCAGCAAAGCCAACATTGTGTTTGTCGACAACTTCGATTCATTTACCTACAACCTTGTCGACCAATTCCGTAGCTTAGGCCACAACGTAAAAATCTATCGTAATCACATTGCCGCTGACGTCATAGCTAACGCGGTACTTGAATTGGACAATCCGGTGGTTGTACTTTCTCCTGGCCCAGGCGCGCCAGCAGATGCGGGCTGCATGCCAGAACTCATCAAAACGCTGCGTGGCAAAGTTCCTATGATCGGTATTTGTCTAGGTCACCAAGCGATTGTAGAAGCTTACGGTGGTGTTGTAGCTGGTGCTGGAGAAATCATTCACGGCAAAGTCTCGATGATGGCTCACGATAACCACAGCATTTATCAAGGACTGCCGTCACCAATGGCCATCGCACGTTATCACTCCTTGGTCGCAACAACAGTGCCTGACAGCTTAAATATCACTGCAGAGGTCGATGGTTTGGTTATGTCTGTAGCGCATGAACAAGACCGCGTCTGCGGTTTTCAGTATCACCCAGAGTCGATCATGACGACGTATGGTGCAACGCTGTTAAGTAACGCTATTGCGTGGGCAACGAAACAGCTTTAATCATTCAAACAACTGAAACAAATTCAAGGAATCGTAATCATGGAAACTATTATTAATAAACTTTACGACCAACAAGACCTGTCTCAACAAGAGAGCCAGCAGTTGTTTGACACTATCATTAAAGGGGAACTTGACCCTATTTTGATGTCTGCCGCGTTAACCGCTCTGAAAATCAAAGGGGAAACCCCAGAGGAGATCGCAGGTGCAGCCAAAGCGCTATTAGCCAATGCTAATCCCTTCCCCCGTCCTGACTATGACTTCGCAGATATCGTGGGTACTGGCGGCGATGGAGCCAACACTATCAACATTTCCACAACCGCGGCATTTGTTGCCGCAGCTTGTGGTCTAAAAGTAGCGAAGCATGGTAACCGCGGTGTGTCGAGCAAATCTGGTTCTTCTGACCTGCTCGACTCTTTTGGTATCAACCTAGCGATGTCTGCCGAGGACACACGCAAAGCCGTTGATGATATTGGTGTTGCCTTCCTATTTGCACCGCAATATCACGGTGGTGTTCGTCATGCGATGCCCGTTCGCCAAACCATGAAAACTCGTACTATCTTCAATATTTTGGGTCCACTGATTAACCCAGCAAGACCAAACATCGAATTGATGGGCGTTTATGACGCGAAACTGGTTCGTCCTATCGCAGAAACCATGCTACAAATGGGGATGAAACGTGCAGCTGTAGTACACGGTAGCGGTCTAGACGAAGTAGCAATTCATGGCGAAACGCTAGTAGCAGAAATCAAAGACGGGAAAATTACCGAGTACACGTTAACACCAGAAGATTTCGGCTTAGATGCTCATCCACTTGAGGCTATCAAAGGTGGTGAGCCAGAAGAAAACCGCGCAATCATCACCAATATGCTGACCGGAAAAGGGACTGACGCTCAACTTGGCGCTGTTGCTGTCAACGTTGCATTATTGATGAAACTATTTGGGCATGACGACCTTAAGTCCAATGCTCAACAAGCGATAGACGCAATGAATTCAGGTAAAGCGTATCAACTCGTCCAGCAACTCGCTGAGCGCGGATAAACCATCGACGACAACATAGGAAAAGAAAATGGAAACGGTATTAGCAAAAATCGTCGAAGACAAAAAAATCTGGGTTGCGGCTCGTAAAGAGTCTCAACCGCTAGAAAGCTTTAAGGCCGATCTAGTGCCATCAGATCGCAGCTTTTATGGAGCGCTGTCTACAGGAAAAGCTGCCTTCATTCTTGAGTGCAAAAAAGCGTCCCCATCTAAAGGGTTAATCCGCGACGATTTCGACTTGGACTACATAGCCTCGGTATACAACAACCACGCAAGCGCGATCTCTGTTTTGACCGATGAGAAGTATTTCCAAGGTAACTTTGACTTCCTACCCCAAGTTCGTCGTCAGGTTAAACAGCCAGTGCTGTGTAAAGACTTTATGATTGACACTTATCAGGTCTATCTTGCTCGCCACTACAATGCTGACGCTATTCTTTTGATGCTTTCAGTACTCAATGATGAAGAATATCGTGAGCTTGCAGCCGTTGCAGAGTCTCTCGACCTTGGTATTCTCACCGAAGTAAGTAACGAAGAAGAACTAGAGCGAGCTATTGCGCTTAAGGCGAAAGTTGTCGGTATCAACAACCGCAACCTTCGTGACCTGTCGGTGAATCTTGAACGCACTAAGGAGCTTGCTCCAAAACTTCCTGAAGGAACCATCATCATCTCTGAATCTGGTATTTATAACCACCAGCAAGTTCGAGATCTTTGTCCGTTTGCTAATGGCTTCCTAATCGGTAGTTCGCTCATGGCAGAAGACAACTTAGAACTTGCCGTTCGTAAAGTGCTGTTCGGAGAAAACAAAGTGTGTGGCCTGACCCAAGCAGACGATGCGGCAAAAGCTTACCAGGCTGGCGCAGTAAAAGGTGGTTTGATTTTCGTAGAAAAGTCTCCGCGCTACGTCGATTTAGAATCAGCTCGCATGGTCATGAGTGGCGCTCCACTTGAGTTTGTTGGCGTATTTCAAAACCATAACCCGGAGTTTGTCGCAGATACAGCAAATCAACTGAAACTGTCTGCGGTACAGCTGCACGGTAACGAAGACCAAGCCTACGTAGATACACTCAAACCTCTTCTTAATGAAGATATAAAAGTGTGGAAAGCACACGGTGTCACCGATGAGCTGCCAGACCTAAACAGCATCAATGTTGACCGCCACTTATTAGATGCCAAGGTGGGTGAACAATCAGGCGGTACCGGAAAGAGCTTTGATTGGCAATTATTAAATAACACCACTGACATTATGCTAGCTGGAGGACTGTCTCCTGAGAATGTTAAGCAAGCTAGTGAGCTTGGATGTATCGGCTTAGATCTCAATTCGGGCGTTGAGTCCGCACCGGGTAAGAAAGATGCCGAAAAACTCAACCAAGCCTTCGCATTAATTCGAGATTACTAAAACTTGCTCTAGTACGAGTAACAAGTTTCAACTTAAGGAATTTACCATGTCTAAATTAGATGCCTATTTTGGCGAATACGGTGGACAATTTGTTCCACAGATCCTTGTCCCAGCACTGGATCAACTAGAGCAAGCCTTTATCGACGCTCAGGACGACCCTGAATTTCGTTCAGAGTTTATGTCCCTACTGCAAGAATACGCAGGGCGTCCAACGGCGCTAACACTAACTCGCAACCTCACCAAAGGCACCAAAACGAAGCTTTACCTTAAACGTGAAGATTTACTTCACGGTGGTGCTCACAAAACCAACCAAGTACTTGGCCAAGCTTTGCTTGCCAAACGTATGGGTAAAAACGAAATTATTGCCGAAACAGGCGCTGGTCAGCATGGGGTTGCAACAGCACTTGCTTGTGCGTTGCTTGGACTAAAATGCCGAGTATATATGGGTGCAAAAGACGTAGAACGTCAAAGCCCTAACGTTTTCCGCATGCGTCTGATGGGTGCTGAGGTAATTCCTGTTCATTCTGGTTCAGCAACACTAAAAGATGCCTGTAATGAAGCTCTACGTGACTGGTCAGCCAGCTACGAAGATGCGCACTACTTACTAGGTACAGCGGCAGGCCCTCACCCGTTCCCAACAATTGTACGTGAATTCCAACGTATGATTGGTGAAGAAACCAAAAATCAAATCCTAGCACGTGAAGGGGTTCTTCCTGACGCTGTTATTGCCTGTGTCGGCGGTGGCTCAAATGCCATTGGCATGTTTGCAGACTTTATTGAAGAAGAGAGCGTTCGCCTAATCGGTGTAGAGCCAGCTGGACTAGGGATTGATACAGACCAACACGGCGCACCATTGAAGCATGGTACTACTGGTATCTTCTTCGGCATGAAAGCACCACTTATGCAAGATCCACATGGCCAAATAGAAGAGTCTTATTCCGTATCTGCAGGTCTCGATTTCCCATCCGTTGGACCACAGCACGCTTATCTAAATAGTATTGGTCGAGCAGAATACGAGTCTATTTCTGACGACGAAGCGCTCGAATCATTCCAAGAGCTAGCGCGCGGAGAAGGTATTATCCCAGCTCTTGAGTCTTCACACGCACTGGCTTACGCGTTAAAGATGGCACGCGAAAACCCAGAGAAGGAACAACTTCTCGTTGTTAACCTATCAGGGCGCGGAGACAAAGATATATTCACCGTTCACGATATCTTAAAAGAAAAAGGAGTTATGTAATGAGCCTGAATCAAGATCGCTACAAAGAAATGTTTCAACGCCTAGGCGAGAAGAATCAAGGCGCTTTCGTTCCTTTCGTGACAATGGGAGATCCGAATCCAGAGCTGTCTCTGAAAATCATCGAAACCTTAGTTGAGTCTGGCGCTGATGCGCTAGAGCTTGGCATGCCGTTTTCAGACCCTCAAGCTGATGGTCCTACTATTCAAGGCGCAAACATTCGTGCTTTGGACTCAAAAACCACACCCACTATATGTTTTGAGCTGCTGGCAAAAATACGCTCAAAATACCCAGAGCTTCCAATTGGATTGCTCATGTACGCAAACCTCGTCTATTCAGGTGGCGTTGACACTTTCTATAAGAAATGCGCGGAAGTGGGCGTCGACTCAGTACTAATCGCTGACGTTCCAACTAACGAAAGCAAAGAGTTTGTTGAAGCGGCTCATAAGCACGGTATTCACCCTATCTTTATTGCGCCACCAACAGCGAGTGAAGAAACCATTCAGCAAGTGGCAAAACTAGGCGGCGGCTATACCTACCTGCTTTCGAGAGCTGGGGTAACTGGTACTGAAACTAAAGCTAATATGCCTATGAATACTCAGCTAGATAAACTCACTAAACATGATGCTCCGCCATCATTACTTGGTTTTGGTATTTCTGAGCCGAAGCAAGTCTCTGAAGCATTGGCTGCTGGTGCTGCAGGAGCTATCTCTGGCTCTGCGGTCGTTAAAATCATCGAAAACAACTTGGCAGAGCCCGAAAAAATGCTAAACAAACTTTCTGAATTTGTTAAAGCGATGAAAGCAGCGACACAAAAATAGGCGTTTTTTTAGACAGTTCATTTTGCCCTTTCATAACAAAAAAGTTGCGCCAGTTGCGCAACTTTTTTTTTACATCTCAACCTTCACAACTATTATCAATATCTTTCAATCCGTAAGTAATTATTAACCAAATTCAAAGCAAACGTTTGCTATCGGTCAATAGAACAGCATTCCTTCTAATATTCTTATCTAAATCACCTCTAATTGATTTCTATCTATTGCTAACAGTGCTAATAAAGTGTAAAAACTTCAACGAACATTAGTCTAACATTTGCCGTTCATCTGGAAGACTATGCTAGGATTTTATAATTTATTAGCACAGGAGTTAAGGAAGTGTTAAAAGAAAAGTTGATGCTAAACAATATTGGCGTCCAAGTCGTGATTGCAATGATCCTAGGTACCCTAATCGGGGCCGTAATGGGTGAATCTGCGTCTATGTTTGCCCCATTGGGTACTATCTTTATTAATTTAATTAAGATGTTAGTCATTCCTTTGGTTGCTGTAGCTCTGATTTCAGGTGCTGCTGGTCTTGGCAACAGTAGTAACGCAGGTAAAGTTGGTGTCACCACACTAGCTTATTTTGGTTTAACTTCAGCTCTAGCAGTGGCGTTGGCGCTTGTTATGGGTGAAGTGTTCCAACCAGGTATTAATATCGATACAGCAGGCATCGAGGGCATGTTCTCTGCTGAATACGCTTCTAAGGGCGACCTACCTTCTTTCTGGGCAACCATTACAGGTATGATCCCGACCAACGTTTTTCAGTCCTTAAATGAAGCAAACATCCTACAGATCTTGGTGTTCTGCCTATTCTTTGGTATCGGCCTTTCTAAACTAGAAGAAACCCGTCGCAACCCTCTTCTTAATGGCGTGAACGCAATTGTTGATGTTATGGTGTGGATGATCAACAAAGTGATGATCATCGCTCCTATCGGCGTATTCGGCCTAATGGCAGAAGCCGTTGGCACCTTCGGTTTTGGTGCGCTAATGGTTGTGTTCAAGCTGTTCGTCGTCTACATCGCAGCCATTCTTATCTTCGGCTTTGTTGTATACCCTCTAATGATTCAAGTGTTTACAAAGACCTCAGCGAAGAAGTTCATTAGTGCCATGAAAAAGCCTCAAGCAGTTGCGCTTTCGACGGCTTCTTCAATGGCGACACTGCCTGTGACTATGGACACAGTAGAAAAAGAGTTAGGTGTTAAGAACTCGACAGCATCGTTCGTACTGCCACTTGGTGCGACCATCAATATGTCTGGTAACGCAATTTACTATGGTTTGGTAGCTATCTTCTTTGCACAGTTATTCAATATCGATCTTTCAATGGGCGCATACATTGCTATCATCGTGACATCGACATTGGGTGCGGTTGGTCAAGCCGGTGTTCCTGGTCCGTCATTCCTTGTCGTAGCGGTACTACTGGCGGCAGGCATTCCTATTGAAGGCCTACCTCTGTTATTCGCTCTAGACCGTATCTTCGACATGATTCGTACTGCTCTAAACATCACTGGTGATGCAGCTTGTGCGGTCATCGTTGATGCTCTGGTTGAAGAAGAAACACAAGAGGCTGAGTTACAAAAACAACAAGCGTAACTTAAGTCATTAAACAGATTTCAAGGGTTGTCACTTTATAGTGACAACCCTTTTTTATATAAAACTGTTTTAATATGTGTTTTTCTACTAGGTTATTTATGGTTACAAACAAAAGGAGTTTGACGTACCCATGGGAAAGATAATCTTTTATATGCCGACACCAACCTCTGACGCTCGAGCTTGGATGGAGTATGGTGAAATGACCGACGAGGATGGCAATTTCTCTGACAACATAATGCATCGCAAAAACCATCGCTGGATACAACATCCTGCTACGACCAAAGATAAAGAAGCCATTCAGATCTGGTATCAAAAAGGCGTTACCATTAACGAGCTAGTCAATATTTCTAATGATGATCAAATATATATCCGTGGACATGGATTCCCGGGGAAAGAACATATCACCATGGCTAAATGCTGGGGTACTGTCGTAGGTCACAGGTTTGTCGTCGACCGACTAAAAGAAAATGGCCTTCCAAAGACTTTTACAGGCAAAATCAAATGCTATAACTGTAACAGTGCCTCCTGGGTAAATGGTCAGCGAAGCTTCGCTCAAGCTCTTGCTGATTATATGTATGGCTGGGGCTACGATAAATGTACTTACTACGGTTACAGAGGAAAGCTCGACTCCTACTATAAAAACGGATTTGATGGCATACACAAGTACATCCGTGGCGGCAATTTCACCGATGGTGTGTGCCGAGCCAGTGATGCCAGAGTGCAAATAAAACCGCAGGATCTTAATCCCCCTCAGTACGCATCGATCTCTGGTTTAAAAAAACCTATCACCGAATAGTGTATTAGGAATAGAAGATTAACAAAGGCCCGACTTTTCGGGTCTTTCTAACTCGTCTCGTCACTGGCACACCTCCCTTGGTCCCGAGCATCTTCATCACCAATTTGTTCAAATTGTTTTGTATTGGCAAAGTTTTGGTTACACTGTCGTGAATCATCACTGAAAGGTTTGCGATAAACATGAAGCAACTACTTGATTTTATTCCACTGATTATCTTTTTCGTTCTATATAAAATGCAAGATATCTACGTGGCAACGGGCGCATTAATCGTCGCAACCGCAGTTCAAATCGTCATCACCTATTTCCTATATAAGAAAGTCGAAAAAATGCAGGTCATTACATTCTTAATGGTCGCTGTGTTTGGTGGCATGACGATATTCTTGCACGATGACAACTTCATAAAATGGAAAGTGACTATTGTTTACGTGATATTTGCGATAGGTCTAGCGGTTAGTCATGCGATGGGGCGAAGCGCTATTAAAGGTATGCTGGGTAAAGAAATCACCTTACCTGACGCGGTTTGGACCAAAGTAAACTATGCGTGGGTCGGCTTCTTTTCTTTCTGCGCGGGTTTGAACATTTACGTCGCTTACTCCCTTCCACTCGACGTTTGGGTCAACTTTAAAGTCTTCGGCCTATTGGCAGCTACCCTGCTCTTCACCATTCTCACTGGCGTGTATATCTACAAACACATTCCGAAAGATGAAGAAGGCAAACCTGCCAAAAATGAGAACCAAGATCATACATCTTGATTCAAGGCGGAAGTTTTGTATACTCCGCAGGTAATTGAAAACAGCGACCTACGGGTCGCTGTCTTGTTTCAGGAAAATGATAACCATGACCAATACAACATCAAACACACCTAAAGGCCAACCTATAATTCGCACTCTAGCTATGCCTGAGAATACCAACGCGAATGGCGATATATTTGGTGGTTGGATTATGTCTCAATTGGACTTAGCCGGCGGTATCCTGGCGAAAGAGATCTCTCATGGCCGTATCGTGACGGTTTCAGTTTCAGGAATCACGTTCAAACACCCTGTAAAAGTTGGTGATGTAGTTTGCTGCTACGGTGAATGCACCAAAATTGGTAACACCTCAATGACTATCAATCTAGAAGTATGGGTTAAACCAGTAAGTCTAGAGGGTGTCGGTGACCGTTACCAAGTATGTGAAGCTACCTTCCATTACGTTGCCATTGATGCAAATGGACGCCCTCGTCCAATTAATCCAAATTAAAGCGGTTCTAGCGATGACTTTTCCGTGAAAAAATGACATCTTAAGAGGACATGACTATTTGAAGGAAACAAATATGTGGTACGTTATTTTTTCACAAGACGTTGAGAACTCGCTAGAAAAACGTCTCAGCGTTCGCCCACAACATCTGGAAAGACTTCAAACACTCCAAGATGAAGGTCGATTGCTCACCGCAGGCCCAATGCCAGCCATTGACAGTGATAATCCGGGAGATGCTGGGTTTACAGGCTCAACCGTTATTGCTGAGTTCGAGTCGTTAGCGGCAGCGCAACAATGGGCAGATGCCGACCCGTACATTGAAGCTGGTGTTTATGCTAACGTTATCGTTAAACCATTTAAGAAAGTATTCTAAAGGCGAACGATGAAAAAATCTCTTTGGATGGCTCTCACGGCAGTGACCGTGTTAGCGGGCTGTTCTAGCGCCAATGATGACCAACAGCGTCAGATAGAAATGCTAGCTCAAAGCCGCGCTAGCGTGTTGTCTTCTGGTTTGCCTATTGAACAAGGCCCGTTGTCCATCATGAAGGCCTCAGCCAACAAAGGCACGGTTGAAATTATGATGATCTACAATACCGATGCCAAAGGCGCTAAACCGCTTGATACGGTATTGCGTAACAGCATGAACTATTACTGTACCGATCGTGAAGTGAAATCAAATCTGGATATGGGTTTGGCCTACCGGATCAAAATTCGCAACTCGCGCGGTCAACTTATGGTAGACCAGCTTGTCACCAAAGACTATTGCGACAAGCCGCCTGCCAACTAACTCGAATCATCGAAAAAAGGCTTGCATCTGCAAGCCTTTTCTATTTTTCTACCGATTAACTTAGCTTTTTACGCAAGTTACTCGCAGCTTTCACCAAGTTGTTTAATGATGCTTCCGTTTCTTCCCAGTTACGTGTTTTTAAACCGCAGTCTGGGTTCACCCATAGTCTCTCTACAGGAATGCGCTCAGCCGCTTTCTCAATCAACTGCTCAATCCATTCAACGGTCGGGATGTTTGGAGAGTGAATATCGTAAACCCCCGGCCCAATCTCATTTGGATAGTTAAACTCTTCAAACGCATTTAGCAGTTCCATATTTGAACGAGAAGTTTCAATGGTAATCACGTCTGCATCTAACGCAGCCACAGATTCAATGATTTCATTGAACTCGCTGTAACACATATGAGTGTGTATTTGAGTTTCTGGTTTAGCACTTGCCGCGGACACTTTGAACGCTTTCACCGCCCACTCTAAATATGCTTTATGGTCACGCTGTTTTAACGGTAAACCCTCGCGAATTGCAGGTTCGTCAATCTGAATGATATTAATTCCAGCGTTCTGCAAATCATTAACTTCATCTTGAAGTGCTAATGCAAGCTGATTGGCTATCGTTTCTCGCGTCACATCCTCACGAGGGAACGTCCAGCATAAGATGGTCACAGGCCCCGTTAACATACCTTTCATTGGTTTTGAGGTTAACGACTGAGCATAGGTTGACCACTCGACTGTCATTGGCTTGTCACGTTCGATATCAGCAACCACGATGGCAGGTTTAACACAGCGCGATCCATAACTCTGTACCCAACCAAATTGAGTAGTTTGAAAGCCTGAAAGATTCTCTGCAAAATACTCCACCATATCATTACGTTCAGCTTCACCGTGCACCAAAACATCTAATCCGGTGGCTTCCTGTCGCTCTACCGTATCTTTGATAAACGCATGCATAGCAGTTTGATAACTTGGGAAATCAATGTCATTACGTTTGTACGCCGCACGTGTTTGTCGAACTTCAGAGGTTTGCGGGAACGAACCTATCGTCGTAGTTGGCAATAAAGGAAGCTTCAATACTTCTTTCTGATGATGGGCTCGCTCATCATAAGGTGCGCAGCGATCACCGTTGGTTTGGCCCAAAGCGGCAACACGCTTTTGAACCTCAGGCTTATTTACCCAAGTCGATAGCTCACGCTCTATAATTGGTTGACTGTATTGAGCACAATACTGTTTTGCATCTTCATCGCCATCTAATGCCTTAGCCAACCATTGCACTTCACTAACCTTCTGTTTGGCAAAAGAGAACCAGTTTTTTGTCCCTTCTGGAAGTTTGGTTTCCAGTTCTAAATCAACCGGGCTGTGTAGCAAAGAGCATGAGGTGGCCACCCACAAGCGTTCACCAAGCTTTTCTTTTACTGGCAGCAATTGTTGGAGCTTACTGTGTAAATTTGCGCGCCATACATTTCGACCATTGATAGTACCGACCGATAACACCCAATCTTCTGGTAATTGATCAACCACGATATCTAGCTGTTCAGGAGCCGCAGCCACATCAATGTGCAGGCCATCAACACTTAGTTGCTTAATCACATCTAACGATTCAACAACCGAGTCAAAATAGGTTGTCAGTAGCACCTTCACATCACTTCTAATTACCTGATAAGCCAGCTTAAAACTACTTAGCCATGGCTTTGGAAGCTCAAGAGATAGTATTGGCTCATCAATTTGTACCCACTCTACACCCAGTTTTTCTAGCTTCGCTAAGATAGCTTGGTAGGCTGTCAAAAGACGTGGCAACAGCGTGAGTCTATCAAAACCGTCTTCGACTTCTTTACCAAGGTAAAGGTAACTCAAAGGGCCTAGAAGCACAGGTTTCACATTACTGCTGTTTTGCTGAGCTTCATTTATTTCATCAAATAACTGGGTCCAACTTACTTGAAAACTATCTTGAGAGGAAAACTCAGGAACAATGTAGTGATAGTTTGTGTTAAACCACTTCGTCATGTCTGACGCTGCTTCGCCACTGCAACCGCACTGAGCCTGTGACTGACCTCGCCCTACACGAAAAAGCGTATCAAGGTCAGGAAAGCCTTTAGCATGTCGCTTTGGCACATGGCCTAGTAGTAGGCTGGTACTAAGTACATGGTCATACCAAGCAAAATCACCCGCTGTCACGAAAGATAGTTCATTGTCGCGTTGCAGCGCCCAGTTATTCTGTTTGATGTTACTTGCAGTTTGCTTGAGAGCAGCTTGGTCGCTCTCCCCTTTCCAGTATTTTTCTAGAGCAAATTTGAGTTCGCGTTTTTCACCGATGCGTGGATAGCCAAGAATGTGCGTTACTGTCATGTTGATGTCCTTTATCTGAAGCAGTCTGGATGGCTAAACTATCCCCCAGCCAATAAATATGAACAATCTCAAATTATTCACATTGAATATGAAATTAATTCAACAACAGATAGAAAACACTTTTGGACGTCTAGATGTTTACACATCTTATAAATCACGTTAAGTTAATAGTTAAGGGAACAGGATGAGGGATATTCATGATAGAGCTAAAGCACTTAAAAACATTGGCATCGCTACGAGATACAGGATCACTAACTGCGACCGCCACATCGCTACACCTAACTCAGTCCGCCCTCTCTCATCAACTAAAGGACTTAGAAGCGCGTATCGGCTCACCGTTGTTTATTCGCAAGACACGCCCAGTTCGATTTACCTCAGAAGGTGAGATACTGCTCAACCTCGCGAACGAAATTCTTCCACGCATCGCGCAAGCAGAAGGTGATTTAGCGGGTCTCAAGGAAGACATCAACGGTCGTTTACACATGGCTATAGACTGTCATTCTTGCTTTCAGTGGCTGATGCCCGCTTTGAAAGAGTACCAACTCGCTTGGCCACATGTAGAGCTTGATTTTTCCTCTGGCTTTGGCTTTGAGCCTATTCCTGCTTTGGTTGCTGGAGAGCTAGATCTGGTGATTACCTCTGATATTCAGCCGCGATCTGAAATTCATTATGAACCCCTGTTCGATTTCGAGATGCGTTTAGTCACGTCCATCTCTCACCCATTAGCAGAAAAATCTGTAATTGAACCCGAAGATCTATCAGAGCAGACCTTATTGACGTATCCGGTTCAAAAGCAACGTCTTGATATAGTCAAACATTTCTTAACCCCAGCAGGGATAGAACCAAAGAAATGGAAGCAAGCTGACAACACCTTAATGTTGGTACAAATGGTTTCGGCGGGTTTAGGGGTCGCTGCTTTACCTAACTGGGCAGTGAGTGAGTTTTCTCGTCAAGGATTAATTACCAGCAAGCCACTGGAACAAGGGCTTTGGCGAAGACTCTTTGCTGCGGTGAGAAATGGAGAAAAGGATAAACACTATCTGCAGGCATTTTTCGGCACAGCAAGAACGCAATGTCAGCAACATCTGGAAGGTATCAAGATCGCTTAAGTTCTATTGTAGAAGTCGATTCAAAAAGTAAGCCCTCCATAATGGAGGGCTTAATTCGTTGTAACGCAGCACTGGTTAAGAACGTGGACTCACGATTCCCAAACATACTGCTTGTTGTTTGTCCTGTTGAGAATCTTGATAAATCACTTCTTGTTGAATATCAGGTACAAACTGCGGCCATTCATTAGTAAAGCGAGCAAATACTCCTTCTTTACATCCTGCCCCCATATTGCCCATCAACAACACACCTTGCTGCTCAATTGCCTCTGCTGTGATATGACGATTGTAAACATTGGGTAGCGTCTCATTGCTCCACTGGTTTGTCATTTTTGGATGAGGTGCGATATAGAAGGTAAACCATTGAGAAAGCTCTGTCCCACCAACTAATGTCAGTGGCTTATCATTGTGCTGATACCAAAACTGTTCTGCTTCAATGCTTAACGTCTTAATGCCGCTAAAGCTCTGCCCCGCATTGCGAACGTTAAAGATCATCACCGAGGCATAACCAACAATCATAACTAATGCCATCACTGACAATACTTTAAATGGTCTCGATAGTTTACCCACAACATCTTTTGCTAGATAGGCAACTAATACTGCTGGTGCTGGCATGAAGAACGGGTGTAGCCATTCCACAAGGCGATTACCTTTATGGAAGGTGAACCAAGCCATGATAAGCACCAGAGGAGCCAATAAAACAAACGTTGTTAGCCATACTTTTTCAGGCACATCTTTAGTTAGTTTCAGCGCCCGTCTGCCCAGCAACGCCGCTAACAAAACAAACGGATAGAATACCGATAACAGCGCTAACCAACTACCAGGACTCAACTGTGCCGATACTTGACCACTCACCCACTTCACCGACGAGAAGTTGTTAGCAAACATCCAAAAGAAGTTTGGTGTTACTAAAGCTAGAAACGCAACAATGCCGGCATAGAAATACGGTTCTTTCCAAAAGCGACGCACGCTTGGCACTGTAAGGCTAAGTACAAATACCATCGCAACTGGTGCGAAGGTCGTGTATTTAGCCATTGCAGAGCAACCGGCTAACACACCAAACGGTAACCACCACTTCGCGTTTTCATAAACCGCTTTAACAAAAAACAGCAAAATCCATGACCAAGAACCAAACAACAAATAGTTGTCGTTATATGGGATGGCTTCAAAATTGATAACACCTGATAAGTTTAGAGTCAGCAGCCCCAACCAAGCTAAGGCCGTTGAATCTGTAAGTTTGTAAGCGAGTCTGTAGCAACCCAGCATACCCAATGCGATAACAGAGAAGTGTCCTACATACCAAAATGCTGATGCAAACTCTGTGGTATCTGAGACAAGTAAAATACGGGCAAAGAAGCCTACAAACCACGGATTGTTCGGACTTCCCCATTCCCCATTACTGGCCCAGTTCAACGCTTCCACTGCGTCATAAGGTACGGTTGGATCTAGGTGATAAGACACCAAAGACCAAGCGACGGCATAGAAAAAACACCACATGAATGCAAAGCGATGCGAACGCTGCAAATCTGTTGAACTCATGGATGCTCGGTCAAAACTGAGAATAGTTGAAAACATTGGCTAAAAAGGGCTCCCCTAAAAAGTCAAAATAGAAGGTTTTGGCGATAGACTTTACTCACTTGAAGTGCATCACAAAATGGCTTCAAGTCATTTTTCTGTAAATATCTTAGTTATTAATAAGTTATATAAATTAATGACACTTATAATATGAATAGTCTATATGGATAGATAGTCAAGAGCTGTAATGAAATGTCAGCATCGAAGGGACAGAAGAGTACCTTCAGATCGGAAGAGTAAAACGAGAAGTGACTGATTCTATTTATGAATCACACCATTCAATACATTCTGTACAAACTGCATTAAACCGTGTGATTCATAATAATTAGAGAGATGTTGAATTATTGCGCGTTAGCTGTTTGAGATTCCACCTGTTCGATGTGTTGAACCGCACTCTCAGAAAACCCATCGTGCAAGTGATAATAGCGTTTGTAAACAATGCCACTAATTGCCATTAAGATTGCAGGTAAGCCCACCATCATGAACTCAATGCCAAAAATAGTATCCGCAGTTTGTTCTACGTTCGGTACATAGCCGACTAATGACAGTCCCACACCAACGATGAAGCCACCGGCTGCACCCGCGAATTTTACCAACATGGTTTGAACTGAGAAAATAACACTCTCGCTGCGACGACCAGTTTTATATTCACCATAGTCCACAACATCAGCAAGCATCACTGTTTGTAGAGCATTCGCAATACCGATACCAAATTTGATAGCTGCACCTGAGAGACCGATAAGCACCACGTTACCCGGAGCCAAGCCACTCATCGCAAGTAACAGGCCACATGAGAGTATCGGGAAACCACAAGCGATAAACCACAAGTTCTTTCTAGGCAACTTAGCAGCAATGCGTGGGAATAAGAAAACACCCGCGACTTCCGCAGCACCAGCAACCATCATATAGATAGGGAAAAGTTCAGGATTTCCTAACGCATAAGAAAAGTAATAGATAGCAAATCCGCCCACTAGCAAGTTAGCGATTTGGAAAGATAATACCGTGCCAATCAGTGCTTTTAGTTGGTCATTTTGACCAATAATTACCATGACATCTTTGAAATTAAACTTCTCCGCTGCGTTTGCTTTGATGTTGGTATCTTCTTTTACGTTACGAGCTACCAAGAAAGCACTTAACACAAATAGAATCGCGATTAGGATTGATAGATTGAAGAAACCGTCTCCTTGATTGCCATCTCCTAACGTACCAACAATATGCAAGCCGTAAGTACCGATGATAAACCATGCCAAGCTAGCGAATAGACGAGGCCATACGACTAACTTCTCGCGTTCTTGTCTAGAGCTAGACAGCGCTGGAATCATTGACCAATAAGGAATGTCCATAATGGTATAGGTCAGCCCCCATAAGATATACGCTGCCGCAGCATATACATATAAGGTTGTACCCTCAAACATATGAGTACTAAACAACGCAATCAGAACAACCGCATTTAGAATCGTCCCAACAACAATCCACGGACGGAACTTACCCATTTTTGAACGAGTGTTGTCAACGATCACGCCCATAAGTGGGTCAGTCACAGCATCGAAAATTCGGGCCACAAGGAAGATTGAACCGACAAACGCAGCGGACAACCCTGCGACGTCTGTAAAGTAGAACATTAGGAAGATGTAGATAGGCGCACAAGCAAAGTCTTTGCCTAAAGCACCTAGGCCATATGAGAGTTTGGTTTTTAGAGTCAGTTGATCAGACATAGGTTACACTTAGTTTCTTTGATTTATTGGTCTGAGCGCAATCCTACTGACAGAAGAGTCACCTTTCTGTGATCCATGACCACAACTGGAAACGTTTACACAGACATGTTTAGAAATGAGATCTAAAACAACAAAACATAACAATATGTAAATTAAGTGTGATCGAATACATCTAATATTAGCTTTAAGCAGTAAAAACCATCAGGAAACGATTACAAACGAACCAATAAAAAAGGCTGCAAGACAAAGTCATGCAGCCTTTTTGCAATCAGTACAGTTTAGAGTCGCTGTAACACCACTAGAACCGCAGATTCTGAGTCTAGTACCGGCATCGTCAGCCCAATCTCTTCGCACCATTCTCCGGTTAACTCACATCCCTCTTCCATCCAAGGCGGTTGGTAGTTAACGATGTCATTAAACAAAGCAGGTTTATCAATCACGGAAACTTTGTACCTTGCTTGAGGATCCAATCCTGGTATCCGTAGATGCCCACTTAACGAATTCGTTGGCATGGCCAACTGAGCGATCTGGATAACTGCTTGAGACTGGTCCTTGGCAATAACAGCTGAGATCTGATGAGCGTTATCATCGGTTTCAAGACGCCATGAATTCCCGCTGTGTAGCAACGATCGCAGTGATTTGTGCAACTTGATGTAGCGCTCAAATCCTTGCTTTTCAATGTCACTTTCTTTGACTGGATCAAGTTCGATTCCCATATGACCGAACAAGGCGGTGAGGCCCCTAAATTCAATAGAGTGACGGCGTCTGGTACTATGGCAATGGCTCGCTCCGATATGGCTCCCCATGACTTCCGGTGGGAAGAAATAGCTCATACCTCGTTGTATAGACTGTCGCTCGAGCGCATCATTATTATCTGATGCCCAGAAGCGATGGGTACGCTTCAACACTTCAAAATCGATTCTCCCACCGCCTGCTGCACACGATTCAATTTCTACATTAGGATGTTTTTCTCGCACTTTATCAACCAGCTGATAATAGCGAACCACTTGTTGATGACCGGCCGCTTTACCTCTGTGTCCGGGTTGCACCACTTCACGGTTCATATCCCACTTTATATAGCCGATATTGTATGTGGATAGGAAATAATCCAAGCGCTCAAACAAGAACTCAAACGCGGCATCATTTTGAAGATCGATGACATATTGGTTGCGCCCAGTAGGCTGTTGATAGCCATCAACTGCCAGCAGCCAATCAGGGTGACTACGATAAAGATCGGAATTTTTGTTGATCATTTCCGGCTCAAACCATAGGCCAAATTCCATTCCGAGACTGTTTACATGCTCAACAACAGGCTGCAAACCGTTTGGATATTTCGTTTCATCTAGAAACCAATCCCCCAACGCAGCTTTGTCGCCATCGCGGCCCTTAAACCACCCGTCGTCTATAATAAAGCGCTCAACGCCCATCTGTGCTGCTTGTGTCGCCATAGACATAATGTAGTCAGGATCGTGATCGAAATAGATACCTTCCCAAGTATTCAAGTGAATTGGACGAGGTTTATTCACAAACTCAGAAGGTAAAATTGAGTGGCGAACGTGTTCATGGAATTGCTGGCTCATGCCATTCAACCCTTTATCACTGTAACTGGCATACAGCCACGGAGTAGTTAGACTTTCACCTTGTTCAAGCGTCACTTCTCCGGGCAGATAGATAACTTCAGCCTGAGCATAACGGCGGCCATCGGCTTTCACATCCACCCTTAACCTGTGGTTTCCACTCCACGCAAAATGGAAACCCCAAACATCACCAGACATTTCATCAAAATGGCTGGTACCCGCAATAATTGCTGGATAATGCTCATGAGAGGTCCGTCCACGGCGGTTCTCTTGTTGGAAGCCTCCTTGCAATAATGGCTGGCGTACCGTTTGGAATTCATGGACCCAGCGCCCGAAGAAGCTCATCAACTCTTTGGCTCGTTCTGGCAACATCAGAGTATTGGCTAATCGGTTTACTTGATACGCACCCGACTTGGTATTCGTGAGTGTATGACGAACTTTAACCACATCGTGCTGATCCAGATGCAGTTCAGTGGTTAACGTTAGCCCTGCAGTAGCATCTTCACTGATTAAGGTAAGCTGGCCATCTTTGTGGAGAGTCTCTGAAATGGTAAAAGCCGGCGCCCAATCTAGGCCGTTGCGGTGTCCTTCTATGGCCGGACTGCTAAATAATCCGCGAGCTAACTCCGGAGTTAAAGACATAGCGATATCATCATCCAAGCGCCCATAAGGAACTGGGCGATGCAACGCCAACCGTGATTGAGGGTCAGACACATCGATGTTCTTACCCCAGTGTAAAATCTCGGCTAACTCCCCGACTTCAAGAAGCATCTGTGTGTTGGTGCCCTTAAGTTCAATCAGCGTTTTATTTGTCATTCACTCTAACCTCAGAAACGATTTGCTCTACATAATAGCTTCAAATCATAGAAATTCTGTGAGGCACTGCATAATCATGGAAACGTTTACAATTATGATCTATTCAAAGCGTGTTTTCTGAACATAGGAAGATAAGGCGACGGAACGTAAAGTTGTGTTCAAACAAGACGGTCAAATAGAGTTAAACTTTATTCACAGTGACATTTTTGGAAACGATTACTCTAATCGTTAAAAATGGGGGTTCACGCACACTAATAGCGTTTGTCATATTTGCTTAAGCATTGTTTAATAAAATGATTAATAAGATGTAGAGAGCGTCATGGCCACAATCAAAGAAGTCGCAAAAGAAGCTGGCGTTTCAATCGCGACCACATCCCGAGTTATAAACAATGCGCCCCACACCAGTGAGGCCGCTATCGTTGCAGTTCAAGCTGCCATGAAAAAGCTTGGCTATCGGCCAAATGCAAACGCGCGTGCGCTGGTTAGCAAATCGTCTAATACCGTAGGGATTCTGGTACACGACGTATCTGCTCCATTCTTTGGGGCTATGGTTAAAGCCATAGATACCATTGCTGCAGAACAAGGCAAACAAATTCTCATTGGTAGCGGATACCACGACCCAATCAAAGAGCGAAATGCCATCAACCTGCTCATTAGCAGTCGCTGTGAGTCACTTGTCATCCACAGTAAAGGACTGTCAGATGAAGAACTCACTGAACTGGCCGACGAAATACCTGGAATGATGCTCATTAATCGCTCTGTTCCGGCAATCGCAGATCGCTGCATTGCACTCGATAATTTCAAAGGTTCGTATTTGGCCACTGAGTTTTTGATTAAAAACGGCCACGAGAAAATAGGTTATATCGCCTCCAGCCACAACATCGATGATGCTCATGATCGTAGAGATGGTTACCTAGCGGCACTCAAAGATCACAACATCGAACCCAATGAAGAATTTATAGAGTATGGTGAGCCGGATGAGATTGGCGGTGAACAAGCCATGGTGAACCTACTCGCCAAGAATCTATCGATTACAGCCGTTGCTACTTATAACGATGATATGGCGGCAGGCTGCTTAGCATTAATCCAAGAAAATGGTATTCGAATTCCGGAAGATATGTCGGTTATTGGATTCGATGATGGATTGATCGCTCGTTTTATCTACCCTCGACTGACAACTATTCGTTACCCAATTCAGGTGATGGCTAAACAAGCTGTATTAGAAGCATTGCAAAGAGCCAGCGGGAAAGACGTTGAAAGAGCACAAAACCTCTTTGCGCCAATATTAGTAAAACGCTCTTCGGTAAGCAGAAGATAACTAGAGTTAGCTCGGTACTGCGCTACTCAAGAGCGCAGCAATCCGTAGACAGCGTGGTCAACAACCCTGCCATTTAAGTTCTCGTTGCGCGTAATTATCCCTTCCAGCGAGAAGCCCAAACGCTCCGCCACATTTCGACTAGCCGTATTTTCCGTCGCAGCACACAGCTGAACCTTTTCCATACCAAGCTCGTTAAATGCATAATCGATAAGCTTACCGACGCTGCGCGTTACAATCCCGTTACCTTGTGCCTTTGATGACAGCCAGTAACCTAACTCCACCTTCTTTAGCGACAGGTTGATAGCGTTAAAACTAATGTTTCCTACCAACTCGCTACGATAGATCATGGCACACACCAAAGATTTACCATCCGCGTAATCGTGCAGTGACTGGCTAATAAATCGCTGGAAAAAAGCTTCTGAGTCGGCATGAGGTGGCCACGCTAACCATTGCGCTAAGTAGTCACGTTGCTCGTTAACTATCTCCAGATACTGTCCTGCAAAAGAAGGTTGTACCAACGCAAGCTCAATTTCGTTATCAACTTTTAGAGTGAACACCACAAGTCTCCCTTAAACGTCTAACTAACGGATTAATCAGAATCTTTTCTTTTAGTCTTGGTCTAGTTATACCTGATTAATGAGATTTCACAATTATCAGATTTTTGCGGGACTGATATTTCCACAGAATCACTTGGTTTACACCGCATAACCTGAGACAATCCGCCGGTAATTCTTATATCAAATGGCTCATTATGAAAATCTTAGTTCGAAACCTTGACCGTGACACAATTGAACACGACGTACGAAAACTGTTTCTAGGCTACGGCCGCGTTGTTGAATGTACACTGGTGTTGGATAAGGAAACGGGTAAGTCCAAAGGCTTTGCGTTCGTAGATATGCCAAACGAAGATGAAGCGAAAGTGGCGATCAAAGAACTGAACCTTACCATGTTCAATGGCAGCAAGATTCGCGTGAAATTTGCAGGTCACTAATGTGCAGGTCACCAAGACCAATAAGGCCAGTCTATGACTGGCCTTAACATTTTCTAGCAAAACGTTTCAATATACAGACGCTCTACTTTGTCTCTTGCCCATTGCGTTTTACGTAGAAACTTGAGCGATGATTTAATAGAAGGGTCATTCGCAAAACAGTTCACTCGAATGATATCGTGTAGCCCAGACCACCCGTAATGTTCCACCAATTGAGTAAGAATTTTCTCTAGCTTTAGGCCATGTAACGGGTTGTTTGGTTGTTCAGTGCTCATTAAAAGTTCCAAATAGTGTGTGGGTGGAATGCGGCGCTATTTCATCATAGGCTCTAACCAGAAAGCAATCGCATTTACTGTTGTCGCTCAATACATCGTCTTATGTCACTACTACACTCAGTATTACAGTTACATTATCAATAGCAAACTTCTTACTTTTTAGAATGAAAACTCAGGACTTAACCATGACTACTATCACTTTGGAAACGAACGTCGGCAATATCGACATTGAGCTCAATATCGAAAAAGCCCCTGTTAGTGCCAAAAATTTTCTTAAATATTGCCAAGAAGGTTTTTACCAAGGAACAGTATTTCATCGTGTCATTGACGGGTTCATGATACAAGCTGGCGGTTACAACCAAAATCTTGAAGAAAAGCCGGGGCGCGCACCTATCGTCAACGAGGCCAATCGAGGACTTAAAAATGTGACAGGATCTATAGCGATGGCTCGTACTGAAGCTCCTCATTCTGCAACATCGGAATTTTTCATTAATTTAGCCGACAACGACTTCCTTAATCACACTGCCACCACAAACCGTGGCTGGGGCTATTCGGTTTTCGGCAAAGTGACCGCAGGCATGGATGTGGTCAACGCCATTGGAAAAGTAACAACGCATTCCTACAAAGGGCATGATGATGTCCCTTGTGAACCTATTGTCATTACTAAAGTGGTGGTGAATTAGCCACCATTTGCCCACTTTCATGGCAGTGGATACAAAACTAAGATTTTTGTATTGCAACTCAATAAATATCAACTTAGCCTATGAATAAATGGATAAAAATTTAAGGATCTTAGTGTGAAGCCCTTTGCTGCCGCCCTCCCTCTAACCTTGTTGTTAGCAAGTACAACTGCTAGCGCTCATAGTTTTCAATTTAACGCGGGCGTAGATACCAATAAATCATTTGCCTTTGGCATTGAAGGGTTGGTTTACAACAATTTTCTGCTAGGAGCGCAAGCAAACTTAGGCTCTACTGATGAGTACAATTCCGGCCCTTACAATCACCCAGATATTTCCAATGCCACCTATACCCAAAAACGCTCATTGCAAAGCTACAGTCTCTATGCTGGCTACCAATTAGATACGACTATGCTAAAAGGTCTAGCGTTTAAAGCTGGTGTTTCTCAGATAAGAGCCAATTTCAATGCCGATGTTTACGGTACAGAAAATGGCAATGCAACATCTGAAGTGCTGTATGACATGACTAAGACTAAATACACGCCGTTCGTTGGGTTGGGTTATCCGGTATCGGATAATATCGTGTTGAGTGTGCACGCTACGTTCGACGGAATCGATACAATCGTTGTTGATGGTAAATCTGAACCTTCAGGCTTTGACAAAACAACGGTTAGCTTTTTAGCTGGTTTCAGGTTTTAATCGTTCTTAAGAAGCAGAGAGCATCCCAACCGGCATGCTCTCCGCACCACCGTATCACATCAAGTAAGTTGTTCGATAAACGATTGCCCACTTTCAGGTAAGCCTGCACCAAAGTATTCAGCAACACTTGCACCAATATCAGCAAGAGTGTTTCGTTCACCAAGATAAATATTCTCTAGACCAAGTTTATGGACCAATAGTGGTACTTTTTCCCTAGTGTGTTGCCCATGACCAATATAGGGGTCATTCCCATGGTCGGCTGTAACCACTAAAATATCCTCATCGTTCATCAATTGCATAATTTTAGCGATTCCAACGTCGCTTTTTTCCAACACCTGCCAATATAAATCTGGATCTTGTCGATGCCCAGATAAATCGGTTTCCTGAACATTTATACAAATAAACCCATGTTTTCGCTTATCAATTTCCTGATAAGCAGTAGATAAGATCTGTTCGGTATCCACTAGTCCTTTGAAACTCACACCAAGGTCGTTTTCTACAATGTCGGCCACCTTACCAACCAAAACAGTTTCACAATCAATATTGGCGAGTAAATGGGGTACTTGCACTAAATGGTTAACCCCGTACCCTAGGTGAGCGACCTGAAACCCCCTTTCATAAACTCTAGATTTAGGTGCATTAACTCCAATGCACTCTCCACGGACTTCTATCGAATCAATAAGCTGTTCGGTCGCATCAAGTCGCCCTCCAAATACAATGTTTCTTGCTACATCATTATTTGCACGAACAATTCGACCGATATTCAATAAACTATCAAATTCAATGCGATTTAAATCTGCAGCAACGTTATACACCTCACCTAATTCAGCTTCCAGATTGTCGCCAATCACTACGGATTGCTCGACCAACAGTACAGCAAGCTCTCCTCTCTTTACCCGCTCAACGAAATACCCCGCCTCTTCAAGGGACTCTTGAATCGTATCAATGGAGTTATGAAATGGATTGACCCTTGGTAATTTAGGTAGCGTTCCCATAAGCTCTTGATGTCCAGCAAATGTGTCGCATCCTTGGTGTTTTAGGTTGATGGTACCGGTGTTGGCGTTAGGGTTTTGTTTAAGGCGCGATACGTTGCAATCAACAACATTATTAAGTCCCAATAACGCGAGAGTTGGTAAATCTCTATTGGGATAAGAGGCCAGTAGTTTGTATGCGGTATTCGCTCCAATATCTTTGGTTCGGCTTTCATAGACATCATCCATGGCACCAACACCGAAGCCGTCCAAGACAATAACGATAAATCTACCCATCTATCGCCCCTCCCAATGAATCATAGCGCCCGATAACCCTTGGGTTCCCAGATTGAATACCATCAACTAAAACCACATCGGAACGAGTGACAAAGACCTGAGTTCGAAATGCCATGATTATCGGTGTACCTATTTTATGGATCCCAGATACTTTTAGGTGATAATCGATAGCGTTCACATCCTCATTGCTAACAGGGAACACCGAACCATCAATCAATGCATGTTCAAGTTGACCACGACGGTAGTAACCACCGCCATAACAATACGATGCACCTTGAAACTGATGAGAAATCTCTGATAAATACAGCATCGCAACTTTTTCAGGCTGACTGCCATCAATGTTAGCTGGAAATGTACCAGTCAAAGCATGACCCGGTTCACCATGAGTTCCCCCTAGCCGTTTAATCATGGTTAAAGTGTTAAAACATGTCGCTGAAGGCATATTGACTTGGTGAGGCCCCCCCTCCTCTGGCCAATGTTCGATGACTTGATGCAGCGTGTCGACATTCTCTGTTGCTGCAAGCTGCTCACCATCAAACAAAAAGCAAGGGAAATGAGTCACTCCTTCTAGGCGAATCCCCTTCATTTGACCAAGTGCCTCTAACACAGAGTCGAGTTCAGCAATCGGAAATCCTGCCTCTTGGTTGACATAAAGCCTGTCTTCGTCGCCATAAAACTTCACTAGCACAGGTTGCACTCTGCCGCACTTGCAGGCTGCATCTGAGATTTGACGTGCTTTATCTAGCGAATAGACGGTCATAACTTCTGGCTTCATCTCTGCCACGATTTGTTCCACCATAGCCGTCGGAGGCTGGACTAAATGACCCACGTGTTGAACCTTGACTCCCGCTAAATGCAGAGCTCGCGCTTCTTTGAAATCCACAGCAACAATACCGTCATAGCCTAATTCGAGAAGAAGCTGTGCTAAATATGGGTTACGCCCAAATTGTTTGGTCATGCCATACAGCTTTAACCCAAGGTCGCTAGCACGCTGCCTTATGACTTTGGCGTTTGCTGTAAATTGTTCGACATCAATGACGTACGAATCCGGTAACAGGTTCCCCTGCTCATAAAGAGCAAGGGTAGCCTGAATCAGTGCGTCGTTTTGATGTTGCAAAGCATTTAAATACATATACTTTTCAATCCACTCAATTTATTTTCATTTTTTTGAAGATTAATTTCCAAAAAAATCCAGTTACGACACACTCAGTTTGATTGCGTACAGATTGCTCAAAAGAAAACTGATTTCCGTCTCAGGCATCTCTGGTACGCCAGACGCCGAACATAACTGATTGTTCATACTGACAATGTCTGAAAATACGTCGTCATCTTGCATTTCTTTTAGAATCTCAGAGTCCAAGCCTTCTACAATAGAATTGCTTTGTAGTACTCGATCAATAGCACGTGCAAAATGAGTCATCGCCATCTGAAATTGTTCTGAATCCTCTTTCACATTCCATTCAATCATCAAGATTCCGACAGCCCTCATGGTCGCATCAAACGCGATTTGACTGATTACGTTTTGCTCCAAAAGAAGAGACATTCGTTGTTTCATAATTTCTCCAAATCTCTGTAAAGATAGGTATGAAAAAAGCTGTACGCGTATTTATGCAGGAACAAAAAGCCCAAAGACGTAAAGTAGGTTTAACACCACACCGGTAAGTATTGCCGCTACTGCAGGCGCTGCAATTTTCAAAATTGGACGACCCATTACTTCGTTCAAGTAATACAACATTGCAAAGATCGTAAACCCTGTCGTGCTACCCATTTTCATCACTGCAAGCACACCCCCAATAAGCAAAGCAAATTCCATTAGCGTGTTCATGCTATTACGAATATTGTCCGAAGCATTTCGAATTGAAGGGAACTGCTCTAAGAAGCGACCAATACCACGAAGCAAGAAAATCTCGATGCAAATTGTAATCGCGCCAAGTACTGCTGCCACAGGTACATTTGGTGAGAGATAACCCACTACAAACACAAACGTAAAGCCAACAACGCCATAAACCCCAGTAGCAAGTGCCGTAGTGGCAATCAGTGGAATAAAGCCTAAACCACGCATCATTTCAGACAAAGCGACTTGGTTTAATGCTTCTTTTTGAGCAACAGGGTCTTCTATTTTGTAGGCATCTGCTAACGAGTAAATAGAGACTTCTGAACCCGCAAAGATCCCCGACGCAGCGGCGGCGGCTATCAGTGCACCGACAACAGCTAAGTAAGGCATGTTCTTGAAAATTCGCTTAGTTCGCTCTTCAAACAAGCTTCGCATACCACTCATATCTGGAGGGGTAATACCGTTCGCTTTATCTTGAACATCTTTACGAATCGCTATAGCCACAAGCATCACCATACCAACAAAGATCTGAATCGACTCAGGATAGATACCCGTAAACTTCATAACAAACAGTCGTGATAGAAGTATCACAACACCTGCAACAGCCCCTGCTTTCCATCCAAACTGGTAGAAAATAGCTAACAGTGGGAATAACGCAAACGCCGACATGACAGGTGTACCCAACTCACCCAAAGCACCCAGCGCATCAATTGGAAGACCTGTCAGAACCGCATTAACACCAGCCAGACTGGTAACCACTAATACGCCCCAAATGCCACCTCCAAGTACCGCCATAATGCGGCTCGTTGCCATTACACCGATAATGTCCGTCGGTAAGAAAAGCAGCCACGGGTTAAGAAGGCCTGTCGATAAGGTAAAAGAAATACCCACAGACGCGACAAAACCGATAGACAAACCAAAAGCAACGGAACCAGCATCTCGGCGTGTCATGTTGCCTTCAATCAACTGCGGCAATATGGGTCGTATCCCGTCGTGAAATACAGCGGCCGACATATGTGCGACTAAAGCAGTCATTGCACACAAGGTCGCAATTAGAGCAATGTTGGTGATATCCATAACTACACCTCTCTCGCTAGCAATGTCGCTAACATAGGAACGGCATGGTCTACGTGCTCAATTGATAATCCAAATGCCTTTTTGCCTTCGGTAATAAATTGAGCAATTTGCTCTTCCTTAGCTTGAATAGCAGGCTTCGCAATCGTGCACGACTCATTGAAGCCGATAATAGCAATAGCCATGCTAAGTGCAGCGCCCGCACCTGTATTGCAAGCCCCGACGTAGTAATCAAGTTCTCCAGCTTTTACTTTCATCGCGGCATCCATGTCGTTGAGAATGTGGCACTCAAACTTTCCTGGTGCCGCCTCTTCTATCTGCGCTTTAATTTGTTCGCGTTGTAAGCCCGCGATTGCGATCGTTTTCATTCTGCTTTCCTTTTATGTTTATCCGTTATTGAAAAATCGGTTTGGATTGTGTTTGAGCATGATTTCGACATCACTTTCGCTTACACCAGAAGCGAACAGTCGAGGAACAAACTCCTCCATTAAGTAGCTAAAACCTAACCCGCCATTCGCTTTTAAATGCGAACGTCGAGTTATATCCATCGACAACATAAGTTGCTCGACGTATCCCCTAGCGATCAGGGTATTAATCACTTCAATTCTCTTTTCATCTGGGTAGTAACTGTTCTTACCAATTGTATCGAGCTGCACGTAACACCCGTGCTCCAACAAGTAAAGCAAGTCATCAAGGTTATCTCGAAGGTCACAGTGTCCTATCGTCACCTTCCTAAGGTCGATACCTTCACCACCAAGTAACTGGATCTGTTGCTTCGCCATCGTGCTAAATGAGGTGTGCGTTGAAATAGGCGCGCCTGTTTCTTTGTGAGCAATGGCCGCAGCTAAGAAGACGTTCTTTTCTAGTGAGGAGAATTGGTTTTCGCTGCTCCCAATCTCACCAATCACAGACGCCTTTAGAGAGGTGCCATCCAGAGGCTGTTCAATTTCGTCAATCATGGTTTGGGCAATATCTCGAATCGACAGATTCGCTAAGAAATCCGGAAAGAAACCCTCGATGTAATAGCCAGTCGACAAAACAACATTCATCCCTGACGCCTTAATTAAATCCTCAATAAATTGAGGATTTCTACCCATAAAACGATTAGTCACCTCAACGATATTCCGTACCCCAAGCTTCCTAAGCGAGATAAGCTCCTGTTTAATCAATTCAAATTGATTAAGTTTGCAATCAATATCTCCCTTCTGAGGAGATAAATCGATATGCAGATGCTCATGGCAATAGGTAAAACCGGTTGTGTCGAATGACATCTCATTTTCTCCTTGTTAGCTCGAACCTAATAAGTTGGAATCACTTTACCGGATATCACGTCCGTTTGATGCGCTAGTAACTTCTCGTTATTGACGAATTTCTTTAGCATAGCCTTTAGATAGTCCGAACCTTTTCTAACCATCAACACTGCGATCGACGCCTTTTCAAAATCCGGAATTGACGTTAGCGGTTCTTCGCTAAGGCCCATCGCCTCGATAGAATCTTCTCGTGAGGCATACCAGATTGCAGCATCGATCTCCCCTTTGACAATCTGTTTGAGACATTCGTTATAAGGTACTGGAACCACCTCAATTTCTTGATCTTTAAAGTAGATTTCAGTAAGCAGTTTTTGGTCTGGCGACTCAGCATCAACACCGATTCGTTTAATGTTATTACGCTCCGACTGCCTGTAAATCAATCGATGTTCTGGTACATAACTGTGCGCATCCAACTCTACTGCAATCTCCAAGTCGCCTTCTGCAACATACTTTTCTGACGCCAGTTTGGACATGATAGCGATATCGTAGATACCGTCACTAAGACATTCCGCCCTAACCCCTGCGCCTCTCATATGAGCAAAATACAGGGGCACGTTGTCTATCTGTTGCTTAAGACCAGAGGCTAATCCCTCGTAATGCTTTGTATACGGGAGCGGCATCGCACAAACGATATTACCAATCTCGGATATACCCACCAGCTTATTGAAATTTAGTGAAGAGATAATGGTGCCATTACGCCCTTGTCGGCTTAGGTAGACCGCCTCTTCTTTTTCGATAAATTTAATCGCGTTTGCTACATATCCAACGGAACAACCGATGTCGATCGACAGCTCATCAATCGTCTTGAGTCTATCTCCAGCCTCAGTCGTTAATAAATAACGGGCGATATGAATAATGGCCGCTCCGTTTTTCTTGATATAGTTTTGACTACTCATTTTTTATTCTTCATTTTTTTGAGGATTTAATTTAACCATACCAGAACAGTAAAAAAAGCAAAGCGCGTCACAATCTTATTAACTACTGACAAAAAGCATTAAAACTGGATTGCCAGTCACCAAACATGAAAAAAGTGCCGGATTACTCGGCACTTTCATCTATTGCTAACCTTATAAGATCAGTGTGGGCTTGATTATCACTCCACCAATTCACCCGCTCCTTGCAGTGAGCGCTGACTGTTTTCTACTAAGAATATCGTTGCCGTCTGCTTTAACATTGCCCACTCGGCATCATCAACAAAAATGCCTTCTACCCAAGCGGCTTGCTGCGAGCTAGAAAGTTCAGTGCTATCGATATGGGTGTTGTATTGACCCGCTAATTCTGTCTGGTTAAAGTCCTCAATCGACAGTTCAATCGTCATCGAGTGAAGGTCGTCTTCAACAAGGTCGGTGTCAGAAAAATGGAGCTCAGGTGCAACACATCCTCGGTTGAGTACATAAAGAGTGCGTTTGGGCTGACTACCATTGCTCCAATATGCTCTACAAGCAATACCCTTCGCTGCCAGTTTTACCAATTCACTATACGCCAACCAGCGATTGTGACAGTTTAATAATGTCATTTTGAGCTGCTTCTGCCCAACCATCGACTCAAGTGCGAAATCTAAGATCACAGGCAGATGGCACGCTACGCTATTTTGGTGGAGGTCCACCTCCAGTAAACCTGGTTCAACCTTATTGATTTGAACTGCGCAGTCTTGTTCGAGACCTAGGTAGTTACATGCACTGTTAAAATGGCGAACCCCATTAAGCCCAACCATTTGCAGGTCCGCAACCATATTAGCAATCACGTCCGCTTCGCCACAGGAGCGTTTCATTCCCAAAAAAGCTTTGTTTACTGCAGCGACTAATTCATTGTGAGATACGATCATACCAACGTCCTTATGGCGTAATAGAGTTAATGGAAGTCATAGATTGCTCACTAGGCAACAATGGAAAGATCCAATTATCTTGGTAATTCTCATCGCCGATTTCGTCTAGCAATGGGGCACCTTGGAAAAAGGTGACTCGGACCCAGCGGTCAGATCGAGGATCAAACTTCGTCGCCCCAAAGATGGCGAGTTTGCAACGCAATAAATGCATAGGTAGTGACTGTTTATGGAGAACATTCATTTGAATGTCTCCCATCACGCGATTACCTAGCGTCCATACCCTTCTTGCAATAGCTCGATATTGAGGAGAATGCAGCAGAAATTGCGCAATCGACATCTCTTGAGATTGTTGCTCTAACGCTCTGTACAGGTAATACGCTTGTCTACCAATATCAAGCGGTAGTTCTTTATCTGCACCTTGTTCTTCCTCACGAACACCTAAGCGTGGCTCTTCTTTGTCCTGTGACCGATACCAGAACCAATAGTTGTTTTCTGGCATCGAAAAGTCAGTACTAACTGCCCACTGATAACGAGTTTCCAACAACGAAATCAAATCACTGACTTTTTTACCCGTTGGCAGGTACAGCGTTTCATCCGTATTCATCTTATCTGCAAATACATCAACTTGTTCTGGGTAGAGCTCCATCAGACACGCAATGAGGATTTCTTGGGCTTCCATATTCATTAACTGATTTTGTTCGAGCAAATCACCCCAAGTTGAGGCATTTTCAAGATGTGTGGCTAGGTCGTCTACTAGTAAAGACAATTCATCAAGCGCCTGCTGATTTAAGCTGTTTTGCACCTCATTAATCGTTATTACTTGCGCCAAGTGCATAGTCGCTTTGCTAAGCAGAACTTTAAGTTGCGGCAACTTATCTTTATTAGTTTGCTGCGCCAACACCATCGCGAGTGCTTTTTCTCGTGACGTCATCCACTGGTCAACGATGCAAGGGTGATTAATCAAATATGGCGCCATACCAAGCCCAGTCGCATTTCCAACGCCCAAGTATCGCTGAAAACCGCGATCTAATGATGCCGCTTTATCACCGCCTTGTTGCGTCGCCAAGTAATGCACCCAATCCAAACTGAATTCGCGTAGCAGATACACCGCGCACATTTGGGCACTGAATGACTGACTAAAGTCATCGTTATCTTCCAGTAACTTAAAATCAGCAATCCCGAACTTACCATTACCGTAGACTGCCGTTGTACGTAGAATATAACCAACCTCGGCAAGCTCTTTCGCATCTGGTTGACTGCCCTTGGCAAGGTGAGAAACAATATGTTCGAAGACTCGAACACTCTTATTGGCACGAGCCAATACAAGAACATCGTTGGTATTGCGCCCTGCTTCTTGAAGCGGCACATTGGCACGCAGCTTTTCCAACAGAGACACATCAACATCTCCATACACTAGGGCGAATGTCACATCCCATTTCTCTGCAATCACGCGATCATTGCGCTCTTCATCAGCAATCTGGTCACAAAATACCACTAGATGATAAACGTGCTTAGGTGTTGCGAGACGGTAAATGACGTGTCCATACCCTTGCGGCGACAGCTGCCATTCATGCTTACTCACCTGCCAATTTTGCTGTGCCATTTTGCGGATTAAGCTGCGCACAAAACTGATTCGATTTTGATGCATAGCGCCAAGTCGTTGTGGATTCATTACCACATCAACGCTTCGAAGCGGAGTCTCAGTGTAAGTTGAACGATGTACATCCATTTTGCTCACCTGTTTTAATTATAAGAATGATTGGAACTGCGTGGGGTGTGAACCTAAGCCCACACAGCATTCACGTTATTGAAGAACTATTGTTGTGTTTATAAGCCTTGTTCTTTTGCCAGTTTCATCGCGATTTGCGGAGCATTCCATAGTGAGGGCAACAGTACTAAGGATACTGGTACCGCAGTTATCACGATAAAGGACTGCAGTGCCGAAATGCCGCCCGACCCCAGTGATATTAAGATGATTGCCGTCACCCCCATCATTACTCCCCAGAAGGTACGGACGATGGCATTTGGCTCCGTTTCGCCACTGATGACAACACTGATGGTGTAAGTCATCGAATCTCCCGTAGTGACGATGAATATGGTGGTAAGCACTAAGAACAAAATGGAAACTAGCATTGGCATAGGTAGCTGTTGTGTTACTGCGAGTAACGCTCCCGGAAGGTTAAACCCTTCGAATGCTTTACTAACACTACCAGGGTCGGCAATCTCGAACGCAAGTCCAGTCCCACCAACGATGGTGAACCAGAAACAAGTCGCGAATGGCGCGGCAATACTAATAATAGAAATGATTTGGCGAATGCTTCGACCACGTGAGATACGAGCAATAAAAATAGCCATTAGTGGTCCATAACCTAAGAACCAGCCCCAGAAGAATACCGTCCACCAGCTCAGCCACCCTTCATCGCCTCTATATGTCGCCATTGGAATAAAGTTATCCAACATGGTACCCATACCCTGGATATAGCCATTGAAGATAAAGTTAGTTGGACCAAACAGTAGGATGTAAACCATCAGCGCAATAGCTAAGATGACGTTATAACGGCTCAACATCTGCATTCCGCGATTAAGGCCGCTGAGTGCTGATAGCGTGTATAGCACTATCGCGAACAGAATAATGATCAGCTGAGTGGTAAAGCCATCAGGAATATCAAACAGTGCGTTCAATGCATAGCTCACTTGCAGCCCAAGAAAACCAATAGGTCCGATGGTTCCTGCAGCAACTGCTACAATACAACATGCGTCAATCAGAGCACCGGTATGACCTTTCAACGCACGCTCTCCCAACACTGGATACAGTAAGGTTCGAGGTTTTAAAGGTAAGCCTTTGTCATAATGCAAATGCATCATGACAATAGAGGTTAAGCTACCAACAATTGCCCATGACAAGAAGCTCCAGTGCATAAATGACTGCGATAGAGCATTAATCGCTGTTTGCATAACGCTGTCTTGGGGACCGTACAGAGGAGGAGGACTCACATAGTGCGCAATAGGCTCAGCTGCTGCCCAAAATACACCGCCCCCTGCCAGTAAGGTACAGAATAGAATGGCCATCCAACGAAATGAGTCTAGCTCTGGTTTCACGTTACCCCCCAAAATCACTTTGCCTGTTCGCCCTGCTGCGAGACCAAGACCAATAAGAAAAGTGAGTAGTAGTAATATTTGCCAGTAAGGACCAAAAACTTTTACTGACCAGCTAAAACCAGCGTTGACTAGAGAAGAAAGCAGCTCGCCATCATAAAGCGCAAGTGCAACAAACAGAGCGATAAAGCCGCCACTGTACCAAAATGCAGGGTTACTCAACCCCAACTTATCCGATGAAGAGAGTTTACTTTGATGTTCTATCTCCGCGCTTGCAGAAGACGGTGGTGCTGTGTTCATGCTATTGGTTAGATCAGACATACTCTGACTCCAGAAGTTTGTGTTGCTCGCCTTGGGGAAAGCAACCTATGTTGTGTTTAACGCTCACCTATTGTTTTTGTATTGGCGAGCTCTTCCATGTTCGGGTGTACGCTATAGATTTGGCTCCAATCCTTGTTGTAAGAAGTCAAACCAATTAACACCCATAATTTTCCCCGCCTCGACTTCACTAAAGCCATGACGGACTAATCCGTTGTAGATGTTTTCCATTCCTTTGCTGCCGCTGAACCAAGGAAGAGCATCAGGCCAACCTGAGTTAGCAGCCGAGCCTTCGCCATAATCCATGGTTTTTGACCAGCGTCCGTTGCGCATCCACTCCAAAACTTGTTGAGGTTGATTCAGGCAAAGGTCGCTACCGATACCAATGTGGTCGATACCTGCAATATCCGCAGTTTTCTCCACCATTTGGCAGAAATCCTCTAATGAACACTCACTGCCATTGGGTAGATGAAATGGATAAAGGCTAAATCCAATCAGGCCACCACGCTCGGTAAGGGATTTGATCACCGTGTTCGACTTGTTTCGCAGTGCATCATGAGCGAACGTTGGATTGGCATGACTGATACAAATTGGACGAGCAGAAAGGTCTATCGCCTCCAGCGTTGAACGTTCGGCGCTGTGTGACATATCGATGATCATGCCGACACGGTTCATCTCTTCGATGACTTGCTTACCAAAACGGGTGATGCCTGTGTCGTGCTTTTCGTAACACCCTGTCGCTAATAGGCTTTGGTTGTTGTAGGTCAGTTGCATGATGAGCAGCCCTTGACGGCGCATGACTTCAATTAAGCCAATTTCGTCATCAATCGGAGAACAGTTCTGCGCCCCCATAAAAATGCCAACCTTGCCCGATGCCTTTGCAAGCTCGACATCTGCCATGGAATATACCGGCATAATGAGGTCGTCGTTTTGCTCGAAACGAAGGTTCCATTCGGCAAATCGAGTCAGTGTCTCACGTGCATTCTCGTGATAAGCGATAGTAACGTGAACAGCGGTAATGCCGCTGGCTTTGAGCGTTTGAAAATACTCTCTGTCCCAATTGCAGTATTGCAATCCGTCTATGACAATCCCTTGCTGGTACATACCCCACCTCTTGCTGTACTCATTGAATTGGTGTTCAAATTGAGTGACGTCACAACGTCACTCTCTCGGCGTCGTGTGATAATTAGTAAGGGCGTTGGTACGCTGTTTTTACTACGGTATAGAACTCTTTTGCATATTGACCTTGCTCACGAGGACCAAAGCTAGACTCTTTACGACCACCAAACGGTACGTGGTAATCTGTGCCTGCTGTTGGCAAGTTCACCATGGCACAACCGGTTTGGATCTGTTGTTTGAAGACGGCACTGTTTCGCAGGCTTTGTGTGATGATGCCACCCGTTAATCCAAATCGTGTGTCGTTCGCTGTTGCGATTGCTTCGTCAAGGTCGGCAACTCGAATAACGCTCGCCATAGGCGCAAACACCTCTTCTTGGTTCACTTCCCACTCATTCTTAGTGTTCAAGAACAGAGTTGGTGACATGTAGTAACCCTCATGCGCAAGATTCAGACGTTCTCCGCCAAATGCTAGCTCTGCTCCACTTTGACGAGCTTTTTCAATCCACCCAAAGTTTGCCTCTAACTGGTTGCCATCGACGACAGGTCCCATAAAGATGCCTTCTTCAAGTGCGTGGCCTACTTTTAGTTCGCTCATGCGCTTAATGAGTGCTTCAACATATTGGTCATGAATGCCATCCATCACCACAAGACGAGAAGACGCGGTACACTTTTGGCCTGCGCCAGAGAAAGATCCAGCAATCGTCGCCTCTACTGCAATCTGAATATCAGCATCATCGGCAATGACCAGAGCATTTTTGCTACCCATTTCCAACTGGCAACGAACAAAATTCGGGGCGGTTGCGGCTGCCACTTTACGTCCCGTTTCAACAGAACCCGTGAAGCTGACGCCGTTCACATCTGTTGAATTGATCAAAGTGTTACCCACTTCAGAACCACTACCTAACACCAAGTTAAACGTGCCAGCAGGTATGCCTTGACGATGGATAATTTCCGTTAAAGCCACTGCACTCGCTGGAGTAAGATTCGCAGGTTTCCAAATGACGCTGTTACCAAAAGCCAATGCAGGTGCAATCTTCCAAGCCGCCGTTGCTGTTGGGAAGTTCCAAGGGGAAATAATCGCAATCACACCAACGGCTTCACGAGTCACTTCCACCGAAACGCCCGGACGCACTGAATCAGCACTGTCACCTATCTGACGTAACACCTCAGCCGCGAAGTATTGGAAGAATTGACCAGCTCGATAGATTTCACCACGACCTTCTAAAAATGGCTTGCCCTCCTCGCGAGAAAGCAAGGTACCAAGTTCATCGCAGCGTGCTATCAGTTCGTCTCCAATTGCTTGAAGTACCGCTTGCTTGCGTTCAATAGGCGTTTTTTCCCACTCTGGCTGTGCATGTTTAGCTGCGGATATGGCTTGCTGAACCTGCACTTGGCTTGCTTGAGCAAAGTGACCTAGATTTTCAGAAATATCTGATGGGTTAATGTTGGCGATGGTGCTCACACCAGACTGCCACTCCCCTGCGATGTACAAGGCATTTTCAGTTGGAATAGTAAGTTGTTGAGTCATTTGTGCTTTCCTTGTTCTGTAGCTCGCTAGATGAGATCTAGCCGCCAATATTCTGCTTAGTTGATTAGTAAACTGTTGTTACTCTGGTTGCGGCACGGCTGCGTACACAACAAACTCCACCAGCATTTCTTCTCTCGCTAACCCCGCCACGACCATAGCTGCGCGATTTGGATAAGGTGCTTCAAAATACTCTGCATAAACTTCGTTGATGGTTTTGAGGTACTCTCGGTCTGTCACGTAGATCAACACTTGCAGAACTGAATCTAGAGACGAACCTGCACATTCCAGTGTGTGAGAAAGGTTGCTAACTGTCTGACGGGTTTGTGCTTCAATGCCACCATCAACAACAGCTCCAGTATCATCGATAGGGATCTGCGCGGTATATAATGTGCCATTGTTGACGATCGCCCATTCAAGTGGCGCCTTTGAAGCAAATAGAGAAGTTTTAACTGGAGACTTTTGGGTTTGAAAATTCACGAGCAATCCACCATTTGTAACAACTATGTTTCTTAGTGGTTAAATAATGCTACTTGATATTTGATAAATCTAACGGTAAATTTTTTACATTTGATAAGTAAAATCTATCACCTTACAAAAGATACGGTGACAAAAGGGCTTAAGGAAGTGGTCTAATGAGTATCAAACTTCAACAATTGCGGCATTTTGTGATGGTGGTCGAAGAAGGTGGATTCAGAGCGGCCTCAAATAGAGCCAACCGCTCGCAAGCAGCATTATCCACATCAATAAAAGAACTTGAAAAGAACTTAGGTCAGGCGCTGTTTGAATCCGGGAACAAATCTAAACTCACACCATTTGGCGAGATATGTCTGCCCAAAGTAATCCAGTTCCTTAACGTCTATAGTGCATTAGATAATGATTTACGAGCCGCTGCCGCGGGACAACAGGGACGAGTCAGAATCGCCAGTGTCCCCTCTGTCGCTGCTAAGCTGATTCCCAGTGTATTGGGTGCTTTTTGCGAACAATTTCCCAATGTGGAGGTAAGTCTGATTGATGATAACGCCGCTGGTGTCGAAGCACGACTATTGTCAGGGGAAGTCGACTTGGCCCTAGGTAACAGCTCACACCTTGAGGATGGCGCTATCGAGTTTACACCGCTTATCTCAGATCCTATTGGTGTCGTCTGTTTGAAAGACAACCCTATTGCTTCTCAAAACGAAGGCATCGAATGGCAAACTCTGTTACAACAGCCGTTTATCAGAAATGGTACTTGTAAGCTCCTAGACCCAACACCAGCCAGAGCTCTCAGCGAGCAGGCTTTGTATTCCGTCGAAAATATCACCTCTCTTTTCTCTGTATTGGAGCTTGGTATTGGCATTACCACACTGCCAAAACTTGCCTTTCCCACTAATGAAACTCGATTAGTCTGGCTTCCTCTGATCGACCCACCTTTACAAAGGCAAATCGGGATATTTCGCCTTACTGAGCGAACGATTTCCCCTCAAGCACAAGCATTCCATGACTTATGTGTGACTTATTTGAATTATGACGAATAGCGGACATCAAGCACCTACGCAACATTCAAAAGGATGTTCAGAAAAACCTAGCATTGCGCTAGGTTTTTCATTACGTTACATAGCTTGAGCAAATAGCTTAAGGATTTCTTCTCGCGTCGGAACTCTAGGGTTGCCTCCAAGACATGGGTCAGCCAGAGTCTTATCTAACCAAAGAGCAAAATCACTTTCTTGAATGCCTAGCTCTGCTAAGCCATTTGGAATTTGCACGCGCTGTGAAAGCTGACGAATTCTCGCTATCGCAGCTTTCGCCGCAGATTCATCATCTAAGTCCGCAGTACTCGAACCCATAGCTTCGGCAATCGCTCTAAACGGTTGCGGACGTGTTTGAGCATTGAACTCACACACTTCCGGTAACAAGATAGCATTACAAACACCATGAGGAAGGTTATGTGTAGCACCTGGTTGATGAGCCATGGCATGAACCAAACCTAAACCTGCGCTGTTAAACGCCATACCTGCAAGAAACTGAGCACAAGCTAATTGTTCACGCGCCTCTAGATTCTGGCCATCATCTACCGCAACAGGTAACCATTTATTGATGAGGCGAATTGCTTCTAAAGCCGTCGGTTTAGTTAGTGTATGTGCACCGGGTGTAACATAAGCTTCAATGGCATGGGTGAGCGCATCCATACCCGTGCTAGCGGTTACGCTGCTTGGTAATCCCAACATAAGCTCAGGGTCATTAACCGCCAAATCAGGGATCTGTTTGGCATCGATAATCACCATTTTTACTTGCCGTTCTTCGTCAGTAATAACCGAATTAGAGGTCATTTCTGCCGCTGTCCCTGCTGTCGTATTAACCGCGACAAAGTAGTCACCTACAACTCGCACTTTGCCTACACCTTCATAATCACAGATGTCACCGCCATTTGAGGTCACTATGCGTATAGCTTTAGCACAATCTACAGGGCTACCTCCACCTACAGCAATGAAAAAGTCACACTGTTCCTTTTGGTACAGCTCGACCCCTTCTCTTACTAGTGCAGCCGTTGGGTTTGGTGTCACTTTATCGAACAACACATAATCAATGCTGAGCTGCTCCAATTGAGCCAGTAATGAATCAAGAATTCCCAGTTTAACCAGATTCGCATCTGTCACAATAAGCGCAGTGTTAATCGATTGAGCTTGGATCTCTTGTACCGCATCATTAATAGCGCCAGCCCCAGCTAAACTCAACTTGGGTAAATTTAAAGAAAAAGCCATGGTCATTTCCCTCTACATCTTCAATTAGGTTATTGGTAACTACTGCTCAACTCTCAGTCCATATGACTTGAACTTGCCCAAGACCTTTTGCATTTCAGCATCGTCAAGTACAGGGACATCTGGTGTAATCGCCATTGTTTTCAGATAGAGGTCAGCCAATACTTCGACTTCATGTGCTAGCCACAGTGCTTTTTCTAAATTAGCCTCACCCGCAATAAGTCCATGGTGTTGCAGCAAAATGGCTTTGCTGTTTGCCATCCCTTCTTTGACATACTCGGCTAGTTCGTGACTGCCAAAAGTAGCGTAAGGGACACAAGGGATCTCTGTCGCACCCGACGCAGCAACCATATAATGAATCGCTGGGATTGGTTTGTTCAGAATGGATACCGCCGCACAATTAATGGCGTGATTGTGAACTACCGCGTTAACGTCTTCACGAGTTTGATAACAAGTCAGATGGAAGTGCCACTCTGATGACGGTAACTTGCCTTCCTCAAAGAACCCATCATGAGTGACATACACAATATGATCGGGGGTGAGTTTGTCGTATGCGATGCCCGTTGGTGTGATCAACATACCGTTATCAAAACGAACACTGACATTTCCAGCAGTGCCTTGGTTCAACCCAAGTCTTGTCATTTCAAGGCAAGTGTCGATGATTTGTTGCGAAAGTTGTTGTCTGTTCATGCTTATAGTTCCTTAAATTCTGTTACGCCTTTCTTGAGAATGATGTTGCCGTATTTTGCCGTTTCGCCAGTAACGACGACGGCGGCGCAACTTCTCACGCGTTCATAAAAAGCAAATCGTTCGATACGCTCAATCATGGTTGCATCAATGTTGTTAGTGTTTATCGCGGTTAGATAGCGATCCTCAACCGAAGGATCTAACGTATCGCCTTCAACAGCCTGCATCATCGCCAAGGGCTGCTGAACATATTGGTCCAATTCAAATAGTGGGATGATGCCGCTTAGTAGCGTGCTAACTCGAATACCATCAGCCCTAATAACGTTGGAATTAAAGCTCGCAGCCGGAAAATGTGCGTCTGCAAGTAAGATTTCGTCTCCGTGTCCCATGCCTGCTAATGTTGCAATTAACTGCGGAGATAGCGCCGGATGAATTCCTTTAAGCATATTCTGGCTCCTTCTTTGTGCTCATTACGTGATTACGTGGTTCGACTCTCGTTGTCGGCGATTTCATGGCATTTTGAGCCTCAGATAACGAGTTAAAATGACCAACACCGTAAAACGCCACCATTGCAGCTCCAGTTACCGTCGCCTCTGCTTGGTCGACGATTAATAGTGGCTTTTGAATGGCATCGGCACGCAATTGGTTCCAGAGCGTATTCTTTGTCCCTCCACCTACGGCAATAACGGGTAAACTTCCTAAATGGCAACGCTCTGCAAGGTAATCAAAGTTACGTTTGAACTGCAGACTTAATCCTTCAAAAACAGCTCGGGTAATTTGTCCTCTCGTGGTGTGAATAGACAAACCTTCAATGGCACCGTTACCTTGCCCTCCAGCGTCGACAGAAAAATCTGGATTAAAGCGAACATTCCCTGCTCCAGGGCCGGCGGACTCAGCTTCTGAAATCATGATCTGATAAAGTTCGCTGCTGTCTTTTTCCGCTTGATAAAAGTGGTTAACAACCCACTCAATAACAGCGCTGGACAACCATTGGATAGCCGGGTTGTATACCCCTTGAACCGCATCCAATTCGACTGTTAATCCTTTTTCAAGAGAGTCTCTATCCACCTTGGGCTTCGACGAACGAGCCATGAGAATTTCCCATGTACCTGAACTTAAAAACGCTTGGTCTTGTTCAGCACCAGAACCAATTAACGCAAACTGAGTATCATGTCCGGTAGAAACGACTGGAGTCGACTTTGGTAATCCCAACAGCTCAGCCACCTCATCGAGTACCAACCCAACCTGACAACCGGCATCTATTAGGTTCGGAAAGTGCTCAGCACTTAAATCTAGGTATGACAATGTCTTATCATCCCAATTACCATCACCTAGACTTGTTAGCATTGAGGTACCAGCCATGGTTCGATCTGTGGTCAGTTCTCCGGTTAACTTGTGAGTTAGCATCGAGGAAATGAACACAAACTTGTCCATCGATTGATAGATCTTCGGCTCGTTATCTTTAAGCCAACGAAGCTTGTAGAGCGTATTGAAGCTGTAGTCGCCAACCCCATTACTTTGGTAGAGGGCGAGTCTGTCGGTCTCAGTCTCTGCTTGCGACATCACAGGTACCGTTCTCGGACATTTCCAAGAAATAATTGGATAGATTTGTTGAGCGCTTTTCGAATACGGTGCACCATCAACCCCGAACGTGGTTACTGTCACCGCCACTATCTGCTCTGCATTCAGTTGGCTAGTAACCGCGGCGCAGCACCTGACCAGCTTGCTCCATATCTCTGCAAAATCCCACACATGGTATTGGTTTTCAGAACCCGATAACTGAGTGTTGTTTTTGATGTAGTGCGACGCGAGTATTTGTCCGTTATCGGAGACGGCAATGGCTCTAATATTGGTAGCGCCACAATCCAAAACTATTACTACTGACATAACGCGATCCTATAGGCGGGTTTCCCCGCCTTACCTAGTTACTTATATAGAGGGCCAAAGTTGGCACAAGCTCGGTAGTCTTGACCTTCCGCATCCTGACCAAATGCGCTCCAAGTATGCGGGCGGAAAATCTCGCTCGACTCAACGTTATGCATAGACACCGGAATACGTAGCATGGAAGCTAAGGTAATGAGATCCGCCCCGATATGACCATGAGTGATAACGCAGTGGTTCGCACCCCAATTAGCCATGACCGAGTACACGTCTCTAAATGCACCAGTGCCAGTGCCAGTGAGTCTTGGAACAAACCACGTCGTTGGCCATGTTGGGTTGGTACGCTCATTCAACGTATTGTGAACATTTTCAGGAAGCGTGATGGAGTGCCCTTCAGCAATTTGTAACACAGGGCCAACACCCTTAATGAGATTGATTCTGTGCATAGTGAATGGCATGTCACCATGTGTTAGGAAGTTCGAAGAGAAACCGCCTCCACGGAAGTATTCACTTATTGCAGGTGGCCATTGAGTAGCATCTAGGCATTGTTGCGCATCTTCAACCGTCATATCCCAATGAGGCTTGATAACAGGTTTGCCTTGCTCATCTTTTGCTTCGCCACTGCCGTCTAACGCAGCGGAACCGGAGTTAACAAGGTGAATGAAACCAGATTCTGGTTTGTAGCCACTCACTCGTTCTACCGCACTATCAGACCAATAGGTTCGAACATCGCAAAAAACCTGAGCTTGACCGGTAAGCATCTTGCCAAACAGCATGTTTACGCCGTTCAAACTGTCGTTCTCTGTAGCTAGAGCAAACGGTTCACGAAGTCCATTCCAGTCAAAAGACGAGTTAAGGATCGCTTCGCTAAAGTCACCGTTTGGCAAATGATCAGTCCAGTGGCGTTGACCTTGGAAGCCGCCCACTACGGCGTTGTGTCCCATTGCTTCTTCGCCAAAGCCTAACTGCGCTAGTTTAGGGTTACCTATCATGAGATCGCGCATGATCATCGTCATCTTAACGACGGTTTCCCAATCTTGCTGCTTTTGCTCTTCAAGCAACGCTTCGCCGTTATAGTCTTTGCCTTCTTTACAGTTTTCTTTTGTCCATGCTAATGCCAACTCAAACTCATCTTTATCGTAGACTTCACGATCCAAGCGTCGCTTAATTTCAGTCATGTCGACATATTCATTTCTCATTCCCAAATAACGTTGGAAGAAATCTGGATCGACCACCGAACCTGCAATACCCATCGAGACCGAGCCCATGGACAGGTATGACTTGCCTTTGATGGCTGCTACTGTTAAGCCAGCACGGCAGAAACGTAAAATCTTATCCTGAACATCTTGAGGAATAGATGTGTCATCAGCGTCTTGCACCTCTTGCCCATAGATAGAAAAAGCGGGTAAACCAAGCTGAGAATGTCCAGCCATGGCCGCGGCTAAGTACACTGCTCCTGGGCGTTCTGTGCCATTAAAGCCCCAAATCGCTCTGGGCATATGTGGGTCCATATCAATAGTTTCTGTACCATAACACCAGCAAGGTGTAACAGTAATTGAAACCCCTACATTCTCGCGACGAAACTTATCTGCACACGCCGCTGCTTCCGCAACACCGCCTATCGTGCTGTCAGCGATAACACATTCAACCGCAGTGCCACATACATGCTTAATGTTTTCTTCAATGAAAGCAGCGAGGTTCTTCGCCATATTCATAGTTTGAACTTCTAGAGACTCGCGAACGCCCATTTGGCGACCATCAATGGTTGGACGAATACCAATTCTTGTTAGGGTTGTAGTCATAATTTTGTTCTCGTTTCCGTTAAATTGAATTACTGCTTAATTTTGTAGCCGTTAAGGCCGAAGTAGATAAGGTATGCAAAGCCAATTAGAGGGATAATGAAAGCAGCTTGAATACCCATCGAATCTGAAATCTGTCCCATAATGGCGGTGAGTACTGCGCCACCTAAGATAGCCATAATCAGACAGCTACCTCCGAATTTTGAATCACTGCCAAGGTCACGAAGTGATAGACCGAAGATTGTTGGGAACATCAATGACATACATGCTGAGATACCAACTAAAGCGTAAGCACCAACCACGCCACCAACAGTCATCAGCATTAGCACTAGAACAGAGGCTACCAATGCGAGTGCTGCTAATAGTTTCTCCGGTGCGATGTACTTCATTAAACCAACGCATACGAATCTAAAGACACTAAAAGTAATGATTGATACCAACAGGTAAGTGGATGCTTCCGCTTCAGTGCCGCCGACTTGAGTCATCACATAACGAATCGTCCACGACCAACAGCCAATCTGACAACCAACATAAAAGAACTGACCGATCACGCCTTTGACAAAGTGTTTTTTCTGCATCAGGCGACCAAATGTGGCGCGGATAGACATGTCTAAGTCGCTCTCAGCAACCGTGTCTTTTGCTGCCGGCATCTTAGTGAACGCAATCGCTAACCAAACAAAGACAATCACCGCCGCCACCATGAGATATGGCATCATTACTGCGTTCAGCTCAGATGTTTGAATCGCAGACAACTCTGCTGAACTCATAGCGGCGCGTTCAACATCCGTTGCCGGGTTCAATTGAGATAAGATATACACCTTACCGATCACTACCCCAGTAATAGAGCCCACAGGGTTAAAGGCTTGAGCAATGTTTAAACGTCGTGTTGCCGTCTCTTCCGGTCCCATCGCGATAATGTAAGGATTGGCACTGGTCTCAAGGATGGATAGACCACCCGCAAGCACAAACAGCGCCATTAGAAATGGTAGGTATTGCATTGCTTGGGCTGCCGGGTAGAACAGGATAGCTCCGCAAGCGAATAGACCTAATCCCAGTAGCACTCCCGCTTTATAGCTATAACGTTGAATAAAAAGAGCAGCAGGAAGAGCCAGTACAAAATAGGCTCCGTAAAAGGCGGTTTGTACCAAGCCTGATTGCATATCGGTTAATGTAAAGACCTTTCTAAATTGAGCGATCAATACGTCGGTCATATTGTTTGCCAGTCCCCATAAAGCAAAACATGAGGTAAGCAAGATAAACGGTATTAAAATACTCTTAGGTATGACTTCAGAGTTTCCTTTCTTTGATCCACGGTCCGTGGTGGATATTAGTACGTCGGTCATTTTCTTTTCCTTTAGATATACTGTACCCTCCAAATTAATGTTGGATACTGTTTCACGTTATTGGATTAAACTAATTATTTTATATTGGTGTTATCGTGTGTTTATTTGGATTTGAAATTGAATTCATATCACCATGAATATCACTTTCAATTTCCGCATTGGAAATCAATATATCGATTTCACAAAAATCACATATTTTTAATAAACTTCGTTTCTTGTATTTATTTTTATCCGCAATAAGAATATTCTTGCTCGACACTTGGATGAGCGTCTTTTTTATCTCGTAATTGTATTCATTCGAATCCCACACACCACTATGTTCATCAAAGCCCACACACGAGATTACACTCAGGTCAAGCGCCATTTCCTGCAAAGTATTTTTGGCAATCAAACCATAGAATGATTTATATTTTTCTGAGTAGTGACCACCTAAGCTAATAATCGTTATATTCTTTTTCCCAGATAGGACACTAATATTATTCAACGAGTTGGTTACAATCGTACAACGAATATCAGGTAATGCTTGAGCAACTAGCCAACTTGAAGAACTAGCGTCTAAACCGATAACGGCACCTTCATAAATATGCTCAATAACCTGTTTAGCCAAATCTTGTTTGTCTTGCATATTGCTTGAGGCTCGATTAGTAAACGACGTTCCTTCATCAATATAACGCTTACTTATAGCGCCACCATGAGTACGAATTAATTCACCTTTTTTATCTAGCGTTTTAAGGTCTCGACGAATTGTTTCCACCGACACATTTAATTCCGATGCCAAGTCTTGAACTGAAACTTGACCAACCTTTGAAATTAAACCCAAGATAAAATTCGCTCTGGTAATTGCTTGCATCGTTTCCTACTACCAACTGCTTTGCTGTTATTAACAGATTAATCGAAAAGGCCAAAAAAACTACGACCCAGCTCACACTAGATTTTTCAGTGACCACTTTTGCCCGATTGTTTGGTTTACCACACAAAAAACGGGCATTGACTGTGGGAAACGGGCATAAGCGGCGGAAACCAGACATACATTGTGACATTTGAGTGTGTTCCAACGCTTCAAACGTCATATAGGCATAGCTAAATCTACCTACGTCACTGCATAATTTTGCCGTTTTGGTACTATTGAAAACACGATAAAAAGTACAATTGAGAATAGAAAGTATGACCAATCCACTCTCTTCAGAATGGAAGCAGATCAACTGGGTCCTGACCGATGTTGATGACACCTTAACGTGGGATGGCTCCTTGCCTCCTGACACTCTCATCGCCCTACAGTCTCTGCGAGATAATGGCATCAAAGTGGTGGCGGTGACTGGTGCTTGTGCAGGATGGTGTGACCATATTGCTCAGTTGTGGCCAGTGGATGCGGCACTCGGAGAAAATGGTGCATTCTTGTTGGAAAAGAAAGATGGCGCGTTACAAATCACCACCGAGCGACCTTTGGAGCAGATTCGCGCAGATCAAGCCAAACTCAAGCAGCAAGTACTGGATATATTGAGCGATTTTCCTGATTTAGCGTTAACTCTCGACCAATCCTATCGATTATGCGAAGTTGCCATTGATATTGGTCAGAACCGTGAGCCTGTAGATCCGAACATTGTTCAACAGGTACTGACTCGAATCCATGCTTTGGGTGCGCATGCTACTGCAAGTTCTATTCATATTAATGCTTGGTATGGTGACCACTCTAAACGCCACTCATCTCTCAGCTTCCTGAAAGGCAAAGGCATTGAGGGCCATAAAGTTGATGAGCAGTGCTGCTATGTAGGGGACTCTCTTAATGATCAATTGATGTTTGAGCGCTTACCTCTCACCGTGGGTGTGGCCAACATTACGCACTATTGGGATAAGTTAGAACATAAACCTAGCCTTGTGATGACTAAGCCGGGTGGCTTCGGATTTGCTGAGTTTGCCGAGAAACTGATTGCGCTCAAGCAAAGTTAATAGCAATAAAAAACGGCCATAACGGCCGTTTTTTATTGGCTATAAATCAACTAGATTAACTTGTTTCGAATGTGAATGACTAAGGCTTCAGCAATAATAACGACTGCGAAAATCGTCACTAACACCATTGAGACTTTCTGCCATTCGAATAGGTTTTGAGCATCGTTAAGAACTACGCCGATCCCCCCAGCCCCAACTAGGCCAAGCACTGCAGATTCACGTACGTTGATGTCCCAACGGAACAACACAATCGAATAAAAAGCGGGCATTACTTGAGGCCAATAGCCTTTGACAATCACGCTCATCCAAGACGCACCTGTCGCTCGTAATGCCTCGATAGGCCCCATGTTCACTTCAGCAATGGCTTCCGACAGCAGTTTCCCTACAAAACCGACGCTGCGGATCGCAATCGCCATAATGCCAGCCAGAACACCGGGGCCAAACAGCGCAATAAACAATAGCGCCCAAACCAATGAGTTCACAGAGCGCGAAGATACCAAGAAGAACTGAGCAATCCAGTTTAATGTTTTGCTTGGTGTAATATTCGGTGCATTAAGCAGCGCGAGAGGTATTGCAAAAATCAAAGTAAATAGTGTACCCAGTGTTGCGATATGCAGCGTTTCTATCATCGCCGTATGAATGGTTTGCGGGTAGAAAGCGTAATCCAAAGGCACCATACGCTGAAACATGTCGGCAAATTGCGCTGGCGCGTCATACAAAAACTCTGGAATCACTTCCACCGTTTGCCATGACCAAACGATGGCAGATACGAGGCACAAATACACGGCGAAACGCGCAATTCGCTCATTGGGCGTAAAGCGTTGCCACTCTTTATCAATAGCTGCTGTGGTCATTAGAAGATTCTCCTCACGATATTAGACAAGAACTCGCCAACCAAAATGAGTGCAATAATGGTGATGAGAATGGCGGCAACGAAATCATAATCAAAGCGTTGGAATGCAGAGAACAAGGTACCACCAAGTCCACCAGCACCAACGATCCCGACCATGGTTGAGTTACGTAAGTTGGAGTCAAGCTGATAACTGGCAAAGCCGATGAAGCGAGTAAACACTTGTGGCATTACCGCGTATAGAATCACGCTGGCAAAACTTGCTCCGGTTGCTCTAATCGCCTCTACAGGCTTAAAGGAAATCTCTTCAATCGCCTCAGCAAATAGCTTGGCAATGAACCCTATTGACGCGAACACTAGCGTCAAAATACCCGCCAATGCGCCAAACCCAACCGCTTTAACAAACAAGATGGCAATGATGACTGGGTGGAACGAACGGCATAATGCGATAAAGCCTCGCACCGGAGTGGACACAATTAAAGGCATCAGGTTTCGTGCAGCTAGTAGACCCAAAAAGAGCGAAATAACGATGCCGAAAAAGCTCGAAATGATAGCTATCTGCAAGCTCTCCGCTAAACCACTCAATAACAAGTTAGTGCGAGAAAAATCAGGTGGAATCATACGAGAGATCAGTCGTTCACTCTCACCAAAACCTATGATTAATCGGTCAAATGTCAGACCCAACGTCGAGACGCTGTAAAACAGATACGCCACGACCGCAACAACAATCGCGCGACTTGTCCACGACGGTTTGAATGGGTTTTCAACATTGATTTTTGCATTCGAAGTTAGTCCAGCCATGACTCACCTCCGTAAATGATCTTCAGATCTTCTTCGGTAATTCCCTCAGGGCTGCCGTCATAATGTACCTTGCCGTTACACATGCCGATAATGCGTTTTGCAAATCGCTTCGCTAGGTTCACATCGTGGATATTAACCAGCACCGGAATATTCTTCTGCTTAGCAAAGGTCTCCATCAGCTCCATGATTTCCACAGCGGTTTTTGGATCCAAAGACGAAGTCGGTTCATCGGCAAGCAGAATATAAGGGTCTTGCATCACAGCTCTTGCGATACCAACGCGCTGACGCTGACCACCAGACAGGCTATCAGCTCGCTGGTTAGCAAAATCTTGTAAACCAACAAAATTGAGCAGTTCAAATGCTTTAGCAAGATCTTCTGAAGAGTATTTACGTCGCCACGCATTCCAAGCACTCATGTACCCCAAACGGCCGCTTAGTACGTTCTCAATAACCGTTAAACGTTCAACTAAATTGTACTCTTGGAACACCATACCTATGTGTCGGCGCTGCTTTCTCAACTCTTGACCCTTTAGCTTAGTTAGGTCTTCTCCTTCAAACAGGATTTCACCGGATGTTGGGTCGTTGAGACGATTGATGCATCGAAGTAAGGTACTTTTACCAGTACCAGATGGGCCAATGATCGCGATAATCCCCGGTTCATCGATATCAATATCGATCCCTTTTAGGATTGGCTTACCTGCGACATATTCATGGAATAGGTTATTGATTTTGATTCCGTCGTAGCTTGCTACAGCCATACTGCTTTCCTTGTGCTTACCCTAATTCGCTCTCGATTGTTAAGCGTCTTAGGCAAATTTTGAATGAACTATGCCCTACCCTTGAGGGCATAGTTAACAAAGATCTAATGGTTTAAATTAGGGGGAGTTATTGAGTGCTAGCTTGCTTTGCTAGTTCCGCAGCTTTCTTCTTAGCACGCTTCGCCGCATCTTTCTCAGCCAACTTCTTCAGACCCGCCTTGGTGTAAGCCGTACCCGTGGCATGTGCGATATCACGAATCACGCCCCACTCCTCTTGATAAGTGATTGGTGAGAAACGGTCAGCGCCTTTAAACGAAGCGCTCATTTCTGGGGTAAAGCGGTAACTAAAGAATGCCTCTTTGATTTTCTCAACCAGTTCTGGTTTCAGGTTATAAGAGTAACCAAATGCTGAAGTTGGGAAGCGAGGACTGCGGTAGATGATTTTTAGTTCTGAATCGTCAACACGACCCGCTGCAACCATGCGGTCATAGACGTCTGACGCGACTGGCGCGGCATCATAGTCGCCGTTGTAGACGCCAAGAATAGATTGGTCATGTTTACCTGAATAAAGCACTTTGTAGTCTTGGTCAGGTACAAGTCCTTCAGCAGGGAAAAGTGCGCGTGGTGCTAGGTTACCAGAGTTAGATGAAGCAGAAGTGTGAGCAACCTTTTTACCCTTTAAGTCAGACATGTCGTTAATACCGCTGTCTTTGCGAACAATAGTAATCAGGTTGTAGCCTTGGAAGCCAGCTTCGTCACCTTTTACTGCAATCGGGACATAGCCTGCCAAGTTTACTGCATAACCTGTAGGACCTGTCGAAAAGCCTGCGACGTGAAGTCGGCCAGAACGCATCGCTTCAACCTGAGCAGAGTTTGAGTGCACCGTGTAGTAAATTACGCGTTTACCAGTAATCTTGCTCAAATGTGCTTGGAAGTCAGCAAACGCATCTTTGTACAATGCAGGGTCTTCTACTGGTGTGTAGGTAAATACCAAGGTACTTGGGTCAATCCACTCATCGGCATTTTTCGGAGAGTCAGCGACCAAATCGTTGTTTTCATCACAGTATCTATCGTCAAGTACGCCGCGGCTAGAGCATTCATTTGCTAGAGCGAGGGAAGGTGCAAGCAGCGAGGTGGCGATTAACAGTCCTTTAACACTGATTTTCATATTCAAACCTTATTTTCACGTTGTTGTTGTAATCACGTCACATATAGCATGCGACGTGCCAACAATTTTATTCTTATTATTCAATTAGTTAAATTACACCACTCAAACACGTTAGCTAAATGGGTCAAAAGTGTCCATTAAACAAACCGTCATTTGAGTCAGTTTTGTCCCAACTTTTTTTTTGCAAAGATTAACGCCACTAAAAAAGGGCCCGAAGGCCCTTACTATACCTTCAAAAATCTACGATTCGATGTCCATACAGTTAGCGTAATAGGTCACTGTTGCCGGCCAATCACTAAACACACCCAACACACCTACATCTTTGGCTAGTACATCTAGCATGACCATCATGTCACCATCTTTCGTGATAGCTGGTTTGACTGATTGATAGTACCATCCACCGCCATTGTTCAATGGTCCAGAACGTTCCAGCGTCCAAGCGATAATGTCTAAATCAGCTTGCTTGGCCAGTTTCGCATAATCAGATGCCACTATTTGTCCTTTGTCATCAAGTTGCACTAACGCGAACAACGGTGGGGCGATAATATTGACGCCCTGCTTATGCAGATCTTTCATGTTCTCTAGAGAAGCAACAAAGTCTTTCTGCTCATAGACACGGTCATCAAGATACACTGCTTGCTCGCCAAACTCCGGAGTCTCGGCAATCCAATATTTCACGTCATCTAGGTTAAATGACTGAACGTAGGTATCGGAAGGCGCAAAACCCGCGGCTTTGAGTTCATCAATCAATTTTTGCGCGTACATTTCTTGGCTAAAGCCATCAAACGGCATTTCAACCGCGGCAGATTTTAGCTCAGGCGTCACCTTGACCCCATGCTTCTTAAACAGAGCAGCACTCTCTGCATGGGTCATTAACGTACCACTTTGTGCATACAGATCCGTTCTCCAACTTGGCGTTCCCTGCATGTATTCTTCGATAGTGGTCGCTTTCGGGTTAGCGCCATCCATTTTGCCTTTCAAACGCTTAAACTCCGCCAGAGTAAAGTCTGATGTGCGGCACTCAACTTGTGCGTCCTTACCAGTAGATGGATCAGCTGGCTGGAAAGGTATGGTGCATTTTTTTGCAAGATCTGGGTGTGCCAATACATCGGTTGTTGTGTGCAAATCACTTTGAGAGTGACGACAAACCAGTTGCTTGTCTTTGGTGAAGGTAACATCACACTCCAGTACACCCGCTCCCATCTCAATCGCCGCTAGATAAGACTCTTTAGTATGTTCAGGAAACTGCATCGCAGCACCACGGTGTCCGATAGAGAAATCACTGCGCTCAAACGCGCCATTACTGCAACTCAGTAGCTTATCTTTAAGAGGGCTATCATCCATGCTATTCACCAGATAAGCCGGTCTTGGCCCCAAATTGGCGGGTTCATCAGCCCAAACACTTGCTGAGCTTACTGCCATCAGGACGCCTGCCACTGCTGTGAGTATGTGCTTCATTTAGTTCTCCTTTCATCTCGTTACTCTACGAGAATCAATCCTTGTTAGTGGTCACGGTTTATCGTTTATAGGAACGAAAACGTTGGTTTTCTACACCCTATTTTACCGTGAAGGATGTGACAAAATTATCACAAGCACGTGATTTGCACCCTTCATGCCAAAACAATAAAACTTTTAATTTCAGTTAATTAAAACTTCCACTTACAAAGAACACTGGCTATTGGGTCACTATTGTCCTTCACCATTCACTAAGCGACTTGCCATTATCTCCGTCACTCTTCAAGCCTTAGGTCACTTTAAAATCGTCCTTATCCAAGTGGTGCTTTTTCATTTTCCGATAGAGCGTCTTACGCGGTAAGTTCAATTTGCTAGAGACGTCATTTATGTTGCCAGCCGATTCAATTAACGCCTCAGTCAATACATTGCGTTCGTATTGTTCCATCTGTTTTTCAAACGCAAACTCGGTCTCACTGGCGTCTTGTATTGGCGTTTGTAAATCAAAGCCATCACCAACGATGCCTAATACAAAACGATCCGCAACGTTACGTAGTTCCCTCACGTTACCCGGCCACTCATGACGCGATAGCTGTTGAATCTGTTCCGAATAAATCGTGGAAGGTCGAGTCTTGTATTTCTGACTCGCCTGGCCAACAAAATGCCTAAATAGACTCTGGATATCTTCTTTACGTTGACGCAATGGCGGCAGATTAAGACTGGCGATATTAAGGCGATAGAAAAGATCCGAGCGGAACTCGCCAGTATCACTTAATGCTGCAAGATCTGCCTTACTGGCCGCTACGACAACAATGTCCACTGGTATTAACTCATTCCCACCCACACGCTCAATGACTCGCTCTTGAATAACGCGCAGTAGTTTTATCTGTACCGCTATGGGCATACTCTCTATTTCATCAAGAAACAACGTCCCCCCATTAGCCTGCTCAATTTTGCCAATCCGCTTTTTGTTGGCACTGGTAAATGACCCCGCTTCATGACCAAACAGCTCACTTTCAATAATACTCTCGGTCATTCCACCACAGTTGATAGCGACAAATGGTTTGGCTTGTCGGCGACTAAACTGGTGAAGTGCTCTTGCTACGACTTCTTTTCCTGTTCCTGTCTCGCCATTAATAATGGTATCCACCCCTGTGTTAGCGAGCGCGAGCACTTGCTTACGTATAGTTTCCATCGCTTTAGATTGACCAATAATCACGGATTCAATCGCTTCGCTGTCGGTCGACTCCAGAGATGGGGTACTAGCGAGAGTTTGTTGCGCTTGTAACTGAGCTAAATCGAGCTTGGCGATCACCTCATCGGCATTAAGCGGCTTTTCGATAAAGTCGAATGCCCCCAACTTCATTGCTTCGATAGCCATCGGAATATCCCCATGACCACTCATCAATAAAACCGGAACTTGTGGCGCGCGATGTTGAATTGAGCTTAACAATGTTAGACCGTCGACCGAGGGCATCCTGACATCACACAACACAACCGAGCGACTGTTATTGGTAAGTGATCGTAGCGCTTTTCTTGGGTCAGTGAACGCCGTAACTGCGAAACCTTCAAGTTCTAGCATTTCACTTACTGCTTCTACTACGTCGTGTTCGTCGTCAATGAGGACGATGTGTTTTTGTTGTGTCATCATAGATTGCCTTGTTGCAGAGTCACAATAAACTCAGTGCCCTGATCAATCTCGGATTGGACGTGAATCGTCCCTCCAAAATCTTGAATAATATTATATGCAATAGAGAGCCCAAGTCCGAGCCCCTTACCTGAACGCTTAGTGGAGTAAAATGGGTCAAAAAGATAGGGTAACTCATCGGCAGGTATGCCTTTCCCATTGTCCTGGACGGAAACTGAAACTGTTTTGGTGTCGCTCCAAATGGAAACCACCAATAGTGGTTCAGCGTTCCCTTCCACAGCGTCTAAGGCGTTGCTGACCAAATTCACCAAAACTTGTTCCAATCTAATGCTGTTGGCTCGAACCAAACAGTCCGGCTGCTGTTCGAACACAATCGATACCCCCTCTCTTCGGTTATCAAAGAGTTCAAGAGCATCTTCCACCACCTTGTTTAGCGGTACGTTTTCAAGCCTACCGTCACTTTTCCCAGCAAATGCTTTAAGGTGTCTGGTGATTGCTGCCACTTTCTCCAATAGCACTTCGATTTTTTGAAGGTTGGTTATAGCTTTATCGGGGCGCTCTTTTTCAAGCCACCGCTGTGCACTTCGGACATGGCTATTAACCGCAGTTAATGGCTGATTGATTTCATGAGTAATCCCGACACTGAGCTGCCCCAACGCCGCGAGTTTCCCCGCTTGAATCAATTCGTTTTGGGTAATACGTAATTTTTCCTCTGCGGCCGTACGCTCCACCACTTCCGCTTCCAAGCGTCGGTTGGTCTGCTTCACCACTTTCGCCGTTGACTGAAACACTTTGAGGTATTTCGCCATTTGCGTCACTTCGTCATTACCACGAATCGCCACTTCAGTATCTAAATGACCTGTCGAGATAGCGAACATGTTGTGTTTCAGCTGCGTGAGTCGTTCAAGAATGTTCTTACGTACATAAAACCATGAGATACCCACCGCCGCTAACACACTAAACAGAGACAGCGCTAACGATAACTGTTGATTTGAAAGCAATGACTGTTGAACTACAGCAATGGAGTTGTCGATGTTGCGATTAACCTTATTGGTATTAGATTCAATTTGCACCGTTAACTGGTTCAAATGGTCGCGGCTGTTCTGCAAGAAATACTGCTCTTGATATCGGTGATCCAGTGCTTTGTTTTTAAGGGTATACAGGCGACTCGAGCTAGAAGACAAGTCGTAAATAATCGAGAGTTTTTGGTCGATCTCAGGAAACTGTAACTTCACGCCACTTTGTTGCCATAACGTCCACCACTCTTGACCAATTTGCTCAATTCGGTAAGTGGTGTAATCGAGCTCGTTAAAGCTGGCATCGCTATAGAGCTTTTCCACCAGCCCAAGTTGGTAGTACAGCAACGACTTCATCTGTGTGTATTGAATTTGAACTTTGGCTGCAGTTGGCAACTGGTCCAGTGACTGAGTAGCTTGTTTCAATAGCGGGTAGAAGCCTTCCAGCAGATCTCTCAGCTCTAGATTGAGTTGTTGTGATTCGTTTTCGCTTTGATGCAATAAGCTCAAGCTATTGTTGACCTGAGCAATCATTTCTTTGTAATACGAGTGATAATCCGGAAACTGGATCATAATCTGATCCATCTCATCAATGGCACGCTCTATCTTCTGCATGGCCTGTTTTCGCTCTAAATTCGAGTCCGCTTCACTAAGCTGAGAAGAGGTGGTAATGATCAATCGAACTTTGTCATTGAGCAGAGCGGCCTGCTCCAACGCTGGGATCTTGTTCTCTTTCAGAACAATAAGACGTTGGTTAAGGTCATTGAACGTATAAGTGGTAACCACAGAGAGGATTAACGTTGTGAACGCGAGCATAGCGAGAGCCAGAATGAGGCGCAGTTCTATACCTCGCAATCTCATCCAGCGTTGTTGGCGCATCAAAGAAACCACACGACGAAATCTCGCCGCCACGCTTTGGTTAGAGTGTTCACGTAACTCACGTATCATTTCCATTGACTGATTTGCCCTCTACACCACCAAATCATTAACAAGCCATATAAAACACCATAACAATAATTAAATAAAGGACATAGTCCGCTTTTTGAGAGAATGGTTGATAGGCACAATTAGCTAACATCTTATGAACTAACCATTTTTTACAAGCACTCTAGATTGATAGACGAGGAAAATTGCGATATTAGTTAGCTATAACTTAAATTTTTGGTAACACTCGTGGCAGATAACTCTATCGAAAAAACCGTTTCATTCGCCTCTGTCATTGATTTGGTAAATGCCTACCCATTGTTGCCAGCCGCTTTGCGCGAACAGGTAGAAACATCGAGTCACCTTGACGGTATAATGCTAAAGGTTATCCAAAATAGCGCTAAGCTATCGCCATCGGATCGGCTTCCAGAAAGCCAAATGGTTGCCTTGTGGTCACTGCTCGAACAGCACCATCCATCGCCCGACATTGGACTCATCATTGGGCGAACCATATCCCCTGAATCAAAAGGTGTACTAGCAAGTTGGGTGAGCCAATGCGCGACGTTAAGAGATGCCTTTAACACGTTCCAAAGTAATATTTTGCTGATGAATGCTTCGGAGTGTTGGCAAGTGGAAGACGATGGGCAGCAGTGCCGCTTAACCCTCTCCATTGAATCACTGCATAACTACCCTCGAGCGACCATCGAACGTAGTATGAGTGCGCTGGTGATGTGGGCGAGAATGCTGAGTGCCCAATCCTTCCCGCTAACCAAAGCTAAGTTTGGGTATTTGGCTCCGAACTATGTGGATAAATATCAACCAATCTTTGGAGAAGCCATTGAATTTAACTGTGCTGAACACCAGCTGATATTTGAATCGAAATGGCTCAACCTTCCCATTGTGACAAGTAGTGAGTATCTGAAAACGATGATGGCAAAAACCGCACAAAGTCATCTTGAGACGCTAACGAAAACTCAACCTGTCCAGCAGCAAGTCAGAACCATAGTAGTAAACGGACTAGAAAATGGAGAACTATTCAGCGTAGACAAGGTTGCGCAGCAATTACACATCAGCCGACAAACCCTCTACCGCAAACTGGAAAAGGAGCATACCTCCTTCCAGAGTATTCTTGATGATACTAGAAAGCAGCTAGCAGCCCGTTGGCTAACTCAAACCCCGCCTCCAAGCGTGACCGAGTTGAGCTATCGTCTTGGTTTTAAAGATACCAGCAGCTTCTACAAAGCGTTCAAGCGCTGGTATCAGGTTAGTCCTAAGGCTTACCTTTCGAGATAAACTGTTTAAATGCCTGTGCTGATCGCTCTGGGACCTCTTCCATCGGTAAGTGTCCCACATCGTCATACACCACAGCATAAGAGCCCCGAATATCACGCTCAAACTTTCGTGCATTTTCAGCTGGAAAGTAACGGTCTTCCTTCCCCCACAGAATAAGAGTCGGCTTAGCAACTTGCGTTATCTTATCCGAGTCCTCATCCAGCGATGCCTTGACGCGACGTGTAAATCCCTGTCGATTTTGTTGGTAGGTGGTCAGTTCGTAGTATCGATCAATTAACGGCGCATCCACGAGTTGCGGGTCGAAGTAAACCTCTTTAAGCCCATCCTCGAACATAAACCTTGGAGTGACATGTTCCATTATTTTATCGATGACTGGCCACTGGGCCATCTCAATGCCTGGCGGCCACGATTGTTGCGGATACCCTAACGCGTTTATCAACGTAAGGGTTTTAACCTGCTCTGGATGTTGCAAACTGTACTCCCACACGATGCGCCCTCCTAAAGAGCTACCAACAAAATGTGCCTGTTCGATGTCGAGTTCTCTAATAAAAGCGCTCAAAAAAGCAATATCGTCAGCGATTTCGTACTGGTTCTGAGGCAGATGCCCGGTCAAGCCAAAACCCGGTAAGTCCATACGTACGACGCGATAGTCCTGTTTGAGGATTTGCGTCCATTGTTCCCACGCGTGAAGTGACGATGAAGTGCCATGCAGTAAAATCACCACCTCACCCTGTCCTTCATCTCGATAATGCACTCGTTTACCTTCCACAGTGGTAAATTTCGAGGCGTGATTTGTGTATTTCTGTTCAATGGCTTGTGAGCTATTTTGTGCGCCACATCCTTGCAGCAACATGACCAACGCCATCATTGGTGCCACATTCCAGTTCATATTTCCCTCTCCCTACATACTGCACTTTCCATTCTAGAAGCTTGAGTGTAGAGACTATGGTGGTAAGAAATAGGTCATAAGGTTGCAACATCGCGTTCTTAGGACTCATTTGACTTTAGTGAGAGAACAACAACGGAGGAGGTCAAGGGAAAGAGCGATTTATACATAGACCAAGCCATGACGGCTTGGTCTTTGCTCGCTGGTTAGCTGACTTTTGAAGCATCAGCAGGATGACAAATCGAGTATTTTGCTTTGATCACGTCAGCAATTTTCTCGGCGATCATGATAGTCGGTGCATTGGTATTGCCACCCACCAACGTCGGCATCACAGATGCGTCGACCACCCGCAGATTATCCATCCCGTATACAGACAGTTCACTATTTACGACCGCTTCAGGGTCATCCGAAGTCCCCATCTTACAGGTGCCAATCGGGTGATACTGAGTATCGGCGCGATTGCGGATATCTTGCTCAATCGCGGCGTCATCGTCCGGGTCAACCGGATAGAAACTTGCCCCGCGAACGTCATCAAACGCCTCACTTTGCAGCATCTGATACTGTTTTTTCCAACCTTTGATCATCACTCTCATGTCATCAGGTTCTTGGAAGAAAGCAGGGTCAATGCTTGGAACGTCGTAAGGATCGGCGCTATTTAGGGTTACCGTGCCGGTACTTTTCGGTCTAAGTAGCGTTACGTGAGAACTGAATCCATGGCTCATGTGGATTTTTCGAGCATGATCGTCCACCACCGCTACGACGAAGACAAACTCTAAGTCAGGCACATCGACGTCATCATCAGAGTACAAAAACCCGATACCTTCGGCGAAATTACTACTCAGCTTGCCTTGACGCTGTTTGAACCATTGAGGCACTGCTTTACTGGCCTCCGACGCCATTTTTAGTGATACACCAAAGGTGTCACGTTTGGCCGTAGTTCGGTATGAGTGCACCAAGTCGATATGGTCTTGCAGGTTCTTACCTACTCCCGCCAAGTCATGCACTTGGTCGATACCATGTTTGTCTAGCTCTTGCTTAGGACCGACTCCTGATAGCAACAGCACTTGCGGAGTACCAAACGCACCAGCGCTTAGAATGACTTCTTTATTGCAGTAAATTTGGAAACGCTGCCCTTTCATTCCATACTCTACACCAATCGCTCGCTTTCCATCGAACAACACCTTATGCGTGGTGGCTTTGGTGAGCACGGTTAAGTTCGGACGATTAAGGTTTGGCGTTAAGTAAGCTTTTGCCGCACTGCACCTCTCACCGTTTAATTGTGTCACCTGCGTTTGCATAGCACCGAACTGTTCAGCACCGTTCACGTCATGGTTGGTCGGCACGCCAATTGACTCGCACGCTGATAGGTATCTTTCCACCATTGGGCTAGGTGATCGCAAGTCAGCGACGTTCAGCGGCCCACCTTGGCCATGAAATTCATCGTGATGAACTTCATTGTTTTCTGCTTTTTTGAAATACGGTAGACACTCATCGTAGCTCCAGCCTTCATTCCCTAATGATGCCCAAAGATCATAGTCATAACGGTGACCACGTGCATACATCATGGCATTGATTGAGCTCGAACCACCCAAGGTCTTCCCTCTGGGTTGATAACCCTTACGACCATTGAGTCCAGGCTGAGGAACGGTTTCAAACCCCCAGTTGTTGATTTTGGTTGGCATCATCACAACACAGCCAACGGGCGTGTGAATAAACGGACTGGTATCTTTACCTCCGGCTTCTAGCAAACAAACATTCACAGTAGGGTCTTCTGATAGCCTTGAAGCAAGCACGCAACCTGCTGAACCACCACCGACAATAATGAAATCATAGCTGTCCATCGACTGCCTCCATCACATCCAATGGATGCAGTTCGCGTTTCAAGATCTTTCCTGTTGCCGTCATTGGCAGTGATGCTCGAATAAATACACGGCGTGGATATTTGTAATCAGCAAGTTGACTACGGCACCACGTTACCAAGGTTTCGCCATCACTGGTGCAGTTTTCATGCAACACTACGTGAGCATGAATTTCCTCACCAAGTCGCTCATCATACTCACCGACAACAGCCACCATTTCTACATCCGGATGACACATCAGTACTTCTTCAATCTCACGTGGGTAGACGTTATAGCCACCGCGAATGATCATATCTTTCACTCTATCGACAATGAATAAGTTGCCGTGCTCATCAAGTCGTCCAATATCACCACTCCAGAACCAACCATCACGTAACGCTTCTGCACTGGCTTCGGCTCTGCCGTAATAGCCTTTCATAACACTCGGGCTCTTAATGCACACTTCACCCAACTCGCCAACAGGCAGCGCATTACCTTGAACATCAGATATCTTAATCATATGACCGCATAACGGCTGACCTACACTACCTGGTAAGCGGTCACCGTCGATATGATTGAAAGTAGCAACGGGCGCCGTTTCCGATAAGCCATAGCCTTCCAAGACAGGTAACTCAAAGCGCGATTCGAACTGACGAATCACCTCTACTGGCATGGACGCCCCACCAGAAACGCCCAGTCTCAAGCTATGTTTAACCTGTTCAGATTGCTCTGGTAATTGCTCGCCCACCGTCAACAGAGCGATATACATGGTGGGTACCCCCGCAAAGACACTGACTTTGTGGTCGATAATTTGTTGAATAACCAACTTAGGGTCAAAGCGAGGAATGAGCACAATCGACGAGCCCGTAAGCACACTGGCGTTCATCATGACGGTTTGACCAAAACTGTGAAATAAAGGTAGGGTCGCCATCGTGGTATCGCTGTACTCTAGTCGCATTAAATACTGAGAGGACATTGCGTTTGCCAGCATATTTGAGTGAGAAAGCTCTGCGCCTTTCGGTTGTCCTGTCGTACCCGACGTATAAAGAATGACTGCAGTATCGTCCCCTTGCATTGCTGCAGATTCAAACACTTGCGGCGGTTGTTGCAACCACTGCTCTAATGAGTGTTCACTCTCATCAACTGTCATCATGGGTATGAAGTGTTCACAGCTGTCCACTTGAGAAAAGCCCAAACGTCCGTATTGCTCACTTGGATCCATGTCTTGATTTTCAAAACAGAAATACGCTTTAGCATCAGAGTCTTGCAGATGGTAGGCGATCTCCCGGTCCTTAAACAGCGTGTTGAGCGGCACGACCACGCAGCCTGCCTTTAAAATTCCGTAATAAGCGATGGGGAAGTCGGTAACATTAGGACACGAAAGCGCCACTTTGTCCCCTTGTTCCAAACCAAGTTGCTTGAGGTTGTGAGCAACAGTGCTAGCCGCACTCTCCAGTTGTTGATAGCTGATCTCCTCTGCGCCCATTCTGAGAGCAGTTTTGTCCGGGAAGAGCGCAGCACTGCGCTCAAGATTAACAGCAAGGTTATGCATCCTAGGTCTCCTTGTAGGTGTACCACGCCAGTAAATACTGGCGCGCCGAAGATTCTTAAAATGGTCCGTTGTTAGTGGATTAGGTTATTAGTGTTATTTTGAGGAATGGGTTTTGAGGTCTGGGTCTGGCTTACCAACAAATACGCGCAGCACCAACTTCTGAACAAGGTTGCCGTAAGGCGGAGAAAAGAGCTGGATAGGAAACCACTCTCTCATTTGCAACACTGTGCGTGCATGGCTCAACTCACGAAAACCTTCTTCGCCGTGGTAGTTACCAATACCAGAGTTACCCACACCACCAAATGGCACCGAATGGTTAAGTACATGCCAGCCCCAATCGTTTATGGTGACACCGCCACTATGAGTTTGATTTAGCAGCGCTTCTCGTTGCTGCGTGTTATGGCTAAATAGGTAACAAGCTAACGGTCTGGGGCGCTCAATAATGTATTGCACCACATCGTCAATTGACTGGTAACTATGAACTGGCAGTAATGGCCCAAAGATTTCTTCCTGGCAAATTCGCATACTCGGTTTTAGATTAGTGGCGATAAAGAGCGGCATTTTTCGCCCTTCGCCGTGAGACAAACATTGAGTGATCGTCGCCCCTTTAATTCGCGCATCTTCGACTAGAGCAGCAAACCTTTGATACTGTGCATCATCCACTAGAGATGTGTAATCAGCGTTACCCTCGATCTCCCCGTACATCTTGATGTGAGCTTTTTTGAGCGCTTCTACAAATGCATCGACCTTGCCTTCTGGAACAAACGCATAATCCGGAGCGATACAAATCTGCCCTGAATTAAAACCTTTGCCATGAGCAATGCGGCTTGCTGCTTTCTCAATATCGTAGTCATCAAAAACCACCACCGGAGACTTTCCGCCCAGCTCCAACGTCACAGGCGTAAGGTTAGCTGCCGCATTGGCCATTATGGTTTTGCCGCTATTTGGTGACCCGGTAAAGACCAGATGGTCAAACGGCAAGTGAGAGATTTCCATCGCTTCTGGATGCGTACCATCAACAATTCTGACGAGATCTGGCGCGTATATCTCAGCCAGCATTGTTCGCAGAGCCTTTGTGGTTGCCGGACAGTTAGGCGGCATCTTAATCATGCAGCGATTACCTGCTGCCAACGCGGTAATCATCGGGCCAATAGAAAGATAAAGCGGAAAGTTCCAAGGACAGATAATCCCCACCACACCTTTTGGTTGATAGCGAACCTGTAACTTATTGCCTTTAAACAGCCATTCCGTTGGGCGACTTTTCGATTTCATCCAGCTTTTCAAGTGGCGATTAACATGGTTGATATCGAGAATAGGTGCTAACACGTCAGCCATTAATGACTCGGTATGGCTGCGCCCGCCAAAGTCATCACTCATTGCCTCCGCTAATACCGATTGATATCGCGTTAGCTGTGTTTTGAGAGCCTGCAATCGCTGCTTTCGCACAGCAAGTGAAGGGTTGGTCTCTTGTTGGTATGCGGTTTGAAGCTCAGAAAACCAAGTATTAAGCTCGCTCACTTCGATACTTTCGCATTCAGAACCTACATCTTTTACCCAATCAATCATTTCGCTCATTTATTAATCTCGCATTGAAATTTGCCTCATTACAACATTCTGATAACATTGAGCACAGGTTACATTGAGACAAAAAGCGGTGAAATTCGGACATTGTTCAGACATTGAGATCCCACAATCACGCTAACTTATTGAAAGTCGCCTATTAACCTTTTTGGAGAAGTTGGATGCAATACACGGCAGTTTATGAGCCAGATACTCAAGCTTGCGGGATTTTAGATCTTCAGCTTATGGCGCGTTATCTCGACAGTCGCTTTGCCACCGAATCATTATTTGAGGGTACGACCGTCACCTCTTCCCAACTCTATCAACCAGATACACAGCTCACTTTTGCTCAAAAGATGGCTATCTTCAGCAACGCACTCACTCAGACAAATGAAGCGGGTTTAGGGCTCCAAGTGGGTAAGCAAGCAAGGTTCAGTGATTTTGGAGTGTTGGGCTATGCGGTGTTCAGCAGCAACACCATGCTCGATGCTCTTATGATGGGGTTTAAATACCTTCGTCTGGCCGGTCCTGTGCTTAAAAAGAAGATGTGGGTCGAAGGTAATGTCGGTTATTTTCGCGCCGAGCAACTTATCGATTTGGACGAACTGCTGCCGTTTTGCTCCGAGTACTGGTTCACTGCTATTCAAAATTTGTGTGAAGAGGTGATGCAGCAGCCGTTCCCTTCAACACTGATTAAATTCCCCTTCCCTGAGCCAGAATATGGTCACTTATACGAGCAAGTTTTTCATTGCCCCATTGAGTTCGATAGTGATTGTTTGGAATGGCAGTTTGACGCTACGGTACTTTACGAGCCTCTGCCTGCTGCCAATGCAATGACGCTGAAAATGTGTTTGAAATCTTGTGATGAAATGCTGGAAAAAGCCGAAGGCGGTACCAGTTTGCAAGAAAAAATCAGTCAGATATTTATCGAACGTCTAGGCAACTATCCATCCATTGAAGCCTTGTCTTCCGAGCTGGGCATGTCATCACGTACGCTGCGCCGTCATTTGAAAGCAGAAGGGACCAGCTATCAGCAGGTGCTTGATAATGTACGCTATCGACTGGCCCGCCACTACCTGCTTACTACACAAATCACCATGGAAGAGATTTCAGAGCGAATTGGTTTTTCTGACAGTGCCAATTTTCGGCACGCATTTAGGAAATGGAGCGGGTGTTCGCCGAAGGAGTTTCGTAAGGCGGGTGAGGGTTAGTGCTCGTTTTTTGTTCGTCTGAAGACAAGCCGTTATTTCCTTGAAAAAGGAAAACTTCTGCCACAAGTGACTGCCCTACCCTGCTCGACGGCAGGAATGACGTGCACTTGAAGCGATTTCTAGTATGAAAAACATCCTCATTTATACCTTCTAGACCACCAAGTCTCTAATTAAGCATGTTGTTATTAACAATGTGATACCGGTTTCAATTTTAATTAAATGGCATTGCGTAAAAAAGAATCAGCACGTAAATTGAAACTAGTTTCAATTAGAAGGAGCTTCCGTGTTTGATATCTCGATAATGTATCGATACTTAGACTCGTTTATAGAAGGATTTGCGATAACCGCTAGTATTAGCATCGCTTCTATTATTGGTAGTTTTTGTATTGGTTTGCTGGTGATGTTTGCGTGTATTAGTCAGTCAAGAGTACTGTCTAAGACAGGCTATACCTACATAAATATATTTAGGAACATTCCTTTTATTGTGCAGGTGTTCTTTATTTTTTATGGCTTACCTGAATTACGCATTTTCATTGATCCCTACACCACGGGAGTGCTGGCGCTTTCTATTGCAGTTGGTGCTTATTGTGCTGACGTGCTGCGCGCAGCAGTTCAGCAGGTCGATCGAGACGTGATCGAAGCCGCTCAATCTTTCGGCTTAAAACGCTTAACTATCTATAGAAAGATCATTCTTCCTATCGCGTTGCGCAACTCGATCAAACCGTTAGGTTCGATCTTCGTGAACCTAATTTTGACCACCTCTATTTTATCGACAGTAACACTTAACGAACTCACAGGAACCGCAAAAATCATTGCGGCGGAAACATTTAGACCATTTGAAGTCTACTTCTTCTTATTACTGTTCTACTGCGTGCTGACGTACATCTTATCCATTCTTATCACTTTAGCGCACAAGCGACTAAATCGATTTTCTGAAGCGGGAGCATAGCAATGTCTAGTAATGAATTTGTCCCCTATGACCTTATTGTTCTGCTTAGTGGCATCAGCGTGTCGTTAAAGGTGTTCTTGGTTTCTAGCTTGTTTGGCGGTTTGTTAGGTTTAGGGCTCGCGCTCTTTCGTCACTATCGATTCCCTCTCTTGAGCCAGCTTTCTGTTTTTGTGAGCGAGTTTCTTAAAAACTCCCCAGTTTTGGTTCAGCTGTTCTTGATCTACTTCGGCCTGCCGATTTTCCTCTCCATGGACATGTCGGCGGAACTAGCCGCCACAATCACGCTGACTGGCAATACGGCTGCATTTGTCTCCGTCATTATTGTTACCGCAATGGCAGCGGTCGATAAAGGTCAGATTGAAGCTGCACGCTCGTTTGGCATCTCTGAGATGGTAATTTTGAAGAAAATCATCACGCCTCAAGCGCTGCTAGTTGCCATTGCGCCACTCGTCGGTCTTGCGGTGAACCAACTTCAGGTAACGTCACTGGTCTCCGTTATCGGGGTTATGGACATTACCAAAGTCGGCGCCATTTTGAACCAACGTACTTGGCAGCCATTTATTGTTTGGCCTGTCATCGGGCTGACCTACTTCGCCATGTCGATGGCCATCTCCAAGCTGGGCAGAAAGCTCGAGCTCTACTTACGAAAACATCAAACTTGGTCTTTAGCATAAGGTGATCCCCATGATTTCAATTAACAACGTAAAGAAGTCGTTTGGAAGCAACGACATATTAAAAGGGGTCAGCCTAAATATTGAGCAAGGCGATGTGGTCTCTATTTTAGGTGCAAGTGGCTCTGGAAAATCTACCCTACTGCGCTGTATCAACGGGCTAGAAGCGATTAATGACGGTGACATCACCTTCCGCGACCTCTCGGTCTCCAACAAAGCGGAGCTACAAAAGATCCGAACGTCAGTGTCGACGGTGTTCCAACACTTTAATCTTTACCCGCATTTGAGCATTTTAGACAACATCACCCTCGCACCTATTGAAGTGCTAGGGCAAAGCAAAGAGCAAGCTGAAAGCACCGCGCGAGAACTATTGCAGCTTGTTGATTTAGCGGACAAAGAGACCAGCTTCCCAGCTCAACTCTCTGGCGGACAAAAACAGCGTATCGGTATTTGTCGCGCTCTAGCGATGAAGCCGGAGTGTTTGCTACTAGACGAAGTAACCAGTGCACTTGATCCAGAGATGACCTCAGAGGTGCTTGACGTGCTCGCTGACCTTGCCAAATCAGGCACAACATTAATCTTTGTCACTCACGAAATTGCCTTCGCGAAAAAGATCTCCAATCGCATTGTTTTCCTCGACGAAGGGGTAGTAAGAGCTGACATGGACAAAGATGCTTTCTTCTCCGATGAGGGCGGTAAGCAAGACGAAAGAATTAGACGATTTTTAGAGAAAATGGATAGCAAGTAATGATTGTATTATCAAATTCAGAAGCCTGGCCGGGAATCGACGACACGGTAAGTATGCTTAATAACGGCGACAATGGTCTCGATGCGATCATTTGTGGTATTGAAAAAGTCGAAGCAGAACCAAGAATTCGCAGTGTTGGTTACGGTGGCTGGCCTAACCTATTGGGTGATATGGAATTTGACGGTGCGGTAATGGACGGCAACACGCTTCGAACCGGTGCCGTTGGGGCCGTCAAAGATCATTTTCACGTCACGCGCATTGCCAAAAAAGTGATGGAAGAGCTGAACCACGAGATCCTCGTAGGTGAAGGGGCGACACGCTTTGCCTATGAGATGGGTTTTGAGTGCCCTAACCCTCTACTAGAAGACTCTAAAGAGGTGTGGTTTAAGAAGCTTCAAGAAATTACTGGCGAAGACAACCCCGATATGTCGACTCGTCCGCTTGCACACCTCAACTCAATGATCACTGACCCAGAGAAAGTCCGTGATACCACCGTCTTTCTCACCAAAGACAGTACAGACAGTATTTATGCAGCCACAAGCACCTCAGGCTGGGCATGGAAATACCCAGGACGCCTTGGCGATTCACCTATTGTCGGCGCTGGCTTTTATGCCGATAGCCGATATGGCGCGGCGGCCTGTACTCATACCGGCGAAATGACCATCAGAGCCAATACCTCCTACTCCATCGTAATGGCGATGCGTCTTGGCTTTTCGCTCGATCAAGCGGTGGATATGGCCATTGAAGAACTAAATTCGCTTAGAACAGGCTTTTTGGCTGGCGTTGTCATTCATGCGATCGACAAAGATGACAACTATCGAGTAATCAATTTTGGATGTGAAGAGGACATCAAATACTGGGTTTACAAATCTGGAATGAGTAAACCTGAACAAAGAATAGCGGAAAGACGCTATATGGATAAACGAAATGAAATGGAGAACCACAATGAAATTTAAGGCATTGGTTGCCACCATATTGGCAAGTGCACTCGCAATCAGCTCCACCTCAGCGTTTGCTGGCAAACTCGAAGACATTCGAGAGCGCGGCTACATCAAAATCGGTGTATCACTTGGTGGCGAACCTATCGGATTCCGTGATCAAAAGAATAACCCAGCAGGTTATGACGTTGATCTAGCGAAACGCCTAGCAGAAAAGCTTGGCGTTGAGGCACGCTTCACTGATGTACATGGTGACGCTCGTGTTTCAATGCTGTTTTCTGACCAACTAGATGCGGTCATTGGTAACATGTCAGCGACATTAGAACGTGCTAAATCGGTGAATTTCTCCATTCCTTATGCACGTGCTGGTCTTCGTATTGTTCATCAAAAAGACCAAGATATAAATTCACTGCAGGATCTTGCAGGCAAACGCGTTGTTGTAGGACGCGGTTCAACAGGCGAAGCCTTTTTGAAACGTGAAGTGCCAGAAGCTGAATTAGTTTATACCGATAACTTCGCACCAGACGGTGTATTGTTGCTTCGTCAAGGCCGTGTAGATGCGGGTATCGAAGACAGCTCTCTGATTGATTACCTAGCCACCAACAACCCAAATCTTGTGACTCTGCCAGGCTTACACTCTAATGACCCTATCGCTATTGGAGTTAGAAAAGGCGACGCCGAGTACTTACGCTGGATGGATATGTTTGTCTCTGACTACATTAACTCTGGTGCTTATGAAGCGTCTTACCACAAATGGTGGGGTGCGGATGCTAACCCACCTAAACTAGCGGGTACTTGGTAAACCGATAACTCAAAGGCCCTTTCCCCCGGGCCTTTTTTTCCTCTCTATCTTTCCATAAGTTTCAATGAGCGAGCTGTATGAAAATTGAAGTCTGTATCGATAATATTGAATCACTGCACACTGCCATCGAGGCAGGCGCCGACCGAATCGAATTGTGTAGCGCTCTGTCACTGGGCGGCCTAACGCCTTCATTAGGGTTAATAACTCAGGCTGTCGCGGTTTCCTCCATTCCTATTTACGTGATGATTCGCCCTCGTGATGGTGACTTTGTCTTCAGTGAAGAAGAAATCCACTTTATGGAGCAGGAAATACTCAGCTACAAGTTGCTTGGCGTTGATGGCGTAGTTATTGGTGCACTGAATCCCGACGCTACCATCAACGAAGATGCCCTGCGTCGATGGACAAACGCCGCTCAAGGTATCGGAATCACTTTTCATCGCGCATTTGATTTAGTTGCCAACCCGATAGAGAGTTTAGAGCTCCTCTGCCATTACCCGATTGAAAGAATTTTAACTTCAGGTCTCCAGCCGACTGCGCCAGAAGGTAAAGCGATGATTAAACAGTTAGTCGACACCGCTCAGGGTCGCCTATCCATTATGGCGGGCTCTGGAGTAAACGACAGCAATGCGCTTTCACTGGCTGATACAGGCATCACCGAGCTGCACCTTTCTGGTAAAGGTCAGCGCCCTAGTAATATGATTCAACAGTCCTCACAAATCTCCATGGGAACAGAAAGTTGCGATGATTGGGTCTCGGTAACAGACTATGATAAAGTGAAGAAAATCGTGAGGTTATTTGTGAATGAGTACTAAAACGCTACCTACATTGCAGGATGTAGCAGACCGAGCAGGCGTATCAAAAGCGGTTGCTTCTCGGGCTTTTTCGAAAGAGAAAAAACCCATATCTGAAGTAAAAAAGCAGCGCGTGTTGCAAGCCGCCGAAGAGCTCGGTTATGTCATGAATCCCTTCGCGCAAAGTTTGAATAGTAATACCACTGGACTCGTCGCCATTGTGGTCAACCACATTAGTGATTTGAGCGACCTTGAGCTGTTTGATCATTTACTACGAGGACTGCAATCAATAGGCAAGCTGCCGATCTTCATTCGCATCAAAACCGAGCAGGATATTGCATCAATTACCGACAACGCGTTCGTTCATCGCGTAGACGCTGCGATCATTTTCTCGGATCTCATTGAACCTAAAGACATGCCAAAGCTGTTTCTTACTCCGCGAGTGATTAACCTTAACGGGCAAAACTGGGACAATACATGGTCGGTGTTACTCGACGAAGAACAGGCCATTCAGGATGCGGTGAATTATGCAGTTCAATCCGGCGTTAAAGAAGTTCATTTACTTGCCGGACGACAAAGCTCTGCCGTTGAAGAACGTCGACTTGCTCTCTACCAAGACAACCTCGAACGCCACGATATCTCCCTGAAAAACATCGCCTATTGCAACTACAAGTACAATGAGGCGAAGCAGTATCTCATCGGCAATTCAAACGACATTGTTCAACCAAACAACGGTGTGATTTGTACCTCTGATGCCATGGCGATGGCAGCGGTGGACAGCTTTGGTAACCAAGATGACCGTCCAGTAATTATTGGGTTTGATAATACTTTCTTCTCTCATTTTGGCTCTTACCAATTCCCAAGTATTGGTTATTCAAAGGAAGAGCTGATTGATATTGTGTTGGAGTTGATTTCCTTATCGTCGGATAAGGAGAATCTCTCTGGTGAAAAGTACATTCGTAACTTTTTTAATTGTCATTGAGATTGGGATTGAGTGCCACACTTGAGGGCGGTAGGCGCTTTGAGTAGATTCCTGCTCGGGGGCAGGAATGACGGGCGCCTTTGAGGACGATATATAAGAAGACTAAGTGTTTGAGGGCGCGGCTTTTGGCTGCGCCCTTTTGTTTTAGTGTGACTAACTAGTAGTTAGAGCCAATCAAAACAGGTTCCCCGTATTTGCCTGCTTGCGGCATAGGGACGTAGGTTGACTGTTCGTTGCGAAGGAAACGGATTGCTTTGATGCCCACATGCATTGAGCTAGTGATATCGGAGTCTGAGTCACCGTAATATTGCTCAACACCAGCTTGTTTGAGTTGTTTCTCTTTTTCTAAGCCACCAGCGAAGACCACAGGTTTGATTTGGTCACGGCGATCTTTAGGGAACAGATGGCGGATGGTGCTGGTTAATGTTTCTTTGCCTTCTGGAGCGTTACGACCGGTGATGAAGTAAATAGTGTCACCGTGCGCTAGGTGCATGTTTACTAAGGCAAGCGCTGAATGCTTAGGTAGTGAGAAATCATCCCAGCCTGTGCTTGCTTCGTTCCAGAAGTCTTGGTTCTTAAGATACGCATTCGAGCCGGGAGAGTATTTTTGCTGGCCGCGATAGAACACTGGTGAAGAGAACAGCATGGTGTCGTCGATATCCAGGCCGACAGTAATTGGATGGTCAGGAAGCTGCTTCTGAATGTCAGATACTGACACCCAATTGATGTCTTTATAGACTTCCATTTGTGGCGCTTGATGGCTGACAGCCTGCATATCGGTGGTGGTGTAGACTTTAGCGAATGACAGTGGAGAGGCAAGAAGTACAGAGAGAGTAATAAGCTTCAGCGAACTTTTAATGTTCATCTTAGGGTCCTTGATACTTGGATTAAACAAACGAAAAACCCAACTACGGTACACCCGCCGCTATCGTTCTGAAAGTTAAAGATAGTTCACATTTTTCAAGCAGATACAGACCCAAAATCAACACACAAAACAAGATGAGGAAAGCAAGGCAATGAGACAACAGCCTATCGTTCAAAGATAGGCTGCGATAGAAATGGATTACCAACTATTTATCTTGATGCGCTCCGATCTGGCGCGAAGATATTCAATGGTAAACAACAAGATAGCAGACAAGACGACCAACAAGGTAGCAACGGCCAGTATGGTCGGATTGATTTGCTCTCTTAGTCCCGAGAACATCTGTCTCGGAATTGTTTTTTGCTCCGGTCCTGCCAAGAACAACGCCACCACTACCTCATCAAACGAGGTCACAAAAGCGAACAGCGCCCCCGAAATCACTCCTGGCCTGATTAGCGGCATAATGATCTTAACGAAGGTATAAACCGGTCTTGCGCCCATTCCCAACGAGGCTTGCACAAGCGAATAATCAAAGCCCGCTAATGCCGCATTCACCGTGATGATCACAAATGGCGTACCTAGAGCTGCGTGTGCAATCACCACACCCCAGAACGTACCCGCCAAGTTAAGTTGGGTATAGAAGAAAAACATACCCGCAGCGGTAATAATCAAAGGCACTATCATCGGAGACAACAAGATCGCCATTATGATGCGCTGCATTGGCATCGCTGAATTACTTAGCCCTATTGCGGCTAATGTCCCTAATACTGTAGCGATAATCGTGGCGCAAATACCAATCAAAAAGCTGTTTTTGATGGCGAGCAGCCAGTTATCGTCGTGCCAAATCTCAGCGTACCATTCGAGCGAATAGGCTTCTTTTTCAAATGCCAGCATCCCTGGCGTAAAGCTAAAATAAGGCTCGGCATTGAAAGAAAGTGGAATAATCACCAAGATCGGCATCATCAAAAAAAACAGAGTCAAATACGCACTAGCAGAAAGAGACAATGAGCCCAGTTTTTGCAAAGGCGTAAAATAGCTTGGAAAACTCTTCATACTGTTAACCTAACTTAATGTTGTTCACGCCTACCCAGCGGTCATATAACCAATAGAGCGCTAAAATCAGAACCAGTAGCAAGCTGCCTAATGCCGCCGCTAATTCCCAGTTATTGGATGACTGCATATGGAACGCAATAATATTACTGATCATTTGCCCGTCCGTGCCCCCGACAAGTGCGGGTGTAATGTAGTAACCAATGGAGATAATAAACACCAGTAGCGCCCCTGCACTTAAACCAGGTAATGTCATGGGGAAATAGATTTTAAAGAACGCAGGCATGGGTTTAGAACCCAGAGACAGCGCCGCACGATAATAGCTTGGGTCGATGTTCTTCATGACGCTGTATAGCGGCAAAATCATGAAAGGCAGCAAAATATGAGTCATTGAAATGATGGTCGAAAACTCGGTGTACAGTAGGTCAAGAGGCTCATCAATAATACCTATCGCCTTTAGGGTGCTGTTCACTACCCCGTTGGTTTGCAAAAGCGCAATCCATGATGTGGTTCGAACCAATAATGAGGTCCAAAAAGGCAGCAATACAAACACCAACAGCTTATTGGCTTTGCTCGGCGAGGCTGTAGATAGATAGTACGACAATGGAAACGCAATAATCGCGGTAAGCAAAGTAATGTACAGGGCGATTTTCAAGCTTTTCCAATATAGTTTGATGTAGATTTTTGTGTCTCTGGTTTCGATATCACCTTGCAAGGACTTTTTCAGATCCAATGCCGTTAGATAATAACGCTCTGTCCATTTGTTACCCGATACTTTAATCGCTACCCACACATCGGGGGAGCGCCACTTTTTATGTTTATCTAATAGAATATCGGTGCCTTCGAGACGCAGCTCTTCGATCGGCATTCTTTTGATTTTTCGTGCAGTGGATTTGATAAGACTTGAAGAGCCCGGCAATGAGCGGTTGATTTCCTCGGCCAACTTTCCGGAGCGGCGTTCCTGTGCCAGTTCGTGAAGCTCTAACGTGAACACCTGAATAACCTCATCAGGCGGCATGGCTCCGGTTGACTCATCCCAAGATGCCATCGCCTCTAAGGTGTTTGGTACCAATTGAGCAACCGTCGGATGATAAACACTGCGATAAAGCATGGTGGTGATCGGCGCTAAAAAGGAAAGAAACACAAACAGCAGCAGTGGCAAAGTAAACAAAAACAGCATTAACTGTTTGCTGCGATGCTTCTTCTTACTCTCAGAAAGCTCTGTCAGTGTTAGCGTATTTTCACTCGCCATTCTGTTTTCATCCTTGAATCTAAACGCTTAAAAACTCGATTAAATGGGCTATCTAATACATTTAGATAGCCCAACTTTTGCTTATAGAATTGAGGCTATTGAAGTAACCACTCGTTAAACTTCTCACCCAGTGTTTCACCGTAATCAGCCCAGAAATCACCCGATGCTTTCACTCCTTCATCTAGGTGAGACGATGGCAGTTTTGGAATAACCGCAGGATCCACATACTGGTAAGCGGACTTACGAGTTGGACCATACGCCACCTCAGGCATGCCACTCAATGGTTTTGAACCCGTTGCAAAGCGAATGAACTCTTCCGCTAACGCTTTCTTCTTGGTGCCTTTTACAATCGCCCAAACATCGAGATCGTAAACGTGCGAATCCCAGACCATTTCAAACGGTTTACCTTCACGTTGAATGGCATCGAAGAAGCGACCATTCGCCGACTGAACCATGACCGCGCCACCATCGTTAAGTAGTTGAGGCGCTTGCGACCAGCTGTCGAACCAGACAATGTCGTCTTTGATAGTATCGAGTTTCGCGAACGCACGTTTTTGGCCTTCATCGGTACTTAGCACGTCATACACGTCTTCTTTAGCAACGCCATCAGCCAGTAGTGCCCACTCTAGGTTCACTTGAGGACGCTTACGAAAAGCACGTTTACCTGGATACGTTTTAGTGTCGAAAAGATCTTGAATCGAGCTTGGTTTGCCCCCCTGAATGGTGTCGTGGTTGTAGGCGAAAAGGACAGTCCAAACGATGTTACCTACCCCACACTCATTAGCGAGCGCCTCTTTGCTGAAGTCATCTTTGGCTGGCGTACCGTCATCACCAGGAGGCAAGGTATCCATTGGGAATACTTCTAGCAAACCTTCTGAACAGGCTCGCTCAAGGTCGATAACCTCAACGTCAATCACATCCCAAAGCACGTTGCCACTCTCTACTTGGGCTTTAAGCTCTGCGATACCGCCTGAATAGTTTTCAGACAGCACTTTGTGTCCAGTACTGGCAGTAAACGGGTCAAGCATGTGTTTCTTTTGGGCATCGCCGTAAGCACCACCAAACGACACTGCCGTTAGTTGGTCGGCCATTGCTGCGTTGCTCAGTCCAAGCGCAAGAGCAATAGGAAGCCACTTTTTCATTTTCGTCATCATATATCCTTTCTTTCCTTGACTAAGGGTGATCAAGCGCTAACCCATCAGAAATGGACCACGTTAGGCTGGCTACATCACCGGCCTTGAAGGTCGGTGCTTGTTGGTCATTGAGGAGCTTCACCATCACGTCTCTGCCGTCTTGCAACTTAAAGAAGTAACGAATGAAGTCACCAACGTACAATCGGGTAACAAAGGTAGCGGAGACTTGGTTACTGTTCACTTCGTCCTTGTCTCCGATAAAGAAGTTTTCTGGGCGCACTGCCAACATACAGCGCTCTCCAATTTCAGTAACATTGATCGCAGTCACCACGACTTGAGTCCCATCGCTCAATTCAACATGAGCGTGGTCGCCGTCAATTTTGGTTAAAGTCCCCGGAAGATGGTTATTCTCGCCGAGAAAATCAGCGACGAACGCGTTGGCTGGACGCTCATACAGCGTAGAAGGATCCGCACACTGCTGAACTACGCCGTCCTCAAACACTGCAATACGGTCAGACATAGTAAGTGCTTCGGTCTGATCATGGGTAACATAGATGGCGGTAAAACCTAACTGTTCGTGCAAGCGCTTAATTTCAAATTGCATCTGCTCACGAAGGTTTTTATCCAAGGCGCCTAAAGGTTCATCCATAAGAACAATCGAAGGCTCAAAAATCAGCGAGCGCGCCAGTGCTACACGCTGCTTTTGACCGCCGGAGAGCTGACCCGGATAGCGGTCACCAAAGTGTTCAAGCTCCACCAGTTTTAAAAACTCTTGAACCTTCTGTTTGATTTGCTCTTTGGGTAGTTTGCGAACATTAAGGGGATAAGCGAGGTTTTCTGCCACCGTCATATGAGGGAATAATGCGTAGTGCTGAAATACCATGCCGATGTTGCGATGATAAGGCGCAACGTTAGTGATGAGTTCTCCGTTGACTTCTATCCCACCGCTGGTTACATCTTCAAACCCAGCGAGCATCATTAAGCATGTGGTTTTGCCAGAGCCAGAAGGCCCCAACAGTGTCACAAACTCCCCTTTAGCGATGTCGAGGCTAAAGTCTTTCACCACAAAATTGTGTCGGTCATAACTCTTTTTTACATTCTTGAATTGTACGTAACGACTGTCCATTTCTACTGCCTATCCCTCTGCTTCAAGCTCAACCTCAAAAACTGAGCGCTATTCAAAAACCTAGTTTTGATTAACAACTGAGCAACATTTGATTTTAGAAAGTGTGATTTATCCTTTGTTTTTCAGACATAAAGAGGGATTACGAAATGTTGCAACTTGTACAAAAATTAAGCTCAGTTCGAATGAAGGTGTGAATTAGGAAGATCTACTAGATAAAAATATCAGTATCATAGAAATAAATGGAAGGAACTGCTTATTTGATAAATCAGTCGTTAAATTTGATCTTCGTATCAACACGCACTCTTAGAACAAATTTAGCAATATCAACGAGCTACAAGCGCTATTACATTGTGATACTTAGATGGAATATGGGCATAATCAGTATGCTATTTGACTTGATAAAATCGTTAACCTACTAAAATAACAGCGTTATTCTGGTTAAAGCCGTCGATGTCTACTGCCCGCGTGTCTCTCAGAGGAAACGTTCCTGTGGCAATCAAACAAAAAAGCCGAAGCAAACGCTCCGGCTTTCAACTCATCTCAGGGCGGGTCATCACACCATCGATTAAACGATACGCAGACCACCTTGAGCGATAGCAAAACGACGAGCACGAGTAAACGACAATGCGTTAGTAATACCCTCACCAGTTGGACCCGCGATAGTGAATGTAGACGTTCCTTCTGCGTTATAACCCACACCAGATAGCGTTGGGCCGTTGTGCGCAAAGATAGTGGTGTTGATGCGAGCACCAAACTTAGTCACGTTCTCGATGTTACCCGAGTAGATACATGCCGAGTGCTTATTGGCACGCTCAGCCGCCACTGCGCGGTCGATGGCTTCATCGATATCTTTACAGATAACCACAGGAAGCACTGGCATCATTTGCTCTACGTGAACCAATGGGTGGTCGTTTTCTACCAGCATTACTGCAAGGCGAGTATCAGACTCAACACCGATTGATTTTAGGATTTCACCTGCATCTTGACCGACGTGTTTTTTCACCGGGTGCCAAACACGAGCAATCTCATGGGCTGTGCACGGCTTCGCGCCTTCAAACTCATCTAGCGTCAGAATTTGCTCAGTTAATTGCTCTGCTTCTTCTGCTGTTAGCACGTAAGCGCCAACTTCTTCTAGCTTATCAAGGAATGCATCTGCTACGGCCTCTTCAACGAAGACTTCCTTCTCGCCAATACACAGTAGGTTGTTATCGAAAGAGGCACCGCCGTACACGCCCGCCGCTGCTAGATCTAGGTTAGCGGAAGCATCTACGATTACTGGCGGATTACCAGCGCCTACGCCGACACCTTTCTTACCAGATTGTAGGATAGCCTTAACAAGACCAGGGCCACCTGTACCCACAAGCATATTAATCAGTGGTGACTGAGCAATTTCGTTTAGTGTTTCTAGTGTTGGCTCTTTTACCATAGTCACTAGGTTCTCTGGGCCGCCTGCTTCTACGATGGTTTTGTTTAACAAGTCAATCATCACCGCAGAAACCACTTTAGACGATGGGTGAACGTTAAACGTAACCGCATTACCACCAGCAAGCATCGAAATTGCGTTGTTCACTATGGTTTCTGTTGGGTTAGTCACAGGCGTTACCGCGCCGATAACACCATAAGGTGCGCGCTCACCAAGAGAAATACCGTTGTCACCAGACCATACTTTAGTATCCAGTACTTCCGTACCCGGCGTTTTCATTGCCGTAAGATGGTGCTTAGCGATTTTGTCTTCCACACGGCCCAGTTTTGTCTCTTCACGAACCATTTTTGCGAAGTCTTCTGCACGCGCTAATACTGCTTCACGAATAGCAGTTAGGATGGCTTCACGACCTTCTTTGGTACAGTTTACATAGAACTCTCGTTGAGCTTTATGAGTAGCTTCAATCGCAGCGTCCACTGTCGCGAATACACCTTTAGCGTTGTTAATATCAAAAGACATAGTGATTACCTCGTAAAATTGGGTATTGTGAAGACCTAGGCGTTATGCCAGTTCTTTTCGACATGTTTAGTAAGGCTAATTCCTCACCTAATATGGCTATAATTTAACCCAGACACTCATCAACTCGATGTCACTGGGTGTCAGCTTATTTGACCCATTAACGCAAATAACCCACAGCGATAACTTGACTCATTACGTAGCCCCTCACTATCTCTCGCCTCTTAGCAAACAATACGTTAGTTCACCCACAACCGTAGTTTGTTAACCTATCCGCCCAACCCCAACATCTGCTTTCTGACAAAAGCAACATTAATTCAATACCTTAACACTAGGTGTAAAATAAATTGACCCTCAGTGACATGCTGCATTTTTGACCTCCAGATAGACTAGCGTTCATCAAATCGATACCCAATTACGAACACTTCGTGAGGAATGAATATGAAAAATCAAGCGCTTTTAGAAGAGTCTGTAAAGCAACTGAGCACTATTTTAGAGACACAGCAACAGCTTCTAGCCGAGCACAAAGCTAACCAGAACTATGCTGAGCGTCTTGAAAACATTCTGACTCCAACCGATGAGCTAACCACTCAAGGTGACGACTTATTAATTGGTGGTTGCAAAGCCACTGATCTTATCGAGCAATACGGTAGCCCGCTATTCGTGTTGAGCGAAGACACGCTTCGTAACAACCTGCGCCGTGTAAAAAACGCGTTTGGCAACTACTGGCCAAAACCAATCAACGTGATGTTTGCTATCAAGTCGAATACCAACTTCGCGGTTCGAGCTATCTGTAACGAAGAAGGCGTGGGCGGTGATTGCTTTGGTCCAGGTGAAGTTGAAGCGACATACATTGCTGGCGCAGACCCAAAAACCATAGCACTAAACGGTACCGTTAAGCCTGAACTTGCTATCCGTAAAGCAATTGAATATGGCTACGCGATTCACCTAGATTCTTACGAAGAGATTGAAATCGTAGAACGCATCGCTCGCGAAGTGAAACCAGCGGAAAAAGTACGCATCGCGGTTCGTCTAAAAGTTATCCCTGAAGATTTCTTCAATGACTTCGAACCAGATGCTTATCCGTTCCCTAACTTTATCGGCGCGATGAAGTGGATCAAATTCGGCTTGCTAAAAGAAGAAGCGAAGAAAATCATCAACCGCGTAAAAGAAATCGACATGTTCGAATTCTACGGTTTCCACACTCACCTAGGCCGCTTCTCTAAACAGCCTGAAGGTTGGGATGCGCTATACCGCGAATACGCACGCAACATTATCGAAATATCTCGTGAGTGTGGCGTTCAACCTTTCCAAGTTGACCTAGGCGGCGGCTGGCCACGTGAGCGTGAGCCTGAGTGTCGTAGCAAAGAACACATGATGAACCCGAACACCATCGAAGACTATGCAAAAGTAGTGTGTGGGGGCATGCTAGAAGAGTTCACTAAAGAAGGCTTCGAAGTACCACAACTATGGCTAGAACCAGGTCGTTATATCGCAGGTAACATCGGCACTCTACTTACCTCGGTATACGTTGTGAAAGACGACCAAGAGATGGATTACACCTACACCATGGTTGATGCATCGACTTACCTAGCTACATTGGTCGAGTCTCAAGAGTCGAAGAACCCAGTTCTTCCAGCAAACAAAATGACCCAACCATTGGTAGAGAGAACCACTGAAATCGCAGGCCCAATCTGTATCCCATCTATCTGGGAAAGCGGCGCGCGCATGCCAGCTCTACAACCAAAAGACGTGCTAGCGATTATGGATGTCGGTCACTACGCAGAGTCTCAAGCGAGCCAGTTCAACTCACTACCACGCCCAGCAACAGTGCTAGTGAAAGACGGCGAAGCGGAACTCATCAAACGCGCTGAAACGGTTGATGATGTATTCGCAACGCAAATTCTTCCAGAGCGCTTTGTAAAAGCAAAAGCTGAAATTGAGAAGAAAATGGCGAAGCCAGCTGGTAAAAAGGCAGCAACTAAACGCCGCGTGGCAAGAACGCCGAGTTATTCGAAATAAGCAGGTTGCTGAGCTTTAGGCTTGGTGGTTTGAATTGAGAATTGGTGATTGGAAAGCTCCCGTTGGGAGCTTTTAACTAAACGAATCCCCATAAACTTCCATTGTCACTATTGCTTGAAGCAAAATAACAAAGCTCGACCGTGTAATTTTAACAACAGCAAACCCAAGATAGCCGTTCGTCATCAAGATAATCTTGTCCCTTGTAGAGTTATTTATAGGCAATTTAGTATTAATATCCCTTGGTTTGCCATAACGACGAGAAGCCTGAAGTACAGTTCTCTCATTTCGAAAGTCAAATGCGCCGAGAATTCATTCACTAACGATAGATCCAAGAAACAGATTACTTCTAAATGTTTGTCTAGCATCAGCTTCATTATTTGCAGATAAATACTCTAGCGTGATCGCCTCAATTTCGGCGTAAGATAAATACCGAATTACTGATTTAATACGAGCACCAATCGACTCATTGACGTAGAACTCTCGAACTCCCATTCCTATCAAAAGAATAATCAATCGCTTATCTATCTGGTTGGTTATTTTAACGCCTACCAATTTGTCACTTTCAACCATTGATTGAATGTTATGGGAAAACGTTCTTAGGGACGAGAAATCCCAGTCTAGCAAATCCTCAATTCCACTAAGCACCACAAAATTAGCGGAAGAAAGAACGGAGGGATCAAGCGGTAGTTGTTCGACATTAGTTATGACGCCGAGAGAAAAGTCTCCATCTGAGTAGCTGACATCAAACTTCCCACAGAGAAAATGTGAGATCCACCCATTGTTAGCTAGACTAACTAAGCCCTTTACTTCACGAAACTTGCTTTTGGACTTCAATGCCGAGGCGACAAAGCTCAACTCTTCGAAAAGTGCTTTTGACTCTATTTCTACGTCACTATAATCAATATCTACACGCATGGTTTTTTGATTAATTTCAAGAAGAGCGTTTATAGAAAGTTTGTTATTAAGGTAAAGATCTGACCTGTTGATTTGAATTTTCGCTGGAGTAATAGACCTCTGCCGATTTTCTAAGGTAAAAATCAAATCTATATCGACATCATCAGTAGTCCTAGCATCTAGGCTCCGATAATATTCGGTCAGCACAACGCTGTTGTTCACGCGCTCAAGTAGTCCGCTCACATCAAATGTTGAACTATCTTCGGCAGTACCATCATAATCTCGTTGTTGCGGACTGAACTCAGAACCAAGCAACCTCTTAAGTAAGTGCTTCCTCATGCTTTCAAAGTGCAACGCCTCTTCTGAATAATTGGCAACATTGAGCTGTTGCATGACCTCAACGAAGGAATCGACGAGCTCATCGACAATGGTATCAGCACTGTACACATTGCGTCTGATATTCTCTCTAATAACCGCTTGATTCTCGGGTTTTAGCAACTCCTTAGCATGTAGTTCAAATAATTTAGCAAGCTCTGGTTTTTCCTCAAATTGGCTCCTACTTCCAAGCAGTCCCATTTTCTGAAACAGTTTCCCCATTGCAACGTCATATTTATCGATCTCATCTTTATAATGGGATTTGATGTGCGCACTTGCATGTTTTTTAATTGCCCTGGTTAACGCTATGGGGGTAACAATTACGTTCATTGGTTAATCTCCCTGATGAGTCGCCATAATGATGTCTCAATACAATTAGTCAGTTACTCGATAATCGGTTCGAGATATAATGTTGAAAGAACATAATTCACGTTATTGACATTATGCCCTCTCAAGATGCACGAACTTATTAATCATTAATCTTGTGTTATAAAGGTCCTACTTAGAATTATTGGGGTGTTACATGAAAGCAAGCCAACGCGCTTATGAATCCATACTTAATATGATTCAAACTAGTGAAATCAAAGATGCGGTTGTAGAAAACGACCTTACTGAGATACTGGACATCAGCCGTACTCCTGTAAGGGAAGCCATAGCACGATTAATTGTTGAAGGTTGGGTAGAAGTCCTGGAAAACGGTGGCAAGGTAGTTTGTAAAATAACCGTCGATCAAGCACGTGAGATCTTCCAAGTTCGCATGAGCCTAGAAGCGCTGCTACTGGAGCTCGCTTGGTCCGAAATTGATAGAGAGAAAATCGCTGAGATAAAATCTCAGTGTGAACACGTTGTCTCAAATAGTAACTATGAGCAAATGCCTCAAATAATGAGTGACTTTTATCAAGAGCTAAATTCCAAGTCAAATAACAAACTCCTTGCTGAAAACATCAGCGTGTTACACAACAAAGCCAACCTAATTAAAGTAGAGCTGATTGACCAAGTTAAGAGAAAATCGGTTGAAGAAATCATCGCGCTTCTAGAAAGCATCTGCAGTGAAGATCAAGATAAAGCTGTTCACCACTTAAAGTTCCATTTAGCGGCATGCTATTACCGATTGTTTGGTGAGTTATAAACAACACTCGATTATGCACAATCTCCATCAATGAAGATTGTGCATTTAAGTTTACTTAAAGTTAGTGCTAATAGATTTTACAATTTCACTCACCGCTATCTCTTCATCGGCTCCTTCCGCCCAGACTTTTACTTTCTCTCCACCTTTAACCCCCAGCTTCATCAATGCCATTATCGATTTTGCATTGGCTTTTTTATTGTCATATTCAAGAAATACATCAGCATCAAATTGCTTGGCCGACTTAACCAACAGAGATGCAGGCCTCGCATGTATACCCGCCACATCTTTCACGATAACTTCGTCAGTCTTCATACACTAACTCCTTTGAAAGTACTTGGTACATCTCATTCACGCCCGAACTACGTAACAAAAAATCCAGCGCTTCTCGTGATTGTGCATAACCCATAATGGTCTGCAGTGTCTCAATCTGTGCGTCGTTTGAAGACATCGCCAACATAAACACGACATTCACGAGACATACCTCATCTTCTGCACCCATCATTGTAAATTCGACTGGGTTAGATAAGATCGCCACAGCAATAGCATCCGAAATTGTATGTTCACGGTCAGTATGAGGTATAGCCAACCTTCCTAGTCCTGTAGGAAACACACCTTCTCTCGCGACAATTGCATCTGAAAATGACTCTTTGACGTAACCATGCTCAAAAAGGACCTGTGCTAGTTGTCGCAGTACCTCTTCATTGGTTGAAGCATTTAAAGAAGATACTAACAGTTCCTTTTTGAATAAATTGTTCTTGCTCATTTACTGCCCCATGACCATCACATCAAATTTTCGGGTCCGCTCTCGATTTTGATCGAAGTCTACAAAATAGACGTACCCCACACTCCCTAGATTCAACTCTTTACCTTTTAAGATGAATGTCTTGCTAGGCCCAAAAAAACTCGCTCGAATATGCGCATCTCCATTTAATATGGTTCCTGGGTCTGCGGGATAATTAGGATCATCAAGGGACATCAAGAAATCTAAGTGCTTGTCGCCGGGATAACGATAATTGGTGTTCTCAGTCAGTTCTCTAGGGACTATTTTGTCAAGAATCTTGTTTAGGTCTACCTGTAAAAACTCGTCTCCGTTAAAATCTGTATCATGCACATATTCTTCGAAAATCACTGAGCAGGTCGTGTGGGCAGTTTGAATGACACAAATACCATTGTCTATACCACTTTCTCGAACGATGTTTTTAACTTCGTCCGTGATATTGTGATACGAGACCCGACCAACAACAGTATCTAAAGAGATGGTTCTGTTGTAAAAGTTCATGAGTTTAAGCTCCTTCCTTTTGCCACAGCTTCTATCATCGAAACCATCGTATACATTGGATCTTCTGAGGCAAAAATACCACTCGTAGCACCAGTTCCATGCGCACCGTTTTTGATAACGTATTCAACATCTTCCGGTGAAGATATCCCAGCAGCTTGTAACCCCAATGTTTTTGGTGATATCTCTGCGATAGTTGTCTGCGTAGATAGAATGTACTCTTTGTTAGCAGTTTGCCCTGTCCCAATAAGTTCTGTGGGCTCACAGACCATGACATCGGGATGAAGCATCGCAATGGCTTGTGCGTCTTCAAGTGAGTCGGCACAAACGATAGAGTATAAGCCTAGCTCCTTCGTACGCTTTAGAGCTGCGACAAGTTGAGCAAGTGTTAGAGGTCTCTCAGCATGATTCAAAAACACGGCTCCAACGCCAGCCTCCACCAACGCATTTGGAAGTATGTGCCCCATACCTCGTCCTATTTCAATAGGATCCATATGTTGAGCCGTCACAATGAGACGAGATGTATTATCCTTGATCATTCGCAGGTCGACATGTTGAGCCGTAAAGAAAATATCTAGGTCGTATTGGATCGCAAGTTCATCGGCCTTCTTCGCCATCGCAAGAAGTTTGTCGCCGTATAAATATGATTTAGGGTTCACCGCAATAAACGGTGCTCTGATTTCAGTCATTAGTTTTTGTCCCATACACCGAGTAGTAGTGGGAGAGTGTTTCGCCAACACGCTCGTTAATTTCTCGCTTCATCGAAAAATAATCACTGTATTGTTTTTCATTTGCGGCGCTTAGCGCGGCGATTATGAAGTCAGTGAAAATGTTAATTTTCGATATACCAAGAGAAGCACATGTTGAAAGGTTTTCATCTCCTGTTGAAGAACCTCCGTGAAGTACAAGAGGAATAGCAACGGATGCTCTAATCTCCTTTAATCTTTCGAAACTTATTTTCGGTACACCAGAGTAGGTACCGTGAGCAGTCCCAATGGAGATCGCTAGTGAGTCAGCACCACTGAGATCCGCAAACCTTATGGCTTCTTGAACATCGGTATAGACGGAGTCATTATGTTCGTGATCTTCAAAGTTCTCGCCAGCTCCTACATGACCAATTTCAGCTTCAACAGGAACGTTGTGTTTATGGGCATATTCAACAACTTGTTTGGTTAACGTCACGTTGCGATCAAATTTCTCTGCCGATGCGTCGACCATCACGGACGTAAAACCACACTCAATTGCCTTTTTGATTACATCAAAGTTCATCCCGTGATCTAGGTGCAATGCAATATCCACACTAGCCTTCGACGCTAGAAAGATGGCGATGTTCGCTGCTTCTTCTAAGGTGAGAAGATCCATGTGACACTCAGCAAAAGAAAGAATCAAAGGCATCTGTTTTTGTTCAGCAATATCGACAAATGTTTTTGCCATCTCATAGTCAATGAAGTTAGCGGAGGGAACTGCGTAGCCCCCTTCACGTGCATCCATCAACATTTTTTTTGTTGATACAAGCATAATTTTAACTCCTTATCATCTGTTCCAACTTTCCGTAGAACTCATCGACACCCATCCCTTGCAATAAAGGCAAGCTCATCAAACAGCGGTCATTAAATTGATCCGGCACTGCAGTGGTACTGATGATGATGTCAAAGTCTTCAAGTCTGCCAATTTCGTCCGCAATTTTACCTTGATACATATCTACCTGGTTCGAAAGGTTGTTATCTGAAAGCCATTCTTTTACCGTTGTGGTGACAAGAGTTGAAGTCGCGATTCCGGTACCACACATAACCATTAATTTCTTACTCATGCTTTACTCTCCTCGACAGATTGAGTCTTTACAGACTTACCTTTAATTTTATTTACATAGATCAAACCCGCTAAACACACTCCACCAATAGCGATAATACCGGTCCAGTTAAGGAGCTTAGTTATCAATACATAAAGGCCTGTCGTCCATAACCCACCTTCAGCAAGCGCTGTTATGGTCGTATTCCCTTGAAGATCAAAGTTAGACGCGATAGCGGCTTCAGTGACTAAAGGAGCGACCCAAGTAGTGATACACAGAATTGTGGCCATATAGAATGTACCAGCGATAATGGTTCTGATGATGTTGCCATTAAAGACCGCTGCCATCAGACACACAACGAAGGGAATAGTGGCCAAATCACCAAATGGTAGAGTGTTGTTGAAAGGAAGAACTACCGCCAATGCAATTGTGATCGGAACCAAAATAAGTGAAGATGATAAAACAGCTTGATCACCAACACTCAATGCCGCATCCATTCCTATATAGAGTTCACGATCTGGGAATTTTTTCTTAATAAATGCATTCGCTGCTTGAGAAATTGGCGTTAAACCTTCCATAAGCAAAGCCACCATTCTTGGCATCAGCATCATTACGGCTCCCGTCGTCACAGCTAACTGAAGCAACTCCTTCATTTCATATTGCGCTAAGAGACCAATTCCAAGACCGATTAATACCCCCATGACCGTACTGTCACCAAAAATACCGAGTTTTTCCTGAATTGTTTTAGGGTCACCCTTCCAATCTTTAACAACTGGGATTCGGTCAAACAACCAGTTAAATGGGAGAGCAAATATATAGCCTGGGATAGCAGTACCGTGGGGAAACGTAATGTTGGGGAATTTATAGTAACGATTAATTGTGCCACCGAGTATGTCGCCAAAAAGAAGTATCATTAATACATAGGAAACCGTTGCTGCAATACTAATTGCAAAGTCACCAGTAATTATATACACCAATGACGAAATAAATGCGGCATGCCATATATTCCATAAATCGACATTCATCGTTCTAGTTAAACCAAAAAAGATGAGAACGATGTTTATTCCAATTGCTATAGGTATTGATAGACCACCAAGAGCCGTACCATAACTGATGGCCGCAGCCGCGGGCCAACCTACATCGATGATGTTCAAGTTGAGACCTAAGTGCTCAACCATTTGTTGAGCTGCTGGGCCTAAACTACTTCCCAAGAGTCCGATAACCAAATTCAAACCGATAAAACCGATACCGACGGTTAAGCCTGATTTTATTGCCTTAGATATAGGTGTACCAAGGGCTATAGCAAAGACAAATATGAGTATGGGTAGAACTACAATGGATCCTAAGTCCAAAAAGCTTTGTATGAGATCTAGCATAAGATAACGTCCTAATGTTAGTTAATCGTGATCATGCTAAACACAGCCCCTCTATGTTTTTGTGTTGTATACATGATGTATACATACTATAACCATCAAAAATCAAATGTGGTGATTTCTGTCACATTGGATTTATTTTACACGTGGTAATAAATCATGATCTTGAAGATGATCATATTCTCCCTATTTGAATAATGTTGCTTTTGCATAGGCAGACGTTATTAAATTTATATTTATCATGATGTTAATTATGTCAAATCACCGCGATCTACAATCCGGTAATATAACTACTATTTTGGTGATTCCTATTGGATATAACGGCAGAAATATCATTAGCCTAGAATTTCATGTCAATATGTTTATAACTTCCAATTGTGTTTGAAAAAGCAGAAGCCAATAGGAATAATCCTATCGTAGTCTGATAACGTCAGAAAATTACAGAGAAGATAAAAGTAGTGATGCGAATAAGTGCGCAAGTGCTGTAAAGAGAAGTTTTATTGGATGACGTTAGTTGACATAGTGGCGGAATTGGAGTCAATATCGTTCGTTTGGGCTCTAATTAAAGCCTATTATTTACCGCTCAAAACCCCTTAAAAAGAACACCTCTATGATGTTCCAAGTAACGCCTATGCTGACTTGATATTTGAAATGACATAGCTTCATGAATACCAACTACCTCAGGCTTTTCGAGGTATTTGGAGATCATCACTTTTCCTTGATTATCGAACGATATAAATCCGAGGTCGAACGCTTTATCTAAGTTTGCCAACAGGAGCAACCCGTTGTATTTATCTAAACGTTCTTCGTTACTCGAATCCCGCCAAGGTTTGATATGAGAAGCAAGAAGGAGTTGAGTGTTCTTATATCCGGTTAAGGCACAACCGCCCCACATTTCAACCAGCTGAGCCCTAAAATTGCCCTGTCCAATTCTAGTATTCACCAGAATTGTCTTTTCCGTTTCAGTAAGCTTCTGGTCAGACATAACTTGACGTATATCTGCATTGACGTCTACCTGAGCCAGATCTGCCAAGAAATTGTTGTAGTGAACCAGCGCCGCACTATACATGCCTTTACCTTTGCTATCGCGCTGTTTAAAGATCTCCATCGTTTTGGCCTTCGCTTCCAACGAAACAAATCGGCTATATGATTTCACCTCTGTTAATGGTTCGCGAATCTCGTTTGCATCCATCAGCCAATTTGAAATTGAGCCACGAATAGCTCCAAGGTAATTGGTTGCCGTCTTCTCAGACTTACCTAAATCCAATAACCATTGATAGTAAAGTGATGCTATGTCGGACAAATTGGTTACTAAGGCATCTTTCAACTCGTTTGACACGATATGACTTTTCATAAAGTCAAAAAGCTCCTCATCTAGATAAGCATATGAGATAGCTTTTGATGAGTAACGTTTGACAGCTTGTTCTTTATACCCCTCCTCAAGTTTGAGATGCCAAAAGCCTTCGCTCTTTAGATGAAAATATGGATTCTCAGGCGTATTTTTATCTCTTCCTTGAGCAAAGTTATCAAAGTAATGGGTAAATTGATCTTTGAGAGCCTGATTAAAAAATATCTTATTCGACGCAATGCCCCCCACATGAATAAGATCCATAACGGCCAGTAGCATACAAACCTTGTGAGGACTTTTCTTACCACCTGCACTATTCATATTGAGGTTTCTGAACTTATCCAGATACAACTCAAGAGCCATGTCGTCCCTCCCTATCAACACTTGGATTGTTTCTTAGCACAGCGGTTTGCCATCTAACTCCTTGCCTATGTTGTATGTCTTCGCCATTGAATACATCAACTAAAGCTAAGTTGAAGTCACTCGCCAGTTCCGTTAACTCTTCAACCGAAACAGAGTAAGACTCGCGGCCATCATTGAATAAACCATGACGCAATGAAATCACAATAACACCACTATTTTTCAAATGTTTAACTAGGGCATTCAACGCCTTTTTACGCAAGTTACTAGGAATATGCATCCAAACCGCAGAGACCAAAATGACGTCAAATTTAGTATTAAGCTCTGATAGTTGTTTAAGGTCAGGAAGCCTATCATCAAGCCATACAACCTCTTTCCCAGTGTGAGCACTACCTAAAACGAGCAGCTCTTTGCAAGGTTCACATGCAACCACATGACAGCCCAGACGAGTAAACCAAAGTGAATCTCTTCCCGAGCCCGCACCAATATCTAATACATTGTCTCCTACACTGGGCCAGTACTTTCGCCAAACGTTATGGACTTTCGTAGCCGCTAGAGAATTATATTGTTTGGCAAGTTCATCTGCATTTTCCGCGTAAAAAGAGGAGGTTATGGACATTATGATACCCCGTTTTGAACTGAAACCATCTTATAGGTCCAAGTTGCATAAAGCTAGAGGGCGCTAGGTTAGTACGAGATGTTTTGAGCTAAGTCACTATTTAGTGAAAACGCTGTCGGTCATAGAAAGGGGGGGAAGTATGGAAACGAAAAAGCCCCAGCATTTCTGCTGGGGCTTCGAATGTGGCGGGAGGGAGAGATTCGAACTCTCGATTGTGAGCTACCAAGTATAAATCTATTAAAAACAATAAGTTAAACATAGTGGATTTATGTAGTTTGTACCACTTTTTTGTACCTTTAAGCAACTTCAAAAACCCTATGCAACATATTGAACGTAAAATCCTAAAGTGGCAATATAGTCAGGTTCTCTGATCACGAGGTGCCATCTTAAATGAATAAGATTATTGCCTACGCCGATGAAAGCGGTATAACCAAAGGTTGCCCTTGTTATACTATTGGCATACTTACTATCCCAGAAGACTTTTCGGACGATTTCAACAGTCGAATGGACACGCTAATAGCAGGCAGTGGAATCAGAGGTGAGCTGAAGTGGCAAAAGATCCGAAAGAGTGCCGGAAAACTGAACCTGTGCATAGATATTGCCAAGTTAATCCTATCATCACCCTGCTCATTTCATTGTATTGTCGTTAGAAAAGACCTTTATAGAAAATGGCACCAAAATGAAGAAGAAGCATTCTTCACTACTTATGACTTTCTATTAGCCAACACCCTAAAAAATAAGAAAAGTTCAGCTACTGTAAGAATGGATCAAAAGACTACCTCTTACGCTAAGCAGGACGAGGTCGTTAAAATCATTAGTAACCACCTAATCAAAAAACAAGCAGGTGAAGCTGTAATAGAAGAACTCAGTATGGAAGACTCCAAGCAACACTTAGCACTTCAAGCTGTTGATATACTTACTGGAGCTGTAAATACTGGACATTGGCTTTACATAGACAGCAATGCGCAAATAGACCTCGCAAAAAAAGTAGCCTGCAAAAGAATAGCTATGACCTTAGGGTGGGAAAAGCTTGTCCACGACACAATGCCGAACGACGAGTTTTACATTTGGCACTTTCCACAAGAATATCGAAATACTCCATCAACAAAAAAAGTAGAAATAGACCTTAATGTCCCCTCAGTCTCTCGTGAACAATTTGAACGATGGGCTGAGTTATATGGCTAGCAGCCCACAAACTACTAGTTACGTGCACTGCTAACTTTATGTCAACAAACAACATCAAGTAGGTTTCCAACAAGGTATCAATTACTTATTGATAAATAGTGAACGCCTACTGGAGCAACAACTAATGCCAAGAATTGAACCAACAGAAGAGCAACTTAACGAGTGCCTTATTACCCCTCTTAAGAACTTCCAGTCCATAGATGGTGAAGCTGGAAGAGGTTTCATTTCAGAACTCTCAAAATGCATAGTTAAATCAGTGTTCAGGGATAGCCCATTAGAAGACTTGCACGCAGGATTTTCAATTGATGAGACAGAAACAGAACAGGATATTTCCAAGATAACTGACGAAGAAATGAAGCATCTAATGGTTCACACAACCAACCATTTAGCTAAGCTACTAGAAGACATTCTGAACGATCCTGAAAGCCTTTATCTATTTCTGCATGGATACACTAATGAAAAATCCTTACGCAACAAGAGTAAGGAAGAGCAAAGACAAGTTTTAGAAAGGATTTTGAAATATAACATTAAGTTAGCTCCTAGTTACTGGAACGAGCCAGACTGGGAACTTATAGACACAGAAAGAAAAAAAGGAGACATAAAAACTCAAGAAATCATAGCTATGGTGGATGACATGTCTCAAAAAGGATAGAGATATTTTTTAGAAGAGCTAGACACACTGTACCTGTTAGGTATACCCATATGACTATAGTCAAAGTCTGAATCAGACGTACCCGTTAGAGTTGCCATTTAATTATAGGTACAATATCTTAAAGCACTTCTAAGAACCAAACGGGTACACTAAGTGGCACACATAGCTTATTTGAGGGTCTCTACTGTAGACCAAAACACAGACCGTCAACTTGCTGATATTGGTATCTCATTTGATAAGTCTTTTACTGATAAATGCAGTGGTGGCTCAACTAGTCGACCAGCCTTGACGGAACTAAAAGAATACGCCCGTGAAGGGGATACCATCCACGTACACAGTATTGACCGCCTAGCTCGTAACTTGGTTGATTTAAAACAGCTAGTAAATGGTTGGAATGAACAGGGTGTGAGCGTTAAGTTCCATAAAGAAAGTCTTAGCTTCAAAGCTGGTGGAAGTGTTCATATGTCTGAACTGATGCTGAATATGTTAGGGGCTGTTGCTCAATTTGAGTTAGCAATGATTCAAGAGAGACGTCAGGAAGGCATTGAAAAGGCTAAAGTAGCAGGGAAATACAAAGGCAGACCTAGCAATGATAAGAACCACCAGCGCATAACACAGCTACGCTCCGAAGGGATTTCACTGCGTAAGATTGCTTCAGAGGTTGGTGTGTCTCTATCTACTGTTCAAAGAGCTTTAGCAGCTAGTCAGAAAAAATGAAGTTTTGAATCGACCATATTCTGTAAACGTAACTAGTCGATGCAATCGTAGTAGTCGGTACTAACCCTCAGACCTCCCCCCCTACCTTCGATAAAACTTCAGCGGCAGCCAATGCGTAGTCAAAAGAGCCGATATGACTACAGACAAACTCACACCAAAGACAATATCAAAGCCTTGTATATAAAGGATTTTTGGCGTAACAATCAAAAACATTATGGGTATACACCTTGTATTTACCTATACATGAATGTAGATTCAGAACCCCAAAATCATCTAGATACATAAATGAAAACAATAAGAATATCTCTATCAGCTATCAACCCAGAAGATAAACGCTATCAAGTTAGAGACCCTAGAGCGTCAACCTTCGGTGAGAAAGTTGACCAAGAAAAGACCTCTAGACGCCACATCAAAGCAATAGTCAAAGCACTAACCGATGACCCTAATCTCCGTATTGAGCTAATTGAAGTCGTAGAAGACCCAAATAAAACGGGACAGTACATCATTGTTGATGGTTTCCATCGATACGCAGCATTTAGCCAAATCAACACTAAATCTAAAGGCAAACTTCGCAAGCAGATTAGAGTCAAAGTCCATACTGAAGGTGTGCCAATAGAAAGAGCCCTCTCTATCAACACTGAACACAACGCACTACCTCTAACTAGCTCCCAACGAGTGGAGTTACAATGGCAACAGTTTCTGGTTTACAACCTACAAGAGGATAAACCAAGCATAAAACAAACGGCCGAACTACTTGGTGTTCAAACCTCAACTGTAAGTAACTGGCGCAAGCTGCACAAAGAGTTTGAGAGTGAAGGTTTCTTTGAAAAGGGTCACAACGTAGCAAAGAGCTCTCTTACAGGCTATCCAATGCTAAAACCAAGCCGTGACGAGTTAAAAAGATGCAGTGACTTCACAACGGTCGATGAAACAGACGGAGGCTTGCTTGATGCAGACAAAGAGCTAGCATTGGAGATACTTAAAAAGGCAAGAGCAAGCAAAGAACCAGACAAATTGTACACGTTCATCCAACACTACTGGGGCAACTCCATAGAGCATATTGACCTTGATATTAGCCTTGAAGAGTTGGAGACGGACTTCTAGCGTATATAAACACCGCCATTAGCTTTAACAAATCCCTCTAGTATAAGTAAAGCAATCCAACTAGAGGGAAACCTCCTAAAACTGCAATGGTTCTAATGCGAGACGAGGAAGTTTATCTACGCAACTTTCTTTGTTTTCAACTCCACCGTTCCGTACGAAGCTCCTATGTTCGATGGGGAGTGACCAGTAATTGAATCACTAACTGTATCAAGCACACTTTGTGCTCTTAGTTGAGTTCTAAAACTGTGCCTAAACGAATGAAAAGGTTGAGTTGTTTCCACTTCCAAAGCCCTCAATTGCTTTCTCCACCACTTACCTAACGCTGAATAGCACTTACCGTACTTGTTAGGTTTTAGCTCAGGGAATAGAAACTCCGACGAATCCTCGACATAATCCAGAAAGCCCAGCTCTATTAAATGGTCATGTATTGGCACACGCCTAAGTGAACTATCGTTTTTAACACTCTGCCCATTACCCCTGCGTATGTTCATAAAGTGGATCCCATCAACAGAAACCCCAATATCTGGCTTACGCAGCTGCACTATCTCACCAACTCTTGCTCCAGTGTACCTACACAGAATTGGAACCCAATAACAAGCCATACCACAAGGCTTAGGTGTTTCTGAGTAGTTAAAGGTATCAGCCTTAAACAATAGGCTTATTTGTTCAGCGGTGTAGCCCTTACCTTCATCTGCTTCTATTTTTTGTTTACGATTGACAACTTTCATCCCATGAAGAGGGTTTACATCAATCCACCCGAGTTCAATGGCATGACCAAATACTGCAGAGATCTTTCCTATTGTACCGTTGACCGTAGTGCTACTGATAGTCGTAAGACCTTCTTCTTTAGCCATCTGAACCTGAGCTTCAAGAGGTAAACTCCTTACCGTTTTAGCCTTAGATTTGGGCAATTGCAACGAAGTATCTCTGAAGTGAACAACATGATTACGTTTGACCTCACCGACATCAATATCACCAACTATTTCAATGAAACGTCTAATCAATTGTTTAACTTCATCAAGGGATTTGGTGTCTTTTCCTTTGAGTGTTTCCGAGTCAAAGTATAGGTTGAATAAAGATGATATTGAGCGCTCAGATTTCTGAACTCGCCTAGTTGTTACTTTGAGATTCTTAGGTATTGTAAGCTGTTGACCCACTATAGGGCTTTTAATCGCTGTATAACCAAAGTCACGTCTGTGCCTTGCTTCACAAACACTTTCTATATGCCTGACATAGGTATAAAAAGCACCAATTAGCTTTCTAAAGGCTGAACTATCCTTTGGTATGACTAAGCCTTCTAAGTCGAGTTGAGCCTGTATATAGCCCTCTAGAGCCTGAACGAGCTCCTGATACTCTTCACCTGTGGCTGCTTCTGCGTCCATCCCTCGAAACTCTAGACTGTCAGATAAACCAAACTGGTGAACACGCTCTTGTCCATCATCGGTGAAGTATCGTTCGTAAGTTAGAAAACTATCATAGTCCCCCGTAGAATCAATTTCTTCTCTAGTTCGTTCGTACCAGCGCTCTGCAATAATTGCACAGTCATAATCAGTCAGCTCAACGCTAGGACTGTTAGAAAGCTTGAGCTTAGCTAGATCAATCTGTTTGTGTGCTTGTTCTAGGTGTGAACCAAATACTCGTTTGGCTTCTTTGAAGTCTTTCGTCTTGAGAGAAGTTTTGAATTCGGTCTTGCCAATTAGAGGGACTAATTGTTTTGGGACAGCCATTCTGAAGTAATAGACTCCAGTTCTAGGATGCTTATGTGGTGTTGCCATAATGCCCATTTGTACCTACCTTTTGTACCACAAGGTAGCTACGCCAGATACAACTAAGCCCTCGTAACATAAGGAATTCTTACACTACAAGGGCTCACAGAACTTGGCGAGTGAGGAAGTCGGACTCTAAGCCTATCTATCTGAAATTTAACAACTTATGACAAGTCGACTTTCAGGAATATACACCTTGTCATACATTTCATTTTTGTGACAAACATCAAACTAAAAACTCCACTCTCAGTCTCTATTACTACTGGGGTAAGCACTTAGGAACATGTGACTGAGATTTCCATTAAATGAGATTCAATTAAACTATGGCAAATACCGCTGATCTACATTTTAACTAAATTGAATCAACACTGGATTACCAAATTTCCTTGGCTATTCAGTTAACTCGACTACTTTTTCTTCTGTATCAACATCAAAAATTAGATGTAACTGCTCTCGCATCAATCTTTTCCTAGCTTCGAAAAACAAAGCAAAGTCTACTAACTTGAGCGATTGTGTAGCGGGCACATAATTACGTTGACGATAATACTGTTCGTCAATCCCATTCTTGGATACCCAAATGTCCAGAGGTGTGGCCTGTTTCTCCGCGTTTTCTTGTCCTTCAAGTAATTGGAGATTAGGTAACTGGTCACGGAGGTTCTGCCAATGAGTAATATCTTCCTGTTGTAATGCCATGTCGACTAATGCTGATGTTTTAAAGCCACTGTGGGGATGCATATGATCTTGATGGAAGCTGATTTGGTCTATTTGAAGATCTGGATAAAGGACAGATAACAGCAAGAAACTGAAGCTACCTTTCTTATACTCTAGGAAATCCTCTATATCATCACCGTCAACTGTAAGCCTCTTACCACCAGCAAGTTTCGTATGTTGGAAACTAGAAAATGAAAAGCTAGTCTGTTTTAGAGGATAACTACCTTCACGCTTATCTCTCAATCCATCACGTAATCCACTTAAAGCTGAATCAGCTTGCCCGCTATAGATTTGCTTGAGCAGACCATGAATAACTAGCTTTCGCAACTCGGCTTTTGATTCTTTATCTACCCTTCCGCCTTTGAACACGTAATATGCTATTGGTGTAGCAGCATAGTTAGATGACAACCTGGTCTTATTGAAACCAAACTCACGTAATATTGATGAAGTTTTTGTTAGCGCCGTAAAGATTGCCCCCCAGTTATCACGAATCTTAGCTATGTTACTTCGATCAAACGTTTGTACCTTGAAGCTCATCGGTGCATCAATCAAAAACAAGCACGTTCTCATTAAAAAATCAGTGTTAAAATTGAAGAGACTATCCTCACCATTCATGGTCTCAATAAGCTGTTCGATATGCTCTCTCCCATCCTCCCAATGAGCGACCAACGTAGAAAATAACAAATCAGATTTTGATAGGATAGTACCGCCACTGTTTACACGCACAAATATATCCAGAATATCATCTAGGTCTTTGTCCACGATTTTGAAGTAGTTAATCAACTCATCTTGGTTTAACTTTTTAGCCAGCAAAAATAATTTTTTTCTTGCAACACGACCGTTTCGCCTCAACATATCTGCGGCTTTGTTACCGAACTCAACGAAAGAGCGAACGCAAGCTAAATAGTTCGCATTTTAAACAACATACTGAGTTTCGGGCATACCTATCCCAGTTAGCTTGTTGAGTGCTTTGAGCATGGCGTAAGTCTCACCAACTTGTGCATTGTAATTTCGAAGCGTGAGTGAAGCCCCTAGTAGTTGTTTTACGCGATACATAGCGGTCTCCGACAATGACCGCTTATGGTAACCATACTTCTGTTTCCACTTTTTGTTCGAGCCATAGAGCTTTTGGCAGCCAACTGCCAGATTGCGTAGATGCCCTTTTTCCCAGAAAGCTGCACCCTCACGCGGGGGAATTAAAGGTGTCGCTTTCTTAACTCTAATCGCTCTGTGACACTCTCTTGTATCGTATGCTCCATCTACCGAGATTTCCTTAATGGTTCGGCGTGTTTGCTTGAGTAGATTCGGGAGTACTTCCGCATCAGTCACACCTGATAGTGTTAGCTCTGCGGCGATAATTTCATGTGTATCTGTATCAACCGCAAGATGAAGTTTACGCCAAACTCGACGCTTGCCATCAGTTCCATGCTTTTTCACTTTCCATTCTCCCTCACCGTAAACCTTGAGCCCCGTTGCATCAATGGCTAGGTGTTGGATGGCGCCTCGTGTTGAGGCTTTGAAATAAATTCTACATCCTTGGCTCGGCGGCTTATACAGGTATAGTGAGGACAAACCAATGGGACATCCGCTAATTTGAATACTGAGTTTATGAAGCCTTGTAGCGCCCTTAAGGGTAAGGAAAAGATGCGCTTCACCATGAGAGCGGTCGTGATAGCTAAGTCACTAAACAATCACGGTCTACCACGTTTGTGCTGTTTAGATTGTTTCCACCCCGATATAGCTTCTTCGTCAATCCAGAACGTGAGTGAACCTCTATTGACTAGGGAGTTGTTGTACTTGCACCAGTTGGTGGTTTTATAGCGAGGCTTCGGCATGAAATCAAAGTCAGTGAATGAATGTCCCTGATCTGATCGCAAAATTCTGATTTAGTTCATTCGATTTCGGCAACAAAGCCTCGACAACTATTTAAAAAACTATTTAAACGAAAGTAAGAGAGACATCCAGGTTTGAAAATCAAAGGTAGTTTGATTCAGAGTAAAATATAAGACACCAATAGTCATGCGTAAGGCTCTAACAACAAAATTCCTTATCATATTACGCTTATTAACTTGCTCGAACTATTATATAAAAATTCTGTCTTTTACAATCTCAGATACATATCAACCAATAGCTAACTTGCAATCGTTACCTTTAGTGTATCATTATTACCAATATACAGTACGTAAAAAATCCACTACTCAAAAGGGGAAGAACAGTAGCGGCTTAGTAATTTGTAGAGGGCGGGACTTCCATGTCCCTATTGATCAGAGGAAGTAGTCTTCGGAAATAACCCTAGTCAATATGAGTGATTATAATATATTCACTCAATAAAATCTATATTTAATCTCACAATAATGTATAAAGCCTCAATCGAATATTGATATTGCGTTACTATACATCTTGGCCAATTTATTTTCTTCAAATTCGGTATAAGTATAAAGTAACTTACAATATCGATAGGAGCGTCTAAGTATTGGCTTCAACTTCTCTTTAAGCTTTTCATCAGGTACTAAGTGCTGGGAGACATTGATAACTGATTTATACGCCTCTGCATCGTAAATATTTGACTCATAGAGTTTTATAGCCATTCGCAGAGCAGACTGAAAATCACGTCTCTCCATATTATCCTTGAACGACGACAGGTTATTTGCGAAATCTTTTGTTACGGTATTGTACTTTATAGCCAGCTCTGTATACATCAAAATGACCGACTCTGATACCAAACCGATATCACCAAGTTCCATTACCTTCTTTTTGAAGCGCAGTGAATTGTCGTTAAATTCCTTTCTATAATAAAAAAGAGAGAGTATGTATGATAAATGATATAACTCCGAAAGATTGCCTAACTTGTTATCTTTTAAGGCTTCGAAAATGAGATTTTTTCCCTCGTTTATTTTTCCTTCCAAAATAAATATATGTGCATTGATAAGCGTATTTGAAAGGGCATTCTTGTCAACAATTGTTGTATCAGCATAAGCTAAATTATGTTGTTGACTCATAACGAAACTGTCAAAATCTGCTTTGACTCGGTTAATAGAACCTTTTAGGTATTCATGAGATAGTCTGTAGTTACTGTCTATATCGAGAAGTGTCGACCTTAATATATTGTATGTACAAGCATCATTATCCAGAAAAGTACCTTCGACGAGCTTTTGATAAGATATAAAACATGAACTTGCTGCTTTTGGGTTATTATTAGCGACATTTAGCATAGCTAGAGCCAATTGTCTTTCAGGATTATTAAGAGCTAAGTTAGATATATAAGTCAACTTATGTATTGCCTGCTTAACATTCTTATCATGAATATCAATCCTAGATGATAACACGTGCATACGTAATGAATTTGGATGTTCGTCTAGATAACTCGTTATCAAATCGCTAGCCAAATCGAATTTTTTCTTTGTTATGTATAGCTCTACTAACTCGCAGCTTGCCCATTCAACACCATCTCTTGCTATAATTTCCTTCAATAACAGCTCTAACTCCCCAAAATTACTAGTCAACATCAAGCATTTCGCTTTTATCTTTTGGATTGGAAGTTGATATTTGGGATATTTGAATAGGAGCTCGCCACACAAATCGATAGCTTCAACGTATTTTTTTTCTTGATAAACCCTGTAAAGAGAAGCTAGAGTCATTTTACGTAAAACGGACTTCATAATTCGATTTGAAAGTTGAGTCGCACTAAATGGCTTAAGTATATACTCATCAGGACTAACTTCTATAATAGAACGAACTAACTTAGCCGAAGATTCGCCCGTTACCATTATGAAAACACCTTCTGGCTTAAGGCGCTGCAGGTATGTAAGCTCTTCGAAAACCTGCCGACCATTCAATTTATCATGAAATTCAAAGTCACAAATTATCAGGTCAAAAAACTGCTCTGAAGATAGGGAAAGTATTGACTTTGGATCCTTTGCTATTTGTATATTATCGTCATTAAAGCCCATGCCCAAAATGATTCTTCGCACACTAGAAATAATAACCGGCGAATCATCCGCGATCAAAACCGTTTTGTCTTTATATATACTCATCAGACCAGCTATCTATTAATTTAGTATTATTTAATCGATTATACTATAATCAACAATATGCATGAAGGCCTATTTGGAATAAAAAGTAACATTTAAGAAGGGAATTAAACGAAATTCTCTAAAAAGTGGCTATAGACTAACTAGACAGGAAATTCGTTTCATGGCTATCACTGTTTTCCTCTCTAGAGTTTTCAAAAATAGAAAGCAGTTTAGGATCAAAGTCTTTTCTTCTTAAAAATTGATTTAATATGTATATCAATGAGTCAGCCTTCAATGGGTTCTTTTTCATAAACAACGATAATTGTTTACAGAGCTTTTGAATTTCTATAACAGATTTTACGTCAACTTCCTTCATCAAATGTTGATTTTTGATGACTACTTTCTCATCACTCAAGTAGCCTCCCAAGGACGACCAGAATAAAGCGACCGGGTAATTCTTGTGATATTCATTTGACCAAGTTTTTGCAAGAAAAGTCATTGCGTCGACATCACCTGTTTCAGCAGCTCTTTCAAGCCAATACAAACCTTTGAGTGAATCTACCTTTGTACCTACCCCTTCTAAATAATGGACACCAAGCTTTTTCATACTCAAAGTATCGTGTTTTTTTGCTGAAGAGAATAATAGATTCGTAGAAAACCTCGGGTCTGGCTTTTCATTGTTTTTCGATACTAACCATTCAGACAAAAGTGTAATTGCGTCTATATCATCCTCATTGCATAGCTCCGTTAAGTATGTTGTTACTTCAATAACTATATTTTTTCTTTTATAGTGGCTTTCCAAAATAGATGCACAACATTTGAACTTTGTAGTTTTCTCTTCGGAATATCTAAATAAATACAATAAGTAGTAAGCTTTTTGTTCATCTGTACTAGTAGAAATCACACTGTTACTAATGATCTCTACTAAACGTTTCTGTGAATAAGTATTATTTAGTTTTGCGGCGACTAGATACCACTTTAGGGCTAATTGTATATTGGTTTTTTCATAACGTTTTGCTAAAACAACGGCAGACGATTCATCTCCATCATACGCTTGTTGCTCTAATATCTGAATTTGTTTTTTTCTTTCTTGATTTAATATCTGTATATAGTCATTATTGTTTGTTCTTGTGACAATAGCCTTCTTCTTGGGCTTTGAAACCAAGAGAAAAATTGAAGAAAATACCAATATTAGTAATAATACTATGATTAACATTACTCTGATTCTGATAGTTGACCATTGATAAATGTGATCGGCATTGGTCTACCGAAGTAAAAACCTTGAAAATGTCGAACTCCTAGTTCTTTCAAAATATCCAAAGTCTGATAATCTTCTACTCCCTCTGTAATCAGTTTTATGTTGAGTGCTGTGGCTAATGCAACTAATAGAGAGACGACTTCAGTCTTTTTTTGAGAATATGTAATATCCCTTACTATACTTTTGTCCACTTTTAGTTCGGATATAGGTAGATCTAGAACTTTGTCCAATGACGCAAAACCAGTACCAAAGTCATCAATTGATAATCTAAACCCTTTAATTGCAAGGCGAGAGAGATTAGACAGCATGGAAACACTATCCTCATACATTTCCTCTTCGGTTATCTCCAAAGTCAAATCCTGATACTTAAAGTTATATTTATCACACAATTGTACAAGATGTGAATACAACGTTTTATTTCTGAGTATTTCCTGTGTTACATTTAAAGATAGTGATTTTTGAATATTGAATTCCCGAAAATCGATGAACGCTTGTTCTAAACTAGTTAACATTAGACTAAAAATATAACCGTTCAGTTTAACTATCGGGATAAAATCTCCTGGTAGTATATAATCTCCTTTTTTATCGACTAATCTGGTTAAAATTTCAAATGAAACAACTTGGTTTTTTTCAACATCAAATTGTGGTTGATAGAAGTTAACAATACTACAATCGTAATATAGGCTTATGATTTCTTCGTGGCTATAGCTACTTTTTGTTTCGATGATCACATTTTCGTTGGTAGAAAATTCTAGTTTGGAATTTATATACTCAATTAATTTTGAATTAACGTCTACTTTCCTAAAAACAGCGTGCGAACCAAACTCAAGTTTCCGACATATTTTTTCAACCACTTTCAACACATCTTCATCGATAGAGCTTACAATGATAACATGTTCAAGATCGAACTCATCTAAATAAGTCAGCAGTTCGACACCATCCATATCTGGAAGTTTTATATCACAGATAACCATATCAAACTTAACACCGTCTCTTAGCAGTACAAGGCACTCTTCTGCTCTTTCAACCGCTGTCACGCTGGTAAAGCCATTAGTGCATAGAAAACTACGCATATAATTACGTTGTACAACATCATCCTCTACGACTAGAATTTTGAAGTTAGATTTATGGTACATCTTAAGATTTTTTTTCATTATTAAGATCTTCTAGTGCTTTATCTAAGTTCGAAATAAATATTATTTTTAACTCCTCGATGCCTTGTGATACTCTTAAAGTGCTATAACGTTCTAGTAGTGATTCAATGCTTAGATTTTTTATGTATTCCGACTGCCCTTTATACATATGCATTAATTGATCAAACTCATCTACCGTCGAGAAGCTCTCTATTCGACATTTATCATCTTCGAAAGACTTGATAATGATATTTTTAAACTCGTCATCCAAATAGCTAATCTCAGCTACATTATCCTGCTCCTCTTCTTCGAAAGCTTCAAACTCATGAACGATAAGGAATTTAGTCAAATATGAGTAAAGCTCGTTCGGATTTTTGACATTCACGACATTTCCGCCATCGATGACGGAATCGTTCATATGGACATATAAACTTGGAACATTCAGCATCGAGCCTGTTTTTATTGAGTTTATTTCACTGTAATCAAACAAGATCAAATCATAGGCGTTCTTGGACTTGATGTCTTTTAAGTCCCATAGTTCCAAGTTATAAACGTCGTAATCAATGAGCTGAGGTTCGCAAAAACGACTTAGTTTGGTCAACACCTCGTCATCATCGAGTACAAATGCCAACTTTCCTATAATTCTATCGTTAGGAATATCTAAGCTTGCATCTGTTGCATATTCTCGGATTTTCTCAATCAGTTCACCCTTTTTTACCGGTTTATATATAGTATCATCAAAGTACTCACTGTAATCTTCAACCATTTGAAAACTAAATACGTTAGCTGTTAAGGCTATTATAGGCATATTAGATTTAGATTTAATGATTTTGGCAGCATCAACACCATTCATTACCGGCATTTGTATGTCCATTAAGACACAGTCAAAGGTAAAGCTATCACAAGCTTCAACCGCCTCTTTTCCGTTAGTAACAAATGTGACATTTTGAAACTCAGACAAGAGTCCTTCGAGTATATATCGATTAACATCATTATCCTCTGCGACTAATATTTTCAACTGGTAGTTGATTTCGTTAGTGTTTTGTTTTTCGTTACCATTCCCATATTCACCTTCAGCACAAAGTGAATCAAAGCTCACTCTAAAAGTGGAGCCAGTATTTTCTTTACTTTCAATCGTCAGGTTCCCTTTCATCGTCTTAACAAAATTGTTAACTATGAATAGTCCTAACCCGGTACCTGTTTGGTGTTTATTTAGAATGTTAATATCTTGAAAAAAAGGTTTCGTCAGTTCATTGATTTTATCATCAGCGATCCCAATACCAGTGTCCTTAACTTCGAAAACAATTAAATCATCGCTTCTATTCACTGTTAATATAATATCGCCTTTACTTGTAAATTTATGCGCATTTGAAACTAGGTTATTTATAACCTGCTTTAATCGCCTTCTATCTAGTTGAAGATAACTGCAAAGTGGTACGTTGTTTATAACTTCAAAATTTACATTATCTTTTTGATACAATGTAGTTAGTTCTTTGGCTAATTCCTCAACAAACTCTCTTACATTAAACAAGTTCTTTTCAAAAACAATTTCATTACCGGACTCGATTTTTGAAACGTCAAGAATATCATTAACTATTTGAACAAGAGTTTTGGCTGTATTATTAATTAATGTAATATCATGTTTGTTTGAAGTGCTTAACTTACCTTCTAACATTTTGTCTGTGATACCTACAACACCCGAAATTGGAGTCCTTATTTCATGACTAATGTTAGCCAGAAAAATGCTCTTCATTTTATTTTTATATTGAGCTTTCCTTCTTTGCTCCGCCTCAATTTTCACAAGATTGCTATAGTTCACAAAACTGCGAAATTGGAAAAATAGCAGAATCAGTAAACTAAGCTCCAAAATTATAGTTGAGTATCTAAGCGTATCTTTAGACTCTTGGGTTTTCTTGAAGCCTGAAAGTAGGATGTCTTCTTTAGCTGACAATGTATCACTAATCGTCCTAAAATTTGCTTCCTGATTTATTAATTTGGAGTTAATTTCTGAATTTAACCTTATGAATTCATCAATACTAGCCATAAGATTTTCTTCTTTTACAAACTCCAAACGCTGCTTTACTTTAAATGGTAAAAAATCTATTAGACTATCGATTTTCAACAATGCATGACCTACAGCATTCTTTAACTCTAAAGCTTGCTTACTATCAACCTCTAAATCATTTACAGACGAGTTCAATATCAAACTGATCTTATCCAAATAATAGGTGGCTTTATATATTTTAGTCGTTGTGGCAAACCAAACTTTCAGTTCATTTTTATTCGAGGTTTTTACTGCCTCATCAAATTCCTCGATTAATTTGTTATTTCCACCTCTTATTTCATCAAATGCGTTTGCGCTTTCTATTTGAAACTGTTTTAGTTCACTACTAAGTTTTTGTTTACGCTCAAAAAGAATACCAAAAGCTTCAAAGTTCATTACATAATCATCTAGCAAAATTCGCAGTTCAGCGAAGCGACTCTTATCTAGATCTAGTGTGTTTTTTAACGACTCAAGTGTCTCGGTTAAATTAATATGACTCTGTATAGTTTGGGAGGCAATATAGATCTTTTTTTGTTTCTTAGATTCATCCAGCAATCTATTGACTTTGTTTAGCACTAAAACTTCATTGTAATAGTCATCAATCTGTCTTACACGTTTGAGAACATTAATTTGCACAGCGATAATCAAAACCACTGTAAACATCGAAAGCAGAAACGGTAATTTACTTTTGTTTACTTTCATCTTTCAAGGCCTTGTAACGCATTTTCATATTGTGTGCTTATACCATGCTCTAGCATTTCCTCGGTTGTGTATAAACCTTTGCAACGTTCATAACAAACTTTTAAAATTTTTTTTGTTCTTCCGCGAGTATAATTAGTAGGCCAGGCAGAAACCATATTTTTAATCAGCAATAAATTACCATCTCTGAAATATGGAGCCTTAATTGTTAGCTTTATTAATTCATCAATAGCCAAACTTACATTTCCTTGCTGTATCATACTTTCGTAGTTTCCCATAGTTTTTTTAATATAATTTTTTTGTTTAACATGCTTTTCTTTCAATTTACTTATCATCGCTATCATGGAATTAAGAACCAAAGGATCAATTTCTTTATTATTAATGAAAAATTCTGTTTTTGATATTACAGCATTGAACTCTTTGTCATACATAAATAATGACAATAAATATGCAAAATGGAATAATTCATAGAAGTTATCCCATTTAGTTACTTTGAAAGCATGCTTTAACATTAAAATAGAGTGCTTGATATTTCCTTCTATTTCGTGGATATGAGCTTCAACAAGTTCTTTACTCATAAAACTACTAATATGAGTACCACCACCATCACCATACTCAACATCAGCTTGATGAGATTGACTTATTTGGTGATATTCAAAGTAAATTTCTGGTTTAACTTTTCGCCCAGGACTTGTAGTGTTTCCAAGTGTTGTAGGTTCTTTATTCCCAAGGGAGTTATAATAGCATAGAAGTGTACGTATTACGTTATATCTAGATTCGACCGTATTTCTGTAAGTATCTTTGCTCAAATCAAAATATACCATATACCTATTGGCAGCGGTATTGTAATCACCTTGAGAAAAGCAAAGATTCGCTATCACTAATTCTCGGTCAGGGTTTCCAGGCGAAATTTCACTAAGATATTCAAATTTTTTCACAGCACTAGGTATATCACTACTATATATATCGCTCTTGGCTGACATATTAAGCATGCTTACAGAGCTTGGTACTTTCTCTAGATATTCGTTGATTAGACTTTGTGCCTTGACCACGTCTCCCATCTCTATATAGGAATCAACTAAGCCAACGTTTGCCCATTCTGTGTCATTATCTTCAAGTAGTCCTTCGTAAAGCTCTTTCGCCTCTCTATAACGATTCAAATACCGAAGAAACTCTCCCCTGAACTTTTGTATAAGTGAATAGTACTTATGATGGTCAAACTCTAATTCATCGCACAAGGTCAGTCCTTTCTCATACTCCTTGTTATTATGAGCTCCATAGAGCTTCCCAAGAGCTTTTCTTCTATTAATCGCTCTCGAAAGTTTTTTGTTTAAATAAGTAGCGTTAAATGGTTTCAATAAATATTCATCTGGCATCAGCTCTATAATGGCTCTTACTACTTTTGCGGAGGACTCGCCTGTTACCATCATAAATACCGACGTATCTTTCAACAAACCATAATGATTTAGCTCTTCAAAAATCTGTCTGCCATTAAGCCTATTCATGAAATTGAAATCACAAATGACCACGTCAAATGCTTCTTTCTTTGCTTGATACAAGACGGCTTTTGGGTCTTTTACATGTACTACATTACTATCTTTGAAACCCATACCGAACAAAATTCTTCGTATACTAGATAACATCACAGGTGAATCATCAGCTATGAGCGCGTTTAGTTCAAAGTACTCGTTCATTCCAGCTCCCAAGCCTATGTCTCATTTTTGAGATATTGATGCCAAATATATAAATTAACATTGATTTTACAACATTTTTTAGTGATACCGATCCATAAATTTTATAAATTAGATGACATTTCACACGATTACTTTATTTATGCGATCGATATCACACTTAGCTTTGAGTATAGTAGCATCTCGTTGCTCATTTGGTTTTTACGAGTGTTTCTTAAATGTTACCAAACCCAGATGTACACTTTCCATTTGACACATTACCTTAACAACAGTTGAGCAACGCCGAGACCTTTACTACATTGCTATTCTCACAAGGATGAAAATTCCTAACGATAAAACAAGTCTAGCCCTTGAATTTTCAATGCTTATATTTCTGTTCATGTATAGATTACCAACTAAATTTCATTGCTCCCGTCTAAGCATCGTGAACACATTAATACTTTCGTAATTTTATTGCGCTGTTAGTAGATTACCGAAAGAATCAATAACCTAAAGAGTTGCTGTGTACTTCCTGAAATATCAATGATCTCCGAGAATTTATCTTTCTGCTTTTGTATAAGGCGTGCCGTTGTTGCCTAAATCCATTGCACCTTTTCAAAGTCTCGCTACCAGGTCCTTTATGATGGCTAGGACGTTGGTAATATGGATAAAGCAAAAAAGAAAATAACCAACTGGACCTAGTACTATAAAGCCTTGTGCAAAGTAGGGTCAGTTACATTTTGGATAGATGACTCAGCCATAGATGCATAGCAATGTAGGGCCTATCATGGTAAGCGTGGTAGAGGCTTCCAGTATTCAGATACAGCAATTGAAACTGCCTTGATGATCCAGGATATCTTCTCTCTATTAACGCGTGCGGTTCAGGTTAAATATCGCAATAGACCTAGAGGAGCTATTCGCCATATAGCTATTGTCTCAAAGTCTTTGACGAGGCTGAGTGGAAATAGAAAAAGCATGGGGCAGAAAAACGCAGAACATGGCGTAAACTGCACCTAACTGTAGATTTGGATACTCACGAAGCTTTTAGTGCGGAAGTCAGCCTTGTAAATGTTGGCGATAGTAAAGTGCTACCGACGTTGCCCAATCCACCACGCAGAAAAATCACTGCAGTATCTGCCGATGGAGCCTACGACACCAAAAATTGCCATGAGATTCTGAAAAAGAAAGGTTAGTAAGTGTTCACCAGTCCTTTATTGACATTCAAGTGTGACTCATCGCACTTGATTTACTTTTTCTTCTAGAGTGATCATTCCTAGCCTTCAAGCTGGAGATATGAAAAAGTGCAAATTTACACAAGCACCACCTATTACTTCCAACATCAATGAATCTAACGCGCTCATCGAAACTCTATGGGAGCAACTGTGCGATTGTGAAGGCAAGCTGAGAACAAGTTACTCTAACTCTTCCAAGCCGCCTTCTCCCGATGGTCCGAAAGAACGGGCTGAACGAAAATGCGCAAAGCTCCGGTGGCCGCAATTCGAGGGGAGCTAAACAAGGCCACTTAAGGAGTCAACGACAACTCTCTGAGCTAGAGGATACTGACACTGTCATTGACTGCTTGCCTGACTCAACTTGTCTGCGCTGTGGTGAATAGGAAATTTCCGTTCGCCATAACCCATTTTGTCGTCATCTAGTACACGAAATACCAAAGCTACGGTTGATATCACTGAATACCAACGATTTTAAGGCCAGTACCAACACTGTAGTGAGGTCATTAGAGCAAAGAAACCTAACAATATCCCACAAGGTATTATGGCGCCTAACCTGTTCAGCTGCATCGTTGTGTTGGCTGGACAATATCATTTAAGTCCCCCCAAGATCCGTTCTCAGTTAAAAGAGGAACTAGGCACAACTTTCTCTGTTGGTGCCATCAGTGAAGCACACACCAAAGTTACTTCAATGTTGCCCCCTTTGCATCACGCAATTCGCAACAGTATCCAAACTGCATCGTTGGTTCATGTCGAAGAAGCATCCCAACCTCGCAATAGTGAAGAGAGCTTACATTGGCGCTGGTTGGTAGCGAATGAAGACCTTGTCTACAAAAAGATTTTATTCTCTCATTCTGCCAAGGCCATGTTAGGTGCGAACTACTCGGGCTTAGTCGTCACCGACCAATGCCAAGCAACTGGTTGAAACCAGAAAAACATAAACTGTGCTGGTCTCATGTAAAGAGGAATCCATAGCAGATAGCAGATTATAGTGTCGGTGGTGATACTTCTCATGTTGGTAAACGTCTGACACTTATCTCAAATATGGTCTTTAGAATACGCCACCGCCCAGATAGAGAAAAAATCCAGTATGTACAATATATCCGTCGTATGAACAGGCTTCGAAAATCGTTTAATCACTGGCTTCAAAAAGGCAGTGGGATAGTCCTACGGCGCTACAAAGGTCGATTTGAAAAACTGCCATCCCATTGGTAAACGCTTATTGCTGTTTCTAAAGGATACCTCGATATCTCGGACTAACAACGAAGCGGAGCGGCGAATACGTGGATGTGTTATCCAGTGTAAGATTTGCTCCGCCGAGACATCTGATGCCAGTGACAAGTTCAAAGGCAGAGTGCATTCACTTGTGGAGACCAGTAATAAGCGAGGGATGTCAACCTTGCCTGCGTTAGCAGAAATCGTGCAGGCGGTTAACCTTAATCAACCTCCCCCAATAGCTTTAGCCTCTAGTTCACTGAGTCAAGTACCTACCAGTGAACGCTTACAAAGGTTGTACTCGGTTGATTCCGCCTCCAAAAAATGCGGCGCTTTGGGAAGATAGTCGTCCCAGAAACGAAGCGGTGGTAGCTCCAAAAAATGCCAGAATAGCAAAGTGGAAAGCCGAATCTGGTTATCACTCTCGCTCATTATCTGAGACCGCGATGCCTCAATATAAAGGACTAACAAGCTGCAAATTGAGCTTGATATTTTACAACGCTCAATTTGGTGAAATCATGGCGAATGTCAAAGTCATAGGACTAGATATGCCCGTCAGTAACTGACGGCAGTTGGCAAAGCGTCGTTGATCTTCTGCCTGATTTAATCATATATGGACACTCCTTATTGGCAAGTAGCAATTGGAAAATTGGTAGTCGATTGCAGACATATATCCGAGTTCTAAGACTCTTAATGGTTTCTGCTGAATGTGCTCTTATCAACAACACGAACTTTGAGTTCCAAGATCAAATCAAAGTTTTGTTTCAGATGACCAAGGACAGCTAGAGCCCCATGAGCACGTAACCTTCTCAAGTATCCAGCGCTTCTTTTGTTTATGCCTAATAGGACTTATTTACCTCCAGTAGAAAACTGTTTAGACACAAGCCCGATCCAAGCAGATACTTGCCGACCATTATTGAACGATTTTGAGTCACCGATGCTAGCTACTAATGATGTTGGCGTCATTGGCCCTATTCCTGGGATTTGAGCAATTCGCTGCGAATCTTCATTAAGTTGGTGACAAGAGTCAACTTGTTTAATTAGCTCTTTGCTTTGTATATCTAGCTCGTCGATTAACTCTTTCAACTGTGACACCAAACTACGGAGAGTCATTGTCAGCCCATTTTCTGCACCCTCTAAAATCAAAGGAATTTGCTTATTTAATGCTGAAGACCCTTTAGGGATGACGATGCCAAACTCACCTAGTAACCCTTCTAGTTGATTGACTAGTCCCGTTCTTAAAGAAACCAATCGTTCACCAGTTTTATGTACCAACAGAATGGATTGGTGCTCTACTGTTTATATTGGTACAAAGCGCATATTAGGTCGAGTTACCGCCTCAAAAATAGCTTCAGCATCAGCCGCATCGTTCTTATTAGATTTAACGTAAGGCTTTACAAATTGAGGAAGCATGAATTTAACGCTGTGACCTATTTTTATGAACAATCAAGCCCAATAGTGAGCTACTGAACAAGCCTCCATTCCAATTAAGCATGGCTCAAGCTCTGGTATCATCTGAGCTAAGTTCGCTCTCCTAACATTCTTTTGATCAACACAGAGCCTTGTTGATCTATGCCATGTAGAGTAAAAGATAATTTTGCCACATTGATCCCTAAAGTTGTTACTGTCATGGTTTGCGTCCTCTTCAATCCTCACACAATCAGTATAGGTGTGAGGTTGGGTGAGAGTGTCCATATCATTAACAACGCCATATGGCGTAAATCGTTTTACTAAATCTAGACTCGACCTAGGGAATTACTAATAGTGATGGCATTTGTAAAATACACCATAAAAGGATCGACAGAAAGCAAGACAAGTATCTGTAACTCATGCATTTTGAGTTGATACGAAAAAAACATAGACAACTTAATAAGTTTACTGTTTAATTCTGTGGGTTACTCTCTCTTTTATCATTTTTATAGAGAATGTTATTTGGTTCCTTGAGAGAGTAACTTTTAACTGCCCATAACAATTTCAATATACGGCAGCATTGAACTACTAAAAATAAATATTGCTGTTAATGAACGTTTTACTTTCCTCAGCTTTAATTTCTCGGTGTATAAGTAGTAACACCTGAGATATGAACAAGCCTCTCACTATAACTCATGAGTCTTGTAGTAAACTGGAGGCGTCATGTTCTAAACCGCTCTAGGCTATCATTATTCAACTCAGAGTTATCGATATTTTCTATGGCATTTCATACCAAGCAAAGCCCAACTGACCGAAAAGTTCACTGCCATAATGCATCAATAGAGCACTTTTTAACCTTGAAGACGGAATGAACACAAACCATAGTTTGTGGGAGATTTACACAAGAGATTACTCGATAGATTATTGGCTGCTATTACCAGATCCGCCCTAAGCAATACAACTCTGCTTTAAGACACAATCAAAGCAATTATTCTGGTTAAACCCTAAGAACGTGACCGATATTAATTGACCACTACATCATCATCTAAATTCAGGCTCTATATATAAATTAAACGAACCTGTGAAGATGTCACTAGAATCAAAGTTTGGGTCGTTAGCAACATCATCTATACTACTAGCGTCAAATTTGACGAAAATATTCCCTTTTATAAGTTCTTTATACCTAAGTCCTTCACTATATTGTACTGATACTGGCTGATCTAGTAGAAATTTAGGTATTGATGGATTTGGAGAAAGCGAAAATCCTACCGTATAAGGGAGGTTTACCGTTCCTGAATGGTTAACAAGTTTACAATCTGCCAGGCAGTCGGTCGAAAACTTAAGCTTATCAAAGGATGTAAACAAATCGAAAGGGATATTTAGTAAGTGATCTTTACCGGGTTCAAGAGTCACACGGCGATCACTATTGTCGTTTAGTATAAATTCCAAATATCCTACTACGTTTATTTTAAATTGCCATTCTATATTATTTGAGATTGTTACCTTGTTCTGACTTGGCTTTTGATAACTTATTATATCGGAGTTTGCCGGACGACTTGGCCATGTAACCATATACTCACCAGGGACAATGCCCGTGTAAAAGTCATCTCTGATACGCCATTGAGCATCGTTCTGTGCTATCCTGAGCTCTGTATCCATCGTAGGATCTACATTAACAACGTGAATTTGACACTCATATCCGGGCCCCTCGAACTTGTTTGTAACTCTGATTGATTTTTGGTCTGCATCTAAATAAGCATAACTACAGCCTCCCAAAGAAGTGACTCCATCAAAATTCCCATTATCATTCGTTATTTCAAATACATAACCTTTAAAAGCTACAGAAGGAGAAGATCCCCCATAATTGATTATACCAACAGTGCTTGGAGCTCCAACGGGTCCGTTGACTACTGCAGCACGATCCCATACATAGCCGGTAGACAGTGTTAGAATAAAAGTACTGTCGCCGGATGGTACACTAATATCATGCCACTTTTTATTTATGTAACAGACGCTATTTGCAGGTGCATTGCAATCCGTTCCCCAACTATCATAGCCCGCTAAGGTATTTTTAGTATGCGTGATCCCGGCTCCTGCCCCATCAAAACCGCTTACGTCTTCAATCTGTATACCCATGTTGTCCGAGTAGGCATCTAACTTAGAGATAATTGAAGCCTTAGAGTTTAGCGACCAAATCAGTAAAATCGATAAAGTCAGATAATTTTTTAACGTTCGCATTGTAACCGCCCAAGAATAACTACTGATTGATTTTTATCGACATAGTCTTGTATATTATACTCACCACATCTTTTGTCTTTCATCAATTTAATTGTTGGGTTATTTCGACTTACAACCATCGCAAAATATCCATTTTCGTCACTAATAACGCTAGAAGAGTGATTAATTACATCAACCCCACCAAAACCCTTTGAACGTTGATCAATCACGCGACCGTAAACAATATAATTGTTTTTTAATTCTTTTGGTGCTGAAATACTTATCATCCGAAACCTGCTTACTTTGCCCGATTGATTCTCAAGTTCTTTCATTTTTTGCTCATCTGTAGAAACTGTAATATATTGATCAAAACCTACTTTATCGTTAAGAGGACTTGCGTAGTTTATTTGGGTATTATTTACACTGTATTCGTCTAGCAGTGCATAGTTGTCGTATTGTTGACTATCAGACCAAACTTGTCCTTTACCTGCATAAAAGCTATTTGATAGTGAAAATCCATAGCCACTACCTTGTCCTCGATTTGCAAATATATTACTATTGAACCAGTCATTCGATACATATAATGACGCATCTGACTTAATACGTTGGCTTTGTTCTTCATAAGATACACCTAAGTCTAATGACTCATTTTCGTTAAACTCCATCTTATTTCTTAATTCCAGCTCATTTCCTCTGTTGTTCCCGTAAGCGTATCTCATCGTAGGGTTAATTAAAGAAGAGCTTTTTCCATAATACGCAAGAGATAGAAAAACATTTCGATCGTTAGTGACAAAATTATTATCTGCTGTTAACGTCCAATTCCACGTTTTGTATCCGGGTAATGCACCTGACAATGATATATTTAGATTACGATATTCACTTGTATTAAAGTTTTTTTGATAGCTCATAGTGAAATTATATTCTTTAGCTATTTTTGTATTGTAGTACAGGTTTATACTTTTATTATCGGTAACCTCACCTTCACTATAAAAGTAAGAAGCACCTATTGAAGATATACCAAATCTTTTTTTATAGTCGAGTGAATACTCCGAACGGTTTTTCTGGTCATCACTATATATATATTGATAGCTAGTATTAAAATCTAGAAAATGATATTGCAATCTATTAAGAAAGTAGTTTCCAAGTGTTGAATAACTGAATTGATAGTCCAATTCATTATAACTAAAGTTTCCAAAAAGCAATAATTCATCTAGATTTTCACTCAACGAAAAACTTAGAAGCTTTCGATTACCTTCATTACTACTACCTATGGCATAATTCGTCTCTTTTATTATTTCGCCATCAACAACTAACTGAACAATAGCAGTATTAGTACCAACAACTCGCGAGTCAAGAACGATAGAATTATAACCTCTTATTAATGGCTGTGTGACTTTTATCACTCCATCACTAGATAGTACATTAATACTTCCCGATTCATTGCTATATTCTATGACCTCTGTTCTATCATCGCTCTGACTAAATTTACTGTCATCTTTTGATACTTCTAAAGTTAAATAGTTATTATCTGATGACTTGTCAACGTAATATCGATTATTATATCCTCTTTGATAAGAGTATTTTAAATCGATATCATTATATATTTGAGATATATATAAGTTTGTTAACTCGGCACTGTTAACACTTTCGCTAGTCCAAGAGTAACGTAAATCCACGCCTAAATAAACATTGTCGCTCAATCCATGCCTAATATCTCCATTATAATTGCCTGAGTAGTTATTGTTGTATTGATTATAGGTAATATCGTTATTGATGCGTGTAAGACTGCTTGTATTTACCTCCTTCCCTCTAGCTTTCATAATAATCGATAGTGTCGCTGTAGAAAAGTCAAACGCAAAACTCAATTTTGTGTAATTTTTACAAACATCTATACTATCATACTCAGAACAATCGAATCTAAAGGATAATTGAAAATCATTTGAGTTGATATAATCAAGTATTGCTGAAATTGATTGCGCGTCTTTAGAACTAGAAAGTCGAAAGTTCATTCCACTATCTAAATATACCAAGTTCTCATAAACCTCGTTGTTAATCAAAACCTTGATAGGTATATTAAATTTGTTATTTCCAATGAGTTTAGCGTTAGTTTCTTTCTCATAGCTAATTTTACTAGTATTTAGGTCCGAAAGAACAGCTCCCTGAGCAAAATTGCTCAGGAAGACTAGTAATATGGTTAAGAGCAGGATGCTCGACCTCTTATCCACAATACGCTTAGATATTAGACTCAAACAGAAGGTTTACTGTACCGGCATAAGTTCCATCAGCCGGAGTCGAAGTGGTAACTCCGGTAGCACCTAGCATTGACAGCTCATCAGCATCAAAATCAATATCATACTGAGAGACAGCACCACTTTCCGTAGCTTTAGCGTAAATCGTTTGTGGAGTAGCGGTCACCGTCTTTATACCTGCAGTAGACGAGCCAGCAGTAGTCACTTGGGTAATCATAACTGCGACCGGGATTTCAGCCAAACCATTGACTAATTTTGCATCAGACGTCAATGAAACCAAAACGTCTTCTGTAGACTTAACTTTGATCCTAAGAGGACTGGGGTTGTTAAATTTGCTGGCTGCTTCATTATAAACAAACTCAGTGGCTGTTGTTGGCCATGAATCAGACACATCAGTAACAGAAAAATCTGATGTTGAACTAGCCACTGTCGCTGACAGCGAGATAGATCTATTAATAGTTGCGGCATGCGCAACATAAGACACACCTAACATAGCCATAGATACCCCTATGGCAAACCTCTTAAATTTCATTACATTCTCCACTTTGGTTACATTTAATCCTAATGCCATTCTGTAAAACACCTTTCAAACTATTAACTCTTTCATTCAGCTTCAATTTCTTACTACTAAGCCCCTTTAATATTAAATTATCCATGACTCTGCCATTTATAATTAAATTAGAAATTTCGACTACATATTTAGAACGGTTATTAACTTTTGTCCCAGATTTATCAAAACTAATATCTAATAAATTCGGCCTAATTTCAGAGAACGGTTGAGTTACTACTATCGCACCATACCCTATCCCTACATTAAGTTTTGCGGTTGTGTTTCCCTCTTGTGAGTACTTCAATTTTTGCTCTTCGCTTAGTAACTTTTTCAACTCAGTATTATCTGAAAGCATTTCGTCTAAAGGTACCGGTATTGCGCGAACTCTGAAGATTCGTTCTGTATTGTCACTTCCAATAGGAGTAATATTTAAAGACACATTTTGCTTTCGTTTGGGTGACAATATAAATTCATTCGGAAAGACATCTATGTCTTCAGAATCCTTTTCGAAATCAAATCCTATTGACTCAGAAAGAGTTTTCTTTTGATCATAAACTTTGAATCTCACTGCCGTAAGGAAATCAGATTCATTAGAGACTTTTACTTCTCCCACAGGTTTTGTGTTATCATAAAAATAAAACAACTTATCCAACTTTAATGAAACCACCTGGGCATATACGTCTTTAGTGATCATTAATGCAATCAAAAGCGTAGATAAAATCTTTATTTTACTGTTTAACTTTAACATTCAACAAACCTTTATTTCTTTTGACGCGCCCTTTTTTTAGGTTATTTTTCCCGACTACAACCTGAACCTCACTTCTTTGTTTTTTGTTCGTAAATGTATTTTCATTCAAGAATTTCTCAATCAGATATTTCATTACAGCATACCTTAATTCGCGATCAGACGAATTATACTTATACTACGATAAGGAATACATTACACACCCTAAACCCATACTTAATAATTTCTAATATAACGTTATTTATCAAAATCTAAGTCAACTAATATACTTTTTTCAAATGTATTGTCATGCCAACCTTTAGCTATAATCAATATTTCACTTTGATATCGCTTACCATTGGGTAAATTTATATAGGATTCACTATCATAATCTATCACCACTTTCATTTGCCCGTATCCTCTTTGGACACCGTCTTCCATTTTAATATTACGATTACCAAACTTTTTGTATCCAATCAAATCTAGTTGGTATATTTCACCATCATCTGATTCTACTTTTACTTTAATCGATGTTTTGCCGGAACTTCCACTCCATAAAGCTTGACTAGGTTTACGTGGGCCATTGCTCTCAATAACATTGTCTTGATAGTTATCGATATAAAAATAGACAGATGAATTACCAGAGGGAGTCATTTGACTATAATTCTTTGACCACTCGCCTAACTTTAAAAAATCTGCGTTTTTCTTCTTATCTTCTGAAAAGAATGAAAGATCAACTGGTATTATCTGTGAATAGTTAGAATCATGCCAACCGTCAGCTGTAACTATAAAGTTACCTCTATAAAATTGGTCTTTAGGTAGGTTATAATAACTATAGTTATATTTATCTAACGCAATTTTCATTTGGCCATAACCACGCTGAACTCCATCTTCCATTCTAATTCCTTTATTACCGAATTTTTTTTGACCAAACACATCCAGCGAGTATTCTTTCCCATCATCTCCCCTGACTTTTACCTGTATATTCGTTTTACCATTGGCACCACTCCACAGTGCCTTACTAGGATTTCTTGGGCCTGTAGAAGAAACAACATTTTTTGGTTGATTCTCTATATAAAAGTAAACTGAGGAATTTCCTGAAGGAGTTTCACTACTATAATTCCTCGACCATACGTTATTTTTAATTCCCGAATTGTAATTATACTTAGAAAAATCAACCTTCAATCGGATTTGTTTTTTGAAACCGTCGTCTGCCGGAAACTTGCTAATATTTAACAAAACAACACCACTATACCTACCATCTGGTAGTAAATCTAAGCTTTCTTCTACCAAGCTAAAATGCAAACCTCCACCGTCATTTGCAGAGTTGTCAATCGCATACTTGTCACCGATTGAACCTTTTACTTTTACCGTCTCGAATGTTCCATTCTCCAGGTTTTTAACATACAATTTGATATTTGTATATTTACCAATATCATCTTTATTATAATACTCATCATCGGTAGAACGGATTGAATCAGTGTATACTACTGAATCCTGGACTGGAATAAAGTAGTAATAATTTTCTATTAGCTCATCTTCAATATTGAAGTTTCTATCGCCGATAGTTATATAATCGTCAATAGTTGTATTTTCTGAGGTACTTAAGTCAGTGTTGTCGATAACATAAGAAAAGTAATTATCATCACCATAGATAGAGACCAAAATTGGATCATTGGTTTGTTCTAATGGGTTTAGTAAAAACCTTCCATCCTGTACTCCTGATCCCTCTAGGGACTTTGCTTTACCAATCGCTTGTATTTTGTCTACCTTAACCCCTTCTTTAACAAATATCTTCAACGATTTAGTCGAGGAATTATAATATGCGTATAGATTAGAAGATTCTTTTGTCAGCTTTCCTGATTCAATACTACCTTCATCCTTTGCGTTTTTTACTAAATCCTCAATTATTAAAGGCCATTCATTTACTAAAATATCACTTGAATTTTCACCTAGCGTAATCGCACTTGCCCTTGAAAAGTCAGCATATATTCGTGTGTCATCTTTATTTTGGTTAAAAACATCGAGCAGCCAGTTAATGCTTAACCAGTATTGCGTTGCAGAGCTAGAGTCTAGACCTTGTCTCGCTTTATATTCTTTTGGCACATTGTATGTCATCAATTTATACCATGCTTCGATACTCAAAGCCTGATTATAGTTTTCGTTCATAAATGTGTTAAAGAATCTTTCTTTCACTTCCTCCTTAGAATATAGGTATTTAAGATGATTCAATACTAACTCATAGCTATTCTTGTCGACAGAGTTGACTGACTGATCAAAAAACAATGGAGATGATTCAAACTGGTTGTTTGGATCAAGGAAAACCAAATCGTTTATATTTTTATCCAAAGCTATATTAATCTTTCTTCGAGGAAGAAGCTCAATATCTAGTAAATACGCATCAACACCATCAGACAACACAACCTCATTAAAAGACCGAGGGGAGTAATTTGAGATTTCTATCCCTTCAGATGTATCGACAACTTTTATATCATTCAATCTAAATCCATTCGATGTCTGATCTGATATCATTTCTTCATTTAAGATCTCAAACTTAGCAGCTTTGATCTTTTCGAATTTTTGTTCAGGTCCAACCGCCTCATATACTTTAATTTCAGAATTTTCATTCTTATATATCTCACTTGCATATTCAAATGAACGTGCCATTTGAGTGGTTAACAACAATAATAATGTCATTATTAATTTAATCACAATAAATACCAATTTTAAAACTAATATGGATCAACTGACATAGTGTTTTTTTCAACTATTCTCCACTTTTCTATTCGCCTTACCATAGTTAAATCTTTATCTTACGTTAAGTTTTACTAACATTCTTACTAGCTATCCTTACTCCAACAACAATTATTTTTCCAATAGCGTATTCCATATGACTGACCAGGTTTAAGTCACGACTAACCTTAAACCTAGTCATAAAAACTAACTTTAGTTTGAAATGCCTAGATTTAATGAATTCAAATCAAGCAATAATTATTAGACCAGGTACGTTGAGAATATCCCCTTGTATCTCTAGAATTATTCGTATGCTACTAGGGGCTTTTTCTAAGAAGTCGACCTAACTAAATCAGAATTTTACTATTAGCTCAGAGACATTTATTCAGTAGTTTAATTCCATGCCAGAATCTAGGGATAGAACCACTAACTGGTGTAGGTAAAATAATTTCTACTCCAGCCTTCAAGGTAAACCGCGTCAGTCTATCACTAAGGACACTTTAAAATTTTTTATAAGGTAGCAATCAATACCAAACCACTTTTCAAGTGTCGTCAAACTATACGGTGAAAACGATACTCTAAACATTTATGCAATAGCGCTGATATTATCATGTGTCACAGATACAAAAGTACTAAACAAACACCCAGAGCAACAAGTAAATTTCAGTACATGACGTATAGGTTAAAAGGGTTAATACCGAGCGAATAGGGTTAAGAAAGCAACTCACCGCATGTGTCGGAGTTGCTTTCTTAGAAAGGAACATCTACAAAAACTATCTTTCAGAAAGAGTAGGTAAGTATTCTCTATTCTGAATCTTTTAAACCGTTTGTCTGGTCAATAGTTTCATGAAACATTTCGGCGTGTAGCTTAAGAGACAGAATAAGCACTATAGCCAGGTCGTTCATCCGGTAACTGCCTCTTGTATGTAGAAGAACATTGAGCAAAATCTATAGCCCAGATCTATTTAAGTAGAAAGTTCATACATTCAAAAATACTACAGAGGTACTATGGTTATTGTAACCTTTTTTCTTATCGTAAGACAAAATACGTTACGCATAATTTAAAATGTAATAATCTATTGCGTAATGCCTAGTATATTGTTTGATATTTTACAGAATTGTACCATACATATGAAAACTTAACATATCTTATCAATATCCTCCGTTCGCCTTATATCACAGAGCTGACATTCTTTAATGTAAAAATCTTAAAATACTGTGTATTATTGCTTATAAAGTTCAGAGTATTTTTTAGATAAAACTATCGACTTTTCATCTAAAAGATTATTTATGTAAGTTTTCAACCTGGATATTTCTTTGATATTTCTGTTTCCATTTTTATGGTATAAGTATAAAGAATGTTTAATGACAGGCATGTCTTCTACAATGGTTAAGTTAAGTATATCTTTATAGAGATCGTAATAAAACAGAGGAATCACCGTATAATCGTTACTCAGTTTTACCCTGAGTACAGCCTCACTTAGGCTGTCAACTTCTTTGATATTTTTATCAAAATCAACTAATTGTGGAAGACAACTGTACTCAAAATCACGGATGAAAACAAACGAGTCATCTTCAGACAAAGGACTCTGAGTTCCTTTTACATAAACTAATGACAGCTTTGATAATTTATGTATAACAAATTTATTATTCGATATTGGATGCGTTGTATTGATAATGACATCTGCATCTTGAAATTCAAGTGCATTGTTAATGCATCCATCATCATACTTAGTGAACATAAAAGTGGTATCAAGATCCAATGTTGAAAGCGCAAACAAAAAATCCTTATGCATTGTGACTTTAATAGTGTCATTTTCTGTTAACGAAAAATAAATACCTTCAATATGCTCTTTGATATTTTGGAACAGAAATATAGCATATTTGGTAGGTGTTGTTTTTCTTCCATTTTTCACAAACAACGGCTCTCCTAGTGCAGAAGATAGCTTTTTTATTACCTGACTTATTGAAGAGTCTGTTATATCTAGTTCATCTGCCGCAGATGTAAAACTTCCTTTTTTAACTACAAGATAGAATACGTAAAGCCAATCAAGTTTAATCCTATTGTTACGTAAAATTGCTTCTCTAGTTTTTTGGTGCATAGTTAAATCGTCCATATAGCATGGATTAGTGAAGGTATATCTCCCCTGTTATGCCATTCACTTCACATGCATAGCAAAAGTGCAATCTTATATTTTTATAAGCACTTGTTTGTTTCTATATTTCAACTAAACGTTGTGATTACGATTCCATTCTTGCCAAATTATAACATCAAAAAACTATTAAACAATATGCAGATCAAAATGATCCGCATATTTTTATTTAAATTTACCTAGTTAATTTCATAGGTTACAATCGTTCCTTCTGGCCCCCAAACTTTATTTCTATAACTACTGCCAACAATAACTTTAATGTCACCGTTACTTTTTTGTTCACCAGCAATTATCCCTGGAATTTTCATAGCATTAATTTTGTTCGCTACAACATGTTGCCAACCATATGATTCGGGTTTTTTATTGAACTTGGTTTCCACCTGAGTTGAGTTTCCATCAGGCAGTTCTATTGTTGTAGTGACCGTTTGTCCAGCTTCAGGAGTCGGCCCGTAAATACCAGAAACCATTGTAACTTGATCTTCAACCAACTCTTGCTTAATAGAAGTACCTTGTGGTCCCCATATTTTGTTTCTGTAGCTACTGCCATTTATAACAACGATAGAACCATCACTTTTTTGCTCGCCAGCCTTAACGTTTTCGATTCCCGCATTGTTGATATTATTAGCCACACTTTGTTGCCAACCATAAGATTGCGGATTGTTATTAAAGACAGTTTCAACTTTATGAGTATCTCCATCGACTGTTGTTATAGTTGTTACGATCTTTTGATTCGAGTTCGGCGTTTGCCCAGTTATTGAAGATAATAGAACAATATTATCTTCGAGTAATTCCATATCAACCTTGGTTCCTTCAGGACCCCAAACTAAATTACGGTATCCACTTCCATTAACGACTGAAATTTCACCATCAGCAGTTTTTTCTCCCGCTTTTACGTTACGGATCCCGGCCTTATTAATGTTGTTAGCAACCACGTGCTGCCAGCCGTAAGATTCCGGATTATTATTAAATACGGTATTGATTTTATGTACTTGACCTTGAGTAGTTGTAATTGTAGTTACAACTTTTTGAGACGCCTTTGGTGTAGGACCATCTATCGCAGCCACTGAGATTAACTCAGGAGGATCAATAAGATCAGCACAGTCGGAGTTTGACACATTTACACCACAAGTCTGTGAAAACTCCTCGATTTGTTCTACTGTATAACTATCAGAGCCAGATAGTTGATGACCATAAGCCAGGTTAATCGAATCTACGGTAATACCTTTATAGTCCTGTTCAACTGTCCAAACAAACGTTCCTGCTAATCCATTATCCTTTACATATTTCGCTTTCATAGCAGCAGTTCTTGGGGTATCAATAGAATAGTATACGTTAGTATTTGCGTTGTAATAATAGTCTGCATTATTGTCTACATCAGTATATAGCTGGAAACCATTGTCACCTCGTAAATCGGAACCTGACATATTTCCATAAAGATCATAGCCTTCTACAACACTTGGAGCATCAGGGTATGTGCCGAATACTAAAGTATCTGTAACTGATTCTGCCTCAAATGGTTGACCATCAACAGTAATAGTCCCTTGTTTACCACGCGAGTAATTGGCTACTCCCAACATCATTCTCGATTTCTCGACTCCCCATGATGCTAGCAGTTCAACAGCTTTTGATGCACTATTACTACTCTCAGAAGAATCACTAGAAACTGAACTACCATATAAATTTGAATGATGTCCGAGGGTTGTATCCCATGCTCCCCAATAATCGTAATTCATCAAATATAACTTATCTAAGAGGCCATTTTCTCCTGCTAGTTTAAGATAGTTATCTTTACCAATATAGTTAATATACTCAGAAGTAGCACCTACAGCTGAAGATAATTGGATGGAGTTATAACCGTTGCTATCTAGTGTATCTCTTAGCGTTTGTAGTAGAGATACAAAGTTACTTCCATCGTCCTCTTCAAATGCGCCGCTCTCGCCACCATGCCCAGGAAATTCCCAGTCAATATCAAAAGATGTGAATAGCGGTTTTCCGTTAACTTTAAATTTATTTAAAAGTTCAACAATTGAATCGGCAAAGTTCTGTCTTAGTGTCTCGTCAGCAGCTACTCGATGGAATGGTTCTGATAGCGTCCAACCACCAATACTAAGACCAATATTAATGTCGGGTTGGTCTGTTTTCAACTTAACTAATTCACCAAAAACGCCTCTAACATTAGATGAATTTAATTGAGACCATTTTTCTTTTGTGAGGTTTCCGTCGTATAACTCGCTGTAGTCATAGCCAGGATCATAAGCGTTAGCTGATTGGAATGAGCCCCAGTGATCAAGTGATACAACCGAACCTTCTGGCTTTTCTAAAGAGTCACAGGACTCTTTAACTTTCTGAGATTTTTCTGTTGAACCGACTTCCGCTCCAGCCAGACCTCTATCACCACATATACCGAAGAATGAATAAACAAGATCTGTATAACTTGTTTCGTCTACATCACTTAATGCAAACTGCCTGTCATATTGTGCCCAATCAGAGAAGTATCCGGCTGTTTTTAAATTATCACCTTCAGCGCGAATTACTGGCGACGAGTCTGCATTAGACGGTTGTTGCGTCGAACCTGTGATGCTAGTTTCGTAATCAAATTCATTTGGCTTATTAGGCTCTGTCGTACCACCATCTTTAATACTAAAAGCGTCCCAACTTTCAGGTGCTTTTACAAATGAATTGCTATTTCCATCACTTCCTGTAGCCCAAATTTTAAACTCTCCAGTAGGTAACTTATCACCTGGTATCTTAATACTAACTGTACCCTGACCCGTTGTCCCCCCATCAAGTGACATGATATTGTTTCCAGACTTGCATTCTAACAGGTTAGTTTTATCAGCATCACTATATAAACATACGTCAATCAGCTTCTCTGACGAGTTAGAGACCCAATAGTCAATCACATTAACTACAAAGTTATCCTTGGGCATACTATACCCATCTGCACCCACAACTTGATCGATACCAGCATAAGCTGCCGACGTTCCGATATTTGCAAGAATGATTGCTTTAGCTATTTTACTGTACTTCATCTTATTAAATTTATCTCTTTGTGAATTAATACTGCTTAGAAGTTTTAAGCCACACTATTTTCTCCAGGATTGACACAGGAATACATTAGAAAAACATGTTTTTCTAGTTAGTTAATCTTAATGTAATACATGTTTTTTTGGCATATGATTCGTGCCATAGTTACATGTCAAACTAATTTAAATAGGTTGCTTTAGTGATCAGAACCACACATTTATTACTATTCGTTATGCTGATTAGCCTAATGTCGTTATTAGGCTGTTCATCTTCAAGCCAAAAGGAGACCACAGCAATGATAGCGAAGAATAGAGCGTCAATTATAAATGCAGCTAATAGCGCAGATGGATTTGTGAAGTCTTATGCGACAAATACCGACATCTATATAGAGTTCATTTCACCGGTAGATGTTAAAGCAGATATGAAGTCGTTACTTGTTAAAGTCACGGACAGTTATTGTTCCAGTAGTGATATCATTAGAGTAATGAAAAGCGGTGTTAGCTATCATTTGAAAATATGGGATCCCCAAATGAAAAGTAGCTATTCTAGTGTAGCAAGCTTTCAATTATGTGGTAAGCGTAGCTAACGTTCTGATCATTTAGTCGCCTATGACTGTCCATGACGACAGTATATAATAGGTTAGCAAAGAAACTATCATGAGTCGTAAATTTTAAGAATTATCTGCATAATGTTATTTATTTAAAAGGAATTTTGTAGAGCATCGTTAGATAGAAATCTTCAACTTTCGAATTGATTTGAGCTTCTTTCATCTAACTTCTATGAGTCTTTTCATTAAAATGGTGTTCACGAATTACCCTTAATATATCAGCATCAACATATAAGCAATGTCGTTCTCTAAATTATGTTCGAAATCTATCATGCTAAATCATAATACCTAGCGGCCATTTGCGACCCAAACATTTTTCATAATCAACAAAGACAGTAGAAGAGAATATCATTTATGTGTACGCAAATAGATAGGTTTATTACAAGCACTATAGAAAGTAGCATAAGTTTCCAGTATAAAATGCAAGGTGTATATAGTGTAAGAGGTCAATGTCTAGGGTATGAGATTTTGATTGATTCAAAGAGAAGTCGAGAGACTTCGCTTGACCCAAATTTTCATCAAGATTTAATGTTCTCATCCTCAGCCAATTATTTACTCGAACGAATCAAAGTTGCCATTGAGCATGGCACGTTTAAATGTGATTGGTCAGGAAAACACATGTTCCTCAACCTTGAGCGAAGTAATCTCTGTGATATAACCCTGTTGTCGGGACTGATCGAGTTAAATAACTACCTGTTAGAAAAACAAATCAGGCTTGTTGTGGAAATCACTGAGCGAAATGTCTGTGAGAACTGTGTACGAATCATAGAAGGCCTTATTCTACTAAAACAGAATGGCGTAGTGATGGCAGTGGATGATTATGATATTTACAAGTCAGACTTTCGTGCTAATGAACTGGAAATGAAACTATATGAATTCATAAAAATTCAATCCCCAAGTTGCGAAAGAGAATTTGATGCATTAGAGGCCTTCGTACAAATCAGACCGGAAAAAATAATCATGGAACATGTTGAATCTACGTCGACATTCAAAATGTTAATCAACCTAAATAAAATTTTTTGGGGATATCAAGGCTATTGGTTTGATAAAGGTGCTGCAATTGATATCTAAAGAAGTTGATTTTTGGTGATATTAAAAAACATATAGAGTCTAAGTTATAGTTAAGCAAGATACGTCTACTCGTTATAACAACACTACTAGTCAGGGTATAGTGCTATATCAAAAAGGGAAAATTATGAGCTTCTTTGTTGATCATCATATTGAAACAATCTCCACTTCCTTACTAGAATTTGACTTCACCGAGGTCCAGTGTGGAAGAGATGACTTCAATTTCTTCATCATAGGAAAACTTAAATATGTAAATATTTGTATATCTTGTAACTTGATAAGTAAAAGCTACGAGTGCGATATCTTAGCAAACCTTGGTTATCACAACCTTATATCAGACATACCAACAATGGTATTTTCGATTCAAGCACCATTAAAGATTAATATAATTAGTGTTATTAGATTAGCGCGCATCCAAGAGAAAGCCTTAGCTAACTATGTTCGAACACGCGCTAAGTTCAAAGAAATTAACCTACTAAAGAAACGGCAAAGTTCCTAACGTTCGGTAAGGTCATAAAATAGAGAGATGAGCGTCAAGCTATCGCAATCGTTGAACATCGATGTGTGATGCAACCAAACGATATGAATACTAGTACATAAAGGCATAACAGAATCAGTTGTTACTTGTGCCTTGATGTGCCTACAGTAATGACACTCGACCGGAGCAAACATACCTCTCGGCATATCCGCAATGGAGTTATTTCTAACTTAGCAAACCACATTGTTTCCCTGCCTGATTCAGCAGTGCGAGTTGATGACACTCAAAATATGAATTTAAGCCACCTACCTTAGGGGAGCATATTGTGGATGTAAATATTGTAGATTTTGCCGAACAACCTATCGCTTATATTGAGCACCGAGGAAACCCACAAAGGGTTTTTGAAACGGCAGCTAGGTTTATTGAATGGAGAAAATCGACAGGCCTCTCACCAATAAAAACTAGCAAAACCTTCGGTATTCCCTATGGAGATCCAAACCAGACTCGAGAAGAAGAGTTTCGATTTGATATCTGCGGTAGTCATAGTGGAGAAGTCCCTGATAACCCATTTTCAGTAAAAGCAGGGGCCATTCCAGCAGGACGTTGCGCAATGGTGTTGCATAAAGGAAGCCATGATACGATTGGAACTACGATATATCAGCTCTACCAACAATGGCTACCCAAAAGTGGTGAGGAGCTTCGAGAGTTTCCTGTATTCTTCAGCTATTTAGATTTTGTGCACGAAGTAGATGAATGCGAACTATTGACTGAGGTTTACCTTCCGATTAAATAGCAGCTATTCCATACCTCAATCGCAAGTCTCGTCTAATCGAGGCTTGCTCATATTAGATTTACTTATGATTACCTATAACGTTGAAAACACATAATGGGCAAAGGTGTGCTTGGATACTTCACATCAACACTGATCTGTAAATGCTAACTTGTGGTAAACAGTAACCATTACGTGTGTAGTAAAGTACGGTGTTAAATCACGACTTACAATGCAAGCGCTGTTTAGCATTTTATTGGGATTAGAGAAAAAGTGCCCCACTGTTAGCCGAGACGTTAGGGATTGAGTTAAAACTTGTTTATAAGTAATAGGTTACTAATCATAAGAGCTAAACTTGATTAGCGACTTTTAGCAATGAGGAGCGATTCTCTTCAAGCCAAGCGGTGAAGGTTTGCGGTTTTTTTCCTGTCAACTCCTCGAACTCTTCGCTACTACCATCTGAGTAATTTCCACGGCCGTGTTGATCCATAGTGGTAATCATCGCCACTAGACCTCTAGGTAGCTGTAACTCTTCCAAGTGCCTTTTATAATCTTCATCAGAGAGGTACACAACATTGATTACCTTGCCTAATACAGAGTCAATCGCTTTTGCCATATCTTCTGTTGTTAGTGATTTTGGTCCATTCAACGTTAACGTCTTTTTACCTTTCAAGCCTTTGACAAGTGAACTGGCAGCCGCATAAGCGAGATCTGCACGACTAATTTGAGCGCTACGACCCTGTGCAGCTGCCGTTAACCATGTAAAGCTTTGAAGTACACTAGCCGAGAACTCATACAAGTTTTCATAGTACCAATTGTTACGCAAAATCGTCCAAGTTGGAATTGTGCTGTCCGCAATCGCTTTTTCACTGTTAACGTGTTCATACGCGAACACAACAGGTGAAGTGTCCGCTGATGGCATAGAAGTATAAGTAACGTGTTTTACGCCTACTTTTTCCGCTGCTTTGATGGCATTGTAGTGTAGCTTGCTACGTTGACCGACAGCATCAATGCTGATGAGTAGTAGGTTATCTGCACCACAAAAAGCCTGTTCAAGTGAGTCTGGATTGGCGAAATCGGCTTCACGCACATCAACACCTTTTGTCACTAGATCTACTAAACTATCCGTTTTACGAGTTGTGACAATCAGCTGACTCGGTGCGATTTGTAATTCATTGAGTAAGTATGACACTACTTGCCTACCAAGTTTACCTGAAGCTCCAGTAACGAGTAATTTACGCTCTGACATAGTTATTCTCCGTTCATTTAGTGTAAAACTGATTGTCTTGCGACTAATAGTTGAGTTAACTATATAGTTTATTTTTTGCTAGATAATTAGCTTTTGGATAAACTAATTGTTAAGTATAAATAAACAGTGTGAATTAAATGATCTCGATTGATGATATGATGGTATTTGCGAAGGTGGTTGAAACTCGATCTTTTACCCAGTCGGCAGAAGAGTTAGGGATTGGTAAAGCGCGAGTTTCACAAATTATCACTAAGCTTGAGCAAGGGTTAAATACACGTTTGCTTAATCGCACCACGCGCTCCTTATCGCTTACTGACTCTGGAGTGCGTTATTATGAAAAGTGTCACGACATTCAAGAGTTGGCGATACAAGCCAACACAGAGGCACAAAGCATTAGTCGTGAACCGAGTGGCGTGATACGAGTTTCGACTCCAAGTGATGGTACAGCATACATCAACATCTTCAGTGAGTTTCTTAGCCAACATCCCCAAATTCAGCTCGACATTATTGAAAGCGACAGGTACATCAACTTGATTGAGTCTCGCTGTGATATTGCTATTCGCTCCTCCTCCGAGCTCGAAGATTCCAGCCTATATGCAATCAAATTTGGTGAGTTTACCGATATTCTTTGTACTTCGCCTAAATACTTAAAGCACTTTGATGAGTTACAGTCAGCGCAAGACCTGCTTAAACTCGACTGGGTGAGTCATGAGATAGTGCATGGTAACAAATGCTTAACGTTAACGTCATCGCAAGGTGAGAAGATCAAACTAAACCACAAGCCCAAAGTACAGGTTAGCACATCCAACTCTCTGAAAGGGTTTCTGAAAAACCATATTGGTTTTGGTATTCTGCCTAGTATCGTGGTTAATGATGAGTTAGCTAGTGGTGAGTTAGTTAGAATCCTTCCTAATGTTCATGATGTCACCATCCCATTGTATGCTGTATATCAAAATAAGGCTTTAATGCCACTGAAAACGCGTACCTTGATAGAGTTCCTAAAACAAAAAAGGCGATTTAAGGTAGATTTTTCCTTCTGATCGCTAAGTCATGAATCTTTCAAGAGATTGCTCAATACGGAAAAATCTGTTTGTAAAGTCATTGTTCTTTAGGAGCTGGGGGATTAATTGATAGGAAAAGTATCACTATAGGGCGAAAGCGAATCAGCCAATAAATTCAAACTAAAGCAATTAAACTAACTTTTAACTTGTTCGTTTCAATTATTAGAAATGCTGGTACGAACGATACTCCTAAACCATTTGTGAGTAGGAGATGTATGTGTGGCCTTATGCCAAACCATCTTGAATTTTACTGTAGGGAATTCAAAAGGCAACGAGATACAATCAAACTCTGAAAATAGACCTTGTTTTAATTTGGATGGCAGTGTCGCAATCAAAGGTGTACCTTTCATCATAATCGCTAATGCCTCGAAACTAGGGCTTTCTAATTTAACGTTGCGAATAATCCCAAGGTTCTCAAAAACGCTATCCGCAATTTGTGTTTTATTGGTGCCAAATCGGACGACAGCATGCTCTAGACGAGCATAATTTGACAACACCTCTTCTGCACCAATTACCGACGGATCGAAAAAGAACATAGAATTATCTTCGAATAATGGAGTGTAATGTATGTCCAAATGGTTAGGTAGATTTAAAGGGGTCACGACAAGATCGCATTTTCGACTTCTGAGGTCTTCAATGAAAGACTCATTCGCTGAGATGAGTTTTAATCCTGCCTTTGGAGCTAACTGCCACATTTCTTTTGAGAGTTTTGGGGCAATCAATTGTCTTTCAAAATCATTTGCAGAGAGGCAAAAATGTGTATCTATTTCTTTGATAGTGTGCGTGTGTGGCTCTGCCAAGTTAACCAGCCTATCAACAAGTTCTGAGATTTCAGGAGCAAGAACCTTTGCTCTTTCTGTTGGTGTAATAGTGCGTCCGGCGCGGACAAAAAGTGGGTCATTCAAAGCTAGGCGAAGTCGCTCTAACGAATGACTCACTACAGGTTGGCTCAACCCTAGCCGTGCTGCGCCTTTTGATATTGAGCCTTCTTCGTACACCGCACAAAAAATAGAAAGTAGTTTTCCATCTACGTTCAAAACATTAAATTTCGACATGTATATTATCAACTAATTGTGTCTTTTTTATATTTTGGCAGGCCTGTACTCTTTCAGCAACACCAGAAAGAGGAATGATGATGAAAAAACTCCTGATTAACTTAGCTGCAAGCCTTCTCTTGATAAGTGGGACAGCCCTACACGCCGAAGAGTTCAAAGGTACACCGCCAACGATGACCAAAGTTGCTGATGGTGTGTATCAGTACTTTGCCGGTTTCTACTCAAGCTTAGTCGTCATTGGGAATGAGAGCGTTCTCGTGACGGACTCTGCTAACTCGCAGCGTGCTGAAGGCTTGAAAGTTGAAATTGCTAAACTCACTGAACTGCCAGTGACGTATGTGGGTCTTAGTCATGAGCACTTTGATCATGTAGGCGGTACCGAGGTGTTTGAGGACGCTCAGGTAATTTGTCATGAGACATGCAAGGATGTATTTTCCACAACAGCCGTCATGCCAGTACCTGCTGTTGATATTGAGTTCTCAGATTCGCTTAAGATTGATTTGGGCGGTAAATCTGTTGAGATTTTCCATACTGTCCCTGGTGATGGCATGGCAACCTCAATCTACTGGGTGCCGGATGCAAAGGTTGCTTTTAGTGCAGATATGTACAATTACCGTGAATTCATTTTTGCAGACACACGACAAGACACTAACTTCCTTGGTGTCATAAAAATTCTTGAAATGATTGAAAGCTGGAAACCAAGTTACGTTATTGATGCACATATGCCTGGTAATAGTCTGACTGCTATGACCGAGTACGTTCAAATGTTAAACGACTTGAAGACTGCAGTTGAGGGACCAATGCGAACTGCCCTTGAGAGCCAAGGCCCCCATGCTGTATTTGGCTTAATTAGTACCTTGCCTCAACAGATCAAGCTTGAACAATATGCTGACTGGAAAGGATACGATAAACAATTCCCAGACTTTGTAAAACGAATGGCTATTGTGGTTTTTCATGGTGGGTAATTAGCCTCTCGAAACTTCCTCCGCAAGAGCTTGATTCGAGTGATAGGAATAGACTCCTCTATGAGCAAAAACTATATGACCGATGGAGCAGACCAATAAAGCGCTTGTAAAAAGGTTTGTCCAGAACGCTATACCAGAAAGCCCAGCTAAAATGGCTCTTCAAAACGGGAAATTCTAATGTTTTAGAGGGTGTTGTAACACTCTTAACGTAAGACTTTTATCCAAACTGAAACCCAAATAAAAAGGATACTACGTAATGACTTCTGCTCTACTTGTAATTGATATGGTTAATGATTTAATTCACGAAAACGGCAAAATGCCTGGTTGCTGTGATTATATTAAAGCCCATCAAGTGATAGAAAAAACCAACAAGGCTATTGCTTTAGCTCGACAGAGTGGGCACCTCATTATATTTATGAAGGTCGGATACGATAAATCTTATATCCTCAATCATTCTGGTTCACCATTCTTCATTGCTAACGAAAAACTTGAAGCTTTACAGTTGGGCTCTTGGGGAGGTGAGTTCCATCAAGATATTGACTTAACCGATAACGACATAGTAGTTATCAAACCGCGTATTAATGCTTTTTATTCGTCCCAACTAGAGGCCGTTCTCCGTGCTAACCATGTGCAAAATATTGTGCTTAGTGGAGTGAGCAGTGCATGGGCAATTGAAGCGACTGCTCGAGAAGCGCACGACCGAGATTACAATGTAACTATTTTGGATGATGCATGTGGTGCTAAGAATAAACAGGAACATGTCTCTGTCATGGAGCGAATGCAAACTATCGCAAGTATTTCGATTGTCGATGCATTTTATAAAGCGTAAAGTTGCTTAGAATGGGAACTAATAGTATGAAAAAATCCTCTTTTAATAAGGAGCCCTTAATACTAGCCTTGATGGTCATGGCAACGGGCCAGATGGCCGCAAGCATTATCTTCCCATCATTACCAATGATAAGTACAGATCTGTCCGTGGAGCCCGAGCAGTCACAAAAACTCGTTTCTCTGTTTCTGATTGGTTTTGGATTGTCGCAATTGTTTTTGGGGCCATTTTCTGATCTTCGAGGGCGCAGAACGACGTTCATATTGGGACAGAGCATTTTTCTAATCGGTGCCATCGTGAGTTATGTATCCGTATCAAACGTTGATGCGATGGCCTTTGGGCGTTTAATACAAGGAGTTGGAGCGGGAAGTTGCTCCGTTTTAGGGAAAAGCATCATTCGCGATAAATATGAAGGAGCGGATTTATCAAAGGCCCTCTCATACCTTGTCGTAATAAGCTCGATAGTGCCGATTATTTCGCCTGTGCTTGGCGGTTGGTTGACGATACATTTGGGATGGCAATCTGTATTTGCTCTTATTACGCTTTATGTCGCAGTGACTTTAGGCTTCGCTTGGTTTGCTTTTCCAGAAACATTACCACACGCTAAAAAGAAATTTGAGATTGCTAGGGTGCTTAAGGCCTACTCATTAATAGCGCGCAATTTTCAGGTGTTTTCGAACGCGAGTTACAACTGGCTCACCTATCTAGGAAGCATTGTTACATTGACCATATTTCCTTTTCTCTTGCAAAAAGACCTTGGCTTAACAGCATCTGAGTATGGTGAAGTGGTTATTATCCCATCATTAGGATTACTGATGGGATCAGGAATTGCGAGTATGTTAAATGGAAAAGTGAGCACATTCAGTACTCTTATACTGGCGATCTGCATCTTATTGCTTTCTGGCGTATGGTTTTTGTTCGCAGAAATGACCGTTATTAATACGCTTGGTGGCTTTACGGGTTTTGCTGTAGCTCAGGGGATCTTGTTACCTGTTTCCATGACCATGCTACTTATGCCCTATAAGGATAAAGCAGGTCTTGTATCTGCTTACGCAGGGGCTATTCAAATGTTATTTGCGGGTATTATCGGAGGGGGTTTAGCAAATGTATGGGTTAAGACACAAGCGGATTTAGGAATGATGTATTGCTGTCTAGCGGTGATCTTGTTTTTTATGACCACCATGAAACAGTTCAAGCTTAAAAAATCTCGAATCTAAGTATCTTGCTGAAATAAACCCAAACAACTTATTCCTAGAACACTGGGCAGTATTATGGGCTTTGTTGCCGAAATCGAATGAACTAAATCAGAATCTTACGATCAGATCAGGGACATTCACTTACTGACTTTGA
>NZ_JAKRBO010000004.1:0-454477 GCF_022432925.1 Vibrio sp. CyArs1 | reverse complement strand
TCTTTGGCGCCTCATTAAGCCTGCGAAACTACAATGCTCAAGTTGGGGAAACTTACGCGATGATCAAAGCGTTGAACTCGATTTAAGCAACAGAGCCTTAGAAAAGATGAAATCTTTAATTGGTGGCATGATCGAATTAACATTCGAGATAGATACGGAGTGATAGACCGTATGGGGAAATCTTCAATCTCGGGGAGAGGCGAGCTAGTTTGAAGAGACAAGTATTTCCATCAATAGATTGTTATCCTAATTGAGAGGCATAAAATTAGAAATAACTAATATATTTTCATTTGCGATTTCATTATCTCTATTACAACGTTTAGATAAGTTTATAAGCGTGACTTCAATCACGCTTATATGATTTAATACCAAATGCAAAGGATTACATTGGCGTTATATCTATTATTTCTCTCTTTCTTTACTTTCATTTACTCGAATAAATGAAAGCTTGTAATAATGGTAAACACAAACCATATAGAGTTAAAACTCTATTTTAATTACCCTTCAATACAAAACTGTTACAAAACTTTACAGCCATTATTTGTGAGTTATTTATCATAATAAAAAATCTCAAAGGACTAATTATTATGATTACATTCACGATTGACTCTCTAAGTGACATATTTTATATGCATCAATCTATGAAAGATTCACAACTTAGTAATATATATTTTAACGATGGCGTAAAACTTCATAAACTAAAGGCGCTAGATATTAAAAGAGACGTATTCGATGTATCTGGCATGTTCAATGAGATAATTACAGGATGCGTGTTTCACTTTAATAGTAGACCATCAATTAATGCAAAGCTAATTGATGGCATATTAGACGTTAATGAACTCGATATCGGAAAAGTTAATACAGGCAACTATGAGGTGTGCCCATCTGTATCTAAATATTGCTTCTAATAGTTAGTAGTCTAATGAAATCTAAATAACATGGGTATGATTATAACTCTCTTTTACATGGCATATCACTGTGAAAGTCTTTGAAATAACTAAGCCAGGAACAAAGTTATTGCTTCCTGAGACTGATAAATCATGGGAAATGGAATGGCTTATAAGAAACCTGATAAGCCACTTTTATGAGGTAAATCTTGCTTACAATTTGTTTCTAAGGGCAAAGCTAGATGGAAGAGAACTACCATGTTCTGAAAATCTCGTACAAGATGCAAGGAAACGTTCGCTTATTGAAGAACTGTATAAAAATCAACCTTCAGGAAAAATGTGTAGAAAAATCCTAGCAAAAGAAATATCTATTAAAATCAAACAAGAGAAACTAAGTTCGGGACAATTTCCTCAAGAATTCATTAAAGCACAGACTATTATCTATGCAAGATCATTTCAACATTCATTAGAAGGATTTTATAAGCTTTTAAAAAAACTGAATTACATCTCTCCAAATGAGTTAGATATTAAGATATTTTTAGACGATTTTGAAAATTACTTCCCCTTACTTTCTTGCGTTGTAGAAAATAGAACCCCGAATGATTCTTTGTTATCAATCGGTGGTTTTATACCTATTGGAATTATTGATCAGAATCGATTTTTAACGACTTATCATTCAGAATGTGATGAATCAACAAATATATTAGACGGTGAATTTCGCTCGGAATTGATTATTAACCATCAGAGCTTGGAATTTCTACAGTCCATTCTCATAGGTGTAATTAATTCATTTTCTTGGGATGGTCCAGAAGTTCACTTACCAACTTTATAATATGTTATATTATAAAGTTGGTATAAACTCAATATCGTCAAGGTCATATATTAACTTGGCTTTGTTTAGGCTTTGCTGTCTAAATGATTGGAACTAAATTAAGAAGACCTGATCGGTAACATCCACAAATCTTAGTAGCCTAACGCCTAAACTTCGTTCCAAACCATGCAACTGGAAATCGTACAATCAAACTTTGTTTTATCGTCGGTCTCTGACCTTTTGGATTGACGAATAAATGATAGCCACATGAAAGAAAAAGTAAGCGTGGTAGACCACAACGATTCTGTAAGTTGACAATTACTACTGGACTTATTGTTAAATCCTGATTTAGTTAACTCGCTCTCGGCAACAAAACCTCAGAATAACTACACTTTGATTGGATAGAAAAATTCACTCGAAATGTGTGAGAAGCCATTCTGTTAAAAAAACAAACAATCAAGCTTTCGATAACTAGTTATTTTTCAAAAACAAAACAGCCATGTGGCTTGTCGGTCGCCAAAAAGACATAGGAAATGTCTCTAGTCAATTTACCACTGGGTAAGCGAGTACATTTCAAAAACCGCCTAGGTACAATTAATTACAACGTTCTGAATGTTAACGATTAAACGTTGTTTGTGTAAAAAGCAAATTTGAGGTTCTGACAACCAATTTTAAGAGTTCTTAGTTTCATTAAGAACTGCTAAGAACTTCAGAGTTACCACACCATATCTAAGATATGAAACCCCATAAAGCCAATAAGGTAGAACATAAAAAACCAGAGCAATTGTCTCTTTTCGAGGTTCATGCAAATACCAAAGTTCGTTTGTGGTTCCTTGGTGACCCACATGATAATGGGACAGCAGTTCAACTCCCCAACACGGAACTGAACCGAATGCACATCGGACACAGAAATGTGTGCTAGATCTTACCTAAAAAGAGTATTGAAATGAGTACTAATATAGTACAGAATTGAGGTACTAAAGCTGATTTTTTAACCAAACACTGCATTCATAACTAACTGATTTGGCAATAAAAAAGAAGACGTTGGGTTTACCTCCCGCCAGCTCCACCAAACATTGGGGAACAGGGAAATTTCAATCGAGTTACACTGTTTTTAAGGCTGCCCCCTAATGCGCCACACCCCTTATCAACTCTTTCACTACATCAATATAACCCTGTAGTAGCTCCATTAACCAATCAATGCTAGAAAAATGTGTTGTTCTGACAAGCCCAGACTGAAACAACGCAGCGAATGCAAGTACAACCGTTAACCACTGCATCATAGAAGCCTGCCTTCTAGAACGTTCTTCTTTAGAACGCTCCTCTCTTAAGTGCTCTAGCGTTGAAAGCGCTTTGCCGTTAACCCTAAAGTCAAAAGAGTTAACTTGCTGTAACTCTCCAGACTCAGCCAGTGACATCAGCACCAAATGTGCCCCCTGCTTTAGCGTCGGGAATAGAGGGTGAAGTATTGTATAAGCTCCATACATTTCATTTAACAAGCGGTAACTATCAAATGCCAGATTGTGATTATCTTTAACTAAGTCAATAGCCGCTTCTAATGCTTTTTCTCTGCTTGGTCTTTTTAGTCGCTTTTTGCTATGGATAAACTTGGGTATGGAGTACTTCCATAGTGCCAACTTAGACTGCATCTTGTAGAAGCCACTCGCATCAATTAGCAAAAACTCAGATCTAGACTTGTAAGTATGAGTAACCAAGCCATGGTAGTGACTGATTTCAAAGTTCCAGCTATCAATGTCCGTGAGGTTTAGCAACTTTTTCTTGTCGTGTGTTCTTTTGTCCTCATCCCACTTTAAAACATGTAAATGCTCACCTTTTATTTCCTTTGCAAGATAACTACCCTCTGCATCAGTCACATAAACCGAGTAACAATTAACCTTAGCCCCTTCCTCTCCTGACCTCGGGATTCTATCAGGAGTTTTTATTTTCAACGCTTCTGACAATTTCTTGATAAACAGACTATTCAACCAACCGCCCACGAAAAACCTCTGATGTCATTTCTCTAAATGCTTACATTAGCATACCTAAACGCGTAGATACTTATAACAATCAACACATTAGGTTTTATAGAAAATCCAACTCAAAGCCCACTCCTTCAGCTATCCAGTGGTCATTGCGTATACAGCGTGGTTTTTAAACTTATATTCCACTTGCTACTTCCTCCTTCTCTTTACGGTAAGGTAAACAAGGGCATTGTTGTCTATTCAAAACGAAGTTTTGGCTTAGCTTAATGCGCGAGCAGATAACTTTTACTCAATAGAACAACTTAACAGGTTAAGAATTGCACAATTATAAACAGTGGCGAATTGAGTAATCGTTTGAAATCATAGATGCTATAACACAGGCCAAGTACCAGTGTTATCGTTCTTCCAACGAAAACACTTCGGAAACTAGCCATAGGAGTCAAACTTTATTCTGGCTCTCTCATTACAATAATAATTAAATACCGAGAGATAATATGAAAGACAAAGAGTTCATTCGAATCAATGATTTAGCGGAATACTTAAACATAAGTAAAGTAACCATTTGGAGATGGCGAAAATCAGGGCAGTTACCAGCCCCAACGGCCGTGAGTCCAACAATTGTAGGATGGAAAAAAGAAACGATAGAAACATGGCTTGAGCAAAGTACGGCGTCAATACCTTATTAAGCATGAGAGTCTAAATTTTCTCAAAACACAGATTATGATCTAATCGTGAATAATACCTGTGGGAAGGGGCGAGCAACTCAAGTCGCCTGATTAAGCAAATCTTGGTTTAACTCCTAAGTGGACTTATTGGCTCTACCACGAAGTTTACTGACTAGCTGAGTAACAAGAATTCGCGCATCTTTCCAGCGCAAGCTGGGCTATCAAAAACCCTCTCGACTCAAATCTAATAACGGCCTTCAGACTGACCTACCTAACCAACCTAATCACTTGAACGATAGCTACACATGGTCGTCTAGATGATTGAGAATGTGAGGTTACATCCCAAATGCATTTCATCTAATTACGTTTAGTTGCGGCCTTACTGAACCCATTACTAGACCCAAAACTGCAAAAACGAAAAAGGGCGTAGCAAGTACTAACCTGCTACGCCCCGTAAATAATGGCACGCCCTGTAGGATTCGAACCTACGACCACATCCTTAGAAGGGACGTGCTCTATCCAGCTGAGCTAAGGGCGCGCTACAGGGAAAGGATTATACGAGATGAGAGAGGTAAATCAATGGCTTTCTTAGCGTTACTGGTTTAAATGCCCAAAAAAAAGTCAACATACTCATAAAAGCTGAAAAACAGACCAATGCAAACGTTTGCGTTGTAGCTTTTGAAATAATTTTCTGGGACAATGCACACAAAAATAACAGCCAGTTAACTTTCTCAAGGAAAATTATGTCTGCTCAAAACATTGACGGTAAACTTATTTCTCAAACCGTACGCTCTGAAGTAGCCGCTCGTGTTAAGGCTAGAACAGATGCAGGGCTAAGGGCACCGGGACTCGCGGTCGTCTTAGTAGGCGAAGATCCAGCGTCACAAGTTTATGTGGGTAGTAAGCGCCGTGCTTGTGAAGAAGTTGGTTTTGTTTCCAAGTCCTTCGACCTACCTGCAAATGCCAGTGAAGCGCAATTGCTAGCTCTGGTGGATGAATTAAACGAAGACCCAGAAGTCGATGGCATTTTGGTTCAGTTGCCTCTACCGGCTGGAATCGATACTACACACGTTTTGGAGCGTATTACTCCAGAAAAAGATGTTGATGGATTCCATCCATATAATGTCGGCCGTCTAGCGCAACGTATCCCCAAGCTACGCTCATGTACGCCTAAAGGCATTATTACGCTGCTAGACCGTTACAATATACCAACGAGAGGCAAGCACGCCGTTATCGTTGGTGCGTCTAACATTGTTGGTCGTCCAATGACATTAGAATTGCTACTTGCCGGATGCACTACCACCACGTGTCATCGTTTCACCAAAGATCTTGAAAGCCATGTGCGTCAAGCTGATATCGTTGTCGTAGCCGTGGGTAAACCAAACTTTGTCCCAGGTAATTGGATCAAGAAAGGGGCTGTTGTAGTCGATGTAGGTATCAACCGCTTAGAGAACGGTACTTTAGTGGGTGACGTAGAATATGATGTGGCCAGAGAAAACGCTAGCTTCATTACCCCTGTCCCAGGTGGTGTCGGCCCTATGACGGTTGCTAGCTTGATTGAAAATACGATGATTGCCTGCGAACAGTTCCACACTGCAAAAAAATAATCGGTTGTTCGATTTCTAAAAAAGGACTGGCGTCAGAGACGCCAGTCCTTTTTATTTAATCCATAGCAATACGATCTGCAAGATGACTCACAGCGAGGGCGAAGTAATATGAGCGATTCCACTTCATCAGGACATTGTAGTTGTTATATACCAAGTACACACGGCCATTTTCGTCATCGGGCATAATAAGCCATGCTTTGATATCTTCGTCCAACTGAGGCAGTGGTCGACCATCGTAACGAGTGACACCGAGCTTACTCCACTCCTTAAGGTACTTACCTTTTTCAGCTTCACGCCCTTGTAAATCGGGTGAAATACCATGTGGTACTTTGACCTGACGACCCCAAGTATATTTATCGTTCCAACCAGATTTCGCTAGGTAATTCGCTGTCGAGGCAAACACATCGGCTTCACTATCCCAAATGTCTTTTTTCCCGTCGCCATTACCGTCAGCGGCAAAGTTCAAAAACGAACTCGGCATGAACTGGCTTTGACCCATTGCACCCGCCCATGAACCTTTCATATCATCGGGAGCAATATGCCCTTGTTGAAGAATCGTTAATGCCGCTAGTGCTTCTTTACGGAAGAAGGCTTCACGGCGTCCTTCATAAGCTAACGTCGATAAGGCATCGATTACACGATAATTACCAGTAAAGCGTCCGAAATTACTTTCTACGCCCCAAAGCGCGACAATAAACCTTGGTTGAACACCGTATTCATCACCGATACGTTTTAGCTCAGCATAATACTTGTTGTGCAATTCTTTGGCCTGCTTCACTTTCCAATCAGGCACCGCTCTTGGAATATATTCGTCCAGCGTTAGCTTCTTTTCAGGTTGGTTACGGTCAGCAGTGACAGCTCTCGGCTTATACTCGACACCTTTAAATGCCTCTGTCAGAATTTGTTCAGAGATACCTTGTTGGCGAGCTTCTTCTTTAAGCCCAGCAACGTACTCTTCAAACGTTCCTTTCTCTTGCGCAAATGCGCTCGTGGCTAGGCTTGCTCCTAGCATAACTGACAATAATCTCTTCACCGTGCCCTCCCCTGAGCATCTAGGCTATTTTTGCTGAGCTTTTTGCTCTTTATATTTCTCTAATAGATTTTCTGGTGGTGGAGGTAGCTGTAAGAAAAAGCCCTCATTCTCAATAGAAGCTTTTACTTTCTCTACATCCACTTGAGCCAGTGTACGTTTTGCAAGGTTAACCACCATGACCATAGTTGGTTTTCCAAACATCTGCATCAGCGCATCTGGAACTGGTGAAAAGTCATCCTTCTTGGCGATGTATAGGTACGCCCCTTCCTTTTTCGTGCTTTTATAGATAGAACAAAGCATTGATATATCTCTTTTTGTCGCCAATCTTCTCATCCGGAAGAAAGTATTTGGTTAGTTTATGGAAAATTGAGAGTTAATTATCCATTTGAGCGCAAGATAGCTTGCTGTATGTAGTGTTGAAATATAACATGATTATCCTATTTAAAAAGCAATGTCATTGGCACAAGGATTTGATCAGCAATGTCTCAATCCCCAGATCTGAAAGGCAGTAGCTTCACCTTATCGGTGTTGCATCTTTCTGACAACGATGTTTCTAAAGCAGTTCATTTTTTGCAAGAAAAAGTCTCACAAGCACCGACATTTTTTGCATCGGCTCCTGTGGTTCTAAACATCAGTAAAGTTGACGGCGATATCAACTTCCTAGACCTAAAACTTGGCGTAGAAGAACTTGGTATGATCCCAGTAGGTATCACCGGTTGCCAAGATAAACGCACTCAGAATCTCGCTATTGAAGCTGGCTTTGCTGTAATGACCGCAAGTAAAGCCCCTTCTCAAGCACCCGCGAAGATGGAACCGACTATGATAGTCCGAACCCCAGTGCGTTCCGGTCAACAAATCTATGCAAAAAACAGAGACCTTGTGGTGTTAAATCATGTGAGTGCAGGTGCTGAAGTAATAGCTGACGGTACTATCCATATCCATGGCACGCTTAGAGGACGCGCGATTGCCGGAGCTAGTGGCTCCAGTGAAGCTAAGATCCTATGTAACGACTTACAAGCTGAGCTGGTTTCTATCGCAGGAAATTACTGGCTCAGTGATCAAATTGAACGTGAATATTGGGGCAAAAAGGTAATGTTTGGTATGACCAACGACCAACTCGATTTCGAAATCCTCACGATATAATAATTTTAAGGAAAACAGATAATGGCACGCATTATTGTTGTAACGTCAGGTAAAGGCGGCGTTGGCAAAACCACTTCCAGTGCAGCAATCGCTTCTGGCCTTGCCCTAAAAGGCAAGAAAACCGCAGTCATCGACTTTGATATCGGTTTGCGTAACCTAGACTTGATCATGGGCTGTGAACGTCGCGTCGTTTACGACTTTGTTAACGTGATCAACGGTGAAGCGACACTAAACCAAGCACTCATCAAAGATAAGCGTTCTGACAACCTGTTCATCCTGCCTGCATCACAAACTCGCGATAAAGACGCACTGACTAAAGAAGGCGTTCGTCGAGTGTTAGATGACCTCGATGAAATGGGCTTTGACTTTGTTATCTGTGACTCACCGGCAGGTATCGAGCAAGGCGCATTAATGGCGCTGTATTTTGCCGATGAAGCCATTGTTACCACAAACCCAGAAGTTTCTTCAGTACGTGACTCTGACCGTATCCTTGGTATCTTGGACTCTAAATCACGTCGAGCAGAAGAGAGCTTAGAACCAGTTAAGCAACATCTACTGCTGACACGCTATAACCCAGCTCGTGTGACACAAGGTGAAATGCTGTCTGTCGAAGATGTGGAAGAGATTCTGCACATCTCTCTACTTGGAGTGATTCCAGAAAGCCAAGCGGTTCTTAATGCTTCGAACAAAGGCGTCCCTGTCATTTTTGACGATGAATCAGATGCAGGTCTTGCTTACGCAGATACAGTAAATCGCCTACTTGGTGAACAAGTTGATTTCCGCTTCTTAACGGAGCAGAAGAAAGGCATCTTCAAACGTCTATTCGGGGGTTAATTCATGTCATTACTCGAGTTTTTCCGCCCGCAAAAAAAGAGCTCCGCGAACTTAGCGAAAGAGCGCCTGCAAATTATCGTCGCAGAGCGTCGCAGTGAAGGTTCACCTTCGCCATCGTATCTGCCGCAATTGAAAGAAGACATTCTTAAAGTTATCGCCAAATACGTTGAAGTTGATCCATCCATGGTGGACTTGTCGTTTGAGCACAAAGACGATGACATCTCGGTGCTAGAACTAAACGTTCAGCTACCAGAAGATGAAAAGTAAGTGAATAACAAATAGAAAAATGGCCCGCAACTGCGAGCCATTTTTTTAATCCATAACTTTATCTAAGTTTTGACCGAACAACTCCAGTCGCCACCCTTGCATCACATCTGGCAACCTTGCCGGATCTCGGTCGTACTTCCATATCCATGAAAGGTACTGATTAAGTTGCTTTTTAGATGCTAAAAACTCAGTCGCTAAGCCACTATGCTGCGCCGCTTTTTTCACTTCATCTTTGAGTTTCTTAAAGACCTGTTTGTAACCCGGAAAATCCATTAGGCGCTCGATTTTATCTGGGTACTCTTCTTCTGGCGTTTGTTGGGCGCGTTTGACAATAGCAGCAATACGCTCACCATGACGACGAATAGCACGTAGATCCACACCCTCTTCTTCCATCTGCTTAGGCTTCTTAAGCGCAAAGCGCGCAATGCTCCACAGCTCTTGCTCTTTGATGACGAAGTTTAGTGCAAGGTCACGCTTGAGTGCTTCATTCATTCGCCACGTGGCTAAAGGTTTGAGAATGGCCAATTGCTTGCGCTTCAATTGCCAGGCACCTTTAATGTCGAGATAAGCACTATCTGGATTTGGTGTTTTACCACGTTTTTGCATTAACAAGTCAGATTCTTGCTGTGCGGCATCCCACCAATCCTTTGCTTCCACTTGAGCAAACAGTTTGAAATACAGAGGCCATAGGTAATAAACATCAGCCGCTGCATAATCCAGTTGCTTATCTGTCAGTGGACGCGCAACCCAATCAGCTCGGGATTCACTCTTATCGAGCTCTACACCAAGGTATTCGTCAACCAATGCAGCAAACCCCGTCGATAGTCCGTGACCCAAGAAGGCTGCCATGATTTGCGTATCGACCATTGGGAATGGCATGCATCCGAAACTGTTGACGAACACTTCCAAATCTTCTCCGCAGGCATGGAGGACTTTGAGTACCGAGGCATCTTGAAGCAGTTCAATAAAAGGTGTGAAATCACTAATAGTCAACGGATCGATAAGTGACAGCTGCTCACCATCGTATAGCTGGATGAGACCCAGTTTAGGGTAGAAGGTACGGATACGTACAAACTCGGTATCCAACATGACTACATCGGATTCACGAGCCTTGTTACATACCGACTCTAGTTCGGCCAACTCGGTTACTATTTGATATTCCACTCAGTCTCTCTTAAAAAAACAATGCCAGCTTTGAGGGCTGGCATTCTAGCATTGATTGTAATTAAAGGTTAACGTTAAACCGTTTTTTCTGAGGTTTTGGTCAACTTGGCGTCGTTCTCTTCACGAAGTACACGGCGCAAAATCTTACCCACATTAGTCTTTGGCAAGTCCTCTCTAAACTCCACGCGCTTAGGAATCTTATAGCCTGTTAAGTGCTTACGACAGTGTTCAATGATCTCTTCTTTAGTTAATGAAGAGTCTTTCTTAACTACAAACACTTTCACAATCTCACCGGATGCTTCGTTGGCCTCACCGATTGCCGCCACTTCAAGCACCTTATCATTCAATGCAATCACATCTTCGATCTCGTTTGGATAAACGTTAAAGCCAGAGACCAAAATCATGTCTTTCTTACGGTCAACAATATGCAAGAAGCCGTCTTCATCGAACTGAACGATATCTCCAGTCGATAACCAACCCTCTTGGTTGATAACTTCTTTCGTTGCTTCTGCACGCTGCCAGTAACCTTGCATCACTTGTGGGCCACGAACTTGCAACTCACCTTTCGAGTCATCCGTCACAGGGTTACCATCTTCATCAACAATGCGCACTTCCGTTGATGGCACTGGCAGACCAATCGAGCCGTTGTATTGCTCTAAATCGTGCGGATAAGCAGCAACAAGAGGAGAACACTCAGTTAGGCCATAGCCTTCAAGTAGCAAACAACCAGTGGTCTTTTTCCATTGCTCTGCAACGGCGCGCTGAACGGCCATACCACCACCAACAGACAACCTTAAACCACGGAAATCCAACTCATGGAAGTCTTCGTTATTGATCAGGGCATTAAATAGCGTATTAACACCAGTAATTGCGGTAAACGGATACTTTTGGAGCTCTTTAACAAACCCTGGAATATCACGTGGGTTGGTGATCAACAGGTTTTGACCGCCCATTTCAATGAACAGTAAACAGTTAACCGTCAACGCAAAAACGTGATACAGCGGCAGCGCTGTCACCACCAGCTCGCGACCTTCATTCAAGACCGGCGCATACATGCCCTTAGCTTGCATCACATTGGCAATCATATTGCGATGAGTCAAAATCGCGCCTTTTGCTACGCCAGTCGTACCACCGGTGTACTGTAAGAACGCAATGTCATCGCCCGTCATAAACGGCTTCACGTATTGCAAGCGGCGGCCTTTATGCAGCGCTTTTCGGAATGAAATTGCACCTGGCAAATCATACTTAGGTACCATACCTTTGACGTATTTCACGACAAAGTCGACTACCGTCCCTTTTGCTCTTGGCAACATTTGGCCAAGGCTGGTTAGTACCACGTGCTTGATTGGCGTGTTCTCGACCACTTGCTCAAGCGTGCTAGCAAAGTTGGACACGATAACTATAGCTTTAGCATCAGCGTCGTTTAACTGGTGCTCTAGCTCACGCGGTGTATACAGTGGGTTAACGTTTACGGCTATCAAGCCAGCACGTAAGACACCAAACAAGGCAACCGGATATTGCAGCAAGTTAGGCATCATGATCGCGACACGATCACCCTTTTTCAGCTTTAACTCATTTTGTAAGTAAGCTGCAAAAGCGCGACTGCGCTCTTCCAACTTACGAAATGTCATCACCGACCCCATATTAACGAAGGCTGGTTGGTCAGCGAATTTATGTACTGACTGTTCAAACATTTCTACTAAAGAAGGATACTGGTCCGGATTAATCTGTTCCGGCACATCACTTGGGTATCGCGAAAGCCAAGGTTTATCCACAATTATACTCCTTGCGTGTAAGGTCACTCTTTCGTATTCATAGACTGGCAGTTAAATCAGTGTAGAGTTTAAAAACTTGTTAACACTTAGAATCTCTATGAATGTTTTATTATTCCTGCTATTACAACACAGCAGACCAGTTTGCGCACGAAAGACTCAAACACTTGTTTAATTTTTGTTAACTAGTCCAAGTATTAGCTCAAATACCTTTTTTGGCGACTCTAAATGGCAATGGTGATCGCCTTCGACCTTTTCTATCTGAGCATCGACAAGAAGAGATAAGATTTGAGGGTTCTGTAAATAGTGATAACCACGCTGCCCTAAAATCACCAAATGAGGAACAGTAATCGCAGACATAATGGCCTCTGCGTGCCCTTGCGTCATACGATAGACCGACTCACATTTAAGCTTACTGTCATGACGCCAAAACCACTGACCATCGATCAATTGCAGGTCACGTTCAACAATCGGGAGGACTGTTTCTTCCCGCAACTTTGTTGCTCGCATCCTCATTTTGATCGCATCTTGTTTGGATGGAATGGCACGTGGTGATTTTTCTCGCCAATGCTCACGACTTTCAATGCCGTTTCTTAGTCGCTCTGCGCTCTGCTCTGGGGATTCAGATAGAGGGACATGCGCTTCGATTTGAACTAATCCTGCGACTTTTTCAGGAAAGGCCGCACTATAGCAACTCGCGATTAATGCACCAAGTGAATGTCCCACTAGGTATACATCAACTGCTTCAAGTTTGAGCAAAATGCGGTGAAGATCATCGATGTAGTCGTGAAAGTTGTAAAAATGGTGCGCAGACTTATGTGTTGAATGACCATGCCCTGGCAAATCAATCGCAATAACTCGCCAAGGTACCTGATGTGCAGCAGCCTGCTCGATTAAAGATTGGAAACTGGCGGCATTATCCATCCAACCATGAATAAAAACGACCGTCTTAGCGGCCGTTAGTTTGGGGTTCAATTCAAGATAGGTCACGTACCTGTCATCTATCTTGACTGATTTTTCTTCTATTTTTGCAAGCAATGCTACTTCACCTCTTTGATTACTCTTCCCTGTGTTGGTCCGTAGTAGAAGTCGTCACAGTAATAACCCCAGCAGGAATGAAAAGAACTTGGGTTACGATTTATGATCAAGCGCTCTTCTACTCGCCAAAGATACTGCCCATATACTTTGATAACAGGAAAGTCCGCTTCGAACTCACCTACTTTGCCACGCTCAACACCACCTTTATGACCACCAACGGTAATTAAGCGACCACGTGAGTACGTTACAGGATCGACAAATCCATCAACATAAGCAATAAAACGGCCATTGGGTTCTTGGTCTAAGTCAGGCTTACCATACTTATCGATCGGAAGATTGACGATCTCAATGCGAGTTTGGTTTGGCAAGTTTTTAACCGTATCAATCACACCACCAAGGCGAACTTCAGTTCCATCTTTAGCATCAACCACTTGTTGATATTGGGAAACAACGTTTTCATTCGTTGTGGCAAGTTGCTCCGGTAAGCTCCCACACGCCGACAACATTATACTCAAACCAATCAGGCTAACGATTTTCGTCACCAAATTCATACTTCTTATCCTTAAATGAAAAATACTCTTATTATCATATAAAAATATCGACACCAAGTAACTGCTCAAGTTCCTCTCGTTTGGCTCGATTCATCACATCCATATAGGCTTCTAATGCCTTTTTGGAGCGTCCTTCAGGTAAATCATATTGGACTTGAGCACGCGCCACGTCAGCGTCTGATAAATGTTTTACCGAATGAGCAACAGCTTGAGCCACTTTAGTGACTTGTGTGGTTTGATTAGTTGCGTTAGTACTTGAAGGCGTCGACGCTTTCGACACAGCCTTATTCGTTTTGGCTTTCTGTGTCTTGCGTTGGCTGGGGATAGAAGGAAGGCCGTTAATCGAGACCATGAGTTAATTAAGCTAGCGCGTTATTCGCGCGCTAGCTTTCTCCCGTTATTCGCGGCCTGGTAGCTTTTTCCAAGCTACCGTATCGCGAAGATAAACTGGACTTGCCTCTTCCGCTGGCACAGTATTACCGCGCTCTAGTTCGAATTTAGCAAGAAATGCGATATCTTGCGCCTGCGGATATTTGACTTCAGAAGCGATGGTATCGATAGCCAATGTGTTCATTGTATCCACGTAAGCTTCCCAACCCGTTCCAGCTTGCGTCCACTGCATGCCATCAGCAGACAGATTCTCCGCTAAGATGCTCGGTGGGATCACTTGTTCTTGGTCAACGTCTTGCCAATCGCCATTGTCTTGCTGTTCGAAACGCCCCCAATACACTTCGTTCATGCGTGCATCGATAGCACTAGCCACACGAGTGGCACCATTCATACGATATGAGCCTTGCGCCATTGCTTTGAGTGTTGAAATTCCAATCATTGGTAAGTCGGCACCAAACCCTAGCCCTTGAGCAATCCCGATACAAATACGTACACCCGTAAAACTGCCCGGACCACGTGCAAACGCTAAGGCATCCAGTTCTGCAAGTGTCAATCCTGCCTCTTTTAACAGCTCATCGACCATAGGAAGTACTTTCTTCGTATGATCGCGAGGAGCAAGTTCACTGCGAGTATGAATCGTATCACCAACCAACAGAGCCACTGAGCAGTTCTCTGTTGCAGTATCGATAGCTAGAATTTTATAAGTCATTTATTTCTCAATTTTTTCTTCTTTAGCATTCGACTCTGTGTCGAGTGCTAGAAACTGTCTTATCGTTCCAAGGTCGCGCGTTCGAGGAATAGGCGGCAAGCTGGCTAAGAACGTCGCTCCATACTCTCTGGTCACCAATCGATTGTCGCAAATGATCAGTGCGCCACGATCTTTCTGATCTCGAATCAATCGGCCCACACCTTGTTTTAACGTAATTACGGCATCAGGCAGTTGTACCTGTTGGAACGGGTCACCACCTTGTAATTTACAATCTTCGATCCGTGCTTTAAGCAGTGGATCATCGGGGGCTGTAAACGGTAATTTGTCGATGATAACACAGCTCAGCGTATCACCTCTAACATCTATTCCTTCCCAAAATGCCCCTGTCGCCACCAGCAAAGCGTTACCAAGTTCCATAAACTCTGCGAGCGTTTTTTGTTTGCTGGTTTCACCTTGAAGTAATACGGGCAGTGACAAGCTTTCACGAAACTTTTCACCCAGTTCGCGCATCATGCTGTGTGAGGTGCATAGGAAAAAGCAGCGCCCTTGGTTTTCTTCAATGACCGGAGACAACATGTTCACTAGCTTTTGAGCTAATCCTTGGCTATTTGGTTCAGGCAAATAACGTGGTACACACAATCTAGCCTGAGTGGGATAATCAAACGGACTTGGTAGAGAAAACTGCTGCTTCGGAATCAGACCTAATCGAGAGGTAAAGTGACCAAAGTCATCGGAAACCGCTAAAGTTGCAGAGGTAAAAATCCATGCACCGCCCTTCATCTCCACTTGCTCATGGAACTTATCGGCAACGGTTAACGGGGTGATATGCAGACTAAAATGACGAGGCGACGTATCGTACCAATAGGAGTAACCGGTAATAGTGACATCGCACACTCGTTCAATACGACCTTTAATAAGATTAGCCCGCTCAAATGCGGTATCTAATAGCTGACTTCGACCTAAAGCGAGTTTAAGTACATCAATCACCAAGTTGATGGCATCCAGCAGTCGGTCTAATTCACGTTTAATACTTGGTGAGGCAACGGCATCGCGCCAGTTTCCCCTAAAACCTGTATCGCCTAGCACAATACGCATATCCATCGCTGATTGGGAGAGTCTATCACCTGCTTTTTGCAATTGACGCATGTCTCTGGCTTCAGTGCGATAACCGATCTCAATATCTTTCGCGAGATCTTGGATCTGACGGCTTGAAATAGATTGCCCGAAATACTGACTGGCAATATCTGGTATTTGGTGTGCTTCATCAAAGATAAACACTTCCGCTTCTGGAATCAGCTCCCCAAAGCCAGTCTCCTTGATAGCAAGATCCGCCATAAATAAGTGGTGGTTTACCACCACGACATCAGAGTCCAACGCTCGCTTACGAGCCTTCAATACAAAGCAATCTTGGTAGCTTGGACACTCTTTGCCTAAGCAGTTGTCATTGGTAGACGTAATGGTGGGTATAATTGGGCTATCTTCAGCAATCGCATCACATTCACCCAAGTCTCCAGACTTGGTTTCTAAGGACCAAGATCGCACTTTGACCAACTGTGACAACAAATCCGTTTGCGTTTCTGTGGTGTGACTTTCCACCATTTGGCGGCTCAATCTATCTAAACACAAATAGTTGGAACGCCCTTTTAACAACGAAACTTGCCCATGAAAACCTAACGCTTCAACCATCAAGGGTAAATCACGATGGAAAAGCTGTTCTTGTAAGTTTTTCGATCCGGTACTGATAATGGTTTTCTTACCGCTTAACAGCGCAGGGACTAAATAAGCAAAGGTTTTGCCAGTACCCGTACCCGCTTCCACCACAAGCTGATCTTCATTATCAATAGCTTGTTCAACGGCATCGGCCATATCAAGTTGTGGTTGTCTGGGCTGAAAACCGGGGATAACCCTTCCCAATGCGCCATCAGAGGCGAACGCCTTTTTAATTGTTCGTGAAACCATTTATTGTTGAAACCACTGATTGCCGCTACCTAATATTAATCGGCCTAGTGTATACCTAATCGCTTGGCAGTTGAAAATTGAATTGAGCGCTCTTGCTCGTAGAACAGAGAATAAGAGCGCTTAAACCAGGGAAGAATTTAAAGTGGCTAGTGCTTATTCAGGTAACGTGTAAGCCACCCTGGGGCGATGACATTGTCCGATTGCTTTAATTGTTCTGCTGCTTGTGAAGGCGAGACTTTACTGTTCCAAAGCTCATCAAGCTCATGCTGGTCAATGGCCGAATCTCCAACCAATTCTGAGACTCTTTGGTCGTAGAGTTTGCGCGCGAGTAGTTCTTTATCCATAACACTCTCCTAAAGCCAAATTGAGGATGCTCCAACAAATCGAGACAAGCCGGAATGCCGTCGTGGCGGACTTCTTTTGTTGAAACCTTGCCCAGAATAGATTAATAATGTTGATTAGATTGCGTACTACCTCAACAAACGCACCATTTTAAATCCTCAAATTCGTAAATTTAGATTCACATCAATATGTTGTGCTCCTTCCGGACCATGAATATCGAGTTTCAGAATAACGAAGAGGTCAAAGTTTAAATTTCACGGAAGCAGTAAATCATGGAAAAGAAAACGTTATTGACGCATTGCAACGATGCGCCTGGTCTCATTTCAAAAATCACCAACATTTGTTACAAGCACCAGCTGAACATTATTCACAACAATGAATTTGTAGATAACACCAGTGGTCACTTCTTTATGCGCACTGAGTTGGAAGGTTACTTCAACGATGAAACCTTTTTAGCGGATTTAGACCAAGCACTCCCACAAGGCACAAAACGTAAGTTAGTCGATTCATCACGTAAGCGCATCGTTATTCTGGTCACCAAAGAAGCGCACTGCCTAGGTGATATCCTGATGAAAAACTTTGATGGTAGTCTAGATGTAGAGATCGCCGCAGTCATCGGTAATTACGATATACTTCAAGGACTAACCGAGAAGTTTGATATCCCATACCACTACGTTTCTCATGACGGACTAAGCCGAGAGGAGCATGAAACGAAAATGTTGGAAGTGATCGACCAATATGAGGCCGATTATTTGGTGCTGGCAAAATATATGCGCGTTCTAACGCCAACGTTCGTGGAACAATATCATCATAAAATCATCAACATTCACCACAGTTTCTTGCCTGCATTTATCGGCGCTAAACCATACCAGCAAGCGTATGATCGCGGCGTGAAGATTATCGGCGCGACAACCCATTTCGTCACCAATGATCTGGATGAAGGCCCAATCATCAAACAAGACGTTATCCCAGTGGATCACAACTTTAGTGCCGCAGACATGGCTCAAGCTGGACGAGATGTTGAGAAAAACGTACTTTCCAAAGCGTTAAACAAGGTCATTAATGACCATGTGTTTGTTTACGGCAACAAGACCGTCATTCTGTAGCCTTCTATAACTCGCTACCATTGTTGAATCATCATTGAGCAATGGTAGCGAGTGACTTTCGCTAACTCTAATCAGATAGACGCAGACTCGGTTTATTCAGGAACTAGCGTTAATTTGAGTAACGATCCCCTTTCGAATAGTCCACCTGATAGCCCAAGTCATCTAATAGACCTAGTGTCACTGGTCCAATCAAAGTACCATTTGCCATCAACTCTTGACTCATGTCTGGTACTGGAACGCCGTTTTTATCGTAGCGCTTTTTGTCTTCACTCCACTTTGAGTCATATAAATGGCCACCATCGTCACTTATTGGCAGTTCGCGATAGTTTACCTGATATTGTCGATTAAACCGTTTCACCGCTTGGCTATCTTTGACTAAAAACACTTTACCCAGTTGTCCGTCATGACGCGTATAGTCGGTAGAATACGCCCCCACCCCGAACACATGACCCATTTCGTGCAGAATATTGGCGTTGAATTCAACTTGATCAAATCCAGGCTCATAGGTATGGCTGCCGATAAAGACCGACCCTTTTGTAGGAATCAGACGCCAACTGATATCAATTTCATCTTCAGGCCCCGCCATGCCATTGGCATCTTCGAGCGGTACCACATAGAAGTCAATGTCTAGTGTATGTTTGTCAGCGCCATCGACGGCGGTAAGCACTTCAAGCCATCGCTTAGCCGCGCGCTCATAAGGAGCTATGTAAAATTTGCTCCATGGTGCTTTTTTACCATCATCAAGAACTAGTTGATTGCAAAAATGTAGATTGAGATCGAGGCGACCGTTAGAGACTTGTCGACTCGTGCTGGTTTCACAGGTGGGATTATCAATATCAAAACCAGCGGCGGAGGTTAGAAAAGAGGTGCTTGATAGGAGCAGCACTACTCCCCATTTATTTATCGTAGCTGTTATCACTTGCCGTTTCCTTACAGACTAGGTTTACAGCTACAAGTTTAGTCGTTGACGATAAATTGATCGGTAAGAGCCTGTCGAGGCTTTGTGAAGTTAGCCCTTATTCAGGTAATGATCTTTCACTTAATGTCATTACCCGAATAACTAACACTCACACCATTTTGCTCTAGATATCGGCTTGCTCAGAAGCAACAATGTTTTTTAGGCTATGCGGATGAAGTTTGACGCAGATGTTATCGTGCTTAAATGCCACCGTCGGGTTAGCTAAGCGCTCTCCTTCGCCTTTCGGACTGGATAGCTTCATTTTAATGTTAAGAGCATCCAACTGCTCCAAACGATGAGCCAACGCTGGAAAAATGATACATAAATCAGCTAAATATTCGTCCGCTGTTGTTGCCTTTGAAGGCACAACGAACTCAACGTGCTCCCAGTGTTCAATAGGGTGTGTCTTCCCTATTGCTGGATAAGGCAATTCCAGACATTCAATCGACCAACCACGACTTGTTATTGCTTGGTCAAATTGCAAAACGATAATTGGACGACCGTTTATGTGCGCCTCAGAAATGACCTTGCCATATTCTAGCCACGCGGTATGAGCCGCTTTCGCCACGTCCGAATCATTGATTCGCAAAGCAATATGATCGGCTTGGTAATCTGCTAAATCTATAGATAACTTGCTGCATAATGCCTGAACTTTATCGAGAAAGGCATCAGTTTCACTCAACATTTGAGAAGGTACTAGACCTTTTTGTAGCAGGGTTTGTTCCATTTTTTAGCGCTCATTTTGTACTTCAAACGCCAGATAGTAGCAGGATTCGGCCAGAATCAGAAAAAATACAAACTTCCCCTCTAGGTCACTGGCGTTAAAGTTGCTATTATGTGCGCCAAATTGCCACAGTTTCATGAACAACATGAAATCCAATTCCAAGAATTGAAGGAAACGCGTGTGAATATCCAAGCACTGATCAACGACAAAGTATCTCAGGCTCTAGAAGCCGCTGGCGCACCTGCAGGCAGTCCTGCTGCTGTTCGCCAATCTGCGAAACCACAGTTTGGTGACTACCAAGCAAATGGCGTAATGGGCGTTGCTAAGAAATTGGGTACAAATCCACGAGAATTCGCACAGAAAGTTCTGGACGTTTTGGACCTAGATGGAATTGCAAGCAAAACTGAAATTGCTGGTCCTGGCTTTATTAACATCTTCCTAAGCGAAGAATTTCTTGCAAAGCAAGCTGACGAAGCACTGACGGATGCACGCCTAGGTGTGGCTTCTCAAGAGCAACAAACCATCGTTGCTGACTACTCTGCACCAAACGTAGCAAAAGAAATGCACGTTGGTCACCTTCGTTCAACCATCATCGGTGATGCGGTTGTTCGTACTCTAGAGTTTTTGGGTCATAATGTTATCCGTGCTAACCACATCGGTGACTGGGGTACTCAGTTCGGTATGCTTATCGCTAACCTAGAGCGCGTTCAACAAGAGTCTGGTGAAGTTTCAATGGAACTCTCTGATCTTGAAGCTTTCTACCGCGAATCTAAAAAGCTGTATGACGAAGATGCTGAATTTGCAGAGCGCGCACGTGGCTACGTAGTGAAACTGCAAGGTGGCGATGAGTTCTGCGCTGAAATGTGGAAGAAGCTTGTTGACGTTACTATGATCCAGAACCAACGCAACTACGATCGCCTAAATGTATCGTTAACGCGTGACGATGTGATGGGTGAGAGTATGTATAACGACATGCTACCTGGCATTGTGCAAGACCTGAAAGAAAAAGGTCTAGCAGTTGAAGATGACGGCGCACAAGTGGTATTCCTTGACGAATATAAGAATAAAGATGGCGAGCCAATGGGTGTTATCATCCAAAAACGAGATGGCGGCTTCCTATACACCACGACTGACATCGCTTGTGCGAAATATCGCTACGAGAAGCTTGGTGCAGACCGCGTCCTTTACTTCATCGATTCACGTCAGCACCAACACCTACAGCAAGCTTGGACTATCGTTCGCAAGGCAGGTTATGTACCAGAATCAACCAGCCTTGAGCACCATGCGTTTGGTATGATGCTAGGTAAAGATGGTCGTCCGTTCAAGACTCGCGCAGGCGGTACGGTTCGCCTTGCTGATCTTCTAGACGAAGCAGTAGAGCGCGCTACAGCGTTAATCGAGTCGAAAAGCCCAGAGCTAGATGCTGAAGAGAAAGCAAATATCGCTAACACGGTAGCAATGGCAGCGGTTAAGTATGCTGACCTTTCTAAGCACCGTACTACAGACTACGTGTTTGATTGGGACAACATGCTAGCGTTTGAAGGTAACACTGCTCCTTACATGCAGTACGCTTACACTCGTGTAGCATCTATCTTTGCAAAAGCTGGCGTATCAATGGACGAGCTTTCTGGTGACATTAAGATCACTGATGAGAAAGAGAAAGCGTTAGTTGCTAAACTACTGCAATTCGAGGAAGCTGTACAATCTGTTGCTCGTGAAGGTCAGCCTCACATTATGTGTAGCTACTTATTTGAGCTTGCTGGTCAATTCTCTAGCTTCTACGAAGCATGTCCAATTCTTATTGCTGAAGATGAAAGCGTTAAGCAAAGCCGCCTAAAACTCGCGGCATTAACAGCGAAGACTATCCAGCAAGGTCTAGAACTGCTTGGTATCGAAACGCTAGAACGCATGTAATTACCACTCCGTAAATGGTAATGAATACACAAAGGTTGACGTGAAAGCGTCAACCTTTTGTTTTATCTGACGTATACTAAGTCCCTCATTATGACAACGGAATTAACACCATGAGCTTTGAACTGCACCCTCAACTCGCCAAAGACACTACTGTCATCGGTCACTTTCCACTTTGCGTTGCCCTCCTGAGCAAGGACAGTGCAGTTCCTTGGGTAATCTTGGTTCCGAAGCGTGAAAACTTAAAAGAACTTCATCACTTACCAATGAAGGAACAGCAGCAATTTTTGCTAGAGTCTCAAGCCGTCGCTCAAGCACTCGAAGCGACTTTTCGACCTGACAAGCTCAACCTTGGCGCATTAGGAAACATGGTGCCGCAACTGCATATCCATCATATTGCTCGATTCAAAGACGACATCGCGTGGCCAGGTCCTGTATGGGGCAATACCAAAGGCGAGCAACGCAGCGATGAAGAACAAGCGGACATCATGACACGCATCGGTAATGTCCTTTCCTTAAGCAGCTTGTTTACACGCGGTTAATGTCGCCCTTTTAACAGCGAGTGACCATTGGCCTACCTACCCAAGATCTCCGCTCGAATAAAGATCTTGGGTACTATTACGTATTCGTAATAATCTTTAAAAAAATCCTATTATTATCACGAATCCAATTTCTCTATAAACTTGCCCCATTGAAATATAGGAGCAAGTCATGACCAAAAGATTATTAGTTCAATTCCGTTATGTCAGCTGGATTGCCATCATTGGCTCTATGGCTGGCTCTGTCTTATTGTTCCTAATTGGTGCCACAAAGACTTACAATGCGTTTGGTGTGTTCTTATTGAACGCCGAGCCACCTTCCGAGTGACTGCACCTAGACCGCGCAGATATAGCCATCAGCTACCTTATTAAATCTTTGGATACCTTCTTAGTCGCTTTAGTGCTGTTTATTTTTTCACATGGGGTGTACACCTTATTTATCAAGAATAAAACCTCCGAAGAGACAGATTCAACTCTGAGCTGGATTAAAACACCAAACATCGGTCACTTAAAAAACAAACTGGCCGAGGTCATTATCATCATCCTCTTCGTCAAGTTTCTTGAACTGGTGTTGATCAACTTCAACCAACTTCAGTGGGAAATGCTGGTCTTGCCAAGTGCGATTGTTTTGCTAAGTGGCGGCCTCAAGTTATTAGGTCTCAATCAACATAAATAAAAAAAGCCGCCCTAATTGGGCGGCTATTTATGTAATGACTCAATCACGTTTTACATAGTAACGATAATCGATAAACCATCGTTACGATTCATGGCATAACGCACACGCGTCACTTGATCGGATTTATTGGTATCAAGCATGCGTGATACTGTGCCCTTACGAATCCATACGGACAACATCGCGTCAACACCATCTTCACTGAGCGAGAACTTCTTAGCAATCTCCTGGCGACTCGCGCCAGGATGCATTTCAATGAATGATTTTAACTCTGTAAGAATCATGCAGTTTGCGCCTCTAGTGCACTCTGTTTTCGGCCTTCGCTTTGCAGTAGCTTGAACACCAGTACACACACTAACAGAATGGCAGCGATCCAAGCAGCACTGGTCATAGGATGAGCCGTGAAATGAGTAACCTGGTAGTACAGCGTTGCACTTCCGTAGGCTAGACCCATTGTCCACACCGCAATAAAGCGTGCGTATTTTTGACCGAACTCTTTAACGTAAGCACCCATTGCTGCAACACATGGTGTGTAAAGCAAGATAAAGATCAAGTAAGCAAACGCTGCATTGCCAGTGACAAAGTAGCCTTTTAGGTTACCAAAAATTGATGTATCTACGGCCTGCTCTTCAGCTACGGCAGAGGAATCAGTAAGGTCACCAACATCGACACCCAGAGGATCTGAGTAGCTAAGACCAGCTAGATTCGCCGGAATAGATTCAACCGCTTCTTGTAGGCTGCCCATCAAATCATATTCACTTTCTTCACCTTCACTCGAAGTGTAAAGGCTATTGAGTGTACCAACGACCGCTTCCTTCGCAAAAATACCGGTGATAATACCCACCGTTGCTGGCCAGTTATCTTGCTGTACACCCATAGGTGCAAAGACTGGAGTAACCACTTGAGCTGCTTTCGACAGTACTGAGTTTTCGCTATCTTCATTACCGAATGAGCCGTCTGTACCAACAGAATTTAGGAAGCTCAAGATAGTCACAACTACTACGATAGTTTTACCTGCACCCAATACAAAGCGCTTCAGTTTCTGCCATGTTTTGATCATGACGTTTTGGAAGGTTGGCAGCTCATAGTCTGGCATTTCCATAACTAAGCTATCACTCGAGCCTGGGTAGATGGTGTGCTTAAGTACTAAACCTGTAAACACTGCCGCGACAATACCAAGGATGTACAAAGCGAATACCACATTTTGACCGCTTTCCGGGAAGAAAGCCGCTGCAAACAAGGCATACACAGGAAGGCGGGCACCACACGACATAAATGGTGCCATGGATGCGGCGAGTTTGCGCTCACGCTCTTGATCTAGGGTACGTGTTGCCATAATGGAAGGCACGTTACAGCCAAAACCTAAAACCAGTGGGACGAATGCTTTGCCCGGTAGACCGATTTTTTGCATGACTTTATCTAGCACGAACGCGGCACGAGACATGTAACCAGAGCTCTCAAGAACGGCCAAGAAAAGGTACAGAGCTGCAATCACTGGGATAAAGGTAGCTACCGTTTGAATACCACCCCCGACACCGTCAGCAATAAGCGTTACAAGCCAAACAGGTAAGTGTCCATCCAGTAGATAGTGTCCACCATCAACCAGCAACGCACCGACACCAATGTCAAAGAAGTCGATAAATGCGCTACCAATGTTAATGGAGAACATAAACATTAGGTACATCACCACAAAGAAGAATGGCACACCCACCCATTTGTTCAGAATGAGTGCGTCTACTTTTTCAGTGAAGCTGCGGCTTAGCTTACCTTCACTACGGCGAAGTTTCTTACATTGTTCATGCAGGAATGTGTATTTGGTATCAGCAACCTGTAGATCGATATCAAGTTGAGTTTGCTTGCCAGCCAGTTCAATGTCGTCACGCTGCTCTGATGTCAATGAGTTCAACACCATCACATCTTTTTCTAATGCACGAATCGCTAGTGCTCGCGAATTAACCGTTTCTCCAGCAAAAACAGGTTCCACTTTCGCAATAGCCTGCTCCATCTCTGCACCATAATTAATGGCAAGCGCGTCAAGAGTAAGACCTTGAACAACGGTTTTGTGTAGACGTTCTTTTAGGTTTCTGACTTGGTCTTTATCCGTCGCAGATAATGTCATCACCGGACAGCCAAGCGCTTTCTCAAGCCCGGCAATATCTAATTTTACTCGTTCACGCTTCAACGCATCCATCTTGTTAAGTACAACTACCATAGGGCGACCCAGCTCACGTAGCTGGAGCGTCATATACAAGCTGCGCTCTAAACTGGTAGCATCAACAACGTTAATGATAAGATCAGCAGGATGAGTCAGGACAGCGCGAGAAGCTATCGATTCATCAATACTGTTACCATCATTGCCACTATCTAACGCGTAGATCCCCGGCAAGTCTGTAAGTTGAAAGTCATCACCCGCGTGATGATATTGACCAGTTTTCTTTTCTACCGTGACACCAGCCCAGTTACCAACTTGTTGCTTAGCACCTGTAAGTCCATTGAATAAGGTCGTTTTACCGCTGTTTGGGTTACCGACTGTCAGAATGGTGTAGTTCATTACACTGACTCCACTTCTATCGCTTGCGCTATGTTATTGCGAACAGCCAAAGAGACGCCACGAACCTCAATTTGCAGAGGGTCACCCATTGGAGCTCGACGAATAACTTTAACTTCGGTATTAGGTAATAATCCCATTACCATCAGTTTTTTACGGACATCATTCGATAGTCCTGTCAGTGCAGTGATTTTTCCACTGCTTCCGATATTCAAATCAGCAAGTTTCATTAAATCCACCCAAACTATGATTGGTAATGAGAAATATTAACATTAACAATAATTTTATATTTAAAAACTAAGGTTTCGCATTGCGCTAAATCAATTTTAGCGCCAACGCAACTGCAATATTTGTCAAAATGTTTCCGTCAATTACGTCAATTTCTGAAAATAAACCCAACTTTCATGACGAGAAGATGACTAGCAAAAAAGATAAATAAAAATAAAATCACTAAATATCAACACCTTACACTAAATACAAAACAATGGCGTAATACTCATAATAAGTTGCCGTTTTTTTTATAAGGAAAATAAGTGGAACTGCTTATAGTAAATCCCAACAGAGCAAACCTGCTCCTGTTAATCGAAATTCCAGAGGTGATGTGGGTAACCGCATCACTCCGGCAGCAAGCGAAGGTGTCATTGGCACCCGCGGTATGGTCCCCCGGCTATGCCGCGAATTTTTTTTCTTACTCGTCTCTCAAACTTCCTTCTCACGTCTACTTTTCTGATTTGTAAACAATTAACCTATTCCCCATACTCAGTAATAGATGGTCAAATGGAATTGGACACTATGTTTAAACTTAACGGAGATGTTGGTGAAAGTTTCGGCCCTTGGCAAATGGGACAAGATGCCTCCTTAATCCCACTGCTAGATATGGCTAACATTGCCTGTGGCTTTCATGCCTCTGATCCTGACAACATGATTAAGACTATCGAACTCTGTGTCACACATCAGGTTACAATTGGTGCCCATCCTGGGTATGCCGATAAAGAGGGATTTGGGCGGCGCTCGATACCAATGACACGAAATGCCCTCATTCACTCCGTGATTTATCAGATTGGCGCTCTTAAAGCACTGACAGAATATCAAGGCAGTCATGTAAGTTATTTTAAGCCACACGGCGCGTTATATAACGATATGATGCAGTCCGATGATATTTTGAAATGTATGTTGACGGTGTCAGCCTCTTTGAATTTACCTCTTATGCTACTGGCAACAAATCGTGCCATGACCCACTCCGAAATGGCGAGTCAATGTGGAGCATCATTAATATTCGAAGCGTTTGTTGATAGACGCTACCAAACCTCTGGTTTATTGGCGCCGCGAAATCTAGAAGGCGCCGTGCTTCACTCTGAAACCGATATTCTTGGGCAAGCCTCATCCTTAGTCTCACAACATTCTGTACGAACCATTGACAATAAGACGTTGAAGTTAGATGCAGAGACACTCTGTGTGCATGGAGATAATGGGGCGTCAATTCGAGTCGCCAAAGCAATCCGCTCACTTATTGACGCTCAGGTCTTATCATGAATACCAACTTACGCATCATTGCGGTATCTGAGTCAGCACTTATGGTGTACTTTGGCGATGAAATTGAACTCTCTTTACCAAATGCTATTGGTCAGTTCTGTGACCGGATAGAGCAACAGTTTGGGGAAGGTATACTCAACCTCACCCCTTCCTACACCAGCTTATTGGTGGAATATCATCCTTTGAGAGTGGATGAGCAGCAGCTTCGACAGTTCATCACAGACATTAAGGTAATCGAAACCAGTCTGTCCACACCGTCATCAATTACGGTTTTACCAGCCTACTACGCCCCAGAGGTAGGCCCAGAATTAGACAGCATGTCACGTGACTTATCTCTTGCAATTGAGCGTATTATTGAAATACACAGCCAGACACTTTATACCGTTTGCGCTATCGGCTTCGCTCCAGGGTTTGCTTTTCTAGCTCAGGTGTCAGAAGCCATCCAAGTTCCCAGACTGGTCACACCGCGACACTTTGTTCCAAAAGGAAGTATCGGTATCGCTAATAATCAAACGGCGGTTTATCCTCAAGATACGCCTGGCGGATGGCAAATCATCGGTAATTGTCCTATTGAACTTTATAACCCTCAGCAGCCACAAGACAGCAAGTTGAAGGTGGGAAATAACGTTCGATTCGAAGCAATAGACAAGCAAGAGTTCATAAGTCTTGGAGGCAAGATATGCCCAAATTGGTAGTGCTCAATCAAGGACATCATGCAACTATTCAAGATCTTGGACGCCACCATTGCGCGCAATTTGGGTTAAGTCCGGGTGGAGTCAGTGATCTACACGCCCATTGCTGGGGCCAAAAACTGTTAGGTAACCCGTCTACCAACGCCAGCATCGAAATACTGCTTGGGCGGATAAAGCTGCGTGCAGTCGGCGATATCGACGCTGTTCTTACCGGAGCTGATTGTCGCGCAATTAACGCTACTCGCGGTATTGCCTTGCCTCAGTGGCAAGCCTTTCGCTTGCATGATGGCGAAGAACTACACCTATCCACGCCCAGACAAGGACTAAGAACGTATTTCTCGGTCAAAGGAAATTTCCAAATTCCTTCTTTTCTGCATAGCGTCGCAACGGTTGAAAGAAACCAAATAGGAGGACTAGGAGAAGGAAAACCACTCGCGATGGGAGATATATTGACCATTACGGATAAAGCTCATACCAACCCCATCAAGATGCCAAATTCGGCAATTCCACGTTATGCGTCCAGTTATCGACTCAGGCTCATCCCCACTTTTCAATACCATCAATTATCATCGCAGGTGACCAATGAAATACTGACATCGCAATATCGAATTTCAGCCAATAGCAATCGCATGGGTATCAGACTCGAAAACGAAAACGGATCAACCAGTACGGCTTTACCTGTTGTTGGTTCGATGATCTCAGAAGGTATTGTTTGCGGAGCTGTTCAACTCCCGCCAGACGGGATGCCAATTATACTACTGCAAGATAGACAAACGTTAGGTGGCTACAAAAAACTTGGCACCGTCGCTTTCAGAGACTTGGCGAGGCTTGCACAGTTAAGACCTGGCGACCACATTGAGTTCCACCTGACTAACCTTGAAGTCGAACGTCATAAGCAACGAGCCTTTTATCAGTACTTTGAACTCTAATCGCTCGTTTCTTCTATATCCATGGCAGCAAACTTCGAGGGCGGCAAACCGAAATAGAGTTTGAAGCGTTGCGAGAAATATGACGGATCGTTGAAACCACAAGCAAACGCCACGTCAGCCACTTTTTCTCCTTGTAACAACATCTCACACGCTTTTTCCATTCTCACATCCGTTAGATAGTCGGTAAATGTCGCACCAAAAAGTGATTTAAAACGACGCTGAAAACTGCGCTCGGAGATAAACAAAGATTTAGACGCCGTAGCGGTACTAAAATCAGGGTCATTGAAGTGTACTGACACCAACTGAGTCACTTGGCGTTTCCAACTTTCATACTTGTCGGTTTTTACTTCAACCGATGAGGTTTCCGTCTCTGGATTCAGTAAAGAGCGAGCCTTCTCCTCTGCCGGTCCCGTAGTTGACTGCTCACCTGACAGAGTCCAGCGCATGGTAATTCGATTTCGACCGTTTCGCTCTACAGGTTTCAACTCGCCACCAGAGTGATGTATATGGAAAGGAAGACTACTTGGACTGAAATCCAACTGATTAACGGCCATCGTATCCAATTGAGTTGCATTACTTTCGCTAAAGTTAGGGAGTGGTAAACCACTATCTTCAAAGCAAACGCTCAGCTTCGCTTGGTCATCATCTAGAGTAATACGTATGACTTGCCCACGAACCAAACGTCTCATTGCGTTAGCAAGTATCGAATTAAATATGATGTCTAAGTCACAACTATCTACTAACACAATATCGCGACTGGCGTGATTAACCAGCTCAACATTGATGCCATAGCTGTCTAACTCTTTCTGCCACGCCGCCAGCGTGAACTTTAGGATCCGCGTCACCGAGCATAACATTGGCTTTTGATTGCTATCCTCAAACACAGCACGCACACTTTTTAGACTTTCACTCGCTTCACTGCTTTTGTGAGAGAAACTGGAATTTTCTAGCTTAAACTGTTTAGAGTGACTGATCGCCTGCTCAGTGAGTTCTCGAAGCACTTGGTGACGTATATTAAATGCCTTTCTAAGTTGTTGATTATTCCCCACCAGAACTCGACTTTGATGTTGCAATTGTTCCGTCTTCAACGCGACTTGTGTTTTTAGCACGGTATTCATTGCTTGTATTCGACGTGAACGCCAGTAGATAAACATCGCCGTTGCACAAACAAAACTCATACCAAGAAGGGTATAAAACCACCCAGTCATATACCAAGGTGTAAGTACATAGAACTCGAACAATTTGGTCCTCGGACTATCTTGCTCGCCTGATATTGCAATTTCGATATGCTGCTTGCCTGGCTTTGGCTTATCAATATTTAACTGCTGTCCCTGCAATTGTTGCCAATTAGAATCACCGATTCGATAGACCAAGTTACTCCCTTGCGCAAAAGGCCATAAACCTAACTGCAAAGCAATTGAATCACCAAACTCCACTTTAGGTGTTAATCCTGCTACACCACCAAGGTGAATGGGTTGGTTATTGATCGATACCTTCGACACTAGTACTTCCGGCAAAGGCAGCTGTGCATCAAGTAGTGCTTTCGAACTGAACTCGACAATGCCGTAGCGTGAACCTACTATCACTTCATCACTTTTTTGACTGTAACTACAACTGCCATTGATAAACTCATTATTGATTAGCCCATAAGGCGCACTAAAATGTTTCGTGATATCTCCTGAGGTCGAATAGGCAGAAATCCCCGCTGATGTCACGAGCCAAACACGTTCATCCGCTTGCGTAATACATACTGGACGAATGTTGTCGTGAAATAGAGGAAGGGTCCTAAAGGCTCGACTAGGTAGTGATAACGAAAAGGCTCCATAGCCACTCGCCACCCAAATCTGCTCATCAGAGGAGGATATTTCGATAACGCTGCCAAAGGGTTCACTCTGCTTAATAAAGTGACTTTTGCCATTTTCAATCAGATACAGTCCGTGGTCCGTCCCAACAACGGTGAGTTCTGGATTAACAACTTCGATTTCAGTGATCTTTGCAGGTAAGTGCTTGCTCACCACCCACTCATCACCAAAGTCTGTGACTTTTTTAGTCACTGTGTTTACGCTCATCAACCTTAGTCCATCACTCAACCACAAGCTATTACCTGATCCTATCGCCAAGTGATCAACGTGTGTTGGGATGCTATCAATATCTTGTCGAATAGCCGTGACACGATATTTGGCGAGATCGAGTTGCAACAGTCCTCTATCAGTCGCTAACCATAATTGTTTGTCTTGTTGGGTCAGAGATGAAACACGTCCCCAAAATACCAGTGTTGAAATTCCCTTACGATCTATAGAATAGAGCGCAGATGGCGTAATAACCCAGTAGCCTCCCAATGGGTTTGCTACGACTTCCAATTTCGCCTCTACGCGCTGTAGCTCATCCTCTAGCGACACCGTAAAACGACGAAATAGATCACCATATTCCGAGAAATAGCGCATTCCATTATCGGTGGCGATCCACATCCCATCCATTTTGTCTGATACTAGCGAATATATCTTTTCACCAGATAAGCTGAACTTGTCATTAATGTTGTGTTCTACACGTTCGGCGCGATAGGTTGCTTTATCAATTAGGAACAAACCATGCTCCGTTCCAACCCAGAAGTATTGAGTAGATTCTTGGAGTGTCAGTACATGGGCGCGATTCAGTAAATAGTAGTGTGACTCTTGGTTTACCAAGGAAAACTGCTCCACGCCTGTACTATACCCTATCAAAAGCTGGCGTGTTGAGGACGAATAGAATAATTCGGTAACCATGCCTCTATGGCTAGTCTTGAGTTGACTCAAGGCTTGGTCTTGCCACTTAAACACACCTACATTTGTCCCTAAAAACCAAGTCCCATCAACTTTCAAAACGGCACGTATATCAATATTTGAACCGCTGTAGAACCGTTCAAAGATAGCTAGGTCGATTTGAGAAAAGTTCTGTGAATTTATATCCTGAACGTAAAGGTGTTTTTGATCGGCAAACCAAACTCGTGGTCCACTATGACCAATACGTTTTATGCTACCAGTGATTTCTACTTGATAGGCAACTTGCTCTTTACCTAGCGGGTAACGAGTCAATAGCTGATTACCTCTGGCATACCAAAACCGGCCATCTGCAAATGTAACGGTACGACTATTGAAAGACGCACCACTGAGCTCAACAAAACGAGAACCATCGAAAAATCGAACTTTATCATGCACATCAATAGACCATAACCCGCCCTCTTCTCCAGGGAAAAGCTGTTTCGCAGCAAGAAACTTTCCTTCCGTTTGCAGAGTGAGTGGGTAGAATATTGGCGGTAATTCGACGGCAAACGTAGTGATGGAATAAACCGCCAGCGCAGCTAAGCTCAATAGTTTTGCTATAAAGCAAAACAAGTAAGATGAAAAACCCCTGCTTCCACCGCTTTTATAAGGTAGCGGTAAGACATTCGTAGACGAGTAATGAAAGCAATGGGTCAAAATAAACCTAGTTAATTTGCGTCGATAATTATCGATAATTTAATAGATTTACTTAGTCAGGGAAAGTAATTGTGTGACTTAACTCATATAAATGATTGTTGGATCACGCTAAAGGTGATGGTCGTCATCAGGAAAATTCAGAAAACGACCAACACCTCAAGTATCAAGTAGGATTAATCTGGCACAGATCAATTATTGAGTCATGCAATCAACGATATTGGTCGAGATTGACTCAAGAAAAGTGAAATAGCTCCCATCTGCTACTTTAATATCGGTCCCCAGTGGGTCTAGAGTTCCGATGGAAGTACTGGTGCCCCTAGTAACTGATTGAATCACGGCAGGTGTATATTGTGGTTCAGCAAAAACGCACTTCACATTTTGCTCGCGAAGCGTGGTTTTAATCGAGATCAGTGTTTTTGCTCCAGGCTTGCGTTCTGGGCTCACCGTAAAGTGACCTAGATTGTTCAAGTCGAAGTAACTTTCGAAATAGCCATAAGCATCGTGGAAAACATAATACCCTTCCGACTGAATTGGTTTGAGCTGCTGCTGTATCTTCTGTTCCGTTGCATCTAAGTTAGCCTCAAATGCTTTGAGCTTTGCCAAATAACCCGCTTCGTTTTTAGGATCGAGCTCTATCAATTTCGCAGTAATGGCTTTTGCGACCTGTCGCGACTGTGCAGGCCCTAACCATACGTGAGGGTCGTAGCTACCGTGGTTGTGTCCTTCATGACCGTGATCATGATCATCTTCATCGCCATATTCTCTCAACGCTAAGCCAGGAACAGTTTGAATTTCCAGCACGTTATTTTTCCCCTCAAGAGACTTCTCAAGAAAACTCTCTAGGTCGCTACCAAACCAAATAACCAGTTCACTACTTTGTAGTTTTTTCACATCAGAGGGCTTTAGGGCATAATCATGAGGTGAGGCGCTTGCGCTTAACAACGAAGAAGCCGTTTGGTCATCCAGAATCAGTTCATGGGAAATCATCTCGAACGGTTTTATACTATTAAGTACTTCAAATGCTTGCGATTTAAATGGAAGCAGTGTAGTAAGTGCCAAGATCGGAATGTAACGGTACATGTGCCCTCTAATTGTCTACTAGCGTGTGATGATTCGAAATGTTACATTATAACAATAAGCAATTGCAAATGAGTTCTATTCATGACTGAACTGATAAAGCTGAGCGGTGTAACCGTTGAGTTCAGTAAACGTAAGGTTTTGGACGACATAAACCTCACGATAAATAAAGGCCAAATTTTAACGCTTATTGGCCCAAACGGTGCCGGCAAGTCCACACTAGTCAAAGTGTTACTTGGCTTGCAAACTCGCTTTCAAGGAAACATAACCCGTGCCAAAAAGCTTAGAATTGGTTACGTCCCTCAGAAACTTAAATTAAATGACACCCTTCCACTTAACGTGGAACGCTTTCTTGCACTTGCCGGAAAATACAGCGCGCAAGAAAGACAAGATGCACTCAAACTTGTTGGTGCAGAGCACTTAATGAAAAGCAATATGCATCAATTGTCCGGCGGTGAGAATCAACGTGTCTTACTAGCTCGCGCTCTATTACAAAGACCTGACCTGCTCGTTTTAGATGAGCCGGCGCAAGGCGTCGATGTTCAAGGTCAGATTGATCTGTATGAACTCATAGATACATTGCGTCACCGTTTTGGCTGCGCGGTTTTTATGGTCTCTCATGACTTGCATCTCGTTATGGCAAAGTCCGACGACGTTATCTGTTTGCATCACCATATTTGCTGCCAAGGCAGCCCGCAAACCATTACGCAGCACCCATCGTATATCGCTCTGTTTGGTAGTGCGACTAAAGAGACACTGGCTTTTTATCAACATCAGCACACCCACCATCATCATGATTTATCCGGTGAGCCTGTAAAGGGTAACGCTTCACAATGTGCTCACCACAACCACGGACATACATCATGATTGAGTTCTTACTACCTTCTATTGTCGCAGGTATAGGTATTGCTTTAATTGCTGGGCCTCTTGGTTCATTTGTAGTATGGCGTCGCATGGCCTATTTTGGCGATACACTGGCCCATGCTTCACTTATGGGGCTCGCATTGGGTTTCCTACTGGATATCAATCTCTATTTAGCTCTGACGGTCTGTTGCATGGCATTAGCTATCATCTTAGTAACCTTGCAAAAACAACGACTGGTCGCCACTGACACACTGCTCGGTATTCTCGCGCACAGTGCATTATCGTTAGGTTTGGTTGCCGTCAGCTTCTTGGATAACATTCGAGTAGACTTAATGAGTTATTTGTTTGGTGATTTGCTCGCAGTATCACCAACTGATTTAATGTATATCTATGCTGGTGTGGCGGTCATAGGCGCCTTGCTGTTTGTCTTTTGGCGACCACTGCTCTCTACCACAGTCAACGAGGATCTGGCCGCAGTAGAAGGTGTCAATGTCGACCTAATGCGTCTTATCATTATGTTGATGGTGGGTTTAGTTATCGCAATAGGTATGAAGTTCGTTGGCGCGTTAATCATGACGTCACTATTGATCATACCCGCTGCGACAGCGAGAAAATTTACCGTAACACCAGAGCAGATGGCAATCACCGCCTCATTTATTGGCATCATCTCAGTATTTTGTGGTCTGAGTTTATCTTGGTTTTATGACACGCCGGCAGGCCCATCGGTGGTCATCAGTGCCGCGAGTTTTTTCTTGTTGGCGCAGTTGGTTCCATCGAGAGCCTAATCTGTAGATTACAATATAAGCTCTTGCACAAAAAAGCCCCTGCCTTTTTCAAGGCAGGGGCTTTTTTTATACGTCGAATTACCAACCAGTAATTTCACGCAGACCTTTACCGATATCGGCTAGGCTCTTAACCGTTTTAACGCCTGCAGCTTCTAATGCTGCAAACTTGTCTTCAGCGGTACCTTTACCACCAGAGATAATCGCACCAGCATGGCCCATACGTTTACCTGGAGGAGCTGTAACACCTGCAATGTAAGACACTACTGGCTTCGTGACGTTATCTTTAATAAACGCCGCCGCTTCTTCTTCTGCCGTACCACCAATTTCACCGATCATTACGATCGCTTCAGTCTCTGGATCTTGTTCAAACAGCTTAAGAATGTCGATAAAGTTAGAACCAGGGATTGGGTCACCGCCGATACCGACACAAGTAGACTGGCCAAAGCCTTCATCAGTCGTCTGTTTTACCGCTTCATACGTCAGTGTTCCTGAACGAGAAACGATACCTACTTTGCCTTTCTTGTGGATGTGACCAGGCATGATACCAATTTTGCACTCATCAGGAGTGATAACACCTGGGCAGTTTGGACCAATCATTACCACGCCAGCTTCATCGAGACGTACTTTTACATCAAGAAGGTCAAGTGTCGGAATGCCTTCTGTAATAGTCACGATAAGCTTAATACCCGCATCGATAGCTTCAAGGATCGCGTCTTTACAGAATGGTGCAGGAACGTAGATCACAGATGCTGTTGCACCCGTTTCTTCAACAGCTTCACGCACAGTGTTAAATACAGGTAGACCTAAGTGAGTTTGACCACCTTTACCAGGAGATACGCCGCCAACCATCTGTGTGCCGTATTCAATCGCTTGCTCTGAGTGGAACGTACCTTGACCACCAGTGAAACCTTGGCAGATAACTTTTGTATCTTTATTAATTAGTACAGACATTATTTGCCCTCCGCTGCAGCAACTACTTTTTCCGCTGCTTCTGTTAGCGAGTTTGCAGCAATGATATTAAGACCACTTTCTGCCAGTTTCTTCGAACCTAGAGGCGCATTGTTACCTTCAAGTCGAACAACAACAGGGACTTCAACACCTACTTCTTCAACCGCACCGATGATACCGTCTGCAATTAGATCACAACGAACAATACCGCCGAAGATATTTACCAATACAGCTTTTACATTGCTGTCAGACAGGATGATTTTGAATGCTTCTGTAACACGCTCTTTTGTCGCGCCGCCACCAACATCTAGGAAGTTTGCAGGTTGACCGCCATGAAGGTTTACGATGTCCATAGTACCCATCGCTAGGCCTGCACCGTTAACCATACAACCAATGCTTCCATCAAGAGCAACGTAGTTTAGCTCCCACTGTGCGGCATGTGCTTCGCGCTCGTCTTCTTGTGAAGGATCGTGCATTTCACGAAGCTTAGGTTGGCGGTAAAGCGCGTTTGAATCGATATTGATCTTACCGTCTAGGCACAGTAGGTTGCCTTCGCCAGTAATAACAAGAGGGTTAATTTCCAGCAGAGCAAGATCGTACTGTGCAAACATGTTGCCAAGACCCATAAAGATCTTCACAAATTGTTTGATTTGGTCGCCTTCAAGGCCCAGCTTAAATGCAAGCTCGCGGCCTTGGTAAGCTTGAGGGCCAACCAATGGATCAATCGCTGCTTTATGAATCAGCTCAGGTGTCTCTTCTGCTACCTTCTCAATTTCCACACCACCTTCTGTTGATGCCATGAAAACGATACGACGAGAAGCGCGATCAACGACTGCACCAAGGTACAGCTCGTTAGCAATATTTGATGCTTCTTCTACTAGGATTTTTGTAACTGGCTGACCATTGGCGTCTGTTTGGTAAGTCACTAGGTTTTTGCCTAGCCACTTTTGAGCAAACTCTTTAACACCGTCTTTGGTATCGTGAAGTTCAACGCCGCCCGCTTTACCGCGGCCACCAGCGTGAACCTGACATTTGACTACTTTCTTTTCAGTACTGATACGACCAGCGGCTTCGAACGCTTCTTGTGGGGTGTCACATGCGTAGCCTTCTGGTACAGGCAATCCGAATTCTGCAAACAGCTGTTTGGCTTGATATTCATGCAAATTCATTGTGCGATTCCATTTGTTATATCCCTGAGGGATTTTTTATTTCCATAAAACCGGTATCGGTTATACGTCTGTAGGAGTACTCGTTAGAGTCGCCTTAAGGGCTTACTAAGGAGCTAGACGTGAGCAAGTCTAGCTCCTTTCATTTTAGACGTCCATACGTCCAAAATAAAAACAACGCTTAATTACACATCAAGTAGCAAGCGTGCTGGATCTTCCAGTAGTTCCTTGATGGTTACTAAGAAGCCTACGGATTCACGACCATCGATTAAACGGTGATCATAAGACAGAGCTAGGTACATCATCGGCAAAATTTCTACTTTGCCGTCCACCGCCATTGGGCGATCTTGGATTTTGTGCATACCCAAAATAGCAGCCTGAGGAGGGTTGATGATTGGCGTAGACATAAGAGAACCAAAGACACCGCCGTTTGTGATAGTAAAGTTACCACCTGTCAACTCTTCAACAGTTAGCTTACCGTCACGACCTTTAATCGCTAGCTCTTTGATACCTTTCTCGATGTCAGCAAAACCTAAAGTGTCGCAATCTTTAAGTACCGGCGTAACCAAGCCACGAGGAGTGGAGACGGCCATGCTGATGTCGAAGTAGTTGTGATACACAATATCATCGCCATCAATCGACGCGTTTACTTCAGGGTAACGCTTCAATGCTTCCGTTACTGCTTTCACATAGAAAGACATGAAACCTAAACGTGTACCATGACGCTCTTCGAATTGGTCTTTGTACTGCTTACGAAGGTCCATGATAGGTTTCATGTTCACTTCGTTAAATGTTGTCAACATCGCCGTACTGTTCTTCGCTTCCAGCAAACGCTCAGCAACACGCTTACGTAGGCGCGTCATCGGAACACGCTTCTGGCTACGAGCAAGCACAGGAGCCACAGCTACTTCAGCTTCCGCTTTAGGTGCTGCTTTGGCCGCCGCTAGGTGCGCTTCAATATCTTCACGTGTGATACGACCACCAACACCAGTGCCTGTCACATCATTTGCCGTCAAATCATTCTCGGCCAATAAGCGGCGAACCGCTGGGCTCAATGCATCATTAGACTCTTCTGTTAGTGAGGCTTTATGGCGCTTATCTGGAGAAGCTTCTGTAGAGTCAGTCGTGTCGCTAGTTGGTTCACCCGCGACAGCACCTGGCTTAAGCTTAGCGATTAGTTGTTTAGAAAGTACCGTTGCACCTTCTTCTTCAATAATTTCCTCTAGAACACCCGCATCTGGAGCCGGTACTTCTAGAACTACTTTATCGGTTTCGATATCAACGATAACTTCATCACGCGCTACCGCTTCGCCTGGTTTTTTATGCCAAGTTGCGACTGTCGCGTCTGCAACTGATTCAGGTAAATCTGGAACCAGAATTTCAATTGTCATATCTGTGTCTTCCTTTTACTTCTAGTTCTTAATCTAGAGTCAACGCGTCTGAAATTAACGCTTTCTGTTGTTTTAAGTGTACTGACATATAACCTACTGCCGGAGACGCTGATGCTGGTCGGCCAGCATAGCTCAGTTCTGCTCCTACAGGGATTGCCGCACGGAAGTTATGTTGGCTCGAATACCAAGCGCCTTGGTTTTGAGGCTCTTCTTGACACCACACAAAATCTTTCGCATTGGTATAAGCAGCAATCTTCGCTCTAACGTCATCCATTGGGAATGGATACAACTGCTCAATACGAACGATAGCAACGTCATCTTGGTCGTTGTTACGACGCTGCTCAAGTAAGTCAAAGTAAACTTTACCTGAACAGAAAACGACACGTTTCACGTTCTCTGGAGCAATATCGTCAATTTCCCCGATCGCAGGTTCAAACGTACCTTGTGCAAGCTCTTCAATAGTTGAAGTACACAGTGGATGTCTTAGTAGCGATTTTGGCGACATAACGATAAGCGGTCTACGCATCGGGCGAACCACTTGACGACGAATCATGTGATACACCTGGGCTGGCGTAGATGGGATTACCACTTGCATGTTTTGTTCAGCACAAAGCTGTAAGTAGCGCTCCAGTCTTGCCGAAGAGTGTTCTGGGCCTTGGCCTTCATAACCGTGTGGCAATAGCATAGTCAGGCCACACAAACGCCCCCACTTTTGTTCACCAGAAGATATGAACTGATCGATGACAACTTGTGCACCGTTAGCGAAATCACCAAACTGCGCCTCCCAAATAGTTAGGCCGCTTGGTTCCGCAGTAGCATAACCGTATTCAAATGCCAGTACCGCTTCTTCAGACAGTACGGAGTCAAAGACTTGGAAAGGTCCCTGTTTGTCGTGCAGGTTAGCCAGAGGAATATAGGTACTTGCATCATCTTGATTATGCAGAACCGAATGTCTGTGGAAGAAGGTTCCTCGACCTGAATCTTGACCAGAAATACGAATACGTTTTCCATCATCCAGAAGAGTGGCGTACGCCAGTGTTTCAGCCATACCCCAATCGATCATTTTCTCACCGCTCATCATAGCAGCGCGATCGTTGTAGAGCTTATTGACTCGGCTTTGCAGTTTATGGCTATCTGGATACTGTCCAAGACGTTGGCCAAGCTCAACAAGACGCTCTGTCTTCACTTCACTTGCCCATTTTTCGTCCCACTCTCGGTCCATATATGGAGACCAGTCTACTGAATGCAGAGCCATTGGACGCCATTCTTTACATACCACTTCGCCTCTATCCAATGCATCACGATATTCATTGATCATTTGAGTCGCAGTTTCAATATCACTCTCTTCACGCTCGATTAGCACATCGGCATACAACTTACGTGGAGTTGGGTGTTTCTTGATTTTTTGGTACATCAATGGCTGAGTAGCATTTGGTTCATCTGCTTCGTTATGGCCGTGGCGACGATAGCAAACTAAGTCAATGACCACATCTTTAGCAAATTCATTTCTGAAGTCCAATGCGATTTGAGTAACAAATGCAACGGCTTCAGGATCATCAGCATTAACATGGAATATCGGTGCCTGTACCATCTTAGAGATGTCAGTACAGTACATCGTAGAACGCATGTCATGTGGGTTTGAAGTAGTAAAGCCGACTTGGTTATTCACAACAATGCGAACCGTACCACCAACTCGGAAGCCTCGTGCTTGAGACATGTTGAACGTTTCAGCAACTACACCTTGACCTGCGATTGCAGAGTCACCGTGGATGGTAATCGGCAGTACCGAACGACCATCTTTGTCGCCTAAGCGATCTTGACGAGCACGCACAGAACCAATAACTACTGGGTTAACGATCTCAAGGTGAGATGGGTTAAATGCTAGAGCTAAATGCACATCTCCACCAGGCGTTGCAAAGTCAGCAGAGAAACCTTGGTGGTACTTAACATCACCAGTACCCCATGTTTCGTCATGCTTACCCGCAAACTCATCAAACAAATCTTGTGGTTTCTTACCCAAGACGTTGACCAGCATGTTCAAACGACCACGGTGCGCCATACCAATCACAACTTCACGCATCCCCTTGCTACCAGCATGGCGGATAAGTTCTTTAGTCATTGGAATAAGGGCGTCGCCACCTTCTAGAGAGAAACGCTTTGCACCTGGGAATTTGGCACCTAAATAGCGCTCAAGCCCTTCCGCAGCAGTCAGTTCTTCAAGGAAAGTGTGTTTATGTTCAATATCAAAGGAGGGTTGACCGACTACTGATTCTAAACGCTGCTGGATCCAACGTTTTTGTGCGGTGTTGGTCATGTGCATGTATTCTGCACCAACGGAGCCACAATAGGTTTTTTGCAGCGCCTTATGAAGATCACGTAATGTCATGCTTTCTTGCCCAATAGCAAAAGAGCCAACATTAAATGTCTCATCTAAATCGTCTTCAGTAAGAGAGTGGAAAGCAGGTTCCAGCTCTTCAACAATCGGACGTTTCCATAAACCCAGCGGATCTAGGTTAGCAGCTTGGTGACCGCGGAAGCGGTAAGCGTTGATTAGCTGCAGTACTTTTACTTGTTTAGCATCGACCTCGGGGTCACTTACTTGAACACTTGAATGCTTTGTTTCTTGAGCGAGTCGTCGGAAGTAATCACGGACACGTGAATGCGGTTGTTCAACCACATCGTCAGGTTGCACAGGCAACCCTTCAAAAACACGTCTCCACTCCTCACTTACCTGATCGGGATCACTTAGATACAGTTCGTAGAGGTCTTCTACGTACGTTGCATTGGCGCCTGCCAAGTGTGAAGACTCGAGCCATGCCTTCATCACACCATTGTGCATATTTTCCCTTAACCAGTAGTAGTTTTCACGTATGCTTCGGTCTACGCCGAGCTATTAGAAGCCGGCTCTTCCAAAAGGTCGAGCCGGCAATTTTATTATTTGTTACACCGAACGATTCACAAGCATTGACTTGATGTGGCCAATTGCTTTTGTCGGGTTTAGTCCTTTAGGACATACACTGACACAGTTCATGATGCCATGACAACGGAAAACGCTAAATGCATCGTCAAGATTTGATAAGCGTTCATCTGTTGCTGTATCGCGGCTGTCAATCAACCAACGGTACGCGGCAAGTAGACCTGCTGGTCCGATGAATTTATCTGGATTCCACCAGAATGACGGGCAAGATGTCGTACAACATGCACACATAATGCACTCATACAATCCATCCAAATGCGCTCGCTCTTCTGGCATTTGCAGATTTTCACGCGAAGGTGGCAAATTACCATCCGAAATAAGAAACGGCTTAACTTTCGCGTAGTTATCATAAAACTGAGTCATGTCGACAATCAAGTCACGCACTACAGGTAATCCAGGAAGTGGTCGAATTACGATCTCGTTCCCTTCCAGAGCTGACAGTGGCGTGATACAAGCCAGGCCATTTTTGCCATTCATGTTTAGGCCATCAGAGCCACAAACACCTTCACGACAAGAACGACGGAATGATAACGTTGGGTCTTCCTCTTTCAGAAGAATCAGAGCATCTAACACCATCATGTCAGAGCCTTCATCGACTTCAAGCGTGTATGCCTTCATGTAAGGCTTATTGTCTACATCCGGATTGTAACGGTATAGAGAGAAATTAAGTTTCATAGTCTGGTCCTCCCTCTAGTACGTACGTGCTTTCGGTGGGAAAGCTTCACGATGAACTGGTGTCATGTTGACATCACGTTTCGTCATCTGTTCAGTTTCCGGGTTGTAGATAGAGTGACATAGCCATTGCTCGTCATCACGGTCTGGATAGTCAAAACGAGCGTGTGCTCCGCGGCTTTCTGTACGATAGTTTGCCGCAACCGCTGTAGAGAATGCCGTTTCCATCAAGTTATCAAGCTCTAAACACTCAACGCGTTGGGTATTAAATTCTGAAGACTTATCAGCAAGGTGTGCGTTTTGTAGGCGCTCACGAATCACTTTTAGCTCTTCTAGACCTGTTGCCATTGCATCACCTTCACGGAATACCGAGAAGCTGTTTTGCATACAAGTTTGTAGATCTTTACGAATTTGAACAGGATCTTCACCTGAAGTGCTGTTTTCCCAGCGCATAGTACGTGCCAGTGACTCTTCAATGTCTGATTCCGTCGCTGGACGAGCTTCTGTTTGCGCGGCCAGAGTTTCACCAAGATGAAGACCAGTAGCACGACCAAATACCACGAGGTCAAGCAATGAGTTACCACCTAGACGGTTAGCGCCATGAACCGATACAGAAGCAATTTCACCACAAGCAAATAGGCCTTGTACTTCAAGGTCGTTTCCAGAAGCATCTTGTTTAATAGCTTGACCAGAAACTTGCGTTGGTACACCACCCATCATGTAGTGACACGTTGGAATAACAGGGATTGGCTCTTTAACTGGATCAACGTGTGCAAACGTTCGAGAAAGTTCACAAATACCAGGAAGACGCGACTCAAGTACGTCTTTGCCTAGGTGATCCAATTTCAGTTTAATATGTGGACCCCATGGACCATCGCAGCCGCGACCTTCACGAATTTCAATCATCATTGAACGAGCAACTACATCACGACCTGCAAGGTCTTTTGCATTTGGTGCATAACGTTCCATGAAGCGTTCGCCATCTTTATTAAGAAGATAACCACCTTCACCACGACAACCTTCTGTTACTAGTACGCCAGCCCCAGCGATACCAGTTGGGTGGAACTGCCACATTTCCATGTCTTGCATAGGAACGCCTGCACGTAACGCCATACCGACACCATCACCAGTGTTGATGTGAGCATTGGTAGTAGAAGCGTAGATTCGACCTGCACCGCCTGTCGCTAGAATGGTTGCTTTAGACTTGAAGTAACAAATCTCACCGGTTTCCATGCATAACGCAGTACAACCAAGAATCGCACCGTCTTGGTTTTTCACTAGGTCAAGTGCATACCACTCTGAGAAAATTGTGGTCTTGTGCTTAATGTTTTGCTGATAAAGCGTATGAAGCAAAGCATGACCAGTACGGTCAGCTGCAGCTGCTGTACGTGCTGCCTGCTCGCCACCAAACTCTTTAGACTGACCACCAAATGGACGTTGGTAGATCGAGCCATCTTCAAAACGAGAAAACGGTAGACCCATTTTTTCTAGTTCGATAACAGACTTAGGACCATTCTTACACATATACTCGATAGCGTTTTGGTCACCAATGTAGTCAGAACCTTTAACAGTGTCATACATATGCCACTGCCAGTTGTCTTTATGAGAGTTCCCTAGCGCTACTGTGATACCACCCTGAGCGGATACTGTATGTGAACGAGTAGGAAATACTTTGGATAGCAATGCACATGATAGGCCTTGCTCTGAAATTTGTAGTGCAGCACGCATGCCCGCACCACCAGCGCCGATTACTACGGCATCAAACTCACGAACTGGAATAGACACTTACGCACCCCACAGAATAAAGAAACCAGAGAAGAAGTAACCAAGAAGCACTGCGATAAAAGTCAGTTGCAGCGCACCACGAAGCTTGGCACATTTGATGTAGTCTGTAAGAACTTGCCATAGACCAATCCACGCATGAATAAGCACTGAAGCTAGCGCCAACATAGTGAAGACTTTAGTGAAAGTACCACCAAAGAAATTGGTCCACGATACGTAGGAAATGTCTCCTGCAAACGCGCAGAAGCTCACGAGATAAATCGTATAAAGCGTCATAATGATAGCGGTAGCACGAATCAATAAGAAATCGTGCACGCCATTACGACCAAATGTTGAGACGTTGTTTACCATACCAATACTCCAGCCAGCAATGACAGAACACCTGTCACGATGAAGGCAACCTTAGCGCTTTTGGTGCCCGACTCGAGCTCCTCAAAATAGCCTAGGTCCATAATCAAATGACGCACACCACCAACAATGTGGTACGCCAATGCCGTCAAAATTCCCCAAAGGATAAATTTCACGAAGAAACCATCGACGATGTCAGCAGCTTCTGCGAAACCAATCGGAGAAGAGAGTGATTTGGATAGTAACCAAAGAAGTATACCGATCGACACAAACGTAATCACACCCGACACACGGTGCAGGATGGAAGCGATTGCTGTGATCGGAAAGCGAATTGTCTGCAAATCTAAATTAACAGGTCTGGACTTTCTTTCTTTCACGGGCTTGCTCACTCAGCTCCATTGAGCCATTTATTGTTATGAATAAATTTTGGTCCGTAAGCCTCAAAAGTTAACATAAAGTTAACAATAAATTCGTGTTACAAGAGAGATAATTGTAACAATAATGTTAACAGACTAAGATCCAAATCGACCTCACCTCGGTTTGTACCCTAGAATTTATAAGGATTTGACCAACAATTTCACCGCAACTATACGGTTGGCAACATTCTAATACAATTGGTGTAACAAAATATGCTACACAGAACAGATTTTTAACCATTTTTCTATAAAAAATCATAACAAGTGCACACATCACCGTTTAAAAATTGACTTTAACTGCGAAGCGAAGTAAAAAATTGGCACACAAACATCCTGGACGGATTAAATAATAAACAAAGGAGATTGTTATGGCAGATAAGAAAGCGACCCTTCATATTGAAGGTCAAGCGCCAATCGAGCTGCCGATTATGGATGGTTCTATCGGACCACAAGTAGTCGACGTTCGTAAACTTGGAGCCAATGGTTACTTTACTTTTGACCCCGGTTTTCTTGCCACTGCATCCTGTGAATCTCAAATCACTTATATCGACGGCGGCAAAGGTGTACTACTGCACCGTGGCTTCCCAATCGATCAGTTAGCTAACAATGCAGACTACCTTGAAGTTTGCTATATCCTTCTTGTTGGTGAAGCCCCTACACGAGAAGAATATGAGAGTTTCAAACAAATCGTTACACGCCACACCATGGTTCACGAACAAATCGCGAGTTTCTTCCACGGTTTCCGTCGCGATGCTCACCCAATGGCGGTTATGTGCGGTGTTGTAGGTGCTCTTGCAGCCTTCTATCACGATTCTTTAGATATTAATAATGATACGCACCGTGAAATCGCGGCTTATCGTTTGATTTCTAAGATGCCGACACTTGCAGCTATGTGTTACAAGTACTCAATCGGTCAACCATTCATCTATCCTCGTAACGATCTAACGTATGCGGAAAACTTCCTACACATGATGTTTGCTAATCCATGTGAAGAGTATGAAGTGAACCCTATCGTTGCACGTGCGATGGATAAAATCTTCACTCTGCACGCAGACCACGAGCAAAACGCTTCGACTTCTACAGTACGTCTTGCTGGTTCATCGGGTGCTAACCCATTTGCGTGTATTGCAGCTGGTATTGCATCACTATGGGGCCCTGCTCACGGTGGTGCCAACGAAGCATGTTTGCGTATGCTTGAAGAAATCGGCTCTGTTGATCAGATCCCTGAATTCATCGAGCGCGCGAAAGATAAAGACGACCCATTCCGCCTAATGGGCTTTGGACACCGTGTTTATAAAAACTACGATCCACGTGCAACAGTAATGCGCGAAGCGTGTCACGAAGTACTGAAAGAGCTAAACATCAAAGATCCACTACTCGACGTGGCAATGGAACTTGAGCGTATAGCACTTTCAGATGAGTACTTCGTTGAGAAGAAACTGTATCCAAACGTAGACTTCTACTCAGGTATTATCCTTAAAGCGATTGGTATCCCTGTTTCTATGTTTACGGTTATCTTCGCGATGTCTCGTACTGTGGGTTGGATTGCTCATTGGAACGAAATGCACAGCGATCCAGGCAACCGTATCGGTCGTCCTCGCCAGCTTTATACTGGTGAAGAAATGCGTGATTTCAAACCGCTTCACGAGCGTGAATAACAGAGCACATCAATCAGACACAACATCTGAAAACAAAAGAGCAGCTTACGCTGCTCTTTTTTATTAGAAGAAAATCTAAACTGGATTATCAATGTCGATAAACTCGACATCAAGGCCATGCGCTGATGCTAGCCACTCACCCAGAGCCTTAATACCATATCTTTCAGTTGCATGGTGGCCCGCCGCAAAATAGTGGATGTTCAATTCACGGGCTGTGTAGGTTGTGCGCTCAGAGATCTCACCTGAGATAAATGCATCGAGCCCTTTAGAAGCAGCAAGTTCAATATAGTCCTGACCACCACCGGTGCACCAACCTACCGTTTCAATCATTTTCTCCGCTTGTTCAGGTGCAATGTGAAGCGGTTCTCTAGAGAGAACCTGAGCAATTTTCTGAGCAAAGGCTTCACCAGTCATCGGTTGAGCCAGTTTACCAAACATAGCTACAGACTGAGGGTGCCCTTCTAGTCCATCAATCACTTCAATGTCGAGTAATTCAGCTAATCTCGCATTGTTGCCAAGTTCAGGGTGTATATCCAGAGGTAAGTGGTAACCATACAAATTAACATCATTTTTGATAAGGGTGCGAATACGTTTACCTTTCATACCACGAATGGCTTCAGGTTCGCCTTTCCAGAAATAACCATGATGAACCAATAGAGCATCCGCGTTAACAGATACCGCATAATCGATCAGTGCTTGCGAGGCTGTTACACCTGTCACTACCTTATTTATTTCACTAGCGCCTTCAACTTGTAGCCCATTTGGACAATAGTCTTTAATCAGTTGAGGAGACAACTTTTCATTGAGCACCGCTTCGAGTTGTAAGTTATTCATAGCACTTCCTGAGCAATTTCTTGATTTCCGTGGTTATAGCAATTTAATCTAGGGTTGTCGAAAGGAAAACGCAAACACATGAGCATGAATACTATAAAGGAATTCTTATCTTGGATAAGGACTAGTCCTAGTCTAATGATGAATGACCACAGAATCTCGCCCTACTTCCCCAGCGTCAATATGGATTCAGATGTTAAGGTTCACAGAGACTATGACGGCAACCCTAGACTCGGTTTTTTGTATCAGGAACTGTGTCGTCGACAGTTTGACGCCAGTCATGAATATCAAGTTATAGTCGAAGAATTGCAGTTGCAGCAAAATAACCGAACTATTGGTGCTATCGACTTTATTTTGGATAACCTTGCCACTGAGCAAATCGAGCATTGGGAAGTGGCAATAAAGTTCTATCTACTCAAGGACGGCTATTGGTATGGGCCAAATGCCAAAGATCGCCTGGATAAGAAATTGCATCGCATGCTTGAACACCAACTTATGATGACTCGCACAGAAGCGTTTCAAGCTTTATATCCGAACATTGATGACATTTCTCAGCACCTACTGATGCAAGGCAGACTTTATGTCAACCCATTTGAAAAGACTACAGTTCCAGAATACTGTCTAGGTTTGAAGATCAACCCTCAGCGAGTCACTGGCTTTTGGTGTTATCAAAGTCAGTTTGAAAGGGTTACGGAGCCTTTGTATCAACTATCCAAACCTCTTTGGGCAACGGGATTCAACAACGAAAACAAAGTGCCAGTGACTGAACTGCCACAACACTTTATCCATTGTCAGTCTGAAACTGGTCCGTTTTGGTTTATTGTTCCCGATGACTGGCCGCAGAGTAGTATGTAACTACAAAGCCATAACTAACGGGCATAAAAAATGGGCCCTAATAAAGCGCCCATTTTTACCTTGTGATTTGTCTATCGCTTTAAAGACGATCCCTAAGGGCGATACACCTTCACATTGTTAAAACCTTGTTCTTGCAAATACAAAGCTTGAAGACGACTCATTACGCCGCGATCACAGTACAGCAGGTACGTTTTCGACTGGTCTAAGTCACCAAACTTGGTTCCTAACTTAAAGAATGGAAGGTGTTGAACTTCAACGCCATCGAGTTCCAACGGACTCTCTTCCTCTTCTTCTGCGCTACGAATATCTAAAACGATAGCGTGCTCTTCAACTGCTTGAACTTGCTCAACTTCAGGCGCTTGCTCCTGACTTTCTTTTTCGATATCACGAATGTCCATCATTCGCGCATCACGCACTACTTGCTCAAGAATCCCAAAGTCGAATTTCTCTTCTTCAGCTTCTAGCTTAGTTTTCACAGCCTTCACAGTTGGCTTACGCGAAATCACCCCGCAGTACTCAGGCATGGTCTTAGCGAAATCTTCAGTACCGATTTCACGTGCAAGGTCGATAATATCTTCTTTATCCCAGTTGATCAGAGGGCGAAGAATTAGTGTGTCAGTGACACCATCGATATGACGTAAATTAGTCAGCGTTTGGCTTGATACCTGGCCGAGAGCTTCACCCGTTACCAAGGCTTCAATGCCAAACTTTTCAGCAAGCATTCCACCAGCACGCATAAACATACGCTTAAGAATAACGCCCATTTGGCCGTCTTCTACTTTTTCAAGAATTTCAGCAACAACCGGTTCAAAGTCCACCGAGATAAATTTCACTTTCGCTGAAGAGCCGTACTTGTTCCACAAGTAATGCGCAACTTGCTTGACGCCAATCTCGTGAGCAGGGCCGCCTAAGTTGAAGAAGCAGTAATGCGTTTTAGAACCGCGTTTAATATGCAGATAGCTTGACACACCAGAATCAAAGCCGCCTGAAATCAAGCTCAGCACATCTTCTTGTGTGCCAAGAGGGAAACCACCAAGCCCTTTATGGCGAGCGATGATTTGATTCAGTTTATCGTTCGCAACTTCGATGTTTACTGTTACGTCAGGCTTAGACAGTTTCACACGAGCACTTTCGACAGCTTGGTTCAAGCCACCGCCAACATAGCGCTCAAGCTCGATTGAGGTGAAGTCGTGTTTGCCGCGTCGCTTAGCTCGAACAACAAAAGTTTTGTTTTCGATACGGCTGCCGTTTAGTTCCAACACCTGCTCGTAGATATCGTGCATATCTTCAAAATCAGATTGCTGAACCTCAAGAACATGATGGATACCCGGGGTGTGAGTTAGGATCTCCAACACCTCGTTGTAGTATTCATCAGAGCTAGCATTCACTTCAATGTGGTCACGACGGTTATATACCGCTACAGATTCCGTACGTCGCTGGATAATAATTCGCAGGTTGCACTCTAAGATTCTTGTAAAGCGCTTACGCACTGAATCGCTTTTTACAAAAATCTCTGGATGGGGCTTTACGATAAATCTCATAGTCTTTTCACATCTCGTTGCAATGCTGTCTGAGCACGACAGTATAGGTAACAAATATCAACTGTAGTACAAACTCACCCAACTCATCGTGCCAAGTTTGAGACTAGAGCGGGCATTCGTCTATTTGGGGCGCAAGTATATACTCTACGTAGTTAAGATGCGAGTGTTGCAATTGTAGCGTTCAGCACAATAAAAAACACCAGCGCTGAACGCTGGTGTTTCATAGTAATAGTGCACATTTTATTGACCGTCTGCAGACACCTCATCAGTGTACACTGGCTCCCCTTGCATAATACTGATTTCAACACGGCGGTTGCGCGCTCTCTGTCGCTCAGTATCATTCGGGCCCAAAGGTTCGGTATCAGCCACTCCCAGCACTCGCAACCTTTGATGAGAGAAGCCTTTTACTTTCTCCATCTCTTGGGCAACAGAAACAGCTCGCTGAGACGATAAATCCCAATTAGAACGGTACAGCTCAGAATCCAAAGGCAAGTTATCCGTATGCCCTGACACACGGACTTGGCCAGGTATATCCTTAACTAAATCAGCAACCTGACGAACAAGAGGTCTAAATTTAGGCTGCAAGAAGGCCGACCCCTCTGGGAAAGCTCCTTTTTCTTGAATCCGAATCACCAGTTGTTGTCCCAAGTTGTCTACTTCAACAGCACCCTGTTTAATCTCTTGTTGCAACGCTTTCTTGATGATCTCTTCTAGTTTATCGAGATCTTCATTTTCTTGTTCGCTCTGTGCCGATGCCGTACCAATCTGGTTCTTTTGAGTCCTATCCGCTGTTTGACCACCCGTCATTTTGCCATCGTCTCGCTGATTACCACCAGCGCGATCTGACTCACCTTCATGAAACTCCAGCGTTTGCTGAGTGATGTCCATGGTCTGCTGCATAATGACGTCAATTGGCGTTGGTTCAGGGCGACCTGGTCGGAATTCTTGTGCGATGATGCTGGTACCCTTAGGAATATCTTTCACCTCAAGGCGATTTTGTACCCCGAATGCAAACTTCATAGAGCCCGCAATCTGCTTGAACTTCAGTACATCCATCTCAGAAAATGACAACAGAAGTACAAAGAAGCACATGAGTAGCGACATCAAATCCGCAAATGTGCCCATCCATTGGGGAAGACCCGGTGGTGGACAATCGCATTTTTGTTCCTCTTCCACAGCTCCTCCTACGCCAATTTAATATGTGAGACCAGCATGTTTACTCACCGTCCAAATCAAAGGCTCGCTTGCTCTCATTGAGGTAGTTTTTCAAATAGCCATCAATCACTCGAGGGTTTTGACCATCTTGAATCGCCAATACACCATCCATGATCAAACGACGATTGAGTTTTTCTTGCTCGCGACGCAACGTAAGCTTGTCAGCAATCGGGAAGAAAAGCATGTTGGAAAGAATCGCCCCATACAAGGTTGTTAAAAGTGCCACCGCCATTGCAGGACCAATCGACTTCGGATCGTCCATGTTAGAAAGCATCGCAACCAGACCAATGAGGGTACCGATCATTCCCATTGCAGGAGAAACATCACCAAATGCCTTAAAAACGCCCGCTCCTTTCACATGGCGTTCATCGGTTAATGCGATGTCTTTTTGCATCGCGTTACGCACAACTTCTGCATCGTGACCATCAACCAATAGATCGATGCCTTTTTGCATAAAGCTGTTCTGAATATCCATTTCCTCTAAAGCTAGGAAACCACCTTTACGTGCCGCATCCGCCATTTCGACGATTTTCGCGATTAAGTCTTCAGGTTCATCGGTTTTGAACATGAACGCTTTGCCAGCAATCTTCGTTGCACTAAAGAACTGGCTCAGAGTGAACTTCATCAACACCACAAATGTCGAACCACCGATTACGATGAATACCGACGTGGTATCGTAGTAAGTCATGATGCTGCCACCCAGCACCATCGCCATAATGATCGAAGCGGCCCCACCAATTAGGCCTATCAGCGTTGCTAAATCCACTCAACACTCCATAAATAATTGCCATCAATCGACATTGACGAACCTGAATATCCGCACGAGTCTATCGCGTTATATTCAGGTTATCGACCACATGCCCATATCTTTAAGTAATTTATGACCTGAAAATCACAAAATTCCCTGTTCCCTCTTCTTTTAGCCGGAGTCAATTCGAGAAATCGCCGTAAAACAACACCTTCCCCAGTTTCTATATCCATCCTGTTGAACAAATTTGTAGCAGAAACAAAAAGTGGAAAGCATCTTGGTTACATTTTTGGCACCATTAGTTTGACCATCCGTTAAGGCTAATGTAACGTTCGAACATTTCTGATAAAACAAGTAAGTTATGGCGACGAAAAAACCAGAGAACATGTCGTTTGAAGCGACAGTGGATGAGCTAGATATGCTTGTCGAACAATTAGAAAATGGTGACCTTGCATTGGACGACGCTTTGAAGAAGTTTGAACGTGGTATCGCTTTAGCTCGTGCTGGGCAACATAAGCTTACAGAAGCAGAACAAAAAGTCAGCATCCTGCTAGCCAAAGATGACGATGCAGAACTTGATGACTTCTCCCAGTCAGCGGAATAGAAACAAAAGTGAGTATCCCCATGATTGAGGCTTTAAAGTCTTATCAACAACGTAATAACGAGCAACTGGACGCTTGGCTCGACCACTATCCTTTCCAAGAACAAAGATTAATAGAAGCAATGCGATATGCATTGCTACTTGGCGGTAAACGTGCTCGCCCTTTCCTTGTTTATGCTACCGGACAGATTTTTGGTTGCACCAATGAACAATTAGATACTCCGGCCGCTGCTATTGAGTGTATCCATGCCTATTCATTGATCCACGATGATCTTCCTGCAATGGATGATGACGAACTCCGTCGAGGTCAAGCGACTTGCCATATTCAATTCGATGAAGCGACTGCTATTCTAACTGGTGATGCTCTGCAAACACTGGCCTTTACCATTTTATCTGAAGGTGAATTGGCATCCTTTGCCAATGAGCAACGTATTACTATGGTACAAAAGCTTGCTCACGCTTCAGGTGCTGCTGGTATGTGCATTGGGCAAGCACTCGATCTAGAAGCAGAGAACCGCAATGTGACGCTGGAAGAGCTTGAGCGTATACATCGTCATAAAACAGGGGCACTGATTAAGTGCGCTGTTCAGTTAGGTGCTTTGGCAGCTGGGGATAAAGGGGTTCAATACCTACCTCAGTTGGAAAATTACGCTGATGCAATTGGACTCGCGTTTCAGGTGCAAGACGATATTCTAGATATTGTCGGTGACACGGAAACCTTAGGTAAACCTCAGGGTTCAGACGTCGAACTTAACAAAAGTACCTACCCTGCTTTGCTAGGATTAGAAGGGGCTCAGCAAAAAGCAGCGCAGCTTTTTGAAGAAGCACTTTGTGCTTTAGAGGCTATACCCTACAATACTCAATTACTCGAAGATTTCGCCCGATATGTCATCGAGCGCAACAACTAAACAGAATTAAAGCGCTAACACTATGACACTTGATATTTCAAAATATCCAACACTGACATTAGCAAATACACCGGAAGAACTTCGCTTGATGCCAAAAGAGTCACTTCCGAAGCTTTGTGAGGAGCTAAGAACGTATTTGTTAAACTCTGTGAGCCAATCAAGCGGACACCTAGCTTCTGGCTTAGGGACGGTTGAATTAACTGTCGCCCTACATTACGTATACAACACGCCTTTCGACCAATTGATTTGGGATGTGGGCCATCAGGCTTATCCACACAAAATTTTGACGGGTCGACGCGAGAAGATGTCGACAATCCGACAAAAAGATGGGCTTCACCCTTTCCCTTGGCGTGAAGAAAGTGAGTACGACGTTTTATCCGTTGGCCACTCATCCACATCTATCAGTGCGGGACTTGGTATTGCCATCTCTGCGGCTAAAGAAGGCAAAGACCGTAAAGTGGTCAGCGTTATTGGCGACGGCGCCATTACTGCAGGAATGGCATTTGAAGCACTCAACCACGCTGGTGATGTTCATCCTGATATGCTCGTAATCCTCAATGATAACGAAATGTCGATCTCAGAAAACGTTGGCGCTCTAAACAACCACCTCGCTCAGGTCTTATCTGGTAGTTTATACACTTCGATTCGTGAAGGCGGTAAGAAAGCACTATCTGGTTTGCCACCAATTAAAGAGCTAGTTCGTCGTACAGAAGAACATTTAAAAGGTATGATCGTTCCGGGCACGCTATTTGAGGAGCTAGGCTTCAACTACATCGGCCCTGTTGATGGTCATGATGTCAATGAACTGGTTAAAACGTTGAAGAACATGCGTGAGCTTAAAGGCCCGCAGTTCCTGCACATTATGACCAAGAAAGGTAAAGGATACGAACCAGCTGAGAAAGATCCAATCGGTTACCATGGCGTACCTAAGTTCGATCCTTCTCACTCCTGTCTGCCAAAAAGCAGCTCAAGCAAACCAACCTATTCAAAGATCTTTGGTGATTTCCTATGTGATATGGCAGCCAAAGACCCTTCATTAATGGCAATTACTCCTGCCATGCGTGAAGGCTCTGGCATGGTACGTTTCTCGAAAGAGTATCCGAGCCAATATTTCGATGTCGCGATTGCAGAGCAACACGCCGTGACATTAGCCACTGGTATGGCTATTGCTGGTAACCGCCCAATCGTTGCCATTTACTCTACGTTCTTACAGCGCGGCTATGACCAACTGATCCACGATGTTGCTATTATGGATTTGCCTGTAATGTTTGCTATCGACCGAGCAGGATTAGTCGGCGCTGATGGTCAAACTCACCAAGGTGCCTTCGACTTAAGCTTTATGCGCTGCATCCCTAACATGGTCATCATGGCACCAAGTGATGAAAATGAATGTCGCCAGATGCTCTACACTGGTCACATGCACAATGGTCCAAGTGCCGTACGCTACCCACGTGGTGGGGGCAATGGAACAACACCAGAAGCTGAATTTACCGCTCTAGAAATCGGCAAAGGTCGCATCGTACGTGAAGGCGAAAAAGTAGCGATATTATCCTTCGGTACTTTCTTAGATAATGCGCTTATCGCGGCGGAGAACATCAATGCTACCGTCGCTGATATGCGTTTTGTCAAACCGCTTGATGAAGCGCTAATTAGAGAGCTTTGCAATAGTCACGACGTCATAGTTACTCTAGAAGAAAACGCTATTGCAGGTGGTGCTGGCGCTGGCGTAATTGAGTTCATGATGAGTGAGAAACTAATGAAGCCCGTCCTAAACCTAGGACTTCCTGACAGGTTTGTCGCTCAAGGCACTCAAGATGAGTTGCACGCAGAGCTTGGACTGGATGCGGTGGGTATAGAAAAATCCATTCGAGACTATCTAGAGAAGTAATCTTACTTCCATATGAAAAGCGGCTTGTGAGTCGCTTTTTTGTTTTTATGAAAAAAAGGCCGCAATATTTATTGCGGCCTTTTCAATATCTTAGATTAGGAGTAATTAAGCGTTCGCTTCACGCTCAGCAATAAATGCTAAAGCCATCTTAATGCGAGCAATAACACGCTCTTTGCCAACCAGTTCCATAACTGCATCAACCGATGGAGATTGACCACCGCCTGTTACTGCTACGCGAAGTGGCATACCGATTTTACCCATACCAATTTCTAATTCTTCACAGACCGCGGCAATGACTTGCTCTTTAATATTTACTGTTGTCCACTCTTCCAACGCTTCTACTTTCGCTAGCGCAGCTTCTAAAGGCGCTTTAGCTACACCGCGTAGATGTTTCTTCGCAGCACCAGCTTCGAACTCAGAGAAATCTTCGTAGAAGTAACGGATTTGCTGTGCAAGTTCAACCAATGTATTGCAACGCTCACCAACTAGCTTAATGACTTCTGTGATAGCAGGACCATTCTCTGTGTTTAGCTTTTGCTCATCAAGGTGCCATTGTAAATACTTTGCCACATACTCTGGCTCAGATGTCTTGATGTAATGGTTGTTCAACCAGTTTAGTTTGTCAGTATTGAACGCAGATGCTGATTTTGAAATAGCATTCAAAGAGAACAGTTCGATCATCTCTTCTTGTGAGAAGATTTCTTGGTCACCATGAGACCAACCTAGACGCACCAAGTAGTTGTTCAAAGCATTCGGAAGGTAGCCTTCATCACGATACTGCATCACAGAAACCGCGCCGTGGCGCTTAGACAGTTTCGCACCATCATCACCCAGAATCATTGCACAGTGTGCAAATGTAGGTACTGGAGCACCTAGAGCTTCATAGATGTTGATTTGACGAGGCGTGTTGTTGATGTGATCTTCACCACGAACAACATGTGTAATACCCATATCCCAATCATCAACCACTACCACAAAGTTATATGTTGGCGCGCCATCGGTACGACGAATAATCAGGTCGTCCATTTGGCTGTTTGAGATTTCAATGCGACCACGGATTTGGTCATCAAACACCACGCTACCCTCTTTCGGATTGCGGAAGCGAATAACACACGGGTCACCTTCTTTTGCTGCTGCGTTCGCTGCAACAATTTTAGGATGGTTCGCATCATAGCGAGGAATTTCTTTGTTCGCTTCTTGCTCTGCACGAATCTCTTCTAGCAACTCTTTCGGCGCATAACATTTATATGCTTTGTCTTCCGCAAGTAGCTTATCAACCATTTCATTGTATCGTTCAAAACGCTTAGATTGGTAATAAGGACCCTCGTCCCATTCCAAACCCATCCACTGCATGCCTTCCAAGATCGCATCCACTGCTTGTTGCGAGTTACGCTCTAGATCGGTGTCTTCGATACGAAGAACGAATTCGCCGCCTTGGTTTTTAGCAAATAGCCAAGAATACAGTGCAGTACGTGCACCACCGACATGAAGATAGCCTGTAGGGCTAGGAGCAAAACGTGTTTTAACCGTCATCGAATGTACCTTGTTGTCAACGTCGCACGATGCGCTTCATCGTGCGTTGCAAATTTGGGCGCTATTTTATCACCTTAAGCTAAATCTACAATCAATAGCTTGACCTTACCCTTGCGGTAAGGTTTATCGTTAGTCACAGTTCAATATTTCTTCGAGGTGTTTTATGAATCAATATACGCTAAATCTATCAGGACTCTCCTGCATGGGGTGCGTGAATAAGCTGCAAAAAGCACTCGATGCCTCCCCGCTATCGATGGATATCAAAACACTCACCACTGAACAACTTATCGCGGAGAGTTCGTCGGATGTCCAAGACATTATTTCCATAGTCCAATCCCTTAACTACCATGCCATTCCCGTATGGCACTTTGCACTTTCAGGCCTGAACTGCGGAAAATGTGTAGCGAAATTGCGCACTCAACTTGAATCATTGGAAGATTGCGAAATTCTCTCATTGAGTAAATCAGAGTTGACCATTGCAACATTAGACAATCCGCTAACTATTATCGGTAGCGTAGAAGCTGTCGGATATCAAGCAAAGCAAGAGGCTAATTCTACCAGCGGCAATGACCTTGATACGTCTACGCAAAGCGAGAGTATTGAGCCTATTTCTCCTGATATCTCGTTGCTAAACGAGTCAAATGACGAACTGCTGTTAACACAAGAAGGCTACAGACTTCATTACCTGATTCATGGAATGACTTGTGCAAGCTGTGTGAGCTCGGTAGAGAAAGCACTAACCAGTGTTGATGGCGTCGAGAACGCTCGTGTTAACCTTGCTGAACAAAGTGCTTTAGTAGTAGCTTCCAAAGATGTAGAAAGCATCAATGACGCTTTGCTCGCTGCGGTTTCGAGTGCTGGCTATCAAGGGGAGCTAGTTCAAGACTTAGCCACAAGCCAAAGTCAGCAACAGCAAGCACTTTTAGACCATCAAGCGACTCAAAAAAAACACACTATTGTTGCCTTAGCCATTGGTGCTCCGCTCATGCTTTGGGGAGTATTAGGTGGCAATATGATGATCCGCAACCCTCTAGACCAAATGACCTGGGGGCTAATTGGAGTCATCTGTTTATGGCTACTCGCTACTGCCGGGCGCGACTTCTATGTAAATGCTTATAAAGCACTAACACACAAACGAGCAACGATGGATACCCTCGTCGCGTTAGGCACGGGCGCAGCATGGTTTTACTCTATGTTAGTGGTGGTTAAGCCTAGTTGGTTCCCACATCAATCTAGACATGTTTATTTTGAGGCAAGCGCGATGATTGTGGGATTAATATCTCTCGGGCACTACATCGAAGCCAAAGCAAAGTCTAAAACCAATCAGTCGCTTCAAGCGCTAATGAACCTTCAACCACAATATGCGACTGCCATTATTGATGGTCAAGATCAGCCTATGGCAGTGTCCGATATTCGTCTCGGGATGCTGCTTAGAATAAAGCCAGGTGAAAAAGTTCCTGTTGATGGACTAGTACTTGAGGGACACAGCTATATTGATGAATCCATGTTGACGGGTGAACCTGTGGCCGCAGCAAAAGATATTAATGACACGGTGTCTGCAGGCACATTAAACACCGATGGTAGCTTGGTTATCAAAGCAACAGGTGTGGGCGCAGATACTATGTTGTCGCGTATAATTAACCTAGTAAGAGAAGCGCAAAGCAGTAAACCTGCCATTGCTAAATTAGCAGACTCTATCTCAGCAGTATTTGTTCCCGTCGTTGTAGCGATCGCTTTATTAGCCGCGGCAGTTTGGTTCTTTGTCGGACCAGAGCCTAGAGCCAGTTATATGCTTGTTGTGACGACAACAGTACTTATCATCGCCTGCCCATGCGCATTAGGTTTGGCAACACCACTGTCTATTACTGTTGGTATAGGCAAAGCTGCCCAAGCCGGCGTATTAATTAAAGATGCCGACGCCTTACAAAAACTAAGTAAAGTAAAAGTCGTCGTATTCGATAAAACCGGCACACTGACCATGGGTCAGCCAACCGTACAGCGAGTATTTACATCGAACCTATCAGCACATGAGCTGACAGAACATGAGCTGGCCAAATTGGTATTGCCATTAGAAAAACGTTCAGAACATCCTTTAGCAAAAGCGGTCACTCGATATTGGTCGGCCACTGACACAAGTGAGCCCCAACAATTTGAGAATCTTAAAGGCAAAGGGGTTAAAGGGATAGTTGACGGTAAGCAAATAACCATTGCATCGCTCAATCACGTACAAAGTTTGAACATTGATACAACGCCGATTCAAGATGGCCTCGATGAAGCAGCAAATATGGCTGCGACACCAGTGGTCGTGGTTATCGATAATTCAGCGGTAGCTGTGATTGCTATCGCCGATGAGCTTAAGCCAGAAGCCGCGTCTGCAGTGGCATCATTGAAGCAGCAAGGCATTCATACTGTGATGCTAACGGGTGACAACCGACATGTTGCTAACGTAATCGCTAAGAAGCTTGGTATCGACGAGGTGGTTTCTGAGGTATTACCAGATGAGAAATCCGCTCATGTAGAGTCACTCAAGGCTAAGTTTGGGCCTGTCGCTATGGTTGGTGATGGCATCAATGACGCACCTGCTTTAGCACTTGCTGATGTCGGTATTGCCATGGGCTCAGGGAGTGACGTGGCCATCGAAAGTGCGCCAATGACATTGCTTAATAGTAACCCTGCGACTGTGGCATACGCTATTTCACTGTCTAAGGCGACAGTGAAGAACATAAAACAAAACCTATTTGGTGCATTTATCTATAACTCGTTAGGAATCCCGATTGCAGCAGGGATTCTTTACCCGATTTTTGGTTTTCTGCTCAGCCCTGTTTTTGCTGGAGCAGCTATGGCACTGTCCTCTATTACCGTTGTCAGCAACGCAAATAGACTCAGAAACTTTCAATATAAACGCTAATCGAGTTGGTTAACCGATAACGATATAGCCAATAATTACTTGTTAAAAGGATTCAATATGTCAAAGCAAACACGTCTATTCAAACTAGCAACACTGTCGTTTGCGATGGTAACAGGTTCAGCGTTTGCCACGGATATGCTCACGTATAAGTCACCTTACTGTGGCTGCTGTAAAGAATGGGTGAAGCATATGGAAGATGCTGGATTTAACGTTAAGGTTGAAGAGCATAAGAATATGAACCCAATAAAAGAAAAACTAGGTATAAAGCCCGAACTCGCATCGTGTCATACGGCGGTTATCGGTGACTATGTTTTCGAAGGCCATATTCCAGCCGATGACATCAAGGCTTTCCTAGAGAACCCACCTAAGAACGCTAAGGGACTCGCTGTTCCAGGCATGCCCGTTGGTTCTCCAGGTATGGAATATGGCGACAAGAAAGACCCTTATCATGTCTATGCTTACAATGAGAAAGGTCAAGTCTACAGTTTCCGTGCTTACAATATGTAACGTGAAGCACTGATACTAGATAAACGCCACAGCAATCGCTGTGGCGTTTATCTGGCTAAAAGTTATAAATCCCACCTATAAGAAATGCACTATTCGCTACACCATGGCCATAACGTGATACTTTGACATCCCCTTGACTCTTGTACTCAAAATACGGCTGAAAAGCGTATTTCGTTAACGTCAACCTAAACTCATGGTCCATGGTGCTGTCCGTGTATGGGTAGTATGGCCCATAAGCTCCTATGGCATGGTACACATTGTTATAGTGGATTTTCACTGGGTGCGTTTGGAACGTATAGGCAATCTTGTTATCAAATCGATAATCTGTATCCGGCTTATACCCCCAACGGTCATGTTGTGCATAAACTTCGATTCGAGTGCGATGACTCAAAGAGAGACCTTGCTCAAAGTCATAGCCGATTTTAAAGAGTGGACGATACTGCATGGTTTCACCCACTTGCATTAGGTGTTCATATCCAGCCCCTAGCCAGAAGTTGTCCGACATTTGAAAACGCTGCTCTACCCCTAGCGTTACCAAAGGAGCTCTCACGCGGTGTCCATAGTACATGTTATGGTGGTGATGGTGACCATCACTGTGAGGCGTTGCACCAATCGCAATATCTTCTATTTTGAACTTAATCGTTGTATCCGTATCAAAAGTATGGCCTGCCGCCATCTTAGCTGTGGTTTTGGAATCATAGAGATAACTGCTATTGAACTGGATGTTACCTTCAATATATGACGATGCAGCAAATGCGCTGCTCGAGCTAAATGCGAGTGCCAAGAATGTAATTTTACGCAAGACGTTAGTCCTAACTTAGTCAAAAAAAAACGCATCTTCACGCTCGATTTACCTTGTGGCAAATTCTAACAAAGTCATGACTCTGCAAGACACAAATTGTCAAAAAATCAGATAAATACTGGAAATTCAATCAACTAGCTTAATCCTAACTTCGCTATGTAAATAAACCGTCTGAAAGACATATTTTCTGGACAGAAAAACGACAAAGGACGACCAATAGTCGACCTCAGTAAGGATAAGTAAAAGTTGCTCAGTAAACCGCAAATTTATTAAAACAAACTAAACGTTCAGATTTATATCAGCGTACCGCCTCAGTTACTCTATAAGCGACCAAGACTTTGATTTGAACGTCCATCGTTATACTTCATTCGGAATCGCCAATCGAGGTCGTCACAAATCCCCAGATAGCTTTTCCCCATAATCCCTAACCTGTAGGCATCTTGCGCGCAGTATTCAGTTCGGCCTTTTTCATACCCTTCAGAGTAAGCCGTTTCTAAAGCCGCATCATTGACGCTTAATTCTTCAGGTGTTTTTTTCATGTAGCCTTTTTTTGACTGCTCATAACCAAATGTCTGCCATGAATCACTCGTCCCATCTGTTGGAAAAGCTGTCTGTGTACAACCACTCATAAATACAACTGTGATTAAGCTAGATACAAGAAATTTAATGTTCATCTCATCATCCTTTTAAGTCATTACTGAAAACAAGAAGTTTAGTACGCCATGACTTGAGTATTCGTTCAGTGTCGTTCACGTATTTTATCGTGTCACTCTTAAGATAAGGAACAGATAAAAAGAAATTGCGAGGCACCTCTATTCTAAATCCGAACTTAGAACAGAAAAAAGGCTCCTGACGGAGCCCTAAATATGGAAATATGAACAATCTTGGGGGATAGATTAGAAGCCGTATGAAGCACCGAACACAACAGCGTTGTTTACTGCACTGCTTCCGTCAGCATTCTTTAGGCCGTGAGCTTGGCTACGAAACTCAAAGTATGGTTGTACGCCATCACGAGTCCAAGTTGCACGAAGCTCGTGGTCCATCGTATTAACTTTATCATCGCCGTTCGCATCTTTGTCGCCAGCTACTACGTATACGTTGTTATAAGAAAGAGCAATAGGCTGATCAGCGAATTGATAAGCAATTTTGTTGTCCAAACGAACATCTGTATCTGACTTGCGTGCTTGGCCATCTAGTTGATTATTAATGTGCATACGAGTACGGTTGCTCAAAGAAAGACCGTTATCGAAGTTATAACCGATCTTGATAAGTGGGCGATATTGAATTGTTTCACCGCCTTGAATCAAGTGATGGTAACCTGCCGCAAACCAAAGGTGGTCAGTTGCGTTAAAGACCTGTTCAACACCCAAAGTAGTCGCTGGTAGTGGACTAGCACCATCTTGTACTTTACCCAGTGGAATAGCATCAAACTCAACTAATAGCGTAGTGTTAGAGTCAAATGTGTGGCCGGCTTCTAGCGTAGACGTTGCTTTAGAACCTTGAAGGTACGTATCGTGAAATTGAACGTTACCAGTTACGTAAGAAGAGCCTGCGAAAGCGCTAGTTGATGCAACTGCAAGAGCGGTAAGAGCGAGAACTTTTTTCATTATAACACCTATATATGCTTTAGTTTTGAGCAGCTTATGTTGCTGCCTTGATATGCTGCCGTCTGGCTTGAGCACACTATAACTAGATTTAATTCGCGCTAACAAATAATTACCCCACTAAAGTGATCAAAATCACAACAAGAAAATGACAAAAAACATAAATACATAAAAAACAGCAACTTAAAAAAGTTATATAAAATACCGTAAATTCACAAAGAAAAATTACCTATGATGGAAGTCACAAAAACCATACTCATATCGCCATATTGATGACAAAAATGTCGTAAAAACCACATCCCGTCCAAAATAACTCTTATAAAATCGTGATATCAAACGTACTTTTAGGTTTAAAACAGCATTTAATTCGCATTAAAAAAGTAGTTTTATCGAGGAAAAACAACCTAGAGGAGTAACTCTCTACTTCAACCTTGGCATTTGAGGAGCGAACTTGTGTTAGTCTGAACACTCAACCGTAGTTCAGAAAGTGGTGGATAGATTGCTTAGAGATATTTCGAGTTATATAAAAAGAGCTCACTTGGGGCCTTCATTCATGAACCTTCTGTTGTTAATCTCATTTTTTTCTCATGCAGAACCGTTGTTATGGCAAGCAGACAAAGGTGAACAGCGCCTCTATCTCATGGGGACAATTCACGTTGGGGATACCAAACTCGATCCATTTTCTAGAAAAGTGACAGAAGCTTTAGATAGCTCTGATAGCCTGGTTGTCGAAACACGCCTAAATGAAAAAGTTCGTTTCCCGCAAGAACCACAACACAGTACTAAGCAAATGTTAGACGAAGAACACTTAGCTACATTAGTTAAAATCTTAAAACAGACCTCCCTAGCTCCAACTAAAATATTGAACTTACCACCTTGGCAAGCAGCCTTAACCTTACAACAATTACAATTCCAATCTCTTAACTATCAACCTCAGTTCGGCATTGATATGCAGTTTGTTCAGTGGGCAAACACTCATCAATTACCAATAAAGGGATTAGAGAGTTTACAATTTCAAATCGATTTACTCGCAAATCAGCCTGATGACGGATTAGATATGTTGAAACAAACAATCCAAGAGTGGCCAAATAGTGAAGCAAGCATCCAATGTTTAGTCGAGTCTTGGCGTATGGGGGATAAAAAGAACCTTGAAGAAGTGTTACAAGCAGAGGCCTATAATGATGACTTCTATCATTCATTCATTTACGAGCGGAACGAAAAGTGGGTAGAGATATTAAGCCAATCACAAGAATACAAAGCAGGAACCCATTTTGTGGCTGTGGGCGCTCTGCACCTTGTTGGAAAACACAGTGTTGTTGAACAGCTAGGAGAGCAAGGTTATGCCATAAACCTACTTTCCACACCAAACAAGGCAAATTGCTCGATCTCTGATTCCAGTCAAGACAACTGACTGTTATCGAAATTCGTTCATTTTACCGGCTAGTTAGAACAAAACATCGAAAACGAGCTCTTTTTGAGCTGGGAGCACGTCACCGCAAATCAGATTTCCTTAGATTCCTTAATTACCAACTAGTTAACCATCATTGCCATAGATTGTTCTAGAAACTAAGTAAGTTAATTTAAGTAGTTGAGCGGCATTCCCCCATACTACATGATAAAACTATAGATTATTTTTACCATCTAAATCATATAGTTATTAATTTCACACAATTAATAAGTTCCACTTTTTTGGAATTAAAAATTTTTTAATTCTTACTCTTTTTTTTGATCTTTATTCTCTCTTGTTCATACTTAGGATTATCTCGAAGTGTGAGATGCCTCAAAATATTGAATAATTGAAAGGGATCGTTATGAAAATTTTCTCAGCACTAATCTTCGGCATCATGCTGACGCTTGCTCCAATCACCCATGCCTCAAACAGTTCTGCATTAGGTCCATATGTCGACTGCCAACTAAGCGATGGCTCTCAAACATATACCCCGATTGAGCGTTGCGAACGTTTAGGTGGCCAAAAACGCTTTTAATATATCAAGCCCTTGGCTGCATAGTACGAACATCAGTTTTGGACTTTTGTATTGCAGCCTTGCATCAAATCATCAACGATTGGACATGCCGAATTAGTGTCTCCCGGGCACTGAGAAAGCCAGACTTCCAGTTGCTGTTCAATAGCTTGCAACTCTGAAATCTTGCGTTTAACTTCCGCAAGTTTTTCGCTGGTTCGACGTTTAACTTCGGCACTCGTCCTGTCAGTTTTGAAGGCTAACGACACCATATCGCGACACTCATCAAGCGTAAAACCGACTCGTTTGGCCTTAGCAACAACACTTAGTTCATCAACATGCTTGGCCGAATAAATGCGATAGCCATTATCGCTTCTCAACGGTGACGAGATGATTTTCTTTTCTTCATACAGTCGGATTGATTTCGTTGTTAGACCGGTCTTTTTCGCAACTTCACTGATGTTCATATCGAACTCCACTTAGGCAAACCTACACAATTATTCAAATGATAAGTGACTCGCAAATTTCTGTACAGACGCTTTCTGCTTTCATAACAACGCTATTATTCGCGATGTAAAAAAACTAAGATGAAACAGACCCTACAAGAGAATTGCCATATTGGCAAAGTACTAAGGAGTGGTAATGAAATTAACAAAAACACTACTTGCGAGTCTAATTTTGGCACCGTCACTAGCCTACTCGTCAGTGACCATTGACGTGCCGTCTGGCATCCAACTGCTCACTGTTAATGGTAAAGACGCTGGCTACTCAAACTTTGGTTTCGATAGTAACGACAACATCGTTCTCGATAACGGTGTAAACCAACTGGTTTTTAGAATTTCTAAAATAGTTATGGAAACGGGCTCAGACAAAACCAAATTTAAATCTCAACCTTTAGTTGCAACATTTGATGCAAAAGATAAGGATATCTCTATATCCGTGCCTAACATTAAGACACTGCAACAAGGTGTAGAGTTCAATAGTAAACCTACCTTTGAACTTGTTAGCGATTCAAAGCCCCTCGTTGGCGTGAAGAAAGATCAGTTAGGTTTAACGTTTAGTCTAACTGCGGATATGGCACAAGAAGTAAAAGACTACAATCAAACCAACGCTGTTGCTAGCTTGTCACACTACTCACAATCCAAAATAGAAACCGCTGACATCCAACTTGATGGTGATGTGTACCAATCTTTAAAACGCTCTTTCAAAAGTGCCTCATACGAAGAAAGAAAGAAGTTTCTTACTTGGGCAATCAGCAACCTCGAAGAATAATTCAACCTACTGTGCCCGCACTCGTGGGCACATTTTTACTTTATCGCTAGCTCTCCTTTCCTTAACTCAACGTTATTTAATTCCATCTTCTGTGTTTTTGTTAAAACAGTTATTTTTCAATCTTACTGTGAATTACAACAATAAAAAACGGCCCCTATTACTAGGAGCCGAAGGTATAAGGCAGTATCAGATTGTATTTTAGAAGTAGTACTCTACGCCTAGACCCCAGCCGAACTCTGCAGAAGAGTTATCTTTGGAAATCATATACGGACGAACATATGTGATTGCAGAGTCGTCCAAGAAGTAAAGTGCTTGCGCAGAAACAATATAATCTGCTAAATCGCTAACTTTAGTACCATCAATTTCAGGGTCAAGGTTAGCAGCGTAGTTCATTTTGAACTGCCAGTTTTCTACTCCGCTATACACAGCACCTAGAGAGTAACTATTTTGTGATAACTTAGAGCCAACGAACTCAGATAGGTCAAGTACAGGGTCGTTTGAGTCCACAGGAGTGTGCTTTATTTCGTTGTACTTAGCTTCTTCATATTTGAATGCGCCATTAAATGCAAAGGTATCAAAGTTAAGCTCAAAGCCTAATAATGCAGCTTGGGTATCAGAGCGACCAGATACTTCATCTTTATCACCGATTACTGGCTGACCCGGATTTTGTTTGATCCAGTTATTATATGCGGTATTGAGGGCATCAATGTTGCGATCTTTACCGTACTCGTAGCCACCATGTAGAGTTAATACGCCAACAGTATAATGGGCGCCTAGACCATAGAAGTTAGAGTCCGACTGGCTTTCGTCACCACGACCGGCCGCTAGGTTGAAGGTAAAACCACCTAGGTTAGCAGAATCATAGCGAACCATGTTTGATTGACGGTCATAACGAGCACCACCAACAACATCACCACCCCAGTCAAAAATAGCACCAGCACGTTGACCTGAGTATGGCCAGTCGATAATTTCATAAAGTGGTGTCAACATACGACCAATACGTACACGACCAGCATCTTCGAACTCAAAACCACCGTAGGTATCACGAACACCTAGGCCACTAGCAGCACCGTCATCACCGACGTTACCGCCTTCCAATTGCCAAATAAACTTAGGACCACGTGCTAGTTCATGTGAACCGCGTAAACCAAAGCGAGATTCATTTTCTAGTTTCAGTGGAGCATCACCGCCACCAATTTTATCTTCGCCATATTGCCATACAGACAATGCAACTTGACCATAAAGATCAACTGTATCTGTTGCCGGTTTCGCTTGTACTGCACCCGCCATTGTTAAAGACGCCACTGCTGCACCGATAAGAGTGCGTTTAAACATTTTTTCCATGGAATAACTCCTAAAAATGGATATAGCTGTTTTTTATATTTCACTCTTAAGTTGGCCGCCGAAGGGTGAAATATTTCCTTATTTATTTAACCAAACAGACTGGTTAATTTTCCTGTCTACACCTTGTGTATCCATATTCACAAGACTAACTTCGCAGAGAAAATTATCAATTTCAAAATCAATTAAGCTAAAAAAAATAGGACGCACAACAAACTTTTGCCATGGTTATTGATGAAGATCTTATTTTTCAATCATTGCTACAATGAAATGCTTTACACCCTTTAATTTCAACAAGTTAAACAATTAATAACATTGCCATTCGTGATATGGCTCGCATGTATTTTTTATTTAATTTAATTAAATAAAAAAACGCTATTTATACGATTGTTTTTTATTTATTACGTAGTAGGACTCACATTATTTGAACTCACTCGCAAAAAAAAGAGCTCCATATTAGGAGCTCTTTATTCTATTTCTTAAGTCAGACGATTAATTCTATTAGGTCGTCCTCAGTTCTAATCTCAATATTGAGCTCTTGTGCTTTAGCCAATTTAGAACCTGCATTCTCTCCAGCAAATAAAATATCGGTTTTCTTAGAAACACTTCCCGTCACTTTTGCCCCTAGCGCCTGAAGTGCTGCCTTGGCATCATTGCGGTTTAGCTGTGATAACGACCCGGTTAAAACCACCGTCTTGCCCGCAAGTGGTTGAGGTGTATCTTCCGCCGGTGCTTCCACTGCCGCCCAATGAATACCTGCTGCAATCAATGCCTCAATTACTTTTTGATTAGATTCAGCAGCGAAGAAGAACCGAATATGCTTAGCAACAATCTCACCGACATCAGGCACTTCAATCAACTGTTCATGAGTCGCGTTCATCACATTTTCTAAAGTTTCAAAATGCGTTGATAGATTCGCAGCGGTGGCTTCACCAACTTCACGAATCCCCAGTGAATATAGAAACCTTGCTAGTGTGGTTTCTTTTGACACATTGAGGGCATTGACGACATTCTGTGCGGACTTAGGTCCCATGCGCTCTAAAATAGTGAGTTGCCCCGCGGATAACTTGAACAAATCTGCTGGTGTCTCGACCATTTCTTTGTCTACAAGCTGCTCTATTACTTTCTCCCCAAGACCATCAACGTCTAAAGCCTTACGAGAAACAAAGTGTTTTAGTGCTTCTTTACGCTGTGCTTGGCAAACTAAGCCACCTGTACAACGGGCTACCGCTTCTCCTTCAATGCGTTCAATCAGAGATGCACAAACCGGACATTCAGAAGGAAAAACGATTTCTTTTGCATCCGCAGGTCGGCGCTCTGGTACATAAGAAACAATTTGAGGAATAACATCCCCTGCGCGGCGAATAATAACACTATCACCAACTTTCACACCGAGACGCTCAATTTCATCGGCATTATGCAAGGTAGCATTGCTCACCGTCACGCCACCAACAAAAACTGGCTCTAGCTTTGCAACAGGGGTAATGGCTCCGGTACGTCCAACCTGGAACTCGACAGAGTTCAGTACCGTAATTTCTTCTTGAGCGGGGAATTTATAGGCGATCGCCCAGCGAGGGGCTCGAGCCACAAAACCTAACTGCTCTTGTAGGGCAATGTCGTCAACTTTAATCACGACGCCATCTATTTCATATTCAAGCTCATCACGCTTATCTTGGATCGCTTTGTGGTAGGCTTTAACTTCTTCGATATTGTTAACGCGTTTGGTTTCAGGCCCCATTGGAAAGCCTAAAGATTTGAGTTTTAGAAAGCGATCATAATGACTTGCTGGTAACTCGGTACCTTCAACAATGCCCAGACTATAGGCATAGAAGCTTAGAGGACGAGTTGCGGTGATGCGTGAGTCTAATTGACGTAAGCTACCTGCTGCCGCATTTCTTGGGTTTACAAACACTTTCTCGCCTTTTCTTTCGGCAAGCTCATTAAGTTTTGCAAACCCAGCTTTAGGCATAAATACTTCACCGCGTACTTCAATGCGCGCTGGAATGTCGTCGCCTTGCAGCTTCAGTGGAATTGCACTAATAGTACGAACATTCTCTGTGATGTTCTCCCCCGTAGTACCATCACCACGAGTTGCAGCTTGAACAAGTACACCATTTTCATAAAGCAAACTCACTGCTAATCCATCGAGTTTTACTTCGCAACAATAAGCGCCAATATCGGTTCTATTTACTCGATCACAAATGCGCTTATTAAAACTATCTAAATCTTCATCTGAGAAAGCATTATCCAAAGACAACATCGGTATTTCATGTTTCACTTGGGTAAAACTGTCAAGTGGTAACCCTCCGACTCGTTGACTTGGCGAATCTACCGTTACCCATTCAGGATGCTCAGCTTCAATAGCGAGCAATTCTTGCATTAGTCTGTCGTACTCGACATCCGGAATCTCTGGGCTGTCTTCTACATAGTACTTCACGCCATGATAGTGAAGTTGCTCTTTCAGTTCATTTAATCGTTGTTGCGACATGGTATACCTTGGTAGTACGGATAAAAAAGGCTCCCGAGGAGCCTTTTCTCTAGCATAAGTGGAACAATTACGCGCTTACTTTCGCTGCGTTAAAGTCTTGAATTTGTTTACGGTAGGCATCAAGTCTTGTCGGTGTCATTAAGTTACGCTTGTCGTCAAGAACGTTGCCCCCAAGATCATCAGCAATTTGCTGCGCTGTTCTTAGCATCAACTTGAAGTTCTGCTCGGCTTCGCCAAAACAAGGTAGAGTCATAAAGAACGAGATACCCTTGGTAGTAAAAGTGGCTGGATCATTATGTTGAAGCGTACCTGGCTGCATCATATTTGCCACACTAAATAATACTTTTCCTGTGCCTGATAAATCGGCATGACGGTGGAAGATATCCATTTCACCGTAAATAAGACCATTCTGGCGCATGCTATCAAACAGCTGAGTACCTACAAAATCTTCAGAACCAGCACAATGCACGTTCATCACAATCACCTGCATTTCAGGCTCTTCAGGTTCACTTTCAGCCTGTATAGGTGCACTTGTTTCCTTTGCCGACGTTAGGGTTGGTGCCTCAAGAGACTGAGGTTTTGTTGTTAATTCCTCATCAGCATCATCGAATTTGTTCAGGTCTAGCTGAGGTTCAAGCTTTTCAAATTCTTCAGGTTCGACATCGGTTTTAGCCGAAAATGATGGTAGCTCTTCTTCAACTATCTCTTCGGACAGCGCAGAGACCGGAGCCTTTTCTGATTGTTCTTCTACAGATTCGGGGTGGACCGGTTCGTCATGCTCGAAACTCTGTTCAGAATGGCTGGCGACATCATCTAATGGATCATAATTAGTCTGTTGTTGGTTCAAACCAAAGTCAGGTTCATTACGCGTTTTTCTTACAATTTCGAAATCGTCTTCTGGCGCAACGTATTGGTCTTCTTGCTCAGCGTTGTCATCCAACTTTCCTAACGGCCTATCACCGAACTTCTTCTGTCCTTCTTTTTTGCTAGACCATAGGCCATGGAACAGCAGCGCCGCGATAGCTAGGGCACCGACAATAATGAGTACGAATCGCAATTCCTGCATTGTTTGCTCTCAACGTTAAAAAATAGTCCTTAATGAGGTGAATACACCTCAGCTCACTCTACTTTACCAAAACTCTATAGACTATTAGAACACCTTAGTATAAGAAGTTTGTGATTTCCTTAAGTCTTTTTTGATATAGTCGCTAAGAAACAACAGTAGCAAAAGGTAAAAGGAAGCATATTTTGAACAAAGCCAAAACCGGATTCGGTTACTTTCATCAAGGTTTTCAAATCGCCTTTACACCGGGTATCCGTCGTTATGTACTGCTACCATTACTTGCCAATATTTTGTTAGTTGGTTCAGCAATGTACTACCTTTTCTCCAACCTCAACGCGTGGATTGAAGGCTGGCTAGGCTATTTGCCTGAATTTCTCTCTTGGTTGAGTTATGTACTTTGGCCGCTACTCGCCATCACTATATTGGCGACCTTTTCTTACTTCTTTAGCACATTGGCTAACTTTATCGCCGCTCCATTCAATGGCCTTTTAGCAGAGAAAGTGGAAGAAATGCTAACCGGTCAAAAAGTTTCAGAAGACGGGATCATGAGCGTTGTCAAAGACGTTCCAAGAATTATGGCTCGGGAATGGCGAAAGCTATTGTATACCTTGCCTAAAGCTATCGGCTTATTCTTACTGCTACTTATCCCTGCGCTTGGTCAAACGATAGGACCTTTTCTATGGTTCATTTTTACCGCTTGGATGTTAGCAATTCAATACTGTGATTATCCATTTGATAACCACAAGGTACCATTTAACGACATGCGAATGTCTATGAAGCAAAAACAGGGAAAAGCCTACAGCTTCGGTATGCTTGTCTCGGTATTTACAACAATCCCAATACTTAACCTGTTTATCGTTCCAGTATCAGTATGTGGCGCAACAGCTATGTGGGTGCAAGAATTCAAACAGCAATATAAGTAGCTGTTTCTCACTATCTAGAAGTATCTAAAGAGACTGTAGGCAAGCCCAAGCCATACAGTCTCTAGCACCGCTAGCTTCTATGGTTTTAGTGGTTGTCGACTAAATGTACTATGACCACATTTTGGACAATCAGAAATGGTAGTTGGGTGATTGTATTCTGTCTTATGCCCACACTGTTCACACACCAAAATACCTAATCCTATCATTTCTCCTGAGGAATAAACGCCCTGATGCTCAAGATCTTGGAACAGCTCGACCCACTCGACTTTTGTTCTATCTGTGATATCCAGCAGACCTTGCCAAATTGAATTGGCAATCATGAGATAGAAGGGCCCGCTTTTACTCTCTTCGTAGTTTTCGGCAAATTCCTTTAGATCAGACTTCACATACGCAGAAATTAACGCCATTTCGTCCTTAGTCATATCGTTGGCGGCCTCAACCACTTGTCCTGATTTTTCAAGCACGTGCTGTAACTCTTCAGGACTGTGTTTTAGGTTGTCAACCACATCTTCAATCATTTCTTCATAACTGGCTTTACGCTTAGGCATACATCCCCCTATTTTCACCAAAGTAGCAGAACACTATGTGATTACCATTAACGTGCATCACCTCTTCTCCCACGAAGGGTATATTGACTATTGTTGACCGGGCTTCCTTTAGGTATTCTATGACGATCTAATAGTTTCTGTGGTAACAGAACTCACAAATTCCAAGATAACCGGAAATCATCGATGCAAGAACAATATAACCCGCAAGATATTGAACGTAACGTTCAACAGCACTGGGACAACAATAAGACCTTTGTTGTAAGTGAAGACCCAAATAAAGAAAAATTCTACTGTCTGTCTATGTTCCCTTATCCAAGTGGACGACTGCACATGGGTCACGTGCGTAACTACACCATCGGTGATGTGGTATCTCGTTTCCAACGCCTACAAGGTAAAAACGTAATGCAACCAATTGGTTGGGACGCGTTTGGCCTACCTGCTGAAAACGCAGCAGTAAAAAACAACACAGCGCCAGCACCATGGACTTATGAAAATATTGAGTACATGAAAAACCAACTTAAGTTGCTTGGTTTTGGCTACGACTGGAACCGTGAGTTTGCTACGTGCACACCAGAGTACTACCGTTGGGAGCAAGAGTTCTTCACTAAGCTTTACGAAAAAGGCTTAGTATACAAAAAAACCTCTTCTGTTAACTGGTGCCCAAATGACTTAACTGTTCTAGCAAACGAACAGGTTGAAGATGGCTGTTGCTGGCGTTGTGATACTCCAGTTGAACAAAAAGAAATCCCACAGTGGTTTATTAAAATCACAGAATACGCCCAAGAGCTTCTTGATGATTTAGACAACCTAGAAGGTTGGCCTGAAATGGTTAAAACCATGCAGCGCAACTGGATTGGTCGCTCTGAAGGTGTTGAACTGAAGTTTGAAGTACAAGGTCATCAAGACCTTGAAGTATATACCACGCGTCCAGATACTCTTATGGGTGTTACATACGTGGGTATCGCTGCAGGCCACCCTCTTGCTGCTGTTGCGGCTGAAAACAACCCTGAGTTAGCTGCATTTATCGATGAGTGTAAGAACAACAAGGTTGCAGAAGCTGAACTAGCAACAATGGAGAAAAAAGGTATGGCAACCGGCCTTACTGCTATTCATCCATTGAATGGTCGTGAAGTGCCAGTATTCGTTGCTAACTTCGTCTTGATGGATTACGGAACAGGTGCAGTTATGGCAGTTCCTGGTCATGACCAACGTGACTTTGAGTTTGCTACTAAATACAACCTAGATATTCTTCCTGTAATCAAACCGGTTGACGGCAGCGAGCTTGATATTTCAGAAGCAGCTTACACTGAGAAAGGCATACTATTTAACTCTGGCGAGTTCGATGGACTTGAGTTCCAGGCCGCGTTCGATGCTATCTCTGCTAAGTTAGAAGCAGAAGGCAAAGGTCACAAGACCGTAAACTTCCGTCTACGTGACTGGGGTGTTTCTCGTCAACGCTATTGGGGTGCTCCAATTCCAATGGTAACGACTGAAGATGGTGAAGTTCACCCGGTTCCAGCAGAGCAACTTCCTGTAATCCTTCCAGAAGATGTTGTTATGGATGGCGTAACTAGCCCAATCAAAGCTGATAAAGAGTGGGCAAAAACGACCTTCAACGGTGAGCCAGCACTACGTGAAACAGACACCTTCGATACCTTCATGGAGTCTTCTTGGTATTATGCACGTTACTGCTCTCCGCAAGCTGATGATATTTTAGAACCAGAAAAAGCGAACTATTGGCTACCTGTAGACCAATATATCGGTGGTATCGAGCACGCATGTATGCACTTACTGTACTCTCGCTTCTTCCATAAGTTGCTTCGTGATGCGGGCTATGTGACTTCCGACGAACCATTTAAGAAACTCCTATGTCAAGGTATGGTGCTTGCTGATGCTTTCTACCACACTAACGAAAAAGGCACCAAAGAGTGGATTGCTCCTACAGACGTAAAAGTTGAGCGTGACGGTAAAGGTCGCATTTCCTCTGCAACAGACAACCAAGGTCGTGACGTAGAGCACTCAGGCATGATCAAAATGTCTAAGTCGAAGAATAACGGTATTGACCCGCAAGAGATGGTAGACAAATACGGTGCTGATACTGTACGTCTATTCATGATGTTCGCCTCACCTGCGGATATGACATTAGAGTGGCAAGAGTCTGGTGTGGAAGGTGCAAACCGATTCCTTAAACGTGTTTGGAAGTTGGTAAAAGAACATACAGAAAAAGGTACAGCGGAAAGCGTTGACGTTTCGGCTCTATCTTCAGACCAAAAAGCACTGCGCCGTGATGTTCATAAGACCATTGCAAAAGTAACCGATGATGTTGACCGTCGCCAAACATTCAATACAGCGATTGCCGCCATTATGGAGCTAATGAACAAACTAGCTAAGGCACCTCAAGACACAGCACAGGACCGTGCGATTCTTGATGAAGCTCTACAAGCCGTCGTTGCCATGCTTTACCCTATCACTCCGCATATCTGTTTCGAGATGTGGACGGCACTGGGTAATGCAGACATCGACAATGCGGTATGGCCAACGTTTGATGAAAAAGCCCTCGTTGAAGATGAAAAACTTATCGTTGTTCAAGTTAACGGCAAGCTACGCGCTAAGCTGACAGTTGCTGCGGATGCAACTAAAGAACAAGTAGAAGAACTTGGTCTTAACGACGAGAACGTGACGAAATTCACTGATGGAAAAACCATCCGTAAAGTGATTTACGTACCGGGTAAACTACTGAATATTGTAGCTAATTAATTTAGTTGTCTTTATGATACCAAGAGTCGCGAAGAATTCTTCGCGGCTCTTTTATCAGCCACACATAAAAGTCTTATTTAAGTTCACTGCCTAATGAAACTTACATAAGCCTTTTTAACAGAGTCTGCGAGCACTATGCGCCTATTTAAAACCAAATTTTCACAAATTAGTTTCGTAATCCTACTCACTACTCTGCTCAGCGCATGTGGTTTCCAACTCAGAGGCGAATACACTGTCCCTGAAGATATAAAAGAAATGTCTGTCACCAGTTTTGACCAATACAGTAAGATCACTCGATTAGTAAAAGAGCAGTTACGCCTCAGTCAAATTGAATTGGTTGAACCTCGTAAAGACATTCCAAACTTACACATAATCAGTGAGCAAATCACCGACAGGACATTATCCCTCTATCAAAACACTCGCGCGGCCGAAAAAGAAATTGTCTATGATGTTAATTATCGAGTTTCAATTCCCGATGTCGGTAGCAAAGATTTTACTGCAACAATGACACGCAGCTACTTGGATAACCCGCTATCGGCACTAGCAAAGTCTGCCGAACGTAAGCTGCTTGAAGATGAAATGCGCGAGTTCTCAGCTCAGCAAATGATGCGTCAAATGGCACGACTCAAAGCTGAAATCGAGGAGCATGAGTTAGAAATGTTGAATACTACTGAGCCAGCATCAACTAGCCAAAACACCCAATCATAACGGCCAATTAGCGTGAGAGTATTTGCTGACCGCCTTGCAGAAACACTGAACCGTCAGTGGTATGGCTGCTATCTTATTTTTGGTAATGAACCGCTATTTGTCCAAGAAAGTCGAGACTCGATCATTCGTCATACTCGACAATTAGGATTTGAAGAACATCACCGTTTCTCCGTGGACAGTTCACTGGATTGGAATGATGTCTATGATTGCACACAAGCACTTAGCCTGTTTTCATCTAAGCAAATTATAGAACTATCTATCCCTGAGTCTGGTATTAACGCTGCTATCGCCAAACAGTTGTTAGAAATATCGTCTCACTTGCATGAAGACATTGTTGTTATCATCACTGGGGCTAAGCTGACGAGGGCTCAAGAGTCGGCAAAATGGTTCAAGGCTCTAAATGGCTGTTTGGTGAGCTGCGCTGCCCCTGATGTCAAACACCTCCCTCAATGGGTAATGAGGCGATGCAATGCCTCAGGACTTAAGCCTGACGGTGAAGCGATACAGCTCCTATGTCAGTGGCATGAGGGAAACCTGTTTGCTCTTTCTCAAAGCTTAGAGAAGCTGTCATTGCTCTATCCTGATGGCCAACTCAACCTGCTCCGTGTTCAAGAGTCTCTAAGCCGTCATAACCATTTTACAGTGTTCCACTGGATAGACGCGATCTTAGAAGGTAAACCAAAACGAGCGAATCGAATTCTCTTACAACTTGAAGCAGAAGGAATAGAAGCCGTTATTTTGTTGCGTTCGATTCAAAAAGAGCTTCAACAGCTCATCAAAATGCAACAGATGTTGACTCAATCTTCGCTTAACCAAGTCTTTGATAGCTTTAGAGTGTGGCAAAATAAAAAACCACTCTATAGCGCTGCTCTGCAGCGCCTTACCGCAATACGACTTAAACAAGCCATGCAACTACTCGCTTCAATCGAGGTCCAAGTAAAGACCCAATACGAGTTGAGCCCGTGGCCCTTTCTACACCAGCTAACGCTCAACCTGAGTGCTACTGACAGCAGCCTGTCTTTACATCCATAATTTCGTGGTATAATTGCAGGTCAATTGAGCCTGAGGCTCAACTTAATTAAGAACAACGAGGAAAAACTTTTGCAACGCGAAGAATTGAAACTATTTCTAGCCGACAAAGCCGACGATATGAAAGCACAAGACATCGTAACGATTGATGTTGAAGGGAAGTCTAGCGTGACTGATTTTATGATTGTCTGTACGGGTACGTCAAAAAGACATGTAATTTCAATTGCCGATCATGTTGCTTCTGAAGTGAAGAAAGCTGGTATGGAACCTCTCGGCGTTGACGGCGAGCAAGAAGGTGAGTGGGTGGTTCTCGATATGGGTTCAACCATGCTGCATGTCATGCAGGAACAGCACCGTGACCTTTACCAATTAGAAAAGCTTTGGAGCTAATACATTGAAACTCCAACTCATCGCTGTCGGTACAAAAATGCCGAAATGGGTCGAAGAAGGCTTTCAAGAATACAAGCGTCGTTTCCCTCATGATATGCCACTTGAACTGGTGGAAATTGTCGCGGGAAAGCGAGGCAAAAATGCTGATATTGCACGTATCTTACAAAAAGAGGGCGAAGCGATGTTAGCGGCGGTTCCTAAAGGAAACCGTATTGTGACATTAGATATTCCAGGTAAGAAATGGGATACCCCTCAACTTGCTGAGCAACTCGAGAGCTGGAAGCTAGATGGGCGCGACGTCTCTATTTTGATTGGTGGTCCAGAAGGTCTGGCACCAGCTTGTAAAGCCGCAGCTGATCAAAGCTGGTCACTTTCAGCGCTAACGCTACCCCACCCTCTCGTGAGAATTGTCATGGCGGAAAGCCTCTATCGCGCTTGGTCAATTACTGCAAACCATCCTTACCATAGAGAGTAAGCCAACAAGTTATGAGACGTAAACGTAGCCAGATACGGGACCATCAGGCAGAAGCGCGGCTGTTCAAAAGCCGTGCTGTCGTTGCATTCGTATTTATCATTGCCATGATGCTAGTACTTGTTGCAAACCTTTATAATATTCAGGTTAATCAGTATCAAGACTACAAGACTCGCTCTAATGATAACCGCATTAAAGTCGTACCAATCGCGCCAAATCGCGGCCTTATCTATGACAGAAATGGCATCCTACTGGCAGAGAACCGTCCGGTCTTCAACCTAGAAATCACCCCTGAAAAGGTGAAGAACATGGATGAAACTATTGCTGGGCTGCGTAAGTTTTTAGATATCCCCGAAGAACGTATTGAAGCATTTGAACGAGACCGAAAACGTACTCGCCGATTCAAATCTATCCCTCTTCTTACTCAATTAACCGAAGAGCAAGTTGCTGTTTTCTCCGTTAATCAACATAAGTTCCCTGGCGTAGAAATAGCGGCAAACCTGAAGCGTTATTACCCATTTGGCGATGTACTGACGCATGTTATTGGCTACGTATCACGAATAAACGATCGTGATATGCGTCGTCTCGTCAGAGAAGAAAGAGACGCGAATTACCAAGCTACTCGTGACATTGGTAAGTTAGGCATCGAACGTTACTACGAAGAAATTCTACACGGCACCGCAGGTTATCAAGAAGTTGAAGTAAACAGTCGTGGTCGAGTACTGCGTACCTTAAAGTTTGTTCCGCCAATTCCGGGCAAAGATATCGTGCTGAACCTCGATATCAAACTACAACTTAAAGTTCATAAGCTGTTAGCAGGAAGACGCGGCTCTGCGATTGTCCTAGATCCAAATGACAATGGCGTACTCGCAATGGTGTCTAGCCCTAGTTATGACCCTAACGCCTTTGTAAATGGTATTTCAAGTAAAGCTTATAAAGCCCTTTTGGAAGATAAAAACCGTCCACTGGTGAACCGTGCAACGCTTGGTATTTATCCACCAGCATCAACGGTAAAACCTTTTATTGCGGTTGGGGCACTCCAAGAAGGCGTCATTACGCCTCAAACCACGCGTAATGACCCTGGGTATTGGCGAATTCCAAACTCGAAAACGCGTCCCTTCCGTGATTGGTTACGTTGGGGACACGGTAAAGTCAATATCCTTAAAGCCATTGAAGAATCCGTGGATACTTTCTTCTATCAAATCGCCTATGATATGGGCATTGATAGACTATCTAAGTGGATGATGATGTTTGGTTTTGGTGACTATACCGGCATTGATATCTATGAAGAAAGTAAAGCGAATATGCCGACACGGGAATGGAAAATGGCTCGTCATCGCACGCCATGGTATCAAGGTGATACGATTCCTGTAGGCATTGGACAAGGTTATTGGACTGCAACGCCAATGCAAATAGCCAAAGCTACCTCCGTACTGGTTAATCATGGAGAAGTTTTATCTCCACACCTATTACGTGCCACTATCGATAATGGTGATAGTTTTGAACACCAAACAATGGCTGAAGTTGACTCTCGCCCGCCGATTACCGGAGTGAAAGAGAGCTACTGGGACATCGCACTCGAAGGAATGCGATTGGTTAACCATGGCGTCAAAGGTACTGCTCGCCGCGCCTTTAAGAACATGCCTTATCAGTCGGGTGGTAAGTCCGGTACAGCACAGGTGTTTAGCTTGGCTCAAGACCAGGAGTACAACGCTGAGGAACTGGAAGAGCACCTAAAAGACCACGCACTATTCACGGGGTTTGCACCTTTCAAAGATCCAAAGGTAGTTGTGACTGTTGTACTAGAAAACGCCGGCGGTGGTTCTTCTAATGGCGCACCTGTAGCACGTCAGCTGTTTGATTTGGCCCTTCGAGACGAAAAGAGTGAAGAAGAATGAGATTTGATCCATCAACAGGACAAAATAGAGTTCTATTCGAACGCTTCCATATCGATTTGCCACTGCTATTAGGTATTCTGGCTTTAATGGCCTTTGGCCTAGTCGTTATGTACAGTGCAAGTGGGCAGAGTTTGGCCATGATGGACAGACAAGCTATGCGTATGGTTCTCGCCCTCGTTGTTATGATTGTGCTCGCACAATTCTCCCCGAGAACCTACGAGTCACTTGCTCCAATCATGTTCTTTGTTGGGGTACTATTGCTACTCGGAGTATTGTTTTTTGGTGAAGCATCTAAGGGAGCGCAGAGGTGGCTCAATTTAGGTTTTGTTCGCTTTCAACCTTCAGAACTTCTGAAACTTGCCGTGCCTTTAATGGTCGCACGATACATAGGTAAGCGTTCACTTCCCATCACTTTCCAGACTTTAGTGATGTCTTTAGTAATGGTATTTGTACCAACCATTCTGATTGCGAAACAACCCGACTTAGGTACATCCATACTAATTGCCGCTTCTGGTATTTTCGTAATCTTCCTTGCCGGTATCAGTTGGAAAATCATTATTAGTGCGGTTGTAGCACTTGGAGCCTTTATCCCTGTGTTATGGTTCTTTTTGATGCGTGAGTACCAAAAAGTCCGTGTCAGAACCTTGTTCGACCCAGAATCAGATCCACTCGGTGCAGGTTATCATATTATCCAAAGTAAGATCGCCATTGGTTCCGGTGGGATTACAGGCAAAGGCTGGATGCAAGGCACTCAATCACAGCTTGAATTTATTCCAGAACGACATACTGACTTTATTTTTGCAGTTATCGCCGAAGAATGGGGCATGATAGGCATTTTATTATTGCTTGCCCTCTATCTGTTTATTATTGGCCGTGGCTTATATTTAGCCAGTTCAGCACAAACCGCATTCGGTAGAATGATGGCAGGCAGCATTGTACTTAGCTTTTTTGTTTACGTTTTCGTAAATATTGGTATGGTAAGCGGTATATTACCTGTAGTAGGCGTACCTCTACCTCTTGTCAGTTATGGCGGCACCTCCATGGTGACGTTAATGGCTGGTTTCGGCATCTTAATGTCTATCCATACGCACAGAAAGGCATTTTCAAAGGCAACGTAATGAATCGATTTTCTATCCGTCACCGTCACTACCAAACATTGCTTTGCTTTACTGTGGGATTGGTCGCTCTTGCTGGTTGTTCGTCGTCAGACAGTCGCTATGAGTTAAGCGATGATGTAGCTCCTTCAAGTCCTATCTCTGTTGACCATATTGAAGGTGCTCAACCTAAATATGAACCTTATAGCTTAGGCGGTAACAAGAACTACACCTTGCGAGGAAACAGCTACAAGGTGATTAAAGATCCAACCGGATTTAAAGAGCGCGGACAGGCTTCGTGGTATGGGAAAAAATTTCATGGTCATCTGACGTCGAATGGTGAAGTGTATGACATGTATTCTATGTCAGCTGCCCATAAAACCTTGCCTTTACCAAGCTATGTTAAGGTCACCAATTTAGACAATGGCAAAGAAACCATCGTTCGCGTCAATGATCGAGGTCCTTTTCACGAAGGGCGAATCATTGATTTGAGCTATGCGGCGGCAAAGAAACTCGATGTCATTAAGACAGGTACCGCCAATGTCGAGATTGAAGTAATCATTGTCGAACGCTCCACCAGCCAACATAAAGTAGACAAACACCCAGAGTACACCATTCAAGTTGCCGCATCTCCACATAAGGATCGCGTCGAAACTTTATCGAAAGAACTCGGTCAAAAGCTATCAGTGGACACATTTCTAGCACCTGTAAATAGCAACTACCGTCTAATGCTTGGTCCTTTCAAAGACTACAAGCAGACTCAAGATGTTCTCGAACAAGTGAAAAAGATTGGCTACTCCTCAGCTTTCGTCAAAAAAATGTAAACATCATTGACATAAATAACGGTTGTTACTTAGTGTAAGCTATCTAGTTTGCCCAGACCGTTCTGTTAATATACGGACAACAAACAAAAATTGTATTCAAATGAATAAGAATAAACCTTCTATGAAACTTCTAACTTCCATTGCTCTTACCGCAACTTTAGCAGCAACTTCTGCTTCTGCGGCGCCTGTTGTTATGCCGGATGCACCTCAAATCGCAGCGAAAGGCTTCGTTTTGATGGACTACAACTCAGGTAAAGTCCTAGCTGAAAAAGAGATGAACACTCAACTTCACCCGGCTAGCCTGACAAAAATGATGACCAGCTACGTTATCGGCCAAGAACTGAAGCGTGGCAACATCACTCCAGAAGATGAAGTTACCATCAGTAAAAACGCTTGGGCAAAGAACTTCCCTGATTCATCGAAGATGTTTATCGAAGTTGGCACAAAGGTAACCGTTGAAGAGCTTAACAAAGGCATCATTATTCAATCAGGTAATGATGCATGTGTAGCAATGGCTGAGCATATCGCAGGTTCAGAAGACGCGTTTGTCGATCTAATGAATGCGTGGGCTAAGTCTATCGGCATGAACAATTCACACTTCGCCAACGTTCACGGCTTGGATAACCCGAACCTATATTCTACGCCTTACGATTTAGCGCTACTTGGTCGTGCACTGATCCGCGACGTTCCAGATGAGTACCGTATTTACTCAGAGAAAAAATTCACCTACAACGGCATTACCCAATATAACCGTAATGGCTTATTGTGGGATAAGAGCATGAACGTTGATGGCATTAAAACTGGCCACACAAGCCAAGCTGGTTATAACTTAGTAAGCTCAGCAACTGAAGGTAAGATGCGTTTAGTTGCCGTAGTTATGGGCACTAAGAGCGCCAATGCACGTAAATCTGAAAGTAAAAAGCTGTTGAGCTATGGCTTCCGTTTCTTCGAAACAGTGAATCCACATAAAGCCGACGAAACCTTCGTAGAAGAAAAAGTCTGGATGGGTGACAAAGACGCTGTAGCACTAGGTGTTGACCAAGATACCTTCGTCACACTCCCACGCGGCCAAGCGAAAAACCTAAAAGCTAGTTTCGTACTTGAAAAACAGCTTGAAGCACCAATATCTAAAGGCGATGTCGTTGGTAAGCTATACTATCAACTAGACGGCGAAGATGTTGCTGAATACCCACTACTTGCACTTGAAGATGTTCAAGAAGGTAGCCTATTCAGTCGTCTATGGGATTACATCGTATTACTTTTCAAGAGCTTGTTCTAATAATCGAACTCTAGAATTAAAAGTAATCAAGTTTCCGTAAAGCCGCACAATGCGGCTTTACTTTTTGTTGGCTTGAGATCATCCACATAAGGCATTACTATTCGCATCGTTATAACGAATTGGTATTTTTGGAGTCCCTAATATGTTGACCATCAACTCTGATGCAAAACTCAAAGACCTACTAGAGTTCCCTTGCTCTTTTACATTCAAAGTGATGGGTTACGCTAAGCCAGAACTTCCTGAAAAGGTAGTGGAAGTAATCCAGCGCCACGCGCCAGGGGATTACAGCCCAACTATCAAACCAAGTGCAAAAGGCAACTACCATGCCGTATCGATCAACATCACTGCAACGTCTATCGAGCAAGTAGAGACCTTGTATAAAGAACTTGGTGAAATCGATATTGTTCGCATGGTTCTATAAAAATTTTAAACTTTAAATTTTTTTTGAAAGCAGCTCAGGCTGCTTTCTTTTTATATTTCAAAAACCTAGCACTTAATAGTGATTCAGTCGTTAAGAATTCGTTATTTATTGGTAGTTCAAAACCACCAACATGTTTATAATGCGAATACTTTATTAAGTGGCAGCGGAGTGATTGGTGGAAAATCAACTAGTTGTAAAAAAGCTTGGTAGAAAGGACTATGAGCCTGTCTGGAAAGCGATGCATGAGTTTACTGATAATCGCACAGAACAAACGCGCGACGAAGTTTGGTTAGTTGAACACAACCCTGTGTTTACGCAAGGTCAAGCAGGCAAAGCCGAGCATCTACTTAACACTGGTGATATTCCCGTTGTACAAAGTGACCGTGGTGGCCAAGTCACCTATCATGGTCCAGGCCAGCTAGTGGCCTATTTCTTAATCAATCTCCGTCGTAAAAAACTGGGCGTTCGTGAACTGGTTACTCATATCGAAGACCTCGTTATTCAAACGCTAAAAGAATACAATATCGAATCGGCTGCGAGACCCGACGCACCTGGCGTCTATGTTGACAATAAAAAAGTATGTTCATTGGGCTTACGCATCAGAAAAGGATGCTCTTTCCATGGACTGGCGTTGAACGTCAATATGGATCTCACTCCCTTTTTAAGAATTAATCCTTGCGGCTATGCCGGAATGGAAATGGTTCAGGTCAGCCAGTTGGGCGGTCCACAGCAAGTGTCCGTCGTAGAAGACCAATTAATCAAAGCACTCATAACAATACTTGATTACGAGCAAGTAGAATTCAGCGAAGAAGCATAAGACGATGAGCAAACCTATCCAAATGGAAAAAGGCGTTAAGTACCGTGACGCTGACAAAATGGCATTGATTCCAGTTAAGAACATGCCTACCGAGCAGAAAGAGATCCTTCGTAAACCAGAGTGGATGAAGATCAAACTCCCTGCAGACAGCCAACGTATTCAAGATATCAAATCTGCAATGCGTAAAAATGACCTGCACTCTGTTTGTGAAGAAGCATCCTGTCCTAACTTAGCTGAATGCTTCAACCACGGTACAGCAACATTCATGATTCTTGGCGCAATCTGTACTCGTCGTTGCCCATTCTGCGATGTTGCCCATGGTCGCCCCAACGCTCCAGAAGCCGGTGAACCTAAAAAGCTGGCGCAAACAATCAAAGACATGAAGCTGAAGTATGTTGTAGTGACTTCTGTTGACCGCGATGATCTTCGTGATGGTGGTGCGACACACTTTGCTGACTGTAACCGCGAAATCCGAGCACTTAACCCGGAAATCCGTATTGAAACCTTAGTTCCAGATTTCCGTGGCCGTATGGATGTTGCGCTTGAGGCAATGAAAGACAACCCACCAGATGTCTTCAACCACAACCTAGAGACCGCTCCTCGCCTATATCGTAAAGCTCGTCCAGGTGCAAACTACAAGTGGTCGCTACAACTGCTTAAGAAGTTTAAAGAGATGCACCCTGACGTACCAACAAAGTCGGGCTTAATGATGGGCTTGGGTGAAACGAAAGAAGAAATCGTGGAGGTATTGAAAGACCTTCGTGAGCACGGCGTTACCATGCTAACGTTAGGCCAGTACCTTGCGCCAAGCCGTCACCACTTACCTGTAGAACGCTACGTTCCGCCTTCTGAGTTTGATGAGCTAAAAGATATTGCGCTGGAACTTGGCTTTACTCACGCGGCATGTGGCCCATTTGTTCGTTCTTCTTATCATGCGGACCTACAGGCTCAAGGCGTAGAAATTAAGTAATTCCATTTGTGGTTTCTTATTAAACACGGATTCGCTCTAAGAGCCATCCGTGTTTTTTTAAGAAAAATCGCCAAGATGACATTCTCATACTCGCATTTTCGCTATATTTAGGTAGGCTTAAAGAAAAATATTATTCAATCAAGGATGTAGCATGAAGTTACTTAAAGTTGGTCTGCCTATTTTAGCCGCTACTGTTATTGGTGGTTGTGCGCAGAATACTCAACAAGACAACTACTTAGAGGCGTCATTTGAACTGTGTAATACCGAGGTAAATCTGTACTCGGTGAGCGACGATGGCCGAGTTCGTATCGTTTGTAAAGACGGCGCTAAATTCGCACTGAACAGCGAGAAAACGCTGGATATCATGCGTGACATTAATATTGATTACTGTAATGGTGAAGGCTTGGGGCAATTTAGTGAAAGTCGCAAGTACTATTCGTTCAAGTGTAAATCTGGAACTTTACTGAATATCAATAAGTAGCCAGCGTTTACTTTTCAAACGAATACAAGATCAAAAAAGCGAGCTCATAGCTCGCTTTTATTATTTCTTAGATAAACCTATTAAGCGTAAACAGGTAGACGCTTACAGATCTCTAGTACTTTAGCTTTTGTCGCTTCAATCACTGATTCATCATTGATGTTGTCTAAAACATCACACATCCAGTTAGCAAGCTCAGTCGCCTCTGCTTCAGTAAAACCACGGCGGGTAATCGCTGGAGAACCAACACGGATACCAGACGTTACGAATGGGCTGCGTGGGTCATTAGGTACTGAGTTTTTGTTTACAGTAATGTTCGCTGCACCTAGGGCTGCATCCGCTTCTTTACCTGTAATATCTTTGTCGATTAGGTCAACAAGGAACAGGTGGTTCTCAGTTCCGTTAGACACAATCTTGTAGCCGCGCTCTTGGAACTGAGCAACCATCGCTTTTGCGTTCTTAACTACGCGAGCTTGGTACTCTTTAAACTCAGGCTCCATTGCTTCTTTGAATGCTACTGCTTTACCAGCGATAACATGCATCAAAGGACCACCTTGACCACCAGGGAAAACAGCTGAGTTTAGCTTCTTGTACATGTCTTCACCTGCATTAGACAGGATTAGACCACCGCGAGGACCCGCTAATGTTTTGTGTGTTGTGGTCGTCACAACGTGTGCATGAGGAACAGGCGTTGGATAAACACCAGCTGCAATAAGACCTGCAACGTGCGCCATATCAACAAACAGATACGCGTCGACTTTATCCGCAATTTCACGCATACGAGCCCAGTCTACGATCTGGCTATACGCAGAGAAACCACCAATGATCATTTTTGGCTTGTGCTCAAGTGCTAGCTGTTCCATCTCGTCATAGTTGATTTGACCAGCTTCATCGATACCGTAAGGAATTACGTTGTAGTGCTTACCAGAGAAGTTAACTGGAGAACCGTGAGTAAGGTGACCACCATGAGCCAAGCTCATACCTAATACTGTATCGCCTGGGTTAAGTAGAGCCATGTACACGGCACTGTTCGCTTGAGAGCCAGAGTGAGGCTGAACGTTCGCATACTCACAACCAAATAGCTCACACGCACGGTCAATCGCTAGTGCTTCCGCTTTATCGACGTATTCACAACCACCGTAGTAGCGCTTGCCCGGATAACCTTCAGCATATTTGTTAGTTAGCTGAGAGCCTTGCGCTTCCATTACGCGAGGGCTGGTGTAGTTTTCCGAAGCGATAAGCTCGATGTGCTCTTCTTGACGAAGGGTTTCTTCTTGAATAGCTGCAAATAGCTCCGCATCGTAATCAGCGATGTTCATATCACGCTTAAGCATCTGTATCTCCTGACTCAGATTGTTCTGAAAGTTTCAAAAAAACCACACAATGACCAAAAGCAAACGTTTTCGTCACCACATTTGATGACTTGCATCATACATAATTTGATCTAGGTCATAAAGAGAAAATTAGAAATTTCTCATGCAGTTTTCTCATAGTGAACCTTAGGTATCATCATGGGCGCCTGAATTAGTACGACAATGTGTACACTAAGTGTCAATAATTCCATTTACACAGTGTAAAATTTGAATTACATAGGTTTACCGCAAATTTCGCCTTCAAGCTACCGAAAAGATCATCTTTTCAATACTATTGCGGCGATTATTACTAAGAAGAATTTTGAACTGATGCAAAAACACTCACGTAGAGAAGATTGGATAGCAATACTGACTGGTACATTTATTGTTGCCCAAGGTATTTTCTTTCTTCAGTCGGCTCAACTATTAACTGGCGGTACCACAGGTCTAGCGCTTCTTGTAAGCCAGTTTGTGCCAGTTTCTTTCGGTACCTTGTATTTTGCCTTCAATAGCCCGTTCTATCTGTTAGCATGGAAACGCTTTGGTAAACGTTTTGCCGCGAGTAGTGCTATTTCGGGGGCGTTGGTCTCTGTTATCACAGATAACATGTACCGTGTCGTGTCACTGGATCAGATTAACGATATTTATTGTGCTATTGCTGGCGGCTTGCTGATGGGGCTCGGCATGCTGATTCTATTCAGACATCGCTCAAGTCTTGGTGGGTTCAATGTGCTTTGCCTGTTTATTCAAGATAAATTTGGTATTTCAGTTGGCAAAACTCAAATGGCAATAGATTGCTCGATCCTAGTCGCTTCATTCTTCTTTGTCTCTCCGAGCGTCATTATGATCTCCATCTTGGGTGCAGTGATGCTGAACCTTGTTCTAGCTATGAACCATAAGCCTACCCGCTACGTGGTGACCTACGGTTAATACCAATGCCCTTCGCTTTACTCTCAGTTCGGCGAAGGGCATTGCTCGTTACTTATTAATCAAAATAGCTACCGTCTCATACGGCTTCATGACTACTTTTTTCTCAAACGTTACTTTGCGTTCTAGGCCGTAGTTGCTCAAGACTCGTTGTCCAGTGAGCGCAACGAAAGATTCAGGTAGAGTGACCTGAGTCTCCTGCCCAAAATAATTATTCAGGCATAGCAACATGGTTTCAGCGTTTTCTCGCAGATATCCATGCACCTGTTCATGCTCCGGGAACAAATCAGTATAACTACCATCGGTTATCACAGGCACCGTTTTGCGAAGAGCGATAAGCTCCTTGTAGAAGTAGAACACGGATTGTTCGTCTTGAAGTGCTGCCTGAGCATTGATCTGCGAGTAGTTTTCAGAGACTCCAATCCAAGGTGTTCCTGAAGTAAAGCCAGCATTAACACTGCCATCCCACTGCATCGGCGTACGAGAGTTATCACGAGATTTTTGCTGCAAAATCGCCATCATCTCATCATGAGACGTTGTGCCCTCTTCAACCATTAGTTTGTACATATTCAAACTTTCCACATCACGATACTGAGCAAGCTCAGTAAAGCCTGGGTTAGTCATACCAATCTCTTCGCCTTGGAATATGTATGGCGTTCCCTGCAATAAATGGACGGATGCTGCGAGCATTTTCGCCGACTTATTGTGGTAGCGGGTATCATTCCCCAAGCGGCTCACAATACGTGGCTGGTCATGGTTACACCAAAACAGTGCTCCCCAACCTTTGCCATTCAGACCCGTTTGCCAATGGTTGAAAATTTGCTTGAGCTGGGCAAAGTCAAAATCCGCTTTAGTCCACTTCTCTCCATTTGGATAATCAACTTTCAAGTGATGAAAGTTAAACACCATCGACAGCTCTTTGCTATCTAACGCGCTGTATTGCAGGCAATGCTCTAGCGTTGTCGAAGACATCTCACCGACCGTCACTGAACCATACTTTTGGAATACCGCTTCGCTGATCTCTTGTAGATATTCATGCACTCTAGGGCCATCCGTGTAAAAGCGACGGCCATCACCAATATGATCATCTGCAAAATCTTGCTGCTTTGAAATCAGGTTAATGACGTCTAACCTAAATCCATCGACTCCTTTTTGCGCCCAAAACTCAATCACACGTTTCACGTCGTCTCGAACAGCAGGGTTCTCCCAGTTCAGATCGGCCTGCTCTTTGGCAAACAAATGCAAATAGTATTCGTTTGTGGCTTCATCTAGTGCCCATGCAGAGCCACCAAATTTAGATTGCCAGTTGTTTGGGGCTTGCCCATCACGACCAGGTTTCCAAATATAATAATCACGATAAGGACTTTGCTTATCACCAAGAGCCGCCTGGAACCATTCATGCTGTGTTGACGTATGGTTCACTACGATATCCATGATAATACGAATCCCCATTTGATGAGCTTGCTCTAGTAGCTCATCAAAATCTTGCATGGTGCCAAAATCAGGGTTAATAGCGTAATAGTCAGCAATATCGTAACCGTTATCAATCATTGGAGAGGCATACACTGGTGTTAACCAGATAGCATCAACACCAAGCTGATCAAGGTAATCTAGCTTTGAGGTAATGCCTTTGATATCCCCCATACCTTTGTTGCCGCTATCACAAAAACTCTTCGGATAGATTTGATAAATAGTGGCGGTTTTCCACCAGTCTTGTTGAGCTTGTTGACTCATCGATTTCAATCTCACTTACCATTACAAAAGAAACAAAAAGAAAACAGTGGCTCAAATTGAGCCACTAATGGGGGAGTTACGCGCTTGCAAGCTCTAGATCACCTTTTGACTGAGCGCGTTTATACAGGAACAGGGTTAGGATAATTGGCACCGCCATAGCTACTAGCATCGCCATTAGATATACCGTCCAGTACTGAGGTTGGATGGAAAGAATACCCGGTAGACCACCAACACCAATACCATTCGCCATTACACCAGCACTACCACAAATCGCTGCAGCAAGCGCACTACCAATCATGGCGCTCAACATCGGGAATTTGTATTTCAAGTTAATACCGTACATTGCAGGCTCTGTTACCCCTAAGTACGCAGAGATAGCAGCAGGAACTGAAATATCTCGTTCGCCTTCGCGCTTACTAATAATGATGATACCGACAACTGCAGAAGCTTGAGCAATGTTTGACAAAGCAATCAAAGGCCAGATTGGCGTACCGCCAAGGTCTTGCATAAGCTGTAAGTCAACGGCGTTAGTCGTGTGGTGGATACCCGTTATCACAAGTGGTGCGTATAGAAAGCCAAATACCATAGAACCAAGAACCGCGAAGTCACCCGTCATCGCAGCTTTCGCTGCAAATGCAACACCGTCACCCAGCACGCGACCAAAAGGACCAATAAGTGCGTGCGCTAAAATCACAGATAGAATGATTGAAACGAAAGGCACCACAACCAGATACAGGTAACTTGGAACAATACGTTTAAGGTTCGTTTCGATAAAGGCCAACGCAACACCGGCTAACATCGCTGGAATGACCTGAGCTTGATAGCCCACTTTCTCTATCACGAATAAACCAAAGTCCCAGACTTCAGGAACCTGCTTACCGATTAAGTAGGCATTCATTAGTTGTGGCGACACCAAGGTCACACCCAGAGTAATACCCAGAATAGGTGTGCCTCCCAGTTTTTTCACTGTCGACCAACACACACCAACAGGCAGGAAGAAGAAGATTGCTTCACCAATTAACCATAAGAACGAGTGAACCGTGGCCCAGAACTGGCTGATTTCAACCAGCGTCTTGCCATCGAACATGCGAATGTCGCCAATGACATTTCGAAAACCAAGAATCAGACCACCAGTGATAATCGCAGGTAAAAGAGGAACAAAAATTTCGGCTAAATGCGAAATACCACGCTCGAGAATATTCATATTTTGGCGAGCAGCCAGTTTGGCATCATCTTTTGATGCAGCTTTCTTTCCCGCCATGTCAATAAGTAGCTTGTATACTTCATCGACTTCAGTACCAATTACGACTTGGAATTGGCCAGCATTGGTAAAACAGCCCTTAACAACCTTTAAGCTTTCCAGTGCTGATTTATCTGCTTTTTCTGTGTCGTTAAGAACAAATCTCAGACGAGTTAAGCAGTGACTCACACTGGCAATGTTGTCGGCTCCGCCTACCCCTTCGATGATGGCTGCAATGTCTTGCTTCGCTATCTTGCTCATCGTATGTACACCTTTTTACTGATATAGAGACGTTGGATAACAAACGTCCATGTGTCTCGTTGTATTAATAATACCGCAATGCGCCAATGGGAACATTCCCAAAAATCTAAATGCAGTGTGACATACGAGAAAAAAACGTAAATGGGAACATTCCCATTAATTGAGAGTGATCACAATAATTGTAGAGAAATGCATCAAAAGAAAAGGATGAGAAGACAGAGTAGAAGCCGTTTTTACACAGCTTCTTGTGTGAGATGAGAGACGACAGCGTCGCCTTTCAACTGCTTAATCAATAGGTTAGCTGCTTTTTCACCTGCTTGATGATAGCCAGGATCAATACTGTAGATATTTGGGAATAAAAATGACAACAATTCATTGCCACCAATACCCGTGACAATAATGTCCTCTCTTCCTAACTCTTGTAAGCGCTTAATGGTGCCCAGTGCTAGAGTATCGCTCGCGCAGACAATGGCTTGCAGGGAATCACTCACCACATCATCCACTAGTGAGTATGCACTCTCATGATGAAGTGCTCCGGTACGAAACCGAGCCGGCAATTGCTGCTCTTCACACCAAACTTGATAAGCGTTTAAACGAGCTAAGCCTGTAGTTTTATCTTCAGGATCTACACCAATAAACGCCAGATCACTCACGCCTTGATCTTTAAGCTTATTGAGAACCGCGTGGATCAAACCGGCATTGTCGTAATTGATCGACGACACTCGATCGGTATCCATCGCAATCACAACTACCTTTTCATCCCAATCTGCCACGGCATCCAGATCCAACTCGGTAAAACCAAAAACTATTACCCCATCCACATTTCGCTTTCGCAACACGTTAAGATGTTCATTAGTTTTCACCGGATCGAACTGGCTTTCCATAATCACAACGTCATAGCCTGCCGCATAGAGTACATTAAGCATGCTGCTGACGGCTTTGTTTTCAGAAGGGGAATCCAGTCGAGAAATGATCACACCAATCACGTTCTGAGCTCCACCACCTCGCATAGACTGAGCCGATTTTGACGGAACATAACCATGCTCCGCGATCACCTGCTCTACCTTTTCGCGAGTCTCAGGCTTAACTTTAGGGTCATTGGTCAACACTCGAGAGACGGTCGATTTGCCGACTCCCGATAGTTTCGCGATATCAAGTATGGTCAGTTTTTTAGTCATTAGCCTTTAGGAATACTACGTGTGGTCATACGGCAGGACTTATCAGTGACACCATTCATTGTCAGCATGCCTTCTCGGCCTTTACTGAACAACTCAATATTAGAATCGGTTTGCGACTCACCATCCAAGGTATAGCGCACGCCGGAAGCTGAGGGGACTCGATGCAACGGATATTCCGTCTTATCTATCAGCAAAAGGATTTGTTCACTGGAAAGTTGAGTGACCTGGAAATTTTGACTATCACACTCATATTGGAGCACATGATAATTACCAGCTGCGGATTCCGTTTGTCCGCCACTACTGCATGCCGCCAATCCACTCACCAATAAAACGGGTAACAACGTTTTTTTTGCAATTGAAAGCATCATTTCTCCTCTTTAAGGCCAACACCCATTCAGTATGTGTCTATTTAGCAAGATACGCTGGTACGTCGCGGATGCTATCAAGAACCGTAGTCGCAATGGACTCACCGCGCTCAGTAACAGGCTTACCTGTACGAACTAAAATCTTAGTACCCACACCAGCCGCTTCAGCCGCCATCATATCTTCAGCTTTGTCACCCACCATAACGGATTTAGCCATGTCTATCTTGAGAAAATCTCTTGCCGAAATGAACATCCCCGGTTTTGGCTTACGACAGTCACAATCTTGTTTGTAGTCACCAACTCCGTGCTCTGGATGATGAGGGCAGTAGTAAATACCATCAAATTCGATACCATTATCTGAGAAGTTCCAGTCCATCCATTGAGTTAGAGACAAAAAGCGGTCTTCTGAGAACATACCACGAGCGATCCCAGACTGGTTCGTTACCAATACGAGCATGTAGCCCATATCTTGTAATTTCTTAGTCGCTTCAAATACACCTTCAACATATTCGAAGTCATGTTCATCGCTTACATAGCCATGGTCGATATTGATTACGCCATCACGGTCCAAAAACACAGCTGGTTTTGCCACAGGTTACTCTCTTGCTCTAGATAAGTGCTAATGACATGAATTATTACATGCTTTTATATCCACATCACTATGAAAATGCCGTTTAGACGTCTAGACGTAAAAATATCTATTGACACAAATCGGTGAAACCCATAGCATCTTCTATCAATTGAGATGTAGTTCAAACTTTTATGCTACTCATTGGGTTTAGGTTGCTTAGATGATCGAAATTAATCAGGTAAACAAAGTGTTTTATCAAGGGACAAAGGAAATCAACGCTTTGTCTGATATTAACCTCCATATTGCTGAAGGCACCATCTTTGGTGTGATTGGCTCATCCGGTGCAGGGAAAAGTACCCTGATTCGTTGCGTTAACATGCTAGAAGCACCGACGTCTGGAGCAGTCATTGTTGATGGTATTGACCTGACTAAACTGTCCAAGTCAGAGCTCAGCGAAACGCGCCGCAATATTGGCATGATCTTCCAACACTTTAATCTGCTTTCATCTCGTACCGTATTTGAGAATGTCGCGTTACCACTTGAACTTGCAGGTAAAGCGAGCTCTGATATCGAGAACAAAGTCTCTGAACTGCTTAAATTAGTAGGCCTTGCCGACAAGCGTGACACCTATCCGGCTAACCTGAGTGGCGGACAAAAGCAGCGCGTCGCCATTGCTCGAGCCTTAGCTTCTGACCCTAAAGTTCTGCTATGCGATGAAGCGACGAGCGCACTAGACCCAGCGACGACTCAGTCTATTCTTGAACTGCTCAAAGAAATTAACCGTAAGCTTAAAATCACCATGTTACTTATTACTCATGAAATGGATGTGGTGAAAAGCATCTGCCATGAAGTGGCAATCATTGGTGATGGTCACCTTGTAGAGAAAGGCACTGTGGGCGAAATCTTCGCTCATCCTAAAACCGAGCTCGCGCACGAATTTATTCGCTCCACACTGGATCTTTCTATTCCGGAAGATTATCAAGCTCGCTTGCAAACCGAACGAGTTGAAGGCAGTTACCCACTGGTACGCCTTGAGTTCACTGGAGCAACCGTTGACGCACCGCTAATGACGCAAATTGCGCGCAAATACAACATTGATGTGAGCATTCTCAGCTCAGATCTTGATTATGCCGGTGGGGTTAAATTTGGCATGATGGTCGCTGAGTTTTTCGGTAATGAAAGCGATGATAATGCAGCAATCCAATACCTTCGTGACCACAATGTAAAAGTAGAGGTACTTGGCTATGTCCTTTAATACTGTCTCTGAATGGCTATCACTTAATAGCAATCTACTGCTCGGCGCGACATGGGAAACGCTCTACATGGTCGCTGTTGCTGGCATTGTTGGCTTCGCAGTAGGTATTCCGCTAGGGGTGATTCTCCATACAACGAAGAAAGGTGGCTTGCTGGAAAATCCACGCCTAAATAGTGTGCTAGGTGCCGTAGTCAACGTAGGCCGTTCTGTACCATTCTTAGTATTAATGGTCGCCATCATTCCAGTGACCAAAATGCTCATCGGTACCTTTATTGGTACAACAGCAGCCATCGTGCCATTAACAGTAGGGGCTATTCCATTTGTCGCTCGTTTAATTGAAGGCGCCTTGCTTGAAGTTCCAACGGGCTTAGTGGAAGCGGCGCAGTCAATGGGTGCTACCCCTTATCAAATTATTACCAAAGTGCTGCTTCCTGAAGCATTACCTACTATTGTCAATTCAGTGACAATTACATTAGTGACACTTGTAAGCTACTCAGCAATGGCTGGCACAGTCGGTGGCGGTGGTCTTGGTGATGTCGCGATACGTTACGGATTCCACCGATATGATGTGGTTATCATGGCAGTTACTGTCGTCATGCTCATCGTATTAGTACAAATTATTCAGTCTATTGGCGACGCTATTGTGCGCCGAGTAGACCACAGATAATTGAAGTTTTAGATTTATAACAAGGAGAGAGTCATGAAATTCAACGTTAAGAATTTACTCGCAATCGCAGCAGCAGCGTCTGCACTCGTTCTAGCCGGTTGTGGTGAGAAAGAAGCCGATACTAGCAAAATCAAAGTTGGTGTTATGGCCGGTGCAGAAGCACAGGTTGCAGAAGTAGCAGCGAAAGTGGCAAAAGAAAAATACAACCTTGATGTTGAGTTGGTTACCTTCACAGATTACGTGACGCCAAATGCAGCGTTAGATGATGGCTCTATTGATATCAACGCGTTCCAACATAAACCATATTTGGATCAACAAGTTGCTGACCGCAACTATAAGCTGACTGTTGCAGGCAACACATTTGTCTACCCTATCGCAGGCTACTCTAAGCAAGTAAAGTCTGTGGATGAAATCCAAGATGGTGCTCGCATTGCAGTACCAAACGATCCAACAAACCTAGGTCGTTCTCTACTGCTTCTTGAGCAACAAGGTCTGATCACGTTACGTGATGGCGTTGGTCTACTGGCTACCGTTCGTGACATCGAGAGCAATCCGAAAAACATCACTATCGTTGAGCTTGACGCTGCTCAACTTCCACGTTCACTCGACGATGTTGCGCTGTCAGTCATTAACACTACGTACGCTAGCTCTATCAACCTAACACCTCAAAAAGACGGCGTATTTGTTGAAGATAAAGAGTCGCCATACGTAAACCTTATCGTGGCTCGTGAAGACAATGTAAACGCTGAAAATGTACAAAACTTCGTTAAAGCATACCAAACTGACGAAGTCTACAACGCCGCTTCTGATATCTTCCAAGGTGGTGTTGTTAAAGGCTGGTAATGACTCGCTTTTAACTCAGATACAAAAAAGGTTGAAGCATCTCGCTTCAACCTTTTTTACGTTCTAAACCCTGCGTTCAAACTGTTTTACTTCAGATGATCCCAAGAAATATTCGACACTATTCGGCAGGTATCGCATTTGAAGTAGAAAATGTCATGCAAAGGCTCATCAAGTAGCCACTCACCACCACATTTAGGGCATTTGCGAGCTTTCTCTTCTGCTAGATCTTTACCACCAACTTTGTAGAGATAGTAATAGGTTGGAATTTGTGTAATGTACTCAATGCGGCCACGTATATCCCAACCACGACGGAAAATATCACTGCCAGTGTCCGATAGTTCTCGTAATGCGGCATGCTCCGCTTTACATCCCCCTGCCATCTGAATCTCATCGCAAGCTTGCCATTCGGTTTGCCATTTAATGACCGACTTATGGTCTCCATTTAAAGTCGGAGGGTTTCGATAGAGCGGAATGGGCAATAATGTCTCACCACTTCGAAGTGGAGAACAAGTGTGCACATAGGTGGTATAAAGCACCTGCCAACTTGGCACTTCATCTTCTGCCGCTTGCTCTGAGTTAATATCGCGCCCCAACAATCTTACTTTAGGTGCGAGCAGGCATGCCTCTGATAAGCGCTTAAGGCAGACTTTCACAAAATCAGAGTGATGTTTGGGATGCAGGCTTTCTTGTTCAGGACACACAGCTCGTACAAAAAACTCCCCTTCTCCCATCACTATGGGAAATTCACGCCCTAATACCTGACCGTTATATCGCAGCGCATCCATCAGGCCATTAATGCCTTTTTCTACTGCGCTGATGGTGGTGTTATCAAAACACTCAAAATGAAGCTCAACAACATACATAATTAAACGTTAGGCTCCAATCCATCGAGGAAAGTGACGATATCTTCAGCAATCACATCTCTTCTATCGGTACCCAAACGCTCCAGAATGACATTTCCAGTGATGTTGCAAATTGAAATCACGTCCATATCGGCATCGGTTGCCGCGATAAATACCGTAGGCTTAAGCTTCAACCTTCTTTGTGTCACCAAGTGGCCCAAGATATTTTCTTGCAAACGAGTAAAATCATCGTCACTCCAAACTTGCAGTAAGGTCAGTTCGTTACCCTGCCAAGTTGCTTCCATATCAGCACTATATTGATGGCCGTAAAAACCTTTAATGTCATCGTGAAGGCTCAACTCAATACCTTGCTCGATGTTTTCGAGCGTCTCAGGGGCATCGCGAAGACAATGTGTCCAATAAACCTGTTGCTCGTCTTTGCTATCAATACATGGGGAAACTAATCCATGCAATTCTTCACTAGCAGGAAGTGTTTGATGTTTTTCTTGCCATGCTTGTTGATAGCGTTTTGAAAACGCCTCCAAAGCTTGTTGTACACTTTGATTCATATTCTCTCCAGTTATCCTTCACTTGCAACGCGTTTTACCACGACAAAGGATGACAGCTATTCAGGGATCTCGTAAAATTCAGCTTATTCTAATCGAAATATCACACAATTATGAGCAAATATTCCAACGCTAAAGAGCTTTCAGGTCTCACCCTCGGCCAAAAAACCGAGTACGCCAATCACTACGATGCCACTTTATTGCAACCAGTGCCGAGAAGCTTAAATCGTGATGACCTTGAACTAGGGGAAACTCTGCCATTCCAAGGGTGTGATATTTGGACGCTATATGAAATCTCATGGCTCAATGCTAAAGGTTTACCTCAAGTCGCGGTCGGTGAAGTGTCCATTCCAGCTACGAGTGCAAACCTTATCGAGTCGAAGTCATTCAAACTGTATTTGAATAGCTACAATCAAACGCGATTTGCAACTTGGGAGCAAGTGCAGTCCACAATTGCAACTGATCTGTCTAACTGCGCAGGCGAAACGGTCAGTGTCAAACTGATCCCTGTCGCGGATTTCGAAAATACCAAAATCGTAGGTATGGCAGGCGAATGTATTGATGACCAGGATATTGCCATCGATAACTACGAATTTGATGCAGAGCTTCTTAAAGACGCTGCGGGTGATGAAATCGTTGAGGAAGCGCTTCATAGCCACCTGCTAAAATCAAACTGCTTGATCACTAATCAGCCAGATTGGGGCAGCGTGGAAATACAATATCAAGGCGCAAAGATAGATCGAGAAGCGTTACTTCGTTACTTAGTGTCCTTTCGCGAGCACAACGAATTCCACGAACAGTGTGTCGAACGTATTTTCACTGATTTGATGCAATACTGTAATCCAACTAAGTTAACTGTGTATGCAAGATACACTCGTCGCGGTGGTTTAGACATCAACCCATACCGTTCTAATCAATATCAAGCACCTGAGCACAATGCTCGTATGGCAAGACAGTAACCTTTAAACATCAGGAAATGGACACTTTCATGGGCTCTAAATTTTGGGTTGTATTAGGGATTTTTGCAGCGCTTCTAAGTAGTATGGCGAATGCAACGTCGTCTTTTACTTCTCCCCTCTTGGTTGAGGCGGATAAGTTGGTCGAAATTGAGCCAAGCAAAGCGCTAGAAATCGCGACCGACTACCTGACAAACCGCAGTTTTGCAGAGCCCAATGATGATCGCCTTCCAAACCTATCTCGTGACGATACCGACCAACGCATTCGAACGCCATTAAGTACGGTGAATGCGTTAATCATCGCTTCTCAAGCCCAGTTTAACTTGGGGCGAGTCCGCGAGGCTTTGCAAGGCTTGGATAAGGCCGAGTCAATGACCAAGCAATATCACTTGCTGTTCTTAGAGCTGGATGTACGTATTCTCAAGACACGTTTACTGTGGCTGACAGACAGCGAAGGGGCAAAAGCGTTAGATGCGCTCAAGGCTATAGAAAAAGACCTTGAGGCGATTCGTAAAGGCCAAAGCATTGCTAACCGCACCAGCTACCGCATCAAAATCTTACAAGCAGAGATTGCCTCGGCGGAAAATGAATATGATCTCGCTAATCATATGTATCAAAAGGCGAATGAATTCGTACCGCAAGATAAACTTTCGAAATGGGAAGTTGAATACCATACCGCTTATGGTACCCACTTCCTTCGCTACCGACGCTATAATGAAGCGCTATCTGAGCTCTTGCTCGCTTATTGGACCGCAATCGAGCTGAACAGTAGTGATCAGCTGGCACATATTAACCAATTGCTAGCGCAGTTATTCATGCAACGTCAGGTACTGGATAAAGCGCTTGAACACTTGTCACAAGCCGCCGATTTTTATGGCAATTACCCTGAATCCCCCATCCTCGCGGATGTGTTAAAGCTCATGGGGGATATTTATTTCCTTCAAGGGAAATACAACTTGGCTTTAGTGCATTACTTTAATGTTATTGACCACCAAGCAACCGATAAAAATATCGAAAAAGTCATCGATATTCGAATTAGTTTGGCATCCACGTATTTGCAACTCTACAACTATCCGCTTGCCGAGCAGTATCTTACTCGAGCAGAAAACTTATTAAGTTATGCAGATTATCCCGCGCTTAAGGCACGTGCATCACTACTTTACGCAGGACTGGCTTACCACCAGCAAGAAAATGACAAAGTCATTGAACATGCCACCAAGGCACTTGAGCTAAGTAAATCTCTGAATCAAACGTCACTAGAACAGCAAGCATACCAGTTGTTAGCGTTGGGCCATGAACAGCAAGGTCACTACCAACAAGCACTCGATGAAATTAAGAAGGCCAATTCGCTGCGCATTTACCAGCAAGATCAGCTTAACCAAATAAGTGAAGATGCCTTTAGACAGCAAAAGCAATTTGTTGAGCAGGGCCTACATTACGAGACACAAAAACAAGAGCTCAAAGATGCTCTGATGCAACAGAAAAAGTTCCAGAAAGTCGCTTTTGGTCTGTTCTGTGCCCTATCTGTCATGGCGCTGATGGGACTGAGATTGTTCTATGTTTATCGACGTAACAAAGCCGAGTTAAAAGAGCTTAATGACACGCTATTTACCCATGCTCGCTCTGGTTTGCCGAACCTACGTTTATTAAACGCTAACTTACCAAGTTCGTTGCAGCGCACCCAAAGCTACTTTGAACAGTGGCAGGTTGGTGAGCTTATTAACGAGCCTTTAAGCGATCGTCTTCGTTTTGTCATGATCGATGTACCGTTCCTAAGAAATATGTACCTTCAAAACGGTTATAAATCGGGTCTCGAACTAGAACGTGCATTTGGTGAATTTATCCGCAGCAAAATAGAAAGCCCTGCTCGTATCTATCATTTCTCAGACGCGAACTTACTCTATATTGAACCGAGCATTAAGCCACGAACTGCAGAGAGCTTATTCGAAGAAATTCAAAGTTGGGTGGACGAATTTGAGCCAAATCGAAACATCAATCGTATCGTCCGTGTCGGCATGGCCAACTACCCATTCTTGCCGCGAGCCTACACCGCCATCAATGATAAAGAGCTGCTTGACATATTACTCATCGCTACACATATGGCGCGAGATGTCAGTATAAAAGAAAGTAAAAGTCATTGGGTTTATTTGAAGGCAATAGATAATGCACCTGCCGCAAGTTTAGCGACTGAAGATATCCGACAAGCATGCCGAACCGCTATAAAACAAGGACTAATAAAAGTGCACTCATCCTCTCAGAATGAGGACGGGTTCAAAAAAATACTGACTAGTGAGTAAAAATACGGCACTTGAACGCAAGATTACGTGACGTTGTGATGTTTTTTGATATTATCAATCAATACATCAATAAGTTTGACAACTAGTTTGTTTTTATAGGATTTATGGGCTCACAGGATAGCGAGACAATGGAGAATCTCCATCAGCTTAGAATGCAGTTGGAGCAATTACGCGTTGCTCAACGAGATGCATCGCTGAAATCTCGTCGTGAGCAAACTATTCTAAAACGCTTTATTGGTACCTTAAGTCACGCCCATATTGGTTCGCACTCGCGAATTGATGACAAACTGATTGAATTACGCCATGAGTTAGAGCATAACAAAGACATCAGTAGTTTGGTGCCAAAGTTTGCTATTTTGGAGCGCCTTATCGGTCAAAAGGCAGTTGCCATGGAAAAACAACAAAGCTCATTGGAAGAGCAGACTCGACGCAGTGGCGAAACATTGCAGCGCGTTGCCGGCCTACCCGCTCAAATCAAGCGTGACCTGCGCTCTATTCTTGCTTACAACGACAACAATTCGCTAAAACTCACTGATAACGCGGTGAAGCTACTGGCGATTTATGAACGTGCCATCAAGATTATTACCTCAAACTCTGCGTTAACCTCCAAAGAACCAGAAATCAGTGCGGATTCCGCTTTACTGTTAACCTTAGGTGACGAGCTTCAGAACCTGATTACAGAACTTGATTTTGACGGTGAGCCTGGGGAGCAGCTGTTTGAAATTCGCTCTAAGCTGCTTACTGACGCCTCCGGCAATAACTTGCTCGAGCTGACCTTACAAGTACTACGTTTGGTTATTGATGCCACCAAATATGAGCGTCGCACCTCAGAGCAATTTTTAGAACGAGTAAATACGTCACTTTCATCCTCACTAAAAAGCAATGCTCAAAACCTCGATCAGAATCAAATCTACTTTGAGCAGCGACAAATCATGAGTAAAGAACTCAGTGATTTAGTGACTACGGGACAAAACAGTATCGCCAACTTGCAAGACTTAGAAGATGCTAAGCGAACCATGAATCCATTGTTTGCTCAACTAGCTTCCCTAACCGAGCGCCTGCAACATGCCGAAGCTCGTGAACAAGCCTTGTTAGAAAGAATGACGCATAGCAATAATCAACTTGAGTCACTCTACGATGTCACTCAAGACTATCGACGCCGCCTAGAGGATCAATCCAAACGCATGCTGTTAGACCCTCTTACTAAGGTCTACAATCGTACCGCTTTGCTGGATAAACTTGAGATCGAATATCGTCGCTGGCTTAAAAATCAGCATCCGCTCTGGGTTATCATCTTTGATATTGATAAGTTCAAGAGCATAAACCACAACTTTGGCTATAGCGCTGGAGACAAGGCTCTTAAAATCATTGCCAAAACCATTTCAAGTTCAGTTTCAAATACTGATACCGTTGCTCGCTTCTCTGGCGAAGAGTTTGTACTGATTATGCCTGAACAAAATGAAGCTCACTGCCAAGCTAAAGTTAGAGAAATACAAACTAAAATCAGCAACTTACCATTCAAATTCCGTGACCAACTGATTACAATCACTCTATCAGCAGCAAGCACAGCCTTTAGCCACAATGACACCCCCGATGAAGTGCTTGAGCGTTTGCACAAAACGATCGCCCACACTCAAAAACTCGGTCCTAACCAATTGGCTTGGAAGCCCTAGTCCTCTTTTATTTTTCAAATAGTTATAGAAACTTGTGTCACATTTGCTAATCTAATAGTTATCTGTGTACTTAACCGTAGCTATTGCTGGAGCTAAGTCCACAGCCAATAACTAAAACTACGCGACCAACTGCAAAGCGCGAGTAACTATAGCAACACAAATAACTATAACAACACGAATGACTAAGGCGATTGGTTCACTGTCTGATATTTGACTCTTAAGCTTTCAATCAATAAATACAGACAGTAGCGAGACACGAATCGCTTTCGGTTCTAGAAAAGGAAATGCTTATGATCACGCATATTAGCCCAGCAGGGAGTATGGACCTGCTGTCTCAGCTAGAAGTAGAGCGTCTTAAAAAAACCGCATCTAGTGACCTTTACCAACTGTATCGCAACTGTACCTTAGCGGTACTCAATTCCGGCAGCCACACCGACAACTCAAAAGAGCTGCTCGACAAGTATCAGACTTTTGATGTTAATGTCATGCGTCGTGAGCGCGGCATCAAACTTGAACTAGCCAATCCACCAGAACATGCATTCGTGGATGGTCATATTATCAAAGGTATCCAAGAACACCTCTTCTCTGTGTTACGTGACATCGTATACGTCAACATGCACTTGGCCGATAGTCAGCGACTTAACCTGACCAACTCTACCCATATCACTAACTTAGTGTTTGGTATCTTGCGTAATGCGGGCACATTGATTCCGGGTATCGAGCCTAATTTGATTGTCTGTTGGGGCGGACACTCCATAAACCCAACAGAATACCAGTACACTCGAGAGGTCGGTAACGAACTTGGCCTACGAGAACTTAATATCTGTACTGGTTGTGGTCCAGGCGCGATGGAGGGCCCAATGAAAGGAGCTGCGATTGGTCACGCCAAACAGCGTTATACTGAGCAGCGTTATCTTGGTTTAACCGAGCCATCAATTATTGCCGCCGAGCCACCAAACCCAATCGTCAATGAACTGGTCATCATGCCTGACATTGAAAAGCGCTTGGAGGCGTTTGTTCGAATTGCCCACGGCATTATTATTTTCCCAGGTGGTCCAGGGACAGCAGAAGAACTGCTATATATCCTTGGTATCATGATGCATCCGAATAATGCCGACCAGCCAATGCCAATCGTCCTGACAGGTCCGAAAGAGAGCGAAGCCTACTTCCGCTCCATTGACGAGTTTGTCCGTTCGACCCTTGGCGAAGAAGCGACGAAGTATTATCAGATCATTATTGATAATCCAGAGAAAGCTGCACAAATCATGAAGCAGGCGATGCCAACGGTAAAAGAACATCGTAAAAAAACGGGCGATGCATACAGCTACAACTGGTCACTGCATATTGAACCTGAGTTCCAACTTCCGTTCGACCCTACTCATGAAAATATGGCAGGGTTAGATTTACATCTTAACCAAAGACCTGAAAACCTAGCAGCCGCCCTGCGCCAAGCGTTTTCCGGCATCGTGGCTGGTAACGTTAAAGCTGAAGGCATCAAAGAGATAGAGAAACATGGACCATTTATCATTGACGGTGATAAATCATTAATGAAGAAAATGGACCGATTGTTAGGTGATTTCGTGGCGCAACAACGCATGAAATTACCGGGTTCTGAGTATGTTCCATGTTATCGAATCGCCAACGGCGAATAAAACACTGAAACTCAACTGAAGATTATTTACAATAAGGCCACGTTCTCAAGTGGCCTTAAATTTATGTCAATTCATCTCGTTATCATTGATGCACTCAACCTCATCCGCCGAGTACATGCGGTTCAACCCGACCCAACAGATATCGACAGAACCATTCAAACCACGTCGAGAACCTTACATCGCATTTTAGACGAGTCCAAACCCACGCATATCATTGCCGTGTTTGACCATCATGAACAGGATCGAGGTTGGCGCGCTGACATCCTTCCTGAATACAAGCAAAACCGTAAACCCATGCCTGAGCCTTTATTCAATGGTTTGGAAAAAATACAAGATGCTTGGTGGCAATTAGGCATCGATTCCTTGCTTTCTGAAGGTGATGAAGCTGATGACTTGGTCGCGACCTTGGCGGTAAAAGTAGCCAGTCACAACGAGAAAGTCACCATTATTTCTACCGATAAAGGCTATTGCCAGATACTTTCGCCAACATTACAAATTCGCGATTATTTCCAACACCGTTGGCTAGACGCACCATTTGTTGAGCAAGAATTTGGGGTCAAACCGGAGCAACTTGCCGACTACTGGGGGTTAACCGGAATCAGCTCATCACAAGTACCCGGGGTTGCCGGGGTAGGACCTAAAGCGGCCAAGGAAATCCTTAATCAGTTCGACGATATCGAGTCGGCTTATGCCTCAGAGGACCTCGCAGCTAAATACCGTAAGAAGTTAGATGAGCATATTGAAATGGCGAGAAAGTGTAAGCAGGTTGCCGCACTCAAAACCGACATTGAGTTAGGCTTTAATTTACAAGATATCAGATTCGAGGGCTCAAGCGCTCAGCCTTAAGCCCCCAATACGCTTTAATGAGGTGAGATGTTGGATAGCACTTGGACGTGCACTGTGATTTCTTCACGGTCGTGATACAAGTGCTTAGCTTGAAGCTTAAACTTCACCTTGTTCTCGATTAAGAATACCTTAAGGTTTTCAATATCCTGAAGAACTTCGTCATAGCGACCTTTCATTGGCAACTTCAGGTTAAAGATAGTCTCTTTCGCCCAACCACGAATCAACCACTCGCCCATCAGATGAGCAACACGAGCTGGTTTCTCAACCATATCACACACCAACCAAGTAACGTTTTTACGTGGTGGCTCAAACTTAAAACCATCGACTTGATGATGCTTAACTTGACCAGTATTCATTAAGCTGTCTGCCATCATGCCATTATCGATAGCATGAACAAACATCGAACGACGCACTAATTGATACGTCCAACCGCCTGGACAAGCACCTAAATCAACGCCCCACATGCCTGATGCTAATCGAGTATCCCACTCTTCTTTAGGGATAAAGACATGGAATGCTTCCTCAAGCTTTAATGTTGAGCGACTTGGCGCATCCGCCGGGAACTTAAGACGAGGGATACCCATGAAAAACGCTGAGCTATTTTCTGGATAGGAGTAACCAACAAAGCAGTGTCCTGAACGAATAAAGCAAATATGCAGCACTGGCTTCTTACTATGCTCTTTATTGAACAGATAACCTTTACCACGCATCGCTTGGCGAACCGGCACCGTGAACTTACGACAGAACTTAAGAAGCTCTTTCGCTTCATTAGTATCAGGAGTTTCAATACGTAAATCCCCACAGCGAGGAAATTGCTCAATGGACTCCAATGATTCAAGTAGCGGCGTAATACGGTCTTCTGCTGGGAGTGACTCTAGTTCACTCGCGATGGCAAACATTTGACGAGCAAAAATCAGTGATTGGAAATCGATCTCACGAATCAATCTATCTGCATCGCCTGCTTGGTAACATTCAAATCTCACATAGCCAGAGTTATTCTTCACTCTAGGGAAGCCGAATACTTCAATGGCATTCGCTTTGTCTTGAATCTCACCTGCACACTCTTTCTCGAATCCAGAGCGGCAATAAAGCATTACTTGTTTCACTGATTGACTCCATCTTTGGTTGTTTCGTCAGTCATCTGATATCCAGCGTAGGCGAGAAATACCCAACCTACCATAAACATCACGCCGCCCATTGGAGTGATAGGTCCAAACCACTTCACCCCTGTTAGCGCTAAGGCGTATAGACTACCGCTAAAGAAAAGGATGCCGATGATAAAGCAAATCGCAGCACGATGAAATGCCTTTCGAGAATTAGGGTTGCTAACGATCGTTGCCAACAAAGCACACAGTAGGATAGCTAAAGTATGAATAAACTGATAAGTCACGCCCGTTTCGAAAACGCCAATAAGATAAGGCGACAGTATCTTTTTCAAACCGTGGGCAGCAAACGCCCCAAGCGCAACACTCAACAGCCCTGAGATGGAAGCGACTATGACAAGAAAGCGGCTAGACATCAGAGATCCCTTTGATAAACAACGCGAGACGATCTACGGCTAACTGTCTATTTTGGGCTTCCGTGAACCCCGAAGACTTGCGAGGCTTAAAGCTATGATCACCATCGGGGATAAAGCTGGTTGAGACCTGGTCTGAAAACTCGAACTGTTCGAATTCTTCAAATTTCCCAAACGTATCTCGCTCTCCTTGGATAATAAGAATCGGTTTATCAATCGTCGCTAAATGTGCACCTTTATAATTCTCTGGTTTACCAGGAGGATGGAATGGGAAACCTAAACAAGCAATGGATTGAACCATGGGATGTTTAGATAGCATGGATGCCATACGTCCTCCCATCGACTTACCACCAATCACTATCGGCTGACCATCAGCAACTTCCTCGATGACTGCTGTCATCGCCTCTAACAGTTTAGGCGCTCGATCAGGTGGGCGTTTTTTGCCATCTATTGCACGTTTTTCCATATAAGGAAAATTGAAACGAGCAACGCGAACCCCTTTTTCAGCCAAACGCGTGGTGACATCTTGCATGAACTCGTGGTCCATTCCAGCGCCCGCACCATGAGCAAATAAGAACAGTGGTCCATTTTCTGGGCCATCAAACACAACATTATTCATCCAGAAGTTCCTCTTGCTCACTCTGTGCCTTAGCTAACATCCAATCTCTAAAGGTCGCGATACGTCCCATATCTGCTTGTTTATCATGGCACACGACGTAAAACGCATTCTTGGTGACCAGCACTTCATCAAACGGAGCAATCAATCGCCCAGCATCAAGCTCGGGTTGGGCTAATACGTTATTCCCTAAAGCAATCCCTTGCCCATGTGCCGCAGCTTGCAGCACCATAGTCGAGTGACTGAATATCGGGCCATGATTCACATTTACGCCATCAATCTCGTTTTGTTTCGCAAACTGCTTCCAGTCTTTACGAGAGGTATCATGCAATAAGGTGTGTTTTGACAAATCGGATAGCGCATCTAAAGGCTTATTGCCAAGTAACAGTGCTGGAGAGCAGAGTGGCACCAAAAACTCCTGATAGAGCTTATCAGCACGTAAACCAGGCCAATTGCCGCGACCGTAGTAAATCGCTACGTCAACGTCATCCGTTAGCGAACCCTCATCCATGTCCACCGCCTTTATGCGCACATCAATGTCAGGTTCTTGCTCATTAAAGTCAGCAAGCCTAGGAACCAACCACTGAATCGCAAAGCTCGGCGGTAAGCTGATGGTCAACGCACCTTTTTCGCTTCGCTCTAACACCTTATCTGTCGCTTCGGCTAAAGAGGTAAATATATCTTTGATATCAAGAAAATACCCTTGCCCTTCTTCGGTAAGTAATAATGAACGATTACGGCGACGAAACAGTTTTAATCCCAAGAATTCTTCAAGGGCTTTAATCTGATGACTGACCGCAGCTTGGGTCACAAACAGTTCTTCGGCTGCGCGAGTAAAACTCAAATGGCGCGCTGCAGCTTCGAAAACTTTTAGCGAGTTAAGTGGAGGCAAACGTCTAGACATAGCGACTCTCTAAAGCATTAGTTTTTTTAATCTGAAACATTATAAATTGTCCATTGCCGAACAGCCAGAGAAATTCTATATTTCATCCCGCAAACGCGAGTCTGAACGGCTTGATTCTCTGTAGAATCAATTGACTTGCGCTTGCGATGTTGTGTTTGCAATCTCGATTTTCGAGTTAGGTAGATTCTACCACCACACTTTGGCTAGTTATCCCCTAGTCGATGTGTGTACTTCCTGTATTTTTGACCTGTCTGTCAAATTTTCTTACACCGCCTAAATGGCGGTGTTTTTTTATCTGCGTTTTATTCGAAACTATTGCATAAAAAAACGGCCGCAATTTGCGACCGCTTATTACAATATTATTAATAGTAGAACTAATCGTTAATCTGTCAGATTAAGATTACAGACCTGCCGCGGCAAACACCTGATTGACGATTTCTTGCGCTTCTGCCTCGATCAGTTTCAAATGCTCTTCACCTTTGAAGCTTTCACAATAAATCTTATAGATGTCCTCTGTGCCTGACGGACGAGCCGCAAACCAGCCGTTTTCTGTCGTCACTTTCAGACCGCCGATTGCAGCACCGTTACCTGGAGCGTGCGTCAAACGAGCTGTGATGGCATCACCAGCTAACGTTTCTGCCGCTACCATTTCTGGAGACAGTTTCTTAAGTACATTCTTTTGTTCAGTGTTGGCAACAGCTTGAATACGGTTGTACTTAGATTCACCGTGCTTCGCTGCCAGCTCTTCGTAGTACTCTTGTGGATTCTTACCCGTTACCGCGGTAATTTCAGCAGCTAGCAAGCAAAGGATGATACCGTCTTTGTCCGTTGACCATGGCGTTCCGTCTTTACGTAAGAAGGACGCACCAGCACTTTCTTCACCACCGAAGCCAAACTCGCCGTTATACAGACCATCTACAAACCACTTAAAGCCCACAGGTACTTCACACAGTGTGCGGCCAAGGTCGGCAACCACACGGTCAATTAGCGCACTCGATACTAGCGTCTTACCTACTGCCACATCGTCACGCCACTGACTACGATGACGGTACAGATAGTCGATACAAACAGCCAAATAGTGGTTCGGGTTCATTAGGCCTTTTGGCGTCACAATACCGTGACGGTCATAATCTGGGTCATTACCAAATGCTAAATCGTAGTCATCTTTAAGCGCCAGTAATCCCGCCATCGCATAAGGTGATGAACAGTCCATGCGAACCACGCCGTCTTTATCTAAAGACATAAACTGGAATGATGGGTCTACCGCTTCGCTGACTAACGTCAGATCCAAGTTGTAAGCGCTGGCAATTTGACGCCAATAATCGATACCTGAACCACCTAATGGATCAACGCCGATTTTCAGGTTTGACTTCTGAATCGCTTCCATATCAATCACATTTACCAAGTCATCGATGTACGGCTTAACAAGGTCACGCTCTTGGAATAAAGGCTGAGTTTTTGCTACTGCAATAGGAAGACGTTTCACGTCTTTCATTTCATTAGCAATGATGTCGTTAGCACGATCCTCAATAGCCTGAGTAAGTTCTGCTTCTGCTGGACCGCCATGCGTTGGGTTGTACTTGATGCCACCATCTTGCGGTGGGTTATGCGATGGTGTGATAACAATACCATCCGCTTTATCCGCATTTGCTGAGTTATGTGTAAGAATAGCGTGAGAAATACCCGGTGTTGGGGTGTAGCCATTGTTCTCTTGAGCGATAACAGTAACGCCGTTTGCTACAAGCACTTCAACGACAGTTGAGAATGCAGGCTCTGACAATGCGTGAGTATCTTTACCTACGAAAAGTGGACCTGTAGTGCCCTTTTCTGCACGAACTTCAGCAACAGCTTGCGCTATTGCTAAAATGTGGTTTTCATTGAAGGTTGCTTTGTCAGCGCAACCACGGTGACCGGAAGTACCAAATTGCACACTTTGTGCTTGGTTGCCAGCTTCAGGTTGAATTAAAAAGTAATTAGCAACGAGCGCAGGAATATTATGCAGGTCTTCTTGCTGAGCCTTTTGGCCCGCGCGTGGGTGTATAGCCATAACAGACGTCCTTTCAAAATTAAGCTTAAAAATAAAAAAAACCTCATAATACTCGTTTCAATATGAACATTATGAGGTTTGAATCGAAATCTTAGATGGATGCCGTCACTTTTTCGATGAGTTCGGCGGGATAATCCATCATGGTCATCACCTGCTCCACCATTTGCCTTTTACGACTGGTATTAGTGTTGGTGATAACCCAGAAAGGGGTATTAGGAATTGCTTTCGGCTTAGTCGTATTGCCGCTTTCTAGCAAAGCCGCTTCATTATTTGCGAAATAAACGCGTTTGCGACCTTTAACTTGTGAAGCTTCAGAGAAGCCTTCTGGATTTAAGCGATGCAGAGTTGATAGTACCAACATAAATCTATCGATAGCTTTTTTCAATCCAGCAAACTCGTCAGAAATCAGCAGTGAGCGCATTTCTTTTACTGAATCTACCGCCTCTACCTGAGGGTTCTCTTTACTAACGACGATAGTTTTAGCGGCAGCTGGTTTCTGTTCCGTTTCGGCTGCATCTACCTTTAATAAACGTCGTAAGATATCTGAAGCACTTTCGCCAATGTGGTGGGTCTGGCTTGCAATATAACGGTATAGATCCTCATCAACCTCAATTGTTTTCATTCGCTTTTCACAGTCTCTATGTTTAAACTCTGGGTGATTATAACGAGTTCCGCGATGAACCTCTACGTTAAACACATCACGAATAACAGAAAAATGTCAGCTTTATTGAACTATAAAAGAGAAGGTCAAGGCTTACCTGTCGTCCTCATCCACGGTCTGTTCGGAGACTTGAACAACCTTGGTGTTTTGGCTAGAGACCTAAAACAAGACTTTGATGTCATTAGTATCGACCTACGTAACCATGGTCGTTCTTTCCATAGCGATGATCATAACTACACCTTGATGGCTCAAGATGTGGTGCAACTGCTTGAGTCATTAGATATCACTAAGCCAATTGTCATCGGTCATTCAATGGGTGGCAAAGTTGCTATGCGTTTGTGTGATTTTGATTATCCACTTTCAAAACTGATTGTGATGGACATGTCTCCAGTCGAGTACACTGTGCGCAGACATGACAATGTATTGTCTGGACTAGACGCGGTGATTGCCAGTAAGCCAACGTCGCGCGCCGATGCTATGGGACTGATGAGTCAACACATCGAAATGGAAGGGGTTCGCCAATTTCTTGGTAAATCTTTGTATAAACAGGATGACTATCTTGCTTGGCGTTTTAATGTTGAGAGTTTGAAGCGTAACTACTTAGCTATCTTGAGCTGGCAACCAATTGAGAAAAGTAATGTTCCGATTTTATTTATTAAAGGCGGAGACTCAGATTACCTCACGGCCGAACATCAGCCTTTGATACAAGCTCAATTTTCAAATGCCAAAGCGCATGTTATTGCCAATACTGGGCATTGGCTTCATGCAGAAAAACCGGCAGAAGTACTAAGAGCTATACGCAAATTTATCTAAATTTGACGTCAAACCATTACTCGACTGCGAGCACGCATTAACTTTATCGAACAACAGTGGTATAGTTCCGCGCAAGCATATTGGCATAAAGGAATACCATGCTTTACGACTACATAAACAAACTGGAATCTATTGGTTTGGATCTACTGTTTGCAGCGATCTTCTTTTTGATCGGTATGGCAATCAAAGATGTCCTCAAACAAGGTAATGTTCCTGTTTTTGGTCGACGTATTGTATGGCTTGTGCTGTTCTTAGGGTGTGCAGGTTTTGTCGCAAAAGGCATTATTCAGCTCAGCTGGGAAGGCACAGGACTCGGCTAACGTTCCGGTTCCTTAATCCAACACAGACAATGAAAAGGTACTGAATCTATGGCAAGTGTAGGTCTATTCTTTGGTAGCGATACTGGCAACACAGAAGCTATTGCAAAGATGATCCAAAAACAATTGGGTAAACAGCTCGTTCACGTTCAAGACATTGCAAAAAGCAGCAAAGAAGATATCGACAATTTCGATTTACTGCTTTTAGGTATCCCAACTTGGTATTACGGCGAAGCTCAAGCAGATTGGGATGATTTCTTCCCTGAGCTAGAAGGCATTGACTTCTCAACTAAGCTTGTTGCTATCTTTGGCTGTGGTGACCAAGAAGACTACGCAGAGTACTTCTGTGATGCTATGGGTACAGTACGTGACATCGTTGAAGCAAAAGGCGGTACTATCATTGGTTACACACCAACTGAAGGGTACGAGTTTGAAGCTTCTAAAGCACTTGTTGAAGGCGATGAGTCACAATTCGTTGGCCTATGTATCGACGAAGACCGCCAGCCAGAACTAACTGACGAGCGTGTATCTAACTGGACTAAGCAACTTTATGAAGAAATGTGCTTAGCTGAGCTAGAAGATTAATTCACTCGCCAAAGTGAATGCAAAAAAACCTCCATTTCGGAGGTTTTTTTATTTTGATTGTGTATCAGAAATACTACAAATTCGGGTTTTTGAAGCAATTTGCCCTGTTTCAAACTCAATCGACTCTGTCGCAGCAATTTGGCTAACATTGCTAAACCGTCCATTAAGTATAGGCATCAGTTGCTGACAGACTTGCTGAGTCATCGCCTCTAGCATCCAGGTAGTCATTGATTCTGTTTCAGGGTCTCCCGCATATCGATATGTGGTCGTTCTAAACAAAATCCCATCATTGAGCGCAAGATGCATATCAGAGATTGTGATTTTAGGGTCAACTTGCTTAAATTGAGTATGAGCAAGATCGTCGTTGAGCTGTCTCAAAATTTCAGGTGTTAAGGTTTCTGAAAGTGCAGTGCCGCTAAAGAGCACTGTTAAACCTAAAATGACTAAACGCTTCACTGACACCTCACTACATCATTAATTCAGTTAATAATAAACCAAACCATAACCCTGTTGTGTACTACTGGCAAAAACTAAGCTTGCACCGACGTAGTATCATTTTCTGTTTCTGCGCGGTATTTAGGCTTCTTACGGATATAAAGTTTACGTTGAATGGTGGCGACGACCTCACCATGCTGGTTGTGAATGTGGGTGACAAACTCTGGAAAGCACTTATCCCCTGTTGCCGTACTGTGTAGAATGCCGTCCAGCATATCTTGGCTCACCACAAACTCAGCATTTAAGTCAGAAAAACCTGGCTTGATAAAATCGATACTGGCTTCTTTATCCCAAACATAATATTGCTCGCGAAGAATTCCCATCAACATCAACGAATAGATAGGATCAGTCATAGCGAAAATACTGCCGCCAAACTGGGAACGATTGGCATTTTTGTTCCACCACTTCAGTTTTAAGCGCACTTTAACTGAACGAAAATCCTCACTGATCTCAGTGATTTTTATCCCGGCTCCCCAAAAAGGTGGCCAGATGTTCAATGCAAACTTCACGTATTTGGGTTTATAAATTTTCGCTAATCGTTTATCCATAACTCGCAATCCAACTTCATATGTAAACGAATTGTAACTGGTCAGACGTGTTTGTAAAGTGACATTGTTCGCCTTCTATGTTAATACTTAGTAACCCTTTGAAGTTCGAGGTTTATTGTTACGCTGTAGTACCCTATAATGAATAGATTACTGAAATCTGTTTATTGCTGCAGATCATTACAGGAAAGTTTATGTCAGACAACAATAAGGCACTTAAAGACGCGGGACTGAAAGTCACGCTGCCGCGACTAAAAATTTTAGAAGTACTGCAGAAGCCAGAGTACCAACATATCAGTGCAGAAGATCTGTACAAGAAGCTCATCGATCTTGGAGAAGAGATCGGTTTAGCTACGGTTTACCGTGTTCTAAACCAATTTGATGATGCGGGTATTGTTACACGCCATCACTTCGAAGGTGGTAAATCGGTATTTGAGCTTTCTACTCAGCACCATCATGATCACCTTGTGTGCCTAGATTGTGGTGAGGTTATCGAGTTCTCTGACGATGTGATTGAAACTCGTCAAAAAGAGATTGCAGCTCGTTATAATATCGAACTCACCAACCACAGCCTTTACCTCTATGGTAAGTGCATTGGTGGTGCATGCAAAGATAACCCTAAAGCGCACGAACCTCGTTAACACGCTAAATGGGTAGAATTAAAAAAACCAGCCATTGTGGCTGGTTTTTTAGTATCTAAAGCCCCTCTCAGAAAAGAGAGGCTTAAAGTGATTATTTTGCTTCGACCTTAGCCCAAGTGTCACGTAGACCAACGGTACGGTTGAAAACCAAAGATTCAGCACTAGAGTCTTTGATGTCCGCACAGAAGTAACCCATACGCTCAAATTGGTAACCTTGAGAAGCATCTGCTGCTGCCAAACTTGGCTCTACAAAGCCCTTTGACACAACTAGAGACTCTGGATTGATGGTTTCAGCAAAGTTATCCGCCGCCGCAGGGTTAGCAACAGTAAACAAGCGATCATACAGGCGAATCTCAGCAGGTAGACCTTTATCCGCTGATACCCAGTGAATAACGCCTTTCACTTTACGACCGTCAGCTGGATTTTTACCTAGCGTATCAGCATCGTAACTACAGAAAATCGTAGTAATATTGCCAGCTTCGTCTTTCTCAATGCGCTCTGCTTTGATCACATAAGCACCACGTAAACGAACTTCTTTACCTAAAACAAGACGCTTATACTTCTTGTTGGCTTCTTCGCGGAAATCTTCACGTTCAATCCAAACTTCACGAGTAAATGGTACTTCACGTGTACCCATTTCTGGTTTATTCGGGTGATTTGCAATTGATAAGGTTTCACCTTCACCTTGGTAGTTTTCGATCACAATTTTCACAGGATCTAAAACAGCCATTGCACGAGGAGCGTTCTCATTCAAATCATCACGAACGCATGACTCTAGAGAACCAAACTCGATCATGTTCTCTTGTTTTGTCACACCGATACGTTTGCAGAATTCACGAATTGAAGCAGGCGTAAATCCACGACGACGCAAACCAGAAATCGTTGGCATACGCGGGTCATCCCAGCCGTTAACCAGTTTCTCAGTCACCAGTTGGTTAAGCTTACGCTTTGACATCACCGTGTATTCCAAGTTCAGACGACTGAACTCATACTGATGCGGTTGGCAATCAATAGTGATGTTTTCAAGAACCCAGTCGTACAAGCGACGGTTATCTTGGAACTCTAACGTACATAGCGAGTGGGTAATGCCCTCAAGCGCATCTGAAATACAGTGAGTGAAGTCATACATCGGATAAATGCACCACTTGTCACCTGTTTGATGGTGGTGAGCGAAACGAACACGATAAAGCACAGGATCGCGCATAACCATAAATGATGAACTCATGTCGATCTTGGCACGAAGACAAGCTGTACCCTCTTCGAAGCCGCCATCACGCATTTTTTCGAATAGCGCTAAGTTCTCTTCAACTGAACGATCACGATATGGGCTTGGTTTACCAGGTGCGGTAAGCGTTCCTCGATACTCGCGGATCTGCTCTGGACTTAGCTCGTCAACATACGCTAAGCCTTTATTAATCAATTCAACCGCATACTCGTAAAGCTTATCGAAGTAGTTTGATGAATAACACACGTCACCAGACCACTCAAAGCCTAACCAGCTTACATCATTCTTAATCGACTCAACGTATTCAACGTCTTCTTTTTCAGGGTTTGTATCATCAAAACGAAGATTACATTGTCCCTGATAGTCCTGAGCAATACCGAAGTTTAAACAAATAGATTTTGCGTGACCGATATGCAGGTAACCATTTGGCTCCGGCGGAAAACGAGTATGCACGCTAGTATGCTTGCCATCCGCTAAATCTTTATCAATGATTTGGCGAATAAAGTTCGATGGACGAGCCTCAGCTTCACTCATCTATAACACCTCTATGTTTTAAGTATTGTCAGATATATAAACGCTAATGATCCACAATTCCTTGCGAAACCTCAACAAGAACTCGCATTTTCACAAGATTATTTTAGTACTGAAACTTGAACGGTGAAAAAGCAGAAGAAAAGAGGCATAAAAAAAGCCTCTCAAATGAGAGGCTTTACTATGGAAATCAATGAGTAGCTAGACTATGGAAGTTTTACTTCTGATAAGTCTTCACCAGCACCGATAGACTTCATTTCACCGGCAATGATTTCAGCTAGAGGGCCTAGGATAACTTGTAGGTTATTTTCACCTAGTTTCACTACACCTTTCGCACCTAGCTTTTTAAGTACAGCTTCGTCAGCAACAGAGCGGTCTTTAAGCGTTAGACGTAAACGTGTGATACAAGCATCGATTGAAGTTAGGTTATCGTGACCGCCTAGGGCTTTTAGGTATTGGCGAGCTAGGTCACCGTTTTTCACGTCACCGTCAACTTCTACTTCTACATCATCGTCTTCACGACCAGGCGACTTCAGGTTGAAAGCGCGGATTGCGAAGCTGAATGTGAAGAAGTATAGAGCACCGAAGCCTAGACCGATTAGTAGTAGTGTGAATGGTTTCGTAGCTAGACCCCAGTTCAATACGAAGTCGATTAGACCAGCAGAGAAGCCGAAGCCGTGTAGCGTACCAAACATGTTAGCAACAACTAGAGCTAGACCAGTAAATACTGCGTGCATTGCATATAGTGCAGGTGCTAGGAATACAAACATGAACTCTAGTGGCTCTGTGATACCAGTTAGGAATGAACAGAATGCTACAGAGAATAGTGCACCACCAACTTGGCTGCGTTTCTCAGCAGGTGCTGCTAGGTACATTGCTAGTGCTGCACCTGGTAGACCAAACATCATTACAGGGAAGAAGCCGTTCATGAATACACCAGCGCTCTTATCGCCGCCGAAGAAGCGGTGTAGGTCACCAGTTTTCACTGTTTCAGTAACTTCTTTAACTGTTGCTGTGATTTCAGGAGTTACAGAGTTAGCAAACTCGAATGTATGAGCTTGACCAGCTACTAGAGTCTTAGCAAGAGCTGGGTCTACACAAAGCTGTTGTAGAGAAGGAAGCGCTTGACCAGCAGCTTGAGCGCCAGTAACTAGAACTTCTTGACACGTACCCATACCGAACCAGAAGTATGAGTTAAGAACGTGGTGAAGACCTACAGGGATAAGTGCACGGTTAAGCGTACCATAAACGAACTGACCAATTGCGCCAGAAGTTGATACTGCGTGTGCTAGAGCGTCAAGACCACCTTGGATGCTAGGCCAAACCACACCTGAGATCGCACCTGCTACTAGAGCAAATAGACCAGCCATGATAGGAACTAGACGCTTACCTGCGAAGAATGCCAACCATTCTGGAAGACGAGTCGCATGGAATGCGTTGTAAGAGTGACCTGCAATGATACCTGCGAAGATACCACCGAAGAATGACATGTTAACGTCAGCGTTGATTGTTGTTGCTGTCGCAGTTAGAACGAAGTAAGCAACTGCACCAGCAAGACCTGCTGCACCGTTACCGTCTTTAGAAAGACCAATCGCAATACCTAGACCGAATAGCAGAGGCAGTTGACCGAAAATCGCTCCACCAGCTTGCGCCATAAATGGAATGTCTAAAAGGTCGCCTTGACCCAAACGTAGTAGAAGCGCCGCAATCGGAAGCGTTGCGATAGGTAGCATTAACGCTTTACCTAGCTTCTGTGCATATCCTAGCATATTCACCTTAAGTTCCCCCTATAGGATTTGAATTTTGTTGGACGACTTATTTTAGCCGTTCAATTTAGTCCTATTCAGTTTATGAAATTAATTTTGCTCCGCAAATTAAAACCTCACCATTTGTGATCATAATCACCAGTTTTTGCCAAAATAGAGGCTTTTTGCTAGCTAGATCATAAAACTTATTTTATCATACGAAAAAATAGCAAAATCTAAGTAGGATTTTGCCTGAGAGAGTTGCACTAAGTAGCGATTATTTTGCGATTGGAATCAACTTTTCCAATGTAATGACTACACATAAAATAACAATAACTCCCTCATTATCATTAAGTTACTTTGACTGTTTTATCTAATTAAAACTTGCTGACTACTAAATCCGTCTCATTGCTACAAGCAGAAAACTAAGTCGAATCTTCACTGTTTCGATAACCGCAATGAGCTAAAGAGAATACAACACAAGGATTCGCTAACTATGTATGCATTAACTAACTGTAAGATCTTCACGGGTAGTGACGTTCTCACCAATCATGCGGTGCTAATCAATGGTGACCAAATCGAGTCGGTTCTGCCTAATGCAGAGCTTCCAAGTGACATTAAGTGCGTGGATTTAAACGGCGCAAACCTAAGCCCGGGTTTTATTGATTTGCAGCTAAACGGCTGTGGCGGTGTAATGTTCAATGACGAAATTACCGCCGACACTATCCATACCATGCATAGAGCTAACCTTAAGTCAGGCTGTACTAGCTTCTTACCTACGCTGATTACTTCATCTGATGACAATATGCGCCAAGCATTGACCGCAGCTCGCGAATACCACAGCCAGTACCAAAACCACTCTCTTGGCCTACACCTAGAAGGTCCTTACCTAAACGTTGCGAAAAAAGGCATTCATAGCCCTGACTTCATTCGTCAATCTGACGATGCAATGATCGACCTTATCTGTGAAAACCGCGACCTCGTCGCAAAAGTGACCTTAGCTCCGGAACAAAACGCACCAGAGCATATCGAAAAGCTACGTAAAGCAGGTATTGTGGTCTCAATTGGCCACACTAATGCCACTTACGAAGAAGCCCGTAAAGGTTTTGAATCTGGCATTACATTCGCAACGCATTTATTTAATGCGATGACGCCAATGACAGGTCGTGAGCCGGGCGTTGTTGGTGCTATTTACGATACGCCAGATGTCTACGCCGGTGTGATTGCCGATGGTTTCCATGTTGACTATGCGAACATTCGCATCGCGCATAAAGTGAAAGGTGAAAAGTTAGTATTAGTGACGGACGCCACAGCTCCAGCGGGTGCTGACATGGATTACTTTATTTTTGTCGGTAAGAAAGTATATTACAAGGATGGTAAGTGCGTGGATGAAAACGGCACACTAGGTGGCAGCGCACTTACAATGATTGAGGCGGTTCAGAACACAGTTGAACACGCTGGTATCGCTTTGGACGAAGCTCTACGAATGGCGACGCTTTACCCTGCTAAAGCAATGGGTTTAGAAGACAAGCTTGGCCGCATTAAGAAAGGCATGATTGCTAACTTGACCGTATTCGATAGAGATTATAATGTCCAAGGCACAATTGTTAACGGACAATACGAGCAAAATTGAGCATGAATGGCGGACAAATAGGTAACGTAGATTTAGTAAAACAACTTAACAGTGCAGCGGTTTACCGTTTAATAGACCAACAAGGGCCTATTTCTCGCATTCAAGTTGCTGATGTTAGCCAGCTGGCACCTGCAAGCGTTACCAAAATTACCCGCCAATTATTGGAGCGCGGCCTTATCAAAGAGGTCGCTCAACAAGCCTCAACAGGTGGACGCAGAGCCATCTCTCTAACGACAGCAGTGGAACCTTTCCACTCTGTCGCTGTACGTCTCGGTCGAGATTATGTGCAGTTCTCTCTTTACGATTTGGGTGGCCGTGAAATGGCCTTTTCCCATAATGATTTTTACTACACCAATCAAAGTGAACTTAGCGAAGGCTTGGTGACATCGCTTCGCGAATTTCTAAAAGAACACAGCCCTAAAATCGAACAGCTTATTGCTATTGGCATTACCCTACCCGGGCTGGTTAACCCGACTACGGGTGTTGTTGAATACATGCCAAATACCGACATCGACAAACTCGAGCTCGCTGACTTAGTTCGTGCTCAGTTCAAAGTAGAGTGTTTTGTAGGTAACGATATTCGTGGTTTAGCTCTGGCTGAGCATTACTTTGGCGCAAGCCGCGACTGCCAAGATTCCATATTGGTCAGTGTTCACCGTGGTACTGGTGCTGGTATTATCGTCAATGGCCAAGTGTTCTTAGGGCACAACCGCAATGTGGGTGAAATTGGTCACATCCAAATCGATCCGCTAGGTGAACAATGCCAATGTGGCAACTTTGGCTGCTTAGAAACGGTTGCGGCTAACCCAGCAATTGTCAAACGCGTTAAAAAGCTGATTGAACAAGGGTATGAGTCAACACTTGCTCTAAAAGAGCACATCACTATTGAAGATGTTTGCTCACACGCATTAAATGGCGACGAGTTAGCCAAACAGAGCTTAGTTCGAGTGGGTAACCAGCTCGGCAAAGCCATCGCAATCACTATTAACCTGTTCAACCCGCAGAAAATCATTATTGCTGGTGACATTACCATGGCAAAAGAGATTGTCTTCCCAGCGATTCGTCGTAATGTCGAAAACCAGTCGTTAACGACATTCCACACAGAGCTACCAATTGTTGCTTCAGAAATCGATAAGCAACCTACAATGGGTGCCTTCGCTATGATCAAACGCGCCATGCTAAATGGGGTTTTGTTACAAAAACTACTCGAAGATTGAGAAAATGTTTTGAAATAACAAACAAACCCTTACATAAATTATGTAGAATATGTGACCACACTTCGGTGTGGTCTTTTTGTCTTCAGATAATAAAAAATACTATGGAACTGATCCTTATAACCGTCGCCTTCATCGCGGGTTTCCTCGCATTGAAATGTCAACTACCACCCTTAGTAGGTTTTCTACTTGCTGGGTTTATTCTGCATCACTTTGGTTTTGAATCGACCGATACCATTACCACTCTTGCAGACCTTGGTGTGACACTTCTACTGTTTACTATTGGCTTAAAGCTCGACATTAAAACTTTGTTGTCCAAAGAAATTTGGGCCGGCGCAACCATTCATAATCTGCTTTCGACACTTTTGTTCGCCGTTTTGTTACTTGGTTTGAAAATTCTGGGTGTTTCTAGCCTTGCTACGCTCGACGTTGAGCAACTTATTCTGTTGGGCTTTGCTCTTTCCTTCTCAAGTACTGTATTTGCAGTAAAAACCTTACAAGAAAAAGGTGAGATGAATGCTACCTATGGCACTCTCGCCATTGGTATCCTGGTTATGCAGGATATCTTCGCGGTCATCTTTTTAACAGCATCAACAGGCAAGTTCCCAGAATGGTATGCCATCGGACTATTTGCTCTTCCTCTCCTTCGTCCCATCATGTTCAAGCTATTAAATAAAGCCGGACATGGCGAAATGCTCGTATTAAGTGGCATTTTCTTCGCACTCGTCATGGGTGCAGGGTTATTTGAATTGGTTGGAATGAAGCCGGATTTGGGTGCGCTTATCTTGGGTATGCTGTTAGCTTCACATTCTAAAGCTTCTGAGCTGTCAAAATCACTTTTCAATTTAAAAGAGCTGTTCTTAGTCTGCTTTTTCCTCAATATTGGTCTTGCTGATCAGCCTACAATCGAAGGTTTTGTGCTCGGTGCATTGCTCCTCTTGTTACTGCCACTGAAAGGCATTCTTTACTTCGTGGTCATCAACGCATTTAAATTCCGTGTCCGTACGTGCCTTCTAACTACACTCACTCTGTTTAACTTCAGTGAGTTCGGTCTCATTGTCGGTGGCTTGGCTTACAAACTGGGTTGGATTTCCGGTGACATCTTAGTCGCGTTAGCCATTGCCGTATCGTTGTCCTTTATCGTTTCTGCCCCTCTAAACCGAATTGGGCACAGCATTTACTTGCGCAGTGCGAAGTGGCTAAAGGAACAAGCAGCAGAGAAGATCAATACCCGCGACCAATTCATCAATCCAGGCGAAGCTCAGGTTCTGATTCTTGGCATGGGACGAATCGGCACTGGTGCTTATGACGAGCTCTACCAACGATATGGAAAAGTTAGCCTAGGTGTTGAAGTGCGCGAAGAAGCCGCTAAGCAACATCGAGAGGAAGGCAGAAATGTTATAGCCGGCGATGCCACCGACCCTGATTTCTGGGAACGTATTCTCGACACAGCTCATGTAAAGTTGGTATTGCTGGCAATGCCCCACCATCAAGGTAATCAAACTGCGTTAGACCTACTTCACCAAAAGCAGTTTAAAGGGCAAATTGCTGCTATCGCCGCTTACCCAGATCAATTGGATGAGTTGGAGCAGATGGGTGTTAATGCGGCATTTAATATCTACAGCGAAGCAGGTAGTGGTTTCGCACGCCATGTGTGCGATCAGCTGCAACCTAACCTCAAATAGCAACCTCTACAAACATAATTAAAAGCCGGTCAATCCGGCTTTTTTTGTGGTTAATTGACCATCAAAGCACCAATATCTAAATGCCATATACCAAAAAGGCCATTCAATTAAAAAATATTTAATCAAACCTCACTTTTATCATCTTTTTCGTTCATCACGGTTGCTTTTTTTTGAGCAGATGGCAAATTGAACTCAACAGCGTTAAATTTCATCTAAAAGGAAGTTGTATGTGTTCAGTATTTGGCATTTTAGACATAAAAAGTGATGCAGCCGCTCTACGTCCAGTCGCGTTAGAGATGTCTAAAAAGCTTCGTCATCGTGGACCAGATTGGTCTGGTATCTATGCTTCAGACAAAGCAATTCTTGCGCATGAGCGCCTGGCTATCGTTGGCCTTAATAGTGGTGCTCAACCACTTTACAGCCAAGATAAAAAACACATCCTTGCTGTTAATGGTGAAATCTACAACCACAAAGAAATTCGTGCTCGCTATGAAGGCAAATATGAGTTCCAAACTGACTCAGATTGTGAAGTCATTCTAGCGCTATACCAAGACATGGGTGCAGACCTACTAGAAGAGCTAAACGGCATTTTCGCTTTCGTCCTTTATGATGAAGAGAAAGATGAGTATCTTGTTGGCCGTGACCATATTGGTATCATCCCGCTTTACCAGGGCTATGACGAACACGGTAACTACTATGTTGCGTCAGAAATGAAAGCGCTAGTTCCTGTTTGTAAGACTATTAGCGAATTCCCTCCTGGTAGTTACTATGGCTCTAAAGATGCAGAGCCGCAGCGTTACTATATTCGTGACTGGAACGAATACGCAGCAGTGCAAGGCAACAGTACAAGCAAAGAAGAACTGACTGAAGCACTAGAAGCGGCGGTTAAACGTCAGCTAATGACAGATGTACCTTATGGCGTACTACTTTCAGGTGGTCTTGACTCTTCTATCACTTCTGCTGTCGCAAAACGCTTCGCAGCAATGCGTATTGAAGACGATGAAAAGTCAGCGGCATGGTGGCCTCAACTTCACTCATTTGCAGTTGGCCTCGAAGGTGCTCCAGATCTCAAAGCCGCTCGTGAAGTGGCTGACCAAATCGGTACCGTTCACCACGAGATGACCTATACCATTCAAGAAGGTTTGGATGCGATTCGCGATGTTATCTACCACATCGAAACGTATGACGTCACCACAATCCGTGCTTCAACGCCTATGTTCCTAATGGGACGTAAGATCAAAGCAATGGGTATTAAAATGGTTCTTTCTGGTGAAGGGGCAGACGAGATCTTTGGTGGCTACCTGTATTTCCACAAAGCGCCAAACGCAAAAGAGTTCCACGAAGAAACAGTTCGTAAGCTGCTTGCATTGAACATGTTTGACTGCGCACGTGCCAACAAATCACTTGCAGCATGGGGCGTTGAAGGCCGTGTACCTTTCTTAGATAAAGAGTTTATCGATGTAGCAATGCGCTTAAACCCTGAAGACAAAATGTGTGGCAACGGTAAGATGGAAAAACACATCCTGCGTGAGTGTTTTGAACACTACCTTCCAGAGTCAATCGCATGGCGTCAAAAAGAGCAGTTCTCTGACGGTGTAGGTTACAGCTGGATTGATACACTAAAAGAAGTGGCTGAAGCGAAAGTGACTGACCAACAAATGGAAACCGCAGCATTCCGCTTCCCATACAACACGCCAACAACAAAAGAAGGTTACGCATACCGTGAAATCTTCGAAGAGCTGTTCCCACTCGAATCTGCGGCCCAATGTGTTCCAGGTGGCCCGTCGGTAGCGTGCTCTTCTGCAAAAGCACTTGAATGGGATGAATCTTTCCAGAACTGTGTTGATCCTTCAGGTCGAGCTGTTCAAGCAGTTCACAACGACTCTTACTAAGTGTCAAAGTTAACCTAATCCAAAAAAACCAGCCTCACGGCTGGTTTTTTTATTTGAACACTAAATTGACGTTAGCCCGGGTGACCATCCACTCTTGGAGTGACTAGCATTTTGCCAAAGTGGTATACATACATACCGAACGCAAAGGCCCAAAGCCCCGCACTAATATCAATCATCAGGAACATGTGCTGTGGCCACACGGCAACACCAATACTACGAATGACTGCTGCAACAATAATAGCGACAAATGCCCATGTCATATTAGGGCCCTTATAGATAGCACGACCGGTATGCCCCATCGTCACGCGACTGATCATAGATAAAACTACGCCACCTAACGCACCGACCGCAAACAAGTGCAGCATAGCGTGTGATGCAAAAGCATCGCTTAGCATTCCTCGGTACAACAGGCTTAATGGCAGACATAAATAAGTCAGCATTAATGACCAAACTAAAGGTTCAGAAAGCGTCAGCCAAGGCTTCCAACGCAACCAACGCACTAATTGAAACAGCCCTGCAATCAACATAAGCGGTTTACCCAGCACAGCAAATGATAACGGGAAGAAACTCAACACAAATAACCCCATCAGAGGCAGCGTCGCTAGCCACTCCAGCCAAACTAATGGCTGGGGTTTATCAAACTGGAATCGGCGCGCAGAGAAAAATGGAATCACTCTACCGCCCATTACTGAGATCAGGATAGTGAACCACCAGATCATCGCGCCCCATACCGCACTTGAACTAAATGGAGGCATTCCTTTAACAGTGGCATAACTGGCAAAGTTGGCAAAAATAGCTAACAAAAACAAAGGCACAAAAAACAAGTTCTTCCAGCCTTTTGACTGGTAAACCCTAAAACCCACTTCGTATGCGGCTAGCAGGATGAACAACGACTCAATACTAGACGTCAACCACAACGGTACTGGTGTCCAAAACAAAACACGTGTTAGCCCCCACAGTGTAACGAGCAATAATAGGCGATAATGCTTAGTTCCGTTAACTCCGGTCCATGTCTGCACTGCTGTAAGGACAAAACCGACCACGATTGCCATCGCAAAACCGAATATCATTTCATGGGCATGCCACCATAACGCGGGGACTTGCAACGCTTCGGGCTGACCTTTTTGGAACATGATGACCCAGGCCACCACCGCAAAGATGGCATAAACGCTTCCGAGTAAGAAAAAAGGACGAAAACCAAGACGAAGCCAAGCTGGTATCTTCTCTTCAACCTTTTTATCAGTAATATTTAGCATAACGACTCACTTAAAATGACATACATTTGTGTAAGTGCACAAATCATACCAAGTAACAAAGGCCCCATATTTCGGGCACCACGAGTCCAAATTGCTTAAAATAAAGTCAAATGGACATAGGTAAAATACAAGTCATTATGACTCATATAGGTTTAATTTAAATCATCCAGAATTTGATCTCTTTGCTATACGAATCAATGACAAATTAGTACTCTAACGCTCACTTTATTCTGGTTGATAATATAGAGAATAGACAATGAAAATGGTTGCGGTCACAGCTTGCCCAACTGGTATTGCTCATACGTATATGGCAGCTGACGCTATTCGAAAAGCGGCTCAAAAAGAAAATATAGGCATCAAAGTAGAGACTCAAGGTGCAATGGGTATTGAAGGACAACTGAGCACCCAAGATATCGCTAATGCCGATCTTGTCCTCATTGCTTCCGATATTGAAGTTGAGCACCGAGCTCGATTTACGGGTAGTAAAATACACTGCGTCACAATCGAAGAGGTTCTGACTGATGTTGATTCGGTTATACAGCGTTGCATGGGGCTTGTTAGAGGTTAACCTTGATAGAACGTAGAATCACCTTTGTCCTACCGGAAGACGGGTTTTCTGGATGGAAAATCAATCGATTAAAAACACTGAGTAACATGTTTCGCTCAGTGGTGATTCTGCGTAATTTAACCTGCTGGGATAGTGCTAATATAGAGCATCCACTGCGTATTCTTTCACTAGCAGGCAAACAAGATGACCTTTGCCAGCTGCACATTGAAGGCTCAGATGCTGAGCTTGCTTGTATGGTCTTGATGGACTTTATTGCTGAACACTTTATGTTGGTGAATACGGCTCATCGCTCCAATAAACACGCCAATCTATCGTTATTGAGAGGATTAAGCACCTTCCGGTTACCATTTGAAATCGACTACCATTTTGCTCGTGATAGCAGCAACGATAAAACCGCCATTCTTGAGCAAGTCGCTAATCTGACAGCCCAAGTTAACTCCGCAGAGATGACACAGAACTTACTGAAACGAGAACAGTATTCGTCAACTGCAACGGGTAAAATGATCGCATTACCACACATACTCACTAGTGACGTAGATAAAGCATCGCTGACCGTCATTAAGTGTGAGAACCCTGTCGATTGGCAAGCACCTAAACTAGGACCCGTTACTCTGGTTATTGCCCTAATACTCCCCTCTCCTCCGGAGCGCTCGCTATTAGTGAGTTTTACTCATCTCACCAAATCGCTATTGGATGAGGAGTTTTGTCAACTGCTGACCTCCAGTAGAGAGCCTGAAGCAATAAAAGCGATATTGATTCATCAGCTGGTCAAAGGTCAACGGGCAAATGCCTTATAATACCTGCCGGTACTCGCTTGGCGTTTGCCCTGTTCTTGACTTAAATACTCTAAAAAAGTAATTCACATCTTGATAGCCACAGCGTGTTGCCACTTCCTGCAGCTTAAAGTCGTATTTTTTCAGCATAAACTTCGCGCGTTCCATTCTCACCCATGTGATGTAGTCCGCTAAAGTCATGTGCCCTTGCTGGCGGAACAGTCTCGATAGGTGATTAGGACTAATATGAAATCTCTTCGCAATACTACTGCGAGTAATAGTGCGGTGGAAATTCTCCTGAATGTAAATACAGATACCCTGGTACAGGTCGCCACTTCGTAAGTTATCCGATGGTTCTGACACCATAGACTGGCTATAGGAAAGTAACGCCATGAGCAAGTGCTCATCCATTGGGGACTTCTTCGGCTCTCTTGCTATCGCATTGAGCGCCTCGAGAATATGGTCAATGGCATGACCCGTGCGTGTTTGCACACTGTGCTTTTGGATATCGTAAAACCCAGTTTCACCGTGTCTCTTACTCACTAAGCTAAAGCCTAGTTGGCGCTTCCCAAACAGCAAACTTAATACTGAGCAGTCCCCTTGCCAATTTGGTTTGTTCCAGCAGTTCGGAGGAATGTACAACGCATCACCCGATAATACCTTGATTGAGGATATACCCTGTTCAGGATCTTCAAGTTCATTCTCATACTCTCCACTAATTACCAGCTCAAGCCTTGGAAAATTAACTTGATAGCTAAACGGAGGTGGCGTGAGCTGATCGGCAGCAAACCAAATTCGGTTGAAATGCTCCCTTTCAGCAATTAACGTTTCAATTAAATTGTGGAACATTGGCGAATTTCTCCAGCGACCAAATAGAAATACGAGCTATTTTCGTGAGCTACGTCATGCATTCCTGCGACATTCAGGAGGTTACAAAGCTCTAGCCAAGTCTAACATAATGACAATTACGACAATAATAACAACTCGAAACAAATAAATAAGCACTTGATAAATAAAAAGTTTAATACAGTTTACTTACCATAAATGGGTTATATAAAATATTGAGCCAGTTCACATTAAAATTCCATAGGTACAATAATCCAGTAAAAGCCTTTATGGTGCTCTAAAATTTCTTGCCAAAGCCACCGATAATTACCCTATCGAATGACTACATCACTTCTCAGCGAATCGGTCACCCCACTACTTGGGATGCCAATATGTTGTAAATGAGAAATCGTGTAGTCCAACCTCCACCTACAATGGTCAATAGGACAATCATTATGATTACGGATCTCATTAATGAAAAACTGATCTGCCTAAATCTAAAAGCAACGAGCAAGGACGAAGTATTCGCAGAAATGGCGCAGTTGCTCCATGCTCAAGGCAGAATTAGCGATAAAGCACAATTCCTAACCGATATCTATGCTCGTGAAGAAATTGGCAATACCGGATTTGAAGATGGTGTTGCGCTACCGCACGCGAAAAGTAAGGCGGTTGTTGAACCAGCCGTTGCGATTGGTGTTAGCCAATCTGGGATCGACTACGGCGCTGAAGATGGTCAACCATCAAAACTCTTTTTCATGATCGCCTCTCCAGATGGCGGCTCTGATCATCATATTGAAGTGCTTGCTGAATTATCTTCCAAACTAATTGAAGATGGTTTTATTGAGAATTTCCTAAAGGCAGAAACGGAGCAGCAAGCGTTAGAGTTGCTGCTGGCTAAATCTGAAGCACCAGCTAATCAGCTGGAAGCAAACAAAGGCTTTCTTATCGGCGTAACAGGCTGCCCAACGGGCGTCGCACATACTTACCTTGCAGCAGAAGCATTAGAAAAAGGCGCAGCCGAGCTTGGTTATCAAATCAAGGTAGAAACTAATGGCTCAATCGGCGTGAAAAATTCACCAAGTGCTGATGAAATTGCTCGCGCTGATGCCATCATCGTCGCATCAGACAAGCAAGTGGATATGAATCGCTTCGCGGGTAAAAAGCTGATCGAAACTGGCGTTAAAGCCCCTATCAGCGATGCAAAAGCTGTTATCAACCAAGCGCTTGAGGCGCCTGAATTTGTTGCTGATGCCAAAGCAGCCAAATCGGAAGACAATTCTTCGAAGCGTTCTGACTTATACCGTTACTTGATGAACGGCGTATCACACATGATCCCGTTTGTTGTAACTGGTGGTCTCTTGATTGCTTTGGCTCTTGCGGTGGGTGGTCAACCTAGCGAAGCTGGCATGGCTATCCCTGAAGGCAGCATGTGGCAGAAAGTACTTGATGTCGGTGTCGTCGCGTTCACTCTAATGATTCCTGTTCTATCCGGTTATATTGCTTACGCTATTGCCGACCGCCCTGGACTTGCCCCTGGCTTGATTGGTGGCTGGATTGCAAACAACGGTTCATTCTATGGTGCTGAGGCAGGTACAGGCTTTATCGGCGCTATCGTTGCTGGTCTACTTGTCGGTTACTTCGTCAAATGGGTTGTCACTCGTAACTATCACAAGTTTATTCAACCACTTGTACCGATTATGATTGCACCTATTACTGGCTCTCTCTTCATCTCAGCACTGTTCATCTTCGTAATCGGCGCGCCAATTGCAAGCCTTATGGACAGCTTGAATGCGATGCTTATCAGCATGAGTACAGGTAGCGTTATTCTTCTCGGTATCGTACTGGGTGGCATGGCTGGCTTTGATATGGGTGGTCCATTCAACAAAGTAGCGTTCCTATTCTCTGTTGGCATGATTGCAAGTGGTCAAACTCAATTCATGGGTGCGATGGCATGTGCTATCCCAGTTGCGCCACTCGGTATGGGACTAGCGACTGTGCTAGGCCGTAAGTTCAACCTGTTCGAAGAGTCTGAACTTGAAGCTGGTAAAGCTGCAGGTGCAATGGGTCTAGTTGGTATCTCCGAAGGTGCTATCCCATTTGCTGCACAAGACCCAATGTCAGTAATTCCTGCAAACGTCGTTGGTTCAATGGTTGCGGCAGTTATGGCGTTCTCATTCGGTATCACTAACAGCGTGGCACACGGTGGTCCAGTTGTGGCTCTACTTGGCGCAATGAACAAACCTCTACTTGCTCTAGTTTGTATGGCAGCAGGTACGGTTGTGACCGCACTAGTTTGTATCAGCTTGAAAAAAATGCGTGCAGCAAAAGCAGAAATGGCTGTTGCATAATCCGAGCTCCTAGAGGTGCCCCCTGCGCCTATCTTTAAAGCCCCGACTCGGGGCTTTTTTTGTTCTAGAACGATATATAAACCCCTCAAAGTGCGAAACGTTTACATCGGCATCAAGTTCAATATCTACAAGGCGTTACACATCACAAAATGTCTAACTTTGTGAAACTTACATTGCGATATTTACACGATAGGAGTCTAATAAAGTCATATCGAATGAGAGGTTTCAAATGGCAACGATTAAAGACGTAGCAAAGGAAGCTGGCGTTTCAGTAGCAACGGTTTCCCGGGTAATCAACAAGTCCCCAAAAGCAAGCGCGGCATCAATAGAGTCCGTCACCAGCGCAATGAAAAAGTTAGGCTACCGCCCAAATGCAAACGCTAGAGCTTTAGTCAGTCAAAGTACCAATACTGTAGGTGTTTTGGTAAGTGATGTGTCTGACCCATTCTTTGGCACCATGGTGAAAGCCGTAGACAAAGTTGCACACCAACATGGAAAACATATCTTAGTGGGCAATGGCTATCACGATGCTGAAGAAGAGCGTAAAGCAATTGAACTGCTCATCAACAGCCGCTGTGATGCCTTAGTTATACATTCCAAAGCCTTGTCTGATGAAGAACTCATTCAATACGCTGAAGAAGTAAAAGGCTTGGTCTACATTAATCGCGACATTCCCCAACTCCCTGGCCGTTGTATCTCGCTAGATAACTATAAAGGAGCCTATATCGCGACCGAGCATCTCATTCGTAACGGACATACCAACATTGCTTGTGTAGCATCTTCACACAATATCGAAGACGTAGACCAGCGACTAGAAGGCTATCGAGATGCCCTTAAAGCCAATAACATAAAGCTGTCCGCCAGCTATATTGAATACGGCTCTCCAGACAGTGATGGCGGCGAAATCGCCATGACCAACCTACTAACCAAATCACTCCCAATTACTGCTGTGGTGGCGTACAACGATAATATGGCAGCGGGCTCTCTATCAGTGCTTGAAGAAAACCAATATGCCTTGCCAAATCAAATGTCCATTATCGGCTTTGATGATGGTTTGATTGCCAAATACCTTCACCCAAAACTCACCACGATCCGCTACCCAATTCAAATGATGGCGGAAAAAGCAGCGCAAATCGCTTTGGCATTATCAAAAAGTGAATCGGTTGAAACCGATCCAATGATTTACTCACCAACATTAGTACAGCGAGCATCTGTAGGACGTAAGAACTAGTTTGGTCTCAATCACAAAAACAAAAAACACGGCTTTTGCCGTGTTTTTTGTTTATCAATCCGTTAGTTTGTTACTTGCTGTGCTTTAACCGTTTCAACATTAACGCCTTCAGCAAACTCACCACGCTGTAATTTTTCACGAAGAATCGCATGTTGATCTTCCGTAAACGTGTATTTCGACATAATAAAGATTCGAATCAGCGCCCCTAGTGCAGGCAATAACGCAATACAGAAGAACATGCCATCAAGCGCTGTCTCAGTCTGCTCTGCATTAGGTACATACCCTATCGAAGCTAAAATAAGGCCTGTTAACCCACCAGCAACCGCTACAGATAATTTGCCAGTAAACGTTTGACCAGAGAAAGTAATTGCCGCTGTACGCTTACCACTGTGATAGTACGAATACTCTACGGTGTCAGCGATCATTGCTGAAATCAGGGGGTTAGTCATCATAAAGATAGCGGTAATCACGGCTAACCATGACATCACAACCGTCGGGTTATCGTAACCGGTCATGTAGAAACCAACACGTGCCATAATTTCTAATACACACAGCGTGATAAAAATGTCACGTTTCTTAAAGCGCTTCGTTAACACTGGCGTCGCTAAGCAGGCAATCGCACTGACTAAAGTAATCGTACCGATCAGTGAGACTAGTCCAGCATCACCCATGTTGTAAGTGAAGAAGAAAATATACAGACCATTAACTAAGTTAAAGAACACATTCATAAAGAACGCAGCAAGAATAAAAAACAACGGTTTATTCTTGCGCACTGCTTGGAATGTCTGTTTAAGTGTAACCTTCTCACTCGCCGTAGAAATTCGTTCCTTGGTGTTATAGAAGCCATTCCACATGAACAGCAAACCTGCCACCATCAGGACAATAACTGCAGGTAAATAGCCTTGGTCCGCGCGGCCGTCAGCAAAGTAAGCGCTCAGTTTAGGAAATAGCACCAGTGTTGCACCAATACCCGCATTAACACCTAGCATTGCGCATGTTGCCGCTTTTGCACGCTCTTGTGGTTCATCTGTCATAACAGAAGACATCGACCAAAATGGAACATCCGAAATAGTGTATAGCGTGCCCCAAAGAATATAGGTGATACCGGCGTACATTACTTTTGTAGATGTATCGGCATCTATATTGTAGAACGACGCAATAGTCACCAATACGATAAGTATTGGCGTAAACAACATATAAGGTCTGAATTTACCAAAACGAGACTCTAAGGTATCCATGTATCCGGCGATGATAGGGTCATTCACCGCATCCCACACTCGAGCAATTAGAAATATGGTACTCGCCGCGATGGGAGAAATGCCCAAAATATCAGTATAAAAGTAGAGGATAAAGGAACCCACGAGACCAAAGCTAAAGCATTGGCCTACGCCATATCCAAAATAGGACATCAGTTCCTTATTCGAGAGTTTGTTTTGTAGGGTAGTCATAATGTGTACTCATCCAGAATTATTATAGTAAAGCCAGTTGCTTCTTTAAGCCACTGGCGAACACTAGCCTCAGTCCAATGTTGCTAGCGATTGAATTAGGTGAACTTCGTTGGGGTCATAAGGTGTGCCGTCATCATTAAGCAGATCATGAAACCAACGTTGGGCGTAGTTCTCATCGCTACGCTTAATCTCAGGCCATGGTAAGTGTGTTTGTGTTTTGCCCTTAACTAGCCCCCATTGATAGCAACCGATTTGTTCCGCCTGAAACACTGGCAGCTGTTCAAGAAGATGTGAGTCAGCGTGACGCGCTAACCATTCGGTACACATCATTGGTCGGTTATGTTGTTTAACGATTTCGACAGCTTGTTTGAACTGTTCAAGAGGCAAATAGGCGTGGAAAGTGATGATGTCAGATAGCTCCATCGCTTTCCGATCTGTTGGGTGCTCATAGAGAGGCAAAGATAGGTCAAGAATACTCGGAGCGTGCCAAGCACCTACCGTCAAAGGTTGTACGGGTTGTTCTTCACGCGCCCACTGGAATGCTTTTTCCATCAATTCATGACTATAACGCTCCATCTCTTCATCGAAAGCAAGCTCACCGGAGGTGGTAAAAATCATTCGGTTAGTTGGCTCGTTATATAGATCCCAAATAACGATGCGTTCATCGGTATTGTAAGTTGAGATAATGTCACGAATATACGCTTCAACCTCTCCCCATTGAGACTTGTCCATAACAACATTACGGCCTGGACTTGCTGCTGCTTGACTATTGTGAAGCTCTGGTACAGGTAACTTCTGCTCTCCAAGATATGGATGGTCACCAGAGAAACCGCAGTCATCCATTGGAGTCATCATTACTTTGATTTTGTTTCGCTCACAAATATCAAGGAAACGGTCAATCCTTTGATGTAAACCTTCACGATCGACTTGCCACACAATAAACGGCAGATTGGTCCTCAGCGTGTTATACCCCACGCTTGCCGCCCACTCGAGTTCTTGCTCCATGATCTCAGGGTCAAAAGTGTTTGCCTGCCACATTTCCGTCCAGTTCACAGCCGTACGAGGTAAATAATTAAAGCCACGCAACCAACCATGAGTTTCTTGCCATTGCCACGCTTTCTCTTCAGACCATCTTTGCATCTTACTCACCTTGAATTAATAAGATTAATAACCCAACTAATAATATTAGCTAATATATTTATTAATTATTTCAATTAAAGATAAAAGCAATGAATACGTGTTATGCGTCACATCTACTAGAGGATCATTAAGGTATTCTGTGATCAAGATCTTTCGAAGGTGCATTTAAGTAGGCAATTCGCTAATATATAGCTAATAAAAATATTGGCAGAGACAGAATGACGAAAAGTAAAAAGATCACTATGAGTGACATTGCTGCAGCAGCGGGCGTATCACAACCTACCGTATCGTTAGTTCTCAATGGCTCTCAGACGGTAAAAATCTCAGAAGCAACGAAGCGCAAAGTTCTCGATACTGCGAAAGAATTGGGCTATCAAAGCAAGAAGGTCGCTCATGCATTAGGAAGGTCGAAGAAAATTGCTATGGTCGTCAATGGGCTAACCAGTTACGATCCTTTCATAGACGCTGTCAATACGGCAAGAGAAGAAGCGTGGAACAACGACTATCTACTGATTACCTTTAGCTACAATCACGATGAAATACTCGCCAATAAAATAGAAACAGAGATCAATAACGGTGATTATGCGGGGCTTATTTATGCATCGAGCATGACACGTGAGCTTTCAACGCAAAGAGTACAAACTCACCTACCGACGGTTTTACTCAATTGCACCATGAGCGATCAACAAAACACGCCATCCATCCTACCAGCAGATATGATCGGAGCTTATAAAGCCATCAAGCACCTAACGAATCAAGGCTACAGACGAATTGCTATGTTAGCTGGAGAGAGTTGGATGTATGCATCGACACAACGTATTGATGGCTACAGACAAGCGCTTATTGATGCGGATATTATTCCTAACGAGGATTACGTCTTAGAGGCCAACTGGTCCCTCAAAGAAGCTTACGAGCAAACAAATCGTTTACTGGATTTGGCTATTCCGCCCGAAGCTATATTTTGTAGTAGTGATTATATGGCGATGGGCTGTTACCAAGCGATTGCTGAACGTCAATTAAAAATCCCTAAAGACATTGCAGTTGTTGGTTATGACAACCAACAAATTGCCTCAGAGAGCTTCCCAGCACTTTCTTCTATTGAACTGCCTTACGCTGACATGGGTAGGCTGGCTGTAGATAATATCCTTGCACAAATCCAAGAACAGCCGTTACTGTCGCAAATACGAAAAGTCGAAGGCGAACTGATTGTTCGTGCTTCTTCCACTAAGGCATAAAAAAAGTGAGCAGTTGCTCACTTTTTACTAGGCAAGTTACTTCACCAATACACTAAAACTTGAAACGATAGGTGGTTTGATGTTGGTAGTTTTCTCCTACTTCAAGTACACCATTGCTGCTCCCCCACTCTGGGCGATTTGGCCCATCAGGGAAGAACTGGGTCTCGAGAGCTAAACCATCAAGTTTATCGTAAGTACGGCTTAAGCCAGGTGTGCCATCAAGGAAATTACCCGAATAGAATTGTACTGCAGGCTTGGTGGTCAGGACTTCCATCAAGACATCTTGCTCAGGGGATTCCAATGTCACCACCACAGCGCAGCCATCGGTGAGCTTAGCGTCAAACACAAACGCATGATCGTAACCACCTGCTGTGATTTGGTCCTGCTCCGACAGAAAATCTCGACCCACTTGCTTTAGCAGTGTGAAGTCAAAGCTGGTTCCCTCTACCGGTTTTAGCTCACCAAGAGGGATCAAATCCTCTCTAGTAGGTAGATAGGCATCAGCAAACATTTGCAGTTTATGATCCGTGCTCTTCGCCGTGCTAGATTCACCAGCTAGGTTGAAATACGCATGATTGGTCAAGTTCATCGGCGTTGTCTTATCGCAAGACGCCTGATAAGTAATCATCAACGCATTATCGTCAGTTAGCTGGTATTCAACTTGAACCTTAGCCGTACCAGGGAAACCTTGATCACCATCTTCCGACTGTAATGACATAACAAGAGTTGATTCAGTGTGCGAGTCGATACTCCAACGACGCTTATCAAAACCCTCTACACCCCCATGCAAAGCGTTTTCGCCATTATTACAAGTGACTTGATACGACGTGCCACCTATCTCGAATTGCCCTTTATCAATTCGATTGGCGTATCTCCCCACCACTGAACCAAAATAAGCCCCTTGCCTCATGTGCTCAACCATATTTGGCGAACGCAACAACACTTCACGTTGTTCCCTTGGCAAAGGGAGCGAGCAACTCAGCCACGTTGCTCCGATATCCATAAAAGAAGCCGTCATACCAGATGCATTTTTAAGGTGGATCACCTTTGCAGGCAGTCCATCAAATGACGCGGATTGGGTCATCGCGTCTTCAATCGTACTAAAATGCTCGCTTGTGGTGATCATTGTGAGACAACTCCTGCGCCATCTTTTGCTTGGCAGACATAAATCGACTCTTTCAAACCTGTAGCCGCTTCATATTGCTCTGCAATAGCCGTCGTAACTGCTTCTACAAGCGTTGGTGGGATAAGAGAAACCACACAACCACCGAAACCACCGCCAGTCATACGCACACCACCTTGGTCGCCGATTACCGCTTTAACGATATCAACAATGGTGTCTATCTCTTTCACTGTGATTTCAAAATCATCGCGCATCGATGCATGGGACTGTGCCATTAGCTCACCCATACGCTTCATATCACCAGCACTTAGTGCTTTTGCCGCCTCAACGGTACGATTGTTTTCAGTAATAACGTGACGAGCACGTTTAGCGACCATCTCATCCAACTCAGAGACACGATCATTAAATTGCTCAATAGTGACATCACGCAACGCTTTCACACCAAAAATGCGAGCAGCTTCTTCACATTGCTCACGACGAGTGTTGTATTCACTGTCTACTAAGCCACGCTTTTTGTTGGAGTTAATAATCACAACCGCCATATCTTCTGGCATTGAGACTGCTTGAGTCTCTAAGCTACGACAGTCAATCAACAATGCGTGATTTTCTTTGCCTTCAGCAGAAATAAGTTGATCCATGATGCCGCAATTACAGCCCACAAATTCATTCTCTGCTTGCTGGCCGTTAAGTGCGACTTCAGCTTGCGTGATCTCTAAGTTATAAAGCGTTTTAAATGTTTGACCGATAACCACTTCTAGTGCCGCAGAAGAGCTCAGACCTGCGCCTTGCGGTACATTGCCAGACACAGAAATGTCCGCGCCACTAATTTGATAACCGCGAGCCATTAAGAACTTAACCACACCGCGAATGTAGTTCGCCCACATCTTGTCTTGTTGGAAAGTAATCTCTTTAGTGATATCAAATTCGTCAGTGGCATCCTGGTAATCCACAGACACAACGCGGACGAGATTATCGTTACGCTTAGCGGCCGCAACTACCGTTTGATAGTTAATGGCACACGGTAGGACAAAACCGTCATTATAGTCGGTATGCTCACCAATCAGGTTTACACGACCAGGAGCTTGGATAACGTGTGTCGGCTTGTAGCCCAGTACGTTTTCAAAAGAGTTCGCTACGTTTTGGATTAGGTCTTTCATGTTTTCGTCTCTCAATACCTGATGTTGGTTTGCGTACCAACTAATGCGTTCGGCACGCAGCAACATCAAATTCTTAAATTATTGTTGTTTGTAATGAACGTCGCTCAATGCTCTTAGACGCTCTGCTGCTTGCTCAGCGGTTAAATCACGCTGCGATTCGGCCAGCATTTCATATCCCACCATAAACTTACGAATGGTTGCAGAGCGCAATAATGGTGGATAGAAAATAGCATGCAGCTGCCAATGCTCTGTGCTCTCACCTTCATCAAAGAATGGCGCGTAGTGCCAACCCATGGAATAAGGGAATGAACACTCAAATAAGTTGTCGTAACGAGACGTCAGCTTCTTAATTGCTACCGCTAAATCGTCTTTTTGTTCTTCACTAAGTTCACTCATGCGACGAATGTGTGTCTTAGGGAGCAACATAGTTTCGAATGGCCACGCCGCCCAGTATGGGACCACTGCAAGCCAGTGCTCTGTTTCTACTACCGTACGGGCACCGTCTTGCATCTCCGCAGTGACATAGTCCACCAGCAGGTTTGAGCCTTGTTGCTGATAGTATTCGCGCATTAAGCGATCTTTTCGTTCAATTTCATTAGGAAGAAAACTGTTCGCCCAAATTTGGCCATGAGGGTGCGGCTGTGAGCAGCCCATTGCTTCACCCTTGTTTTCAAATGCTTGAACCCAAAGGTATTCTTTGCCCAATTCTTCAATTTGCTCATTCCAAGTATCAACGACACAACGAAGCTCTTGGGGGCTAAGCTCAGGAAGCGTTTTACTGTGGTCTGGCGAGAAGCAGATAACGCGACTTAAACCGCGTACCCCTTGGGTTTTAAACAACGGATTGTCTGATTCAGGAGCATCCGGAGAATCTGGCATCAAAGCCGCAAAGTCGTTACCGAACACGTAAGTGCCTTGGTAATCTGGGTTTACATCACCAGAAATGCGCTCGTTGGTCGGACACAAAAAGCATTTCTCATCGTAAGTTGGTAATTGAACGTGAGAGACCTCTTCATTCTGACCACTCCAAGGGCGCTTAGCACGGTGTGGCGATACTAGGATCCATTGGCCTGTGAGAGGGTTATAACGGCGATGTGGGTGATCTACTGGGTTAAATTCAATGCTCGACATAATGCTTACTCAATAGTTAAATTCTAAAAATCAATTGGGATAACAAGGCGGTCTATTCGCTGTCATAACCATTAGGATTGTTTGACTGCCAATGCCATGAATCAGCGGTCATGTCTTGCAATGTACGTGTTGCTTTCCAGTTTAAATCGGCTTCTGCCTTGGCCGTACTTGCCCAGCACTCTGCGATATCACCAGGACGGCGAGGCTGCAAATCATAAGGAATTGGCTTACCACAAGCTTTCGCAAAAGCATCCACCATCTCTAGTACACTGCTGCCTTTGCCTGTGCCAAGGTTATAGATATGCAATCCAGACTTAAGACCAACGGCTTTTAACGCAGCGATGTGACCATCCGCTAAATCCATGACATGAATATAATCGCGAACGCCAGTGCCGTCTGGTGTTGGGTAATCATTACCAAACACCGCTAACTTTTCACGGCGACCAACAGCTACTTGAGCAATAAATGGCATCAAGTTGTTCGGAATACCTTTTGGATCCTCGCCCATAGTGCCCGACGGATGTGCGCCAACTGGGTTGAAATAGCGCAGTAAGGTAATACTCCACTCTTCATCCGATGTGAATACATCGCTTAAGCAACGCTCAACCATAAACTTGCTGGTACCATACGGATTAGTCGTATTGCCAACAGGAGATGTTTCAGTGATAGGTACTACTTCTGGATCACCATAGACCGTGGCAGAAGAACTGAAGATAATACTCTTCACGCCTGCTTTTCTCATTGAACGTGCAAGTACTAATGTGCCATTCACATTGTTGTCATAGTACTCGATAGGTTTGGCAACAGACTCACCCACAGCCTTGAGACCAGCAAAATGGATCACCGACTGAATTTCATTTTCTTCAAAAATACGGTCAAGTAGTGCTTCATCGCGAATATCACCTTGATAAAATGTCGGTGCTTGACCCGTTAATGCTTCAATGCGTGATAGCACGGCTTGATTCACATTACACAAGTTATCGATGATGATAGGCTCGATACCACTTTCCAGCATTTGAACGCAGGTATGACTGCCGATATAGCCCATTCCACCCGTCACTAGTACTTTCACATTACACTCCTACGTTAAACTCTGATTATTGAGCGAGTTGTTACGCGAATACGCTCGTTATTTTCAAACTGAGGAAATTGTAACAATAGCCAGCAAGATCGTTCTGTGATCAAGCGCAAAAAGTGTAAACGTTTACACAAATTTCAATAAAAAACAGCTACCGATAGCGTAAAAGTGGATATGAACACCTTTAGTCAAGGACCCTAAACCCATAAACCAAAGTTAAACGATTACACAAATTTAACCAATAGCTGTGAAAAGGAAACAAAAAGGCGCCCGAAATGGACGCCTATTGGAAGTTACTTCTTGTTCGCGTACTTCATTGAGTCAAGTGCGACCGCGAAGATAATGATGGAACCTTTAATGATGTACTGCCAGTACGGACTCACACCAATATAAGTCATACCATAGTTGATAACGGTGAAGATAAGAACACCGGTAACGACCCCGGCGATACTACCGACACCACCTGCAAAGGACACACCACCCACCACACAGGCCGCAATGGCATCAAGCTCGTAGAGGAAACCTAAGTTGTTGGTGGCACTACCGATACGGCCTGCTTCTAACATACCGCCGAAAGCGTAGAATACACCAGACAACGCGTACACTTTTAACAGCGTCATTGGTACGTTAACGCCCGATACTTTCGCAGCTTCCGGGTTACCACCCACTGCAAAGATGTTTTTACCAAAGACCGTCTTGTTCCATAGAATCCACATAAAGATGATGGCGATAATGGCGTAGAAGGTTATGTAGGAGAACCTAAAATCTCCCATCCGTATAAAACCTTGCGTGAACACAGAAAAGCGCTCATCGAAACCTGCAATCGGTGATGCACCTACAGAGTCGTAGTAAAGAGAGTTAATACCATAAACGATGATCATCGTACCTAGAGTAGCGATAAACGGTGTTACTTTAAGATAAGCAACGATGATACCGTTCACTAAACCGATAATTGCACCGATAGCACAAACAACAAGGATAACCGCAACAATTGGCACTTCACCAATGCTTGGGAAAACCTTGTTTACGTTATCAACGGATTGCAGTAACGTCGCGGAGACCACCGCTGCTAAACCAACCTGACGGCCCGCAGAAAGGTCAGTACCCTGAGTCACGATCAAGCCAGCCACACCCAGAGCGATAATGACACGCACCGAGGACTGAGTCAGGATGTTACTGAAGTTACGTAAACTTAAGAAAGACGGCTCTTGAATCACGATTACCGCTAACAAGATAAAAAGAACCGCATAAATAGCCCCTTCTTTGAGGTGCTTTAGTGCAAATGTTTTTACTGAGTCCATAATATTTTTCCTAGAGGTAACGAGAGGCCAGCTCTAAAATTTCATTCTGAGTAGTATTCTTCGTCTCGACGACACCAGCAGCACGACCATTACTCATCACAAGAATTCGGTCGGTGATACCCAATAGTTCCGGCATTTCTGAAGAGATAATGATGATGCCTTTGTTCTTCTTCGCTAACTCTAAAATAAGTTGATAGATTTCGAACTTCGCACCAACGTCGATACCACGAGTTGGTTCATCAAGCATGAGAATTTCAGGTTGCGTTAACAACCAGCGACCAATGATGACCTTTTGTTGGTTACCACCAGACAGTGATCCAATCGCCGTTTCATGACCCGGCGTCTTCACGCTCATTGAATCAATCACCCATTGAGTGTCACTTTTCATTTTCTTATTGCTTAGCAAACCAGACTTGGTTTTGTATTCCTCAACGTTCGCCACTAAGGAGTTAAAGGTAATATCAAGATTGCCGTAGATACCGGTCGAGCGACGCTCTTCGGTAACCAAAGCAAAACCATTGTTGATCGCCTCATGCGCATCTCGATTTCGCATATCTTTGCCGTTAAGCAAAATGGTGCCTTCGCTGCGCTCTCGAACACCAAAAATGGTTTCTACGATGTCAGTTCGTTTTGAACCCACCAAACCTGCAACCCCTAGGATTTCGCCGGCTTTAAGTTCAAATGAAACATCTTGAATAGAAGGTTGGTTAAGTGCGGTGAGATTTTTGACCTCAAGAATCGTTTCTTTAGGTACATTACTTTTTTCTGGGAAACGCTGCGTCAGTTCACGACCTACCATCATGGCGATAATAGAGTCCATAGTGAGACCTTCAAGAGGGCGCGTATCGACCCATTGACCATCACGGAGAATGGTGATGTCATCACAAATGGCAAAGATCTCTTCCATTTTGTGTGAGATATAAACAACGCCACACCCTTTATCTTTCAATTTCTTGATGATGGTAAACAGGTGGTTTACCTCTTTCTCAGTCAGAGAGGAGGTTGGCTCGTCCATGATCACGATTTTTGCATCGTAAGAGAACGCTTTAGCGATTTCCAACATCTGCATTTGTGATACCGATAAGGTATTCACTTTCACTTTAGGATCGATATTGATGTCGAGTTCTTTAAAGATCTCTTTGGTATCTTGATACATTTTGTCGTGATCGACAAAGAGGCCTTTCTTTGGATAGCGGCCAAGCCAAATATTATCCATAACGGTACATTGAAGTACCTGGTTCAATTCTTGGTGAACCATTGAAACCCCAGATTCCAATGCTTCTTTTGATGATTGAAAATCGACATGCTTTCCTAGGAAAACAATATCGCCTTCATCTTTTTCGTATATTCCGAATAGGCATTTTAGTAACGTCGACTTACCCGCCCCATTCTCACCCATTAACGCATGAATAGAGTGTGGTCGAACTTTAAGATTTACCTTGTCTAATGCCTTAACCCCTGGGAAAGACTTACTCACCCCTGTCATTTCTAACAGAAATTCATGCTGTTGATTTTCCATGGCATCACTTATTAATTATCTGGTATTAGGTAGAAATCAGACAAAACAATCCCATACCAATAATTTTAATGATTGGTATCGATATGCTTGGTAGGGATTAAGGGAGAAGTTATCACTTCTCCCTTATTTGCGAGATTATTCTAGAGTTGACTTATCAACGCCAACATAAGGAACACGTACAACTTTGTTGTTCAGTTCCCACTGAGTGCCTTCAGTTGCCGCTTTACCATTTGCTAGGTTACGAGCCAATTCAAATGTTGCTTTTGCTTGAGAGTCTGCATCGTTAAGTACAGTACCCGCCATTTCACCAGACTTGATAAGCGCTAGTGCTTCCGCTAGAGCATCAACACCGAACACAGGGATATCAGCACCCGCACCTTTCAGAGCTTCTACTGCGCCCATTGCCATACCGTCGTTGTTAGCAATAACCACTTCAATCTTGTTACCGTTAGGGCCAGACAACCATGCGTCCATCTTATCTTTCGCCATCGCTGTATCCCACATGCCTGTATCCATGTGTAGCTCTTCAGTCTTGATGCCGTTGTCATTGATAGTTTTTACAGAGTACGTAGTACGTGCTTCTGCATCTGGGTGACCTGGTTCGCCTTTAAGAAGAACATAAGATAGAACGCCGTCACCGTTCTTATCCCAAGATGGGTTCGCTTTCCATTGCTGAGCAATTAAGTCACCTTGAATGATGCCTGACTCTTTAGAGTCAGTACCTACATAGTAAGCCTTATCATAGCTTGCTAGTGCTTTAGCACTTGGTTCTTTGTTATAGAAAACAATTGGCACGTCATCCATTTTCGCTTTCTGGATGATGGTTGGTGCCGCTGCAGGGTCAACTAGGTTGATAGCAAGCGCTTGAACGCCACGAGCAAGCATTACATCAACTTGGTCATTTTGCATAGACTGGCTGTTCTGAGAATCGTTCATCAGGATGCGAGTATCGCTGTCTTGGCCTGCTTCTTTCTCGATAGCTTGGCGAACTACAGACATGAAGTTATCGTCGTACTTGTAGATAGTAAAACCTACTGTTGTGCTTGCAACTGCTTGAGTTCCGAAGCCCATACCAGCACATAGCGCAGCTAGAAGAGTTAACTTTTTCATTGAACAAGTCCTATTTGTTAATTTTATAGTGTTTGTGTAGGGGATAAAAACGTTATTGTTTGACTAAATTGCATTCAAAGTGAAAACGTTTAACCCAGAGTATAGTGATAAAATGAACAATTAATGTGAGGAAGTTAAAAAAATTTACAAACGTAACAACATCTGTAACGAGTTGTTTAATTTGTTTGAAATGGTTAACACATCATGTAAAAACAAGCTCTCTGAACGTTTCATAGTGTAACATCGAGATCTTGGTCTCCTTTTTTACCGAATTTTGCTGCTGTAATTCTTACGCATTTTCGATCTTCTATGAGAACGTTTACAATGGTTCGAAATATGTCAAACTATCCCCTACCTTTACTAGTGGTATTGCGTTTACTCTATTTGAGAGTACACTTGCCGCCCCTTTAATCAGCTCCTCTATTTAATTAGGCGTAATCGAATGTCTGAAAATGCTTCAGCGCTCAGCAAACGAATGAATATCGTAGCGTTGACTTGGCCAATCTTTATTGAAGTTTTGCTAAGAACCGCACTTAATACCACGGATGTGTTTATGCTCAGTGGGTACTCCGACTTAGCGGTATCCGCTGTTGGTGTTATTACCCAAATTACTTTCTTCTTGATTGTTGTTTCCATGATGGTAAGCAGTGGTACAGGAATACTTATCGCTCAATACAACGGTGCCTCTAAATTCAGCGAGTCAGCACAAACTGGTGTTGCCAGTATCCTGTTAGCGGTAGTGGTCGGTGGCGTTCTCAGTCTGTCACTGTTTTTAGGAGCGGAACATTTTATCGCGCTATTTGGTCTTGAAGACCAAGTCGCAGCCTTTGGTTACGAATACCTGATCATCAGCGGCTCCATGACGTTCAATGTCACCATAGGCATAGTACTGACTACAATATTGCGTAGTCATGGTTACTCACGTTCCCCTATGGTCATCAACCTCATCGCAGGGGTGATTAATATCGCCGGTAACTATGTCGCGCTGTACCAACCATTTGGGTTGCCAGTCTTTGGCGTTAGTGGCGTTGCGACTGCGACAGTTATCAGCCAAGTGATCGGTACCTTATTGATGATCTGGGTCGTTCGTAAAAAACGCATTGAGCTGCCATTTAACCAATGGCGCGAGATCCCTAAAGCGCTGTACAAAAAGATTATGAAGATCGGGGCCATGAACGCCGGAGAGATTCTCTCTTACAACATGGCGCAAATGACCATCGTATATTTCGTGGTGCAGATGGGAACCTCCTCCCTTGCCGCTTACACTTACGCACAGAACATCACTCGCGTGTCGTTTGCTTTTGCATTAGCTCTTGGGCAAGCCGGACAAATTCAGGCCAGCTACTTTATCGGTAAAGGCTGGATCGATGACATCTTAGGCCGAGTTCAAAAATACTATTTAGTGGGTCTAATCGCATCGACTGGTATTGTTGTACTGCTGTTTCTGTTCCGTTATCCATTGATTGATCTGTTCACACAAGATAGCGAAATTGTTGTTTTAGTGGCACTGCTTATTGGCGGATCAATATTTGTCGAGTCTGGACGCGTATCCAACTTAATATTCATCGCCGCACTCAAAGGTGCTGGCGATATCAAGTTCCCTGTAAAAATGGGAATCTTGAGCATGTGGGGTATTGCGGTGCTGTTTGCCTATCTGCTTGGCATTCATTGGGGCTATGGCGTAATAGGCGCTTGGATTGCTATTGGTATGGATGAGTGGGTTCGCGGTATCGTAATGATTCGACGCTGGCGCTCTAAAGTATGGACACGCTTCGCCTTGACGTAGCGGATAAAAATTAGCGGATAGAAAAATGGGCTAGCGATTGCTAGCCCATTTTAGTTAGATGTTCGAAATACAGAGTGAATCTAAGAAGATATGGCAATCTTCTACATTGAAACTCAGATCCAACTCATCACCACGAACCACTTCAAAGTCACCTGAAACGTGCACTCGATAGTTATCAAAGCCCGCTACCATACCAAACAGGTATGTGCTGTTCCCCAAGCGCTCTACCGCTTGTGTTGAGAAATGAAGCTTCTGCTCACCAGAGTTATCCAAAGCAATATGCTCAGGACGCAGACCAAAGCTCACCTTATCGCCTTCTTTTACTTTAGACGTATCCACCTTGACCTTAATAGACTGCTCATCTGGTAATGAAATGGTAATGCTATCATCACCAACACTGGTAACGTGTGCAGGTAGCATGTTCATCTTTGGCGAACCGATAAAACCAGCCACAAACTCGTTAGCTGGACTGTTGTAGAGCTCAAGCGGAGAACCCACTTGCTCTACTTGACCATCACGTAATACGACAATCTTATCAGCTAGGGTCATCGCCTCTACCTGATCGTGGGTAACATAGATCATCGTTGTATCAAGCTCACGGTGCAAACTGGCAATTTGCAAGCGCATGTCTACACGCAGCTCAGCATCGAGGTTGGATAAAGGCTCATCAAACAAGAATACTTTGGGATCACGAACAATCGCACGCCCAATCGCCACACGCTGACGCTGACCACCTGACATATCTTTAGGTTTGCGATCCATTAGATGATCAAGTTGTAGGGCTTTTGCTGCGCGGTCTACTCGCGTTTTGATTTCGTCTTTAGGGAAGCCATTCATCTTCATCCCAAAGCCCATGTTCTCCTCAACCGTTAAATGCGGATATAGCGCGTACGATTGGAATACCATCGCAATTCCACGCTCAGCCGGGTCAACATGGTTCACCACTTTGTTATCAATTTCTAAAACACCATCGGTGATCTCTTCTAGACCAGCAATTAGACGTAGTAGCGTTGATTTACCACAGCCAGATGGACCGACAAAAACAACGAATTCGCCTTTTTTGATATCAAGATCCACACCGTGAATAACGGTTGCATCACCATAGCGCTTCACTACATTGGAAAGTTTAATATCTGCCATGTTCTATCCTTTATTCTTTTTGTTCGCTTGCTAAGCGTCTCCTTAGCAAGCGAAGTTCAATCTTTATGAATGATGAAACGCTATGCGTGCGCCGACATACGCAGCGTCAATTGATAGCGATATTGTTCAGCAAGCAACTTGAATTCTTCATGAACGCTTGGTGTCCATGAGTCATCACCGCCCACGCCCATATGGAAGCCATCAACGCGCACAAACAGTTTTCCGCTGTCTACCAATTCATTGGTATGTTTCGCTGCTTTCATCACTTCAGTACTATAGCGACTGACGGAGAGGTGATGCTCACCAGTAATCGATAACGCGCCAATTTGGCTCTGTTTAACATCACTGCGTAGGCCACAATCAGTTGGGAATATATAGGGCGTATGCATCTCTTCAATAGACGCTTGATAACGTCCCATATGCGCCGCCTGTTTTCTATCGCTGTAGTTTTCAAAAGGACCACGTCCATACCAGCTAACTGAATCGATTGTGTTAGCAAGTGCTAACTCCATACCGACTCGAGGCAGTGATGGCAGACCTTTAGCCGCATTGACCGTTACATCTACGTTGACTTCACCATCATTGAAGACTTGATAAGTCCATAGTGTTTCAAACACCAACTGCCCTTCAAACGTATGAGCGTAGCGAGATTCTACTTGGTGGTATTTGCCACGAGCCAAGTGGTCAAAGCCAATACATTCGGCCGTCAACGATGGCAGACCTGCCGCATCCCAACGAGCTAACCATGTTGTTGGGTCCACTCGGTCAGCTTCACTGGTGCCGATGTCATTATCCAATGGCGCACGGTAGAAGTTATCTTTTGGCGCTTGCAATAACGACTCTTGTCCTGCTACTAACCAAGACGTTAGATACCCTGTTGCGCTATCAAACGTAATAGATTGCTCACCTGCAGTCAGCGTCAAGGTATCACCTTTCACTACTGCATCAGGCAAACCAGAATCGTTACTTAGTCGCGGTGCTAGACCAAACTTCGCAGGCAGGGTAATTTGCTCTGCTGACACAAGATGACCAGCCTCAGACCATGTGGTTGCAGAGGTTTTTACAATCTCAACATTAAGATGGTAATCACTACCTAACTTAGTTTCTGGTAATGCTTCAGCTAACTGAATATCAAGGTGACCTTCTGGAGAGATAATTAACTCCGTAGAGCCTTGGGCAATGGCAAAACCATCTTCTGTAATAGTCCAGTTTAATACCTCATCGCTTGGCGATGTAAATAGGTACTCACTTTCTACTCGAATCACTACAGGCTCAGTAGAGCGAAGGGTGACTTGATGGAATTGTTGCGCCTTTTTCGCTTCAAACAAAGTAGGGTGCACGGTGCGGTCAGGGAAAATGAGACCATTGATACAGAACTGTCGGTCATTGATGTCATCACCAAAATCACCACCATATGCCCAGTACTGAGTACCGTTTTCGTCGGTCTTAGTCAAACCTTGGTCTACCCAGTCCCAAATAAAGCCGCCTTGTAAGCGTGGGTACTCACGGAACACATCCCAGTATTTGTCGAAGCTACCTAAACTGTTCCCCATCGCATGTGCGTATTCGCAAAGGATAAGCGGGCGCTCTTCACCCGGCATTCCAAGCCACTTTTTGATAGCAAGTTTTGGAGTGACCGTTGGGTCGATATGATGACGCTGATCGCTGTCCACACGAGCATACATCGGCACGATAATATCGGTTGCTGCCGTATCGGAACCGCCACCTTCATATTGTACCGGACGTGATGGATCGCGAAGTTTAGTCCATTGGTACATTGCATGATGGTTGTTACCAATACCTGACTCATTGCCTAAAGACCAAATGATAATGGATGGGTGGTTCTTATCACGCTCAACCAAACGAATCATTCGACGCATATACGCGTTCATCCAGGTAACATCATCCGACAGACGACACATTGGGAACTGGCCGTGCGTTTCGATGTTGGCCTCATCAACTAGGTATAAGCCGTATTCGTCACATAACTCATACCAAAGTGGATCATTTGGATAGTGTGCGGTTCGCACCGCATTGAAGTTGTATTGTTTCAGCAGTTTGATATCTTCAATCATGCCTTCACGAGTCATAGTGTGACCCATTTCTGGATGATGTTCGTGACGGTTAACCCCGCGTACCAACAGTGCCTTACCGTTCACCTTCAATTGACCGTCAGTGATCTCAACGCTGCGGAAGCCAACGTTGTATGCTTCACAATCCACCAACTGACCATCTTCGTCATTAAGAGAAACCACTAGACGGTAAAGATTCGGCTCTTCAGCACTCCATTTTTTCGGGTTTTCAATAGCAACCCGGTGTTCAGCAATTTCTTGCCACGGACCTTTCTCATCGATGATGCGCTGACCACATAGTGCAGACTTGCGCCCAAAGATGCTATTGCCCAATTCATCAAACAGCTCAATATTGACGCTGAATGGTGAGGCCTTCTCAGTAAGCTTAGTGGTGACTTTTAGCACTGCATCGCGGTAGCACGCATCAAGCTCAGTATTGACCTGTACATCAGCAATGGCTGTTTTTGGCTTAGTGCGCAGAGTGACGTTACGGAAAATCCCACTCAGCCACCACATATCTTGGTCTTCGAGATACGAACCATCAGACCATCGCAGAACCATCACTGATAATTGGTTTTCACCTTCGACAACAAACTCAGTCAGGTCAAACTCAGCCGCTAGACGGCTGTCTTGAGAATAACCAATCCAGACTCCATTACACCAGATATGAAATGCCGAGTTCACACCATCGAAAGTGATGGTTTGTCGCTCATCAGCTTTGATGCTGTCGAGTGCAAATGACACACGATACAACCCCGTTGGGTTATCCTGCGGCACGATTGGTGGGGTATCAGCAAACGGATACTTAACATTGGTATAGATAGGTTTATCAAAACCCTGCAGTTGCCAGTTACTTGGCACTTGAATCGCGTCCCATTGACTGTCGTCAAACGCAGTTTCAACACACGATGCTTCAACCTGCTCTGGTTGAGAGAACAACTTAAATTTCCATTCACCGTTTAGCGAGCGCATATTCTCAGACGGTAGGTTCTCTTTTGCAGCAACTTCACTGTGAAACGCATTAAGCGGCGCATGTGCGTCCAGAACGTTATGATGCGTTACATGCTGGTTTTCCCACTCTCTAGCGGAAATTACTTGATCGAAAGTTCTCATTCTAAACATCTCTCTATTTCACAGAGCCAGTCATACCGGCCACAAATTGCTTCTGCATCAAAAAGAATACGGCTAGGGTTGGAATGGTTGCCACCACAGTCCCCACCATAATGATGCCAAAATCAGGGAAGTAGGCTGACGACAAAGAGGACAGCACTAAGTTAATTGTTTTTAGTTCGGCAGATTGCAATACAATCAACGGCCATAAAAAGGCATTCCACGACGTCATAAAGACGATAATAAAGGCAGCCGCGTACGTGGTTTTCATCACGGGCATATAAACAAACAGGTAGATTTTCCAATCTTTCACACCATCAACTCGCGCCGCATCAATAAGTTCTGATGGGAACGCTTTAGTACATTGGCGGAAATAGAACACAATGAATACTGAAGCAATGGTCGGTAGCATCACTGCAAGGTGAGTATCCAACAGACCTGCCTTCGCCATTAGTGTGAACAGTGGAATCATCAGCGCGGCAAATGGAATCATCATTGTCAGCAGCATGGCACTGTAAACACGGTCACGTACCTTGCTCTTATACACTTCAAAACCATAACCAGCCATAGATGAGATTAGCAGCGTAAACAGCGTACTAATAATGGCAATCTTCGAGGTATTGTAGAAAATTAGCCAAAGGTCAATTTGCTCATTCAATTTAGCTAAGTTAATCAGTAATTGGTCACCAAAAGTGAATTTACCCGTATTAACCTGAGTCGTTGTGTTAGTACTGGACACAATCATCCAATAAAACGGAAATAATGAGACTAACGAGAATATTGATAGAAATGCGTACATTAAACCACGCATCGCTTTGTTTTTATTATTCATTATTTATCCCTCGCAATTCTAAATTGAAGCATTGCTAGAATAGCGGCAAAGAATACGATGACGTACGATACCGTTGCTGCATAACCAAAGTTTGGAACAAACTTAAATGACAGGTCATAGATATACATAGATAACGTTAGAGTTTCATTCGCAGGACCACCAGCGGTAATATTCACCACCTCATCAAATAACTGCAATGTACCAATGGTCGACATAACCGTAGTAAATAGGATAACCGGCTTGAGTAAGGGAACCGTAATAAAGAAGAACTGTTTAATAGGACTCACACCTTCAATACGCGCTGCTTCATAAATTGACTTATCAATGTTCTGCATTGCAGACAAGAAGAAGATCATGTTATAGCCTGTCCAGCGCCACGTAATCGCAATAATGATGGTTACTTTGGCCCAAAATGGGTCAGCCATCCATGGAATTGGGTCGCTTACAATGCCTGTCCACATAAGGAACGAGTTCACAATGCCTTCATACGCAAACATACTCTTAAATAGAATCGAGTAAGCTACCAAGGAAGTAACACATGGTAGGAAAATCGCTAAGCGGAATAAGCTTCTGAACTTAAGATTTGGTGAGTTTAAACAAGACGATAATGCTAACGAAAGCAAGATCATAATAGGCACTTGAATAATCAAGAAAATAAACGTATTCGAGAGCGCTTTTAAAAATACAGGATCGTTAAATAAACGAGTTACGTTGCCAAAACCAACGAACTCCATAATAACACCACGTCCAGAGTGCATAGCCATCCAAAGTGAATTCACTATTGGATAGATCATAAATAAGGACACTAATATGACGGCAGGTAATACGAAACCCCAGCCATTAATATCATAAAAACGCTGAAAGCTATTTTTATTGTTTTTGGAGTTAGACTTAATCGTCTTGACTAATTCACTCATAATGACACCAACAAAGAGAAGAAAAGGCCCCCACCCTGACTCGCAGCAGAGATGGGGGCAAAGGAAAAACGATTATTGAATTTGATATTTCAGTTGTTGCTCAACACTTTCTAAGACTTTATCGATTGGTGCACCTTGCATGATTGAAGGCATCTGCGCTGCAATTGCAGCATCGACTTCATAGGTGTACATGCCATAGTTAACCGCTGGAATTTCAGCAGCCCATTTGTTGAAGTCTGAGTAAATCTTTTGGTTATTGAAGTAGCTATCTTCATATTGGTAGGCTTGTGTGTTACCAGCAGGTAAGTAAGAACCTACGGCACCTTGCTTCTTAAGAATTTCGTTGTAGAACTCTTTGTCAGAGCCAAAAGTTTGATTTAAGAAGTCGATAGCTGTATCTGCTTCTTTCGATGCACTCAATACATACCAGCTTGAACCACCAAGGTTAGAACTATTCACTGCCCCTTCTACATTCAGGCGTGGTGTTGACGCAACCGCCCATTTACCTTCTTGACCTTCGCCTGCTTTAACTGATGCTGTAATCCAAACACCAGTCGTAATAGAAGCAACAGCGCCGCTATTTACCGAACCAACCCACTCAGACCAGCCAATGGTAGGACGCGCAATTTCTGTAGTATGAAGATCACGGAAAATCTTAATGCCTTCTTCAAGCGCTTTGTTGTTAGCAATGTTTAGGCTACCGTCTTGATTGAAGTACCAACTGCCTGCACCTTGAATCATGACGCGCAGTAGACCAAGGTCAGATGGGTTATTACCTAACATGGAAACGCCGGTCTTCTCTTTCACTTGTTTACCAATTTCAATGAAACGGTCCCAAGTAATATTTTCCATGTCCTTAGCGCTGAAACCTGCTTTTTCAAGAATATCAGTACGGTAGTAAAGGCCTGATACACCCGTATCAAATGGTAGGCCATATACTTCATCGCCGACGGTCATTACATTCACTTTGTACGGAGCAAACTGAGTATAATCAACGGCATTTGTCATAGGAGCAAATGAACCAGGATATGACTGTAAGTATTTCTGAGCATTGTAATCTTCAATCAATACCACATCAGGCAATGCCGACGTGATTCCAGACGCTAGCATAGTGTGCAGCTTCTGTTCGATATCCGCTTTCGCAAAATCAACGACTTTAATGTTTACATCTTCATGCTTCGCTTCGTATTTCTCAGCGGCTTCTTGCATGATGGCCACATTAAAGTTTGGATCCCATGCCCATACCGTGATGTCTTTCGCGAATGCTGTTTGACTGAAACAAGCTAGACCTACTGCAGAGGCCACTAATCCTTTAACCATTTGCTTCTTCATAACTGTTATTCTCATTTTTTGTAGGGGTTTTTGCTTCCATTTGGAAACGTTTACACAGAGAAACTAGCATTTATTTTTTGTAATTAAAGGGGGAGAGATGGGATTTTTGATCTATTACCGCTAGAAATTGCTTAGGTTGTGGGTCTGATCACTTTCTTAACAGAATTATTAGCAGTTAGCCTCCATATGCAACTAACTGCGAAATTTGGATACGTTAACAATTGTTACAGAGCAATTTTGTGTAATCCTTACCACTAAAGTGTGGTTTCATGCAGCGACGATAAAATGGCTTCATATATGGTGTCTTTTAGCCAATGAATTTTATCGCTCATGTGCGACTGCTTCTTCCAAATCATAGAGATATCAAAATCAGCCACGGGCACTGGTGGTGGAGCGGATGTAAGGTTAGTTTGAATCAGGTTAATCTTGGCCATTTTTTCGGGCACTATCGCAAACATCTCACGACCAGTAACTAAACGCCCTATCGTCAGAAAGTTTCGCGAGACGGCAGTGACTTCACGGGATAATCCAATTGACTCTAGCTGCTTATCGACGTTACTCGTGAAGTTACCCTCCGGACTGACTAAGCAATGCGGCAGAGAGGCGAAGGTCTCGATATCCAATTCGCCAACCTTCACCAAACTACTGTCATAGATACAGACATGTTTTTCAGTGTAGAGCTTTTGCGCACTAAACTGCTGCTCTAAATCGGGGATACTACCGATGATGATGTCTAAGTTTTCCTGCTCACTGACTGAACGGTAATTGTGTCGATTAACATTGATGAAACTGACTTTCGCGCTAGGGGCTTGTGACACTATGGCGTCATAAATAGTTGGAGCAAAGATAAACTCCGCGTAATCCGTTAATCCTATTTTGCAGATTCCGCGATAATTCTTTGCCAAGAATTGTTCTGTGGGTAACACGTTAAATTGCACCAGATTTAATATCTGTTCTACCGTTGGATACAGCTCTGTAGCTCGCTCTGTCGGTACCATTTGATGACCTTTGCGTTCAAAAAGTCGGTCCCCACACAAAGTTCGTAACTTAGATAAACTGTGACTCATTGCTGACTGACTGACAAAGCTCTTCTCAGCCGCTACAGACACACTGCGTGTTTGGTAAAGGTGAAAGAATACGATCAACAAATTTAAATCAATGCGTTTCCAATCAATCTTCTCTCGTCCAGTTTCACTCATAGTATCTATCAAATCTATTAATTTGAATCATTATAGATGAGTCAGTAGCATCGGCGCTAATCGAAATTGTTATTTTCATAAGATAGGTGCGCAGGTGTCTACGTTAAGCAAAGAAACCACAAACAACCACTCAAACAGCAATGAGTCATTGTTTGCTATATTTAAGATCTTTTTCGCTCTAGGATGGGTCAGCTTTGGTGGTCCCGCAGCTCATATAGGTTATTTCCGCAATACCTTTGTTGAGAAACTCAATTGGCTAAGCGATGAAGAGTACGCTCAAATTGTTGCTTTAAGCCAATTTCTACCGGGCCCAGGTTCAAGCCAAGTCGGTTTTGCTGTCGGTTATCAACGCGCAGGCATTGGCGGTGGTATCATGGCATTTCTTGGCTTCACACTGCCATCAGTAATCCTCATGCTTGCCCTTGCAGTCTTGAGCAGTCAGCTCACTGAATCCAGTTACTTTCAGAATGTGGTGCACGGCCTGAAACTTCTCGCCGTGTTAGTAGTCGCTGACGCCACGTGGGGTATGTATAAGAATTTCTGCAAGTCTAAACTCACTGTTTCTATTTGTATCGCTACTGCCATTACACTGCTTTTGTTCCAAAGTATTGCTGCGCAAATTCTGGTTTTAGTTGTAGCTGCTCTTTTAGGCGTCCGATATCTCCCAAATACAGAAATCGTAAATACCTCCAGTAAACTGTCTTTCTCTGTATTGCCACTAGTCAGCTTCGTCGTACTTCTTATCGCCCTACCATTTATAGGTCAATGGTCGTCATCGATAGCACTTTTCTCCGATTTCTACCAAGCGGGTAGTTTGGTATTTGGTGGCGGTCACGTGGTTCTTCCTCTGCTACAAAATATTGTGGGTGATCAATTAACGCAAGACGCGTTCTTAACAGGTTATGCCGCAGCACAGGCAGTGCCAGGACCAATGTTCACTTTTGCTACTTACATCGGTTATGAGCTAATGCCTTCGGCACCAGTATGGGGGGCGATTGTTGCAACACTTGGTGTATTTGTTCCTGGCTTTTTGCTCCTTGTCGGCGTGTTAAAAAACTGGCAGCAGCTCGCTAAAATACCGGCGATTTCTGGTGCATTGGTGGGCGTAAACGCCGCCGTAGTTGGTTTGTTATTGTCTGCCCTCTACCAGCCTGTCTTTGTTAGCGCTGTTTTTGGTGCAATGGATCTTGCTTGGGTGCTTTTAGGTGCACTCCTTATGAAGCAGTTTAAACTGCCTATCGTTTGGATGGTGGTGTTCTTTGCTTTTGCAGGGTTACTATCACCAGCCGTGGTAAGTTTAATCTAAATCAATTATCACTCTGATTTTAGGTAATATTTCTCGTCACAGTTTCAGCTTAGTCATACACTAATTAATGAGGGGAGCTCCCCTCATTGCAGTTTCAATTCAATAAAAGGGTTTTATATCGACAAGCAGTGATTAGGTGCTAAAACACCTACACAAACAGGGGGTGAGTTATGAGAAAGGACTGCTCTATTGGGAGCCATCATCGGAGTTCGAGCCGAGGCTCTATTAATGATGAATTAAAACGTGCCCATCATGCTATTAGCCTTCATGCTCCCGAAATCGTTAGAATCTCTGTCGCGCTCTTCGATGCCCAGCATGCTAGGTTGAGTACATTTGCACATAGTACATTACAAGGAGAGCCCCTGCTTCGATACAGTGCTCCTATTAGCGCTAACTCCGCGCTTGGACAACTGGCCTGCAAGCATAAACATCGCGTCATTAATGACCTTTCATCAGCTATTACCAATTCATCGCAACACTCAAGTTGGTTGTTACAACAGCCTTATGCGGCCTCATTAACCTTACCCGTCCTCAACGATGGTCACTTTACTGGGTTACTATTTTTAGATGCAAATCAACCTCAGTTTTTCGACAATACTACGGTTGAACAATTAACCTCTTGTACCAATGAGCTCGCTAAAGCGGTCAACGAACAGCGCAGCTACGTCAATGCCATGGCTGATATGGGCTATACCGTTCGTAGTACCAATTTCGAACATCTAGATGAGAGCCTCGATCATGCTTACCGAGTCGGTCAGTACGCAAGGCTCATTGCGCTGCAAGTGGCTGAACTGTATCAACTCGATGATGAAACCATCGACTATATCGTGCACTTTGCAGAGTTACACGACATAGGTAAGTACTCTTCATTGAGTTCGAAACAGAGCTCTCCGTGGCAAGAAATGTGGCATAGCAATGTCGCAATGCAAGGACAAATTCAACAAGGGCTGAACTTAGTCAACCAGCTCGCAAAACAGATCCACGATCGAAAGCCAACCAGCATGACACTGTTAACAGATATCATCCAATATCATCATGAATATTTAGATGGTTCAGGTGCGCCAAACGGACTAAGTCATGCCGAAATTCCTATTGCTGCTCGTATTGTTACCGTTGCTAACATTTTTGATGCCCTAACCAGTCACCGTCATTACAGTGAATCTTGGTCCTTGATCCATGCATTATTGGAACTAGAAAAGATGGTCGCACTCGGCAAGATTGATAGCGATTGTGTGCACGCATTGCGCTGCCAGCAAGACGCAATCAAGCTTGTTATGTATTCCACACATATTCCTTGGCATTAAAATCTTATTGGACAATCTAAATCCTTATATTCCACTTAACTCACATTATTGGAGCTTTTGCTCCAATAATGTGCTTGAGCCCACAATAATCCGTCATTAGCATCTTGCGGTACTTACCCATTGTGACTAGTATTGTAATGTTAACAACACATTAACATTACAATAACTATAAATTATCGTTCTACACGAAAACGGAGTTCAGGAATGATACTGCCTAATGAAAGCACTCTCTCAAGTTGTACCCTACCGCCGCCCAACGAGATGATCCTAAAGTGGGCGCAAGAAAGACCGAATGAAGTTTACTTAAAACAAATTATCAATCGTGAGTTCGTCGAATTCACTTATGCTGACGTAGCAGATAAAGCATTACGTCTTGTTTCTGCTCTTCGTGGTCTTGGCATACAGCCAGGCGAAAAGGTCGCGCTCATTTCTAAAAACTGCGCAGAGTGGTTTATTTGCGATTTAGCGATGATGCTTGGCGACTACATCAGTGTACCAATTTTCCCAACCGCTGGTGCCGATACCATTGAATACTGTCTAACACACAGTGAAAGTAAGGTGTTGATTGCAGGTAAGCTTGATGATGCTAAAGCCACCACCTCTGTCATTGAGTCTCTTGGTGATCTAATCACGATTTCCCTGCCTTACGATACCGCGCCAGATTGCCAGCACACATTTAATCAATTGATCGCTGATAGCAAGCCAAGTGAAGAGCGCCCTGTTCACTATGACGACAAGCTAATGTCGTTGGTTTATACCTCAGGCACCTCAGGGCTACCAAAGGGTGCCATGTTGACCTATGGCGCATTTAGCTGGTCGGTACAAAGACTTATCGACCATATTGGCATTGAACCCAACGATCGTCTGTTCTCTTATTTACCGCTAGCTCATATTACTGAGCGAGTGTACATCTTTGGTTCATCAGTAGTTGGAGGCGTGCAGACGGCATTCCCAGAGTCATTAGACACCTTTATCGAAGATGTGAAGATGCAGCGTCCAACACTGTTTATTTCAGTGCCGCGACTATGGACTCTGTTTCAGCAGCGTATTCAAGATAAACTGCCACAGAAGAAACTCAACATTCTACTTAAGATACCGTTCGTCAACTCATTGATTAAGAAGAAGTTGGCAGACGGCTTAGGACTTGACCAAGCACGAGTACTTGGTTGTGGTTCCGCTCCTGTGCCTCCAGCTCTGTTAGATTGGTATCACAGCGTCGGGCTGAATATCACTGAAGCCTGGGGCATGACCGAATCTTTCGCTTACAGTACCATTAACTACCCATTTAGGGCCGACAAAATAGGTACTGTTGGTAACGCAGGCCCAGGTATTGAACTTAAGATTGCTGAGGATGATGAAATCATGGTTCGAGGACAAGGTCTCTTCTCGGGCTACTACAAAAATGACATTGCGACTCAAGAAGCATTTGATAGCGAAGGATGGTTGCATACTGGCGATATCGGCGCTATTGATGGCGAAGGTTATCTAACCATTCAGGGTCGTAAGAAAGACACCTTCAAAACGGCTAAAGGTAAGTTTGTCGCACCTGTACCTATTGAGAAAAAGCTGGCGGAATACAGCCGTGTCGAAATGATGTGTTTAATCGGTTTAGGCTTACCAGCTCCAATCTTACTCGTTGTGCCTCACGACTTCCCTAACTTTGACAAAGCACGCTACGCACGTACCGCTGAGCGTGTCGTTAAGCGCATGAATCAAGAACTTGAGTCTCATGAGCAAATCAAAGGTGTGCTAATGGTTAAGGAACCATGGAGTATTGAGAACGGGTTACTAACACCAACACTGAAAATCAAACGCCATTTGCTTGAACAGAAGTATCATGAAGTCGGCCATAGCTGGCCTAAAGATAAACTGGTCGTTTGGGAAGAGTAGCACTCATGCATACTAGATAAAGGCGACGTTAGTCGCCTTTTTTATTTGTATTGCCAAAATGGTCTTCGACTTTCTCGATTGGCCTGTTCTCTAGTCACTCCAATGTCTTCTAACAAATGATCTGGCATTTCCGATAACACTTTTCTAGTACGTTGATTCTGACGCCATTGCCTGACGTAAGTTAAGATTAACTTAGTCAACGAGCCTTTCACCGCTCTATCTTGTACATATTGATTGGAGTTGATTGTTTTATCCATTGCCTATCCCCCTCTGTTTTGTATAATTTTTATGCAAAACATCAATGTGTGACAAACGATCTATTTTGACTTTGAGTTAAGGAAAGCTTAAGTGAAAGAAAAACTGCCTCCCCTTCAAGGACTTTACTATTTCTATAAAGCGGCTGAGCTAGGCAGCTTTAAGATGGCCGCCAATCGCCTGTTTGTTTCAGCGGCTGCAGTAAGTCAACAAATTCGACAGTTGGAAGAGAGCCTAGGTTGTCATTTGTTTTATCGGCAGCACAGGAAAGTGTTATTAACGCCAGAGGGCCAACAACTATATAGAGAACTTGCCAAGGGCTTTGAACATATATTCACCGGAGTTCAGAGTGTCAACCAAGATCCTAACCCCAATCGTTTGTCCATCTCGACATTGCCATCATTTGCTCAACACTGGTTGGTGCCGAGAATACAAAGCTTTCGTCAGCAAAACCCTGATATTGCGCTTTTGATCGAGCCTAATAACCAATTGGTCTCTTTTCAGGATCAATCCGTTGATATTTGTCTACGTTATGGTGAAGGTATCTATGAGGGCGTGCAAAGCCACTTACTCATGGAAGATATTATCTACCCTGTGTGCCACCCGCTGTATCAACAGCAACACCAGATTTATGATGTTCAAGATTTGCATCGAGCCGACCTGATTGAAGATACTTGGCCGGATATGGATTGGAACTTGTGGCTACAACATGTCGGTGCGCCTGTAGGCAATCGAACGCTACAATATAACGGCTCGCACTTCGTTGTCGAAGGCGCACTGTCTGTTCAAGGCGTTGGGCTTATCAAACACAGCCTAGCCTATCGCTATATCAAAGAAGGAACCCTAGTGCGAATCGGCAATTACGCACTCAAGCCTAAATTTGCCTATTACCTGTGTGCTCCAGAGCATTACTTCAATCGACCTAAACTCAAAATCTTTATTCAATGGCTACAGCAAGAAGTCGCTGACTTTAAGCAGTGCGATATGTCTCATTTAGATATTATCGACACCGACTACGTACTCAGGTCGTTATAAAGGCAATAAAAAACCCGCCATAAGGCGGGTTTTATCAGTCAAAGGAAAAGACGAATTACTTCTTCTCTTCTTTTGCTTTAGCAATAACTTCTTCAGCAACGTTTGCTGGACAAGCGCTGTAGTGTGAGAACTCCATAGAGAACTGACCACGACCAGAAGTGATTGTACGTAGGTGACCGATGTAGCCGAACATCTCAGATAGAGGAACGTCAGCTTTAATACGAACACCAGTAGCACCAGCTTGTTGGTCTTTGATCATACCACGACGACGGTTAAGGTCACCGATTACATCACCAACGTTGTCTTCTGGAGAGAACACGTCAACGTGCATGATTGGCTCTAGAAGTTGAGCACCAGCTTTTGGCATAGATTGACGGAATGCACCTTTCGCTGCGATTTCGAATGCGATTGCAGACGAGTCAACTGCGTGGAAACCACCGTCGTATAGTTCAACTTCAACGTCTAGCGTTGGGAAGCCAGCTAGAACACCAGTTTCCATCATAGATGCGAAACCTTTCTCAACTGCAGGCCAGAATTCTTTAGGTACGTTACCACCAACAACTGTTGAAGAGAACGTGAAGCCAGAGTTTGGCTCACCTGGTTTGATACGGTAGTCAATCTTACCGAACTGACCAGAACCACCAGACTGTTTCTTGTGCGTGTAGCTATCTTCAACTGCTTGAGTGATAGTTTCACGGTAAGCAACCTGTGGTTGACCTACTTCAAGCTCAACGCCGTAAGTACGCTTCAGGATGTCTACTTTGATGTCTAGGTGAAGTTCACCCATACCTTTCAGGATAGTTTCACCTGAATCTTCGTCAGTCTCAACCTGGAATGATGGATCTTCTGCAACCATCTTACCGATCGCGATACCCATTTTCTCTGTAGAACCTTTGTCCTTAGGAGAAACAGCAATAGAGATTACTGGTTCAGGGAAGATCATTGGCTCAAGAGTACACTCGTGCTTAGGATCACATAGAGTGTGACCAGTTTGAACGTTCTTCATACCAACAACAGCGATGATGTCACCAGCTTGTGCAGTAGTTAGTTCGTTACGCTCATCTGCTTGCATCTCAACCATACGGCCGATACGCTCAGTTTTACCAGTTGCAGAGTTAAGGATTGTGTCACCCTTGTTCATTACACCTGAGTAGATACGGATAAACGTTAGAGCACCGAAACGGTCGTCCATGATCTTAAATGCTAGAGCACGTAGTGGCTCATCAGCAGATACAGTTGCAACTTCGCCAGTTGGTTCACCAGTTTCTGGATCAGTTAGAGGCTGAGGATCTACTTCAGTTGGAGATGGTAGGTAGTCAACAACTGCGTCAAGAACTAGCTGAACACCCTTGTTCTTAAATGCAGAACCACAGAATGTTGGGAAGAATGCTAGGTCACGAGTACCTTTACGGATACAACGCTTGATGTCTTCGATTGAAGGCTCTTCACCTTCCATGTACGCTTCCATTAGGTCATCGTCTTGCTCAACAGCAGTTTCGATAAGCTCTTCACGGTAAGCTTCAACGTCGTCAACCATGTCAGCTGGAACGTCTTTAACTTCGTAGTTTTCTGGAAGACCAGAGTCATCCCATACGTATGCTTTACGGCTTAGTAGGTCTACAACACCAACGAAGTCGTCTTCACGACCGATTGGAAGAACCATTACTAGTGGGTTTGCAGCAAGAACGTTCTTAACTTGATCAACTACGTTGAAGAAGTCTGCACCCATACGGTCAAGTTTGTTAACGAAGATGATACGAGATACTTCTGATTCGTTCGCATAGCGCCAGTTAGTTTCTGACTGAGGCTCAACACCACCAGAACCACAGAATACACCGATACCACCATCTAGTACTTTCAGAGAACGATATACTTCAACTGTAAAGTCAACGTGTCCAGGAGTATCGATAACGTTTAGACGGTGATCGTTCCAGAAACAGCTAACTGCCGCTGATTGGATAGTAATACCACGCTCAGCTTCCTGCTCCATGAAGTCAGTAGTTGATTCACCATCATGAACTTCACCAGTCTTATGGATTTGGCCAGTCAGTTTTAGGATACGCTCAGTTGTTGTGGTTTTACCCGCATCAACGTGCGCGAAAATACCAATATTTCTGTATTTTGATAAATCAGTCATCGTTTTACTCTGTTAATAGGATATAAAATGCGCGCAGAGTATATCACAATCTGTCAAGACGGATAGCTTTGCGTGCATTCGTATTAAAAAAAAGTTATGCCTTCGCGGCGTATTAAGGTGCCAAATAGAGCAAAACTGCCTCTAAATGCTTGTTACACCTAGCTTCATCCGTGTTGGCTACTGTTGTTAGTTCGCAGTTAATTTTAGCTGCTCTTCGTGATTTTTCGATGTCATTTCGTAAAATCATACATTTTGTTGGCGACATTCTACCTAATTTTTCACAAAAACCATCATTAAAGTTCATCGAAAGCAGAAATCGCTTCAGATAGCTTCTTAACTCCGTGGATTTGCATACCTTCAATACCGCCTTTTGGCATATTTGCCGCTGGTACAATGGCTTTTTTGAAACCGTGCTTAAACGCTTCCATTAATCGCTCTTGACCACTTGGAACCGGACGAATTTCACCCGCCAGCCCAACTTCACCAAACACGACGACATCTTTAGGTAGTGGACGGTCTCTAAAGCTTGAAAGCAAGGCCATCACCAAGGCAAGGTCAGCACTGGTTTCGGTCACTTTGACACCACCAACCACATTCACAAATACATCTTGATCAGCCATTTGCAGACCGCCATGTTTATGCAAAACAGCAAGCAATAAAGACAAGCGATTTTGCTCTAAGCCAACTGCAACTCGGCGTGGGTTTGCTAGCTGGCTATAATCTACCAGTGCTTGAATCTCAACCAATAGTGGACGCGTACCTTCCCACACCACCATAACCGAGCTGCCTGACGTTTCTTCTTCACCACGAGAGAGGAAAATCGCCGAAGGGTTACTCACTTCCTTCAAACCTTGTCCCGTCATGGCGAATACGCCTAGCTCATTGACCGCACCAAAACGGTTTTTGTGGCTACGTAACGTTCTAAATCGGCTGTCCGTTCCACCGTCGAGCAACACCGAACAGTCAATAATATGCTCAAGAACCTTAGGACCTGCCAACGTGCCATCTTTAGTCACGTGACCAACAATGAAGATAGCAACGTTATTCTGTTTAGCATATCGAGTTAATGCTGTTGCCGACTCTCTTACCTGAGCCACACTGCCTGGCGACGATTGAACATCAGCCACATGCATAACTTGGATGGAGTCGATAACCATCAGCTTCGGTTGTTCCTTCTCTGCCACTTGACAAATACGATCAACGTTGGTTTCAGACAGCATTTTTAGGTGCTCTTTTGGCAAACCTAAACGAGATGCTCGCATGGCAACCTGCTGCAAGGATTCTTCACCCGTTACGTAGAGGGTTGGCATTTGCGACGATAGCCAGCACATTGCTTGTAAAAGCAGTGTCGATTTACCTGCCCCTGGGTTACCACCAATGAGGATAGCTGCCCCGGGGACCACCCCGCCACCAAGTACACGGTCAAGTTCTTTAAAACCACTGGTAAATCGAGGGACCTCTTGTAAGTCAATCTCAGATAAGGTTTGGACGCTGGATTCCGTGGAACTGCCTGCGTAACCGGTCAAGCGTTCATTACGAGCGACTTGAGGTGATGCCGCTAAACGAACCTCACTGATGGTGTTCCAACTACCACATGCATTACATTGCCCCTGCCAACGAGGGAAGTCAGCCCCGCAGTCATTACATACATAAGCTCTTTTCGCTTTTGCCATTTTTAACTCAACCCGTCACGATAATTACTCAAACAAATGCAATCCATTGCACCTTTTATTGAGAAATGTATTAATTTTCGAAAATGTTCGGCGATAAAATTTGTCAAGAATCGACAAGAATCTAAAAATAGATCCGATAATTACCTTATATTTATCAGTAGATAACATTAAGGTTTTCGGCATGGTAGCCGATATAATAGCTTCACGCTGTGCTATTTCTTGATGACACTCATCATCTCAAAGGGACACTTTAACAAAACTCATGCAGCAACCTGAAATACTTTCCATCGCAGAACGCTTGATTTCGGCGTATCACGCTGATGACTTTGATTATGTACTTAGTCAAGTGACCGAGGGTGAGTCTCCCTCGACAAAACTCCTGGTTAAAATGGAACTTAATCGCCTTATGGCCCCTTGCCATAAGCGTATTGACCTTCGTGGTCGAGTCACCAGCAATTGCCACGAGTATCAACTTAATGGGCTAGCTCACTGGCTTGATGACCGTGCATTTGATAGTTACCACAAACTGACCAAGAAATTTGGCGGCTACACCGAAGGCGTATGGGAATCGTTAGTTAATAAGAAAACCTTGAGCAATCTTGGTGATGAGCAACGCGCCGCGCATGAGGGCGAGTTGACCGATCCACAAAGTCCTTATCTGGCGGACGCCATTAACTTAGGTTACGACCTGAAGCGTAAAGAGAATCGCCTTAAACTCGAATCTCAAGTATCTATTCAATTGGAAAATGGAGACGTAGTCACTGGGCTTAGTGTCGATCTCTCCAGTTCAGGTGCCAAATTCAAAGTGCCAGGTACCTTTGATTACGACTTAGGCCAAGTGATTAGTGTTAGCTTTGACGAACTCGCCCAAACCAGTCAAGTTAAGGAAATCACCAAACCGATCGAATACCGTGTACTCGGTGTCGATGGTCTACACGGTGTATCCCCGGTTAAGTATCTAAGAACACTAAGATTGTCGCGCACTAATGCGGTCGAAATGGTGGTTGAAAAGCTACTGAATACTGAATCAAAAAAAATCCGCCACGATAACCAAGATAGGATTACCCGAGCTCGTACTCGAGGTTTCGAACACAGTTATCTTAAACACGCCTGTAACCTACCGCTGTTTTTTAGCGGTAATGAACTGAAGGTGGCACTGCTAACAGAAAATAACCAAGACATTTGGCACTACTGGCATGATGAGCGTAATCAACAATCGCTGGGGGCTTTGTTTTCTCGAGAGAGAATGGATTTACTGGTCAAAGCAGGCATCAAAGGCTGTAGCAACGTACTTTATACCTTTACCCACGAACATCAGGGGATGAAACTGTTTTATTCCATGATGATGCCAGAGGCAGATCGTCAAGAACGTCAATTGTTCTGGCATATTGGCGGACGTCGAGATAGTTGGAAAGCGTTTCGTCTCTCCGTATTCGAGCTGTCCGAAGAAGACGTCACCACGATTTCGCACAACTACAGCGATCTCGTGAATGGTAATGAAAAATTGACTCACTTCGGTATTCTGCAGGAGATCAGTGATGCTAATTCAGCCGCTGACTACCTATTTACAGAAAAACCTCGTCTTCCGGCTAACAGTCTAAATCGCTTTAGACACCCAAGAAAAGTAGAAAGCCAGCCAAGAGGGTTGTATTTCGATGCGCAATCCAGACGAAAAGAACCGCGATATCAATTCAGCACGCCGCTGTTTGTTCAATGTGATGAAAACACAGTTATTCGTGGAAAAACGCTCGACTTGTCTAAACGTGGTGCAAGCATAGAGCTATTGGAACCGTTGCCTGTCAAAACAGGGGCATTAATCTCGATAGATTACTTGGAGCTGAAACGCTATAACGACAGATTGCCATTGAACCGAGTCCCCTATGAGGTGGTTCGGTTATCCCAGGATCGCAAAACCGTACATTTATCGATTGTCGAATCCGGCAAAACCATCAAGACCATCGCCTTTTTCAATGGCATGATTGATAACAACCAAGATAAGCTGATCGCTAAACAAGAGCTGCTTCCAAGTCCCGCTTTACTGGAATCATTGCATAACGTCTTATTGGCTAAAATGGTCTCAACACCTATCTATATCGATAAACGAGGGACCTCAATAAAGAGTCGCACTGTTGGCGTCAATTTCCCTCTGCCAGGCTATATGCAGTTCTTGGAACGAATTGGCCACAATCAAAAATTTGCCTTAGAACCTATTTTTAAAGGACGCAGCAATACGTTAATTGCAGAACCGATGAAGAAGAAGCCCGGAGCAAAGCCGGTCTATCACGAACTGTATATTGGAGTATTGAAACTAGGGCAACGTATTCAGTCGATTCATACCAAATTACGCGAAGACTTTGAGTCCACCCAAAGCCGGATTAAGTTCATTAAAGATGCGCTAAGTATGGGCGAACTCTACGTGTTAAGAATTTCCTCTGGTCCGGTGTATGATGCTTTGACAACCTTGATGAAGAAAGACATCAATGAACTGCTTTCGTTGAGTTTGAGCCACGCTCGCAACTTAGAAAATGAGATGACATCAATTTGCGGCTATTGCGAGCTTATCGACATTACAGAAGAAGTATTAATTCGCTTAGAGCTAAATCATTAAGCTTCATCCATAAAACAAAGGGCGCTCAATGCGCCCTTTGTTATCTTTCACTTACCAGTTGATTCGTTTTTGTCTTGCGAGTAACCCTGACAGCACACACACAATCCCACCTAAACCTGCATGGTTAATGGCTACCTGTGCCTGAGCTTCAACTTTAGGTTTTGCGTGATACGCAATACCTAAACCAGCCGCCGCCATCATCACCAAGTCATTGGCACCATCACCCACGGCAATGGTGTTATGCGGCTCAACATCATACTCTTCCGCTAACTCTAGCAAGATGTCTGCTTTAGTTTGTGCTGAGACGACATCCCCAAGTACTTCGCCAGTCAGTTTGCCATTTTCAATCGCCAACGTATTTGATTGAGCAAAATCCAAATTTAATTTCTGCTTTAAGAAATCAGAAAAATAGGTAAATCCACCAGACGCAATCGCCGTTTTCCAGCCATAAGACTGAAGAGTTTTTAGCATTTCTTCTAACTCTGGCATCAACGGCAACTGTGAACGAACGCTCTCAAGAATCGCTTCATCTGCATCTTTTAATGTTGCAACACGTTGGCGCAAACTCGCCTCAAAATCCAACTCTCCTTGCATCGCTCGCTCTGTTACTTCTGCAACCTGCTCACCTACTCCAGCAAGTTTGGCGATTTCGTCAATACACTCAATCTGAATGGCGGTCGAGTCCATATCCAAGACAATCACACCCGGCTTATTGAGGTCGGGAACATCATACAGTGCTGCGCAATCCACTTTGAGCTCATTCAGAATCACTTTATGGTCGGCGGTTAACTGGCCATCCATCAGTGCCACTTCATATTGCCCAACCTGCCAAATGTCGAGAATTCGGCTGGTTTCACCGATATAGAAATCCATATCATTGAAAATATCAGGAGACAAATAATGAGAATACATAATCCAACTGGCTTTATTTTTCTCCAGTTGATGAGACATGAGTGTCTCAGGGAAACGTTCCTTCAATGGAATACGTTTGGTAATCACTAACGGCTTTACAGCGTCCATGGCTAATCCTTCCTTTAAAAAGCTCCTAAAACGTTAACCTATTGCAATTTGGTTGTGCAAGCATCAATATGAACCAATCAGTAATTTCATAGTACTTTTAAACTTATATGGACGGTTCGCTGTTTTCGTTTCGCAACTTTTTGAGGTTAGTAGCGCTTTGCTTAATCGCTGCTATGGTGTTCTTCATCACAACAAATAGCTTTGTTATCAGTAAAGGTAACGAGCGCATTCAAGCGAATCAGTTAGAAGTGCTTTCTAAAGTTCTGATTTCTCAGGCCTCACTCTCTGCCAGACAGATGCTGATTGATCAAGACCAAGAGCGTTTAGGTGCTCTGACCAACCAGTTAGCACAAGAACGTCTGGTGTTAGATGCGACCGTTTATGATTCTGAAGGGGTCAAAATTGCCGCCAGTACAGACGCCAAAACGGCGCGCGAAGTCCTAGGGCTCGATACTCCACTCTCAACTGCCAGCATTGGCCGCCAACAACTAGTCGAGCCGATCATCAACGATCATACCATCATAGGTTTTGTTCGAATCACCTTTGAAACTGGTAAGGTAACCGCAATTTCCGATCATCACTACCGCAAAAGTGATCGCTTTATGTATATGATGATCTTGATGAGTTTTATCTCTGGTGTGCTACTGATGGTCATCGTTAGAAAACAACCGAAAACCAAAGGCGAGAATTTACTGCTCAAGCAATAGAATGCTCGTGTACCTTTTGAAAACATAAGCCATTCCCAGATACAAAAAAGCCTCGCACAAGCGAGGCTTTTTTACATACGTTATTAGCGTCTTGCTTATTCTGCGTCACCTAGCAAAACAGAATCTAGAGCAATCTCCATCATTTCATTAAATGTGGTTGCACGCTCATCAGAGGTCGTTTGCTCACCAGTCTTGATATGGTCAGATACGGTGCAGATAGCCAGTGCTTTTGCTCCGTATTCTGCTGCAACACCGTAGATGCCTGCCGCTTCCATCTCAACACCAACAATGCCATATTTGTCCATTACATCGAACATTTCAGGATCAGGAGTGTAGAACAGCTCAGCAGAGAATAGGTTACCCACTTTTACGTTAATACCGCGAGCTTTTGCCGCTTCTTCAGCGTTCTTCACCATGTTGTAGTCAGCAATCGCCGCAAAGTCATGGTTCTTAAAGCGAATACGGTTCACTTTAGAATCAGTACATGCGCCCATACCAATAACAACGTCGCGCACTTTGATGTCTTCGTTAACCGCACCGCAACTACCTACACGGATAATCTTCTTAACACCAAAATCTTTGATCAGTTCAGTAACGTAAATAGAGCATGATGGAATACCCATACCGTGACCCATTACAGAGATACGACGACCTTTGTAAGTGCCTGTGTAGCCATACATATTACGTACATCACACACTTGTACCGCATCATCCAAAAACGTATCAGCAATGTATTTTGCGCGAAGTGGATCGCCCGGCATCAATACTACGTCTGCAAAATCACCCATTTCCGCATTAATGTGAGGAGTAGCCATGACTGTTTCCCTTTATTCTCAGTGCTTGTTCCTAGGACTTAGTGCCTAGAGATATGTTAAATGTACAACGCTCAAGTGAGACTTGAGCGTTGTTCGTTAATGATTATAGGAAGTTCTTTCCGTAATCCATTGAGGATGTACCAAAGTAACTTGCAAGGCTTTGACCAATATCAGCAAAGCTATCACGAAGACCTAAAGAACCTGCTGGAACCTTGTGACCATAAACGATAACAGGAATGTGTTCACGTGTATGGTCAGTACCTGGCCAAGTTGGGTCACAACCATGGTCAGCCGTCAGAATAAGAACATCGTCTTCTTCCATCAGTTCGATTACTTCGTGAATACGAGAATCGAAGTACTCAAGCGCGGCTGCATAACCCGCCACATCACGACGGTGACCGTACGCCGAATCAAAATCAACAAAGTTAGTGAAAACGATCGTGTTGTCACCCGCTTCTTTGATTTGCTCTTTGGTTGCTTCAAATAGCGCTGGAATGCCTGTGGCTTTCACTTTCTTAGTGATACCGCAGTTCGCGTAAATATCAGCAATCTTACCGATAGATACCACTTGTCCCTGCTTCTCTTCAACAAGCTTCGACAACACGGTTGGCGCTGGCGGTTCAACAGAAAGGTCACGACGGTTACCCGTGCGCTCAAATTGCCCTTTACCTGGACCAATAAATGGACGTGCGATAACACGACCAATATTGTAATCCTCAAGCTCTTCACGAGCGATTTGGCAAAGCTCAAGCAGACGATCTAAACCATAAGTTTCTTCATGACATGCAATCTGGAAAACTGAATCCGCTGACGTATAGAAGATAGGTTTGCCCGTCTTCATATGCTCTTCGCCCAGGTCATCAAGTACTTGAGTCCCTGATGCGTGACAGTTACCTAAAAAGCCATCTAAACCTGCACGATCTAGAATACGGTCGGTCAGCTCTTTCGGGAAACTATTTTGCTTATCCGTGAAGTAGCCCCAATCAAACAAAACAGGAACACCAGCAATTTCCCAGTGACCAGACGGAGTATCTTTACCTGACGATAACTCTGCTGCGTGACCATAAGCACCGACAATTTCGACGTCATCACGAAGGCCCTGTGCCAAAGCACCTGTAGACTCTTTATGCGCCATGGCTAGGCCGAGCTTGCTCAAATTCGGTAGCTTTAGCTCACCGCTGCGCTGATCGTTATCAGCCAAACCTTTTGCACACTGCTCTGCAATATGACCCAGTGTATCTGAGCCTACATCACCAAATTGCTCAGCATCGGCTGCTGCGCCAATACCAAATGAATCTAATACTAAAATAAATGCGCGTTTCATAATTTCTCCTCACGCTTATGCGAGATCTTCCGCTCGAATTTGGCGGTACACACAAGGCGTTTCTACGTAAGCTTGCTCACCGATTGTCATTGCGGCTTTCAATGCATTTGCTGCTTCTTGCCATTGCGCTTCATTACGCGCATGGATAACAGCTAGTGGCTTGTCTGCACTTGCCGTCTCGCCTAATCGAATAAATTGATCAAAGCCTACCGCGTAGTCGATGGTATCTGTTGCCACGCGGCGACCACCGCCCATGCCAACTACAGCCATACCAATCGCTCGAGTATCCATCGCTGAAACAATACCTTCATTGTCAGCGTATACTGGCTTGATAATTTCTGCTTTCTCTAAATAATTATCGTAGTTTTCAACGAAGTCTGCAGGGCCGCCTAAACCTTTGACCATTTTACCAAAGCACTCAGCAGCCTTACCGTTATCAAGTACTTCATTCAGCTTAGCTTCTGCTTGCTCAGTGTCTTCAGCTAACTTCGCTAACACCAACATTTCGCTACAAAGTGCCATCGTCACTTCATACAAACGTGGATTTCGGTATTCACCCGTCAAGAATTGTACAGCCTCACGAACCTCAACTGCATTACCTGCAGAAGAAGCAAGCACTTGATTCATATCGGTAAGGATAGCCGTAGTCTTAGTGCCAGCACCGTTAGCTACGGCAACGATAGAGTTGGCTAACTCTTCTGATGCTTCATAAGTTGGCATGAAAGCACCAGAACCGACTTTTACATCCATCACTAGTGATTCAAGACCTGCCGCCAGTTTCTTCGATAAGATAGACGCAGTAATCAGAGAGATATTGTCAACCGTTGCAGTGATATCACGAGTCGCATAAACACGCTTATCAGCCGGCGCAAGATCGCCAGTTTGACCGATAATCGCTACACCAGCGTCTTTGGTTACTTCACCAAACACGTCATTGGTTGGTGTAATGTCATAGCCGGGAATAGATTCTAGCTTGTCCAGCGTGCCACCCGTATGGCCCAGACCGCGACCAGAAATCATCGGTACAAAGCCACCACATGCAGCAATCATAGGACCAAGCATCAGTGATGTTACATCACCAACACCACCTGTTGAGTGTTTATCAACAATCGGACCACCAAAGTTCATGTGGCCCCAATCGATAACCATGCCAGAATCACGCATTGCGCACGTGAGAGCAATACGCTCTGGCATAGTCATTTCATTAAAAAAGATGGTCATTGCAAAGGCAGCAATCTGGCCTTCAGATACGGTGTCCTTGGCAACACCTTGGATAAAGAAGTTAATTTCTTCAGCAGTTAGCTCTTGGCCATCACGTTTTTTACGAATAATTTCTTGTGGTAAATACATTAGTACCTCCCCAGTCTAAGCTTGGGTTGTAGGGATAGAGGGAATAGTGGTGGCTGGAAATCAGCCACCAACAAAAAGATTCAGATTAATATGCAGATGGATCTGCAGTTTCGTCTGTTACTTCTAATGTATTCAGGAGATTAGTTAGAAGGCTAGAGGCACCAAAGCGGTAGTGCATGTTGTCTGCCCAATCTGCACCTAGAATGTCATCAGCCATTGCTAGATAAGCAGCAGCATCTTCCGCTGTACGAACGCCACCTGCTGGCTTGAAGCCAACTTTCTCTGCAACGCCCATATCGCGAATCACTTCTAACATCATGCGCGCGTACTCAGGAGTAGCGTTAACTGGCACTTTACCTGTTGATGTTTTGATAAAATCCGCGCCTGCTTTGATACAGATTTCTGAAGCTTTCTTGATAAGCGCTTCTTCTTTAAGCTCACCAGTTTCGATGATCACTTTTAGAAGGATATCACCACACGCTTCTTTACATTGCTTAACAAGTTCGAAGCCTACTTCTTCGTTGCCTGCCATCAGTGCGCGGTATGGGAATACAACGTCCACTTCGTCTGCACCGTATGCAACAGCTGCTTTAGTCTCAGCTACCGCAATTTCAATGTCATCGTTACCGTGAGGGAAGTTAGTCACAGTTGCGATACGTACTTCTGGTGTACCTTGTTCGCGTAGCGTTTTCTTTGCAATAGGAATAAAGCGAGGATAAATACAGATCGCCGCCGTGTTACCCACTGGCGATTTTGCGTCATGACATAGTGCGATCACTTTTTCATTAGTGTCGTCATCATTTAGCGTGGTTAGATCCATAAGTTTTAGTGCACGTAGAGCTGCTGCTTTTAAATCGCTCATTTCTATCTCCGGTCAATATATTCAATTAATTACCTGACAAACTCGTCAGCAATAAATGAACGGACTTGGTTCCTTGAAGACTCGGTTCAGCTATTAGGTTAAAGCTGAATACCAATTGCTATCCTTGTCACCGCACAGTACCTGCTCGTTAAAATCACCTGATTCCTATCTTGGTGAGAACTGGCTCTGGCTACATAAAGCTTCGCGAAAACACGAAAGAATTACTTAGTAGCCTATACAGTATAGGACTCTCGTTCAAAACGGTAGAGCTGATTAAAACGCAAACGGTTTGCTTCTCAAAAAACTTCCATTCAGTCGTTGAATCGCTTATCCAGTAACGATTCATTAGGAATTATCTGGCTCCTAAAACCAAAAAAGCCCCGCAGCAATTTCTTGCTACGGGGCGATTTAATACGGCGTCTATATACTAATAACCTTTACGCGAGCAATTACATGCCAGCTAGGCTTAGACAGAAACCTGCAATCGTTGCTGCCATCAAGTTAGATAGCGTACCTGCGATTACTGCTTTCACACCCATGCGTGCGATATCACCACGACGCTTAGGCGCAAGGCTACCCAGACCACCTAGAAGGATTGCGATAGAAGAAAGGTTCGCAAAACCACATAGAGCGAATGAGATGATTGCCTTAGTTTTCTCAGAAAGAACAACTGGTGCTGCGTCACCTAGGTATGGTGCGAAGTTCGCGTATGCTACGAATTCGTTCGCAACAGTCTTCATACCGATGAACTCACCAGCGATTGTCGCTTCAGACCATGGCACACCTAGTAGAAATGCTAGTGGTGAGAAGATCCAACCTAGAATCATTTCTAGACGTAGTTCTGGCATACCGATCCAGCCACCGATGCCGCCAAGCATACCGTTAACTAGGGCGATAAGGCCGATGAATGCGATTAGCATTGCACCTACGTTAAGAGCTAGTTGAAGACCTGCTGATGCACCGCCCGCTGCTGCGTCGATAACGTTAGCTGGCTTGTCTTCACCTTCAGCTTGCATGCTGTGAAGCTGCTCAACAGGCTCATCAGTTTCAGGCTTGATGATCTTAGCGAATAGAAGACCACCTGGAGCTGCCATGAATGATGCCGCTACTAGGTATTCAATTGGCACGCCCATTGATGCGTAGCCCGCTAGTACACCACCAGCGATAGAAGCTAGACCACCACACATTACGGCGAATAGCTCAGATTGAGTCATCTTAGGCACGAAAGGACGTACAACAAGTGGAGCCTCAGTTTGACCTACGAAGATGTTTGCCGCAGCAGACATAGATTCCGCACGAGATGTACCTAGTGCTTTTTGCAGGCCGCCACCAAGAATCTTGATAACCCACTGCATTACACCTAGGTAGTAAAGTACCGAGATAAGCGCAGAGAAGAAGATCAGTGTCGGTAGTACACGGAATGCGAAGATGAAACCGCCGCCGCCGAATACTTCGAACATCTTGTCAGAAACAAGACCACCGAATAGGAATGACGTACCGTCGTTACCGTAGTTAATCACGCTAGATACAGCGTCAGAGAAGCTACGTAGGATCTCTTGACCCCAAGGTACATAAAGAACAAACGCACCAAGTGCAAATTGGATAGCAAAAGCGCCAGCCACAGTTCTGATATTAATAGCTTTGCGGTTATCCGATAGAAGTACTGCGATAAGAATCAGTACAACCATACCAACCAGGCTCATAAACAGGCTCATAGTTTATGACTTCCTTATATTTAATAATTTGGCGTGTAACAAAATTTGAAGCTCAAAAGCGGGGGCGATTATACAAACCCACAGAAAAGAAAGTAGTACCACCCTCACACTTTCGTCTTGAACACATAAAAGATACACGTCATTTTGCGATCATGATCACAATTCATCTCTGCAAACGTTTTCGAATTCACAATTAACAGCACATTTAGTCACAAAAATTAAACGTCAATTTGCTATTTTTTAGTAGCTGTGACGTAACCGTTTGCTCATTTTCACTTCTCAGCATGTTTAACGATGATAGAACCATGTTTACCATTTTGGGCTCATTAGGCTGACCTTGATATCCATAAAGAGGCATATCAGGCGCATCCGTCTCTAGTAACAAACTTTCTAGTGGAAGATTAATGATAGTTGAGCGTGTTTTTTGCGCTCTTTCGTAGGTAATGACACCACCGACACCTATTTTTAAACCGAGATTGACGTAATCCATCGCTTGTTGGTAGCTGCCACTGAATCCATGAATAACGCCACTATATAGAGGAGGGTTCTGTTTCAATAAGGCAATAAGATCTTGGTGTGCTTTCCTGCAATGAAGAATAATGGGTAGTTGGTACTGGTTGGCAATACGAATTTGCTCACTAAGAAGTGATTTTTGTAGAAGCTCGTTTTCTCTACCTTGATAGAAGTCGAGACCACACTCTCCTAATGCGACAAACTTTTGGTTGTTTTTCAACTCAGCAACACGTTGCTCTAGGCGAGCAATAGAGCCATCATCCACTTCCTCAAGAAACAAAGGATGAAACCCTAAAGCGAAATACACCATTGCATGCTCACTGGCTAACTTATTTATGGCCAGCCAATTTTGCTCATTAATACCAGGTACAACGATAGCGGCAACTTGAGCCTTTGCTGCCTCTAATAGTACTTGGTTTATGTCTTTTTTCTTTGCCAATAGATCGAGGTGGCAATGGCTATCAATCACCATCTTTTGGCTCTTTTCGGTAAGGCACGCAACTACGTTTATTCTCTGGTGTGAGTCCTAATGAGGCACACCAATCATCGTATTTTTTAAGCCACTTTTTGAGCAATTCAACCATGGTAAATTTACCTAAATAAATGTAATCGATTGCAATCGATATTATCTCAAATCCTTATGTTACAAAGGATAGCGCAATAGTTAGAGTTTTATCACTAAGTTGTGACTTACCCCTCAATGCTGTGATAGAAGCGGTTTTTTTTCATATACGCAAACGATAAAATGTTGCCTATTGTTTGTAAACCACACAAATTGTCTCTATCGTCATTTCTGTGTCGTTTACATGCGACCATTTTCTAGGCACCTAAAACTGGAATGAGCCTAGCCTATCGAATCGTCAATGATGCTCTATCATTCGACACTACAAGGGAATTGATCGTGAAAAAAACTATTCTAAAAATGTCTGCGCTCGCAGTAGCAGTAGCTTCATTTGGTGCATTCGCAGCGAAACCAGCAGTGGTATACGATACAGCCGGTAAATTTGACAAATCATTCAACGAAGCTGTTTTCCAGAACGGTGTAAAAGTATTTAATGCGGACAAAGGCATTAAAGTTCGTGAATTTGAACCTCAAAACGAAGCGCAACGTGAGCAAGGCCTTCGTCGCCTGGCAAGCCGTGGCTTCACTCCTATTGTTGCTGTTGGCTTCAACATGGCATCAGCTGTAGAAAAAGTTGCCACTGAATTCCCTGATATTCAATTTACCATCATCGATATGGTCGTTGATAAGCCAAACGTTCAATCTATCGTCTTTAAAGAGCACGAAGGTTCTTTCCTTGTAGGTGCGTTGGCAGCAAAAGCTTCTAAAACTGGCAAAGTAGGCTTTGTTGGTGGCATGGATATCCCATTGATTCGTAAGTTCGAATGTGGCTACCGTCAAGGTGCACAATACGCGAACCCAGAAATCGAAACATTCCAAAACATGACAGGTTCTACTCCTGCAGCCTTCGCTGACCCTGCGAAAGGTTCAGAGCTTGCTAAATCTCAATTCTCTAAAGGCGTTGACGTTATCTACGCAGCAGCTGGCGGTACTGGCATGGGTGTATACCAAGCAGCTAAAGATGCTGGTAAGTACGCAATCGGTGTTGACTCAAACCAAAACCACCTTCAACCAGGCACTATGTTGACGTCTATGGTTAAGAAAGTCGGTGTTGCTGCATACAACACTTGGGACGACGCTGAAAACGGTACTTGGGAAGCAGGCATCAAAGTACTTGGCCTAAAAGAAGGCGCTGTTGAGTGGGCTTACGACGAGTACAACAAAGACCTAATCACACCTGAAATGAAGTCATACCTAGATACGCTTCAAGCGGACATCATCGCTGGCAAGATCGAAGTTCACGACTACATGTCTGACAACACATGTAACTTCTAAGCGTCCTAGCTCAGAATGAAAGACTCAGATTATTTTAGTTTATTATCAATAAGCTGAGTAAACATAACAACGCCGCTGCCTAAAAACAGCGGCGTATAATTATAAGGCAGTATCTAGTGACAAACGGACAATCTATTGCCATTGAACTTAAGCGGATAGATAAACGCTTTGGAGCCGTTCACGCTAACCGAGCTATCGATCTTAGAGTTCCTCAGGGCACGATTCACGGCATCATTGGTGAAAATGGTGCTGGCAAGTCCACTCTTATGAGTATTATTTACGGATTTTATCATGCTGATGCTGGTGAAATGACAGTGAACGGCGCTCCTTACAAGCCCGCTAACTCTCAGGAAGCAATCAAAGCAGGAATTGGCATGGTCCACCAACACTTTATGTTAGTGGAAACATTTACCGTATTAGAGAACATTGTTCTCGGTGCCGAAGATGGATGGCAGCTAAATGAAAGTTTAGGTAAAGCGCGCAAAAAGCTGAAAGCGCTAGCACAGGATTACGGGCTCGAAGTTCCCCTTGATGCCGTTGTAGGCGAGCTACCTGTTGGTCTTCAGCAACGTGTCGAAATCTTAAAAGCGCTGTATCGTGGCGCAAAAATCCTGATTCTTGATGAGCCAACAGGTGTACTCACTCCACAAGAAGCCGATCACCTTTTCCGCATCTTAGATAAACTTCGCGCTCAAGGTACTACTATCATGATCATCACGCATAAGCTGCGTGAAGTCCTAGCGATTACCGACAATATTTCGGTAATGCGCCAAGGCACAATGGTCGAGCACGTGGTGACGGCGAAAACGAACAAAGAACAACTGGCAGAACTAATGGTGGGACGCAAGGTTCGCCTAAAAGTGGATAAATCTGAAGCGAATCCGAAGAAAGAGCTTATCAAAGTTGATCAGTTACAGTTTTTTGATGACGCAGGTGTTGAGCGTGTCAAAAGTATCAGCTTTGGTGTCAGACAGGGTGAAGTCGTTGGTATTGCTGGTGTTTCTGGTAATGGTCAATCAGAAATACTTGGCCTGCTATCTGGGATTATTAAGCCTTATTCCGGCAGCATTGACATTAACGGTAGCCATATCGACAAACATCACCCTCTCGATCCTCAACAGGTACGTGCTATTGGTGTAGGTCATATTCCTGAAGACCGTCATAAGCAGGGTCTTATCAACAAATTTGAAGCTCAAGAAGCGTATATCCTGGGCTACCACCACTTACCGCAATACAACAAAGGCTTACTGCAAGATAAGCAAGCCATTAAAGAGTGTTGCCAGAAGAGCATGGATAAGTGGGATGTTCGTCCTAACGACACCACATTAAAAACCGCAAACTTTTCCGGTGGTAACCAACAGAAGCTAGTCATCGCGCGCGAAATGGAACAGAACCCAGATGTGCTTTTGGTCGGCCAACCAACTCGTGGGGTAGATATCGGTGCTATCGAATACATCCACCAGCAAATCATTGCTGCACGTGACGAAGACAAAGCTGTTTTGCTGGTCTCGGTTGAGCTAGATGAAATCCTAAGCCTATCTGATCGCATTTTAGTGGTCTTCGATGGCTCTATCGTGGGTGAAGTATCCATTGAAGATGCCGATGAGAAAACGCTGGGATTAATGATGGCCAATATCATGCCTGAGCATCTTAAAGCATCCAAGGAACACGCAGAGCCACAAGGAGAAAGCGCATGAGCCAAGCTAAAGTACCCGCTTGGGTAACCGTGGCACTGCTGCCAGCCATCAACGTATTAGTTGCGTTTTTGGTGTCGGCTCTGCTGTTTATTTATATTGATATTAACCCAATTGACGCGGCAAAAGTCATGTGGACGGGAGCCTTTGGCTACGCAGAAGGCTTTGGGTACACTATGTACTACGCGACAGGCTTTATCTTTACCGGTCTTGCTGTGGCCGTCGCCTTCCATGCTGGCTTATTCAATATCGGGGGGGAAGGGCAAGCGTATATCGGTGGTTTAGGCGTTGGCTTGGTCTGTTTGACTCTAGGTGAATACGCACCGTGGTATATCGTCTTCCCAGTTGCCATCATTGCTGGCGGTTTATTTGGTGCTGCGTGGGCGTTTATTCCAGCTTACCTTCAAGCAAAACGCGGTTCCCATATCGTAATCACGACTATCATGTTCAACTTCATCGCCTCTTCGTTAATGGCGTATCTACTAGTTGATATCTTGAAGCCTGAAAACACGATGGCAACAGAAAGCCGTGTGTTCGCAGTCTCAAGCTGGTTACCAAAGATGCATGAAATGCTCGCTGTGGTCGGTATTGAAATGGCACCAAGCCCAATGAACTTGAGCTTCATTTTTGCGCTCTTGTGTTGTGTGTTTGTCTGGCTATTTATGTGGCACTCACGTTGGGGTTACGAAATCCGCTCTGTCGGCTCAAATCCATCAGCTGCAAGCTATGCAGGTATTAAATATGTAAAAATCATTGTCCTTACCATGCTTATCTCAGGCATGTTAGCGGGCTTCTTTGGTTTGAATGTATTACAAGGCGAACTGCATCAAATCAAACTCAACTTCGTTGAAGGTTTTGGCTTTACTGGTATTGCGGTTGCTTTAATGGGGCGTAACCACCCTATCGGTGTTCTATTAGCAAGTTTGTTGTTCGGCTTCCTATATCAAGGTGGTGCTGAGCTAAGTTTTGAGTACGGCGTTGACCGAAATATCGTTGTGGTATTGCAAGGTCTGGTGATTCTCTTCTCAGGAGCACTAGAGCACATGTTCCGTCCTTCACTAGAACGTACTTACCTCAAACTTTTTGGTAGCAAAAACAATGAGCAACAAGCAGAGAAAGGAGTCGCTTGATTATGTTTGAAACGATTATTCTCATGCTTGATGCCACCTTACGTGTGGCAACGCCACTGATACTTGCCTCGTTAGCCGGTATGTTCTGTGAACGTTCAGGGATAGTGAACATTGCACTAGAAGGTAAGCTATTGGCCGCTGCATTTGCTGGTGCTGCTACAGCCCATGTCACCGGTTCAGCGTGGCTAGGTTTGTTTGCTGGTGTAGGTATCTCGGTGCTTCTCGCCTTGCTTCACGGCTTCGCTTGTATCACCCACAGAGGTGACCAAGTCGTCAGTGGTATGGCAATCAATATTCTTGCCGCAGGCTTAACCATTACGTTAGGTCGCCACTGGTTCCAACAAGGTGGTCAAACTCCAGCGCTATCTGGTGACGCTCGTTTCGCACCGATTACCTTCCCTGGTGCTGATGCCGTTGCGGACGTGCCTATTTTGGGCGATATCTACTCTGAGCTGATTAGTGGACACTCCATTTTGGTATACCTTGTGGTGTTTATCGTTCCTGCTTGTTGGTACCTACTGTTCCGAACTCGTTTTGGCTTGCGCTTACGTGCTGTAGGTGAGTCACCATCAGCAGTGGATACTGCAGGTATCTCTGTAGTGCGTATGCGTTACGCTGCCGTTGCAATCTGCGGGGTATTAGTGGGTATTGGTGGCGTCTACTTATCGGTAGCGCAAACGGCTCAGTTCATTCCAAACATGAGTGCAGGTAAAGGTTATATGGCGTTGGCTGCGCTTATTTTTGGTAAGTGGCGTCCGTTTACCGCAATGGGTGCATGTTTGCTCTTTGGTTTCTTGGATGCACTAGCTATTCGTATGCAAGGCGTGACCATTGGTGACTTCCCTATTCCGGTACAAGCGATTGAAGCCGTACCTTACGTGTTAACCGTATTCCTACTCGCAGGCTTTATTGGTAAGGCGGTAGCACCAAAAGCTATCGGCGTGCCTTACACTAAAGAACGCGAATAACCGGATGCGATATGCAGACCGAAAAAAACCGCTCAAATGAGCGGTTTTTTATTGCCTAGTATTAGCAACTATAGATTAGTGCTCACGTGTTGCGCGGAATTTAATATCCGGGAAACGCTCTTGCGCTAGGTTCAAGTTAACCATAGTTGGTGCTACGTAGCTCAAGTTGTCACCACCATCAAGCGCAAGGTTTTGCTGGTTCTTACGTTTGAAGTCTTCAAGCTTCTTGTCATCATCACACTCAACCCAACGAGCTGTAGCAACGTTAACACTTTCATAAATCGCTTGAACGTTGTACTCAGATTTTAGACGAGCAACAACCACGTCAAACTGAAGCACACCAACCGCACCAACAATAAGGTCGTTGTTTTGTAGCGGACGGAATACCTGAACAGCACCCTCTTCAGAAAGCTGAACCAAACCTTTTAGTAGCTGCTTCTGCTTCAATGGATCTTTTAGACGAATGCGACGGAATAGCTCCGGTGCAAAGTTTGGAATGCCAGAGAACTTGAGCGCTTCACCTTGAGTAAAGGTGTCACCAATTTGAATAGTACCGTGGTTATGAAGACCAATGATATCACCAGCATACGCTTTTTCGGCGCGAGAACGGTCACCCGCCATAAACGTAACCGCATCAGAAATGCTGACTGTTTTGCCGGTGCGAACGTGGTTCATCTTCATACCTTGAGAATAGGTACCAGATACAATACGCATAAAGGCGATACGGTCGCGGTGCTTTGGATCCATGTTTGCCTGAATCTTAAAGACAAAGCCAGAAAACTTCTCTTCCGTTGCTTCAACATCACGCTCATTCGCTTGACGCGTTTGCGGTGCTGGTGCCCACTTAGTTAGGCCGTCTAGCATATGGTCAACACCAAAGTTACCAAGTGCAGTACCAAAGTATACTGGAGTTAGCTCACCTTTAAGGAAAGAATCAAGATCAAACTCAGGACATGCGCCCATTACTAGCTCTAACTCTTCACGAACGCTTTCTGCTAGATCAGCACCTACCGCGTCATCAAGGTCTGGGTTATCTAACCCTTTGATGATACGAACTTCTTGGATTTCATGACCATGGCCAGATTCGTACAGAATCGTTTCGTCACGGTGAATGTGATAAACACCCTTAAACTCTTTACCACAACCAATTGGCCAAGAGATAGGGGCACACATCATACCCAGTTCACTTTCTACTTCGTCTAGCACTTCCATTGGGTCGCGTACATCACGGTCCAATTTGTTCATGAAGGTCACGATAGGCGTGTCACGAAGACGAGTTACTTCCATCAATTTACGGGTACGGTCTTCGACACCTTTTGCCGCATCAATCACCATCAAACATGAGTCAACAGCGGTAAGCGTACGATAAGTATCTTCCGAGAAGTCTTCGTGTCCAGGAGTATCAAGTAGGTTAACCAAACAGTCGTTATAAGGAAACTGCATCACGGACGTTGTTACCGAGATACCACGCTCTTTTTCCATTTCCATCCAGTCTGACTTGGCGTGCTGCGCACTGCCACGGCCTTTTACTGTGCCTGCTTTCTGAATCGCGTTTCCGAATAACAGTACTTTTTCAGTAATGGTGGTTTTACCCGCATCCGGGTGAGAGATGATCGCAAAAGTTCTGCGCTTAGAAACTTGTTGCTGAAATTGAGGATTTGACATGAATCTCGATCTTCTTGGTTTGTAGAATAGCGTTTGAGAGTATTGGCTCAACTACTACTCGAAGGCGTCGAAAAAATAATGGGCGCTATTTTCACCGATCTAGCTGGGTTTCTCAATCAATAGTTTTCTCTGTGCCTAGGTTTCTAGTAGGTAACATACCTATTCCATCAAAGTAATTACGGGTTATACACTTCGGCAAGTCGCTACCTCTTTTTACACTATGAGTGAATTAAAGTGGCGATAGCTAAGCTCTGCAACCCAGTGTTTACCTATCACTTCTCTATAGGTAAATCATTTATGAAAATTTTTCGTCCTTGGTATCTGGCACAAATGTCTATCGGTGTCGTGCAATGGGTAGGTATCGCCTTGATGCTGACACCACTCATTATAGAGCGCACCGGAAGTGGCGCGCTTATGGGCGTTGTCATGTCTGTTATTGGGCTATTTGGAATCTGTGCACCATTAATTGGCTGGATATGCGATCGATACGCCATTCATCGTCAAATGCAAAAGGTAGCGCTATTTGCCCACCTACTTTCGTTAGCTTTGCTCTATTTTGCCACCAATCAAGCCTACTTATATGTACTAGTCGGGCTGTCTATCGGTATCGGCACGGTAACCCAACTGGTTCTTAACCCAACCTTCGTTCTTAACGCACTACCAAAAGAAGCGCACAGTCGCGGATTGAGTCGACTATTTCAATTGCAGTTTTTCGGTATCGTCGTTGCTGGTTTGCTGGTCGGCATCGTAAGCCTATTAGGCTGGAGTAGTGAGCAGCAGTTGATACTACTAATGGGATTAGTCATGGTTTCTATCCTTGCGGTGTTTGTATCACCACCGCCTAAGATTGAGATGACGACAGAGACAGATAACAGCGAGTTAACCTCATCGAATGACACACCAACATCAACGCCACGAACACTTGCTTTTGTGTTGTTCCTCACCACAGTCTTTATTTCGATGTTTACCTCGAGCAACCTAATGGAAACAGGACCATTAATCATCAAGGAGGTGTTTAACGTCGACTTGGGACACTCTGCCTTTGGATTATCAGCCTCTGCGGTGTTAACTATGGTCTTACTTGAACCCGCAGGTCGTTTCGCAGAAAAATATGGTGCCTATGCGGTATGGATGGCCGCCCTACTCTGCTATGCCATTACCGCTCTCGGTTTGTGGCTGGCTGTAGGCTCGAACATCCCAAGTTTCATCCCAATCTTGCTGATCATGCTGATGATGCAAGCCATTTCATGGTTTGATATGGCCATCCCATCGATTGCCGATAGTCTGAGCCCAAGCTCACCGGCTTTAACACAAGGCTTGTTATTATTCTCAATGGCAGGAGGATTTGGCGTAGGTACGTTTATTGCGGGTCAACTGATCGAAAATGAAGGGTTTGTTGCTGTCGTCAATTACTGCGCGGGAAGCATTGTTGTCGCTATCATCATTGCTATTACCACTTTGATATCAAAAGCAAAATAACCACTAACAATAGAGCCAGCGTATAGCTGGCTCTAATCACTCTGAATACTCTTTTACTACAGCTGCCAAGCATGACCTACAGTAATATAGTACGCCCACTCTTCAGGGCCTTTTGCCACATCGACACCAGCTCGCATGTTTAACTGCCTCGCCACCAAATAGCGAAAACCTCCGCCGACAACATTTTGATATTTGGCATCTGAAAAACTATCACCTTCATCAAACGCTTTGCCAGTGCCAGTAAAACCAATTAGCGACCAACGAGGGGTAAGGTCATAGCGAGCCTCCACTTCAACCAAAGCCATATCATCACCTTGATAGCGCATTGCAGGTATACCACGCATGCTAATAAATGGACGAGCATAGTATGGTGCATCATTAGAAACGGTTTGATAATCGCCACGTAGCCCTAGGACAAAATCATTGGCTAACGGTGCAAAATAGTTGGTTTGAAAGCGTCCTTTTTGGTAGTCCACATCGCCACCAAAAGCCGAATTGTGAAAATCGACGCTCAGCTTTGCCTTCAGGCCGTCATTCGGTGTGAAAATAGTATCTCTGCTGTCATAAGTGACTTTCAATTCAACCCCCGCATCGTTCATGTCGTAATCGATAGGCGGTATACCCGGAATAATATTGCCAATATCAAAAGTACTTTGAGAAGATAGGATGGAATATTTGGCACCGACAAACCAATCACTACCTGCAATGCGATAATCAATATCCTGCATGAAGTACAAGCCATCGATATTGAAATCGAAAGGAATATCACCTTCGTAATATTTTAGGTTGAATGAGCCGTAGAACAGACCACCTTGATAACGCCACGTATCTTCCTGCCATGAACCGAAGTGAAACGCCCCAGTTAACCACGAGCCATTTTCAGTCGCAGCAGCGGCAACCGCCGTCACACTCGGCGGCAATCCCACGACTTCATCGGGATTCTCTTCACGTAGTTGCTTACGTTTTTCTGATTCGTGGAAAAACAGCAACGCTGCACCACCACCTGCCCCAACAGCGGGATCGGTGATAATTATGGGTACAGGCATAAAGCCAACCGCATTATCAAGTACCCATTTACTGGCATCGAACATGCCATCTTTAGGATCGAGGAACTGTTCCATCGCAGAGACAGAAGACGCCGCCGCCATACCACCTAACAACCATACCGATAGCTTCTTCATACTTCTTCCTTGAACGCTATGCAAACCGATCCATCAAAACAATGAAAGGCTTACTAGTTATATGTTTTAACAATTAGCCAACTAAATATACATCATTTCAAAAACTTGCTACTACACAAAAGCTATTTGACAGGATCTATCAATAAACCTCGGACTTACCCTACACTTCAACGCTTTCTAGCTAAGGTCTCAGCCATTTGATGCTAACCTTAAATAACACAGGTGAGCAGTCGCAAATAGTGAACTCATTACTATTTTTAGCTGTCTTAAAATGGCAAAATACCCAGATCCTACGATAAGAGAGTTAACTACGGTGTCAGAACAAGCTCCATTAGATATTCGAATAGAAGAGAACCAAACCCGAGTCAAAGATCAGCTTAACCGCATTCTTTCGAGTAAAGCATTTGATCAAAGTCCGAAGATGAAAGAGTTACTATCTTTTGTTGTCGAGCAGACTCTCATTGGTAACGGTGATCGTCTAAAACAGTTTACGATCGCAACTGAAGTGTTTGATCGTGATGCCGACTTTGACCACCAAGCTGATCCTATCGTTCGAATTCAAGCAGGGCGAGTACGCCGAACTCTAGAAACCTACTACCTTACCGAAGGCGTCAATGACCCCATTGTTCTGTCAATTCCAAAAGGGCGTTATAGTCCATTGTTTACGCCGCAAGCACCTCAAGCTGCAAGACAAACAGCATCCTTGGCTCAGTTTGCACGTGAAACTCAGAAATCCTTAAGTCCTACTTTGACGGTATTACCGTTTCTTTCACTGTCAGATGATCCTGAGAAACGCTTTTTTGCTGAAGGTTTCGGCGAAGAATTAGCCACTGAGCTTGCGCGCTTTGATATGCTCAAAGTCGTCTCAATGCATGCTCTCGGTGAAACGAGCATTGATCCTCGTACCTCCGCCGATGTCAAAGGTTTAGGTGAAAAGCTAGGTGTGTCGTTTATTACCTCTGGCACCATGCAGGCACTAGGTAATAAGGTGAGAATCTATGCCAAGCTGTATCGCACTGACTCCGGTGAGCAAGTTTGGGCTGAGAAGTACACCTGTGATTTAGCAACCGACGATCTATTTTCTGTTCAAGATGACATCATTGCGGAAGTCGTCGCTGAGCTGGCTTCCAGCTTTGGCATTATTCACAGAGAAATCTATCAAAGCTGTAACCAGAAAAAGATTGAGCATCTCTCTACCTATGAAGCGACACTGCGTTATCGTCACTACTTAATGACGCTCTCGGAAGATACCCACCAGCAGGCCACTCAAGCCTTGTTGAGCGCTGTACAAAATGAACCTGATGTTGCGTTGCTGCATGCTATGTTAGCTGTGCTTTACTTTGATGCTGACATGTTAGGAATGAATAAGGTCGACAGTGCTGTCGAAACAGCTCTTAACTATGCCAAACGAGCGGTTGAGCTAGAGCCGACTAACCAAGAATCTCAAATAGCGATGTTAATGGCGCACCAAGTTGCTGGAGACGTCAATAGCGTCATCGAGACCGTCGACAAAGTGATTGCGATTAACCCCAATGCCGCCTATCAGATTGGCTTATCCGGTTGGGCATTATGCATGGCAGGGGAATTTGACCGAGGATTGCAACTTATCCAAGACTCAAAAGCTCTGAACCCATTTAGACCGCCATGGTTCTCTGTGGCCTCTATTATTCACAAGATCATGCTTGATGATTTTGAGGGTGCCGATAAAGCCATTAGCAAGCTGTCTTTACGCCGTGTATTTTGGATTCCGATGCTAAAAGCGATCATTCAAGTATACAAAGGTGAGTTCAAACAGGCTCAAGCCAGCTATAAAGAAATGCTGCAAATGCAGCCAGATTTTGAGAATAATGAAGAGCACTATCTCAGCGCTTATATTGCGAGTCCAGAGATAAAATCAAAGCTGCTCGACGCTTTAGGCAGGCTTTAACCTCATTGATACTAATAAAAAAGAGAGCAGTTTGCTCTCTTTTTTATTTAGATTCTAATCGTAATAATCATCATACATTTCCTCTTCGATAATCTCTTCTTCCACGATTTCTTCGGCAATGTATTCTTCTTCGATATATTCCTCAGCAATATACTCTTCAGCGATGATCTCATCTTCAACAATAGCGTCAGTTGCCATCTCACAAGCGCCCTCATAATAAGCGCCATCGATAGCCCCACCGACTGCCCCAGCGCCACCACCAATAACTGCACCAGTTTTCGCGCCTTCGCCACCATCAACAATACCACCAACGATGGCACCGGTTATTGCCCCATCCACGGCACATACTATGGTACCTTCCGCGGTTTGGTCACAGTAGTAAGCGTAGCTGTTAAAGCTGGCTGATAATAGTAATGCTAAAGTGATTTGAATGTGTTTTTTCATTATTTGCTCTCAATTACTGCGCAAGTTGGTTGTAGGCTTCGATACTCATACCTGCGCTAAAGCCACCGTCCACCCCGATAGATTGACCATTAACAAAGCTGCTGTCTTCAGAGGCCAAGAAGTGGACAACGGCCGCCACTTCTTCAGGCTGAGCAATTCTTCCCATCGGGATCGAACGTCTCTCCATTCTCAGTTGAGGTTCGCCTCCTTTGGCATAAGCACGAGGGGTATCGACAGAGGTGGGACAAACGGCATTGACACGAATCTGTTTACTGCCAAGCTCCAAAGCTGCCGTTTGAGTAATGCCAAGCACTGCCCACTTTGAACTAGCTAACGCGCCAAGATAAGGCACACCCTGAGTTCCTGACACCGAAGCAATATTGATGATACTGCTGCCTTTGGGCATATAGGGCACCGCATGCTTCATCGACAATGCTGTCCCTAGTGCGTTGACGGAAAAATTGGCTTCATACTCATCTTTTTTCGATTCCACTATGGTGCTGTAACCATTAGTCGAACCCGCGCAATTCACTAACACGTCGATTTTGCCAAACTTCTCGAAGGTAATAGCCATCAGTTCACTCAGTGACAGCTCATTCGTCACGTCCGCATGAATATAAAGGGCTTCTAGTGACTGCAATTCTTTGTCTGATGCATTAACTCCAGCGATGACCATCTTTGCACCCGCAGAGCTAAAACGATGAGCAATCGCCTCTCCGATACCAGAAGTGCCGCCAATAATGACAACAACTCTATCTGTTAGCTGAAATGGCACTTTCATTATTAGCCTCTCTTCTATTTTTCACACTGAGATTAAACGAGCTGAGTAACGTGGGTATAAAGTCAAAATGCACTCTATCTCGACCGATAACAGCTGTTGAGTTATTAACTGGAATCGATCCAGTAACACGGAGAAAAAAGTAAGAAACAATTAGAGAGGATGAATAAAGGCTTCCGTGCCTTAAACTGAGTAAAGCGATGAGATTAGAAGAACCAAGTCGCACCAATGCGAACTTCTCGGTTACCGTCTAAGTGTTTCATACGCGATTCACCTGCCGCTTTAAAGAAGTGTTCAGAATAGGTCACGTTACCCCAGATGCTGCCGTCATTGGTAAGTGGAATACCACCTTCAAAGTTCAATTCAAGAGATTGTTCGTTCTTACCGATAGAATTGTTATAGTTAGCGTACTGTGGGTTTACTGTGATGTAAGACCCTTTTTCAGTTAGATAGAAAGAGTTAAACCAATTCGCTTGCCAGCCATTTTCTGAGCGACCATTGTTGTACTCATTCTTCATTACAGCCAAATTTGGATAAGAGACCCAATTTTCAAATGGCGTAATCACTTTAGCCACGGCACCTATAGCAGCAGTTTGCTCTGTGCCTGAGTTCTTAGCTACCCAGTTAGAGCCATAGCTGATGTAGTCCAATGAGAAACCTATTTCTGGGAGTACCTCTAAGCCCGTTGCGTGCACTTGAAAATAACGAGCTCGAATACGCGACAAACCAAAGTCTTTAGATTTGCCTGGCTGCGCATCCAGATTAGTTTGAAAGTCTGTTTCGAACTGACCTAAATAGCCAATATCTTCGCTGTATGAGCCCGCCATGTTTAACTGTAGGCGAGTCATACCATCTTTACCTTTGGCGCCAGAATCAACTTTAAGATAAGTTTGGGGACGGGTTACATCGGCAGGATCATTCACTTGTGCCTCATCTGCCATTACTTGAGCGCTAGTAACACTCAATAAGGCAGCAGAAAGTACAGAGAAGTGTTTCATATTCTATTCCTATTGTTATCAATAACTAATAGGAAGTATGAGGAAATCGATTTTTTATCGAAGTAACTACGGGTAATGTAACCTATTTACAGAACGACTAGATTACCTTGCTTTATAGAGGTCCATGCGGATAGGTCACTACCCTCGTGATTTAGAAATAGACAGCAGAATTAACTTGAGAATAAAAAATAATAACTCATGATAACGGCGTCTTCTCGACCTTGGTCTGATGGGTAATAATCACGACGTCTGTCAACTTCATTAAACCCTTCATCAAGATACAAAGAAACTGCGGCTTGGTTACTTTCTCGAACCTCTAGCCAAGCACTTTCTGCTTCACGAGATTCACACTGTTCTAAAAAGTGATTCAGCAATGCCCTACCGTAGCCTTTGCCTTGCTCGCTCGGTGAGACCGCAATATTAAGCAACGAAACTTCACCTACAATGTTCTGTGCATAAAAGTAGCCAACAACGCGTTCGTCAGCCAATAGTACATAATTGAAAGCTCCGCGCCCATTCAATTCGGTAATCATAGAGGCTTTCCATGGATGGGAGTGTGCCATATTTTCTATGGATAAGATGGCATCTAAGTGCTCAGTATCCATGATTGCAAAGGTAAGATTAGCCATAGCTGCGGATTTGATTCCAAAGTGCACGTCTTTCCATATCATTACCATCAATGTTAGACAGTTGCGGAGAAACGAGTTTTCTCGGGGACGAGGTGAATTGATACTGTTGCGTTAATTGAGCAAAGCGCTCATTTGCCTGTTCTTCTCCAGCAAACCATATCCATTCTGGTATATGTTGACCATCAAGACTAAGTAATTGTTCTGGAACAATATGTAACGTCTCACTAAGATCCAACTTCATCGCTTTAAGGATCTTCTGATAGAACAGCACATTATCGCCTTGCGGCTTTACTGATGAAACAAACAAGAGTCGACAGTCAGGCCGAAGTGACAACGAAGGGCTACTACGCACAGGAATACGCTCAGGGTGAGTTAGTTCCCATGTTTGAACGCCCATTAACTGTAGTTTTATGCTGTCTTGCATGATTGATTTGCGCCAAGTAATTCGCCGTCATAATGACGCGCAGTTTAGCAGAGCTCTATTTGATTACCAAGATATCAACGTGCGGATAAAGCAAAGCCTAGCGGTGATGACACAGCGCTAGGCTTGATATTTCACTTTGAACGCTATTACAGACCGTTAAACTCAGGGCAGTAATCCACCAACCCTTTACGGCCCGCAAGCTGTTCGGCCACCGAATCTTCCGTCAATGAACGAACTTGGAATGCACCTTCTGGTACTTCCCACTGACAATGAAGATCATAGTCAGCTGCAGCAGAAAACTGGAATCGTCCGTAATAGCTTGGGTCTCCAAGCACCACACAAGCGGGATAACCGAACTCAGGTAAAGTGGTGAATGCCTCTTCAACGAGTGCAGATGCTACTCCTTGACCCTGGTGTTCCTTGGCAACCGCTAAAGGTGCTAAACCTTGCCATGATAAGTCGTCGCCATCGATAGTGACAGGTGTAAACAACAGATGCCCAATGACTTCACCTTCATCAGAGCACGCTACCAAAGATAACGTTAGACGACCATTTTCTCTCAGTGCCATTACTAAATTGGCTTCTGCATCCGTATCAAATACCGATTTGAGTAATCGGTCAATGGCAAGTATATCGGCCGGCGCTTCAGTTCGAATAAGCATTCGCTACCTCGTTAGGATTTGTTGCAGGCTGCATGCCTTTCTGAACAAAATCCGCTAAATGAGTCAATGCTGAAAGCATTGGTTTCGGTAATGCGTCAAGATCAACGCTATCCATCAAGTTCTTCACTTCTAGGCCTAACTCGGTATCACCTTCAATACTCAAGCGGCGTTGGAAGAATAAAGTATCTGGGTCTTCTTTACGACCCGCAATCAACACTAAGTCATTTAAATTACCGCTAAAACTGACATCTTCCTGCTCGACAGTTTCAGAAACCACCAGCTGTTCATCGCTGTAAGAAATATACCAACTGAGGTTTAGATCACGAATATGAACTTTTAACCATTTTTCTTCGAGAAATTCAAAGTCACCGTCCTCAAGTGCTTCTTTAAAAACGGTTTTTAGTCCTTCAAGCAAAGCTCTATTCTGGATTTTAGTTGGCAGAAAGTGGACTGGAGATCGCAAAATTTGTGCTGCGTTTTTAACTAGTTGACTTCGAATCTTGTCTAACACGCGGTTTTTCCGTTAATTTGTAGTTCAGAAGGCTAATAATACGGCATTAGTACAAAAAAAATCCTGTTGTGCATCAAAAATTTTTTGCTTTCGCCTTTGCCCTTTTCTAACTGATAAATCACAGTTATAGTGTTGGGGTTACTGATATATAAGCTCTCCGGAGAACTGGTAGTACATTGATGTCATCCAAAATGTTAAAGGAATACTTTGCTAAGTTAACATCCAATAGCCCCTTCTTTTTTGCTATTTTGGATGACGAACATCATTACTGTATGGTCAACGACCGTTATTGTGATGTGGCAGGGTTAACACACAGCGACTTAGTTGGCATGAATGACTTGCAAATACTAGGTGAGCGTTTTTATAACCAGTTAAAACCCTATTACGATCGAGCGCTACAAGGCGAGTCGATTGAGGCGGAAGTGACACTCGATGAGTCAGATGTCGAATCCAGCCTGCATTTCAGTGTGTCGCCAATTCTCAATGACGGCGTCATCGAATACATCGTATTCCATGCCATAGACACATCCGAAAAACAGATCCTAACCCGCTCTCTCGAAGAATCAGAAAGCAAATTCCTCAAACTTTCTCAGCTTATCCCAGATGGATTAATTCTGGTTGAAGACGATTGTATTTTATCGGCCAACCCTGCGTCTGCACGTCTATTTGGTTACGCAAAAAGTACCGATTTACTAGGTGAGTCATTAAATCGCTTACTAAGTAACGAGAAAAATAACAATCGTGTGCAACTCGATTTAGCCAATATAGTTAACGGCACACCACTGCACTTTTTGACCAGTGAGTACTGCGGAACGCAGCGCCGACTGTCACTGCATGTCGATGACGCTAATCTGTTTGGCAATAGCGCTCACTTAGTCCTAATTCAAGATATGGACGAAAAGCCAAACCCAGTGGCTCAAAACAGCAATGAAGACGTCAACATTGATACTCTGACGAAGCTGTACAACCGACTAGGTTTCACCCGTTGCTTGGATCATTTTATTCAAGATAAAACTCCGCTCGTCATGCTGTACCTCGACATTGATAACTTTAAGAACATCAATGACTCTTTAGGGCACCACATTGGCGACCGAGTGATTCAGGAGGTATCTTCTAGACTGAAGCGTCATCTTCCTCAACAATCGGTCCTGGCCCATTTAGGCGGTGATGAGTTTGGGATTATTCTCCCAGAGCCGGAAAGCAACAGCACGGTAGAAATGTTGGCTGAGAAAATCATTGGTCTCATCAACCAACCTTTCGATTTACACCACTTCAGCAAACGCCTTGCTTGCTCCATTGGCAGTGTTCATTACCCAAACGATGGAAATGATGCACGTATCCTGCTGCAAAATGCCGATACGGCCATGTATGAAGCCAAAGCCAGAGGTAGGAACCGTCTCGTTAAGTTCAATGACCAAATGAACAAAGAAGCGCGGATGCGCCTTTGGTTGGAAATAGAACTGCAAAAAGCGCTACAGCAAAATGGCTTGGAAGTATGGTATCAACCCAAGGTCAATGCCCGTGACTTTAGTATCAACGGTGCAGAAGCGCTAGTTCGATGGAAGCACCCCGTCGAAGGGTATATAAGCCCGGCTTCGTTCATCCCAGTGGCAGAACAAGCAGGACTGATCGAAAGCCTTGGCCGCGTGGTCATGCGTGATGTGTTCAATACCGTCAAACGCTGGAAACTACAAGGTATCTTACCAGGTCGCGTGGCGATCAACTTGTCTCCAGAACAATTTGGCAACCCTAAGCTTATCGATTATATGGAGCGCTTATTACGCAGCACAGGACTGGATCCGAGCTGTATCACGTTCGAGCTCACTGAAAGTGCGGTAATGAGCAACAGTGAACACACATTGCAAATGCTCGATGCCATTAAGAAACTCGGCTTTGCGTTGTCTATTGACGACTTCGGTACAGGATACTCTTCGCTATCCTACTTAGCGCACTTTCCAATAGATGAACTAAAAATCGACCGTGCCTTTATCATGGATATCGATACACTACCAAAACAGCTCACCGTTATCGAAAACATCATCAACCTCGGTAAATCACTCAATCTCTCTGTGGTCGCCGAAGGTGTGGAGACACGCCACCAAGCAACACTACTCTCCAATCTTAATTGTAACTCCATTCAAGGCTTCCACTTCCACCGACCACAGCCTAAGCACGAAGTCGAAGCACTATTTGCGCAAAGCCGTCGTCATCGAAATTGACAATATTAACGTTACCTCTTTGGTGTTAATTACGTGTTTATTAAGGTAAACCTGCCTTACATCAAATTCGCTGTTCATAATTGTTCATAAAATGCGGGCTACTGTCAGAAATATGGTAATGAGCATATGGAACTCTTATGCCCAGCAGGGAATTTACCTGCTCTAAAAACTGCAATTGATTGCGGTGCAGATGCGGTTTACATCGGTTTCAAAGATGATACCAACGCGCGTCATTTCGCTGGTCTGAACTTTACGGGAAAGAAACTGGAGCGTGCGGCTCAATATGTTCACGATCGCAATAAAAAGCTACATATCGCGTTGAATACCTTCGCACACCCTAATGGCTTTGAGCGCTGGACTAATGCAGTCGACCAAGCTGCCGATCTTGGTGTCGATGCATTGATTGTCGCCGATATTGCTGTATTGGATTACGCTGCCAATAAGTATCCAGAGCTAGAGTTACACCTCTCAGTACAAGCCTCAGCAACCAATGTGGCTGCTGTAGACTTCTACCATAAAAACTTTAATGTAAAGCGCGTTGTATTACCTCGAGTGCTGTCTATTCATCAGGTAAAACAACTGTCTAGAAACATTACCTCTGATGTCGAGCTTGAAGTATTCGCGTTCGGCAGTCTTTGTATTATGTCTGAAGGGCGCTGCTATTTGTCGTCCTACTTGACCGGTGAGTCACCTAATACGGTTGGTGCGTGTTCTCCAGCGAAATACGTGCGCTGGCAAGAAACAGAGCAAGGGTTAGAGTCTCGTCTAAATGACATTCTTATTGACCGTTACGCTCAGGGCGAAAATGCAGGCTATCCGACACTCTGCAAAGGCCGCTTTGAAGCCGAAATAGAAGGAGAGCGTAAGCGCTACCATGCACTTGAAGAGCCAACCAGTTTGAACACTTTGTCTATGCTTCCTGAACTGTTCGCCGCTAATGTCGCATCAGTGAAAATTGAAGGACGTCAGCGCAGTCCAGCTTACGTTGAACAAGTCACTCGAACTTGGCGTGAAGCCATCGATGCGTATCAACGTAACCCTGAGAACTATCAAGTGAAACCAACCTGGGATCAAGCCTTGGCAAATGTCTCTGAAGGAACCCAAACCACATTGGGTGCCTACCATAGAAAATGGCAGTAAGGAGCAACTTATGAAATACGCATTAGGCCCATTACTGTACTTTTGGCCAAAACAAGACGTTGAAAGTTTCTATGAGCAAGCTAAATCGAGCTCCGCAGATATCGTGTATCTTGGAGAAACCGTGTGCTCAAAACGCAGAGAGATGAAACCAGCACACTGGTTAGATATCGCTAAGGAGCTAAATCTAGCAGGCAAGCAGGTAGTTCTGTCAACAATGGCACTGCTAGAAGCACCAAGCGAAGTTAACATCATGAAAAAGTACATCGATAATGGTGACTTTGCGATCGAAGCCAATGATGTCTCAGCGATTCAACTAGCAAGTGAACACAAAGTTCCATTTGTTGTTGGTCCTGCCGTTAATACCTACAATGCCCACACACTGAAGCTATTTGCCAAACAAGGCATGATTCGCTGGTGTATGCCTGTTGAGTTATCGCGTGAGTGGTTAAGCAACGCTCTAGAGCAAGCCGACAATATTGGTATCCGCGATCAATTTGAGGTAGAGGTCTTTAGTCACGGTTATCTACCGCTAGCTTATTCCGCACGCTGCTTTACTGCTCGTGCAGAGAACCGAGCAAAAGACGATTGCGAAACTTGCTGTATTAAGTATCCAACGGGTCTTCAAGTGGAGAGCCAAGAAGGTCAGTCAGTCTTTAATCTCAATGGTATTCAGACTCAATCTGGTTACCAATACAACCTGATCAATGACCTGAAATCTATGCAAGGTTTGGTAGATGTGGTTAGGCTTAGCCCGCTAGGGTTGGACACCTTCGCTGAAGTTGATCGCTTTAAAGCGAACGAAGATGGCACACAACCGGCCAAAATATTGGATAGACAATGTAACGGCTACTGGCATCAAATCGCTGGGCTCGATATCAAGCAGATTTAGTCCCGACTTTAAATGAAAAGACCTCGCTGATACGCGAGGTCTTTTTTTATGCCGTGATCGGCTTTAAAGCCGTTCTATCAAGCTTACTAATGTCACGCCATATCATCACACCGACTACCAAGCTGATCGCGATGTTAGAAAGTGGGTATGCTACCCAAATACCATCCACTCCCCATAGCTTGGGCATAATGTACAAGAATGGCAACTGAACCAACATATTACCCAGCGTCACGAACAACGCTTTGCGACTATGACTGATCGCTTGATAGTACGCAGCAGCCACCACGATAAAGCCATCTAAGAACATTGAGAATAAGTGGAGGCGAATCCCATTTACGGTATGCTCAATCAACAGCGGCTCACTCGAGTTAAAGATTGATACCGTTTGATATGGGAACAGGTTTAACACAGTGACAAAAATGGCGCCACCTAATACCGCACTCAAAGTCGCAATGTTAAATAGCTTGCGCATATTATCTTGTCTTCTCGCACCATAGTTATAGCTCAGTAATGGCTGCATAGCATTCGCCAGTCCCTCAGCCACAAGATAGTAAAACGCGACGATATAACCCAATATTGCATAGGCTCCCACTAAGGTTACCGAACCATAATCAGCAAACAATCCATTGTGTAGCGCGACCATAAACGAGCCATAGGCATACATAAAGAAACTCGCCAAACCAATAGATATGATTGATGGCAGCATACTAAATTGGAACTTAAGATCGGCTAACGATAAGCGCATCTTAGCTCTACCTGAGAAGAAGTAGGCAAAACCTAGCAGTGTCACTACCGCTTGAGCAATCGCTGTCGCTAACGCGGCACCACGCAACTCCCAATCAAGAACCGCGATAAACCAATAGTCTAAGGCAATATTAATAATGGCCCCTAGCACCATCAACATAGTAGCGGTGTTAGGACTATCATCATTACGTAGCAAAAATGGCACTGCTATCGAGCCCAGCGTAAACACACCACCAATAATCAAGATGTCCAAGTACTGCATAGCCAAGTCATGTACTCGCCCTTTAGCACCTTGAATGCTTAGAAATACATCTGAGTATTGCCATAAAATCACAGCGATAACAGGGCTTAAGGCCACAAGCGCAATTAATCCAGTAGCCAGAGCATTCTTAGCATCTGTAAGCTTACCTTCGCCTTGTTTAATCGAGGCCAGCGCACCAGTGCCCACGCCGACCATCATACCTAGACCAAGAATCGTACCGATAATTGGCCACGCGAGGTTAATGCCGGCTAGGCCATCCCCTCCCATATATTGTCCAATAAAGATGCCATCGACCACTTGGTAAAGACCATTAACCAACATAGCCGCAACGGTCGGAATGGCATAGCGCCAGAATTGTTTATAGATTGATTTCTCAGTCATATCATCCAAATAGTTAGTTATCTTGGCTAACTAAATCCTTAAATTTTTATCTCAGTGCTTTGGTCAATAACGTGTCAAGCAAGGCGAACTCCTGCTCGTCTAAATGTGCCCGCAGTTTTTCCGCTACCACACTGTATATCTCAGCTTCCGACATTAGCGGTAATCGTGATTTCTCCGTCAAGGTCACTCGCTTTGAACGCGCGTCTTCGGTACACGATAATCGCTTCACCAAACCTTTACGCTCAAGTCTTTTTACCATATTGGTTGCTGAGGGTTTGGACACCTCTAATTCTTTTGCCAGATCGGTTAATCGAATCGGCTCTGCTGAAGATTGTATTGCTTTTAAATAATCGTATTCATTGAAGCTCAGGTGCCCTAGTGGGTCTTCTTTGCTGTAGCTACGCCATACTTTCGACGTCAGCCGCTCCATCTTCTCTAAATTAGTTTCTATAGCCATTCATATTAACTATTAATTAGCATAGCTAACTAGTTTAGCTAAATTAGAACTAGAGTCAACGGATAAAAAAACACCAGCGCTAGGCTGGTGTTTTTTTAGCGATGATTGTGAAAAGTTCACATTACTGTGAGTCGGTGGTGCTCTCTGCTGCTTGCTTAGCTTCTTGCTTAGCCTGCTCTGCTTGTTGTGCTCTCACAATTTCAAAGATTTTAGTTAACTCAAGAAATGCGTACTTATGCTCGGCATAATCGTAGACATTCTGGGCGATGGCCAGTTTATATAGAGAGACAGCTGCTGGATAATTGCCATCTATTTGATGACGTTTTGCCAAGTAGAAGTAGACTTCAGTGAGTCTTTCCGCTAACACGTTATTGTCTCGGCTGCTAGCAAGAATCGCTTTAAACGCCTGTTCTTCAGAGACTTTATCCAACATCAACGCAACCAGGATCCAGCCCCAATCATTATTACGTGCTTGGTAGCGCTTCTCTAGTGCAATAGCGGCATCCAGTGGACCTGCCTCACGAGAAATGATGTAGAGCCAAAGTGCACGATACGGATCGGCAGGGTTCTCTTGGTAATAACGCGTCATGCCCTCAATCGCTAATGGGATACGATCACCATAGTAAAGCGCAATAGAACGGTTTCTTAGTGCATAAGAGTTTGAAGGGTCAAGCTCTAAACTAGAATCGAAGGCTTCATACGCAGAGTCAAAATCGCCAATTTGGGTGAAGTACTGTCCGACTTGGTTAAAAACGACAGGTTGCGCAGGGTTAAGTTGTAATGACTGATTGAAGTCTAACTGAGCCAAGTCACGTAATCCGAGGCTGTTGTAATAAGAGCCTCGCTCGAAGTGCATTTTTGCTCTGACGTCATTCTCAAGGTCACTGCGCTGCAGAAGCTGTGTCAATCGGGCGACTTGAACTTCGTATTGAACATTTGCCTGTAATGGCACAGCCATTGGTGGGTTCAACCATTGTTCATCTTGTGTTGACGAGTTGGTAGCACAACCAGTCACTGCCACCACTAAGCTTAATCCTAAGATTCGAAACAACTTCACTATATCATTCTCCTTGTACCCACTATGACGTCGCTATTATTGGCAACATTTAAAGTATCGTTATAGTTGCACAGCGTAATGCGTAGTAGCGGGAATTATCCTTCGCGCATTAAAAAAGGGGGCTATTGCCCCCTCTTTATAGCACGCTTTTTAACGTAATGGTCTAGAAAAGCGAATTATTCTGCGTCAGACGCTGAATTTTCATCCGCTGCTGGAGCTTTCGCTTCAGGCTTTTCCATTGCTTCTTTCATGCTTAGGCGTACACGACCTTGGCGGTCAATTTCAAGTACTTTAACTTGAACTTCTTGACCTTCTTTCAGGTAGTCAGTCACTTTCTCAACACGCTCATGAGCGATTTGAGAGATGTGTACTAGACCATCTTTGCCAGGAAGAACCGTTACGAATGCACCGAAGTCTGCTAGACGAGCAACTTTACCCGTGTAGATCTTACCCACTTCAACTTCTGCAGTGATAGCTTCGATACGAGCGATCGCATCTTTCGCTTGGTCACCGTCAGTTGCAGCGATCTTGATAGTACCATCATCTTCGATCTCGATAGTCGTACCAGTTTCTTCAGTTAGCTGACGGATAACCGCGCCACCTTTACCGATAACGTCTTTGATCTTGTCTGCGCTGATCTTCATTGTGTGGATACGTGGAGCGAACTCAGAGATCTCTTCACGAGCACCAGAGATAGCTTCATCCATTACAGAAAGGATGTGCTTACGTGCACCTTGCGCTTGGTTAAGAGCAATTTGCATGATCTCTTTAGTGATACCTTCGATCTTAATGTCCATCTGAAGTGCAGTGATACCAGTGTTAGTACCTGCTACTTTAAAGTCCATGTCACCTAGGTGGTCTTCGTCACCAAGGATGTCAGAAAGAACAACGAAATCGTCGCCTTCTTTAACAAGACCCATTGCGATACCCGCAACAGAAGACTTGATTGGAACACCAGCATCCATAAGCGCTAGAGACGTACCACATACAGATGCCATTGAAGATGAACCGTTAGATTCAGTGATTTCCGATACAACACGTACTGTGTATGGGAATTCTTCAACAGAAGGCATTACTGCTGCGATACCGCGCTTAGCCAATTTACCGTGACCGATTTCACGACGCTTTGGAGAACCTACAAAACCAGTTTCGCCAACACAGTATGGAGGGAAGTTGTAGTGTAGTAGGAAGTGATCTTTACGCTCACCTGTTAGCTCATCGATGATTTGAGCATCACGCTGCGTACCAAGAGTCGCAGTTACGATTGCCTGCGTTTCACCACGAGTGAACAGTGAAGAACCATGAGTACGTGGAAGAACGCCAGTGCGTACATCTAGTGCACGAACCATGTCTTTTTCACGGCCATCAATACGTGGGTTACCCGCGATGATGCTGCGACGTACTACTGTCTTCTCTAGATCGTGGAAGATAGTGTGGATTTCTTTAGTGTTCGCTTCTGGATCTTCAGCAAGAAGAACCTCGTTAACTTCTGCTGCAATCGCGTGAATGCGATCGTAACGAGCCATCTTCTCAGTGATTTGGTACGCTTCAACAAGCTTAGCTTCTGCTAGCTCAGCGATGCGGTTGTTAAGAGCAGTATTCTCTTCTGGAGCAACCCAATCCCAAGCTGGAGTAGCAACTTCAGCTGCAAATTCGTTGATTGCTTTGATAACAACTTGCTGTTGGTCGTGGCCGTAAACCACTGCTGATAGCATCTCTTCTTCTGTTAGGTTGTCTGCTTCAGACTCAACCATAAGAACAGCGCCTTCAGTACCAGCAACTACTAGGTCTAGTTTAGAGTTTTCTAGCTCAGTGTTGCTTGGGTTCAGTACAAGTTGACCGTCAATATGACCAACACGTGCTGCACCGATAGGACCGTTGAACGGAATACCAGAGATAGCAAGAGCAGCTGAAGTACCGATCATTGTTACCATGTCTGGCTGAACGTTCGGGTTTACAGACATTACTGTCGCGATTACCTGAACTTCGTTTTTGAATGCGTCTGGGAAAAGAGGACGAATTGGACGGTCGATTAGACGTGCAGTCAGTGTTTCGCCTTCAGAAGGACGACCTTCACGTTTGAAGAAACCACCAGGGATTTTACCTGCAGCGTAAGTACGCTCTTGGTAGTTTACTGTTAGCGGGAAGAAGTCTTGACCTTCTACTGCTTCTTTCTTACCAACAACAGAAACGAATACTGACGTATCGTCCATTGTTACCATTACAGCTGCAGTAGCTTGACGTGCGATAACGCCAGTTTCTAGCGTCACAGTGTGGTTGCCGTATTGGAACGACTTAACAACTGGTTTTTCGAACATTGTATTTCCTTTTTTCTGGAATCATTCCAGATAATTGATTGTGCGCTCAATGCATTACAAATCGCGACTAGTTCAAACAAACTTCACTTGAAAAAAGTAAGTGTGCTTGGAATAGTCGCGACCCTGAGGTCGACTAAATGGACTGTAATGTACTGAACAAATTGTGACTAAACGTGCTTGCTCTTCACAACTCAGTTTAGACGGGACGTAGTATAAACTACTTAGTGGAAGTTTTGCTATTAACTAAGAAATTTAGCTAACAAAAAAGGGGCATATAGCCCCTTTTAACAAACTTTCTATGCAGACGCTGATTAGCGACGTAGGCCTAGACGTTTGATTAGGTCTTGGTAGCGAGCTAGGTTTTTACCTTTTAGGTAATCTAGAAGCTTACGACGACGAGAAACCATACGTAGAAGACCACGACGGCTGTGGTGATCGCCTTTGTGTGCTTTGAAGTGACCTTGTAGGTGGTTGATAGAAGCTGTAAGTAGAGCTACTTGAACTTCTGGTGAACCAGTGTCACCTTCGCCTTGTGCGTATTCCGCAACGATTGCTGCTTTAGTTTCTGCATTCAGAGACATAATTCTCTCCTAATAAGAGTAAGTTTAAAAGTTGTAGCAGCCAATCTCTGATTCAGCCGCTACGCGAAGCGCGAATTATAGGGAATAATTCTAGCTAGAGCAAGGAGTATTCGTGGCTCTATTGAGCACTTTCTTCCTCACGGAAAACAACGAGTCGCTTGGGTGCAAGCTTAGCATCGTCATTCATAGCGCCAACGCCGATGAATAAACGCTCTTCCCCCATGGTCATGCGTACTGGTGCATCGACTGGTAAGCCTGAAACCTGCACCGGCTGACCATGCTGAAGCAAGTCACCAAGCTCAGGTGATACATTCACTTCTTGAAGATCTTGTACTGCGCTGTCCATTGGCATTAGCAGTGGATCAAGCAACTCGCGCGGCTGACGCTCTTCTCGCTTTGCCTGCTCAAATAACTCGTTAAGCTGCTCTAGGGTCACCATGTTCTCATAAGGATACTTAGCAACAGCAGTACGACGTAGCATAGTTACGTGCGCACCACAGCCTAACATTTCACCGAGGTCATCGACGATAGTGCGGATGTAAGTGCCTTTCGAGCAATGTACTTCCATCTCTACTTCATCACCTTCAAAGCGATGTAGGACAATTTCATACACGGTAATTTTGCGCGCTTCACGAGGAACTTCGATACCTTGACGAGCGTACTCATATAGTGGCTTACCTTGGTATTTCAGTGCAGAGAACATTGACGGCACTTGATCAGATTCACCACGGAACTTGTCTATGCACTCATCAAGAAGCTCAGGTGTTACATTGATATCGCGAGTTTCTACCACTTCACCATCAGAGTCAGAGGTATTGGTACGCTCACCAAGTTTAGCGATAACACGGTAGCGCTTGTCTGAATCTAACAAGAATTGAGAAAACTTAGTTGCTTCGCCCAAGCAAATTGGCAACATGCCAGTTGCTAATGGGTCAAGTGCACCAGTGTGCCCTGCTTTCTCAGCGAAGTAGATGCGCTTTACTTTTTGTAGAGCATCATTCGATGAGATTCCGGTAGGTTTATCTAGAAGGATAACGCCGTTGACTGGACGTCCCTTGCGACGTCTAGCCATTACTGCTCTTCTCCCTCTGCACCGTTTTCTTCGCTGCGACCTGCTTCGTCTTGCTTACGCTTATCTTCGTTAACCACTTCACTCACTAGGTTAGACATACGCATACCTTCGACAAGCGTGTTGTCATAGTGGAAGCGTACTTCCGGTGTTAGGCGTAGGCGAATGCGCTTACCTAGCATCATGCGAATGTGAGCTTCGTGTTCACGAAGGGCTGCTAGGCTCGATTCTGGAGTCTGTTCACCAACACATAGGAAAGTAACGAATACTTTCGCGTATGCGAGGTCACGAGAGACTTCTACGTCTGAAATCGTCACCATACCTAGGCGAGAGTCACGAACTTCGCGTTGAAGAATAAGAGCAAGCTCTTTTTGTAGTTGCTGCGCAACACGTTGTGTGCGGCTAAATTCTTTTGACATTTCTTTTCTCACTATAGAAAGAATGGGGGGATGGTATTAACCAGCCCCCCATGGCGTATTCAACAACCATCAATACTCAAGTTAAAAACTGAGTAACGATTTTGTCAATTAGTCTAGAGTACGTTTGATTTCAACGATTTCGAATACTTCGATTTGGTCGCCAACGCGAACATCGTTGTAGTTCTTAACGCCGATACCACATTCGTAACCGTTCTTAACTTCTTGAACGTCATCTTTGAAGCGGCGTAGAGATTCTAGCTCACCTTCGTAGATTACAACGTTATCACGCAGTACGCGGATTGGGTTGTTACGTTTGATAGTACCTTCTGTCACCATACAACCAGCGATTGCGCCAAGTTTTGGAGACTTAAATACGTCACGTACTTCTGCAAGGCCGATGATTTCTTGCTTGAACTCAGGAGCAAGCATACCGCCCATTGCTTGTTTCACTTCATCAATCAATTGGTAGATGATTGAGTAGTAACGAAGGTCTAGGTTTTCTGTTTCAACTGCACGACGAGCAGATGCGTCAGCACGTACGTTGAAGCCTAGGATGATAGCGTTAGATGCTGCTGCAAGTACCGCATCAGTCTCTGTAATACCACCAACACCAGAACCTACGATGTTTACTTTCACTTCGTCAGTAGACAGTTTCACTAGCGAGTCAGCGATAGCTTCTACAGAACCTTGTACGTCAGCTTTTAGTACTACGTTCAGCTCAGCAACGTCACCAGCAGTCATGTTCGAGAACATGTTTTCTAGTTTCGCTTTTTGCTGGCGAGCAAGTTTCACATCACGGAATTTACCTTGACGGTAGTTTGCTACCTCACGAGCTTTACGTTCATCACGTACTACAGTCGCTTCGTCACCTGATGAAGGTACGCCAGACAGACCTAGGATTTCCACAGGAATAGACGGACCCGCTTCTGTGACTTCTTTACCTAGTTCATCACGCATTGCACGTACACGGCCGTATTCTTGACCACATAGTACGATATCGCCTTTGCGTAGAGTACCTGATTGAACAAGTACAGTAGCAACTGGACCACGGCCTTTATCTAGGAATGATTCAACAACCACACCCGATGCCATGCCATCAGCAACAGCAGTTAGTTCTAGTACTTCAGATTGAAGCAGGATTGCTTCTAGAAGACCGTCAATGTTAGTACCTTGTTTCGCAGAGATGTGAACGAACATGTTCTCACCGCCCCACTCTTCAGGGATAACATCGTACTGTGCCAGTTCGTTCTTAACGTTATCTGGGTTCGCATCTTCTTTATCGATCTTGTTCACAGCAACGATTAGAGGTACGCCTGCCGCTTTCGCGTGCTGGATAGCTTCAACCGTTTGTGGCATTACGCCATCGTCCGCTGCAACAACAAGAACAACGATATCTGTCGCTTGAGCACCACGAGCACGCATTGCAGTAAACGCTGCGTGTCCCGGAGTATCAAGGAAAGTGATCATACCGTTTTCAGTTTCAACGTGGTATGCACCGATGTGCTGGGTAATACCACCCGCTTCGCCAGAAGCAACGTGTGTACGACGAATGTAGTCCAGTGTTGACGTCTTACCGTGGTCAACGTGACCCATGATAGTAACAACTGGAGCACGAGATACGGCTTCAGACGTTGCGTCACGATCAGACAGTACTGCTTCTTCCAGTTCGTTCTCTTTACGAAGAACAACTTTGTGACCCATTTCTTCAGCAACAAGTTGAGCTGTCTCTTGGTCAATCACTTGGTTGATTGTCGCCATTGCACCCATCTTCATCATCACTTTGATGACTTCAGTGCCTTTAACTGACATCTTCTGAGCTAGCTCAGAAACCACGATTGTCTCACCAATTACAACGTCTTGCTTAGCAACGGTTGCTGTCTTATCGAAGCCGTGCTGCATAGAAGTTGGTTTAGCCAACTTACCTTTCTTGCCACGTTGGTTACGACCACCGCGACCACCACGTGAATCATCACGCTCTTGTGCAGATTTCTTCTTACGACGACGAGGTGCTTTCTCTTCGCTGCGGTCTTGAGCGTCTTCCGCTTCACGAGCGTAAGTTGAAGTCGTTGTGTGATAGTCAGCTTTTTCGCTGTCTTTTGACTTCTTCTCTTCCTCAGACCAACGAGCTGCATTTTCTTCAGCTAGTTTACGAGCTTCTTCTGCTAGACGAGCCGCTTCAGCTTCTGCCTTGCGTTGCGCCTCTTCTTCTTGACGGCGCTTCAGCTCGTCCGCTTCTTTCTTCGCTTCAGCATTCTTTGCGTTCATTTGTTTCTTAGCCTTTTCCGCTTCGTCGCGCTTTTCTGCTGTTGATTCTGCATTGCGTTTCTCATCCGCTTCACGTTTTGCTTTTTCCTCAGCTAAACGTTTTTCTTCGGCTTCTCGCTTCGCTTTCTCTTCAGCTTCGCGCTGTGCTTTTTCTGCAGCTTCACGTTTGGCTAGCTCTTCGGCTTCACGTTGTGCACGCTCTTCCGCCTCACGATTTGCTGCTTCCTCAGCTTCACGTTTTGCTTGCTCGTCGATCGCACTGCGTTTTACATAAGTGCGCTTCTTACGCACTTCTACCTGTACATCTTTGCTTTTACCGCCACCTGCAGAAACAGATAACGTGCTACGAGTCTTACGTTGTAGTGTAAGACGTGTAGGCTCAGCATCGCCCGATGTATCACCATGTTCTTTTTTCAGGTGAGTAAGAAGCGTTTGCTTCTCCTCATCATTCACCTGATCGCTCTCTGATTTGTTAAGACCAGCATCAGCAAGTTGTTCAATTAGGCGGTCCACTGGCGTACCAATTTCTTCGCTAAGTGCTTTAACCGTAAGTTTTGTCATGCAACTACCTCCTTGCTGATTATTATTCTTCGTCGCCGAACCAACAGATGTTACGTGCAGCCATGATTAGCTCGCCTGCGCGCTCTTCTGTTAGCCCTTCAATACCCTCTAACTCGTCTACACCTTGGTCTGCAAGATCTTCAAGCGTAGCTACACCTTTGGCAGCTAGTTTAAATGCCATTTCACGCTCAAGACCTTCTAGTGCTAGTAGGTCTTCTGCTGGTTCAACACCTTCAAATGACTCTTCTTGAGCAAGCGCAAGTGTAGTTAGGGCATCTTTTGCACGGCTACGAAGTTCTTCTACAAGCTCTTCGTTTAAGCCGTCGATTTCTAGAAGCTCATTCACTGGCACATATGCCACTTCTTCTAGTGTTGAGAAGCCTTCTTCAACCAGCATTTCTGCAAAGTCTTGCTCGATGTCGAGGTGCTTCATAAAGTTTTCGATAGAAGCGATAGCTTCTTCTTGGTGTTTCTTCTGTAGGTCTGCAACCGTCATTACGTTCAGTTCCCAACCCGTTAGTTGAGACGCTAGACGTACGTTTTGACCGCTACGACCGATAGCTTGTGCTAGGTTGTCTGCTTCAACAGCGATATCCATAGAGTGCGCGTCTTCATCAACGATGATAGAAGCAACATCCGCTGGAGCCATTGCATTAATAACAAACTGTGCTGGGTTATCGTCCCAAAGCACGATATCGATACGCTCACCGCCAAGTTCACCAGAAACAGCTTGAACACGCGCGCCACGCATACCAACACACGCACCCACAGGGTCAATACGACGGTCGTTAGTTTTCACGGCGATCTTAGCGCGAGAACCAGGATCGCGAGCTGCGCCCTTAAGTTCAATTAGCTCTTCTGCAATTTCCGGCACTTCAACACGGAATAGCTCTGCAAGCATTTCAGGCTTAGAACGAGTAATGAATAGTTGGAAACCGCGAGCTTCTGGTGCAACTTTGTATAGAAGACCACGTACACGGTCCCCCGGACGGAAGTTTTCACGAGGTAATTGATCATCACGCAAAATAACCGCTTCAGCGTTGTTACCAAGGTCTAGGATAATAGTGTCACGGTTAACTTTCTTAACCACACCTGTCACTAGATCGCCTTCGTTATCAATGAACTGCTCAACGATTTGTGCTCGCTCAGCTTCACGTACTTTTTGCACGATAACTTGTTTAGCAGTTTGAGTCGTAATACGGTCAAACGTTACAGAATCGATTTCTTCTTCTACAAAGTCACCAACCTGAATAGATTCATCATCGAATTGAGCTGCTTCAATTGAGATTTCTTTTGTTGGGAACTCAACTTCTTCTACTGCCATCCAACGACGGAATGTTTCGAATTCGCCCGTTTTACGATCGATAGCTACGCGTACATCAATTTCGATTTCGTGTTTCTTTTTCGTTGATGTTGCTAGCGCAATTTCTAGCGCTTCAAAAATACGCTCACGAGGAACAGCTTTCTCGTTAGAAACTGCTTCTACTACCGCTAAAATTTCTTTACTCATTTATCTAGCCTCTAAGCTTTTATTATTAGGGACCTAAAATTTAGGGATCAGGTTAGCTTTAGAAATGTTACTCAGTGCCATTTCTTCTTCGTTGCCGTCAACAATGATTGTGACAGTCTCGCCTTCAATAGATTGGATTGTACCTTTCCACTTACGACGGTTACCCACAGCCATTTTCAGAACGATGCTGACCTCGTGACCAATAAATTGTTCGTAGTGTGCTGCTTTGAAAAGTGGTCTTTCTAAGCCTGGTGAAGACACCTCTAGGTTATAAGCCACCGTAATTGGGTCTTCAACATCCATTACTGCACTTACTTGATGACTTACTTCTGCGCAAGCATCAACAGTAATACCATCTTCATGGTCGATATAGATACGAAGGGTAGAATGCTCACCAGCACGGATGAACTCTAAACCAACAAGCTCGTAGCCAAGCGCCTCAACAGGCGCTTCGAGCAATTCTGTAAGTTGTCTTTCTAAACCAGTCATTTAACCACTCCAGAAACAAAAAAAGGGCATATAGCCCAATTTAAATTCCAAGCATTTATTCGAGCGTTTCAAAAAGCTCAAATAACAAAAAACCCCGAAAGTCGGGGTTGTTTGTTGCTGGACCCTGATCACTAAGAAAAAGTAACACTCTACACATAGTAGTCAGTGTTTTCTTAGTGTGCAGTGATTTTTTCACACTGCTAAACTTGCAATCCATCAACACTTAGAAAGTATTGGTTGCGGGGGCCGGATTTGAACCGACGACCTTCGGGTTATGAGCCCGACGAGCTACCAAGCTGCTCCACCCCGCGTCCGACTTGCTGAGCATTATACGCTCACCAAACTGTATTACAAGTTTATAAATAATGGTGCCGAGAGAGGGACTCGAACCCTCACACCAAAGGCACTAGCACCTCATGCTAGCGTGTCTACCAATTTCACCATCTCGGCATTTAAGTTAATCGTCTAATAAATAGCAATTAACTTATTGAGGGATTTCATCACTGCTTTTAGCAGGAACATCACTCGCTGCATCAACTTGCTGTTCAACAACTTGACCTTGAGAAGGGTCAACCCATTGAGACTCACCTTTGTGAGTGTACATGTTGCCAAGTACTAAGCTGATAACAAAAAATACGATTGCAAAAATTGCAGTCATTCGGGTTAGGAAATTCCCTGAGCCACTAGCACCAAACACAGTGTTTGACGCGCCAGCACCGAATGAGGCTCCCATATCTGCGCCTTTACCTTGTTGAATTAACACTAGGCCAATAACACCAAGCGCAGCCAACAGGTAAATCACAAGTAGAACTTGAATCATTTGTCCACCTATGTTCCAAATTGTTGAGCCAGCGCCGCTTTCATTGCTACATGCATTGAAAACCTGGCTATGACCTCCTAAGAGAAGGCGGTGGCAATACTAGCGAATGCCGCACTGACTGACAAGAGAAAAATGACAAAAATCTTTCGCCGAGCCGTTAACCGCTCAAAAAAAAGGCGAAAGCTCAATTATCGTAAAGAAGAAGCGGTTAATCATATAGAAAACAAACAAGAACCAAAAGCAATTTTTGGTTCTTGTTAAATACGATAGCCTGCGAAGGTTAGCAGTTTTCTTTTACAATATCGGCAATGTACTGAGCTGAGTCGTTAACCAAAGTTTCATCCTCACCTTCAACCATAACTCGCAGCAGAGGTTCAGTACCTGATTTACGCAGAAGTACTCGACCTTTATCACCTAGATCTGCTTCTGCTTTCTTCACCGCAGCAATAACAGCATCCGCTTCCAATGGATTTGCATCACCGCTAAAACGAACATTAATCAGTACTTGCGGATAAAGCGTCATGCCACTTGCTAGTTCATTGAGTGACATTTTCGCACCAACGATAGAAGCCAGTACTTGCAGTGCTGCAACAATCGCATCACCAGTGGTGACTTTATCAAGTAGAATAACGTGCCCAGAGTTTTCAGCACCAATACGCCAACCTTTCTCTAACAGTTGCTCCATTACGTAACGGTCACCAACTGCTGCGCGAACAAAAGGAATTCCTAACTGCTTAAGACCGTTTTCCATCCCTAAGTTGGTCATCAATGTACCAACAACACCGCCTTTAAGTTCACCGCGGCGCAGTGCATCGCGAGCAATAATATAAGCGATTTGGTCGCCATCGACTTTATTGCCTAGGTGATCAACCTTAATAATACGGTCACCATCACCATCAAACGCTAGGCCAATATCTGCTTTTTCAGCTACCACTCGAGCTTGTAAGGCACGTACATCCGTTGCACCTACTTCGTGGTTGATGTTCGTTCCATTTGGCTCAACACCCATCGTAATGATATCAGCACCTAATTCGGCAAACACAGACGGTGCAATTTTGTACGTCGCACCATGAGCACAATCTAGAACGATTTTTAATCCCGCTAGGCTCAGATCATGTGGGAAAGTACTTTTACAAAACTCAATATAACGGCCAGCGGCATCATTTAGACGGCTTGCTTTACCCAATTCAGCAGATTCAACACATTCAATATCTTTGTCGAGCTCTTCTTCAATAGCCAGTTCAATCGCGTCCGGCAATTTCGTGCCTTCCGAAGAGAAGAACTTAATACCGTTGTCGTAATATGGGTTGTGTGACGCTGAAATCACGATACCAGCTTCGGCACGAAACGTCTGAGTAAGGTATGCAACGGCTGGCGTTGGCAATGGGCCTGTGAAAATAGCTTTTAGACCCGCCGCAGAAAGACCTGCTTCCAAGGCAGACTCCAACATGTAACCAGAGATACGAGTATCTTTACCGATGATAACCTTTTTAGTGCCTTGTTTAGCAAGTACTCGGCCGGCAGCCCAACCGAGTTTTAGTACAAAGTCTGGAGTGATCGGAAATTGACCGACCTTTCCACGAATACCATCAGTACCAAAATAACGTCGTTGTGACATAGTATTTCCCTAATTTTATTCTTATATATTTGATTGCATCATCTGGACGATTTTCATCGCTTCGATGGTTTCTTCTGCATCGTGCACACGAATAATTTGCGCACCTTTAGCTGCGGCAAGCGTCGCGCAAGCTAAGCTCCCTGCAAGACAGTCTGCTGGTGGTTTATCAAGTAATTTAAAGATCATCGACTTTCTCGACATGCCCGCCAGTATTGGCAGACCAAACTGGTGAAATTTCTCCAGGTGAGCCAGAAGGTGATAATTATGCTCTAGCGTTTTACCAAAACCAAATCCAGGGTCAAGAATCAATTGATCTTTTTTGATTCCCACTTCCTCACAAGCCTTGATGCGCTGTTCTAGAAACTCAGCGACGTCTCCAAGTAAATCGTTATAAGTTGGATTCGTTTGCATTGTCCTAGGCTGACCTTGCATATGCATTAAGCAAATAGGAACGCCAGCATCAGCTGCAACTTGAAGCGCTCCGGGTTCTTGCAGTGCTCGAACGTCATTGATGATATCCGCACCCGCTTCAATTGCCTTTTGCATCACTTCAGCTTTACTGGTATCGATTGAGACCCAGACATCGTAGCGTTCACGAATCGCTTGGATAATCGGAATTACGCGTGATAATTCTTCCTCAAGTGTCACATCTGGCGCACCAGGACGTGTTGACTCGCCACCGATATCAATGATCGATACACCGGCTTGAATCATAGATTCAACCTGAGTCAAAGCTGCATCGATAGAATTGAATTTACCGCCATCAGAAAACGAATCAGGGGTAACATTGACGATACCCATGACATGTGGGCGATCCAAAGGGAGGGATTTATTGTTTGCTTTTAAAATCATAGTTGCCATAAACAAGAAAAGCCCCGAGCAAAACTCGGGGCTTATTTATTACTGCTTATTCTGAATCTTTCTTCGTAGTTTCAGAATCTACTTTTTCAGCCTTAGCATCGGAGTCAACCGCTGGTGCAGACTCTTCTACTTTAGGCTCAGCTTGTTGCGGTTTCGCTTCCGCTTTTGGCTCTGGAGCACTTTCCTGCTGAGATTTAGCTTGGTCACCCCAACCCGCTGGCTCACGAATGTCATCTTTACGTTCCATTAGGTCATCGATTTGACCCGCGTCGATGGTTTCGTACTTAACAAGCGCATCTTTCATCGAGTGCATGATGTCCATGTTCTCTTCAAGAATTCTCTTCGCACGGTCATAGTTGCGGTCGATGATCAAACGAACTTCTTCATCAATCAGTTTCGCTGTTTCACCAGATATATGTTTAGTCTGAGTTACACTGCGACCCAAGAATACTTCGCCTTCATCTTCTGCATACAGAAGAGGCCCAAGTTTCTCAGAGAAACCCCATTGAGTAACCATTTTACGAGCGATATCAGTTGCGCGTTCAATATCGTTTGATGCACCTGTAGATACCTTGTCTTTACCGTAAATAAGCTCTTCAGCAAGACGACCGCCGTATAGGCTTGAGATCATAGACTCTAGGTGTTGGCGAGACATACTCACACGATCTTGCTCTGGCAGATACATAGTCACACCCAGTGCTCGACCACGTGGAATGATGGAAACCTTATACACTGGATCGTGTTCAGGAACCAAACGACCAACGATCGCGTGACCCGCTTCGTGGTATGCCGTCGACTCTTTGGTTTCTTCCGAAAGCACCATAGAGCGGCGCTCTGCACCCATCATGATCTTATCTTTCGCTAATTCGAACTCGACCATAGATACATTGCGCTTGTTACCGCGCGCCGCAAATAGTGCCGCTTCGTTAACTAGGTTTGCAAGGTCTGCACCAGAGAAGCCCGGAGTACCACGTGCAATCAAAGATGGCTCTACGTCTGATGCTAGAGGTACTTTGCGCATATGAACTTTAAGAATCTGCTCACGACCACGTACATCTGGTAGACCAACCACAACTTGACGGTCAAAACGACCAGGGCGAAGTAGTGCTGGGTCAAGTACGTCTGGACGGTTAGTTGCTGCGATAACGATGATACCTTCGTTACCTTCAAAGCCATCCATTTCTACTAGCATTTGGTTCAATGTTTGTTCACGTTCATCGTGACCACCACCAACACCAGCGCCACGCTGACGACCTACCGCATCGATCTCATCGATGAAGATAATACAAGGTGCAGCTTTCTTCGCTTGCTCGAACATGTCACGTACACGAGATGCACCCACACCAACGAACATTTCAACGAAATCTGAACCAGAGATAGTGAAGAACGGTACTTTTGCTTCACCAGCAATAGCTTTAGCAAGCAACGTTTTACCAGTACCTGGAGGACCAACCATTAGAACACCAGTTGGGATCTTACCGCCCAATTTCTGGAATCGGCTTGGATCACGTAGGTAATCTACCAGCTCTTTTACGTCTTCTTTTGCTTCATCACAACCTGCAACATCAGCAAACGTGGTTTTGATCTGCTCTTCACTCATCATACGAGCTTTGCTCTTACCAAACGACATGGCACCTTTACCACCGCCGCCTTGCATTTGACGCATGAAGAAAATCCAAACACCAATAAGAAGAATCATTGGGAACCATGAGATAAAGATAGTGCCCAACAGGCTTTGTTCTTCTGGTGGTGTCCCTGAAACTTTTACGTTTTGGTTAATTAGGTCATCAAGTAGCTTTTGATCATAAACTGGCATGTAAGTCACAAAGCGACTGCCACCGCCACGGCGAGTAAAGGTTATCTCGCTGTCTTTAAATTGAGCTTCTTGAATCTGGCCATTGCCAACTTCCTGTACGAACGTGGTGTAATCTACCGCTCGACCGTTGCTTTCGCCTGGTCCAAAGCTTTGGAATACAGACATCAACACAACGGCGATGACTAACCACAAAATTAAATTCTTTGCCATGTCACTCAAGGTGTCAGCCTCTCGATAACTAATTGTAATTAAAGGTAGGGTACTACAGTTTTTCGGCTGTAGCTACATTGTTAATTTTGTCTTTGTAAACTAATGTTCAGCCTTTGAAACCATTAGCTACAATAAACACCTCACGAGAGCGAGCTCTAGATGAGTCTGGTTTACGAATCTTCACTACTTTGAAGGCATCGCGCACCTGTTTGACGTACTCATCAAATCCTTCACCTTGGAACACTTTCACTACGAAACTGCCGCCAGGCGCTAAAGTTTGATGACACATATCTAATGCTAGTTCAACAAGATACATTGCTCTAGGCTGATCGACAGATAAGTTTCCTGCCATGTTAGGAGCCATATCAGACATTACTACGTCGACCATATCCGGTTGGATTCTTTCGAGTAGTGCATTTAGAACTGCTTCTTCTCGAAAGTCCCCTTGAAGAAAGCTTACACCTGATATTGGATCCATCGGCAATAAATCACAAGCAATTACCTGCCCTTCATCACCTAAAACCTTTGCGGCGTATTGAGACCAGCCACCGGGAGCAGCGCCTAAGTCAACCACTGTCATCCCAGGTTTCAGTAGCTTATCTTTATTTTGAATCTCTTCAATCTTAAAGATAGCACGAGAGCGGTAACCTTTTCTTCTGGCTTCATTCGCATATTTGTCATCAAAATGCTCTTTCAACCAACGACCAGAACTGGCCGAATGTTTTTGCTTACTCATTCAAATTCCAACTCAATAAGGGCACGCCCTCAGAATAAAGTATAGTCTTCGTCATTAGATGGCGTTAAAATACGACTTTTCAACCCTAATAGTAAATAAATTTGGCCGCGTTATGAACCTAAGCACCAAACAAAAGCAGCACCTAAAAGGCCTAGCACACGCACTTAAACCTGTCGTGCTTCTAGGCGCGAATGGACTAACAGAGGCTGTTCTAGCGGAAGTAGAAATCGCTCTTGACCACCACGAACTGATTAAAGTGAAAGTGGCATCAGAAGACCGTGAAACTAAGCTACTGATTATCGACGCTATTGTGCGCGAAACTAAAGCTGAAAAAGTTCAGGTTATCGGTAAGACGCTTGTTCTTTACCGTCAGTCAGAGCAAAAGAAAATCGAACTGCCACGCAAATAATTTGCTCACCGTTTGATTTGATTGAAACATTTTGTTTCAAAGTGGAAAAGGTCGCAACAGCGGCCTTTTCATTTTTCTTACATCCTGAACTCGTATCTCATCTACAAAAAAAGCCGCCCTTGGCGACTTTTTCTCTGCGAAATCAGCTTAAATATAAGCAACTTTATCGATTTCAAAATCTTTTTGACCGCCTGGAGTCACGATAGTCACTTCATCGCCTTCCATTTTGCCAATCAGTCCACGTGCAATTGGGGAACTCACTGAAATACGGCCCGACTTAATATCAGCCTCGTCATCACCAACAATTTGGTAAGTCTGTTCAGCGTCAGTATCGATATCAATCAAAGTCACTGTAGAGCCGAAGATGATCTTGCCGGAGTTATCTAGCTTCGTCACATCAATAACTTGAGCTACAGAGAGTTTATATTCAATATCACGAATTTGAGCTTCACAAATGCCTTGCTCTTCACGCGCAGCATGGTACTCAGCATTTTCTTTTAGGTCACCTAGCTCACGAGCTTCAGCGATAGCTTCAGAAATTTGTGGGCGAAGCTTAAGTAGACGATCTAAATCTTCACGTAGCTTTTGTTCGCCACGTACAGTCATTGGAACCTTTTCCATTTTAACAACCTCTTTTCCAAAGCAGACTTTGGACAATAAAACCCTACTCAGGCAAGCCTGAGTACAATTTAAAAAATAACTGGATTAAGCCTAGTGTAATCAAAGTGCGTATACAAATCACTGAAATTCACACATTCGTTCATTGATGCTAGAAACAATCAGTCATCTTAAAATTCACAATTGCGACGACTATCTGTGTGTTTCGAAGTGAACACTGGCTCTATTCTGCCTTAAGTTCGAAAGCTTACTGGTCAGCAAGACAATATAGCTTAGGTCTCTTAGCATACGCAAGGTCAACTCAACTAAGTTGAGACTTATATTGTCAACAAATGCATATCGTATTTCACTGTCTATCTTGAGATAAAAACTTCATAGATTTCTTTGATAATTTATCACTTTATCTCGACTTAATAGGTTGTTAGCCTACATTAAAAATAAGCCCAACTTAACGAACCGACTTATGAAATCCAAATGCTTGCTCACTGCATTAATGATGCTACCTTTTTCCTCTTTCGCTACTGGTGTCGACGCGACTCAGTACTTACCAGATGGTAGCCGCAATGCATTACTTTTGGCGCCATTACATTCACCAACAGAAACGCTCATCTCACTAGATGCCGACCAGTTCTTTCCTCCCGCTAGCACGCTTAAAGTGGTCACTGCGCTCGCAGCAAAGCTGGCGCTACCCAATAATTTTCGTTTTGAAACAGTGTTATCACACTCTAAAAACACCTTAATTATTCGCTATACAGGCGATCCAACTTTTAGTCGCGAAGCACTAAGAACGATGCTAAAAGAAGCTAAATCAAGTGTCGGCAAGAACATCGATACGATATGGCTTGATGATACAGTGTTCAGTGGATACGAAAGAGCTGTAGGGTGGCCATGGGATATTCTTGGTGTCTGTTATAGTGCCCCATCTTCAGCGATCACCTTAGATGGCAACTGTGTCCAAGGTGCACTTTATACCAATAAAGATGGTACTACGCGGGTAAATGTTCCTGCTCATCAGCCTATTACTGTCTCTACTTCTGCCGTTAGTCTTTCTAAACAAGATCAAGAACAAGCTCACTGCGACCTCGAACTTCAATTTGATGGACAAAATCATTACTCAATTGATGGCTGTGTGGTCAATAGGAGCTCGCCCTTACCACTTAAATTTGCTGTCGCCTCACCCGATTTATTTACCTCAGAAGTCATCAAAACAGAGCTCAAGCGTTTAGGAATGAATCTTAAAGGTGAAATAAAGATGGGTAATCCTGAGATAGCGAATGAGCAGCCACTATTTATCCAACGCTCAAAACCTCTTCCTGAGTTATTGGCCGTGATGCTTCAGGACTCCAACAACCTCTATGCCGACAATATAACCAAAACACTCGGCGCTCGCTATTATGGGCAAGCGGGCTCATTTAATAACGGAACAGCGGCAATTAAAGAGATTTTGAAGACTAAAGCAGGTATCGACATTCAATCTGCCGTGCTTGAAGATGGCTCTGGGCTTTCACGCAATAATCGCCTTACAGCCAACCAGATGCAGCAAGTATTGCGCTACATCTATGATAATGACAGCACGTTAAAACTCATCAAGCTTATGCCCGTTTCCGGTAACAATGGCACATTGAAATATCGCTCTAGTATGAGAAAGGTTCCTATCAAAGGCGCGCTTATCGCCAAAAGTGGGTCGCTATTCGGAACTTACAATATGATGGGATATGGCCTTGATGATAAGGGGAAACCAGAGAGTCTATTTGTGCAGTTTGTCACCGACTATCACCCTCAAAAACCAAAAACTAAAACTCCCACTATTTCACCGTTAACGCAGTTTGAGCAGAGCTACTATCGTCAAGTAGTAGACTATAGCTACTCTTTGGGACGTTCAAAAAACAAAGCGCAGCCTTAGCTGCGCTTTACTTAAGTGACTCTTTAGGCAGGTTTAAGATAAACCTAAGAAGTGATTCACAACAGTGAAGTAAATCCACATCCCTGAAATATCAACAATCGAAGCCAGTACTGGGCTCACCAGTACTGCTGGGTCTAGTTTAAAGACTCGAGCAATAATAGGCAGCACACCACCTAGAGTCGTTGATACCGTTACCTGAATAAACAACGCTACTGCAATGGCCATGGCAATTAAATGAATGTCAAAGCCACCGGCTGAGTTCACATCACCGAAGACGAGAATTCGGCCAACCATAACTAAAGCAACCGCCGCAGCAAGACAGACTGCGACTCGGCTTTCTTTCCAAAGTACCTCTAGCCACTGACGCTTTCTTAGCTCTCCTGTTGCTAGAGCGCGGATCACCAATGTCGCTGCTTGAGTACCAGTGTTACCACCAGCTGCGGCTATTACAGGCATATAGACCGCTAGCAGTACTAGCTGGCTAAGCGTATCTTCGTACTGAGCTATAATAAGACCCGAGACAATCCCTAACAGTGCCAACGTAATGATCCAACCAATGCGTTGCTTTACGTGTTCCATAACACCTGTTGTCAGATAACCACCAGTGGTCTCTGCTTCAGAGTGAATCAGTCCCAATTGGTGAGCAAAATGCCTGGCTCGTCTATCATGGCCTTGCAAGTCGAGTTGTTCGATTAAATATTGCACCTGCCCTAAAGCACAGTGTTGCAACACACCAACGGCTTCGTCTATTGGCATCACGGTCAATAGGTTCAATTGCTGTGCTGTGTCGTATTTCAAAAATGCTTGAGTTGCCGCACTGATTTCTTCTTCTGAAAACAGTGGCGCATTCTCAATATAAGTATTGTTCATTACCGTCATGGCGAATCTCCCGATTAGCGTTGGTAACGACCATCAAACGTCAAAATAATAGCCTTACACGCAAATGTGCAGACGTCTTAACGAAATAGCAGAAAGGAGAAAAATAACGATAAGTTATTAAAAGGAAAGGAGCCCTACCTCGAAGGTAGGTACGAAGATCGTAATTACCGACGAGTTGTTACTTTTCTCCCTTGATACTAGGAGGATGGTCGGTATTGTTCATAGTTATCTCCGAAAAAACTATCGATTCGATAGCGGCGCTAGGATACCAAAAATCGTCAATGAGTAAAGGTGATTATCTTAGTTGAAACGATTTTTTACCTTTCGTAATCTTTACGCAATGATTTATAAAGCTGCCTTAGTAATATCAATACTTAATAAAAAAACGCCGCATCATGATGCGGCGTTTTCATGTTAATCAACCTGCTTGATTTGCAGCTCTCTAGGAACTTCAAAGAACATGTTTTCTTCTCTTCCTAACACTTCTTCAACGTCATCTGCACCCAAGTCTTTAATTTTATCAATGATCTGATTCACGAGCTCTTCAGGAGCTGAAGCGCCCGCCGTTACGCCCACTAACCCCTTACTTTCAAACCAAGATGCCTCAATCAAGTCTGGAGTATCAGTGAGATAAGCCGGTGTCCCCAGCTTTTCCGCAAGTTCTTTAAGACGAGTGGAGTTCGATGAGTTTGTTGAACCAACAACAACCATCACATCCACGGCTTGTGCTAGCTCTCGGACTGCATCTTGACGGTTTTGTGTCGCGTAGCAAATATCATCTTTGCGAGGCCCTTGAATCTCAGGGAACACTTCACGCAACTTTTCAATCACATCGGCCGTTTCATCCACAGATAAGGTCGTTTGGCTTACATAATGAAGGTTGGTTGGATCGTTTACCTTAAGTGTAAGAACATCTTCTGGTCGCTCAACAAGGTACATGCCACCTGTCTCACTAGAGTATTGACCCATTGTGCCTTCCACTTCTGGATGACCAGCATGACCAATAAGAACAACTTCCATACTTTTACGACTGGCGCGCGCTACTTCCATATGAACTTTCGTTACCAGAGGACACGTCGCATCAAACACAGTGAGAGCACGTTGCTTAGCTTCTTTACGAACCGCTTGGGAGACGCCATGAGCAGAAAATATAACAATGTTATCGTCTGGCACTTCGCTGAGCTCTTCCACGAAAATCGCACCACGCTGTTTTAGACCTTCTACCACAAATCGGTTATGAACCACTTCATGACGAACATAAATTGGCGGCTGATACATTTCTAAAGCACGCTCCACAATACTGATTGCTCTGTCTACGCCGGCGCAAAAGCCTCGTGGGTTAGCTAATTTAATTTTCATTTCATTACTCATTGATCAACCGCTTCTACTTACTCTGCTTACTATTCTACTTCGAGAATTTCCACTTCAAATGTCACGTCTTGTCCGGCCAACGGGTGATTAAAATCAACCGTTACAGAATCACCTGCAATATCGGTAATAATACCTGGAATTTCCATACCATCAGGACCAGAGAAGGCCATTATTGTACCGACTTCCACCTCAGAGTCACCCACAAACTTCGCTCTGTCCATATGATGAATATTGTCTGGATTCGGCATACCAAAAGCGTCTTCTGCTTTCAACTCGATAGCTTTGTTCTCGTTTACTGATAAACCGATCAGGCAACTTTCAAAGTTCTCACTTAAACTTCCATCACCAATAATAAATTTAGCGGGCTTGCCCATATTATGGGTGCTATCTGCGACTGAGCCATCCTTCAATTTAATGGTAAAATGTAGAGTGACCGCACTATCTTGGGAAATTTTACTCACGTTACTGCTTCCTTTGCTCTCAAAGAGTCTTAGTATTGCTCTTTGTTATTTGTCGTTTCGTTATCGCTATTGTTATATAAAAAAGCGCCGTGCATATCAACGCACAGCGCTTAAGGTTATTGGCAATTATTACTTAGCCTCTTTGTTGCGAAAGCTATCGATGATAATCATACTGGCACCGATACAGATAGCCATATCAGCTAAATTGAAAGCTGGCCAATGGTATGTTCCCCAGTAAAAGTCTAGGTAATCAACAACAAAACCATGTACAACACGGTCAAAAACATTACCAACCGCCCCGCCAATGATCATGGCATACGCAATATTGTTCCACTTTTCTTTCGCTGGGAGCTTGCTCATCCAATAGGTTAATAGCCCCGTAACAATAAACGCAATACCAGTGAACAGCCAACGTTGCCATCCCGCTTGTTCGCTTAGAAAGCTAAACGCAGCACCATAGTTGTGAACGTACAGTAAATTGAAAAATGGCAGGATTTCAATGCGATTTGCCCAGCCATATCCCATGTTGTCCATAACAACCAGCTTGATGCTAATGTCGGCAATAAAAATGACAATGGCTAACCAAAGCCAGCGCACACCCGATTGCTTAAAGGTAATTGTTGTTTCGCTCATTCCAATCCTTAAATTGTCATGCTTAAACAAGCATAAGAAAAGTACTAGCTAAAAATAGCCCCAGTAAAGACTGGGGCTGTCATATTAGTTAAAAGTTCCGTTGACTTACTGTCAATTAAGCAAACTTACGAACTTCACCTTCACCTACGATGTTCGAAACACAGCGACCACAAATCTTCTCGTGACCTTCGATCGTGCCTACATCTGGAGTGTGGTGCCAACAACGGTCACATTTCTCGTTTTCCGTTGCCTTAACTTCAACAAACAGACCTTCAACTTCCGTCTCTTTCGCAGCGTCAGTTTTCTCTGATAGCGGCTTAACTGTTGCTGCTGAAGTAAGAAGTACAAAACGAAGCTCATCTTCAAGCTTGTTGATGGTTGCCGTCAGCGTATCGTCTGCATATAGAGTGACTTCTGCTTGCAGTGCACCACCGATGATCTTTTCTGCACGTGCAGATTCAAGTTGCTTGTTCACCGCATTACGAACTGACTGGATTTCAGTCCAGAATTCGTTGCTTAGCTCTTCGCCTTCAGCAAGGCCAAATAGGCCATCAAACCACTCACCTGCAAACACAAACTTGTCACGTTGACCCGGCATTTCATTCCAGATTTCGTCTGCTGTGAACGACATGATTGGCGCCATCCAACGAACCAGTGCTTCTACGATGTAGTAAAGAGCAGTTTGACAGCTACGCTGTGCGTGACCACCAAGTTTCGCTGTATATTGACGGTCTTTGATCACGTCAAGATAGAAAGAGCCCATCTCGATAGAGCAGAACTGCATTAAACGCTGTGTTACGGCGTGCGTGTTGTACTCACCGTAAGCTTTCACAATCTCTTCTTGTGCAGCTAGCGCACGACCAACCGCCCAACGGTCAAGCGCTACCATTTCATCAGCAGGAACAAGATCCGTTTCTGGGTTGAAGCCATTTAGGTTCGCTAGGAAGAAACGGGCTGTGTTACGAATACGACGATAAGCATCAGCAGAACGCTTAAGGATTTCATCAGAAACCGCCACTTCACCAGTGTAGTCTGTTGAAGCTACCCACAGACGAAGGATATCCGCACCCAGTTTGTTGGTAACATCTTTTGGAGCTACAACGTTACCGATAGATTTCGACATCTTACGGCCGTGACCATCAACCACAAAGCCATGAGTCAGCACTTGCTTGTATGGTGCTTCGTCTTTCATCGCAATAGACGTAATTAGCGACGATTGGAACCAACCACGGTGTTGGTCAGAACCTTCTAGATATAGGTCAGCACTATTGCCGTTATATTCTTCACGTGCATCCACAACAGAGTAGTGTGTCACACCTGAGTCGAACCATACATCTAGTGTATCAAGCACTTTCTCGTAGTTGTCGGCTTCATCACCTAATAGTTCCGCAGGCTCAACATCCCACCAAGCTTGAATGCCTTTTTGTTCAACAAGTTGAGCTACTTTTTCGATAAGTTCTAGTGAGTTCGGATGAAGTTCAGCTGTTTCTTTGTGAACAAACAACGCAATTGGCACACCCCATGTACGCTGACGAGAGATACACCACTCAGGGCGACCTTCAATCATACCTTCGATACGGCTTTGGCCCCACTCAGGCATCCACTCAACACCTTTAATTGACTCCAGTGCTTTAGCACGAAGGCCAGCTTGGTCCATTGATACGAACCATTGTGGTGTTGCTCGGAAGATGATTGGCGTTTTATGACGCCAGCAGTGTGGGTAGCTGTGCTCGTAAGCATGGTGATGCAGTAGCGCACCTTTTTCTTTAAGTACTTCTACAACGGCATCGTTAGCTTTAAATACATGCTGACCAGCAAATAGCTCTGTGTCTGGTAGATAGACACCGTTAGAACCTACAGGGTTCGCAACTTCTAGACCATATTTTTGGCCTACTGCAAAGTCTTCTTGGCCGTGGCCAGGTGCTGTATGCACCACACCAGTACCAGAATCGGTAGTTACGTGATCACCAAGAATAGCTGGTACTGTAAAGTCATAGAATGGGTGGTTGAACTGAGATAACTCAAGATCTGCACCTTTCGCAAAACCTAGATTATGGAAGTGCTCGATACCAGCACGATCCATCACATCTTTTGCTAACTCAGACGCAACGATAATACGCTCTGGTTTGTCGCCTTCTGTTTGAATCAATACGTACTCTAAGTCATCACGTAGACAGACTGCTCGGTTTGCTGGCAGAGTCCAAGGTGTTGTTGTCCAGATGATGATTGAAATATCACCTTGACCTTCATGACCTTCATTCAATGAGAATTTAGAGATAAGCGCGCTTTCATCAGCCGCTTTAAAACGTACATCAATAGAAGGAGAAACTTTATCTTTATATTCTACTTCTGCTTCTGCTAGTGCGCTGCCACAATCTGTACACCAGTGAACAGGCTTGAAGCCTTTCAATAGGTGACCTTTATCAGCAATTTTGCCAAGCGCACGAATAATGTTCGCTTCAGTATCAAAGTCCATTGTGCGATAAGGCTTATCCCACTCACCAAGAATACCTAGACGTTTGAAGCTCTCTTTTTGACCTTCAACTTGGCCTTCCGCATAAGTGCGACATTTTTCGCGGAATTCAGCAGCCGTTACCTTCTGACCTGGTTTGCCTACTTTCTTTTCTACCATTAATTCAATTGGTAGACCGTGGCAATCCCAACCAGGAATATAAGGGGCGTCAAAACCTGAAAGTGTTTTGGATTTAATAATAATGTCTTTAAGAATCTTATTTAGTGCGTGACCAATGTGAATGTCACCGTTCGCGTATGGAGGTCCATCGTGCAGCACGAAGGATTTTTTGCCTTTCTTAGCTTTACGGATCTCACCGTAAAGATCTTCTTTATACCAACGCTTAAGCATTTCTGGCTCACGATTTGCCAGATTGCCGCGCATAGGAAACCCTGTTTCAGGTAGGTTCAGGGTATCTTTATACTCACTCATCGATTCTTAATTCCGTTGTATTGGGCGAAAGTTAGACATTATGTTAGCGGTGGAATCTTCCGCTAACCCTTAAACTGACGTAGCCACACCCTTGCTACATCAGCATCCAATTCTATTTGCTGCTTAAGCAGCTCAAGTGACTCGAACTTTTTCTCATCACGAATTTTATGCAATAAAGCGACTTCAATTTGCTTGCCATAAAGGTTGCCTTCAAAGTCGAAAATATGCACTTCTAAATCTGGGGTAGTCCCTGCTACGGTTGGCTTTTTACCAACATTAGCAATGCCAGGTAACGGTTGACTATCAACCCCATACACCTGCACAGCGTATACACCACGAACAGGTGACACATAGCGTTTCAAAGAAATGTTAGCAGTTGGAAAACCAAAATCACGCGCCAATTTTTGACCGTGAGCCACTCTCCCAGACAGCGTATAATGACGCCCTAACATTTCTGCACTCTCATCAAGATGATCACTAGCTAGTGCTTGGCGAATCGCCGTACTGCTCACACGTGTGTCTTCTACACAGAAACTAGCGGTATTCACCACCTCAAAGCCGAACTCTTCACCGGCTTTTTTGAGCATATCGAAGTTGCCTTCTCGCCCTTTGCCAAAGCGAAAATCATCGCCGATAACAAGGAACTTAACACCCAATTTATTCACCAACAAGTCTTTGATAAAAGACTCCGGTGACATGCTGGCAAAGCGGCGGTTAAAGTTAACGCACAACAAACGATCCAAGTGCATTGCTTCAAGCAATTCAAACTTATCACGAAGACGAGTCAGTCTAGCTGGCGCTTTATCCTTAGCAAACAATTCCATCGGTTGCGGTTCAAAAGTCATTACTACAGCAGGCAAACCCAAAAGCAATGCTTTCTTCTTCACCTGTTCGAGTACACGTTGGTGCCCCAAATGCACACCATCGAAGTTTCCGATGGTTAACACACAGCCATGGTGCTGATTTTTTAGGTTATGTATGCCTCGAATGAGTTCCATGAAACGACTAAACCACCTGCTTAATGAAATAATACTAGTGTGAAACCGACGGATTATAACCAATCATTGTTAATCTGTCGCTGCTTTTAGATCTCGAGCTCGAACTCCAAGAACAAATAGGCTAACTAGATAACTCACAGCACCCATCAAAATCAATCCGATCAAGGTATACACACGCTCTGTTAAGCCCCAAGTCAGCCATTGCTGCATATCTTGTAGCTGCCAACGAAGCACTAGCACCATAACCACGGCCGCCACCACTAAACGTGCCACAAAGCCGATAGTCTGACGGCTAATCTGGTAAACACGTTGTAGGTGTAGCCCTCGGTATAACAACGCCATATTGATAAATGCCGACAACGCGGTTGCCATCGCTAGTCCAACATAACCATAGAAGTAAGCAAAAATAGCATTGAAGATCATATTAGACACCATGGCTACAATGCCATACTTCACTGGTGTTTTGGTATCCTGACGCGAGTAGTAACCCGGAGCCAGCACCTTAATCAACATAAAGTTAAGCAGGCCGGATGCGTAAGCTAACAATGACAATGATGCTTGATGAACGTCGTGAGGAGTAAACTCACCACGCATAAACAGGACCATCAACATCGGCTTGGCTAACACCATCAGTCCTAACATGGCTGGAAGACCTAAAAGAATAACCATTCGAACTCCCCAATCCATCGTGCTAGCGAACCCTTCACTATGCGCATCTACATGTTTGCGTGACAGCGCAGGAAGAATAACCGTCGCGATAGCGATTCCAAACAAGCCCAAAGGGAACTCAAGTAGTCTATCGGAATAGTAAAGCCAACTGATCGACCCCGTGGCAAGAAAACTAGCAATAAAGGTGTCAAAAAGCAGGTTAATCTGGCTAACCGACACACCAAATAATGCTGGAATCATCAAAGTTCTGATTTTCACTACGCCAGGATCGCGCCAGCCCCACTTAGGTTTTACCAATACGCCCTCTTTTATTAAGAAAGGCAATTGAAAGGCAAACTGAACAAAACCACCTAAAAATACGCCAATGGCTAAGCCAATTTCCGGCTGGGCAAGGTTTGGAGAAATAAACCACGCACAGAGGATAATCATGACGTTTAGAAAAACAGGGGTAAAAGAAGAAACAGCAAACTTACCTAAGGTATTGAGAATAGCCCCAGATAACGCCACAAAGGTGATGAACCATAAGTAAGGAAAGGTAATCTTAAGCATCAAACTGGCAAGCTCAAACTTAGGCGCAGCAGGCCCATCATTCAGCCAATCTAAGAACCAACCAAAACCAAATAGTGCCGTGACAACACTTGACCCTATAACACCTAATAACGTCACTATTGTCACAATGACGCCTAAGGTACCTGACGCTTTCGCTATTAAATCACGAGTTTTATCTTTATCTCCTGATGCGTGATACTCCGTTAACACCGGAACAAATGCTTGGGAAAAAGCCCCCTCAGCAAACAGACGACGTAGAAAATTAGGAATCTTATTAGCAAAGAAGAAAACATCTGCGCTTGCACCTGCCCCCATAAGGTTGGCAACTACAACGTCTCGAACGAGTCCCAATACACGAGACACCAGCGTCATGGCACTAACAATCATGCCTGACTTAAGAAGGCGTTTACTCACAATAACCTCTGAATTACCTAGCCAATGCCTGCTATTTATCGGATTCAATAGCGTTTGTTATTGAAGAGAGGATTAGTATTAGCATTGGTCGAAAAATACTGTTAGAATCCCCGCCATCTTAACCGCGATAGCCCACAGATATCAAAAGTTGTTTTGTATCGTCGGGTTTTTGCACAAATCATTTGACAATTAAGCGCAAATGAGGGATATTCCTCGCCCTTAAATTGTCACCGAACTAAGTTTTTGGGAGTTAGACCCTTGGCAAACAGTAAATCTGCTAAGAAGCGCGCTATCCAAGCTGAGAAACGTCGTCAGCACAACGCTAGCCGTCGCTCTATGATGCGCACTTACATGAAGAAAACAATCGCAGCTATCGCAGCTGGCGATAAAGAAGCAGCAACTTCAGCATTTGCAGAAGTTACTCCAATCCTTGACCGCATGGCGACTAAAGGCCTTATTCATAAGAATAAAGCAGCTCGTCACAAGGCACGCTTCTCTGCTGCAATCAAAGCTCTATAATTTAGACTTTGTATTGTGTTAAAAAAACCGGCTAATGCCGGTTTTTTTGTATCTGTAAATCACACTATTCTGAGCTGCAATAAAGGCCGTGTAATAGTTCAATCAACTGACGAACTTCTTTACTACTTAATGTGTAGTAGACCGTTTGCGCTTCTTTTCTCGTCGACACTAAGCCATCTCGACGCAGCCAGGCCAAATGCTGTGACAATGCTGACTGACTGAGTTCTAATCGAGTACACAATTCCCCTACTGATAACTCTGTATTGTGGAGCATGCACAGAATTTGCAGGCGTCTCTCATTAGCCATCGCCTTAAGGAGAACTACCGCTTGTGATGCGTTTTTTTCCATCTCCTGCAAGTTCATACTTTACCTCTATGTTTTATCCGTCTTTATTTACTTCTTTATCACTTAGACACTAACCATCTTTCTCGTAATAAATCCATAAATCTCATCACATTTTACATGGATAAAAATGTTGTTAGTAGCGCTTTGTTTAAAATAGTGTATTTCTCTTTACCAATTTGTTACCTAACACGAATCTTAGAACGCTAACAAATCGGTGAAATCTGCCTCACAAACACTCTTTACCGCCGGATGTTGAATCATTCGCTCAGCAAAAATAACGTAATATTCTTCTTTCAGATCTTCAATATCGCCGATCAGTTGAAGGTGGCGTTTGTCTCTCATCTCTGACATGTAAATACTTGGAGCAAGAAAAATGACATCCTCTTTATACATTGAGAAGGCTTTCATCAATGCGACATCATCAAATTCACCAAGAATATTCGGTTGAATACCCTGTTGATCAAACCACTGCAGTACTTTACGTCCCATCGAGGTACGACTACCGGGTATCAGCAAACGTCTTTGTTCAAGAATCTCAGGGAAACTCACATTATCGATATAGCCCGACGTAAAGAAACTCATGCGGCTTTCACCTAACTTCTTACTAAACAAACCAGGACTTTGACTTGAATCCACAGGACAGTCCGATAGGATCATATCCAATTTATGCTGAGCCAATTGTTCCAGCAACATTTCGTGAGTGGATTCAAAACAGCGTAGATGAATACTGTTGTCTGGCGGGATAGTGGTCATCAATATTTTACTGACCAGACGTTTAGAAAGAGCATCGGCCACACCAACATCGAACAGTACATTCGAACGCTGGCTATAGTTTACGATATCCAACATTTCATAGCTTAAACCAAACATGCGGTCAGCATACTTATATACCAACTGCCCTAACTCAGTTGGCTCAACGCTACGTCCATTTCGCTTAGTGAGCTTACCGTCCATTCTCTCTTCTAATGCTTTAATCTGCCCTGTTACTGTTTGAGGCGTTAAAAATAACGCATCGGCAGCTTTCGTAACTGAACCCTGTTTGCAGACCATCCAGAAATAATAGAGGTGATTATAGTTAAGGTGTGACATGCGATATCGCCTAAAATGAGTGTGTTTCATTTATAGCAAAATCTGCCTCAAGCGACAATATTCGATAAAACTTACGTTACAATTAAAATACAATGAAATTTCCGAATATTTAATTGTCACATTCGCCATCTCACTGTCATATAAGCATCATAATTCTCGCTCTAAATCGAATTTATTCATTGATGACGGCAAATTAATCTCTTTTTCTCCTAAAGAAAACAGTTTTTAAAAATCAATAGTTTATATAAACAAAAAATACCGACAAGTACAAAAACCAAGCAAACATCGCAGTTAATTAACACAGAAATAGAAACGTCATATTTCTGTAATATTTGAGATCTAATATCGCCTCAGATTCAACAACAGGCCAACTTACGAATTACACGGCCAAATGGAGAAAACTATGATGAACCAAGCAACAACAGCTGCGACTCCAATGTCGAATACGACGCGTTGGTTACGCTGGGCTAACTTGGCGTTCATGCTTTATTTATTGCTACTTGCTGTTTCAATGGTGGGTAGTGGCTTTAAAATGGCAACAGGTGAACATGCAAAAGTCCTATTTGAATTTGCCTCGCACCCTGTAGCTGGGTTAATGATTGGTCTAGTTGCTACTGCACTAATTCAGTCTTCTAGTACCGTCACTTCGATTATTGTTGGTTTGGTTGCTGGTGGTTTACCTGTAACGACAGCCATCCCTATGATCATGGGTGCAAACATTGGTACTACGGTTACCAATACACTAGTAAGTTTGGGTCACGTTCGTTGTAACACTGAGTTTAAACGTGCTTTTGCAAGTGCAACGATCCATGACTTCTTTAACCTGCTAGCCGTTGCTATCTTCCTTCCATTGGAGATGATGTTTGGCATTCTAGACAAAATCTCTAGCTGGCTTGTATCACCAATGCTAGCAACAGGTGACATGAGCATGAAAGGCCTGAACTTCATCAAGCCAATCACCAAGCCTGTTGTAAGTGCGATTCAGGAGCCATTAAGCTCATTTGGTAGCGTAACAGGTGGCGTACTACTGATTGTTCTTGGTATTGCAACTATCTTCGTGGCGATTACTGTTATGGGTAAGCTAATGAAGAGCCTGATGGTTGGCCGTGCACGTGAAATTTTGAAAAACGCTATTGGTCGTGGTCCGCTACATGGTATCGCATCAGGCTCTATCGTTACGATTCTTGTGCAATCTTCATCAACAACGACCAGCTTAATGGTGCCTCTCGTTGGCTCAGGTGCGCTGAAAGTTCGTGATGTTTACCCATTTACACTAGGTGCGAATATCGGTACATGTATCACTGGCTTACTAGCAGCGACAGCAGTTTCTGGAGAATACGCAGTATTCGCATTGCAAATCGCGCTGGTGCACCTGGTATTTAATATCATGGCAACCGTCTTTATCTTCGGTATTCCATTCTTGAGAGAACTGCCAGTGAAAGGTGCAGACTATATCTCGGACATGGCTATCAAGAACAAAGCCGTCGTCGCTGGTTACCTCGCTTCTATCTTTGTTGTTATTCCAGGCACTATTCTAGCGCTAACAGCATAGACACTAAGCAGCCAGACGCTAAGCTCTACTAAAAAGGCCCAGCTACATTTAGCTGGGCCTTTTACTATCTAGAAATCACCGTAGTCATAATCAAAGTCATCATAGTGCTCGATCAAATCGGCGTCGTCGATATCATCCCAGTAATAATAGCTGTCGTAATAGTAGTTATAATATGGGTCACCAACATAATAAGTTTTAATGCGTTTATCTTCAGTCCAAAGATAGTAGTTTGAAGCTTTTAATACCGGAACCTTAAGCTCCTGTTGCCCAACCGTAATTGAAGTCATGCCTTCTATAACACCAACAAATGTCATTGATTTACCTTGAGTAAACACCTCAGGGTCTAAGAACCTATCGACATTGACGACAAATCGCTGACTGCCCTGCTGAGTATCATCAGGACGAGCTTTTGAGTCCAATGCAAATTGACTAATTTGTAGCTCACTGGTGTTAGGGGTTAAATTGGTCAAATTTGCAATCACTCCACCCCATCTAGCTGGCTGGCCGACATACGGTGTCGCCTCTTTTACCGCTTGGTTAAACTCAACCAATAACTTCTCATCAGCGACTTGGATTTCGTTAGGCGCACCGCTGCATCCCATTAATATAAGACTCAACGCCATCCCTAGTAATCGCATGCTCCGTCTCCACTGGTTCTTTTAACTAAAGTATGAGTGACTTATTTACTATCTCGCAAGTGCCTTATAACTCCTTTTCTGGATTTATTAACGATACTATCAGTGAGGAAAATCCATTCCCTTCTGTTAATTACGCTCAACAATAAACACACTCTAAACTAACCAAGGTTTGACGAGATGTTACTTATAATAACCAATTCAATCACTTAGGCTAATAGGCAAACTCATCAACCGAGAAACAAACCATGAAACTCAAGTTCTTTGCCCTAGCTCTAATCTTATCTTCACCGAGTTATGCCTATTACTGTGACCAAACCGCTGAAGGCGCTATTGATGGTGCAGTCGACGGGGCGATTACTGGCGCAGTCGTTGGCGGTATTGTAGATGGTGGTTCTGGCGCTGCTGCTGGAGCAGCTATTGGTGGCGGTGCTGGCGCAGTGGCGGGAACCATCGACGGTGCATACGATGAAGGAGCCTGTGAAGTGGAGACGGATGTTGTCGTAGAAGAAGAGATTATTGAAGAAGAAATCGTTGAAGAGGAAATTATCGAGGACGCCTATTACGACTAAGCATTACCATTGACAGCATAATGTATGGGACAGAGTAACATTCCCCTTGTTACTCCCCTTTTGATAGTCCCATCGATAGACTGGCCTATATGTCGTCAACAAAAAGGTCAGTCATGCAGAAAATTGCCTTAGTCACCGGTGCTTATCAGGGTATCGGCTTAGCCACCTCTGAGTTATTAATGGAACAAGGCTTTCATGTCATCATGGCCGACATTCAATCCTGCTCAGCATTAGTTAATGATTTTCGCCAGAAAGGCTATACCGCCTCCCACCTTAAATTGGACCTCGCCATGTCATCGGTCTTTCCTGCGGTTGCTAATAAGATCGAAGAGCAGTTTGGTCGCCTTGATGTACTCGTTAATAATGCAGCTATCTTAGTCGATCTTGGTAGACATCCTTCTCTTATTGATGAAGATACCTACCGCCGAGTGATTGAGGTCAACCAAATTGGTCCTTTCTTACTGACTCGTGCTCTAACACCACTCCTCAAAAAGTCCTCACAAGCCAGAATAGTCAATGTATCAAGTCAAGCTGGGCAACTTGCTCAACTTTCTGACATGGCCTCACCGATTAAAGATGATGTATGCGCAGCCTATCAATCCTCAAAGATTGGTGTGAATGCCAACACAGTATTATTCGCAAAAGAGCTAGAGCCATTTGGAATTAAAGTAAACTCATACTGTCCTGGGTGGGTTGATTCAGGAATGAATTTGGATGAGTTGCCTGATTATGGTGAACATATTCAATTAAAGTCCCCCAAAGAAGGCGCAGATACAGCCATTTGGTTAGCAACGCTCGATGCCGATGGACCAACGGCGGGATTCTTTAGTGAAAGAGAGAAAATTAACTGGTAGCTCTCGTTAAAAAATAAGGCCGAGCAATGCTCGGCCTTATTTTCAGACAGAGAATGGATAGCGAATAGGCTCGTGACACTCGTAACCTTCTACTTCAAAGTCATCAAGCGTCACCCAGGTTTCTAAGTCTTCAAGCGTCTTAATCTTTGGGTTGATACGGAGCGTCGGAGCCGCCAGTGGTTCACGTTTTAGCTGAACATCTCGCATCAACTCCAATTGGTCTTCATAAATATGCGCATTAACGATCTTATGAAATGCTTGTCCCGGCTTTTTACCGGTAATCTGAGCCATAATCGCTAGGAACACATAGACTTGAACCATATTGAAGTTTAAACCAAGGGGTACGTCACACGAACGTTGCGTACTGTTTAAATACAGCGTATCACCTAATAGCGAAAAGTGATGGCTGTACATGCATGGGCGCAAACACCCCATATGAAACTCGCCTGGATTGTAGAAGTTTAAGATCTCACCACGATCATCAACCCCTTTGCTTAAGTCATCCACAATCTTACGAAGTTGATCTATATGACCACCATCTGGCTTAGCCCATGCACGACCCTGCACACCATAGACACGGCCCATATCATCTTCACCTTTACGGTAAAGATTGTTCAGCCACGCTTCATTTAAGTTCGCGTTAGCATCCCATGTTTTGGTTCCTAACTTGCGAAAGTCTTCAGCGTTATCGTAGCCGCGAATATATCCCAATAGCTCAGCTACGGCTGCTTTCCAAAAGCTCTTTCTTGTAGTAACTAGAGGAAATGCGTTGTTGGCGACATCATAGGTCAGATCTGCGTTGATTACGGTTAAACAACGTTTACCCGTACGCTCATTTTCAATCCAAACACCTTCGTCAACGATTCGCTGACATAAGTCTAAATACTGCTTCACGACAATTCCTATTACTTTGATACTTTTTGTAGTTTCGGTCCGTTGACTTTGTATGCCCATGCAATCATTAGTGCACCAAGGATAATCATTGGTGAAGACAAGATTTGGCCCATAGAAATAAAGCCACCAAACAGTCCTAATTGTGCATCCGGTTCACGTACGAACTCGACCAAGAATCTAAATGTACCATAACCAAGAAGGAATAAACCTGACACAGCCCCTTCTGGGCGAGGTTTCTTGATAAACCAATTCAAAATTAAGAACAGTACAACACCTTCTAAGGCAAATTCGTACAGTTGAGACGGGTGACGTGGTAAAGGTCCGCCATTAGGGAAGATGATCGCCCATGGCACATCAGTCACTCGTCCCCAAAGTTCACTGTTCATAAAGTTACCTAGACGCCCCATACCTAAACCAAAAGGAACAAGAGGCGCGATGAAGTCTGCGACATTAAAAAACGTGCGTCCGTTCTTTCTGCCATACCAGAACATAGCGGTAATAACGCCTAACAAGCCACCATGGAACGACATACCACCAGTCCATACTTTGAACAAGTAGAGCGGGTCACGTAGCAGTTCATCAAAACCATAAAATAGGACGTATCCTATGCGGCCACCTAGCACCACCCCTAAGAAACCTGCAAACAACAGATCTGATACTTGCTCGCGCGTCCATCCTGAGTTTGGCTTGTCGGCTCTACGATTAGCTAACCACATCGCGAATGCAAAGCCGACAAGATACATCAAGCCGTACCAACGAATAGAAATGGGACCTAATTCAACAAGAACTGGGTCGATATTAGGAAACTGGATATATCCCTGAGACATAAAACGCTCACTTATCAGGTTTGAGTATTGAGATTAAAACATCATTGAAAATGCAACGAATAATAAGAAGACTGCAAAAATCTTCTTTAGTTTCGGTGTTGGCATAGTTGTCGCCAATTTTGCACCAAATTTCGTTGTTAACATTGAGGTAGCAGCAATGGACAGTAAAGCCGGCAAGTAGACATAGCCGATACTGTATTCCGGTAGCCCTTGTACTTTAGCGCCATGCATAATAAAGCCAATCATACCTGCGATCGCGATCACGCAACCACATACTGACGAAGAGCCTACCGCTTTTCTCATCTCAACGCCATGTTTACTAAGAAAAGGAACCGACATTGATCCCCCACCAATCCCCGCTAAACTCGATACCATACCGATTCCCGCGCCACAACATGTTGTGATAAAAGGACTAGGGAGATTACGCGTCACTTGCGATTTGATAGACAAAAACATCTGAATTGCTAGAAGCAGTACAATGACAGCAAACACCTTCGGTAGATAGTGAGAAGGAATCCACTCTGCGACATTGGAGCCCGCAAATCCGCCAATCACCACGCCGGGCATAAGCCATTTAATAACAAACAAATCAACGTTACCCAGTTTAAGATGGTTAACTGCCGAAGAGCCTGATGTAATAATGATAGAGGCTAAGGAAGTCGCCAGTGCAATATGCATAACCATATCACTCGCGATACCAAATTTAGGTAGGATGAAAGCCAGCGCTGGGACAACAATAAGTCCACCACCAATGCCGAGCAACCCGGACATAGTGCCGACTACTGCGCCAAGACACAGTAGTAATAAGATCAGTTCGTAGTTCACATGTATTCCAAAAAGGTTGGTTTAAGACTTACCGGCACGGATGAAGCCAGCTAGTCCTTTATCCTCAAAGTAATCACGCATTTGATTATAAATGGTTTCACCATACGGTTGCATCAATGCTTTGTCAGCAAGTAATTTAAGCTCCTGCTGTGAGGTTTGTCTGAGTAAGTACTTCACTTTCGCGACGTTCGACGTGTTCATACTTAAAGTATCGTAACCAAGCCCCACCAGCAGCAATGCACCAATAGGGTCACCCGCCAGCTCACCACAAATGCAAACAGGAAGATGATACGACTGACAAGTTTCAAAAATATGTTTCATTGCCGCCAATACGGAAGGATGCAGGGTTTCGTAAATATCGGCCACCTGAGCGTTGTTGCGGTCAACAGCCAATAAATATTGCGTTAAGTCGTTCGTTCCAACCGATACAAAATCCACCTTCTGTGCCATAAATGGTAAGAGATACAGCATAGAAGGTACTTCGATCATAACGCCAATTTCCGGGCGTTTTACCTTCGGATGTTCTGTGGATACTTCTTGATAAGCTTGCTCAATAAGCGCCGTCGCTCCGTCAAGTTCTTGTACCGACGACACCATAGGCAAAAGAATGCTTAAGTTATCTAATCCCTCGCTCGCACGAAGCATAGCGCGCAACTGAATCAAGAAAATATCAGGATGATCGAGAGTAAAGCGGATACCGCGCCAACCTAAGAAAGGATTGTCTTCATCAATAGGCAGATAAGGCAAAGGCTTGTCGCCGCCGATATCAAGCGTACGCATCACAACACGCTTCGTCGGATAAGCACCGAGCACCGAACGATACTGATGCACCTGTTCTTCTTCCGAAGGGAACTGCTGCTGAAGCAAGAAGGAAATTTCGGTTCGATATAACCCCACACCATCGACATTCTTATTCAAAGAAATACTAGTATCAGCGCTAAGGCCAGCATTCAGCATAATTTGGATGCGTTTACCATCATTTGTACTTGCTTCAAGATCAACGGTTTGTTCAACCATTCGAGACAACTCAGTCTCTTCTGTCACTAACTCTTGGTATTCAAGTAGTAATTCATTACTAGGATCAGGGAAAATCTCACCGCTATACCCATCAACAATACCAACCTTGCCACTTAGGAGCTCAGGGTTAGTGTTCACTCCCATAACGGCAGGAATTCCCATCGCCCGGGATAAGATAGCCGCATGAGAGTTCGCCGCCCCCTCAAGAGACACCACAGCTAGTAGCTGTTCCTTGGGTACTGAAGCGAGAATGGACGCAGTAAGTTCACGCACAACAAGAATAACAGGCTCATTGAACTCATGAATAGGCTGCTCAGTATTGTGCAAGAAAAACAGCAAACGTTGGCCAAGTTCTTTGACATCTTGAGCACGCTCGCGCATGTATACATCAGACATCTTGGCAAAACGGTTCGCATAACTTTCTACTACTTGGCGCAAAGCCCAGTCTGCTCGATCGCCTTTTTGTATCTGCGCTTTTAAATCATTGCGCAGCATAGGATCATTTAGTAAGTGAGTGAACAGATCAAATATTGCTAGTGCATCTTTATTTAATTCAAGATCCAACTTCTTACGCATGCGCTTAAAGTCAGCCAATGCATTTTCGATGGCGACCGATAACGTTTCGTGTTCACGCGCAATATCCAACGCGGAAGCTGGAAATACATTGCTTAAGTCAGGTTGAGTGTTGTCCCACCAGATTGGGCCAATAGCTACTCCCGATGACGCCCCAATCCCTTTAATCACCGCCGTTTTATTATCGTCAAAGAAGCCATGCCCTTGTGCAGTTGCATGTGCTATCAAAACCGCTATCTGAGCTGCGAGTGTGACTAAGAAAGACTCTTCCATCTCGCTAAACTGACGCGACGTTTTTTGCTGGATAACCAAAACGCCAAGGACCTGTTTACGATGAATAATCGGTGTACCGAGGAAAGAATGGTAGATATCTTCACCAAGTTCTGGGAAGAATTTAAATGCGGGATGTTTGGCAGCTTCTGCCAAGTTAATCGGTTCGGCAGTTCGTTTTACGAGGCCGACTAGACCTTCGTTAAAATCGATATGGATAGTGTCGCCCTTGAAGGTCAGGCCCTGTGTAGCCATTAACTCCAAACGCTGTTTATCGTTATTTGCCAAATAAATTGTGCAGCATTCAGTATGCATAGCTGCACAAGTTTGTTGAACAAGAATTTCGAGGGCGGCGTGCACATCTTCAACCTTTGAAACGTGCTCAACTATATCCCTTAGTTGCGATAGCATACTTACCCTCTTCGATGCTTTCTCTTGCCTTTAAATTTACGTTCCTTAAACGGCATTGCCAATGATGCAAACTCTTTCATCGCACGTCGATACACATCCCGTTTAAAAGAAACCACTTGCCTGACTGGATACCAATAACTTACCCAGCGCCAACCATCAAATTCAGGGGTATTACCACGCTGCATGTTGATCTTAGATTCATCACAATCTAAACGCAGTAAAAACCATTTCTGTTTTTGCCCAATACAGACTGGCTTCGAATCCCAGCGTACTAATCGCTTGGGTAACTTATATCTCAGCCAATGGCGACTAACTGCAACGATTTTGACGTCGTTCTTGGTTAATCCCACCTCTTCATAAAGTTCTCGATACATGGCTTGCTCAGGGGATTCACCATCGTCAATGCCGCCCTGAGGAAACTGCCATGAATGTTGTCCGTATCGCTTAGCCCAGAAGACCTGACCATGGTTGTTACAAATCACAATACCAACATTAAGTCGGTAACCATCGCCATCTATCACTGGCCAACCTCAATTAAATTTTCATTACCCTGATTTTTCCACATATCCCCAAGTTGAGCAAACTTAGTCGCCCGTAAATTTGAACAATTACCATTAAATGCTGCCATACTGGATAAGTTTCGCGCAAAGCCTTAGTTATCAACACAACAATGAGACCCAGTCCACATTTATTCACCTTTTCTGTGAATAACCATGTGAAGAATCTATGATCTTTACGAGTTTTTGGTTCTTTTTCTACCAAGCCTAATTTTTCCAAGATCGACGTGAGAATATTAAACTTATAATTTTCATAAACTTAAAATCAAATCAATCAAGTAAAAGTCTCTAATTTACTACAAATAAATACACACACTCAGATCGGTCAAAGATCAACCTATGGCTATTTTATCCACACTGAAACTGTCGGGTTTCAAACAAACCTCGATTTATCAAGTGTTAATCCGCGTTAAAACACTGATTATTCATACAGCACATGGCAAATTCAACTTAGAGAATAAATTTTCTGTGGATAAGTCATGAATAGATCAAATCTCAAACAGACTGATCTTTTTTTATACCGATAAATTCTTCATCGCCATGATAGAATAGTTAGCTCCCTATTGGGCCTAAATTAACCTGCAACGTATTTATGAAACCAACTCCGACCTCCGAAACAGAACTATTACAACGCGCTCGTGATATCGCAGGATTAACATTTGGCGAACTCGCTGCACAGGCAGGCATGTGTGTACCAGATAATCTTAAGCGCGATAAAGGTTGGGTAGGACAACTACTTGAGTGGCACTTAGGTGCAAAGGCCGGTAGTAAGCCAGTTCAAGACTTTCCCGACATTGGTATTGAGCTCAAGAGCCTCCCTATTAGCCATACCGGCAAGCCCTTAGAATCAACTTTCGTTTGTGTTGCACCGCTTACCGGCATTCATGGAGTAACGTGGGAAACTAGCCATATACGCAATAAGCTGTCTCGTGTCCTTTGGCTACCGGTTGAGGGTGAACGAGAGATCCCCGTTGCAGAGCGACATGTTGGCTCTCCATTAATCTGGAGCCCATCTCCAGAGGAAGAAACCATGTTGAAAAATGATTGGGAAGAATTGATGGAGCTTATTTCATTAGGTCAAATCAATCAGATCACGGCCCATACCGGCGAGGTGTTACAAATTCGCCCTAAAGCAGCCAATAGCCGCGTGAAAACAGAAGCTTACGGTACGTCAGGACAAAAAATACGTACCCTGCCCCGAGGTTTCTATCTCAGAGCACGCTTTACTGCTCATATACTTGAACAGTACTTTGTCTAAACAGAAGATTTTCGAACCAGTTAATGAAGTTTTAGTTCGATATCACAATAACGATTCATTTCTGCACTGCCACATTCATCGTAAGCGTTATGCAACCTAAGGTACGCTTTTTCGATACCTAATCGATGCAACTCCTCTTTCACCGAGTCCAACGACTCAAAATGAATTGGCTCATCATCTTGTTTAATTGGTTCTAATTTATGTTTGTATTCCACTGCTAACAGATAGTGTGAAATATCAGCACAACCAATCACAAAAACTTTGGGTTGTTTATAAGTGTCTTTGTGATACCCATGTAGCCAACGATCGAGCTGATGTTTTTGCATATTCCACCCCCTTACTATTTTTGTGGATAATGCGTTACTGATAAAAGTCAGTTTAGTAAAAATAATCGCATTAGGTACTAAACAAGCAGATCTTTTACCAAAACGAGGTATAGTGGATAAAAACAACAACAAACAAGGAAGGCTCAATGAAATATCATAACCTCCCGCACTCTTCGCTAGAAATCAGCAAGATAGCTTTAGGGACAATGACGTTTGGTGAGCAAAACACCAAGCAGGAAGCATTCAGTCAGCTCGATTTTGCTCTAGAACGCGGTGTTAATTTTATTGATACTGCAGAGATGTATCCCGTTCCTCCAAGTGCTAAGACTCAAGGAAAAACTGAACAATATATTGGCGATTGGCTTTCGCATTCAGATAAAAGACAAAAAGTAGTCTTAGCGACTAAAGTAGCTGGACCGCGAAATATTCCTTATATTCGCGACAATATGAGTCTAGATAGACGCAATATACATTTGGCAGTAGACGATAGTTTAAGTCGTTTAAAAACCGATTATATCGATTTATACCAATTGCACTGGCCACAAAGAAAAACCAACTGTTTTGGACAGCTTAACTACCCTTATCCTGAAGGAAATGAAGAAGTTACACTAATCGAAACATTAGAAGCACTGAACGAACTCATCAAAGCTGGAAAAATACGCTATATCGGAGTCTCTAATGAAACACCTTGGGGAGTCATGACGCTACTTAAATTGGCCGAAAAACATGATCTGCCAAGAATTGTCTCGATCCAAAACCCTTACAACCTACTCAACCGTAGCTTTGAGGTTGGCCTTTCTGAAATTAGCCACCACGAAGGTGTGGAATTACTCGCTTACTCACCACTCGCTTTTGGCTGTTTGAGCGGAAAATATCTCGATGGACAACGTCCGGAGGGAGCGCGTTGCAGTCTATTTGAGCGATTTGTCCGTTACTTTACTCCGCAAGGTATTGAAGCAACACAAGCTTATGTGAACCTAGCTCGCGAGCATAACCTTGACCCAGCTCAGATGGCACTAGCCTTTGTTAATCAACGTCCATTTGTTGCTTCTAATATTATTGGTGCAACCAATCTTGAGCAGTTAGAAAGCAACATAAACAGCATCGACGTGGAACTCTCTGATGAACTCTTGAATGAACTTCAAGAAATAGGGGCTAAATATTCTAACCCATGCCCCTAAATAGGTTTTTCACTCAGTATGGGCAGGTCGCGATAAGCGACCTGCCCTTTTTTTACGTAGCTATTCTAGAGTGTAATTCTCGACGAAGATGACGAGTTTTACGTTTCGCTACAATGTGAGGTGGAGCAACTTGGCCAAGTGGGCGGCCATGTTTATCGAAACCAATGTCCTTTAACAAGTGCTCATTGTGGAGTGGCAAGTGGTGTGCATTGCGACGGTAGCGTCGTCTCCACTCACGCTCTTCTTTTTGGATGTCTGCTTTAATAAGCCAAGTTGCAACAGTTAAGTAAATTGAAGTACGCATAATTTTCTCCTAGAAAATAATTTGAGGAGAGAAATAGCGGTCAGGATATAAGGAGAAATGTTGTTATTCCTCAGTTGACTGCTATTTCCGCAGCCTCTTGAGGTTACGGACTAATTAAGCGTGTGCTGTATCGATTGACGGTTTATCCGCTGCCATTGCAGTAGATAGATCAGTCGCGATTCGATCCGCATGAGTAAAACGGCCAGCACAAATATTGATAAAAGAAATACGATTCATCATTTTCTGTGCCTCCATACTCACTTAATAATCCGAAATAAATTTGAAAGGTTGAGCGTAGTGCTCAGGGGTAATTCTTATGCAAATTGATGATAATTTCAACAGACATGTAACAAGAAATGTAAAAAACAAAGGAATATTTCAATATATTCCGTTGTAATAACTTATACCCAATGTATTGAACTGTAGAAATAGCTTGTGTTAGTGATTCGTTTTATTTCCAAATAAAACAACTAGATATTGTATGACTCTGTAATCTTTCGATTCACATCACTTAATTAACAGTAATACCAAATATCCCGACAGAAACTAAAAAAGGCGCGACCGCGCCTTTTTTAATCATGAACAACGACTACACCGTCTCTTCAGTAATCAAATTATGCTTATTGAGCAAACGATACATCGTCGCCCTAGAAATGCCCAACTCTTTGGCAGCTAGTGTAACTTGTCCATTGTGGCTATCTAGCACTAAGATCAACGCATCACGCTCAGAACGTTCTCGAATACTCTTCAAGCTGCGCTTGCCAGAGAAAGTACCGGGCAGCTCAAAATGCTTTTTAGTCAGCACTTCTTCTTCCGTCATCAGCACCGCACGTTTCACCTGATTCATCAGCTCTTTCACATTTCCAGGCCAATGGTAATACGTCAGCGTTTTCAGAGCATCATCATCGATAGATTTGACTGGAGAATTAAACTCTTTAGCAAACTGACCGATATGGTGACTGACCAGCAAACCAATGTCCGTCGCACGCTCTTTAAGGCTTGGTACATTGATACGAAGAACATTTATGCAATGGAATAGCTCTTCGTTGAACATGCCATCACCTAGTGCTTTTTCAATATCAGATGTATCCGCTGCTAAAATACGCACATCAAATTCTTTGATGCCCTTAGCCGTCTCTATTTGACCATCTTGATAGAACTTAAGCAGGTTAAGTTGCTGTTTGGGAGGTAAGGTAAAAATGTCATTCAGAACAATGGTTCCGCCCGAGGCTTGATCTAAAAGCGATGCTCGGTCGGCATCATGCATGCCAAAGAATTCATTTTCAAAACGCGCGTCGGAAAATGCTCGACAGTTGACGGCGATGAAGGGTTTTTGAGAACGCGCAGAACAGCGATGAATGGCTTTAGCTACTGACTCCTTGCCTGATCCAACTTCGCCATGAATCATTATACTGACATCGGTGGGGCCGATACGTCTAATTTGATCACGCAACCGTCTCACTGGTAATGACTGACCAACCAAACCAAGGTCATTGTCATTTCCATTATGAGGCCACACTTTTTGTTCCAGTTTTAGCATTCCTAACTGGTGACCTATTGTGCTCATTAAACGCGAATCTGGAATAGGCGTAGTGAAAAAATCAATACAGAAGTTAACTATAAATTGGCAAATAGTATCCGAACTCAGCTGCGATTCACGGATAAACGCAATCCAACGAACTTGCTTGTGTGTACTTACAAGTTTCGCAATGCCATTAAGGCTAAAATCATCCCTCGTTAAGTCTACAATCCCAATACAAGGGCCTATTTCTGAAAACAAGGCATCGGCTTTTCGCAAGTCGGAACATTGCGTGCATCGCCATCCAGCCTGCTCCAATACAGATAGCCATGGCTCATAGGTTCCACCCACTACGACTAAAGAGCCGGGGATAGAATCCATCCGAAACTCGGTTCCCATTACATCATTCCTTATTATTGCTTTTAGATTCAACTTGTTAATTCTATTGAATTCGTCATAGCTATCAAATAGAACTATCGCAATTAACACAATCGCTACTGTCTCATAATTAAGACTAGTGCACGATTTATGACTTTTCTATAAACATTTTTAGAAATATGGCATGAAAAAAGCCTCTCAATGAGAGGCTTTGTAAGAATGAGTCACCGTTTCAGCTTATTGCTGTGGACGCATTGCAGGGAACAGAATCACGTCACGAATCGTGTGAGTGTTAGTAAACAGCATTGCCAGACGGTCAATACCAATACCTTGACCTGCTGTTGGCGGTAGACCGTGCTCTAGAGCTGTGATGTAGTCTGCATCGTAATACATAGCTTCATCATCACCTGCGTCTTTTGCGTCAACTTGTGCTTTAAAGCGAGCGTCTTGGTCTTCTGCATCGTTAAGCTCAGAGAAACCGTTAGCTACTTCACGGCCACCGATAAAGAACTCGAAACGGTCCGTGAAGAATGGATTATCATCGCTACGACGAGCCAATGGAGAAATATCCGCTGGGTAACCCGTGATGAAGGTTGGCTGAATCAGTTTTGGTTCTGCCGTTTCACCAAAGATTTCCTCTAGAAGCTGACCACATGTCCAAAACGTTTCCACTTCAACGTGTACTGATTTCGCAATAGAAACCATAAGCTCACGATTAGTTAGGTCTTCTTCTGTTAGCGCTTGAATTTGCTCATGCTCAGGGTTGTAGTGTTTGATCGCATCAAACATGCTCATACGAGCATATTTACCACCAAATTCTACCGTCTCATCACCGTAAGGCATAGAAGTAGAACCTAGAACATCCATCGCAACTGTGCTTAGCATTTCTTCAGTAAGATCCATCAAATCTTTGTAGTCTGCGTAAGCTTGGTAGAATTCCATCATTGTGAATTCTGGGTTGTGACGAGGAGAAAGACCTTCGTTACGGAAGTTACGGTTGATCTCGAATACGCGATCAAAACCGCCAACCACTAGACGCTTAAGGTATAGCTCAGGCGCAACACGTAGGTACATGTCGATATCCAGTGCATTATGGTGCGTGATGAATGGGCGAGCCGTCGCACCGCCTGGGATCACGTGCATCATTGGCGTTTCAACTTCTAGGTAACCTTTCGAGCTCATGAAGTTACGAATCGATGACACAAGCTTAGAACGTACAATAAACGCTTGGCGAGAATCTTCGTTTACGATCAGGTCAACATAACGCTGACGGTAACGCATCTCTTGGTCCGTCAGACCGTGGAACTTCTCAGGAAGTGGACGAAGTGCTTTAGTTAGCAACTCATACTCTTCCATGTTTACGTAAAGATCGCCTTTACCTGATTTGTGAAGCGCACCTTTCACACCGATGATGTCACCGATATCTAGACCTTGGTATTTTTCTTTAAGTTCTTTCTGAACGTCTTTTGCAGCATACGCTTGAATACGACCAGAAGTTTCTTGAATCACAAGGAATGGACCACGTTTCGCCATGATACGGCCAGCAATTGACACTACATGGTTTAGTGCTTCCAGCTCTTCCTTGCTCTTTTCACCAAATTCTTTTTGCAGATCACCAGCAAGCGCATCACGACGGAAATCGTTCGGATGTCCGTTCGCCTTGCAGCTCTTTCGGATTTGTTCCAATTTAGCGCGGCGCTCAGCAATCAGCTTGTTTTCTTCTTGTAGGTTTTCATTTTGAACATCATCAGTCATTTTCGATGTATCCCGTTTTAAATTGGTGAAAAGCTTAAAGGCCTGATTTAAGGCTAGCTTCGATAAACTTGTCTAGATCGCCATCAAGTACTGCTTGAGTGTTACGATTTTCGACACCTGTACGTAAGTCTTTGATGCGCGAGTCATCTAAAACGTACGAACGAATTTGGCTACCCCAGCCGATGTCAGATTTCGCATCTTCGTTCGCTTGCTTCTCAGCATTTTGCTTTTGAAGTTCAAATTCGAACAGTTTTGCACGAAGCTGTTTCATCGCCTGGTCTTTGTTCTTGTGCTGAGAACGGTCATTCTGACACTGCACTACGATATTGGTTGGAACGTGAGTAATACGTACCGCAGATTCTGTCGTGTTGACGTGCTGACCACCTGCACCCGAAGCGCGGTATACGTCAATACGAAGATCAGAAGGGTTAATATCGATTTGAATGTTGTCATCAATCTCAGGATAAACAAATGCAGAGGCAAATGAAGTATGACGACGACCACTAGAATCAAAAGGTGATTTACGAACTAAACGGTGTACACCCGTTTCAGTACGAAGCCAGCCATAAGCATACTCACCAGAGATCTTTACTGTTGCGCCTTTTAGACCTGCGACTTCACCTTCAGATACTTCAATCACTTCGGTCTTGAAGCCTTTCGCTTCAGCCCAACGCAAGTACATGCGTAGCATCATGTTGGTCCAGTCTTGTGCTTCAGTACCACCAGAACCAGATTGCAAGTCGATATAGCAATCTGATGCGTCATGGTCACCCGAGAACATACGACGGAACTCTAGCTTAGCTAACTTGGCTTCCAGTTCAGCAAGTTCAGGTTCAATTTCGTCGAAGGTTTCTTGGTCTTCTTCTTCAACCGCAAGCTCTAGAAGGCCATCAACATCCTCAACACCTTGGTCAAGTTGGTCGATAGTCTCTACGACAGCTTCAAGTGATGCACGCTCTTTACCTAGCGCTTGAGCACGCTCAGGTTCATTCCATACATCCGGTTGCTCTAGTTCTGCATTAACTTCTTCTAGACGCTCTTTCTTGGCGTCATAGTCAAAGATACCCCCTCAGGATATTAGTGCGCTCGGTCACATCCTGTAGGCGGTTTTTAATTGGATTGATTTCAAACATATTTGCTCAGCATTTATGAGTAGAATTTAACCGAAGAATTCTACTCAAAAATGTGACGAAGATACAGAAAAATATCGAACTTCCTTGACCTAAAATATCCAGCTCTAACGAGGTTCTATATGGTCTACCATCAACTGTAACGATTGGTTTCCGCGAAACTCGTTAATGTCCAATTTATATGCCAACGTAACCGTTTTCACTGAAGCATCTGGCCAGCGGCGTAAATCTACGTTGAAGGCTATTGCATCCAACATAATATTAGTGCCAAACCCTTTGTGCATTGGCTCAACCATCAGTTTTAGGTGTTTTTCGCCCACCAGCTTTTGATGGAGCACTTTAAATTCACCATCAAACAACGGATCGGGGAACGCTTGACCCCAAGGTCCACCGGCACGAAGCTGCTCCGCCGTGTGCATAGAAAACTCTTCAGGTGTTAACTCGCCATCAGACAAAATAATGCCTTTTAGTGCGGTATCCCCTAACTCAGCACGAACCACTTCATCGAACAACTTACTGAAACGTTCGTAGTCTTTCTCCATGATAGTCAGACCGGCCGCCATCGCGTGCCCACCAAACTTCAAGATAAGTCCCGGATTTTGCGTATCGATTCGATCCAAAGCGTCTCGCATATGTAATCCTTGGATGGAACGGCAAGAGCCTTTGATGGTTCCTTCTCCGCCATCAGCAAACGCAATAACAGGTCGATGAAATTTATCTTTAATTCGAGATGCTAGAATTCCAATAACGCCTTGGTGCCAATCTCGCTGAAACAGGGCTAAGCCGTAAGGAAGCTCGGATTTATCACTGATTTGCAAACGCTCACAAAACGCCAGCGCCTCTTGCTTCATGCCTTCTTCAATGTCTTTACGAGTTTGGTTCAAACCATCAAGTTCACTCGCCATACGTCGTGCCGCATGAATGTTATCGGACATCAGCAATTCAACGCCAAACGACATATCATCAAGTCGTCCTGCGGCATTAATTCTTGGCCCTAACGCAAAACCAAAGTCTGATGCCACCAATTTACGCGCATCGCGTTTGGCGATTTCAATTAACGCTTGTATACCGGGACGAGCCTTACCAGCACGAATACGCTGCAAACCTTGATGCACCAAAATTCGGTTATTTTCATCCAATGGCACTACGTCTGCGACTGTACCAAGCGCAACTAAATCAATGAGCTCCATCAGCTTAGGTTCCGCCATACCTTGCTTGGCAAACCAACCTTGTTTACGCATGAACACGCAAAGCGCCATCATGAGGTAAAATGCCACGCCAACACCAGCTAATGCCTTAGAAGGGAAGCCGCATTCATTAAGGTTTGGGTTCACCATGGCATCCACATTGGGAAGTTCTGCCCCTGGTAAATGGTGGTCGGTGACCAACACTTGTAAGCCATTGTCTTTAGCGTATTGCACGCCAGAAATCGAAGACACACCATTGTCAACGGTCATGATCACTTCGGCGCCAATTTCGATTGCTTGGTCCACTACTTCAGGGCTCAAACCATAGCCATCTTCAAAGCGGTTTGGTACCAAATAATCGACATTTCGACTGCCTAGCATTCGCAGAGCTAGAACTGATAACGCGGAGCTCGTTGCGCCATCGGCATCAAAATCACCCACAACGATGATGCGTTTTTGTTGCTTAATCGCCTCAAACAGTAAAGCAACAGCCGCATCGATACCAGCCAATTGTTGGTATGAAATAAGGCCGCGTGCTGTTTTTTCTAGCTGAGCAACATCGGTAACACCTCGCGATAAGTACAGGCGTCTTAGCAGCGAAGGAATAGAATCAGGTAAAGCGGAAATATCGACTTCAGGACGACGTTGAATTTCTATCATAAACAAAAATGGGCTCGTATTATCGAGCCCTTATCCTAATAGTTATTTGATTTGCTCTAGGCGCTTAAGAAGGTCAGCTGGTGGTAAGTAACCACCAACCATTTCACCGTTTGGTAGGAAAATAGCAGGTGTACCGCTAATGCCTAGCTCACGCCCTAAGTTGTAATGTTTAGCTATTGTTTCTTTGCACTGTTTTAGGTCGCCATCAAACTGAGGCTCTTGACGGTTGACTTTAGCATCATGCATTGCCGCTGCAGGGTCTTCTGAACACCAGATTTTCGCCATTTGCTCTGCTACTGGACCTGTTGCGCCTTGGCGTGGATAAGCAAGATAACGTACTGTGATACCTAGATCGTTATAACCCTGCATTTGACTGTGGAGACGAACGCAGTAGCCGCAAGTAATATCAGTAAAGATAGTCACAACGTATTTTTCGTCTTTGGCTTTGTACTCAATCATGCTGTCGCTAAACTGCGCGATTTTTTCTGCATTGATTGGAGCCTGACGCTCAGCAATGACGTCTTTGTAGTTACCGTTTTCATCCAAAGAGTACAGTGTCCCAGCAATAAAGTGCTCGCCGTTTGGCGAAGCAAACAGAACACCTCCAGCAGTGCGTATTTCAACCAAACCATTAATGTCTGAAGCAACAATCTCATCGACTTCGATACCGATCTTGGCAAATCGAGCCTTAATAGCAGCCTCATCAGCCTGCACGGCAGCAACCGCCATCGTTTCCGCTTTCTGAGGAGTCGCTTGTGTTTCTTCCGCACCGCAAGCAGTTACAAAAAGTGGAAGAGTAAGTAGAGTCAAACGGCGCATTACGCTCATTAAAATCACCTTTGTATAAAAAACGTTAAGTTAAGCCCTTGGATGATGCTGGCTATGAATATTTTTCAATCGTTCTGTTGCTACGTGAGTATAAATTTGTGTGGTCGATAAGTCACTATGCCCTAACAACATCTGTACGACACGAAGATCAGCGCCATAGTTCAATAAGTGCGTCGCGAAAGCGTGGCGAAGAACATGCGGTGAAAGCAATTCGGTATCAATATCCGCCAATACGGCGTAAAACTTAATACGGTGCCAGAAGGTTTGTCGGGTCATTTGCCTTGCACGTTTACTTGGGAATACAACGTCAGAGGTTTTATCTCCGAGTAATGCCGGACGCCCTTTTTCAATAAACTCGCTAATCCAATCAATCGCATTTTCACCCATTGGCACCAAGCGCTCTTTATTGCCCTTACCAATCACTCGCACCACGCCTTGACGCAAACTGATGTTTTCCATAGTTAGACTAACCAGTTCAGTCACACGTAGCCCCGTAGCATACAACAGCTCCAGCATCGCCTTATCACGAAGTTCAATGGGGTCATTAGGATCTGGCGCTTCCAATAAAGCTGTCACCTGACCTTCCGTCAAATCTTTCGGTAATCGTTTGGGTAACTTAGGGCTCACCAATAGTGCCGTTGGGTCGTCGGAGCGCAGCTTTTCACGATGGAGGTATTGAAACAAACGACGAATAGCAGAGAGCATTCTTGCCCGTGAGCTCTGCTGATAATTCTGGTCCATTAACCACGTTTGATACTCCTGCAATCCCGACAGGCTAATAAAGTCTAGTCGGTAATTGTGCTCATTCATCCATTTCAATAGCTTAAAGAGATCATTGCGATACGAAGAAAGGGTATTCTCAGACAGCCCTCGCTCCATCCACATGGAGTCTAAAAATTGCTCCACTAAGCCTTGATCTTGGATATTTACGTCGCTCACAACCACCTCTTGGATGTTTATACAGTACTTTCAACAGAGTATGCGAGAAGAAACGATAATGCCATAAAAAACCTATAGAAGATGAATAAGCGCTGCAAAGATGGTCAGATTAAGGGTAGAATCTCGAATCATATAGAACGACAGCAAGAAAGAATGATGAAAATAGGTTTGTTTTACGGTTCGTCAACCTGCTATACCGAAATGGCGTCGGAGAAAATTCGCGAGATTATAGGTCCAGACATCGTCGACATTTTCAACGTAAAAGATACGCCTATTTCTCATATGAGTGACTATGACCTGTTAATTCTTGGTATTTCGACTTGGGACTTTGGTGAAATTCAAGAAGACTGGGGCGCGATTTGGGATCAAGTTTCTGGCGTATCACTGCAAGGAAAAGTGGTTGCCCTATTCGGTCTTGGCGATCAAGAAGGCTATGGTGAATGGTACCTTGATGCAATGGGCATGCTTCACGATGAACTAAAGGTCACTGGAGCGAAATTCGTTGGCTACTGGCCTAATGTTGGGTACGAATTTGATGCGTCAAAAGCTTTAACGGAAGATGGCAGCCAGTTTGTTGGTTTAGCATTAGATGAAGACTCTCAATACGAACTCAGTGACGAACGCATTGCAACTTGGTGTGAACAGATCTTAGTGGAATACCAAGCGCTGCTGTAAGTCCTACCTTGTACATTCTCACGCATAAAAAATGGCGCTTCTTAAGAAGCGCCATTTTTGTAATCAATTAGTCAATTACGCCGTTTCTTGCGTGAATTCTTGATCATTTCGACCAATGAAACACATACAGATAATCGCTGCAAATGTTGGCATTACCCAACCCATACCAACACTAAACAGTGGTAGCACGTTGAAGAACGATACATCGATACCCGATACTTTTGCAGCATCAATCAGTGCAAAGGTCAGTGCAACAAGTACCACCACACGATACGCCAGTTTAGGGTTTGCTAGTTTCTTGCGTGCAAACGTCAAGGCAACCAATGCAATAGCTACTGGGTACAATGCAAACAGAACCGGTACAGACAGCGAAATAAGCTGAGCTAGGCCGATGTTCGCAACGGTTGCACAAGCAACGCCGATAATGATGACCCACTTGTGATAGCTGATAGACGTGAGTGAGCTGAAGTAATCAGAACACGCAGAGATCAGACCAATTGCTGTTGTTAAACAAGCCAGTAATACAATTACTGATAACACGATTTGACCGTATGGACCAAATAGCGCTTGAACATATTGACTTAGAATCGCACCGCCGTTGTCAGCCCCTGCTGCCACTGTCGCACTGGTCGCGCCTAAGTAGAATAGAGAGATATAAACAAACGCCAGACCAGCCGCAGCAATAAGCGCTGAGCTGATTAAATACTTAGTCGTTGCCGCTTGTTCCGTAATGCCTTTCTTGCGAAGCGCATCGACGATCAACATACCGAACATCAGTGAACCAAACGTATCCATGGTGTTATAACCTTCTAGGAAACCTTTAGTCAGAGGTTGAGTAAGATAATCACCTACCGGTGCAATCATTTCACCTTGAGGATCAATGAATACCGCGCCAGCCAACACAATCAAACCAACAAAAAGCACAGGCGTTAACACTTTACCAATCACATCAATCAACTTGCCTTGAGACCAAGCAAATGCCATGGCGATAGCAAAGAACAGGATGGAGAACACAGTCAGGTGCATTTGAGCAGCGTCAGCAAAGAATGGACGAACGGCCATTTCATAAGCCACTAAGCCAGTACGTGGCGCCGCAAATGCAGGGCCAATAATGATAAAGATAAGTACAGCAATCAATGTTGCCGCTCGTTTAGGAAGATCCTTAGTCAAGTGCTCCCATGAGCCCCCAGCCACTGCAACGGCAATAATGGTAATAAGAGGAAGACCTACAGCAGTGAGAAGGAAGCCAGTCATTGCTGGTAATAAATGATCACCCGCTAATTGACCTGCCAATGGAGGGAAGATGATGTTTCCCGCGCCAAGGAAAAATGCAAACAGCATAAAGCCGACTGCTATAATATCTGTTGTTTTCAACGTCTGTTTCACAGATATGTCCTTACTTGTTATGTTGTGTGTTAGCCGGAAGAGTCTTTGCTCTACCGTAAAAATAAGGCGGGCATGATGACGAATCACTAGTCAATAAGCAATAGATGTAGAAATAAACACTACATTAATTTGCTTTGACCTTAAAAAAGCAGTTAGATTCTCTAGATTAAAACAAATAAGCAATTATTTATACTAACCCAAAATTCAAACAAGTCGATCACAGACAGAACATATCACTACTCAATTATTTAACAATAGTGATATTTACTCAAAAGCAAACGATTAACAAAATAAACCATGACTTCTAGCACAACAAAAACCAAAGGTTTTCAGTTCAAACAGTTCTCCATCCTCGATGGTCATTCCGGTATGCCAGTGAGCACCGACGGAGTGTTATTAGGAGCGTGGGCACAATACCGCGATTCAACACATATTTTGGATATTGGAACGGGGACAGGTTTACTATCCTTAATGATTGCTCAGCGATATAGCGACGCTCAAATCACCTCTATCGATATCGATCCAGTGGCGATTCAAGATGCCGAGATCAATATCAATCGCTCACCTTGGCATTCAAGAGTATCTCTTCTTCATAGTGATGTGTTAACTACACCATTTTCTGAGTCATTTAGTGGCATTATCTGCAACCCACCATATTTTAATAGCGGTGAGCAATCTAAGAACCAGCACCGAGCAACAGCCCGTCACACTGATACACTCTCTCACGATCAATTACTCGACGCCTGTTTTAATCTGTTATCGGATGAGGGCGAAGCCAGTTTTGTTCTGCCTAAAGTAGAGGGCGAACAGTTTATTGATATCGCACGACAAAAAGGCTGGCATTTAAACCGAATTTGCCAAATCCAATCGACAACAAAAAAGTCGTGTCATCGGCTGCTATTTACCCTTTGTAAACAGGCAATCTCATTAAATACAGAGCATTTGATCATTCATTCCGAGACTGGGGGCTATTCCAAAGACTTTATTGCCCTAACCAAAGACTTTTACCTTAAAATGTAAGTGCGCTCTGGCTCTGTTTGAGTATAATAGCCGCCCTACTTTTCCCCTGATTGCTGTTTTTTTGCTCAGGGCTAACTTACGTCTTGTGGAGACACCATAGTGATCAGAACCTTCGCTGAATTAGATTTAGATCCTGTCCTTTTAGAAGCGATAGAGGAAATGGGCTATAGCCGCCCTACAGAGATCCAAGCACAGGCTATCCCACAAGCACTTGATGCCAAAGACATCTTAGCCTCAGCGCCAACAGGGACTGGTAAAACGGCTTCCTTTGCTATTCCAGCGATTCAATATCTGCTGGATTTTCCACGCAAAAAAGCTGGCCCTGCACGTATTCTAGTTTTAACGCCAACGCGTGAACTAGCGATGCAAGTGGCTGAGCACACCAAAGCTCTGGCAAAACACACTCGTCTAAAGGTTGCGACCATTACTGGTGGCGTGACTTACGACACTCATGCTGACACGCTCGCTCAAACCCAAGATATCGTGGTAGCGACACCAGGACGTCTGATGGAATACATCGAATCAGAGCGTTTTGATTGCCGCGCGATTGAATGGTTGGTATTGGACGAAGCAGATCGCATGCTCGATCTTGGTTTTGGACCAACCGTAGACCGCTTGTCTGCAGAATGCCGATGGCGCAAGCAAACGTTACTATTCTCTGCCACATTGGAAGGTCGTGGTGTAGAAGGCTTTACTGCCGATCTACTGAAAGCTCCTGCTGAGATTTCTGCAGAGCCATCAACGCGTGAACGCAAAAAAATCACTCAGTGGTATCACCGTGCCGACAATGCTGAGCACAAACTGGCATTGCTCAAGCACATACTCACAGAACAAGCTCAGCGCACTATCGTATTTTTAAAGACCCGTGAACGCTTAGGTGAACTTCGTCAGCAACTAGACAGTGCACAAATCCCATGTTCATGGATTCAAGGTGAAATGCCTCAAGATCGCCGTAACAATGCGATCAGCCGTTTCCGTGACGGTAGCGTGAATATCCTACTGGCAACTGATGTTGCTGCTCGTGGTATTGACCTTCCCGACGTTTCACACGTGATCAACTACGACTTACCACGCAGTGCTGATGTTTATCTGCACCGTATTGGCCGTACTGCACGTGCTGGTAAAAAAGGTACAGCAATCTCTATTGTGGAAGCTCACGACCAGCCAATGATGGATCGTGTAGGTCGTTACACTAAAGAGCTGATCAAAGAGCGCTTTATTGATGGCTTACGTCCTACACACAAAAAGCCTGTGTTTAAGAAAAAGAAGAAGAAAGAAGACAAGAAGAAAGCCGTGAAAAAGAAAAATGGCAAGAAGAAGTAAGTTAACTTTCTCTCAATAATCTAAAAGGCTCTAATGATGAAACATTAGAGCCTTTTTTCATTGTTGTAACCTGTAATCACGCGAAGCAGGAAAAGAAACTTACTGCTCTTCTCGCTTGAAAACTAGCTCTGTTGCCGTCGACTCTTCTTCAACAAAGTAGTAACCCGCCACATCAAATGCGGTGAGTTTTTCAATAGAGTCAATACGGTTGTCAATAATATAACGAGCCATCATGCCTCGCGCCTTTTTAGCGTAGAAACTGATCACTTTGTATTGACCGTTCTTACAGTCTTTAAAGATCGGAGTAATAACCTTGCCGTCTAACTGCTTAGGCTTTACCGCTTTAAAGTATTCGTTCGAGGCAAGATTGATCAACACATTATCACCTTGCGCATTCAAAGCTTCATTCAGCTTATCAGTAATAATATTGCCCCAGAACTGATAAAGGTTGGTCCCACGTGCGTTAGCGAGCTTGGTTCCCATCTCTAGACGATATGGCTGCATTAAGTCTAATGGCTTTAAAAGACCGTAAAGACCAGACAGCATACGCAGGTGCTGCTGTGCGTAGTCAAAATCATCTTCAGATAACGTCTCTGCGGCTAAGCCCGTGTACACATCGCCTTTGAAAGCCAGAATGGCAGGACGAGCATTGTCGGTGGTAAATGTCGGAGACCATTGTTCAAATCGAGCCACATTCAGCCCTGCAATCTTATCGCTGACTTTCATCAACGCTGATACATCGGCAGGCGTCAGCTTGCGGCACACTTCGATAAGCTCCGCTGACTGCTCGACAAGTTCTGGTTGAGTGAATCGTTCAGTTGCGAGTGGTGACTCGTAATCTAAGGTCTTTGCTGGTGAAACAACGATAAGCATGACTGTACTCTTTTTAATAATGGTTTTACCCAGTATAAAAAAAGCCATGCACTTTCTTCAATCAAATAGTGCATGGCTTAATCTATTTTTGAGATAGGTAAAAGTGATTACTTGTTATCTGTCTCTTTGCTATACCAAATACCTTCCTCAAGTTGAGACTTAAGCTCAGGGTAGTCGTTAGCATCAAATGTAGGCACTTTGCCCGCTTTTAGCTGTCTGTTGTAATCTTTAGCAAGCTTAATCACGATGCCCGATAGTAAGATAATCGCAATCAAGTTAACGATAGCCATCAAGCCCATCGAAACATCGGCCAAAGCCCAAACCATTGGCAGCGTCGCCACTGAGCCAAACATTACCATACCTAGTACGATAATACGGAACAGGCCAAGACCCGCTTTGTGGTTGTGCTCTAGGAAGATAAGGTTGGTTTCTGCATAAGAGTAGTTAGCAATGATTGATGTGAATGCGAAGAAGAAAATCGCCACAGCAACAAAAATGCCACCCCACTCACCCACTTGTGAACTCAAGGCACGTTGGGTCAGTTCAATACCTGTCACTTCACCGTGAGGCACGTACTCTCCTGACATCAGGATAATCGCTACTGTTGCACTACAAATTACGATGGTATCGGTAAACACACCAAGCATTTGCACATAACCTTGTGACGCAGGGTGTGGCGGATAAGGCGTAGCAGACGCTGCAGCATTAGGCGCAGAACCCATACCAGCTTCGTTTGAGAACAGACCTCGCTTGATACCTTGAATCATCGCTTGTGCAATAGCGTAACCTAGACCACCAGCAGCGGCTTCTTGTAGACCGAAGGCACTCTTGAAGATATACGCAATAACTTCTGGCACTTTCTCAAGGTTCATTACCATTACCACAATCGCAAGCGCAAGATAAGCCAGCGCCATAATTGGAACGATAAGTTCAGCAGTACGAGCAATCTTGCGAACACCACCGAAAATAACGAACGCAGAGATAAGTACAATGGCAACGCCGACAATCATTGGGTCGAAGCCAAATGCCGTGTTCATTGCGTTTGCAATAGCATTCGCTTGTACGGCATTAAATACCAAACCAAAAGCAATAATCAGGAAGATTGAGAACAACACGCCCATCCAGCGCATGCCTAAACCTTTTTCCATGTAGTAAGCAGGACCACCACGGTAGTTGCCGTCGTCATCTTTGGTTTTGTATAACTGTGCAAGCGTACTTTCAGCAAATGATGTCGCCATACCTAGCATGGCAATGAGCCACATCCAGAAGATTGCACCTGGGCCACCTGCGGTTAGCGCAACGGCAACCCCTGCCATATTACCGGTGCCAACACGTGCTGCAAGACTGGTACAAAGAGCTTGGAAAGAAGAGATACCAGCGCTGTCTGCTTTGCGGCTGTTCTTTAGCACACTGAACATGTGACCAAAATGGCGGAACTGAATAAACCCTAGGCGTACTGTAAAGTAAATCCCCACACCTACGAGTAAGTAAACCAGAATCGATCCCCAAAGAAGATCATTCATTAGATTAATAACGTCTGTCACTTTAAACCTCACTTAAAGTTAGAGTACCGAGCTGCACATCCAAGTGCGTCCTAAATTGCGTGGTTATCCCATCCATGTGGTTTTGTTAATTTCACTGTTTTTCACTGCAACTTAGCTTGTATTTCTTACCCATTGGGAACGACACACAAGTCGGCTTATTTTTTGACGGGCGGATTTTGCAGTCATGACGCGTAAAAATCAATACGCAACAAGAGGTATATCATTGTTATTTTTCACCATAAAATCACGAAAAGTTAACACTTTACAAAGCAACTTCATTACTTGTCATTATCAAATTCGACTTGTTTCCTTAACAATAGGTAAGCATAGCAAGTAATCACCTTTGCATTCGCTTGTTTGCGGGCAAGCCTAGACATAGCAACGGATGAACGTTGTTTTACCAAATGGAATACTTTTTAGACATTATCATGCAATGAGAACCTTTCTCGTAGCACACGATTCGCTATCTACTCCCTTCTCAGCACACGGTATTAACAATCTCATCGAACAATTTCTTTTTCATAATGTGATTCAATCGGTTGTTTTTTAGACAAATGCGTTACTAAAAAGTGTGAGGTTGCATTCAAAATGGCATAAAAACTTCATACTTGCGAAACAAATGAGAAACAAATCAAAGTTAGTCTGCCTTGTAATGTGGTACTAAAAGGTCTCCGTGAGGAGAATAACAATAGTAGAGGTAGCTTATGGAAGGCTTTGAACTGGATGACATTGCGGAACTAGGTGCTCCACGTGCTCGCGCAGGACGCTCTAAACCGGTAAAAAGGAAATGGCGAGAAATTGAAGCTATTAAAGACAGACAGCGCTTACAAAAAGAACTGAACGATATGGATATCGGACTCGACTTCTCACTTGATGACGTTGATCTCTAAACCACCACTGATTCAATCTCAATAAGAATTTTCGCTTATGAAGAGCCTGAAACTTCATAAGTGATAACATACAAAACCCTCTTTATAGAGGGTTTTGTTTTTTCTCGAACAGTACGTTGTATTCGACCTCCGGTGACAAAAGTGTCAAGATAGTGCGATGTTTAACCACGTTGACTTCGGTTATGGTCTCAAAGCGAAAACCTATTCATCTAAATCGCGTCGAAAAGATCGTTGATTATATTCATCAGAATTTAGATAAACCGCTTACGGTCACTGAACTTGCCGATATAAGCTGCTGGTCTCGCTGGCAGTTACAACGTGTGTTTCAAGAGCAAACCAATCACAACCTTGCCCAGTACGTGCGAGAACAAAAGCTCAGCCGCGCAGCAGAGCAACTTTTAAAGAGTGACCAAAAGGTCACCGACATTGCGCTCGATTTTGGTTTTAATTCTGAAGTGAGCTTTAGCCGTGCCTTCAAGCAGCTTTTTGCCATCTCTCCAAGACAATATCGCCTAGTAGGTAAACTTAATGGTATCAGGCTACCTCTAGTCATGAGTCCAGAATTGCCTCTTGATCAAGCCGCAACGCAAGTCGTTCGAATAGAAAGTAAACCAGAAACTCAGTTTTGGGGCGTGTATGGGCCCATCGACTCCATCTATGCAGCGAATCCACAATTTAGTCAGCAAGTTCTCGATATTTGGGGCACCTTTACTCAAATCGCACTGCAACATTCGATCGCCCCAAATCACTTCTATTACGGTATTGTCGATACAGTGCGAGTATTGCCCAACTCACAGCTAGTGTATTGGGCAGCCAGTGATAACCCAGCATTTTCTCAAATTTCACAGCTTGAGCACGTTACCATCCCTGCACAGATGTATGCCGTCATTACCCACGTAGGGCCTGCTGCTACGTTTCCAAAAACACTCGAGTGGGTACTACAAAGTTGGCTCCCAAGCTCAGGTTACATGGGTCTGGAGGGGTTTGAACTCGAGTGCTATCCAAGAGATTATCAACTGGAAAGCCAAGACGCTAAAATGGAGTTTTGGTTACCTATTCAATCGTTATAGCAGTACTTTCGACAAATCGTTTCCAAAAAAAACTTGCACCAAATTGTTAAGTATCACAGAATCAAAATCCTTAGAATTGTAAATGAAAGTAATTATCAATAACATTTACATACTCTTTAAGAATCTTTTTCTATGATGTTAAAAACAAAACTTAGCCCAATAGCAGTGGCCGTAAGCATGCTAATCGCCGTGCCTACACTTTCAGTTGCAGAAGATAACCAGACAAGTCAAACACCTCAAACCGACGAGCAAATGACAGTACTGGGTAAGACTTATCGTAATACTGCCACTAAAACTTCATTGACGCCGGAAGAGACACCGCAAAGCATCTCAGTCATTGATCGAGAAACACTCGATCTGCGCGGCGTTAACTCCGTTGCTGAGGCCCTACGTTATACGCCAGGGGTACATACTCAGCTGCGTGGCGGCGCAGTAGGTCGTCTGGACCTATTTAACATACGCGGTTTTACCAACTACCAGAATTATTACGACGGTCTCCAACTCCAATACAATGCATGGAACCTTCAACCTCAAGTGGACGCGTTCGCTGTTGAGCAAATAGAAGTATTTAAAGGTCCAACATCCGTGCTCTATGGAGCGATGCCTCCTGGTGGTATGGTCAACTTAGTGGCCAAAAGACCAACACAAGAGCGCGCTACAGACATTAGCGTAGCGGGTGGTTCTCACGCTCACAAAGAGTTCACTATCGATTCTCGCGGCCAGATTGGCGATAGCAACTTTAATTACCGTTTCTTAGGAAAAGCTCTAAAAAGAGACGGGATGGCAGATACTTCCGAAGAAGAGCGTTACTTAATCGCACCTTCTGTCGATTGGAACGTCAGTGACAAAACACTGATTAACTTTAATGCCTACTATCAAAATGACCCTAAAGCGGGCATTTATACTTCTATGCCAGGCTACGGAACGGTACTGCCTAATCCAAACGGTGATCTCAGCAAAAATCTCTTCACCGGCGATCAAAACTGGAACAAGTTTGAAAAAGAAGTTGGTCTCTACGGGGTTAAACTGAATCATGAATTCAGTAATGACTGGACCTTATTAGTAAATACTCGCTACATGGATGGCTCGGCTCTACAGCACAATACCTACGGTACTGGCTTAGCTGCCGACGGTCGAACCTTAAGTCGTAACGCCTATCTAACCGATGAAAAGTCCAAAGGTTGGGTGTCTGATGCACAGGTAAACGGTAATTTTAATACTGGCAACTTGATGCACAACTTGCTTATTGGTTTGGATTATCAGCAGCTAGATTCAAAAGTGGACTACTTTGACGTTGCCACATCGACCATTGATATCTATAACCCTAACAATAATCAGCTAAGTGAAGAAGAGATCAAAAAGCAGATGGCCAGTGCAACGAATTACGGCAACCAAGTCGATTCGAAACAGCTGGGACTGTACTTACAAGATCAGATGCGTCTTAACCGCCTTGTTATGATCGCTGGTGTTCGATTTGACAATTACAAGAGCGATACAACAGCCAACTCAACAGGCGCGACAACCACCCTAGACCAAAATAACACCTCATATCGTGTTGGTGCTTTGTACGAGTTCGACAACGGTATATCGCCATACATCAACTACGCAGATAGCTTTGAGCCTGTTGCAGGAACGGATAAAGACGGTAATGCCTTCAAGCCATCCACAGGTCATCAATGGGAAGCAGGTGTGAAGTACAACTCTGCCGACATGACCAAGATGCTAAATATTGCTGCGTTCCATATCACTAAGAAAGGTGCACTAGTCAAAGATCCAAATGGCTCGTTACCACAGCATCAAATACAGGTCGGTGAAAGCGTTTCTAAAGGGGTCGAAGTTGAAAGTAAATGGTACGCGACGGATCGTTTAGATCTCGCAGCTAACTATACCTACCAAAATGTGGAAATTACGGAAGATACCGATCCGACTCAAATTGGTAAAAAACCGGTGTGGGTACCAGATCAAATGGCCAACTTATGGGCTAACTATAACTTCTACGGAACTGCGCTAGACGGTGCCATTCTTGGTGGTGGCGTGCGCTACATCGGTGAAACTCAGCTCGATGCGGCTAACTCTGGAACTATTCCGGGATACACTGTTGTCGACTTATCTTTAGGTTATGACCTAGGCACACTAGGAAGCAGTATGAAAGGGTCATCTGCATCCGTTGCGGTTACCAACTTGTTCAATAACGAAACATACACATGCTATGACTCATTAAACTGTTGGGCAAATGACGAACGTCGCATCGTTGCTAGGTTGAAATTTGGTTTTTAATGGTTAATGCAAACCTCACTCGCTAATCAACATGCGTCACGCCTTGAGGCGTTGACGCATGTCTCACAACAAGTCTCCCCTCTGTTAGTTGAACTGACAGAGGGAGCACACGTTATTGAACCCAATTCAACATCACGCCAAGAAGTACAGTCGCTTTATCAATACTGGAAGCAACACTATCCCGAAGCTGGTGCGGTCTACTGGCAAACACGTACTTGGACCATGTTAGTTTGGCAGCCAATTACCATCGCTTTAGTCACTACTTATTATGCCGAACACGTACCGCCAATCAGCACAATGAAACAAGCGGTAAATCTTGATAATGGTGTTGTTGGGCAGTTTGATTTTGCTGAACACAATTGGCAACTTGGCGACCAATATCAGCGCTTAGCCATTGCCGCCAAAGAGCTAAAATTACTTATTGCCGATCTAGCGCGACAACTCAGTGACGTATGCAGAATGAGCCCAGCCACTCAAGAGAAGCTGCTTGCTGACACTGTGATGGAAATGTTGCTTCGCGGACTCAATCATATGGTTAGCGTAAATCTACTAACCAAAGAACAACTGCACCCTACCTTTGCTCATGAACTTCAGCATTGGCAACAGGCTCTGGAATTGCCGCTTACTCGCTTTGGACGGCTCGATGTCTCCATCGACGGGGAATATTTCGTCCAACGACGCGCCTGCTGCATGCATTACCGACGTGCAGACGGTGATTATTGCCAAGGGTGTCCTCAAAATAAATAACATAACATAACATAACATAACATAACATTATTAAAGATATTGATTTATATGAGTTATTTATCCTTAACCAAAAACTGATGATATTTCGTTACAAGATATTGATTAAGAGATAACAAATGATAACTCATATCAATATCATTTAGACTGTATTTCTCCACGCAGTTGCAATACAATAACCGCGCTTCCAATGCAGACATGAAAACGGTAACACGACTCGTTTAATGCCATTCTTTCTGACTCGATTCACTGCGTTAACTCCGCAAATCAGTAGCAGACATTTGGAACCCGAATTCAACTAAATAACTGGTACTTTCTACTAGAAAGCAGAAGGCTCTTGAAATGAACAAAACGGCTCTTCGCCTGACCTTGTGTTCGCTCCCACTGCTGTCCGTAAGCAGCTTCGCGACCGCCAACGATCTTAATAGTGCTCGAAATGTCGAGGCGCAAACCATCACGCAAAGTGCACAAAGCCAAACTCGCATCAACAAAAGTAGCGATAAAGCATTTGAACTGAAGTCTGATATCGCGATGCTTGAGCAAGAAGTGGCGAACTTAGAAGTATACGAAAAGCACTTGCAAGCCGTTGTTGCTAATCAAGAAGAAGAGATGGCTAGTATTGATACTCAGTTAGAGCAGATCAGTGCAACTCGCCAAGGTGTTGTGCCATTGATGTATCAAATGCTTGCAGGGCTTGAAGCACATATTAAGCAGGACAAACCAATTCGAATTGATACACGTCTAGCGAGACTTGATGAGTTGAAGGCTTTGATGCCTCAAGCTGATGTCAGTGATGCTGAAAAGTACCGTCGTATTTTAGAAGCGTATCAGATTGAAATGGACTACGGCATTAAGCTAGGTAGTTACCGAGGCCTTATCCATGTTGGCAACGACATTGAAGCTGAGCAGCTTTATTTAGGCCGCCTTTCTCTGGTCGCTCGCAGTCTAGACAGAAACCAATATTGGTCATGGGATATCAACCAAAACCGCTGGGTTGCCGTTGATAGTGCGTTAGCCCCACAGATTGACAAAGCCTTTGCTATTGCTCACAAGCAAGCGTCTCCATCGCTTGTTGAACTTCCAGTATCATTGACCCCAGCGACTCAAACACAGGATCCTAGCTAATGCGTACGTTATCATTGCATAAATTTCCGCTTATGGTTGCGCTGCTAAGCCTTGGATTAGCACAACCTTCTTTAGCCGCAGAGAGTCTAACTTCAAAAGCCAAAACTGCTCAGCAACAAGAGAGTCAGCACAATGCAAACCGTGAAGCTGAGTTTAAGAAGCAAGAGCAGCAACTAGCGGCCCGTAAAGCTGAACTCGAGAAACGTAAAGCTCAACTGGACGCAAGCATTGAATCGCTCAGCACTGCATTTTCTGATAATGAACGTACCTTAGCAGAGCAACAAAAGAAGCTGCATTTAGAAACAGGCAGCTTAGGAGAACTGTTTGGCGTAGTCAGACAATCAGCCAAAGAGCTTCAAGTGGAACTCGATCATTCTGTCGCCAATACTGAGCAAGCTAAGCAAATCGCTGACATCAATGGTATCGTCGCGGCGAAAACATTGCCATCCATTCAGGAGCTGACGGGACTGTGGCGTGCTTATCAAGCCCAAATAGCCACCAGCGCGACCTACGCCAACGTCCAAGTTCCCTTTGTTGCGGGTAACGGTGAAATCACCCAACTCGATGCGGTTCGTTTAGGCAACTTTGCTTTACTGTCGAACCATGGTCCTATTGATTGGGATGGCAAGTTGGCCAGTGATTTCCCTCGCCTTCCTAAAAACGTTCCGACCTCAGCAGATGCTGCTGGTATTGTGACAGGCCAAACAGCCGCCCTTATCGACCCAAGCCGTGGTGATATCTACAAGCAGCTGGCGGATAACCCGACCTTAGCCGAGCGATTCGAACACGGTGGTATTGTCGGTAAGATCATTGCAGGGCTCTTTGCTCTAGGCATGATCATCGCTCTATATCGAGCAGCTGTTCTGATTACCACTGAGCAAAAGATCAACAAACAACTAAAATCACCGAGCACCCCTACTGATAACCCACTAGGTCGTGTTCTTAGCGTCTACAACAGCGAGAAACAGCTTCATGTTGAAGCGCTTGAGCTACGACTGCTTGAGTCCATTATGGATGAGCAACAGCACCTTGAACGTGGTCTGAGCATGCTTAAGCTATTGGCAGCTCTGGCACCAATGCTAGGTCTGTTAGGTACAGTTACCGGTATGATCGAAACCTTCCAAGTTATTACCCAGTTTGGTAATGCCGAGCCTCGCGTCATGGCAGGTGGTATCTCTATGGCATTGGTCACAACCGTACTCGGTCTGATTACTGCGATGCCACTACTTCTTGCTCACAACTTACTGAGTTCTAAGGCCGAAACGATTCGCAATATCCTAGAACGTCAGAGTGTTGGTCTTGTTGCAGAGCAAGCCGAAGTTCAAACCATTGAGCATAAGGAAGCGTATGCCGCATAACCTATTCAGTTGGCTACCCGGTAGCGAGCATCTGAACCAGTTTATGACGCAAGGTGGGCCAGTATTATGGTGGCTCGCCGCGGTGGTGTTTATTTTTTGGTTAGTGGCCTTTGAACGAGTGATCTATTTCGCCAAGGTCTTTCCTACCGAGAAAAAAAGCTGGGTTGAGAAATGGGTAGCACGCCAAGATCATTACTCTTGGTACGCTCAGTCACAGCGCAATGCCATGCTAAGTGAAGCAGAGAATAAGCTTAAGCAAAACTTAAACTTGCTGAAGTGCCTACTTAGCTTGTGTCCCATGCTGGGACTGCTTGGAACGGTCACCGGTATGATCACCGTATTTGACACCCTGGCAGCTCAAGGTAGCGCACAGCCTCGCTTAATGGCAGCGGGTATTTCAATGGCGACGATTCCGACTATGGCAGGCATGGTCGCCGCACTCTCGGGCATGCTCGCCTATTCACGTATTCAAAAATGGAGTAGCAAAAGCCTACTTCAACTTGAACAGTTACTTAGAAGTGAACGTCACTTATCTTCCAATGTGACTCACTCAGGAGACTCTCTATGAGACTAGGTCATCGTAGAAAACAGACCGAAGAAGCCAATATCGATATGACATCAATGCTCGATATTGTATTTATCATGTTGATCTTCTTTATTGTCACCAGTTCGTTCGTTCGTGAGTCTGGCGTAGATGTTAATCGACCACAGGCAAGCCACGCCGTTAGCCAGAAAGATGCAGGGATCTTTGTGGCCATTACTTCTGCTAACGATATCTACATTGATAAACGTCGCGTGGATGTGGAACGTGTGCAAGCAACAATTGAGAAACTGTTGTTAGAACAACCTAATGCTTCGATGGTAATTCAGGCTGACAAGCACGCTTTCAACGGCACAGTGGTAGAAGTGATGGACAGCGCTAAAGGAGCAGGAGTCACTAAAATTGCATTGGCGACGGAGAGCCCATAATGGTTCGACTACTGGCTAGTGTCCCACTTGCAGCCGCGTTAGCTTTTGCCCTGTTCTCTTTTATGAGTTGGATGATCGATATTGGGCCTAAAGCTAAGCCCGATGATAAGCCAAGGCTGAGTTATGATTTAGTTATGGTGGAACCAGATAGTGAAACAGCAAGGCGCCAACGTGTGCTCCCTGAGCCACCCAAAATGCCTTCAACGCCGCCTTCGGCAGCGGTGGTAGAGCAAAGCTCACAGGTATCAAGTGTACAAACCCCAAGTACACCGCAACTACCCAACATCGCTATTTCAACTCAAGTGGCGGGCGTGGCGCTCAATGCTCCAACCGTTCCAGATATAGGTCAAAACCAGCAGGTCATGCCATTACACCGTAAGGAGCCTCGCTATCCGCGTCGCGCATTACAGCGTAATGTCGAAGGTTATGTGGTGATGTCTTTTACTATCGATGAAAGTGGTCGCCCGACGGATGTTCAAGTGGTAGAAGCAAAACCAAGACGAATGTTTGAACGTGAGGCGATGGTGGCGCTTAAACAATGGAAATATCAACCGATGATTGTGAATGGCAAAGCGACTCCGCGCATTGGCCAAACCGTCAAATTAGAGTTTAAGTTGAATCAATGATAAAGCGTCTATTTGTTATCTCCGCCCTAGCTCTGAGCAGTCTCTTAGTGACCACTAGCGTAGCTGCTGCCCCGCAACTTGGTATGCGAACAGCAACGCAAGTTTCCAAGGCCTATGAGCTGGAGCAAGAGGATAAACTAAGCGAAGCCATTAAGCTTTTAGAAGGACTGAAGCCGAGTGCCAATTACGACAAAGCGTATGTGGCACGTATGCTAGGCATCTATTATTGGCAAGCTGAACAAGCTGACAAAGCCGTTAAACAGCTGCAAATAGCCGTGAATACGGGGGCATTCGAAGATGAACAAGGTTGGCAAACGGAACGTATGCTGGCAGAACTTTTACTCTCTGAAGATAAACCTGAACAGGCCTTAGTGCACTTCAATCAGCTGACCAAAACCGCTGAAGCAAACAACATCAGCAAAGACCAAATCACCGGAGTATGGCTCAATAAAGCGCGAACTCATTACTTATTGCAGCAATGGAAACCTTTATTGGCGGCAATTAATGAATATCACAGGCGTGACAATACCCCTAAGCTACAGCCATTAAGTTTGCAATTAACGGGTGAGATGCAGTTAAAACGCTTGAAGAGTGCGATTTTGACGACACAAAAGTTATTGGCGTTACAGCCGGATAACCTAATGTGGTGGCAGCAGTTGAGCTCACTCTATATGCAAACTAGGCAGTACAAATTGGCACTGGCAACCTTAGTATCCGCCGAACGCGCTGGTATTGAGTTACCAGAGAATCTTCAGGTCAGCAAAGCTCAGCTTTATTCTCAGCAAGGTATTCCCGAGAAGGCTGCTGAGTCCTATGCCAATTTACAAGTTAAAGAGAGCGATATTGACACCATTATCAAGCAGGCAAGGCATTGGCAAATGGCTCGTGAGTGGTCCAACGCTCAAACGGCTTGGCTAGCTGCAGCAAGGCTTAATGGTAAGTACTATGAAGAGGTGGCAAGGTTGGAGCTTCAGCAAGGCGCATTCAATCAGGCGCTAAGTTCGCTCAATAAAGTCACTGGCATTAATCAACAAGAGAAACTGTTACTGCAAGTGAGAGCCTATGTGGGCCTGAAAGATTACGCCAAGGCGACCAAGGTAGCTCAAGCAGCGCATAGAGAAAAGCCAACCACACAAACCGCAGACTGGTTGCAGTATTTAGAACAAATGAGTCAACCTCGCTAACAATAAAAAACCCAAGCTCAGCTTGGGTTTTTTATTGTTCTTTCATTTCCAAATGTCAAAACTAAACACTTTCGACATCATTTTGCCTGACGCGAGCAGCTAGCTGTTTGTAACGGTCAGCTATCGTATCACCAAAGACCGGGTCGTCTTCAGTCACCGTCCATTGGCTTTCCACTACTTGCCAATCTTGGGTAGTAAACCGTTTTTCGATCAAAGGCAGTACGGATTGTTCTTCCAAATCAAGGTGGCGTTTTTGGTCTTGAATAAACTCCGATAAACGCCCCATGAATACTTCTTGAGGCACCACTGAGTCTTGGAGAATCATCTCGACAACATCTAGAAAAGCATGCGTCTTCTCTGATAGATCTAGATGGTCTGTCTCAAGGTTCTCTACTTGTTCTTGAGCACCGTATTTTTCGATAAAGTAGTGATAGAGAATGTCTTCTTTGGGGTGATGTATTTTTTCAGAATGATTGGCTAAGTAATCGACAATCTCTTTGACGATACTGTAGTTAATTGGCTGCTCTTTTTCTAGTAAGTGCAATTTTCGATTTAAAATCGCGAGCAATCGCACCATATAACCATGCTCGCGTCTAATCCTTTCGATTATCATGATCCTTCTCCCTAATTTTCCACACTCTTTGCAAGTGTATAAGAGAAAGTAGGATCATGTTTTGAGGATGCTCGAAAAACCACCAATTGACTAAGATTGCTTAATCTAGTCGTGGTTGCCAATCAACAGGTCGCTTACCCATACTTTGAAGTATTTGATTTGTTTTAGAAAAGTGGCCGCTACCGAAGAAGCCTCTATGTGCAGACAATGGGGAAGGATGAGGTGCAGTCAATACGTGATGTTTACTACGGTCTATCATCTTACCTTTCTTTTGAGCATGCGAACCCCATAGCAGGAAGACAATGCCTTCACCGTTCTGATTCAAAGCTTCTATAACTCGATCAGTAAATGTCTCCCAACCTAATTTAGCATGAGAATGTGCCTGCCCTTGCTCCACAGTCAAGACCGTGTTTAACATCAACACACCTTGCTCTGCCCAGCTCTTCAGATAACCGTGCGCAGGTATCTCAAAACCCTCAATATCTTGAGCGAGCTCTTTATACATATTGACCAAAGAAGGTGGTGTCTTTACGCCTGGTAAAACGGAAAAACAAAGTCCGTGAGCCTGATTGGGTCCATGATAGGGATCTTGCCCCAACATCACTACATTCACATCCGAGAACTCAGTAAATCGAAATGCATTAAATACATCTTGAGCAGGAGGGAAAATCGCCTTCCCTTGAGTACGCTGTGCTTCAACATACGCTATGGTCTGTTGAAAGTACTCTTGTTGCTTTTCATTACCGATAACGTCGTGCCATGTGAGTGTTGTCATTGTGGGTCCCTGAAGATGAATACTTCAGGTAGTCTATCACTCAACGAAGGGTCACCACTACTGTCAATTTGGCGTGTCGCCATGCACTTTTCCTCGCCAGAGGCAGTGCTTATTATATTATTTATCGCTCAATGATTAGGATGCTTTATTTGCGGTGTTCGGTAATGACCTTGACCATGAATATGTCGGTTTGGGGTCGGAAAGCGAGTAGAACGCGTAGCATTTGGTCTAGGAGTTACTGGACGAGTCATAATGGCACCTATCTTATCGAATCACACATTTATGCAACATGCATGTAACATAGTATGAAAGAAAGATGCCAAAATGCCATGTAGCACACGAAAAAATCAGCAATTTATTGAAAAATGTCTCAATTGTTGGATCTCATCAGGCCAAATAGTGGGCTCTATTGTTTCTAAAATCAGTGGGATAGAATCAAATCGTTGATCTTGCATGATGTACTCAAAGCACGCCCATCCAATCTCTCCTTTACCAAGCGAGTGATGCCTATCGACCTTACCTCCCAATGGGATCTTTGAATCATTAAGGTGCATGGTTCGCAAATAGTGCATGCCAACAATTCGGTCAAACTCTGCAAATGTGTGCTCGCATGCCTCTTTAGTTCGTAAGTCGTAGCCAGCTGTAAAGGTATGACAGGTATCAAGACATACGCCGACCCTCGATTTATCTTCTACCTTATCAATGATGTGAGCTAAGTGTTCGAAGCGCCAGCCAAGGTTAGTGCCCTGACCTGCGGTGTTTTCAATGACCGCGATGACATCCGGTACTTCTTGATGCGCTAAGTTAATGGACTCGGCAATACGGTCTAAACAATCACTCTCAGACAACTTTTTTAAATGACTGCCCGGATGAAAGTTAAGTAGTGTAAGCCCCAATTGTTGGCACCGCTCCATCTCATCGATAAAAGCAGCTCGAGACTTTTCAAGTTTATCCAACTCCGGCGCACCTAAGTTAATGAGATAAGAGTCATGTGGAAGAATTTGTTCCGCACGGAAGCCGTACTTTTGGCATTCCAATTTAAACCGTTGGATAACCTCTTCGGTCAACGGTTTTGCCACCCACTGTCGCTGATTCTTAGTAAAAAGAGCAAATGCGTTCGCACCGATTTCATTTGCCCTTTGTGGCACATTATCAACCCCACCAGCGGCGGAGACATGTGCACCAATAAATTTTTTCATATGATTGACTACCTGATCGAGTTCACAGTTTTTGAACTGTTATTTAGCGATCTTATACTTTCAGTTTTGGTTATGGAAGCCATTGATTTTACCTAGATAGCTAGCTTCTTACGGTGTTTTTGTTGTTTTATTACTACAAAATGGAAATTCAAATAATTTTTAATTATTAAAATATCATTTTAAAGCACCATTTTTAAAGGTTTGATTGACCTCAATCAAAAAATTAACCACAACTTCATTAATGTTTTTTGTTGTATTTTGATCCAAATCAATACTAGAATACCCATAACGGGTTATATATAAGCCAGCTCGACAAGAATTGAAAATTAACACCACAAAAATGCCACTCTGAAAGTGGATTAGGAGATAGTGATGATTCAAGGTATCCAAATTACTAAAGCAGCAAATGACGATCTACTAAACTCAATCTGGTTGATCGACGGTGACAAAAACGAAGCACGTTGCGTTGCAGCAAATGCTGGTTTTGAAGCTGACCAAGTTATCTCTGTTAGCGACTTAGGCGAATACGAAAGCCGCGAAGTAGCAATCGAAGCTGCACCTCGCATCGAAGGTGGCCAACACCTAAACGTAAACGTTCTTAAGCGTGAAACTCTAGAAGACGCTGTTGCTAACCCAGAGAACTACCCACAGCTAACTATCCGTGTTTCTGGTTACGCAGTACGTTTTAACTCGCTAACTCCAGAACAACAACGTGACGTTATCGCTCGTACATTTACTGAGTCTCTATAATTAGAGACGTGATGTAAGCAAATACAGAAAAACAGACGCGCAAGCGTCTGTTTTTTTATGTACGTAAAATGGTGTCCGACACATACAAAAAAACCTCTCGAAGGAGGTTTTCAAAGCACATCAAGCACACACTAATATTTCAATCATGCCATCCACCTTAGGCATGTCATCTATATTAGACATCTCCTCTATCTTAGAGATGTCATCCCTGCGCAGGCTGGGAGCTAACTAATGCGCTTACAATATCACCGATTATTTCAGTGTCACTCGAGCAAACTTACGTTTACCGACTTGGTAAACCGCTTGGCCCGCAGCTGGTACTAGCTTAGTATCTTCCACTTTCTCGCCATCGATCTTCACTGCGCCTTGACGAATCATGCGCATTGCATCCGATGTTGAGTTAACCAGTGCTGCTTCTTTTAAAAGGTTACCAATTGGAAGGCCTGCTTCGAATTCGAATTCTGGCATTTCATCCGGCATCGCACCTTTTTGGAAACGATTGATGAACTCTTGCTCAGCCGCATCGGCATCCGCTTCAGTATGGAAGCGTGCGATGATTTCCTTCGCAAGTAGAATCTTAATATCTCGAGGGTTTGCGCCACCCTCAACATCGGCTTTGAACTGTTCAATCTCGCCTAGAGGACGGAATGACAGCAGCTCATAGTAGCTCCACATTAGCTCATCAGAGATAGACATGATCTTACCAAACATCTCTGACGGCGCTTCGCTGACACCAATGTAGTTGTGTGCAGACTTGGACATCTTCTTCTCGCCGTCCAAACCTACTAGAAGCGGCATAGTCAGCACAACCTGTGGTTTCTGACCATGTGATTTTTGAAGCTCACGGCCCATTAATAGGTTGAACTTCTGGTCTGTACCACCAAGCTCTACATCCGTTTTCATCGCTACTGAATCGTAACCTTGTAGCAGTGGATACATAAACTCATGAATTGCGATTGGCTGGTTGTTGCCATAGCGCTTTCTAAAGTCATCACGCTCTAGCATACGAGCTACAGTTTGGTTAGCTGCAAGGCGAATCATGCCCTCAGCACCCAGTTCTGATAGCCACTCAGAGTTAAATGCGATCGTCGTTTTCGCTGGATCTAGGATCTTAAACACTTGCTCTTTGTACGTTTCAGCGTTACGCAAAACGTCTTCACGAGTTAGCGGTGGACGCGTCGTGTTTTTGCCCGTTGGGTCACCAACCATACCAGTGAAGTCACCGATTAAGAAAGTCACATCATGACCTAGGTCTTGGAATGCACGTAACTTATTCAAAATTACTGTGTGGCCTAGGTGAATATCTGGTGCTGTAGGATCGGCACCCAGTTTGATGCGTAGAGGACGGTCCTCTTTTAACTTAGCAATCAGTTCTTCTTCTGGAATTAGCTCGTCAACACCACGTTTGATCTCAGCCAACGCTGCTTCAAGGTTCGCCATTCTTGTTCACTCCCACAGATTTGGCAAAAATATAATAGTTGGACATCTTACTTGAATAGCGATGTTTTTTGAAACCAGTTAGACTAATTGGTTTAGGAAATTTCAAAAATAATGTTGAATTGAACTCTCATGGTATCTGTTTTTAAGCGCCTGCCTTGGCTTCACCGTGCGCTCATCGCCTTTTTTACGGCACTAATCGTTATTGCCTTGTTCCTGCCAGACGTAACTGAGCTGGATGATGGGAATGACCGACTTGAAGTCGGCAAGCATTACGCCCTAACGATTGACAATAGCGCCTTTCCTATTGGTGATGCCATTCCACCAACCGTTGTACTCAATTGGGAAGAGCATACTGTTCGCTCTGGAGAAAGCGCTGCCATTCTCTTTCAACGTTTAGGACTGTCACCACGCTTGCTGCATGAGTTAATTTATACCAATAACGATATTAAACAGCAGCTCTCGAAATTGAGACCGGGAGATAAGCTAACATTCGGATTCGACGAGAATAGCGACTTTATTCAGCTAAAACGTAGGATTAACGACTATGAAACGTTCAAGATCACTCGTACTGATGACGGATTTACCTCGACTTGGGATAAAAAAGAGGTCGACTATCAATACAATTACGCACAAGCACAAATTTCATCTAACTTTTGGAACGCTGGGATTTCAGCTGGATTAACTGCTAATCAAATTATGGAGTTGGCCGGTATTTTCGGTTGGGATATCGACTTCGCGTTAGATATTCGCTCCGGTGACAGTTTTCAATTGCTATACCAAGAAAAAGTCGTGGAAGGAGAAGTGATCGGCCGTGGCAAAATTATCGCCGCGATTTTTAAAAACCAAGGCGATACCTTCAAGGCAATATTAGACGATAAGACGGGTAACTATTACGACGAAAATGGTCGCGCAATGAAGAAAGCGTTCTTGCGTTCCCCACTCGATTTTCGCCGTGTAACCTCAAACTTTAACCCAACTCGTCGCCACCCAGTGACCGGAAAAGTTCGCGCCCACAGAGGCACCGATTATGCCGCGCCAGTCGGCACACCAATTTGGGCTGCCGGTGACGGTATTGTCCAGAAGTCCAGTTATAACCAGTTCAATGGTAATTATGTATTCATCAAACACAGCAATACGTATATCACCAAGTACTTGCACTTGACGAAACGAACCGTAAAAACCGGACAACGAGTAAAACAAGGTCAAACTATTGGTACACTTGGCGGAACAGGTCGTGTAACCGGTCCTCACCTTCACTATGAATTCTTAGTAAATGGCGTCCACAAGAACCCGAGAACGGTAAAACTGCCGCAGTCTAAGTCGTTAACAGGTAAAGCTAAGCAGACCTTCCTAGCCAATGCTGAGAACCGACTCAACACCTTAGATAGATACAGTGAATTGTTGTACGCCAATAACTAAGTTCAAAATCCGGAACACCAAAATAGAAAACCCTAGTGAATAGCTAGGGTTTTTCTTTTACTACTGCTGCTTAATCGCTAGAGCTCAGTGTGGCTTATTTGGGGTATCGCGATACATCTCTTCAATTTCATCTTGGTAGCGATCGTTGATCACTTTACGGCGAAGCTTTTGCGTTGGCGTCAGCTCACCTTTATCCATAGAGAAACCCGTCGGCAGCAACTTGAATTTTTTCACCTGCTCAAACTTTGCCAGCTCTTTTTGCAGTTCAGTAATACGCTTCTCAAACATTTCAACCACTTCATTGTGCTTAATCAGCTCAAGACGATCATGATATTTAATATTAAGCTCTTTAGCGTACTCTTCTAACGTATCAAAACATGGCACGATCAGCGCCGACACGAATTTACGGGTATCGGCAATAACAGCAATTTGCTCGATGTAATGGTCTTTACCAATCGCACCTTCAATCGCTTGTGGGGCAATATACTTACCATTTGAGGTTTTCATTAACTCTTTAATACGGTCAGTGATAAACAGATTACCTCGTTCATCAAATTGACCCGCATCACCAGTTTTTAGGAAACCATCGGCATCAAACGTCTGCGCTGTTTCTTCCGGCAATTTATAGTAGCCACGCATAACCATTGGTCCGCGAACTAATATTTCATTGTTCTCGCCAATTTTCACTTCCGCACCAGGCATCGGCATACCGATAGAGTCTGGGTTATAACAAGTATCGTCCCAGCACGAGACGGTTGCCGTTGTTTCGGTCATACCGTAGCCAAGCTTGACATTGATACCAATGGCTTGAAAAAAGCGACCAATGGTTTCATCAAGTTTAGCCCCGCCACAAGGCATAAAGTTAATACGTCCACCTAGTAGCTCACGTAACTTACTCAACACCAACTTGTCTGCCAATGCATGGCTCTTCTTAAGAATCAATGAAGGCTCAACGTTGTCCTGACGGCATTGTGCCATTTTCGCCCCCATGTTGACCGCCCAGGTAAACATAATCTTGCGATGAACGGGCGCTTTAGAAACACGTTCATGAATAGCTGAGAAGATTTTTTCGTAGAAACGAGGCACCGCACTCATTACTGTAGGACGAATCTCACTCAATGCATCACGAACCTGCATTGTATCTTGTAGATAGCAGTTGGTGCCGCCTTGATACAATACATAGAACGTCCAAGCACGCTCGAACACGTGTGATAGCGGTAAGAAGCACAATGATACGTCTCGATCAGTAAGACTTAACCTTGCATCATGACCTTTCAACTGTGCTGCGATGTTAGCGTAATCTAGCATTACACCTTTAGGTTGACCTGTGGTACCAGACGTATAAATCAGTGTTAGCAGATCATCGTAATTGGCCTGTTCTAGTCGCTCTGATAGCGTGGACTGTTGTTCAATGCTGGCATCAGACATAAAGCTTTGCCAGCTCACACTGAAATCATTTTCAGCCAGAACGATGTCATCACTCATCGCAACGATAAGCTCTAACTGACTGCACTCTTCATAGATAGATAAAGCCGCATCATACTGCGCTTGCTCTCCAACGAATAAGATACGAACGTCAGCGTTCTGAACGATATAGCTGGTTTGAGCTGGGGTATTTGTAGGGTATAGCGGTACGGTTACCGCGCGAATTTGCAATGCTGCTAAGTCAGCAATTGTCCACTTCGGCATGTTATTGGAAATGATACCGATTTTGTCTTGAGGTTGGATTCCTTTTCCAAGTAGAGCCAGAGATAACGCATCAACGTTTACCCCAAACTCCTTCCAGCTAATCCCTTGCCACACATTGTTGATTTTATGTCGTAAGGCGATCTTGTCGCCACCTTGTGCGATTCGGTCACGAATCTTCTTTACAATATGGAAATCTAAATTAGCCATGTTCTATCTTTACCTTTTAGCTTACACATGTAAGCTTTTTGAGCGCACAAGTGTACCTATGCTCGTAAAAAAGGCAACCGACCTATATCAAAGTTATCAATAATAGTTATCGGTTTAATCATTCAATGATAATAACTTTCTGTAAAAACTAAAAAAGCCCTGTACAGATACTGTTCAGGGCTTGCTCTAGAAAGTTGTAATAGACTATGACAACGCGACAACTTCGCCGCAGATGACCATCAACTGATCACGCAACCAGATGTGACCTTTATCTTTCTCACTCGACTCATGCCAACTCAAGTAGCCGCTGATTTTGGTGTTTTCTAATGGCAGTGAAAGTACTTGTAGCTGCTCTTTATTAACCGCATTTTCTACCAACCAACGTGGTGCGATAGTCACAAGCTCAGATTGACCAACCACATAAAGCACGTTGCTTAGACTGGTGCCTTCATAAGATGCTTGGCACTCCAGTTCACGATATGCTTGCTCAGAGAAGCTGCGAACACCGTGTACTTTAGATAACTTAGCGTGCTTTTCATGTGCTAACTGAGCAGTGCTCACTACACCATGAATTCGTGGGTGATTCTTGGCAGCAACTACAACCAGTTCATCTTGGAAGATCTCTGTGCTTGAGAAGCCTTGCGCATCATAACGAGCGTAATCAATGACAAAATCAATTTCTTGATAGCGCATGCGATCTGCCAGTTGACGGTCAGCTTCAGCGTCCAAGTGCAATTGAACGTGAGGCGCTTGCTCGGAAATAGTGTGCATGATTTTTGGAGCAAAACGCATATCACATGGAGAACAAATTGCCATTTTGAACAGGCGAGTTGATGTTTCTGGTGTAAAAATAGAACTCGGTAGTTCATTGCGAATCAACTGCAATGCTTGGCGCACAGGACCAAACAGCTGACGAGCACGTTGTGTTGGTTGAATACCACGGCCCTGACGCATAAATAGCTCATCGTTGAACATCACTTTAAGGCGCGCAACGGCATTACTAACTGCTGGTTGCGACATACCCAAATTGTGTGCCGCGCGAGTGATATTCTGCTCTTGCATCACTGCGTCGAAAACAGTCAATAGGTTTAGATCTACGCCGCGTAATGTGCTTTCCATGCGGTAGCTAGCGATAGCGCTCATAGCATCTTTTTTGTCTAACATTTAGTAAGCCTCGTGTAATTTCAATCTCGAATATGTGAGTAAGGATTAATGGTTAGCAACAGGAGTTATTTACTCGCTACCACTACGTACCTTACAACGTTCTATTAATCCTCTGCATAGTTCGAGGACAAAACAAACTATCTACTAATAACAAACCCAACACCAACAAGTTTGACAAAGAATCACCAAATTTTATCGATATAAATACATTATCCATTAACAACAATAAGTTATATTATATATAAAAAAAGATAAATTACATTTTTAATAACTTTTGTCCGTTACAACTTCTAAAACCATAACTAGTAAGTATATCTTTCGAAATTTCCAACGCATTAGCTATATCTAACTACCATATAGAACCACTTTCAAAGTATTCGCATAATAGATACATCATATCTATCATTCAAAATGAATTGATGCTTATAGCAAATACAACAACGACGTATTACAGGGCTTTAATCGCAAAAAAGCCGCTCAATGCGGCTTTTCGTTAAAGTGATAAAGGTGGCTAAACGATCGTTAAATGGAAGCGTAGCTCGGAAAATCAACTTTCTCCCATAAACGATGACGTAGCTGCTGGCTACAATCCCAGTTTCCAGCTATTAGCCACTCCGCAATCTCGTTAGCAACATCTGGATAGGTTACTCGTTCAGCTTGCTTTTCATCTAACCAAGCACGAATGACTGATGCATCAAGGAAGTCCATGGACTGAGCAAGCCCTAAGCTCTCTAGCGTTGCGGCATTACTTTGTTGTTCAAACTGACCATCAAGTGGTTTTACCAATAGCTTCTTACCTAAGCTCAGTGCTTCAGACGGCAGCTCAAACCCACCATTGGCGATTACCCCTTGGCAACGGTGCAGATCGCGCTGAAACTGCTCATGATTCAGCGGCTTCATCAGAATGTTTTCGACTTGTTGCTGCTCAATAATCTCAGGGTGATAACAGATAAAGCTTTGATTTACGAAGCGCAATAGCACATCGATAATGGTTTGTGTGTTTTCAAAAGGCAGGTAAATTAATACGAAGTCTTCCGAGGTCACATCATGTCCGTTGGTATGAACAATAGGCGGTAAGATAGGTTGGCCAAAATGATACCAATGCAAACCCAGTTGATACTGGGAAGGTGCAAAATGTTGGATAACTGAGTCATCAATCCAGTTCGCCCCCTTTTGTGGCACATCAAATAGAAACGCATTTTGATGGCTGATGCTGACGGTTGGTATGTTTTGAGAGCGTGCTGCCCAAGCCGTGATTGGCTCAAAGTCGTTGATGACTAAGTCATAGTCCGAGACATCCATTTGTCTCACTTCACTAAAAAAGCTGGTCAAACTATTTTCCATTACTGTTTTCAAGTAATTAACCTTGCCATCCTCGGTGACAAAACTAAATCCCCGCCGGGTTTGGTAATCACCAAATTGCTCCATGGAAAAATACTTGTCTTTGTCGCGTCCGGAAAATAGAAAATCTACCTCGACATCATGAAACTTCAGTGCCTGAGACATCGCTCTCGCTCTGGCAATATGTCCATTTCCAGTCCCCTGAACACCGTAAAGAATCTTCATCAATATCACCTTTTAAACTAACTCAAGCACGTAACTGATCGATACATGCGCAGCGGATACACCTAAGACAGCACCAATAACCACATCAGTAAGAAAGTGAACCCCGAGCAGAATTCGTGACGCACCAATCAGCAACGCCCATATCAAAGCAGCGTCATACCAAGCTGGATAGAAGTGCCCGATTATTGTTGCCATTAGAAACGCCGCTGCGGTATGCCCTGAAGGCAGGCTGTAACGATCAGAAGGTGTGATGAAGGCCTGAAGAAGATGAGAGAACTCTTCAGGACGGCGGCGTTTAAAACTGTTCTTCGTTAACCAATAAATAGGTAGCTCAATGGCGAAAGCCAGCAACGCAGCAGCAAAGAACAAACGCCCTGCCACATCGTCCATAAACCAAATCATCAATCCTAATATTAGGTAAAGATGACCATCTCCAGTTCTGGACACCCAACGGCTGATCTTAGCGACCGGAGCATTAAAGCGATGCTGCAAACAAAACAATGAAAAGGCTAAATCCATTCGCGCAATTGGCTCAATGGTTCTCATAACTCACTCCTTGCGATAACGAGTAACTCATGATCAAAAAGTAGTCAGCAACAATGACAATTAGGTGACGATTTATTGGAGAAATGATGAAAGTTAGTGGCTGAGGAACTCAGCTCACTAACTTGTAGAATGGAAGTAAGGAATATTATGTTTACGCGAATTAGATTTCTTCGTGTTTGTGGACCAATCCCCAGTCAGCCAATATAGCGTACGCCGATGGAATCATAAATAACACCAAGGCTGTCGAAGCAAAAATACCAAACACAATCGAAATAACGAGCGGCTGAATAACCTGAGCTTGCAAGCTGGTCTCGGTAAGTAGAGGCAATAAACCTGCCGCCGTAGTCATTGACGTTAAGAACACCGCACGAAAACGTTCACGGCTCGCTTTAACCACAGAGTCATGCACTGAATCGCCTTCATCCACATGGTGACGTATGTACTGCACCAAGAGAATCGAGTCATTCACTACAATACCGGCTAGCGACACAAATCCCATAATACTTGGCATACTCATTGAGTGTCCTAACAGCAAGTGTCCCCATACCACACCAATAAAGGCTAAAGGAATCGCCAACATAACCACAAAAGGTTCAAGGTAACTTCTGAACTGATAACTCAGAATGGTGAATACGCCAAACAATCCTAATAGGAACCCTTTTGCCATTGACGCCCCAGTTTCTGCACTGTCTTTGGTTTCCCCTTCGAAGTCGAATCTCAATCCTGGGTATTCCTGCTGTAGTTTACTGACTTCTTCAGCGCGGAACTGGCTGATAATATCGGTCGAGCTAGCTTTAGATGCGTCAACGTCACCAAATACGCTCACGGTTCTCAAACCATCAACACGTTGGATACGCACATAGTTACGCTGAAAATCTAACGTCGCGACAGAAGCCAGAGGTACTTGTGAACCGTCCGCCAGGAAAATCGGGAAATTAGCCAGCTGCTGGATATCCCCAATATCTTGTTTGTTGAGTTTCACCTCAATTTTAATGTTCTCCACCCCTACCTGAATTTCATCGGCAGTTTGACCAAAAAACGCGGCTCGAAGCTGGCTAGCAATCAGCTGACCATTAACACCAAAGCTCTCGGCACCTGGGCGTAATTTGACCAGAATTTCTTCTTTACCTAAACGCATATCGTCCAAGACACCACTGACACCATCAAACTCATTCAAGTATTGCTGTATCTCAACGGACGCCGCTTTTAGCATGTCTAGGTCATCATGCTTAATGCGAATTTCCAATGCACGGCCACCCGGCCCCATTGTCGGCTGCTTGAAAACTAATGAGATCGGATCAGCAAGCTCTCCCACATCTTCTCTCCAAGCCGCAATAAAATCATCGATCAAGGTATTTCGCTGCTCAGCACTGAGCAAATCCAGTCTCACAGTAGCAATATGTGGCCCTGATTCGTTAGCATCACGGTTGGTATTGAACTGACTGGTAATTTGTTTTACCAGTGGTTCGCCACCTTCCATTTCGTCGCTCCACTGCTTATTGAGTTTTTCAGCCGACGCTACAATTTTATCAACAACACGCTCTGTTTGAGACAAGGAAGCTCCTGGTGGCAGGATGATCCTCGCTTCAGCAATATCGCCATCTAATGAAGGGAATGGGTGGAACTTCACTACTCCACCAGCGATTAAGCTCACCGAGATAAGTAACATCGCAAAGACACTGCCCATAAAGGCATAGCGGTAGGAAACGACTTTGTCGACCGCATTCACTAATGTTGTATTGCGAAAATGCTCAAACCGCTCGAGTAATACGCGTTTGAACTTTACGGGAGGCTTATCTTTATTATGTTTATGCAGCGAGTGAGACAAGTGATTCGGCAAAATCAAAAATGCTTCAACCAGACTAAGCGACAACACCAAAATCAACACTTGTGGCACAGCACGCAGCACCGCCCCCATTTCTCCTTGCAGGAAGAGCAAGCTGCCGAAAATACACACAGTAGTCAAAAACGAGGAGATAACACCGGGTAGGACTTTCTTCACTCCATTGATGACCGCATCATCGATACTCTGTCCTCGGTCAAGGTGAGATTGAATCGACTCTGCGATAACGATAGCATCATCCATCATGATACCGATGGCCATTAATAGCCCAACTAGCGACATGATATTGATCGACAGCCCGAGGTTAGCCATCAAGAAAAGACCACCAAGAAATGCCACCGGTAAGCCAGCGGCAACCCAAAACGAATAACGGAAACTAAAGAACAACCACATCGTCGCAAAGACTAATAAGATCCCCTGCCAGCCATTTTTGACCATCATGGTCAGACGATCCCAAAGTACCGATGACATATCGTTGGTCATTTCTAACGTCACGCCTTCTGGTGCGATAAGTCGCTGTGCATCCACAAATTTGGTGACCTGCTCTTTTACACGCAGTGCATCATCTTCTTTGTTTTTACTGATCTTCAGCACTGCAGAAGGCTTACCGTTGAACAGTACCTTTTGCTCATCCAGCTCAAAGCGGTCGGTAATGGTCGCTACATCTTTCAGGCGAATAAGTGCACCGCTGGGACTTGAACCGACAACAATAGACTCCAACTCTTGCGGGGTTACTCGTCGTTCATCAAAACGAATTAAGAAATTTTTGTCTTCAGTTTCAACATTACCACTCGGTAACTTGATGTTCTGATTACCAATTTGTACCGCGATATCACTGATACTGAGCCCCATTTGGCGCATGATTTGAGTGTTCAACTCCACACGATATTGGTGATCCGAGAAACCGCTCACATCAACAAGTGACACACCGTAATCCAGCTTGAGAGTGCGCTTAAGCTGCTCGGCGTATGCCTTTAACTCTGGCCAACTGGTGTCCGCTGTAATAGCAACGTCTACTACAGGCTCATTCCAATCCAGCTCTTGAACTACTGGAGATTCAATCTCGTCAGGAAAATCGTTGATAGCATTAATTTGAGTTTGCACATCCACTAGCATACGGCCGATGTCTGCTCGCTCATTGAGTTTAAGCGTTAAACGCGCAGAACCTTCAATCGCTTCACATTTGGTTTCTTCAATATTTGATAGGCCATCGACGGCATCTTCCATTCGTACGCAGAGACTCTCTTCCACTTCCTGTGGCGATGCCCCCGGATAAGTGATAGCTGCCATAATATAAGGCGGATCAAACTCCGGGAAGGTTTCACGTTTTATGGTCGACAACGACGAGATACCCAATATCAACAATGCCAACATCAGCAAATTGGCAGCAGTTGGGTGCTTAGAGAAAAATCGAATCATTGGCTTGCCTCGTCGATGCTCTCTCTGACTAACATTCCTTCAATAGCGGGCAAAATATCGTTCAGAATCACTTTTTCACCTTGCTGTAGGTCACCAGTGATGATCACTTGATTATCCCTACGGTAAGAGACTTGTACCGACCGCATTTCGAGGCGATTTTCATCGTTCATCAAATAGATTTTATCGCCGTGCAATGCGCGTTCAGGCACGAGCCAAGATGGCTGTTTCTGTCCTTCAATGGTTGCTTTTACAAACATCCCATTGACCAGCACTGGCGTACCCGCAAGGCCGTTGTTGCTTGGTAATTGAGAAACTTCCAGAATCACACCTGCTGTCGCTTGGTTGGCATCAACGGTTTCGCTGACACGTGCCACTTTAGCTGGCCACGTTGCCGTAAGGTTTCCGCTACTCAATTCCACAGTGGCTTGCAGCTTATCTAATTCAACATTACCGCTTTGGCTCTCATCCCAATTCAGGGTATTCGACAACAGCTGCAAATCGTGAATCGACAACTGCGCTTCTACTTCCATCACATCGTTTAGGTGTGCTGTAACCATGGTTTGCTGCAAGTTCACTACTTGGTTTAACTCAGCATCCACTTCAGAAACACGCATCGTAACGGGCAAAACAATACGAGTCTTTTCCAATGAGCGCTTCGCTTCATCTACTTTCGCTTGGTTCACTTTCACCAAAGCTTGGGAGACACCTCTTTCATCCGGCATCAACGCCAATTGGTTTTCAATATCTTGAACCAACTTTTTCTGCGACAGCATATTTTGTTTTTGAGTATCGACATCAGACTGAGACGTTAAGCCACGCTTATTGAGGTCCACACGACGCTGGTATTCGTTTTCCGCGAGTTGTAAGCGGTTTATCTCAATAGATAGTGTTTGTTTCAGGTTCGCCTCTTCTTGGTCTAAACGAGCCAATTGAGTTTCGCTTGATTTAAGGTCGGCAATCGCCTGTGATAATTTGAGTTCGTAATCTAAAGGGTCAATACGAAGAATTTCCGTTCCCGCCGTTACCACGGTGCCTTTTTCTAAATTTGGATGCTTGTAAACAACCGCTCCTGTCACCTCAGCGATGGCCTTCCACTCAACTTTCGGTTCAGCTCGACCAAAGCCAATTGCGATAGGCGCTGACATCTGCGGTGCTAGAGTCATGGTATCCACTACTCTTGAACGATCTCCAGCGGGTTTCGTTGGCACATCGGGTCTCAGGTTTATTGCTGCAATGAGCGCAATTACACCAACTGCAAAGGCAGGAAAAAACAACAGCTTTTTATTTTTAGACGTCATAAGGTCACATTCTGATTAGTCGTTAGTAGGGTCGCGTAACAGCGCACGTGATAGCAATGAGATGTTGTGTTCGAGCAACTCATCTAGAAAGGCTTCATTCAGTTCGATTCCGTGTAGTTGCAACATGGCAGGTGGCGCGACAAACGGAAACACCATGAGTGATATGAACGATACTTTACAAAGCTTCGGATCAATATCATCACGTAAATATCCTGCCTGTTGCAGTCGACCAAACATCAGGTCATGGTCTGGGCGAGCAAGATCAACAAACACTTTTTCAAACAGTCGTCTCTGTGTCGCCGAGGGAGGCATATGCATGATTTGAGCGACTAAACGCGGGAACTGTGGAACTTTGTTCATTTCGTGATAATAAATACGCATAAAATCAAACAAGTTACGATGATCGCCTTTCATAAAAACTTCATCCATTTTGTTTTTCATCGGGGCGATGGTCTCACGAACCATGGTTTCGAAGAGCCCCTCTTTGTTGCCAAAGTAGTAACGAATCATCGCAATATTGACGCCCGCTCGTTGCGCAATCAGGCGAGTCGATACCTTATCGTATGGCATGACAACAAACAGTTCACGAGCATGCTCTAGCAGCTTTTGTCGCGCGTCAGTTTGCTTTCTAGGGCGGCCTACCTTTCTCTTCTCTTGTTCCACAGGCTGCATAATTTAACCTTAATTATTAATCACAAGATTAATTATAGGACTGATACCTTTGCTTTATGCAGAACAATAATTCATCACAATTTAATCATTTGATTAATTTACTATTGAAAAGGCTGAGACTGCAGTGCTCACTGATCCGATATCCAAGAAAAATCAGATTAACCCTTGACGCATGAGCTTGAGTGCGGTACTAATCTTGTAACTTAATTTTGTGGAATGCATAACAGTGTCATTACGTTTTTCTCTACTCCTGAACCTCCTCCTTATCGTGAAAACATCGCGCGGGTAGGTTGTGGACGAAAAACACCACTAAGAATTCTAAAAAAACCCGCTTAGACAAGCGGGTTTTTTTATATCGATTGAACTGGACGTAAACGATTAACCTGTACAAAGAGGAAGCAACTATGAAAGATCAGGTGATAATATTCGACACCACATTGCGTGACGGCGAGCAAGCACTTTCAGCAAGTCTGACAGTTAAAGAGAAACTGCAAATTGCTTATGCGCTCGAGCGTCTAGGTGTTGATGTTATTGAAGCTGGCTTCCCTATCTCCTCTCCAGGTGACTTTGAGTCAGTACAAACCATCGCTAAACACATCAAAAACAGTCGAGTTTGTGCATTGTCACGCGCAGTGGCTAAAGATATTGATGCCGCCGCTGAAGCGTTAAAAGTCGCAGAAGCATTCCGTATTCACACGTTCATCTCTACCTCAACGGTTCACGTTCAAGATAAATTGCGTCGTAGTTATGACGATGTAGTCGAGATGGGCGTAAAAGCGGTGAAACATGCACGTAACTATACCGACGACGTTGAGTTCTCTTGTGAAGATGCAGGACGCACACCAATCGACAATCTTTGCCGTATGGTCGAAGCCGCTATTGACGCTGGCGCAAGTACTATCAATATTCCAGACACGGTAGGCTACACGGTTCCAAACGAATTCGGTGGTATCATCCAAACCCTTTTCAATCGCGTTCCTAACATCGACAAAGCGATTATTTCGGTGCACTGCCATGATGACTTAGGCATGTCGGTGGCGAACTCTATCGCAGCAGTCCAAGCAGGTGCTCGCCAAATTGAAGGCACCATCAATGGTATCGGTGAGCGCGCAGGTAACTGTTCTCTAGAAGAAATTGCGATGATTATTAAAACGCGCCAAGAGCTTCTAGGTGTTCATACTGGCCTGCAACATCAAGAAATCCATCGCACCAGTAAACTGGTTTCCCAGCTATGCAACATGCCAATTCAAGACAACAAAGCCATTGTTGGTGCGAATGCATTTAGCCACTCTTCAGGCATTCACCAAGACGGTATGTTGAAGAACAAAAATACCTACGAGATCATGACACCGGAATCCATTGGCCTAAAAGACAAAGCATTGAACCTAACGAGTCGTTCTGGTCGAGCTGCTGTTAAGAGTCATATGGATGCGATGGGTTACAACGAGAATGAATACAATCTAGACACGCTATATGAGGATTTCTTGAAGCTAGCGGATCGTAAAGGTCAGGTCTTTGATTACGATTTAGAAGCATTAATGCACTTTGCGAACTTGCGTGCCGAAGACGACTTCTTTAAGTTGAACTATCTAAGCGTTCAATCTGGTAGCATCATGGCAACGACAAGCATCAAGATTCAATGTGGTGATGAAGAGAAATGCGAGGCGGCCGTCGGTAACGGCCCAGTTGATGCGCTTTATCAATGTATCTATCGCGTGACGGGTTACGACATTGTTCTAGATAAGTTTGATTTGACTGCAAAAGGTGAAGGCGAAGATGGTTTGGGCCAAGCCGATATTATTGCTAACTACAAGGGTCGCAAATATCACGGGACTGGTGTCTCAACGGATATCGTTGAAGCTTCTGGTCAAGCCCTACTTCATGTTATCAATAGTATTCATCGCGCTGATCAGATTGAAGAGATGAAGCAGAAAAAAGTAGAAGCGGTCTAAGGTAAGCGTTCATTCCCAAGACCACAGGAAAATTTAGCCCCTTGCTGTTGTTGTCCAGACAATAGGTTTCAAGGGGCTTAAGAAATATAAGCAAATACAACATTTAAGGAAATTAGCCCCATGGCAGGTACTTACAAGATTGCAGTTCTACCAGGTGATGGTATTGGCCCAGAAGTTATGGCTCAAGCACATAAAGTGTTGGATGCGATTTCAGAGAAGCACAGCATTACACTAGAACGTGAAGAATACGATGTAGGTGGTATCGCCATCGATAATCACGGTTGCCCTCTTCCAGAGAGCACAGTGAAAGGCTGTGAAGAATCAAACGCAATCCTATTCGGTTCAGTTGGAGGTCCCAAGTGGGAGCACCTTCCACCCAATGACCAGCCAGAACGTGGCGCCCTTCTACCACTTCGCAAACACTTCCAACTATTCTGTAATTTACGTCCAGCGCAAATTCACGCTGGTTTAGAAGACTTTTCACCTCTTCGTGCTGATATTTCAGCAAAAGGCTTCGATATTGTAGTGGTTCGTGAGTTAACAGGTGGCATCTACTTTGGTCAGCCAAAAGGTCGTGAAGGTGAAGGCCCGACAGAAAAAGCGTTTGATACTGAGATCTACCACCGTTTTGAAATTGAACGCATTGCCAAGATTGCCTTTGAGTCCGCACGTCTTCGCAGTAAAAACGTTTACTCCATCGATAAAGCGAATGTTTTACAAAGCTCTATCCTATGGCGTGAAGTCGTTGAAGAAGTAGCAAAAGAGTACCCAGATGTCACTCTAAACCACATGTACATCGATAACGCGACCATGCAATTAATCAAAGATCCGGCTCAGTTTGACATCATGCTTTGCTCTAACATCTTTGGTGACATCATTTCTGATGAGTGTGCGATGATCACAGGTTCTATGGGCATGTTGCCATCAGCAAGTCTTAATGAAAGTCAATTCGGTCTCTACGAGCCAGCTGGCGGCAGTGCACCAGACATCGCTGGTAAAAACATTGCTAACCCAGTAGCACAAATTCTTTCTGCTGCGCTAATGCTTCGTTACAGCTTAGGTGAAGAGGCCGCAGCGCAAGACATCGAAGCCGCAGTTAGTAAGGCACTATCTGCAGGCGAGTTAACGGCGGATCTAGCAGGCGATAAGCCAGCACTTAGCACCTCTGAGATGGGTGACAAGATCGCAAGTTACGTATTGAACTCATAATTACAACATCGCCTTCGCTGCGCCTATAGGGGCGTGGCGGAAGAAGCAAGGAATTTAGCAATGTCAAAAACACTATACGAAAAAGTCTACGATGCACACGTCGCCGTAGAAGCGGAGGGTGAAAACCCAATCCTATATATCGATCGTCACTTGGTTCATGAAGTGACATCTCCTCAAGCATTTGATGGTCTGCGCGAAAAAGGTCGCCAAGTGCGCCAAGTAGGTAAGACTTTCGCGACGATGGACCACAACGTTTCGACAACGACCAAAGACATCAACGCCTCTGGTGAAATGGCACGTATCCAGATGGAAACGCTATCCAAGAACTGCGAAGAATTCGGGGTGACACTTTACGATATCAATCATAAGTACCAAGGTATTGTTCATGTTATGGGCCCAGAGCTTGGTATTACGCTACCAGCGATGACCATTGTTTGTGGTGATTCGCATACGGCTACTCACGGTGCATTTGGTTCATTGGCATTTGGCATTGGTACCTCAGAAGTAGAGCACGTCCTAGCGACTCAGACACTAAAACAATCTCGCGCTAAAGCGATGAAGATTGAAGTCAAAGGTAAAGTGGCTCCCGGTGTAACGGCAAAAGATATCGTCCTAGCCATTATCGGTGAAACTACAGCAGCAGGTGGTACGGGTTACGTCGTTGAGTTCTGTGGTGAAGCGATTACTGACCTTTCTATGGAAGGTCGTATGACGGTATGTAACATGGCTATCGAACTCGGTGCGAAAGCAGGTCTTATCGCTCCTGATGAGACGACGTTTGAGTATCTAAAAGGCCGTAAGTTCGCTCCTCAAGGCGCTGACTGGGATGCTGCCGTTGAATACTGGAAAACTTTTAAAACCGATGACGATGCTAAGTTTGACGCTGTCGTTACACTAAACGGGGCCGATATTAAACCTCAGGTTACTTGGGGTACTAACCCTGGCCAAGTTATTGCCGTTGACCAACCTATTCCATCACCGGAAAGCTTTACTGACCCAGTAGAAAAAGCATCTGCAGAAAAAGCGCTGGCTTATATGGGTCTAGAAGCGGGAAAATCACTTAAAGACTACCCAGTAGACAAAGTATTTGTAGGTTCTTGTACTAACTCTCGTATCGAAGATATGCGTGCTGCAGCCGCTGTTGCTAAAGGTCGTAAAGTCGCAGATCATGTGCAAGCTTTGATTGTCCCTGGCTCAGAGCAGGTAAAAGCTCAGGCTGAAGCGGAAGGCTTAGACTCTATCTTTAAAGAAGCGGGCTTTGAATGGCGCTTGCCAGGCTGCTCAATGTGTCTGGCGATGAACAATGACCGCCTAGGCCCACAGGAGCGCTGTGCCTCTACTAGTAACCGTAACTTTGAAGGTCGTCAAGGCCGTGACGGTCGCACACACCTAGTGAGTCCTGCAATGGCAGCCGCAGCGGCTATCGCAGGTCATTTTGTTGATATCAGAGAGCTAGACTAAGAAGGAAACCCACATGTCAGGATTTAAACAACACACCGGCTTAGTCGTACCTTTAGATGCAGCGAATGTCGATACCGACGCCATCATCCCTAAGCAATTTTTACAGAAAGTAACTCGCACTGGTTTTGGTAAACATCTATTCCACGACTGGCGCTTCTTGGACGACGCAGGCGAGCAAGACAATCCAGAATTTGTCATGAATGCTCCTCGCTATCAAGGCGCTAGCATCTTACTTGCTCGTGAAAACTTTGGCTGTGGCTCTTCGCGTGAACACGCTCCCTGGGCACTAGCTGATTACGGCATCCAAGTAATGATCGCTCCAAGCTTTGCCGATATCTTCTATGGCAACTCTATCAACAACCAAATGGTACCAGTTCGCTTAACGGAGCAAGAGGTGGATGAACTGTTCCAATACGTCGAAGCAAACGAAGGTGCAGAAATAACTGTCGACCTAGAAGCAATGAAAGTAACAGCTAACGGTAAGTCTTACAGCTTTGAGATTGACGAATTCCGTCGCCACTGCCTATTAAACGGTCTAGACAACATTGGTCTAACGTTGCAGCACGAAGACAAAATTGCAGCTTATGAAGCCAACATTCCTAGCTTCCTAAAATAAAAGTCAAAACGAATTGATAAATCCCAGCCAAGTGCTGGGATTTTTTTTCACTCAATTGAAATAACTTGGCATCTTTACAGGTCTGATGGATTAGCCTTACATAAAATGGATCGTTGCTATGGTCAAAACACTGCTTAAAGCACTCACGGCTTCTCTCTTATTATTTAGTTTTACTGCGTTTTCCGCGCCGAAATCTGAGCTTTGGGCTTACTGGAATTCAAGTAATGAAGCAAACCTTCAAAACGTGTCACACCAAAGTTGGCAAGCCTTTCTTGATAAGTATTTGGTAGTAGAAGGTGATAACACCTTGGTACGTTACGTTCGAGTTTCTCCAAACGATAAGCAGCAATTAAAAAGTTATCTGTCGGAACTCGCAGCCATCGACCCAAGAACACTGAATAAAGCGGAGCAATACGCTTACTGGGTGAACCTCTACAATGCGATTACCGTTGACCTAATTTTGGATAATTACCCAGTAAAATCGATTACAAAGCTGGGTGGTTTATTTAGCTTTGGACCTTGGGGAGATGATGTCATTACAATTACAGGTCAGACACTGACGCTTAATGATATTGAGCATAGAATCCTTCGTCCTATTTGGAATGACCCAAGAACCCATTACGCCGTTAACTGCGCCAGTTTAGGGTGTCCAAACCTGCAACCTCAAGCATTCACATCAAGCAATACAGAAGCGTTACTGGAACAGGCGGCAAGCACTTTTATCAACTCAAATAAAGGCGTAAAAATCAAAGGTGACAAGGCAACACTTTCGTCGATTTACGACTGGTTTGCTGAGGACTTCAAAGCTCAAGGTGGCGTCATTGCTCATATGGCAAAATACAGCCCTAAACTAACAGGGTTTGCGGGTAAAATTGACTACGATTACGATTGGGCTTTAAACAAAAAATAGTATTAGGGTCCAGGCTTGCTTGCCTAGACCTTACTACACTTCAAAAACTAGAGCCGGGCTGGGTAAGAAATTCCAGCTCTTCCTCACTAGATTGTCGCCCTAAAATCTTATTCCGATGTGGGTAGCGGCCAAATCGCTCGATAATCACTTTGTGGCGATATTCAAAATCCAGGTTATTTTCAAGACCGCTTTGTTTAAACAAGCGCACAGCCTCTTCATGAACAACCAAAGATTCGCTATGCATATAAGGCATGTATAAGAAGCTACGTTGCTCTTCACTTAGCTTCATATCTTCGCCTAATGCTACCGCTTCTTGGGCGAGTACCAACGCCATTGGGTCGGACAAAAATGACTGAGGCTTACCACGATATAAATTCCGAGAAAACTGGTCTAATACTATGATTTCAGCTAGGCGTCCTTGTGGGCTTTGACGCCACGTATACAGTTCACCGAGCGCGGCTTTATTATGCAGCGCCAAAAAGCGCTGCTCTATAAGGCTATCTAGTGCCTCATCGCCTGAGAACCAATCTGCAGGCGTTAATTCACCAAACCAAAAGTCCAGTACATCCTTGTCTGTCTGCATTATTTAAATCCCTTCACCTTCTTAATTAAATCATAGGCATTTTGAATCTCTTGAGATTTTTCTTTTGCCATATTCATCATTTCAGGTGGCAAACCTTTAGCCATCAGTTTATCTGGATGATGCTCATTCATCAGTTTACGATAAGCTCGTTTGAGTGTTTTCGCATCGGCATCTTCAGACACACCAAGCACATCATACGCATCAGAAAGCTGCGACGCACTGCTCGCTTGCTGCCAACTTCCTGATTGTTGACCACCTTGATAGTGACCACCACCGAAATTACCACCTTGTTGGAATCGGAACGCCGCTTCTTGCATTCGTAATCGCTGCTCTAACTGCTGAGCTGAAAAGCCAAGTCCTTGTGCAATCCTGTGCAACACTTCTCGTTCAGCAGGGTGAACACTTCCGTCAGCAAAGGCTGCTGAAATTTGCAATTCCAAAAAGAACTGAAGCAGATCATGACGACCGCCCGACGAAATACGGACCTTATCAAGAATACGTTCTAACGGAAAATCCGCCGACTTCCCTTCGCGGAACGCTTCTTGAGCTGCTCTTTTTTGCTCACTATTAAGGTTCATACGATCCATCATAATGGTCGCTAGTTGAATCTCTTCTTTAGTGACTTGTCCTTTCGCTTTGGCAACATGCCCCATCACAGCATAGGCAGAGGTGAGAAATTCTTCTTGTCGTTTAGCTTGATCTGCACCGCCAAATCCACCTCGTGCAAAACCACCTTGATTTAATCGTCTCGCTTTGTCGAACTGGTACCCAATGAATAAACCGAACAGCGCACCTAACGGTCCGCCAAATAACATGCCGAAAAATACGCCTAAAATTTTACCTATCATGTGATTTATGTGCTCTTTATTTATGAATTTTTGCGCTGATTCGCAGTCTACTAGTGTCGTTAAGGTCAATTTCCTTTATGATAGAGACCGTCTTATAAACGATTCAATATCAATCGAATTCAACTGAATGAATCAAGTTAAACAGGATAGTACAACTCGATGTCACGTTTTTCCCGCACATATCTAGCGGCCTCAATAGGTGCTGCGCTGCTAGCGTCTTACGCACATGCCGAAGAAACATCGAAAAATAGTGGGCAAACTATGCCACCAGCAGAGCAGTGCTCTGTTGATACTGCACAAAGTTCTGACTCCAATCAAGAGCCAATCAATATAGAAGCGGATTCTTTGGAAGCCATTAATGGTCAAAGAGCCACCTATAAAGGTGATGTTGTTGTGGTTCAGGGCAATAAAACTATTACTGCCGACAGCGTTACGCTTCACCAAGATGAAAATGTTGTCGTCGCAGAAGGTAATGTCACCTTAGAAGACGGACAGTTCAAAGCGGTTTCCGACAAAATAACCAATAATCTGAACAAAGATGAAATAACAGCAGAGAACACTAAATACAAAATGCTGTGTGGCGGTGGTCGTGGAGACGCCGTATTTATTTCGAAAACTGGTAAATCTTTGTATCAAATCGATGACGGCTCTATTACAACATGCCCAGAAGATGATAACTCTTGGCGCTTTGTTGCTGATGATATCCGTGTTAATCAAGATGAAGAATCTGCAACGCTTTATGGAAGTCGTGTTGAAGTAAAAGATGTTCCTATCTTTTACATGCCTTATATGACGATGCCGACCAGTAATAAAAGAAAGACGGGGGTGCTCTTCCCATCATTTTCACTGGGTTCTAAAAACGGCCTTGAATTAGATATTCCTGTCTATTGGAATCTCGCACCAAACTATGACTTGCTAACGAATTTTCACTACATGCAAACTCGTGGTCTTCAGCTCAAAGGTGATTTTAGGTACTTAACCGAGACCAGCCGAGGAAATTTGCTTGGCGAGTACTTGGCTAATGACCAGAAATACCCTGAAAAAGGTGATCGTTGGGCCTTCCAATATAAAAACAACAGTAATTTTGGCCAACATTGGAAGCTCGACCTCGACTACTCTCAAGTGAGTGACAACGAGTACTTCCAAGACCTTGATTCTAGTATTGGTAGTCGCTCTGAAGGCCAGTTATCACAAAAAGGTACCATCGGATATCGTGAGCAATTTTGGGATGCGGCATTAACCGTCCAAGACTTCCAAATTCTTGTGGACGATACCAAACCGTATCAATTAATGCCGCAATTTGAGTTTAATTACTATCGTCCAGAGATCTATAAGACGCTCAACTTCGATATGATTTCCCATATATCGCGCTTTGAAACTGATGATCAAGAAAAGCCATCAGCTACTCGTGTACACATAGAACCTGGACTAACGCTCCCATTATCAAACACTTGGGGTACATGGACGACTGAAGCACGTTACATGCTCACACATTATCAACAAGACCTCGATGGTCGTGTTGTCGGAGAGGGAACCAGCCTAGGTCCTTTAAAAGAAACTGTTGACCGCGCTTTGCCTGAATTCAGAACTCACGCAGGAATGGTCCTAGAACGCGATACCACCTTTATAAATGGGTATACTCAGACATTAGAACCTCAAGTGCAGTATCTATATGTACCAGAAGTAGACCAGAGTGACATATATAACTACGATACCACTTTACTACAGACTGATTACTATGGTTTGTTCCGCAGTCGTCGTTTCAGTGGTGTCGACAAAATTGCAGCTGCCAATCAGATCAGCTACGGTGCAACCACTCGCTTTTATGATAGCGGACAAAAAGAACGTTTGGCCGTTTCATTTGGTCAAATCTATTATTTAGATGCTGCTAGTAAGAACCCAAATAGTGTTGCAGATACGGATTCATCTAACTACTCTTCTTGGGCAATTGAGACCGATTTTAATATTAATGACCGAGTGTTCTACCACGGCGGTGTTCAATATGATATTGACTCTTCAGCCGTAGCTCTTGGAAATAGCGCGCTAGAATACCGTGTCAATGATGACTTCATTCAAGCGAACTATCGCTATGTCACGAAAGAGTACATTGAAAGTGTCAACAGCTATACTCCCGCCGAATTGGACAAGCTGACACGAGATGGTATCAACCAAGTTGGCTTATTAGGTGGGTATAAGATCAACCGCAATTGGTTGGCAACGGGTCAATACTACTACGATATGACTGAACGAGTTTCTATCGAGTGGTTAGCTAAGCTAGAGTACCACTCTGATTGTTGGTATCTTGGCGTAGACTATAGTCGTCAATTAAGAAGCTGGGAGTCTGGCATCGTCGGAATAGGTGCAGCCAACTTTGAAGATAATATTCGCCTAAGCTTTGGCATTACAGGTCTTGGAGGTAGCTCAAAAGCACCTGAGCCGCCAAATGGCAACGCACTAAAGTATGGTCGACCATTTATACTTAATGACTAAGCATGATAGTGCTCGCGTAATAATATCAAGTTAGGAACTTTATTAACTTCACAGACTCTTAGTCTGTGAAGTTTTCACTAGGAATATCGATGAAATTTATAAGCAAACTCCTTTCAACATGTCTTTTGTCGGTGATGGCTTTACATGCCATTGCCGAACCCGTTGAGCTTGATCGCGTTCGTGTTATCGTCAACGATGGCGTTATCCTACAAAGTGATATTGATTCTGCCACTAAGACTCTTACTGCCAACGCTCGAAAAAATGACCAAGAGCTACCTTCTGCAGATATTATCCAAGAGCAAATCCTCGATAAACTGATCTTAGAAAAGCTGCAATTACAAGAAGCTGATCGCATTGGTGTTCGTATCGATGATAACCGACTAGAAAGCACGCTTAACGATATTGCTAAAAACAACAATCAAACCATCGAGCAACTTCGCCAAACCGTACGTGAAGAAGGACTAACGTGGGAAGCATTTCGTGAACAAATTCGTGATGAAATCGCCGCCAGTGAAGCTCGTAACGCTATGGTAAGACAACGAATCAACATTCTACCAGCTGAAGTCGATAACCTCGCAGAGCTGCTTGCTAAAGAAAGCGACGCCACTGTGACCTATAAGATTCGTCACATTCAATTGCGCTTTAATGATGGCGAAGATAAAAGCGTTCAAGAGCAGCAAGCGAAGGATCTAGTTGCACGCCTAAAATCGGGTGAAGATTTTGCCACTATGGCATATACCTACTCAAAAGGTCCGAAAGCGCTAGAAGGCGGTGATTGGGGCTGGATGCGTAAAGAAGAGATGCCAACCATCTTTGCTGACCAAATTAAGATGCAAACTAAAGGCACTATTATTGGTCCATTCCGCAGCGGTGTTGGTTTTCACATCTTAAAAATTGAAGACGTTAAAGGCTTAGAGACGGTGTCTGTTACTGAAGTAAACGCACGACACATTCTTATCAAACCTACGGTTATTTTAAGTGATGAAGGGGTTCAAAGAGAGCTCAACAATATCATCGCTAAAGTTCAATCTGGTGAATCTACCTTTGCTGAAATGGCCGAGCAATATAGCCAAGACCCTGGCTCAGCCGTCCAAGGCGGCGAACTGGGTTACCAAACACCAGAACTATACGTTCCGGAGTTCAAGCATCAGGTTGAAACCTTACCTATTGGCCAAATCAGTAAACCATTTAAAACCGTACACGGTTGGCACATCGTCGAAGTTCTAGATCGTAGAGATGTCGACAAGACAGGCTCAGCCATGCAGAACCGCGCATACCGCATCTTGTTCAATCGTAAGTTCAATGAAGAAGCTTCGGCCTGGATTCAAGAACTTCGCGCCAGTGCATTCGTAGAAATGGTGAACGATGATGAGGAAGATAACAATGCCAACTAAGCGTATTGTTGTTACCGCAGGAGAGCCCGCAGGTATAGGTCCCGATCTTGCTGTTGCTCTCTCACAGCGAGATTGGCCGCATCAGGTTGTTGTCTGTGCTGATAAGAACTTAATTGCCGAGCGTGCACATCAACTTGGGATTGAAGTCGAGCTTATCGATTATGATCCCACTGCTCACAATACACATAGCAAAGGCCGCTTAGTTATTTTACATGTGCCGCTGCAAAACCCAGCCCAAGCTGGGAAGCTAGATGAAGCCAATGGACAATACGTATTAAATACCTTAGAAAAAGCAGCAAAAGGCTGTATGAAAGGTGAATTTGATGCTATTGTCACCGGCCCTGTGCATAAAGGGGTGATCAATCGAGCTGGTGTCAGCTTTAGTGGCCATACTGAGTTCTTTGCAGAAGTATCAAATACACCACTTGTGGTCATGATGCTGGCAACGGAAGGATTAAGAACCGCACTTGTCACGACTCACCTTCCATTATCGGAAGTACCTGCAGCCATCACCGAAGATCGTGTTACACGCATTGCTGATATATTGCATCACGACTTGGTCACCAAGTTTGGTATTACCAAACCCAATATCTATGTCTGTGGCCTCAACCCTCACGCAGGTGAAGATGGCTGCTTAGGTATGGAAGAGATAGAAACTATCACTCCTACCCTAGAGAAACTTCGCACAGAAAAAGATTATCAACTTATCGGCCCATTACCCGCCGATACGATATTTAATGACAAATATTTACGCGATGCGGATGCTGTCTTAGGCATGTATCACGATCAAGTTCTCCCTGTACTTAAATACAAGGGCTTCGGTCGTTCAGTAAACATCACTCTTGGTCTACCCTTTATAAGGACATCGGTCGATCATGGCACTGCATTGGATCTTGCTGGCACTGGTCAAGCAGATTTTGGCAGCTTTGAGACAGCACTGGCGTACGCAATAGATTTAGTAGAGAGCAGACAATGAGAAATGATGTCCACCTAGGGCACAAAGCAAGAAAGCGTTTTGGTCAAAACTTCCTAAATGATCCTTACGTTATCGACGGGATTGTATCAGCAATTAATCCGCGTCCAGGTCAAAACTTAGTTGAGATTGGCCCAGGTCTTGGTGCGATTACTGAACCAGTAGGCAAAGAAGTCGACAAGTTTACAGTTATTGAATTAGACCGAGATCTTGCGGAGCGTCTACGCAATCACCCAGATTTGGGAGATAAGCTCACCATTCACGAAGGTGACGCTATGCGTTTTGACTTTACTCAACTTGTTAATCCAAATAACAAGCTGCGTATCTTCGGTAACCTGCCGTACAACATCTCTACACCTTTGATGTTCCACTTATTTGAGTTCCATAAAGACATCCAAGATATGCACTTTATGCTACAAAAAGAAGTGGTGAATCGCCTTGCCGCCGGTCCAGGCACAAAAGCTTACGGCCGTCTGACTGTCATGGCTCAGTATTACTGCAAAGTGGTTCCAGTACTTGAAGTACCACCAACAGCATTTGTTCCACCACCGAAAGTAGATTCAGCGGTAGTAAGATTGGTTCCTTATGAAGAACTACCTTATCCTGCGACTAGTTTGAAATGGCTAGATAGAGTCTGTCGTGATGGCTTTAACCAGCGTCGTAAAACCGTTCGTAATTGCTACAAGTCTCTTATGTCGGCAGAAACGCTGGAAGAACTGGGCGTAAACCCTTCTATGCGACCAGAGAATCTAACATTACAACAGTTCGTAGCCATGGCTAACTGGTTAGATGAAAATCATAACTAATTCATTAAAAAACGCTCACTAGCTTGCTAATGGGCGTTTTTTTTTGTCATAGTGAATAGGTAGCCCTTTCAACAGCATAGGAGAGTCATATGGATACAACTTCGCCATGCGTGAAATGCCAAGTACATACCAAATACGTTGAGGAGCAATCTGACCCAGACAATAAGCGCTTTGTCTTTGCTTACGTCATCACGATAAAAAACCTAAGTCAGCAAACTGTGCAATTAATGAGTCGACGTTGGCTGATTACTGATGCTAACGGAAAACAGATCAGTGTCGAGGGTGAAGGTGTGATCGGCCAACAACCAATAATCGAAAAAAGTGATGAGTACACGTATACCAGTGGCACGGCTATTGAGACACCTGTTGGCGTGATGCAAGGTCATTACATAATGATCGATGCCAACGGCAAAGAATTCATTACCGAAATAGAGCCATTCCGCTTAGCTATTCCCAATATTCTAAATTAAGGTTTTTTGTGGCAAATTACATTGTTGGTGACATTCAAGGTTGCTTGGATGAATTGGAACTACTGTTGTCGAAAAGTCATTTCGACAAACAAAAAGATACCCTTTGGATTGCTGGAGATCTCGTCGCTAGAGGCCCTAAATCACTGGAAACGCTCCGCTTCGTCAAAGCCATGGGAGAAGCTGCAAAAGTCTGTCTGGGCAATCATGATCTTCACTTATTAGCCGTATCGCTTGGCGTACACAAAGCGAAGCCCAAAGACAAAACACTTCCGATTTTAGAAGCTCTAGACAAGACAGATTTATTAGACTGGCTCAGACACCAGCCTTTGCTCTTAGAACATGATGAATTTGTCGTTTGTCATGCAGGTATTTCTCCTCAGTGGACTTTAGAACAGGCGAGAGTCAATGCTCGAGAAGTTGAGCAACAACTACAAAGTGATGATTGGCAAGCACTCATCCATAATATGTACAGCAATGACCCCAACTTCTGGCAATCAGGACTCACCGGTTTCGAACGTTGGCGTTACATCATTAATGCCTACACCCGAATGCGTTTTTGTTATCCAGATGGGCGCTTAGATATGGCCTGTAAGCTACCTCCTAGTGACGTAAACCCTCTAGAATATGTTCCGTGGTTCCAATTAAAAAATCGAGTCCCGCTTAATAAAACCGTAATTTTTGGGCATTGGGCAGCACTAGGAGGCTACATCAGTGAACAGATTATAGGATTGGATACCGGGTGTGTTTGGGGAGGTAGCCTTACTATGATTCGTTGGGAAGATAAGGCCGTTTTTGAACAACCAGCCTTAGGTTAAATATTCAATAAAAGACGCCTAAGAAACCTCTCTTAGGCGGCGAATATTAGCGCTCAAGAATGACGAACTGCATGTCGTACGCGTTTTTCTCATCCGCTTGATATTGCTCACTATGCACTTGTTTCCAGCCTTCTCCCCAATCAGGAAATTGAGTATCGCCATCAACATTTGCATCGATATAGGTTAGATAAAGCTTGTTTGCCATCGGCATACAGTGCTCGTAAAAGCTACCGCCACCAATGATCATCGCTTCTTCCACATCATTCACTAAGCTCAAAGCTTGTTCCAATGAAGTTACCGTCTCCACTCCATCTATGCGAAGCTCAGAATTTCGACTAACGACAATGTTTTGACGACCAGGTAAAGGGCGCCCTATAGATTCATAGGTTTTTCTACCCATAATAACGGGTTTTCCCATGGTGCACTTTTTGAACCAGATAAAGTCGGCAGGTAAGTGCCAAGGCATTTGGTTATCTTTGCCTATGACTCGATTGTCTGCCATAGCGGCAATCATGCTAATAATCATTGAGGTACTGTATTCCTAATTAAACGACGGGTCGGCTGCGATAGAATAACAGTCCCGGCATGGCAAGACCAATAGCCAAACCAGCAATTATAAACATCGCCTTTAGGAAGTTCTCCATTAGAGTAGCCAGAAGCTCTGGGGTATAACCAAGATGATTGATTTCCACCATAGCAATCATAGCTTTATAGGCAAACACCCCAGGAACCATCGGTATTAGCGCGGCCACCGTAAACACTTTAGGATGAGCTAGAAACTTATGCGACCAATGAACGCCAATCATACCGACAATCGTTGCGGCAAAAAAAGTAGCCCATTCAATCGGAACACCATAATGCATCATCAAAAAGCGAGAGCCATGGCCAACTGCCCCACCAATCGCGCAATAAGCTAACGCATTTTGAGGAACATTAAATACCAACGCAAACCCTACTGCTGGAATAGCGGCAAAGAACATGTCGTTAAGCAGAGCAAATAATAATTCCACTATTGTCATTACTGAGCCCACCCTAGAACATCCGTCAGACTCATGGCACCAATTATCCCCAAGCAGGTTGCTAGGGTTAATAAGCTGGCAAACACAAAACGAGCAATCCCCATGTTGACATAACCTTTGACCATATCAGCAACAGAGTTAATTAGTGGAAAGCCGGGGACTAACATGAGCACTGATGACGCCATCACTAGCTGAGGCTGCGCTCCGATGCTATAGATAACTGCTTGGGCAGAAATAAGTGTGGTAACAAACGCCGTGACGGAGAAGTTTAAGAGTGGGTTAAAATGGCGATGGCCGATTTCTTGACGTACCGTCATACCAACGGCTGAAGCTAGAAAAGTCATTGCAAACACTGACCAGTCACCGCCAGCGAGACGACTAAAAGCAGCGCATGATAGCCCTATCATCACCACGACTAGCCAACGATTATAGCGTTCAGGACTGATCTTATTCAGTTTTTTCTGAGCTAGTTGATAGTCAAGAATGCCTTTCTCCATCATGATACAGATACGTTGAACCTGAGTCACAACACGCATATTAAGCCCACGATCTGGGCTTCGTCTTGCCGTCGTAACACAATGTTCTTTGTAAACCGTGGTAATCACTAATGAACTTGCTGACAGTGATACTTCTACTTCGTCCATAGAAGCAGCAATACCCATTCTTCGAGTAATATCGCCAACTAACGTACTTTCTGCGCCATGAGCAAGTAACATTTGCCCTGCTTGCGCAATCAGCCGAGAGACGGCTCGTTGCTTAGAATCCATTCCAGTTTTTTCGTGGTCATTCAGTATTGAATCCATTTTAGGGGCATTTTCATTGTTGATGAACTAAAAACTGGGGCACGATTGACAGAAAACAACAAATTTGTGAAAACTACTCTTGAGACAGATTCAGCGAATAAACTAACAGTCGTTTTAGGCTTACAAGGTCTTCCATTAGCTTCAAATTAAGCCATAAGTAGCCATTGATGCTCGTCTCCTCACCATCAATCTTTGGCAAACTGTTTTTTAAGGTCTCTCTTGCTGTCGCAATTTCTTTACCTGAAAGCTCGGTCTCTAATTTCCCGGTCATTATTAATGTTGCAAGTGCTTCGAATTCTTTCTCAATGATTTTCTGGCAATCATTAAGGGGTTTGGACCAAAGCATATTCAAATGACTGTGCCTGTCGCTCCAATAAGAGGTGTTCAAAAGTTCAATGGAGTAAAGCATGTTGCGAAGCTGTACTTGAATCGCTTCTAATAATTGTGCACTTAGCTTTGACTCTTTAACTGAAGGAGAAATGAGACTTCTCAAGGTTACCATCTCCTTCATTAGCGTTTGCTGGTAGCGCTCAAGGTTCGGCTGTTCAAGCATGTTCAATGATGTGGATATTTGATAGACCTTAGCAAACCGGTCCAGCGTGGCGCCTAGACGCATGCGCCAATGAATAAACGCTCTTTGCGGATAAATAATGCAAAACAACACCGCTAATACACAGCCAATCGTTACATCAAGACCACGCCACAACGCAACTTCAATATCGTGATTACCTGCTCCAATAGTGACCGCAAGGGTAATACCAATCAGCAAACCCACATAAGGGCGTTTACCTAACGCAAAATAGGCACTACAAAACATCACAGCGCCGCACCAAGCATACATAGCCAACATTGACCATTGTCCAAGTAAAATGGCGGTAATCCCTGACAATGCTCCAATAATCGTTCCCATAGTGCGATGCCAAGCTCGTGGTAAAACATTACCTAAATACGAGATAGGGCCAATCACTACTACTAACGTAATGAGTATCCAGGTGCTTTCGGGAATCTGAAAATAACTGGTTAAAGCTAGAGTTAAAACGAATGCCACGGAAATCCGAATACCATGTACAACACGGTAGTGTTTAAATATCAGAGCATCCACATCCGAAATTCGCCGATTTAAATCCATTTAAAAGGCTTCCTTTAGCATAAAGGGGGAGAAAAGAGAGTTTGTATCAGTTTGCCTTAGTACAAGCCACACTGAAATAATTTGAGTACAAAAAAAGCTGCAAAGTAACTTTGCAGCTTTTTAAATCATTGAGGTAACAATCAGTCACGGACGTAGACAACGTGGCCGTCATCTTCTTCGTCGTCCCAATCATCCCAATCGTCTTCAGTAATCACGTCTTTACCAGACATTGCACCTTTGTGGTAATCGTCCCACATAAAGTCGACTTTCTCTTCCTCAGAAATCTCTTCTTCAGCGCGTGGCAGTGTTTCCATAAAGTCAGCAAGCTTATAGCAAAGCTCTTTAGTTCCTTGCTTATTCACTGCAGATATCTTGAAGTACTCATCTTCCCAACCAAGTGCGTCGAGGATCTCTTGGATCACTTCATTCGCTTCTTCTTCTGGCATAAGATCGACTTTATTGAATACTAGCCAGCGCGGTTTATCCGCTAGCTTTTCGCTGTACTGCTCTAGCTCATCGATAATCGTCAGTGCGTTCTCGATAGGGTTACTTTGATCGATAGGCATAATATCGATCATGTGCAGCAATACTCGGCAGCGCTCTAAGTGCTTAAGGAAACGAATACCTAAGCCAGCACCGTCTGCGGCACCTTCAATCAGACCTGGGATATCCGCCACAACAAAGCTTTTCTCAGGAACAACGCTAACCACACCTAAACTAGGGATCAGTGTAGTAAATGGATAGTCGGCTACTTTTGGCTTAGCCGCCGAAACTGCACGGATAAATGTTGATTTGCCCGCATTTGGCAAACCAAGCATACCCACGTCAGCAAGTAGCAACAGCTCTAAACGCAATTCACGAATTTCGCCTTTAGTACCCAGTGTTTTCTGGCGAGGAGCTCGGTTAACCGATGACTTAAATCGAGTATTACCTAGGCCGTGCCAACCACCCTTTGCAACCATCACTTTTTTGCCATGTTCAGCAACTTCAGCAACGATTTCATTAGTGTGAATATCTACAGCTCGAGTACCGACAGGCACTTTAAGTACCTTATCTTTACCACGCTTACCAGTACAGTTACCACCGCGACCATTTTCGCCACGCTCAGCTTCGTAAAAGCGTTGGAAGCGATAGTCAATGAGCGTATTTAGGTTCTCATCTGCTTCGATATAGATGTCGCCACCGTCGCCGCCATCGCCACCGTCAGGACCACCTTTCGCTACGAATTTTTCACGCCAAAAACTAACGACACCGCTACCGCCATCGCCCGCTTGGACTTTTACTACCGCTTCATCAACGAACTTCATCTCTTACTCCGACTACTTCTTCGCTACCCACCACCAAAGCCATCCTGACGAAAAGACATAAGATCACTTTGTGGGCTCAATCAATTATCACTACATTTTAGCAGATGACAGAGACGATTCCCCATGGTGCAGAGCTTGTTGTTTCAACATAGCTATGCCTAGAGACTCGTCTCTATCGACTGCCCATATAAATAAAAAACCCCGCCGACTCGGCAGGGCTTTTGAATTCAGCTAGAAAGCTTATTCGTAATTTAGCTTAGCGCTAAAATTACTCAGCTTCGATGCTAACGAATTTACGGTTCTTAGGACCTTTAACTTCGAATTTCACTTTACCTTCAGTAAGAGCGAAAAGAGTATGGTCTTTACCGATACCAACGTTAGTACCAGCGTGGAACTTAGTACCACGTTGACGTACGATGATGTTACCTGCAAGAACAGACTCACCACCGAAACGCTTAACACCTAGACGTTTGCTTTCTGAATCGCGGCCGTTACGAGTAGAACCACCAGCTTTTTTGTGTGCCATTGTTAAACTCTCCTAATCGAATTAAGCGTTGATGCCAGTGATTTTCACTTCCGTGAACCACTGACGGTGACCTTGTTGCTTACGAGAGTGCTTACGACGACGGAACTTAACGATTTTTACTTTATCGCCACGACCGTGTTGTACCACTTCAGCAACTACCTTGCCGCCCTCAACAAGAGGAGCGCCAACTTGAATGTCTTCACCGTTAGCAACAAGAAGAACTTTATCAAATTCAACAGTTGCACCAGTTTCAACGTCTAATTTCTCTAAACGAAGAGTTTGACCTTCGCTTACACGGTGTTGTTTACCACCAGATTGGAAAACAGCGTACATATTTTACTCCGCTTTTTCCGCACAGCCTTTTGATTGTTATTTCAACAAATAGGGTGTGCGCTAAACTAATCATCAATAGGGCGCAGATTCTACGCGAATGATTACCCTATGACAAGCCATATTTTGAAAAAATTGGCGAAACACTAATCGCCAATGAAAAGTGCGGCAATAATGCCCTTTCACCATATATTAATCAACGTTTTTTAGTGTATTATTCACAGATTATAACCAACGACTAAGCCTTATTGGCTCTAAGCTCAACCGGGTACGTAATGGATTTTAAAGCTATCCAAGCACTGACTGCCGATGATATGGCAAAAGTGAATGAAACAATACAAGCACAATTAAACTCAGAAGTTAGTCTAATCAATCAACTTGGTTTCTATATTGTAAGTAGTGGCGGCAAGCGCTTAAGACCGCTACTCGCGTTGCTTTCAGCGAAAGCTTTAGGATATCAAGGTAACGCACATACGACGGCTGCTGCGTTTATTGAGTTCATCCATACTGCGACGTTATTGCACGACGACGTAGTAGATGAGTCTGATATGCGACGAGGTAAAGCAACAGCAAACGCTGCTTTTGGTAACGCTGCGAGTGTTCTAGTAGGTGACTACATCTATACTCGTTCTTTCCAAATGATGACGGGTCTTGGCTCATTGCGCATTTTAGAGCTTATGAGTGATGCCGTGAATGTCATCGCAGAAGGTGAAGTTCAGCAGCTAATGAACTGCAATGACCCTAATACTTCTGAAGCAAGCTACATGCAAGTCATCTACTCTAAGACGGCACGTTTGTTTGAAGCCGCGACTCAAGTTGGAGCTATCCTCAACGATGCCTCTCCAGAAGTCGAACTTGCACTACAGAATTACGGTAAGTACCTTGGAACCGCGTTCCAGCTTATTGATGACGTCATGGATTACACCTCTACGGGTGAAGACATGGGTAAAAATGTCGGTGACGACCTAGCTGAAGGTAAACCAACATTACCGCTTATCCACGCCATGCAGCACGGTGAAGAACACGAAAGTGCGATGATTCGCGAAGCAATTGAAAAAGGTAATGGGATTGATAAGCTCGATACCATTATGGCAACAATGAATCGTGTGGGCTCATTAAAGTACACTGAAGACATGGCTTTTAAAGAAGCTGATAAGGCCATTGAAGCACTTTCTATCGTGCCTGACAGTGAATATAAAGAAGCCTTAATCGCGCTTGCCTACATGGCAGTGAAAAGAACGGCATAAAGTCAAAGGGCAGTGATTGTGCATCACTGCCCTTTTCCGTTTCTGAGACCAAGTTTTAGTAGTATTTATCACAACCGTTATGAAGCTGCAGCTCTTCTTCGACTTCGTCAACAGATAGTGCCCATTGCTCCTCGCTTCCTATTGGTTCGACCAAAACGGACTGTGACTGCTCGTCGACAACAAGCACTCTGCCAGCGCCATGTTGTGAATCCACCCACATACCTTTTACTACATCTTTCATTTCCATGACCCTTCCTCCCCGCTCCGATTTATTACGGAGTCTTATAGGGTATAGATCAAAAAAGCCGATCTTAAAAAGACCGGCTTTTGCTATTTAAATTAATGTAGGAGTTTACTTAGCGAACTCTACACCAATTTCAATATCTTTATTAAGCGTCTCTAGCATGCCATCTAGTGCTGCTTTCTCGTAATCACTGAGTTCACCGTAGCTAAGGATAGCTTCTGCGCCGTCTTTACCTAGCTTAACTGGTTGTGCGAAGAATGGAGCGTGCTCACCATCACCTTCCACATAAGCACACTCAATAACGTTCTCTTCGCCTTGAAGGCCTTTAACAAGAGCTAAACCAAAGCGACACGCTGCCTGACCCATAGACAAGGTCGCAGAGCCGCCACCCGCCTTCGCTTCAACCACTTCAGTACCAGCGTTTTGAATACGCTTAGTTAACGCTTCTACTTCTTCCGCAGTAAACTCAACACCTTCAACTTGAGAAAGTAGCGGTAAAATAGTCACACCAGAGTGACCACCAATAACTGGTACGCGAATATCACCTGGATCTTTCGCTTTCAGATCAGCTACAAATGTCTCAGAGCGAATAACGTCAAGCGTCGTCACACCGAACAGTCTACGCTTGTCATACACACCTGCTTTCTTAAGGACTTCAGCTGCGATAGGCACTGTGGTGTTAACAGGGTTAGTGATGATACCAACACAAGCAGTAGGACACACGACCGCGATTTTCTCGGCCAATGACTTAACGATACCTGCATTGACATTGAATAGGTCTGAGCGATCCATACCTGGCTTACGCGCAACACCCGCAGAAATTAGAACCACATCAGCACCTTCAAGTGCTGGTGTTGGATCTTCACCCGCATAGCCTTTAATAGAAACAGGCGTTGGGATGTGGCTTAGATCAGCTGCAACACCTGGAGTGACGGGAGCAATATCATACAGGGCTAGATCAGAACCAGCAGGAAGACGGTTTTTTAGCAATAGGGCTAGGGCTTGGCCGATGCCACCTGCGGCACCAATAACAGCTACTTTCATGGGAGTTCTCCTTGAGATTTATATCTCTTATTAATAGTCTTGTAGGGTAATTTTTCGTCGATTAGCTAAAAAGTTATAGTAATCACTAATCGATTACAATCAATTAACCTCAGCTTTGCGAGCTCGCGCAACTCACTGATTACGTGCTACTACGCTATCATGACAAGAGGGTGATGAGAACCCATTTTTCCCCTTGCTAATTATAAGGTTATCATCGCTGACTTCAGCATTGATAATAGTGATACCGTTGGCATAAACCATGGATTATTTGGTCAAGATCGAGGTTCTGTGCCACAATAGCCGGATCACTGCTAGTTGAACAAAAATAAGAGGCGTTTATGCGCAATAATGACAAACAAGACAACCTGGTTCGCGCGTTTAAAGCGTTACTAAAAGAAGAGCGTTTTGGTTCTCAGGGCGAGATTGTCGACGCATTAAAACTTGAAGGGTTTGAGAACATCAACCAATCAAAAGTGTCACGCATGTTGACTAAGTTTGGCGCAGTGAGGACCCGCAACGCAAAAATGGAAATGGTGTACTGCCTACCAGCAGAGCTTGGCGTTCCAACTGTCTCTAGCTCTCTACGTGAATTGGTTCTTGATATAGATTACAACAACGCTATCGTCGTTATTCACACTGGCCCTGGTGCTGCACAGTTGATTGCTCGATTGCTCGATTCTCTGGGTAAAGCAGAAGGGATTCTAGGGGTCGTTGCAGGCGACGATACCATCTTCATCACACCAACCTTGAGTGTGTCTACCCAACAATTGTTTGAATCGGTATGTGATCTATTTGATTACGCTGGCTAAGTTTTAAACATTAACATTTAGAATAAAGTATCACGGAACATGATTGTTCCGTGATTTATATCACATCTTGATAAATCGAAAAATAAGCCACAAAAAACACCTAATTACCTGTTTTTATTGAATAACACCCTAATCACCCCTATCCTTCTAAATCCTCTAGCACAGACAATTCCCCTATATTCATTAACAATTCAGTAATTTTCTGCCAATTTTTTTGGTATGATTGCGCCACTTTTTCAACATATGGATTGAAAAAGATGCCGTTTCCACATAGGAAACCTCTGAAGACATCTATAGTTATTCAGGGCTAATAATGAATAAGGAAGGGAAATTCATGGCATTTAAGAAACTTGTTAAAATTGGTGCTATTGCCGCTGCAGTTATGGGCACTGGCGCTGTTAACGCTCAAGAGTTCATCACAATTGGTACAGGTTCGGTAACAGGTGTTTATTACCCAACTGGTGGCGCAATCTGTAAGCTTGTGAATAAAGGCCGTAAGGAACACAATATTCGTTGTTCAGTAGAGTCCACTGGTGGTTCTATCTACAATGTCAACACAATGCGTGCTGGTGAGTTAGATTTCGGTATCGTTCAATCTGACTGGCAATATCACGGCTACAACGGCACAAGCAAATTTGAAGAGCAAGGCCCTTACAAAAAGCTTCGTGCAATGTTCTCTCTGCACACAGAACCATTCAACATTATCGCTCGCACTGATGCTGGTATCGAAAACGTAACTGACCTTAAAGGTAAGCGCGTGAACATCGGTAACCCAGGCTCAGGTGACCGTGCGACAATGGGCGTTGTTATGGATGCAATGGGTTGGACCAACGCAGACTTTAAACTTGCATCAGAGCTTAAAGGTTCAGAGCGTTCTCAAGCACTTTGTGACAATAAAATCGACGCATTCGTTTATGTGGTTGGTCATCCAAACGGATCAATCAAAGAAGCAACAACATCTTGTGATGCTAAGCTAGTTCCAGCAACAGGCGCACAAATCGATGAGATCGTAGCGGCAAACCCATACTACGCGTACAGCAATGTACCAGCAGGTATGTACCGTGGCACGGATCAAGATGTGAAGAGCTTTGGTGTAGCAGCAACAATGGTAACCACATCAGATGTTTCTGATGAAGTGGCTTACAACGTTGCAAAAGCAGTGTTTGAAAACTTTGACACGTTCAAACGTCTGCACCCTGCATTTGCTAACCTGAAGAAGGAGGACATGGTACAAGCAGGCCTATCTATTCCTCTTCACCCAGGTGCAGAGAAGTACTACAAAGAAGTTGGTCTTCTTAAGTAAGACGACTCCGTAGGGGAAGGCTCCCTTCCCCTATCACTTTTCTAATATGAGTATCACTCAAAACAATCAACACCAATTAACCCAATTGGTGTGGCTATTTGGGCTCTCTTTCCAAGCCCGTCATTTTTAGAGCCTTAAGAAACACAACTAAAACCACACGTTTGCATCCATTGACTACAATGTTAAATGCGAAATATGGTTCGTTCATTTTGTTTGAAAAACACTGGACCATAAAATAATAAAGGAAAAAGTACATGACGCAGACAACACAACCGTCGCAAGATGTGCAAGAAATGGTCGCACAAGCTGACACTGGAGCAAGAAGCCCGAAAGGGATTCCCGCAAAAATACTTTGGTTTGTTCCACTATGTTGGTCGCTATTTCAACTTTGGTACGCATCCCCACTGCCGTTCATTTTTAACTTTGGCGTACTAAACGACACAGAAGCACGTTCAATTCACTTAACGTTTGCTATTTTTCTAGCGTTTACCGCTTATCCTGCAATGAAGGGGTCACCGCGCGATCGAATCCCTGCCATCGACTGGATTTTAGCACTGGCAGGTAGTTTATCTGCTGCCTACATTTACCTCTTTTATACTCAATTAGCAGGCCGCTCGGGCGCACCAACGACAATGGACATTGTCGTTGCCTGTACAGGTATGGTTCTACTACTTGAAGCAACACGTCGTGCTTTAGGTCCGCCGCTAATGGTCGTCGCTGCAGTATTCTTGTTGTATACCTTTGGCGGTCCATACATGCCGGATGTTATCGCTCACAAAGGCGCAAGCTTAAACAAAGCGATGTCACACCTGTGGCTAACGACAGAAGGTGTATTTGGTGTTGCTCTTGGTGTTTCAACGTCATTTGTATTCTTATTCGTTTTGTTCGGAGCCATGTTGGAGCGAGCTGGAGCAGGTGCTTACTTTATTAAAGTCGCATTTTCTCTATTAGGTCACATGCGTGGTGGTCCCGCAAAAGCGGCCGTTGTGGCATCAGGTCTGTCAGGCTTGGTTTCTGGTTCTTCCATCGCCAACGTAGTAACTACAGGTACCTTTACCATACCTCTAATGAAGCGCGTTGGCTTTCCGGGGACGAAAGCGGGGGCTGTGGAAGTTGCTGCATCAACCAACGGTCAGCTAACGCCACCGATCATGGGCGCTGCGGCATTCCTGATGGTTGAGTATGTGGGGATTTCATACGTTGAAGTAATCAAAGCGGCGCTACTACCTGCGCTGATTTCTTATATCGCTTTGATTTACATTGTTCACCTTGAAGCTTGCAAAGCGGGTATGACTGGCCTACCGCGCCGCCATAACCCGACGCTTGTTCAAAGTCTCTTATCATTTACCGGCACCATTCTTGGTCTTTGTGTCATTAGTGCTGTGGTGTACTACGGCATTGGCTGGACCAAAGACGTGTTTGGTGACGCTGCGACCCCAATCGTAGGTGTTGCTCTCTTGATATCTTATATCGCGTTACTGCGTGTCTCAGCTAAGTACGCGAAAGAAGGTGGTATTGAAATTGATGCAGAACTTACTGAAGTGCCAGATCCAGGTCCAACCATCAAGTCTGGTTTACATTTCCTACTGCCAATCGTGGTTTTAGTGTGGTGTTTGACGGTTGAGCGCTTTTCTCCGGGTCTCTCAGCATTCTGGGCAACGGTCTTTATGATCTTCATTCTGATTACCCAGCGTCCACTGATCGCAATCATGTCGAAAACCAGTGATGTCAATGCAGAGATCAAAGCTGGTTTTGTCGATTTGGCAGAAAGCCTAGTGTCTGGTGCACGCAACATGATTGGTATCGGTGTGGCGACGGCTGCTGCGGGTACCGTAGTGGGTGTGGTTACACTAACGGGTATTGGCCTTGTAATGACCGACTTCGTTGAGTTTATCTCAGGTGGTAGCATTATCTTGATGCTGCTATTTACCGCCGTCATCTCTCTCATCCTCGGGATGGGTCTACCAACAACAGCAAACTACATTGTTGTTTCAACTCTCATGGCGCCTGTTATCGTCACATTGGGTGCAGCACACGGTTTGATCATCCCACTGATTGCCGTTCACCTATTTGTGTTCTACTTCGGCATCTTAGCCGATGACACACCACCAGTTGGTCTTGCTGCTTTTGCCGCAGCTGCAATTGCTAAGTCCGATCCAATTCGCACCGGTATTCAAGGCTTCACCTACGATATTCGAACTGCAATTTTGCCTTTCATGTTCATCTTTAACACTCAATTATTGATGATGGGAATTGACTCGTGGTGGCACCTTGCTCTGACGGTTATCTCTGCGGTTATTGCGATGCTTATTTTCTCAGCGGCCACTCAAGGTTGGTGGTTTACTAAGAACAAGTGGTGGGAGACTGTATTGCTACTTGTATTAACGTTTACCTTCTTCAGACCAGGTTTTTGGTGGGATATGGCTTTCCCTGCGAAAGTTCTTTCGCCAGGTGTTGAGATAGCTCAAGTTGTTGAGAAGCTAAATGTTGGACAATCCATCGAGTTACGTGTTGCAGGTGAAACCCTCGAAGGTAAGTACGTTGAAAAAACCGTTCGACTACCTTTTGATGATAGCGCTGTCACCGCAGAAGAGCGTATCGCTTCGATGGGACTAATGCTCGACAAAGATGCTGATAAAATGATCATCGATATGGTTGAGTTTGGAAGCCCAGCAGAAGCATCCGGTCTAGACTTTGACTGGGAAATTAAATCTATTGTGCAGGATGCCGATAGACCAATGAAAGAGTGGGTATTTGTACCTGCGTTGCTCTTGCTTCTCGCGATGGCGATGAACCAAAAGCGTCGTGCTCGTCGTGAAAACTTGAGCGCATAAAGGTATCAGGCTCTGGACTCGCTTTTGAACCCAGAGCCTAAAAACCTTAATACGGAACGGATAAAACTAGCCAAGCGTATGCTTTACCCTATGCTAGTAGGGTACAAACCAAAAAGAGAAAACACATGTACAAGCAAATCCTTGTTCCTGTCGATTTAAACGATAAAGGCTTTTCAGACAAAGCTGTAGAAATCGCGGTCTGGCATGCTAAGCACTCTAATGCCGAAGTGCATTTACTAAATGTTCTGCCGGGTATCCATATGTCTATGGTGGCTACGTATTTCCCTAAAGATGCCGCCTCGCAAATGAAAAATGATGTCAAAGCGCAACTTAAATCATTTGCTGATCAGCACATCCCTGATGAAGTCGTCTATAAAGTTCATGTTGCTGAGGGTAAACCTTATGCAACTATACTTGATTATGCGGAGCGCTTAGGCGCAGACTTAATTGTTATGCCAAGTCACAAACGCTCTAAGATCGACAAGGTAGTTCTTGGCTCTGTTGCAAGTAAAGTGGTTCAGAACTCACCCATCAATGTACTGGTCGTTAAACCACAAGCAGATTAATTTCCTCGCCCCACTTTACGTGGGGCGAGTTATTTCTAGACCACTCTATTTTGCGTTTTGCCTTGTTCTACCGCTTCAATATTACTCACTAATATTTCACAAAGCTTGTCTATGGAAGAGCGGCTTCCCCATGCGACATGCGGCGTTAAAATGAGATTGGGCAAATCCATATTCTCGACTAGAGGATTGGTTTGAGGCGCTGGCTCTTCTGTAAAAACATCCACTCCTGCTCCAGCAATGTGATTCTCCTTTAAAGCACAAACCAAATCCGCTTCGTTAACCAAGCCACCGCGTCCAGTATTAATCAATACTGCCGTAGACTTCATATTCGACAACGCTTCACTATCGATAAGATTGGTCGTTTCCTCGGTCAAAGGACACAAAAGGGCAATGGCATCGCTCGTTTTCAAAAATCGTTCAAAAGGCACATAGCCCTCGCGGCATTGTGTTACACCTTTGCGTTCGGAGAACTGCACATTCATACCAATTGCTCTAGCCAACGCCGCTGTCGCCTGCCCTAGGGCTCCGCTACCAATAATACCTAAGGTAGAGTGAGCAATATCTTGAATAGGATGAGTGAAGAAACAAAACTTATTCTGACGTTGCCACTCACCATTGCGGATATCGTTGTGGTAAGCAGGAATATTTCGCATCAAAGTAAATAGCAATGCAATCACATGCTCAGGCACCGATTGAGTCGCGTAACCTTGGACATTGGTAACGGTAATACCGCGTTGCGCGCAGTAATCAAGCTCAACGTTATTAACCCCAGTGGCAGCCACCGCAATATGTTTTACTTGCTTGGCCTGTTCAAGAATGTCTGAACCTAAATAGACTTTATTGCTAATGACGACATCTGCATCATAAATGCGTTCTAACACTTGTTCAGGCGAGGTCGACTGATATTCGACCCATTGATGTACGAAATTTGGAGTGGGAATCGCGATGGATGCTGGAATGGTATCACGATCTAAAAAGACAATTTTCTTGGTGGCCATGACTTCTCCTTGATGTCGTACGGCCACACACTTTATGACCGAGGCAAGGTCTTATAATCCGGTAAATCTGTCGCGGGGTCAAAGTGTTGCACCACTAATGGCTCAGACACTTGATGAAAATCGCATGGCACGAAAATGGATTGTAGCTTTTCAGTTTCAGGATGGTAGAAACACAGCTCTGCCGCATGTAGCTCTAATCTATCTGAGAAACTCATCGCTTCTTCATGGGCGTAGAATTCATCACCAACGATAGGATGCCCCAGTTCCAATAAATGCACTCTTAGTTGATGTGAACGTCCGGTAACAGGGAATAAGCGCACTATACTTGTCTGTTGTTCCTGCTTTACCACCTGATAGTATGTTTGCGACGGCTTGCCATGTTCGTAGCACACTTTTTGCCTTGGACGATTCGGCCAATCACAAATAAGCGGTAAATCGATTAACCCTTCCGATTCAGCAGGTGTTCCCCAAACTCGGGCATAGTAGACTTTACGAGTAAGCCGATACTGAAATTGTTTCTTTAAAGAACGTTCTGCTTCTTTGTTTTTCGCTAGTAACATCAGCCCAGAGGTCGACATGTCTAAACGATGCACTACTTGAATCTCGGGATACACCTCAACAAGACGACTCCACATACTGTCATAATGCTCGGGCGCTTTCCCTGGTACAGATAACAAGCCTGAAGGTTTGTTTACCGCGAGAATATGTTCATCTTCAAATACAGTATCTATCCAAGGATCTGTTGGAGGTGTGTAGCTAAGCATGGCCATAATAATTTACCGCATCACAATGAAGTAGGACGCAGATATCTGCGTCCTATTTTGTGTTATTAGTTGTGGCTGACAACGATCAGACGTAGTGAATCCAGTTGGACTTGAGCTTTCGCAATATAACCATCAAGCTCTTTGATTTGAGCTTCAATCGCTTCGATTTCCTCGTCACGAATATTTGGGTTTACCGCTTTTAGCGCCTGTAAGCGTTCTAGTTCACCATTCAAGCTCGCATACATCGCTTTATGCGCTTGCTCGCGAACCGCCACGACTTTCTCTTCTACCGCCTCATTACCCGATTCAATCAATCGATGAACATCGGCTTGAACAGACGTCACCAACTTACTGCCCAAATGGCGATTCACAGGGCTGAGCTGACGGTTGAAGCCTTCAAACTCTACTTGTAAAGAGAGATCATTACCGCGAGCATCCATCATCAAGCGAATCGGTGTTGGTGGTAAGAAGCGGCTAATACCACTCTGTTTTGGTGCTTGCGCATCCACAACATACACCAACTCCAATAAGATAGTACCGACTGGCAGTGCTTTGTTTTTCAGAAGCGAAACGGCGCACGTCCCTACGCCTTCACTCATCACGAGATCGATACCACCCTGAATCATTGGATGTTCCCAACTAATAAAGTTCATATCTTCACGAGAAAGCGCCGTATCACGGTCAAACGTAATGGTTGCTCCTTCATACGGTAGGCCTGGATAGCTCGGTACCATCATATGCTCAGAAGGCGTCACCACCAGAGCGTTTTCACCTTTGTCATCTTGGTTTAAACCAATGGTGTCAAACAAACTCAGTGCGAATGTGACTAAGTTAGTATCGCCATCGGTCGCTGCAATCTTTTCGACAATCTCTTGCGCTGCTTCACCACCATTAGAATGCATCTCAAGTAAACGGTCACGGCCTTGCTCAAGTTCATGCTTAAGCTCTTGGTTGTAATGTCTTGAGCCTTCAATCACCTCATCCAGCTCGGTCGTATCGCCACTCGCAAGCATGTTGATAATGCTCTCTTCATAGCGGTCATACACCATACGTCCCGTTGGACACGTCTCAGCAAATGCATTGAGTCCTTCATCGAACCAACGTGCTAGTATCGCTTGAGAGGTGTTCTCTAAATAGGGAACGTGCACGTCAATATCACGCTTCTGACCAATACGGTCCAAACGGCCAATACGCTGTTCTAGCAAGTCTGGGTTGAATGGTAAATCAAACATCACCAGTTGGTTCGCAAACTGGAAGTTACGACCTTCAGAACCAATTTCACTACAGATCAAGACCTGAGCACCACCTTCTTCTTGAGCGAAGTAGGCTGCTGCTTTATCACGTTCAAGAATCGACATACCTTCATGGAACACAGTTGCACGGATACCTTCACGTTCACGCAACGCTTGCTCAAGCTGAAGAGCGGTACTTGCACGTGATGCAATCACCAACACTTTCTCGCTGCGCTTTGCTGTGATCTTTTCAATCAGCCAGTTAACACGAGAATCGAACTGCCACCAGCTAGAGTCTTCGCCTTCAAACTCTTGGAAAATCTCTTCAGGGTAAAGCATTTTCATCGCGCGTGCTTCTGGTGCCATCTTGCCACCAATCATGCCTGATACGCGCATAGAGGTGGTGTATTGCTGTGGAATCGGCATCGGCACAAGGTTTACGTTACGCTTTGGAAAGCCTTTAATCGCGGCACGCGTATTTCGGAACAGCACTCGTCCAGTACCGTGGCGATCCATTAGGTTGTCGATAAGCTCTTGACGTGCCGTGGCTTTTTCTTCATCACTGGCATTGCTATCTAGAACGTTGAACAATGGCTCAACGTCTTGCTCAGACAATAGCTCAGTAATTTGGTTTTTCGCCTCATTGCTCAGCGCTTCCCCTGAGAACAGAGCTGTTACTGCATCGGCAACTGGCGCATATTGCTCTTCTTCTTTAACGAAAGATTCATAATCAAAGAAACGGTCTGAATCGAGAAGGCGCAATCGTGCAAAGTGGCTTTCGCGTCCCAACTGCTCTGGTGTTGCTGTTAGCAAAAGGACACCCGGTGTCTTTTCGGCCAACGCTTCAATGACTTGGTACTGACGACTTGGATTGTCTTGACTCCACTCAAGGTGGTGCGCTTCATCCACGACCAGCAGATCCCATTCGCCTTCCAATGCTTGTTCAAAACGTTTACGACTCTTACGTAAAAAGTCCAAAGAGCATAGGACAAACTGTTGAGTATCAAACGGGTTATCCGCCTCTGCGTATGCCTCAATGCAGCGTTCTTCATCAAAAATAGAGAAATGCAGATTGAAACGACGCATCATTTCTACCAACCATTGATGCTGTAGTGTCTCTGGTACCACAATCAAAACACGTTGAGCACGGCCAGACAGCACTTGCTGGTGAATGATCATACCTGCTTCAATGGTTTTTCCGAGACCAACTTCATCAGCCAGTAATACACGTGGCGCATAACGACGCCCCACTTCATGAGCAATAAAGAGCTGATGAGGAATCAAGCCTGCACGCATGCCACAAAGACCGCGCATTGGACTTTTGTGTTGTTCGTATTGATTGCTTAGTGCACGATAGCGCAGTACAAAGTTATCCATTCGGTCGATTTGACCTGCAAACAATTTGTCTTGCGGCTTGTTAAAACGAATTTGGTGGCTCAAGAAGATCTCGCGTAATGCAACGCCCTGCTCTTCTGTATCTTGACGTATACCGACATACGTTAATACGCCTTGGTCTTCGAGCACTTCTTCAACTAGAAGCGTCCAACCTTCTTGGCTATCTATGACATCGCCAACATTAAAGATAACTCTGGTGACTGGCGCATCACTGCGTGCGTACACACGGTTTTCTTCTGATGCAGCAAACATAAGAGACACTGTTCTCGCATCCAATGCGACGACCGTACCTAAACCTAAATCACTTTCCGTATCGCTAATCCAGCGCTGCCCTAAAGCAAATGTCATAGAGAGACTACCTCAACTCGTATCGATATCTTTTGGTCATTCAAACGGTAACTCAGTCGAAAACTAAGCTCAAAACCCCGCCCAAATAATAGTAGGTGATAGAGCAAATATTGCTCATTTTCACCCTAGGGTGAAAGGTCGCTAATCTTACTTGAAGGCGTGATGCAGGTCACGCCAATTACAAGGAAATCCTAAGTTTTTTTTGTATTGTCGTGGCTGACATCAAACTGCAAAAAAATAGTGGCAAATGTAAAGACCAAAGTGAGTTTTTTCACTTATACTCAAATTGTAAACGTTAATAACATGTTACCAAAGAACCATGTTTTAATTGGATACAAGGGTATCAGGTTCAATCAGACTAACCATCGATTGAACATAGCAAGGTTGACTCACTAAGATAGGAAATCCGAGCCAGCATTGATCCCAGTCTGACTCGTTCCCAATCCGAGTTAACCGCAAAGGACAAGCGCCAGTTGCGGCAAGGAGACTCTATGGGCGATACCGACCGTAAATTTTTCGTTCTCGACACCAACATCCTTCTCCACGAACCCCACGCCATTTTTTCGTTCAAAGAACACGACGTCGTCATACCCATGACCGTACTTGAAGAACTCGATCGCATTAAGGACAGCAAACGCGATGTTGCTCGTGATGCACGCGTCGCAATTAGAGCTCTTGAAGATATCTTTAAAGAAGCGACGCCTGATGAAATTTCTGAAGGGATTCCCTTCTCTCACCAAATGGAAGCAACAGGAACCATTTCAATATTGGCAGACTATGTGCTGCAAGAAACAGTCAAAGCCTTCGCCGACAAGGAAGGCGACAACCGGATTCTCAATGCGGTGCTCTACTTGCAAAATAAACGCTCTCCTCGAGAAGTCGTTTTAGTCACTAAAGACATCAACATGCGCTTAAGAGCTAAAGGAGCTGGTGTTCGCTTTGTTGAAGACTACCGTACTGATCAACTAATCGATGATGTTCAGTACCTCACAAAAGGTTTTCAAAAATCTGAAGGGGCGTTTTGGGAACATATTGACGAGGTGGAAACCAAAACCCTCGCCAACAAGACGTATCACACTTTCGACAGAGCCGCGATTGACCCAACGTTTATCAATCAATACTTGATCGATGACAGTAGTGATTTTGCTGGACGAGTAGCCGACATTGATAGTGATAAAGTGACAATTCGAGATCTGAGCCAAGAACGCCTATTGTGTCGACAAGCGTGGGACATTCGCCCTAAGAATATCTACCAAGGCATGGCCATGGATGCTTTACTCGACCCTGATATCGATTTAGTGATTCTCACAGGTGCCGCTGGTAGTGGTAAGACGCTACTCGCTATGGCTGCAGCGCTAGAGATGACGATAGAGAGAGGTATGTTCGATAAGATCATCGTCACCCGAAATACACCAGATATTGGCGAGTCCATCGGTTTTCTTCCGGGTACTGAGGAAGAAAAAATGATGCCTTGGTTGGCTGCCATTACCGATACACTCGAAGCGCTACACAAGAACGATCACTGCACTGAGGGCTCACTGAAATACATCTGTGATAAAGCGAACATTCAGTTCAAATCTATTAACTTCATGCGCGGACGTTCAATCCAAAATGCGTTTGTTTTACTCGATGAGTGCCAGAACTTAACAGCCTCTCAGATTAAAACCATCATTACTCGCTGTGGTGAGGGGACTAAGATTGTCTGCTCGGGTAACTTAGCACAAATTGATTCCCCGTACTTAACGCCAGTAACATCAGGGTTAACATATATGGTTGAGCGCTTTAAGAACTTCGGAGGCAGTGCCAACATTCACTTAAATGGTGTGGTAAGAAGTAGATTGGCCGAATTTGCAGAGGAAAACTTGTAAGTGGCTGAGACGTCATCCCCTTGAAAAAGGGGATGACGGTAGTTTTTGCTTTATACTTGTGAACTCAGTCAGTACCGCCGACAGTTAGTGCATCTAACTTCAAGCTTGGCTGACCAACACCAACTGGCACACTTTGCCCAGCCTTACCACAGACGCCAACACCGCGGTCGATACTCAGGTCATTACCCACCATAGAGACTTGCTGCATCGCTTCGATACCAGAGCCAATTAGCGTCGCACCTTTCACTGGCGCAGTAATCTTACCGTCTTCGATGAGATACGCTTCTGATGCTGAGAACACAAACTTGCCAGAGGTAATATCAACCTGACCACCACCAAAGTTTGGTGCATAAAGACCTTTCTTCACGGTAGAGATAATTTCTTCTGGAGAATGCTCACCCGGCAACATATAAGTGTTGGTCATACGAGGCATAGGTAAGTGGGCATAGGATTCACGACGGGCGTTACCTGTAGGGTTTACTCCCATTAGACGCGCATTAAGCTTGTCTTGCATGTAACCTTTCAGAGTGCCATTTTCAATCAACGTATTGTACTGTCCATGAACACCCTCATCGTCCACGTTAAGCGAACCACGAAGATCTTGCAGTGTTCCATCATCAACAATCGTACACAGGTTTGATGTGACTTGCTGACCTACCTTGCCAGAAAATACTGATGACTCTTTACGGTTAAAATCACCCTCTAGGCCATGACCTACGGCTTCGTGTAACAGTACTCCCGGCCAACCAGAACCTAGTACAACTGGCATAGTACCAGCAGGTGCGTCAATCGCTTCCAGATTGACTAGCGCTTGGCGAATGGCTTCATCGGCATAGTTGTAAGCGACTTGTTGACCTTCTTCTGTTGAGAGGAAGAAATCGTAACCATAGCGGCCACCACCACCGGCACTACCACGCTCACGACGGTCACCTTTCTGTGCTAATACACTGATAGATAAGCGCACCAATGGGCGCACATCTCCAGCAAAGGTTCCATCGGTTGCCGCCACCAGCATTTGCTCATAGACGCCACTTAAGCTGACAGAGACTTCTTTAACTAAAGGCTCTTTAGTACGAATGTAGGCATCAAGCTGCTTTAGCAGTTCAGTTTTTTGTTGTTTTTCCCAACTTTCTAATGGGTTAACCGCTGCATAGTAAGCTTGATTATCGCGACGAGTAAGCGCGTTAACTTGCGCGCTTTGACCTTGCTGTGCAATGCCTCTTGCCGCTACTGCACTTTGCTTCAGACCATCCAGTGTGATTTGGTCTGAGTATGCAAAACCCGTTTTTTCGCCAGCAACCGCTCTAACACCAACACCGCGGTCGATATTAAATGAACCGTCCTTGATGATGCTGTCTTCTAGCACTAGAGATTCGTGCCAGCTGGATTGAAAATAGATATCCGCATAGTCAATCTGGCGAGTTGCAATGCTCGCAAGCGTAGCTTCAATATCTTGCTCAGACAGACCTGTAGGCCCTAATAGCGCGTCTTCTATGCGTTCCATATGATTACTCTTTATAGTAAATATAATTAGTGTAAGTGCTGTTCAAATCGAATGTGTTTAGCGACAGGCATACTCTGTCTCACTTCTTCAACAACATCAAAATTCAGTTCGGCGGTTATTGTACCTGTCTGCTGCTCAAGCTGTCCTTGAACCTCTCCCCAAGGCGATATCACCATAGAGTGTCCCCAGGTTTCTCTTCCACACGGGTGGGTGCCACATTGATTAGCTGCGACTATCCAACATTGGTTTTCAATCGCTCTAGCACGCAACAGGACTTCCCAATGTGCCTTTCCAGTCACCGCAGTAAATGCCGCAGGCACAACAATTACGCTCGCCCCTTGAGCCCTCAACGCACTGAATAGATGTGGGAAACGCAGGTCATAGCAGATGGTTAAGCCCACCGCACCAAAATCAGTCGGCACCATCGCAATGCTTGTACCCGCTTTAAACGTTTCTGATTCACGGTAATTTTTGTGACCATCATTGACGTCTACATCAAACATATGCAGCTTATCATAATGATTCATACGCTGCCCATTTACGTCAAAGACCAGCGTTGTTGTAGTCACTTCCGTTTCAGAAACCCGAATAGGAAAGCTGCCAATAATAAGGTGAATCTGATGGCGTCTTGCTAAGTCAGATAACTTGTCTTGATACTTGCCTTTTCCTAAAAATTCCGCGTGACGGTGATAATCGTCACGGGAACCAAAAACCAGCGAGTTCTCTGGGGTAAGAATCCACTTCATCCCCTTAGCAGAAAGAAACTCAACCTTATGTTCAATGAACTTGAAGTTCTCTTCTGGTTCAGGTCCTGATGTCATTTGTATGATGCCAAAGCGTTCCTTGCTCATGGTGTTACTTAATCTCCTTCTTGAGGTTTTCAGGTAACTTATACTCTCCCTGACTCCTCGAAATCTCACTTACCGTTGGTGAGTCCAGTGGACCTTTAACTGAGTAGTTAACTTGTGTCACGACCTCAACCACTGGTGATATCACTGTCGTCACGGCAAGCACAACCAATGCTGTCTGAGGCGTCACCGCAAAAGCCGTAATGATAGGGATCCCTGAAGTCATGTCAGGCGTAAAGTTTACTTCAGCGTCGACGGTTTGAGTCGAGAGGTCAGCCAATCCTTTAATCGTCATTTCACCAGCGACCGCATCCATCTTAATGTCATTGGTCACAAACACGCCATCTCTGATTTTGCCGCTACCCGTAATTGAGTTAAATGCCATCCCTTTATCAAATACATCGGTAAAATCGAGCTGCATCTTACGAATAATGGAATCCAAGCTAAACAAACCAAGCAAGCGTGCGGCACCGCTCACATCAGAGATAATACCTTTACCTAGCTTAGTACTGATTTCACCACTGACGGTATTTACTCGCATCGACCATGGTGCGCCATCCCACGTTAGCTTTGAGTCGAGATCAAATGGTGCACGTTGGATACCAGAGGTAATACCAAATCGTTCCATAAGATCGCTGTTGTTCTCACCACTGACTGCTAAGTTGATCTGTGTTTTATTTTGCTGACCAGCGACCATCCAGTTGCCGTCAATATGTACTTTGTTTGTCCCACTCGATAAGTCCAATTTTTTCCAAACGAGCTTATTACCTTGTCGTTCAACATCCATATCCACTTTGCCGACTTTGTAACCTTGGAACCAGAAGTTATCAATCGTCAGTTGAGTATCCGGCATGATATCAAAGAAGGTTTTATCAAACTCAGTTACTAATGGTGCTTCAAGGTTTTCCTGAGTGATCAGCGACTCATCATCCTGTGCCTTCTTATCAAATTCTGGCACGTAGATATGCAGACGCTTCAACGCAACATACAACTCGTTGTTGTCGCTGTAACTCGCCTGCCCTTTTGCCTCTTGGCTATCAAGATCGAACTGCCAGCCACCTTTTTTGTATCTGGCATTGAAGTTCACATCGTGCCACTCAATACCACCTAACATCAGTTCTTTCGCTTCCACGTTTACCCGTTTAGGTAATGGAAGCTCCGGTTTATTCAGCTCATCTAGTAATGCTTTCTTTTCACTCGGCGGCTCTTTAAACAACTTGCTCCACTGGTCGACATTGAACTTATCGGACCGTACTTGGAAGTGATGGCCAACTATAGGGCTGATTTTGAACCCACCTTTCCCCAACACTAAGTTAGTCGCCTTAAGAACCGGAACCTTTCCTGTGATATCAATCTCAGTTTGGTATTTAACGGAGGGTAACTGCAATCTAGCGGTTATAGCTTGTTGGTTTCCGGAAGCTTGAAGCCTTGCTTTACCTGATTCACCAAACGCTTTTTTGAGTGGATAAGGATAGTCACTCGCAATGGTTGCAAGGTTAGCATTCAGGTCAAGCTGGTAAGTAAAGCCGACATCGTTAAGCTGAATATCCACGTCTAGGTTCCAAGGCGAATGCCCTGCCAGTCGACTGACCACCTTATCACCAACATAAGGCTCTAGAGGTGCGGTTTTCCAATCTCCAACCGCATCAATTCCAACCGAATAACCTTTGCCAGCATTCTGCCCTTGAAAATCAAGGAAAATCGGCTGGTTCAGCAAGTTTGCAGACAGCCCTGTCGCTTTCACCACATCATTGTCAAACTCAACTCTACCGGACACTTTTTCCAGCGTCATTGGGGGAGCATCAATTTCGACATGATTGTCTTTTAGCTGCGCATACCCCCAAGCTCTGGACGGCGTATCGTCGCCAGAAAACGGAATATACAACTGGAAGTCGGCATTCACATCGCCACTAACTTGAACCGCGGTTAACGCGGCACCAACCGAGTCCACCAGCGGCGAAGCGGTCATATAATCCCTGACGGCACTGCCTTGACCTGTTGCCTTCGCTTCTATTTCAAGGTGCCCATCACCACTGAGTACTGGAATTCGACCCGTGATTCGCTGGCCTTTAACATTCATCAGTGTCGCAGAACGAGAGTCCAAATACATGGTCTCATTCTGGAACAACAAATCGAGTTGTAAGTCAGTCAGTGGTGGCCAATTGGTATCAAAACTAAATTTAGCATCGCGAAGTCCCACCCAAGCTTGGAACATGCCGTTATGTTCTCGATATGGGAAGTCTGACAGTTTGCCATACCACAACAGCTTAGATGTATTGACTCGACCCGCTTGAATCGCTGCCGATAAGTAGTCCGTAAGACTTTGCCCCATAGCTAAAGTTGGCAGATAACGCCAAACCTCACCTGCGTTGTAAAGATCCGCTTCGGCATAGAATGACAAGAATGGGCTGTCATTCTTAGGGAAATCAAGTCTAAAAGCACCAAGCACTTGCAAGTCTGGCGTCGCAGCCGTCACTTTATCAGACCATAACGACCAACCTTGCTCGCCGTTATTTTGCCAATGAATATCAACCAAACCTTGCTTAATATTTAGTGGAGCTTGAAACACATCACCATAAGGGAAACGATCATCAATAACGTTAACGCGAGCATGAGCTTGCTTCATATTACCGCGCACCGATCCTGAGACATGAGAGAAGCCCGGTAAAAGTTCCCATTGCGACATTGACATATTCTCAAGGTGTGCCGAATATTTCAGAGAGTCAGTACCATTAGTTTGGGACAGTCGAATATCTTCAATCAGCCCACCCGGGTTGAGTTTAGTTAACCACTCTTCCACACTCGGGTCAGGACTTAGTGATGCCAATGGCTTTAACGCATTCACATCGAGCTGAGAAATATTCACTTGCCATTGCTGTTGGCGATTCCATTCTGCTGCAATATCCAGTTCAGGCCACGGAACATCATTAGTTCTGGCTTGAACTTCATGAACATTCAGCTGCCAACCAGCATCTGATGGCAATAAATGCATAACCGCAGACTCGACGAATAGATCGTGGTCTTTGCCATCTTTAGACCAACTAAGCTCAGATGGTAACACTTCAAGATAAGCTTCTTTTGCAGTGCTGTTATCCAATGTAATCCAGCTGCGTAAGCTTACTTCACCATCTTTAATACCAGTTTGCTGCTTTTGAGTTTCAGACAGCCACGGGGACAGTGACATTTGGTCCACGGCCACGTAAAAGTCGCCAGAGACATTCGACAGCGAACCTTTATCAATAAAGTCCGCTCTAACTTCTAGCGAGTTTAAGTTTGCATCGGCAATGGAGATGGTGCCCTGTGCTAAATGGCGTGCCTTTTGATTCCGCCATTGCAGATTCTCTATATCTAACTGACGTTCTTCACCAGATATAGATTGATACAACACAGTTGAATTAGCGACAGCAAAGCGATCTAACTGCCTTAATAACAAGTTATCTAGGCGGTTGACCAACTGCTCGCCACTCGCTGCGGGTTGCTTGGGTTGTGAAACCGTTTTTGGCTCAGTCGCTTTTAGTAAATCGACCGAACGAATGTCCAGCATCATGTCATTAATGACCATATCCGCTAAGACAGGCTGTCTTTGAATAATGGTTTGAATCAAATCAAATTCGAGTTCTAAGTTCCCGACTTCGAATTTGGTTTCAGGACTTTCTGGAAGACCTACAACAACACCTTGAAGAGAAATAGAAGGGTGAGTGTTACGCCAGAAACCACGTACATCTTTCAAAGAAATATTGAGACCTGTTCCTTGGTTTACCCAAGTCACAATTTCTGGTTGAATTTTGTTTAGCTGTGGCAAACCCACACGCAACACTGTGACCGCAGAGGCAAGTAATACCAATACGATCAGTAGTAACCAGAGAAAAAAACGGACAATCCGATTAACGCGAGAACTCACAAATTACTCATTACATCATAACAACATCAAATTGTTCTTGAATATATAAAGGCTCAGCTTGAATTCGAACCTGTTTACCTATAAAGACTTCCAGTTCAGCCAATGCATGAGATTCATCGCCTTCAAGTGCTTCAGCAACAGCAGGAGACGCATAAGCCACGAATTTGTCGGCATCGTAAGCTCGATTAACACGCGTAATCTCGCGTAAAATCTCATAGCAAACTGTTTCGACAGTTTTAACCGAACCTCGGCCTTCACAAGTTGGACAACCACTACAAAGAACATGTTCAATACTTTCTCTAGTTCTTTTTCGTGTCATCTCAACCAACCCTAACTGGGTGAATCCATTGATATTCGTCTTCACTCGATCTTTAGAAAGTGCCCCTTCTAGAGAGTTCAACACACGTTGACGATGCTCTTCAAGACCCATATCGATAAAGTCGATGATGATGATACCGCCTAAGTTACGCAGTCTAAGCTGTCGAGCAATAGCTTGCGTTGCTTCGACATTGGTGTTGAAGATAGTCTCTTCTAAGTTGCGACGACCTACGAATGCACCGGTGTTAATATCAACCGTTGTCATCGCTTCTGTTTGATCAATAATCAAGTAACCGCCAGACTTTAAGTCGACTTTACGTTCAAGTGAACGTTGAATCTCATTCTCGGTATCGTACATATCGAAAATGGGCTTATCGCCTTCATATAGTTCAAGCAAACTCTCCAGTTCAGGTACAAACTCGCTAGTAAACTCTTTTAAGCTCTCAAAAATCAGTCTTGAATCCACTTGAACACGAGTAATTTCCGTCCCAACGAAATCACGAAGAATACGATGCGCTAGACCCAATTCACCATATAACGTTGAACGCGTTTTATATTTAGTACGACGTTCATTGATTTTGGTCCACAAACGCTTAAGGAATGCAGCATCTTGCGCCAGTTCTTTTTCATTCGCTCCTTCTGCTGCAGTTCGAATAATAAAGCCACCGTTTTCATCGCAGTAGTCAGCAACCACATTCTTTAAACGGTTACGCTCTTCTTCGCTCTCGATACGTTGAGAAACACCGACATGACTCGCGCCAGGCATAAAGACGAGGTAACGGGATGGGAGGGTGATATCCGTGGTTAAACGAGCACCTTTAGTTCCAAGCGGGTCTTTGACCACTTGCACTATGATGTCTTGACCTTGACGAACTAACTCAGAAATATCACGGACTTGAAACTGCTTCTTTTCATTTTCAGCCACACACTCAGTGTGCGGTACGATGTCGGAAGCATGCAGAAACGCCGCTTTTTCGAGGCCGATATCCACGAAAGCAGCCTGCATTCCAGGCAAGACTCGGCTCACTTTACCTTTATAGATGTTGCCAACAATTCCACGCTTTGCTTCGCGCTCAATGTGGACTTCTTGGAGAACCCCACCTTCAATCATGGCAACCCTTGTTTCACTAGGGGTTACGTTTATTAACAGCTCTGCACTCATGAGCGCACCTCAATATTTTTAATTATTTATAAATTCTTGCAAGAGCTGGTCAGTTTCATACAGTGGCAGTCCAACTACAGCGTAATAGCTGCCCTCGATTCGAGTTACGAAGCGTCCCCCTAATCCTTGGATTCCATAACTGCCAGCTTTATCTTGAGGTTCTCCACTTAACCAGTATTGTTCGATTTCTTTTTCGCTAAGTGTTTTGAACCATACATCCGTCGTTACCACGACCGATGACTGCTTATTCTTAGATACAACACTGACAGCAGTGAGCACCTGATGTTTTTCTCCCGACATCCCTTGAAGCATAGCTTTGGCATGTTCGAAATCATTGGGTTTTTCTAGTACATGTTCGTTTAAAACGACGACCGTATCAGAACCGACAACTACAGATCTGGAGTCGCTCAGCTCAAGCCCAGCCATCGCTTTCTCTAACGACAAGCGCTCAACGTACTGTTGAGCACTTTCTTGGGCTTGTTTCACTTCTTCAATATCAGGGCTCACCACTGAGAATTGGTATCCGAGCTGGCTTAACAGCTCTCTGCGTCTTGGTGAAGTTGACGCCAATACTATCTTTGTAGTCATTGATTTACCTGACATGCCAATGCCGTCTTACACGACGCAACAGTAAAAACATCCATGGCCAAAGTATACAGTTAATCAGACCACTCCACAGCGACATCGGATTAAAAGTGACGTCTTGGATCAAATACTCACCAAAAAAGATAAACACTTCTAGCAGTATAGATATCAAGGCCATGATCGTGGCTTGCTGCCAAAGTGCCATGTTTCTAAGTACCAAGAAATTAAGAGCCACGATATAGATGACAATCGACATCATCATCCCGCGAATACCCAAGGTAGAACCGACCAGTAGATCCCAAGTCAGACCAACAATCAATGCGGTACCCACATTTACTCGGTGCGGAAGTGCTAATACCCAGTACCCTAGAACCAAGAACAACCATGACGGTCTTACGAAGTCTAGCACGCCTGGCCAAGGTATGGTTTGCAATACAAGCGCCACTATCAGTGACACACTGATCACTAAGTGACTGCGAAATGAACTATTAGCCATAATAGTATAAGAATCCTTTATTGCGCGTTCAGCGTCTCTTCAACCGCTTGTTGCTGTCTATCATTACTCGGCCAAATCAACAGTAAGTATCGCAGTCGATCAAAGTCGACCACGGGCTCCGCAATAATGCTGGCAAACTCTCGTCGATTGTCTCGTTGTACCGATTTAACATGAGCAACTGGATAGCCTTCGGGATAGATTCCACCCAGACCAGAGGTCACCAACAGGTCATCTTTCTGAATGTCAGTACTTGTTGGAATGTGCTCTAGTTGAATCTCATCGATAGACCCATTGCCTGATGCAATAACTCGAATATCGTTACGAATGACTTGCACTGGTATTGCGCTGTTAGAGTCTGTCAGTAGCATAATACGGCTGTTGTGAGCGCCAACGAAGGTCACTTGACCAACGATACCATTTTCATTAATAACCGGCTGACCTTCGTAAACACCGTCGATACGACCTTTATCAATCACCACTTGGTGACGATATGGTGACGTGTCCACAGCCATCACCTCTGTCACCATCTTCTTTTCATCTCGGACGAAAGATGAGCCCAAAAGCTCACGAAAACGCTGGTTCTCTTCACGGTATTGATCAAGCAAAATCAAGTCACTTTTAAGGCGCAACACTTCGCGTTTTAAGTTTACGTTTTGCTCGGCTAGACCTTGTCGAGTATTTAGCCTTTCATAGACGCCATCAAACATGGTACGAGGAAGGTTCGCGGCATACTGAATCGGTGCGACTGCACTGTTTAATAAGTAACGGAAATTTGAGAATGTATCTAAACGACTATCAGCCAGCATTAAGCCGGCTGATAAAGTAACAGCAAGAAATAACCGAAGTTGTAAAGAAGGACCTCGACCAAATATTGGTTTCATGTACTCATAATCCTGATGTGGACTCTAGTTTCAGTGCCACACCAAAACTAGAGTGAAACCATTATTCTTCTGTAAATAGATCGCCACCATGCATGTCGATCATTTCTAGAGCTTTACCGCCACCACGAGCCACACATGTTAGTGGGTCTTCAGCGATAACAACAGGGATACCAGTTTCTTCAGTGAGCAATCGGTCTAGATCGCGTAGCAGTGCACCGCCACCTGTTAGTACCATACCGTTTTCAGAAATATCAGAAGCAAGTTCTGGCGGACATTGCTCAAGCGCAACCATCACTGCCGATACAATACCAGTTAATGGCTCTTGCAACGCTTCTAGAATTTCATTTGAGTTTAGGCTAAAGCTACGAGGCACACCTTCTGCAAGGTTACGACCACGTACTTCAATCTCTTCAACCGTATCACCTGGATACGCAGAACCGATTTCGTGCTTGATCTTCTCAGCAGTCGCTTCACCAATCAAGCTGCCGTAGTTTCGGCGCACATAGTTGATAACCGCTTCGTCAAATCGGTCACCGCCGATACGTACTGAAGAAGAGTAAACCACACCGTTAAGTGAGATAACCGCAACTTCTGTTGTACCACCACCGATATCAACAACCATAGAACCTGTTGGCTCAGAGACGCGTAGACCTGCACCAATAGCAGCAGCCATAGGTTCATCGATCAAATACACTTCACGAGCACCTGCACCCAGTGCAGACTCACGGATAGCACGACGCTCTACTTGTGTTGAACCGCAAGGGACACAAACTAGAACACGTGGGCTTGGTTTAAGAACGCTGTTGTCGTGCACTTGTTTGATAAAGTGCTGAAGCATTTTTTCGGTCACATAGAAGTCAGCAATAACGCCATCTTTCATTGGACGAATCGCAGAAATATTACCAGGCGTTCGACCTAGCATCTGCTTCGCTGCATGGCCTACCGCCGCAACGCTTTTGGCTGAACCCGCACGATCTTGGCGGATTGCTACTACAGAAGGCTCGTCAAGGACGATACCCTGTCCTTTTACATAAATCAGTGTGTTGGCAGTACCTAGATCTATCGATAGGTCGTTAGAAAACATGCCACGCAGTTTTTTAAACATATTCTTCGCTCGTCCTGCAAGAATGAGAAGACAAAAATTGCACTAAATGTACCAATGCCTTGCCATCACAGCAAGGTATTGAAGCAGAAACATGGGGTGAAACCCGCATTTTCTTACAGTTTCCTTACTTAACGCAAAAAATTCACAGGATTTATTGTCCGATAAGGCGTGGCTCACCTCGATAAATGACTCTATCATTTCCTCTATGTGATCCGAAGGTCACTACAGCATGTGGATCTTCATCACCCACACCGCGCCAGTTATATCTCAACCAAGAACGACCGGCATTACTGTCAAAACACTTAACAGCACTATCGTTTTGGTTCAGTTTAATTGGGGCACTTTGATCAAGCCTTAACCACAAATTAACTTGTTCGCGAATCCTATTGTTGCTTGCAAAGAGTTGGCTGCTGCTACCTTGGCTGATGGCAGCATCTTCTGTGGTTATAGTATTGCCGTCTTTATTAAACAGCTTTGCATCCGTCTCTAGCTGACCTGACCACAAGATCTGCCGGCAGTAGTGCTTACCATTGAATACAGAACCACTGTCTTCATCATTGAGCACAAACCCAGTCTCAGTCCAATATTCTGTTCTCAAAGGGATATTGATGTCCGTTGTCAAATCGCCACCAACGTTATCTATCACCATACGGCCATAACGAAACTCGGGTTGTATTGGGAACGCTTTCGCGTTGGTACCATTTACGGTTAAAGAAGGGCTTTCAAAATCTACACCGTCAACTAAATTAGACTGTACCCCAAAGTGCCCTTTAACAGGCAGTTCTTTTATCGAGGTAACACCATCCAGTTGATAACGTTTAGAGAAAACATAATCACCAAAGCTAGCCTCAAGTCGAGCTCGTGAAGTGCTGCATGACAAGTCAGTAGAATCGCACTTCCAAGCTTCACTATCCCAACTCGTTGCCGTCGCACTTATTCTCGGTAAGTAACTATCACCACTTTCATTGGCAGCAACATGATTTAAGGTCACTATCAAATTGGAGGCAAAATAACCATAGTTAGGGGTAGGTGATTTTTCTAGATTACGCGCCTCCACAACAAAGCTTGGTTTTATTGGTTGGCCCATATATGCAAACCCTGAATGCCCTGACTCATAGCCCCATTGATTGGAGACCATAGCAAGATGATGAGGATAGAAGCGGCCGATACTACGGCTACTTGGATTGATTACCATCCCCAAATAGTTCGATTGACTTTGAGTCTGTACTAGAAGACTTCCGACGTCTTCCCAATAGAGAGCGTAAAATGGCAACGCACCATTACTACCTCGATTACTACGAACAAATGTTGACCCGTCCTCACCATCCATTTTAATAGGGAATCTTTCGTCGACAGGTCTAACTGCAGGCGTGTTCTCAGTGGCAGTGAGTAAAACACTGGAGACAGGCGCATCATTATCGAAGTAATTTTTGGTGATAAATTGCGACTGGCAAAAGGATGGCAATATCGGAATTTCACCTTGAGTCGCGCCATTTTTCTGCCATCGAATTGGAACGGCATCTAGGTTAAAGCGTTCCCCTGCTGCTTTATAGCCACTGCCTTGAGATGAAGTACCATCTAATGCTAATTGGTAGTTTGATGCATCACAGATCGCGAACGTCCACGGCCTTACTTTTAGCTCGTGAACTCCTTTATATGTGACGCATTGCTTCGCGGCGTCCGCACCTTGTTGGTCTGAAGGGTTATGCTCACTCTCATTGACACAACGCGTCTGAGATAACTCAAAAGAAACTCGCCCAGCTTCATCGTACTGAATATCCATCAAAGCACTGCGACCAGCATCAGGGGTGCTGCTGCCATGAGAAAAATCTAGTGCGAGATCCGTCACTGGAATTGGCACAAAATCATTACTCTGTGCAGCTTTGACTTTAACTGATGCCTGTACTGTTGGAGATTTGGGTTCTAGATAACGTGTCGCTGCAATATTAACGTTTTGCACTCCAGAATAGTTTTTTGCCGCTACAACTTGGGACAGACCTGAACGCGTTACATTACAGGTCACAGGGCGTACTTCGAGCGTTGCCGATTTTCCAGCAATCAAACTAGACGCTTGCGGCGTAAATTCAAACTTGTTTGCCGTAAACTCGTAGTTACCTGTCACAAGCGTATTGTTCGCACTCTCCACCAATTCACCGGACACGCTGAGCTGTTCGATATGTTGGCTACTCACATCAAATATAACCCGGCCGTTAGTACTTGGGTTGTATAGCCCCTCGCTAATACGAACCCCTTCTATCAATTGCATTGTGGCAGAGGCAGGCGCTGTAATTCTGACGCCTTTGGTGTAGTCTTCAATAGGCTTACCGTACTTATCTACCACATTAAACGTGACTCGTTGGGTTTCACAACTCAATGCGATACCTTTTAATGGCTCTAGTTCCAAATAGTAGTCTTGACTTGGTGGTGGCGCTTTACATTGCGCAGGAATACGCGCAAACAACACATTACCTTCACCTTCAATATCGTTATCATCTCTGTCTTTATGTCGTTTCCGATCATCATAGTCACGCTCACCAAGCGTCACATTTGGAGCAGCAACCCCACCAAAGATGTAGTTGTCTTCACCATTGACTAAGAAACCTCGCGTTCCGACAGTAGCAGCTTCAGGAGGGACATAAAAATAGGCTTTGATAACAGAGTCTTCACTCTCTATTTCAATGTCACTGCCCGCGCCATGCCCGACAAAAAGTAAATCTTCACTGTTTCCTAATGTATTGATTTTTAGCTCATCTTTGAAGTGAGGTGGATACAGCTCTCCGTTTGCTTTTATTCCTCGATAATTGATCTTAACTGGCCCATTGATCAGTTGGATCTCCGCATCTTCCAGATGTATATGCTCATTAACCCAATACTCGCCAGAGTCAATAATAAGCTTACCGTCATCTTTAACCTCTAACTTCTTGATCTTATTATTAGTCCATTTCAAATGACATATTTTGCCGTCTTTACACTTAAAGTCGCTCGAATAGTCACCACCTGGAAAATCATCCAATTGCGGTGGATAGTTTTCAAAGCTCTTCGTGGGCTCCACTTGACAGTTTTGCCAACCAAAGCCACGTAAACCAATGGATGAAGACGTATAAAAGCAGCCGCCATAAGTGCTGTTATTAGTAAAGCGAGAGAACGCGAGGCCAGTGTTATTGCGCGGTAAAACGATAGCGTTGACATCAAAATCATCAAACCATTCGTCTCTATCATCGTCATATTCACTATTCACGTTCAGAAGCCCTTGTGGCGATCCAGATGTGTCATAAAGGGTAGTCTGCACTTCTTCTTTGAAATAGGGGCAAAGATCAAGCTTAAACTCAGGTGGGGGTGGTGTGTCATCGCACAACTTAGGTAAATTAAAGGTATTCTTCTTACCTGTGACCGACATATGATTGACCGTAATATTCATATTAAGATCGTTGTGCTCACCGCTTACCCTAAACCCCTTTTGAAAACTAGATGGATCTACGTATAGGGCAGCAGAGATCTTATTGTGATTCGTCAGATTGATAGCCGCGTTAGAGCCGTGTCCAATTAAAATAAGATCAGTTATTGCGCCATCTTTATTGATATGTGAATGGCCACTTATGTAGAACTGGCGGTAGTGCAGGATTGTTGGCGCACTCACTTTGATTTTTGCTGCATGCTCCAAGGTCAACGAGCCAATCCAAATCTCCCCTCCTTCTAATGTAAGAGTCTTACCTTGCCTCATCGTTATAGATTGCACTTTACTACCACTTGGCAATGAGCAGTGCTTATCACTACAACTTGAGGGTTCAAGGTTCGTAGGAAAGGCAGGTAAATCAACTGGTAAAGTGGGCGCATGATTAGTTGGGTTCACTGCACAACTATCAGTTGGAGCATTTGGATAGTAACAATGGGCCGCTGTACCGCTATGAGCTGGACTGTTCGCTAGATAATTGAATGGCATTTTAAAACCATCCACATCAAAAATAAGCGTCTGGTCATGCCCCGAAAAGTCCACTTGAGAGACGTAAGGGTAACCATCTTGGCGATAGTTAGTTTGAACTGATTCTGGAAAGTAGTCGCAATATTCTATTGCATAACTATTTGCTACGACGAACAAGCTAATAAATAGAACGATCAATTGCTTCATTCAGAGAATCCTTTTACCCAAGCTTCTTGCTGACGCTGAATATCAAACCCTTGTCCATCTCCGCATATTGCCGTGCTGGTAATTTTAAAATAGCTGAGCTGTTTTGGAATAAGTTCTAGGTCGCCACCATTAACCGTTTCACACTGAACTGAAAGGCTACGGCAGTTAATACCCACTTGAGAAATTAAATAAGACATTGCTACAGATGACGATGGTTGAAGCTGGTTACATCTGATTTCTAGCTCTTCTGTTAGACTCGATTCATTTAATGGATAGAGCTGCGTCAACGCCCACTCAACACCAGAGTTCGCCAAAAACCAAGCTTTGGTACCAATCAACTCACGTGATAGCGTCTCGTTACTTGACCATTGAATTCTATTGAGATTCATTGCCAACATACCCATTACCACCACAACAAAAATGGCAACGATGTAGACACTCCCTTGCTGTGAACGTTTTCTAGGGGACATTGAGCACCTGTACATCATGTTGGAAGTTAGACGCTTCTCCCGCTTGATTAAATACTAGATTTAGACGAACTAAAGCTGAGCGAAGTAGTGACGCTTCCAGGTGAGTAAAACTGCTTTTTACTGGTTCGATATTGGTGGCAACACGAATACCGTTTCGCTCTATCTGACCAGACGTGGTAATGCAATAATCGACCTTGTTTGCTGAATTGTAGATATACAAACGCTGCCCAACCGAGTTCTGTTCTGGTAGTTGATTTAACGTAAAATATCGTGCTTCGACCACAGAGCTGACCCCTGCCAAACTTATCGCTCGACGACCTTCAAGATCTTGCTGTCGACTTGGATTAATGATCAACCTTTCGGTATTGGCAAATTTATGGGGATATTGGTTAATGTTACCCACCACAAACTCAGTTTTTCCTAACTTCTCATCCAAATGATAAAAGCCGGAAAAGGTTATTGGATAAAATGAGACACATTGACCGTTCAAAGAGGTTTGAATGCTGTTGGGGACGGCGTGCCTAAGCTCACGGGACATTTTCTCAATAACAAACTGTGCTTGGTTCTGGATTTTAGTGCGCGCTACTGAATCCACATAACCACGGGCACCAAACTCGACAAAACCAGCAATTCCTAAAAACAGAATTCCAACCACCACCATGGTGATGATCATTTCTAGTAAGGTAAAACCGCCTGATTGCTTAACGGAGAATGACATTAGTAATTCCCCTTATACGCAACAAACTCATACTCGGTGAAATTACTCGCTGACACACGGACAATGATCTTTTTGAACGAGCTTGTTTGATGCGGAGTTACTTGACCACTGAGTGCGTTATCGTAGTCGTAGCTAACCAGAATATTAACGACAAAATTGCGGTAGTCGTCTTGCTCATCACCACCGAGAAGTCTTGTAATAGATAAGCCTTGCTGGCACTGCTGCTGGGCGTTGGCACCGTACCAGCAGCCTATATAGTCATCGATATCATTATAGAAGGCGGGCTGCTCGTTCTTGTCCGGACCTAATGAAGCGGGTAATGTGCATTGCTTATCAAGTTCATCGCAACGCCATAGACTGCCGTTACGATCGCTCTGCTCATCAAAACTCACAGCTAATATCTGGTTCAATACCGCTTGTCCTAATGAAGCGGCTCGTACTTGGTAGTGCGGTAATGCGCTTTTCTGCACACTAGGGAATAAGAAGCTCGTCAATGTAATCAAAGCGATGGCCAAGATCACTATGGCAAGTACGCTTTCGATCAGCGTCATTCCTTGACTCATTTTTCTAGCACGCATCGACAAAACCTTCTGAATTAATACAAATGGATGCCGATTCACTAAATTGAGTGAATTGAATCGTCATGGGGTAAGTACAAGATTCACATACTGGACGACCAAGTAAGTCAAAATTCAGCAAGCTAGTGGGAGCAGAGACCTGAATGTTATCCAACGCTAAATAGTCCGATTGCTCTTCAGGGTTCACAAGAGTGCAACTGTACCGAGAGCCAAAACAACCATCTTTAATCGCCAGTTGGTAGCGGCTATTGAGCTCACCGATATCGCTGATATTGGATTGCATTCGCCCAAGCTGTATTTGCTGAGTAATCGCAATAGCTTGCTCTTGTGCTGCAATCACAGAAAAGCCAGAACGGTTTACAAATCGACTCGCAGCCACTACCGACACAATCGAAACTAAAACGATCACTACGATCAGTTCGATTAGCGTAAATCCGGATAACTTACGTTGTGGGATTAACATAGTAGTACCTGCGAAAATGATTGATAAATAATATACAAAAGGACAGTACTAACTCATCTATCTATCATTAGAAATCGTTAAAAATCAGAATACCTATCACAACACAAAAAAGGCCAGCCGGAGCTGACCTTTTTGCGTCTTGGCTAATTAGCAACCTGACGCATCAACGGTTACTCTAGGTGCTGTACCCGCTTGAGTTGATTCGTCGTATCTTACAAAACAGTTAGATTGGCGAATCGTACGGAAGTTAGCATTTGAACCATCATCAAAGGTAGCAATTAGCGCGTCACGACGAGTCGCAAACATCCAATCTTGTTGCAAGCCATCTACTGCACTTACAAGGCCAGCTGCATCAGCAGTTGGGTAACCAAATGCAACCGTTACTGCTTCATTTGTACCTGCATTAATGGTGGCCGCTGCTTGCTGCTCAACGCCTTCTACTGCTGCTTTGCCGTAAACAATGCCATTTGCGCCAGAAATAGCACCTTTTAAACCATTAAGAGATGATTCGCGGGCATCACCTTGTAGATTTAAAAAACGAGGTGCTGCAGTTACTGCAAGAATACCCAAAATAACGATCACCACGACCATTTCAATTAGCGTGAAACCACTTTGTCTTTTCATTTTTATATTCCTACAACTTATTTAAGTTCAACAGTAACTTTACCGGTACGAATATCGTACTCGAAGTAATGACGGTTACTTTCGTTTTGTGTATAGCGACATTTAGTGCTGCTTACTGCCTGCGCTAAGTACTTAGTGCCTTTTGAAGGACTGTTTGTATACTGCTCAACCGCTGGAGAGTTTTGCAGTAAGTTCTCCATCAGGAATACGCACGCTTCGACATTTACGTTGTTGCTATTGTTAGCGTTAGTATTACTAGGGTAACCATCACGGAAGCCTGTTGTGCCATCTTCCGAGCGAGTTAACCAGAAACGAGTGCCATCGTAATCAACGTAGTTATTTATACCTGACTTAGTTCGGCCATTAGCTTCCCATTGCGCGCGAGCTGATAACACACCAGTTGCAAAACCACCAGCAACCGCTTCAACGCTAGATTCTTTTGCGCTTTCTGTTACATCAACAAATCGTGGTAGAGCCGCTACTGCCAGTAGGCCTAATACCACAATAACCACGACTAACTCGACTAGTGTAAAACCTTGAGCTTTTTTCATTATTTGATCCATTTATATCAAAAGTGTGATTTTCTGCCCAAATTATAACTAGTTGAATAATTATTACAAAGCATTAACGTCAATTTTTTTACTCAAGTCAAAAAAATGACTTCCATATGCAAGTTTTTAATTTTAATTGCTTTAATTTCAATATCAGTATTTATACCGTATACACAACTATAGTTTTTTTATCAATTTGCTCTGATTTTATAAATAGATTGTGTTTTATAGAATCCGCATCGTTGTAAAGTATTGATAACAAGTAGTTACAGTTTCTATTTTCATTATTTGATAGGGTAATCCAACCGGTTTGGTCAAATTTTACGACGGTATTATCAACTTGTAGATAATTTGGTTGCTTCTCTATTAGCCAAGCTTGATGCAATTCATTAATGCGCTGTTGCATAACTTTGCCGATCACTACCGCTTGCGTACGGGTGATTTTTTCTTGATTACGATTCACCGTAGATAAGAAAAACCCTACAAGCGCTAGAATCACACAACTCCAAATTAGCCAGCGCAGCGCATCTCTTTGGAAAAAGACACTTTTGATAGCCATCGCTCGTTACATTCCTTTCATGGCATCGAGCATGCCCCACATAGGCAGGAAAATGCCAAGAGCCAGTATTAATACCATTCCAGCAACCACAGTGAGCAAAATCGGCTCAATTCTGGCGGTTAGGGTCTTCAGATCATAATCAACTTCTCGATCGTAAAAATCCGAAACTTCTAACAGAAGCTCATCAATACGACCCGTTTCCTCTCCGACAGAGATCATCTGAATAACAAGCAGCGTGAAAATATTGGCATTAATAGCAGTTGAAGACACCGTGCTTCCGGCCTCAATAGCCGCCTTCATTTCCATAATGCGGTTTTCCAAATATTTGTTGTCTATTGCTTCAGCCGATAACGCCAATGACTGATTCAAAGGCACACCAGCACGAAGCATAAGAGCAAATGTTCTTGAGAAACGTGAAAGTTGAGCACGATTTACAATGCCGCCGACAATAGGCAGCCTCAACTTAATATGATCCCACTTTTCCCTACCCGCGGCCGTAGCAAGCCAAGCACGAAATGCAAACAAACTGCCAGCTATCGCACCCAATAACAGCGGCCAATAACCGACGAAGAAATTCGAGGTAGTAATCAGAATACGAGTGGGAAGAGGAAGATCGACGCCAAACCTGGCAAACATATCAGCAAACTGAGGGATAACTTTGATATTCAGTACAAACAACGCGGCAACGATAAAGGTCAACACGAACGTTGGGTAGCGCATTGCCGCCTTAATACGCTTACGAGTTTCGACTTCTTGCTCATAATAGGCAGCCAATTGCTCTAATGCTTGGTCTAAACGTCCCGTATTTTCACCCACAGCAATCATGGAAACAAAAAGTGGACTAAACACGCGAGGATGAAGCTGCATACAACTCGATAAGTTACGCCCATTAGTTAGTTCATTAACGACTTCTTCCAATGCGTATTTCAGCTGCTTGTTGGTGCAGTTTTGCGTCAGGCCCTTCATGGAGCGTAACAATGGCACACCAGCTTTCGTTAAACTGAACAACTGACGACAGAAAATAACCAGCACTTCTAAAGGTACCGCCGGCGCTATCAATACACTTAGGCTGTCACTAAATGACGTTGACTTACCACCTTGTGAGATCGACGTTGGAATCACCCCACGAGAGATCAAAATCTCCGCCGCAGTTTCTTCATTGGCAGACTCTAGATGACCAGAAATCTCTGAACCATCAAGATTGCGCCCTTTATAACGATAGGTTGGCATTGTCTTATCTCTAGCTATAAACCATCAAACTAAATGTAAATAGGTTCGATGCTACCGGAAGCATCCCCTTCACCCAGTGCCATCACTTCATCTAGGCTGACGGTTCCTTGAATTGCGAGTTCCATTGCGGACGCGAGCAAGGGTTTATATTCTTTCGAGGCTCTAGCTCGCTGTGAGAACAGTACAGCATCATTCGCCCGTAAGGCGTCCATCATTCCTTGATCGAGTTCCAGCATTTCAAATACGCCTATCCGTCCTCGATAGCCGGTTAGATTACAGTTTTGGCACCCCTGCCCTTTATGGAAGGTCATCTCCGTTTGATTAGGGAAGCGAGTCATCAGCCATTGCTTTACATGCTCATCAGTTGGATGCTCACGTTTGCAATCGGGGCAAATTCTTCTCACTAAACGTTGGGCAATGACTGCTCTTACGGCACTAGCAACTAAGTACCCTGGAGCCCCCATATCCATCATGCGTAAAGCACTATCGACAGAATCATTAGTATGCAAGGTTGTAAGAACCAAGTGCCCGGTTAATGCAGCACGCAAACCAATTTCCACGGTTTCTTGGTCACGCATCTCGCCAACAAGAATGATATCGGGATCTTGGCGCAGGAAAGTTCTCAGGATCGATGAAAAATCCAAATTAATTTTTGGGTTTACTTGAACCTGATTGAGTCGAGGCAAACGATATTCAACCGGATCTTCTGCAGTAATGATCTTTTTTCCAGGACTATTTAACTCCGTCAGCGCACCATATAAAGTCGTGGTTTTGCCGGACCCCGTTGGTCCAGTGACCAAGATCATTCCATGAGGGCGACGCAACTGCTTTCGCAATTTAATCAGCAGATCATTTGGAATCCCCGACTCTTCAAGCCTTCTGACACCTGTTGATTGGTTGAGCAGACGCATGACCACAGATTCGCCATGTTCAACGGGCATAGTCGACATACGAATATCAACCGATTGTCCTTTGGCTCTAATATTAAATCGGCCATCTTGAGGTAGACGCTTTTCCGAAATATCCAAATTTGCCATAAGCTTCAGTCGCAATACCATTGCTGGCGCAACATTCACTTCATTTAATAACGTCTCATGTAACACGCCATCAATACGCTGTCTAAGACGCAACACGTCGGCATCTGGCTCAATATGAATATCAGAAGCACCTACTTGAATGGCGTCTTCAAACAAAGAGTTAATCAGCTTAACCACCGTCACCTCTTCGCTTTCATCTTCTTCAATATTGAAGTCAAAAACATCCGTCGCCTGATGCTCAGCATGAAGCTGCTCTGCAAATGAAGCGATTTCTTTGGTACGGCGATAGTAGCGGTCAAAACCGTCAAGCAATTGCTTTTCGGGGGCAATAACAAACTCGATAGCGTATTGACCAAGTTGGTTTAACAACGATTCCTGAACAAAAAGATCCGCAGGATCGCTCATCGCGACTCGTAATGTATCGTCTAGACGACCAATCACAAGTGCTCGCAAGCGTCTTGCATGAACTTCAGGAAGAAGCTGAACCGCATCCACATCGACTTGTGCCCGACTTAAATCGATCAATGGTAAAGCTAATTGCTGCGACAAAAACGTTAGCATCTGCTGTTCAGACAGGGCAGCCAGCTCTATCAATGTTGCACCAAGTTTTCGGCCTGTATTACGCTGAATCGACAAAGCCTGCTGTAGCTGCTGTTCACTGATAATGCCTTCTTCAACCAGTAGATCACCGAGACGTTTACGAAGTTTAATTTGCATCATTACTTCCTTCGAGGCTTTCTATGACCTTAAGTCTGTCGCGAATAAATGCTTTCGATTGGCTTGAAACACCTATCTTTTCGAGCGCGTTTTCATAAGAGTTTTTAGCCAGTGAAAACTCCATTTTACGCTCCTGCTGAATAGCAAGCCCCATCCACCAACGAGCATTTTCACCGTCTTGTTGGGTAAGCAACTCATAGCTTTGATAGGCCATATCGGCTTGTTTATTTCGCTGCGCGAGACCGGCTCTGAGTGATAAGTATTCAATCGATGGATACTCAGGCAGATAAACCAACGGCGTGAGGGCAGCCTCCTGCTGATTCTCCTTGATAAGCAATTTCGTTAACGCCAAACGTAACCTTTCACCAGAAGGGTTACGATTAATCCCTTCTTGCAAAAGTTCATACGATTTTCGGGTCTGACCTTTACCGTAGTAGAGCGCCGACAATCGTTGTCTCACTTGCTCATTTTCCGGAGCGTACCTAAGTGCAGCGGTATAATTCTCAAGTGCACCATTAATATCATTGGCATCAATCGATTTCTTGGCTCGTTGAATGGCTTTTTCCGCTAACTGTTCCGAGCTGAGTTCTACTTGCTCAACCACCATCTCTCCACCATTGGCTTGAGGCTCAGCTTTATTTGGAGATAGTTGGGCTAACAGAATAGGTTCAGCAGAGGACGGCAACACGTGCGTATCTGCCATCGTAGTGACAGCTTTTGACTGGTCTTTGACTAGCGATACACGTTTATTATCAGTCAGCTTTGCATTTGGTAAGTCGAACACAGCAGAAGAAGCGGAGCCTAAATTCGCTGTCGGTGAGTTTAATTGAGCACGAGACTGCGCTAAAGAGCGTGCACCTTCTTGAGGTACACTCATAGAAGGTGACGTATTTGCCGTAGAAAACGCCCAGCTTCCCATCGCTAAACTGACTAAGACTCCAACCCCAATCCACACAATGGGAGAGGTATTCCTCACTTTGGGTATTACAGCTTGCTCAATATTCACGTGAGAATTATTGGGTTTACTAGTCAGATTTGATAAGGCTTTATTAATCGCACTCATAGTTATTTCCATCCCCAGAGTACTGGGTATTTGAATATCGGCTTGGTGGCATCAAAAGTATCTTTTATCGCCAGATACAAGTGGCGGTTTAATACCTGCTGGCTGTTGTCACCAAACGCTAACAACAGTGTTTTATGGCAAATTTGGTGCACCAATCTTGGAACGCCTTTACTTGCTCGCCAAATGGCAGCGAGTTGATGATGACTGAACAGATGTTCCTCACGTCCAGCGCTCATCGTTCTCTGTTGGACATAAGCAAAACACTCAGCTTTTGCCATAGTACGTAATGTGGCGCTGAAGGTGATTCGCTGTCTAAATTGCCTTAGGTGATGCTGTTCAAGTCGCGTATCCAATTCAGGCTGCCCAAACAGCACTAAGTGCATCAATTTGCTGTCTTCGGTTTCTAGATTTCCTAATAAACGAAGCGTCTCTAGTGCTTCATCAGATAAGGCCTGAGCTTCATCAATCAAAGCTACTACTGGTCGCTTCGACTGTTTGGCTTCGATAAGTTTTTTCTGAATATCTTCGAGCAACGTATGTTGCTGGCTTTGCTCTATGCCAAGTTCTTTAGCAATAGCAATTCTTAACTCGGCACCGGACAACACCGGATTGGGCAGATAAACTAAGCTGTAATCAGCCTCGAGCTGTTTGATTAACATTCGGCAGACTAAGGTTTTTCCAGTACCTACTTCGCCCGTGACTTTGAGGACTCCTTCACCAAGTGCCACGCCCGCCGTCACAGTCTGTATCGCCTCATAATGCGGCGACAGACCAAAAAACAGCGCAGTATTGGGCGTCAGCGCAAATGGGTATTGCTCAAATCCGAAATAGTCTAAGTACACCGTTTATCGTTCCAATCGCTTCAACTCAAACGTCAAGCCCTAAGCCTTTTAATCTTCTGGGAACCACTCGTTAAGTAAGTCACGAGAACGCTCAACTTCTTTCTGCCATGTATTCACACCAACAACAGTCGGACGTAGCAAGATGACCAACTCTGTTTTTTCCGTCACGTTTTGCGTATTTCTAAACAAGTGTCCCAGTGCAGGGATATCCCCAAGATATGGCACTTTAGAGACCATTTCAGTGGTTGCCGATTTCATCAGTCCACCAATCACCACAACGTCGCCGTCAGCTGCACGGATAACAGAATCTGATTCACGAATAGAGCTTTTCGCTAGCGGCACAATGATAGAATCCCCTAACACTTCTATCTCTTTTTTCTCTTCTTGAACTTCAATAACCGCAGGATGAACATGTAGCAGAACATTACCTTTTTCATCAATTTGCGGCGTCACGTCCAAAGAAATACCCGAGAAGAAGGGTGTTAATTCAACTTGAGGCGCTACGTTGGCATTTTCACCAGAACCAATAACTGTTGAGATATCAGTAACGAAGTACTCATCGGTACCCACTTTGATAACCGATTTTTGGTTGTTGGCGGCGGTGATTCGAGGACTAGAAAGGACATTGAGATCGCCTTGCGTCGCCATAAAGCTCAATACGGCTTCAAAGTGTCCGTCCGTAATGGTCACGTTGGTTTGCCCACCTAACAGGGTGCCAATCTGATTTAAAGGTGGCACTGGGTTTTGTGCTGGTCGGGAGATAGACACACCACCACTACCAATTGCCGCACCAATATTGCTCCAGCTGATGCCTTGTTGATAACCGTCGCTCAGCGTTACTTCTAGAATCTTTGCTTCCAGAATCACTTGACGATGAAGTCGCTGCTGCGACATATCTAAAAACTCTCTAACCTGACGAATTTCATCGGGATAAGCACGTAAAGTAAGTAAACTGGCTTGAGGGGTAACCACCACACTGCGACCGTCACCAGTACCTATCAACTTACTTACCGCTTGCTCAAGCGAAGGCCAGAAATCACTTTCACTGGTGGTTTCAATACGAGTTCCACCTTGCTCATTATTGTTGCTATTGCCACCATTAACGTTATTTGAGCTTGATGAACTGGACGAGTTCGAATTTGAGCTGTTCGAGCTCGAGTTATTGTTTGAATTACTGCTATTGTTGTTATTGCTCGAATCTCTGCTGGAGATGGTTCCGGTCGTTATCGAGGTTAATGAGCGACCTGAACGCTTGAACTGCAAGTAATCCACTGGAATAGAAACTGTGCGTAAACCCGCTGGATACACTTGGATGATTCGACCTTTTTTCTCAATGTCATAACCATACATGTCACTAACATTATCCAGCACTTCATCTAACGTCACATCGCTCAAGTTAGCAGTAATTTTACCCGATACGCTCGGGTGAATAGACACGCTGTACTCGGTTCCTTTTACCAAACTGGTGAAAAATGCCTTGGCTTCGACGCCATTGGCTTGCACTCGGAAACGCTTCAGCGTTCGGCTCGAATGTGAGCCTGCCTGAGTGTCTAGCTCAGGCATTAGGTCGGCTTCCACCGTCGGGGGCAACTCATCTAGGCTCTTGTTATTTGCATTGTTCACCGATTCATTGAGACTTTGCTTTATTTCAACCGGATCTCGATGTCCCATTGAACATCCCACCAATGCTGCGATACATATACCGACTACTACCTTACGCATCATATTCTTATAGCCTTAGTTTTTTACGTCCATCGCAAATAAGCCAAGTTTCCACTGCTTGCCTGCGCGCTGAAGGAAGAGATTTTCACTGTTGATATTGACGACTTTGTAACCGTTGATGACATCACCTTCTTCAACCACTTTGTCATTCATCACGGCTGAACACGGCATTGCCTGCTCGCAGACTATGCTTTGCAATGTCGGCAATCGGTACACCACTTTTTTCTTCGGTTTCGTTTGTACTTGTGTTGGCTGAGCCCACCCTAAAGGTGCAGTGGGATCTTGGGTCGCCCACGAAGACATGGAAACACTCAATAAGGCGATAAATATTGCTCTAACCACCGATAAACTCCTTGCGAGTACCTAGTGTGTACACTTCTAAAATCAAGCGAGCTTTGGGATGTTTTTCCACATCATATTTAAAGCTACGCCAATAATATTTAACCGGCATTTGCTCCAACTCAGACAGATATTTGGCGATAGCAAAATAGTTACCCGTCAATTCAATCTTAACCGGATGAACAAAGTAACCGGAGTACTCACTTGCTCCATCAGTACCAGTAATAGGCTCTGGTGGTAGCGACTCAAGAGCAACAAGTTTCAAGCCTTGGCTCTTGCTTAGCACCAATTCAAGCAGGTTCGTCATTTGAACCGGTGAGATAAGATTATCCACCAATCCAGAGAGCTGTTCTGATAACGCTTGGCTCTCATCAATTAGTCGATTGAACTCAAGATTAATGTCTTTGTCTGGATCTTGTTTAAGTTGGCTGCTCAATACTGAAAGCTGCCCCTCTAATTCCATGTTTTCACTGGAAACTTGTTGAAGCTGTCGTTCCAAACGGCTCTTTTGCAATAAACTAGGTTCTAGCAACAGCAGATAAAGCATCATAACCACAATGACGAAAGCACAGATTGAGAGTAACGATTTTTCTCTTGTACTTAAGGCGAGGAACTTCTGATCTAACTTCAGCCAATAGTCCTTCACTGCTGAGCCTCCAATACTTGTGTCGCATCCACTTTTTCACCCGCATTTACCACAGTATCTAGAGATCGATTTTCTGGACTGGTACGCAATTCAAATGTCACGACATCATTAGTATTACGACCAATTTTCAAGGTCTTAAAGGTTCTACCAACCAGACTTTGCTCTTGCTTGAATTGCCCAACCCAGTTTGGAATCACACTGGCGTTTCGTGCTAATCCAGAAATATCAATATTGCTTTTATCAAGGTAAATATGTTGAATTGAAATGTCGTTTCTTCCCAACGTCGCAAGCGAGTTCATCACGCTTGAATAACCAACTTGCTGCTCTTTGTCATAGTCATCTACCGCATCCAACGCATCTTTTTTCGCGGTGATCTCCTGTTTTAAGCGCTCTACGGCGGCAACTTTAACCGGAGAAGGTCGATGTGACTCCAACGCCGATTTTTGCTGACTTAATTCATCGTGTAACGAGTCTGCGCGAGACTCCGAGTGTGCAAGCTCGCTTTCTAATTGAGCTGTTGAAACTGAAAGATACCCGTACACCGCAACAGCAGCTGTTACCGTCAGAGCCATTACAGACGCAACTCGAGCTAAGGTAAAATACTCTTGTTTAGGCTTTAAATACGATGGATACAGGTTAACTGCTGGTCCTTCCAACTGCTCACTGGCGATTTGAGCTAATAACGCTCCAGACCAACCCGTACGCTCAGAAACTAGAGGCATTACTTTGACATTCAATCGTGCAGTGAGCGCTTCAGCCAGTTGGGTTTCCGATTCTTCATCACAACAAACTTGCAACGCATGCACGCCACCTGTTTTTAATTGCGATGACAGATAGTCAAGAGACCTTTGCAACTCAAGAGCCAAGCTGTCGACATCAAGTCCAATGGTTTCATCTTGAATAACAGGGCCAGAAACACTACGAATGGTTCGATGAAAAATCGGCAATTGTTCAACAAAAGCACTGACTCGATAGTGATGAAAACGACTTCTTTGCAGTAAAACAGCGCTGTGACTCTCTTTTTGAGCTCTTGCCCAAAATAGCTCTTCTGGAATAACTTGAGCCAGTTCCAATCCTAACTTTTCTAATACACCGCGAAGCTGTAACAGCCAGGATTTCTGAATCACATAGGCAATTGTTTTATTCAAGCTTGGCAGCTCTAGACCATCGGCAACAATCTCAGTCACTCGCTCACTGATAACATCCTTCAATAAAAAAGGCAGAGCTTGAGGCCACTCAGATTTTGGTATTCTTGGCGTGTCTATTTGATAGGTATGATAAAGGTCGCTACCAATGACAACATTGACGCTTTGGCCCTTGGTTGCTTTAGGCTGCAGAAGTTGCTCAAGCGCCTTTTGCCAATTGTTGGCAGTAATATCACAGTTACTAACCTTAAGCTGTCCTTTCTCTGACAAAAAGACGCCATCCGACTGCATAATAACTACCATTGGGGAAGTATTCGCTTGTTTCGACCCAAATCGAGCAACGATGTTTTTAAACGTCATAACATTTCCGCGTTAGGTTCTTTTCCAACGATTTCTTCGTCCAGGCTTTATCATTGCCGCTTTTGGCTTAGGATCTGGCATGAGTTGTGTTTCAGCTGCAAAATAACGTCCTTGACCACCGCTAACACCAAGATCAAGCAGCGTATACCACTCTTTTTTATTTTCCACGCCTACGGCAATAACTTGTGTTTTGGAGTCCCCACAAGCACCAACCATGCTGCGAACAAACAATTGGTTTTCATCCCGTTGATCAATTTTCTTAATTAAGCTGCGATGCAATTTAAGATAATCTACTTTCAGATCTTTGATGTAATGAGTACTCACAATCGAACGACCAGCCTGACCTACGATTACTGTGCACCCTAAACCGGACAGCATTCTAACAACTGGGCGAATATAGTCCAGATGTTGAACTAGTCTTGCCTCGGAAAATTCAAAGCTTAATTGTGAGCGTACCGCGATAGGCAATTGCAACAACTCATCACGAAACCACTTAAAATAGCCTTTATTAGCAAATGGCACGACATAAAGATTGATAGAAATCGGTAGAATAGCCGGACTTTTCTTAATGTTTCGTAACACTTTATTTAGTACTGCACGATCAAAATTGGACTCGTAGCCTACTTGAAGTAAAGCGGAATGGAATCGTGACGCTTTAACAATACCTCGTTCCGGATCTTCAATTCGCGCAAACAATTCTTTGTGAAGTACGTCGAGCTCCTTCCCTTTTTCGTACAAATAGCAGGGCTGTGAAAAAATAAGTAGATTTTCAGGCAGAAGTGCTTTATCAAACAATGTACGCCAACGCACACTGCCACGCTCATCGAATTTTTGGACTTGCTTGCTAAAGCGACTCCAGTTATTTACCTTTTGCAGTTGAGCACTTTTCAGCGCCGTTTCAGCCTCTTCCATGATGCGCCCTTGGCGTTCACCTTCGGAATACATACTGACACCAATGTGACACCAGTTCTCTTCATCAAGAGGCATTGGCGGCGTGATTTTTTCAAGCTGACGAATACATTGGTTTGCTAGGTTAGCAACATCTTTGCTGCTTTGATGCGGGATAAATACGGCAAAATCGGCGTCATAGTAACGGGAGAAAATCACATCAGGATATTTCTGAACCGCGTTGGAAATCACTTCACCAACTTCCACAAGGAAGTCATCTGACGTCGATTTACCTTGAACCTCCTGTACTTGATCCCAGTCTTCAATGCGAAATAGCATAACGCCGCCTTGAGCGCCGCTTTCATGTATCGCTGATTCTAGTTTGCTATCAAATAGCATTCGATTTGCGCTGCCAGTCAATGGATCAAGGAAGGTTTGTGTGCGAATAAAGGTGTCGAATCGACTGCGCTCTTGGCGAGCATCTTGCAATTCTTCGATTAGAATGTCCAAAGCCTCACTAGCGGTATAAGGCCATTCTCTTTCATCTCCTTTAGCAAACTGCTCTACGCGACCGCCTAAGATCATCCGACCTCGCTCTTCCAATAACTCTGAGCCAACTAGCTGTTTACGAAGCCACTTCACCCCTTGCATTAGACAAAAGACAATCAACCCAAAAGCTAAAGTGACCGACCACATGGCTTCAATGGAATAACGCACATCCAAATAAGGAGGCAGCGCGGTAAATTCGACGCGATAGCCATCATTGCGCTCTAAATCAAAACCTTCTCGATACACAATGGTGCGATCTATGGTTGGAGAGGTGTTTTTGTATCGGTATACCACGCCAGCTGAAGAGGTCAGCTGCATCTCAATGATATTACTAGCTTGCAGCATCTTAGGCATCCAACGCTGCATCATATAGGCTGCATCGGGGTCTTCTAATTCTTTATCGATAACTCGAACAATGCCAGCCAAGTGGTGATTGAGGTACTCTTGGCCCATCCTTTTAATGGATAGTGTTCCGCCAACAAACAGAATAAATACGGCACTCATGACAATTACTGTCACAAAAGCCACTAAGCGAGTGCTCAGTTTGAGGGTGGGAGTTTGCCTCATAGGTACTAAAGTCCTTTTTGAACCGATGATGTCATTAACGTTTGTCGTCCGAACTCAACTCGTTGATGCAACAAGAGAGATTCATGCGCACATTATATAAAATAAGCTATCGCGTTAACTGTTTGTTATATCAAATTTACTATAACCCGTTAAGCAACAAGCAATGCGTTGTCTCTAAGAAACAAAAAAAACCGCGAATTCATCGCGGCTTTTCTATGCAAAAATCAAATAGAACTTAATTTGACTTGATATTCAGCACTGATTAGAACGGGATATCGTCATCGAAGTCCATTGGTGGTTCATTGTATTGCGGCTGCTGTTGAGCAGGTTTTTGCTGAGCTGGTTGTTGTACAGGTTGTTGAGGCTGTCCCCAACCCTGTTGTTGAGGAGCTTGCTGCTGCATGCCACCACCTTGGTTCATGCCGCCTTGCATACCACCCTGCATAGGAGTACCACCACCTTGGCGGCCACCTAGCATTTGCATCACGCCGTTGAAGCCTTGAACAACGACTTCCGTTGTGTAGCGGTCTTGACCACTTTGATCTTGCCACTTACGAGTTTGCAGTTGACCTTCAATATAAACTTGAGAGCCCTTACGCAGATATTCACCAGCAACTTCCGCTAGCTTGCCAAACAGAGCAACACGGTGCCACTCAGTTTTTTCACGCTGCTCGCCTGTCGCTTTATCACGCCAAGATTCAGAGGTTGCGATTGTAATATTCGCCACGGCACCGCCGTTTGGCATGTAACGAATTTCTGGGTCGTTACCTAAGTTACCCACTAGAATGACTTTGTTTACTCCACGGCTTGCCATGTTTTGCTCCGTAACCACAGTGTGTTTCAAATTAGCCCAGTAGGATAACACGAACCACTGGTACCGCAACAGCGCTTATCCTGAGGATACCAAAATAACCCCTTTCCCCTCGTTATTACGAGCGAAGCAAACAATGATAAACTTTATATTTATATCAATTACTTAGATAGTTTTAAGTCACTCTCAAACTACTTTTTTATCACTAGAACATAAACTACATACTCGTCAATATGCATAAAAACCACGAGTAAAAGTGTGCTATGAGAAGAAATAATTACCAACGCGTCATTCAACATGTCACTCTTAATCAAGAGGACTCAGTTACCAAAACGGTCAAGCGCTTATCCCATCTAAGTATTAATGCTATTCAAGCCATCACTCCTCAAGATCTACTTTCAACCACCTCCGGTTCTCGTAATCGTATTTTGCTCTTTGATTACGAAGAATCCTTAGATCTTTTCCAACAAGTGTTAAACCTGCCTTTAGCAAGCAAAAATTTTGAGACCGTACTGATCAATGTTCCGCATCGGCTAACGACCGAGGAGATCCTTAGATATGGTCATATCAAAGGGCTCTTTTACAGCCACGAAGACGCTAAGAAAATCGTGATTGGTCTGGGAGAAATCATTAACGGCAAAAACTGGCTACCTCGAGAAGTAACCAGCCAACTGTTACACCACTATCGCCATGTGGTTTCAGCAAATACCTCTCCCACTGTGGTAGATTTGACGGCTAGAGAAATCGAGATCCTGCGGTGTCTGCAATCGGGAGCCAGCAACTTACAAATACCTGAAGACCTATTTATTACTGAGTCCACAGTAAAATCTCATCTTTATCAAGTCTTTAGAAAGCTTTCTGTAAAAAACCGCCTACAAGCGATAGCTTGGGCCAATCAAAACCTTCTCTCCTAGCAATACACACAAAACACATCTTCATCTACGTAGAGAGTGCGCTCTGTTTTTCAATGCAAAACAGAGCGAACTCTGACACATTTCTACTGTCATAAACCGGCGATAATATGTAGACTTAGGTCCAATCGCCCGTCAGTGGCAACAAATTAAAACGAATAAAGATAAAGGGTTTTATCATGATCAAGAAGTGCCTATTCCCGGCAGCTGGTTACGGAACTCGCTTCCTACCCGCTACAAAATCTATGCCTAAAGAAATGATGCCAGTGGTTAACAAACCATTGATTGAATACGGTGTGGAAGAAGCCATTCAAGCGGGAATGGACGGAATGTGTATTGTTACCGGTCGTGGTAAACACTCCATCATGGATCACTTCGATAAAAACTACGAACTTGAACACCAAATTAGTGGCACTAATAAAGAAGAGCTTCTTGTTGATATCCGCGACATCATTGATTCGGCACAATTCACCTACATTCGCCAACGTGAAATGAAGGGCCTGGGTCATGCGATTTTGACTGGTCGTGAGCTTGTAGGTGACGAACCATTTGCCGTCGTTCTAGCGGACGACCTTTGTGTTAACGAAGATCAAGGTGTACTGGCTCAAATGGTCGCGCTCTACAAACAGTTCCGCTGCTCAATCGTTGCGGTTCAAGAAGTACCTGAAGATGAAACGCACAAATACGGTGTTATCTCCGGTGAAATGATTAAAGACGATCTTTTCCGTGTAGATGATATGGTTGAAAAACCTGAGCAAGGCACAGCGCCTAGCAACCTAGCAATCATTGGTCGTTATATTCTTACTCCAGATATTTTCGAGCTAATTGAACAAACAGAGCCTGGCAAAGGCGGTGAAATCCAAATCACCGACGCCTTGCTTAAACAAGCAAAAGCTGGCTGCGTTTTGGCCTACAAATTTAAAGGTCAACGTTTTGACTGCGGTAGCGTAGAAGGCTATATCGAAGCAACGAACTACTGCTTTGAGAATCTTTACCTAAAAGATGAGAAAACAGCAGAGCTTGGCAAACACGCAACTAAGAAAGCGTAATATAAGCTTGAGCTCACAAAACAAACGATAAGCAGTAGCGCCATTTTCATCGAGAAGTGGCGCTTTTTTACATTTACAGACCTGTTTTTTTATCCAGTATTTCTTTGCACAAACTTCACACTATGTAATACTTGTCACACTACGTATTACATGAGTGGCAACAATGGATAAGATCGAAGTTAGGGGTGCTCGAACCCATAACCTAAAAAACGTCAATCTGACAATTCCTCGCGACAAACTGACCGTTATCACTGGCCTTTCGGGCTCAGGTAAGTCTTCACTCGCCTTTGATACTCTGTACGCAGAAGGGCAACGTCGTTATGTGGAATCCTTATCCGCTTATGCAAGACAGTTTTTATCCTTGATGGAAAAGCCTGATGTTGACCACATCGAAGGCTTGTCTCCAGCTATATCTATAGAGCAAAAATCCACCTCGCATAACCCTCGCTCAACTGTGGGTACCATTACAGAAGTCTATGACTACTTGCGCTTGCTGTATGCTCGAGTGGGCGAGCCACGCTGCCCAGAACACAAAACACCACTAGCCGCACAAACCGTTAGCCAAATGGTTGATAAGGTTCTAGAGCTACCAGAAGGCTCTAAAATGATGTTGCTAGCTCCAATTGTTAAGGAGCGTAAAGGTGAGCATGTTAAAACTCTAGAAAACCTCTCAGCTCAAGGTTTTATTCGCGCCCGTATCGACGGAGAAACCTGCGATCTTTCCGATCCGCCGACACTTGAGCTGCATAAAAAGCACACCATTGAGGTGGTTGTCGACCGCTTTAAAGTTCGAGATAACTTACAGCAGCGTCTTGCCGAATCTTTTGAAACCGCACTAGAACTCTCAGGAGGCATCGTCGGTGTCGCTTGGATGGATGAACCTGAAAAAGAGGACATCATCTTTTCTGCTAATTTCGCTTGCCCTTACTGTGGCTATAGCTTGCAAGAGCTTGAGCCTCGCCTGTTTTCGTTTAACAACCCTGCTGGGGCCTGCCACACGTGTGATGGTTTAGGAGTCCAACAATACTTCGATCCAGCCCGAGTCGTGATGGATGAAGAACTGAGCATTGCTGAAGGTGCGATTCGTGGTTGGGATCAGAAGAACTACTACTACTTCCAAATGCTGACCTCACTGGCCAAGCATTACGACTTTGATTTATACGCGCCCTTTAAGTCTCTGCCGAAAAAGATCAAAGATGTGGTGCTCACAGGCTCAGGCCGTACAGAGGTAGAATTTAACTACGTTAACGATCGCGGTGATATCCGCGTGAAACGCCATCCATTTGAAGGGATCCTAAATACCCTTGAGCGCCGTTATCGTGATACTGAATCTAACTCAGTACGTGAAGATCTCGCGAAATATATCTCGACAAAATCCTGTGGTTCTTGTGGTGGTACTCGGCTGCGTGAAGAAGCACGTAATGTCTTTATCGCTGATACCACATTGCCAGAAATCGTCGAAATGAGCATCAGTGGTGCCATGGACTTTTTCCGTTCATTAGAGCTTGAGGGGCAACGCGCCCAAATAGCAGAGAAAGTCATGAAAGAGATCAATGATCGTCTGCACTTCCTCGTTAATGTAGGCCTTAACTACTTAAACCTGTCACGCAGTGCCGAAACACTTTCAGGCGGGGAAGCGCAGCGTATCCGCTTGGCAAGTCAAATTGGTGCAGGTCTAGTCGGGGTAATGTACGTTCTTGATGAGCCTTCTATTGGTCTCCACCAGCGCGACAATGAACGTCTTCTTAATACGCTAACGCATTTAAGAGATCTAGGTAACACCGTATTGGTTGTTGAACACGACGAAGATGCTATCCGAACGGCAGACCACGTCATTGATATTGGCCCTGGCGCAGGCGTACATGGTGGTTCTGTAGTAGCTGAAGGTACTATTGAAGACATTATCCAATCAGAAGAATCACTAACCGGTCAGTACCTAAGCGGGAAACGAGAAATCGCGATTCCTCAACAGCGTACGCCAATGGATGCCAAGAAGGTGGTGAAGCTGCAAGGTGCAACAGGCAATAATCTTAAAAATGTCGATTTGACTATTCCAGTTGGTCTATTTAGCTGTATTACTGGTGTTTCCGGTTCAGGTAAATCCACCTTGATTAATGATACCTTCTTTAAGATAGCGCACACTCAGCTCAATGGAGCAACAACTGCCGAACCATCCCCTTATAAGAAGATTGAAGGTTTAGAGCATTTCGATAAAGTGATCGATATTGACCAAAGTCCAATAGGTCGTACACCTCGCTCTAACCCTGCTACTTATACTGGTATCTTCACCCCCATTCGCGAACTGTTTGCAGGCACTCAAGAGTCACGCTCTCGTGGCTACAAACCAGGTCGCTTTAGCTTCAATGTTCGCGGCGGCCGCTGTGAAGCATGTCAAGGTGACGGCGTTATCAAGGTAGAAATGCACTTTTTACCTGATGTATACGTGCCATGTGACGTATGTAAAGGGAAGCGTTATAACCGTGAAACGTTAGAAGTTCGCTACAAGGGTAAGACCATTGATGAAGTGCTACAAATGACTGTAGAAGATGCTCGTGAGTTCTTCGATCCGGTTCCTGTAATTGCTAGAAAACTACAAACCCTAATGGACGTAGGTCTTTCGTACATTCGTCTCGGTCAAGCTGCGACAACACTTTCAGGTGGTGAAGCTCAGCGGGTTAAACTGGCTAGAGAACTCTCTAAACGTGATACGGGTAAAACGCTCTATATTTTAGATGAGCCAACAACAGGTCTGCATTTCCACGATATCGAGCTGCTCTTGTCCGTTCTGCACCGTCTTCGTGACCATGGCAATACCGTCGTGGTTATCGAGCACAACCTTGATGTCATTAAAACTTCTGACTGGATCATCGATTTAGGGCCAGAAGGTGGACAGGGAGGAGGAGAAATTATCGCTCAAGGGACCCCAGAAAATGTGTCTCAAGTCGAAGGTTCTCACACAGCACGCTTCCTAAAACCTATGCTAAAAGGTTAAATTAGGGCATCTTAGAAGAGTGACGTATGGTTACGTCACTCTCTTTCTTGTTCATTAACTAGTAGCAAGCATGGCAATTATTCATACCAACGGTACAGAACTGGCTGAAAATCGAGTTCGTCCCCCGCTCAATCGAAAGTTCATGGCCGCTATGGCGATGCTTTATCTCATCGCGACACATGTTTTCTGGCCAAATCCAGGCGGCTTGGGGCTTGCACTCACCTTCAATAACACAGCATGGATTGCGTTTAGCGTCGCTTTAGCTATTGGGCTTTATCAACTCGGTAGCAACCAAATATTGCGTTATAGCAAACTTACTATTGGTTTGTTGCTCTCTTGTATTCTGTTAAGTGTTCCACTGTTCTACAGCAAACCCGACATGGTTTCCGTCGCTCCTCGATTTATTGCTCTGTGGAGTGGCATGTTGTTGTTCATTGTTTTGCAGCAATTTCGCTTCACCAATAAGCAGAAACAACGGTTTTTGTGGTTGGTTGTCCTAGCGGCTCTGATTGAGTCTGCAATTGGCTATGGCCAATATTTCTTGCTGTCCGATGATAATTTCATGGGATATAACGTAGTCATTAACCGCCCTTATGGGATCTTCCAACAGCCTAATGTGATGGCTAGCTTTCTCGCCACCGCTCTGGTTCTGTCTGGTTATCTGCTCGCACGTCAACGACATAAATATAACTGGCATATCAGCGATGTCTCCATCTTATATTTAACACCCGTTATTACCTTACCTCTAATTGTCGTTTTAGGCTCAAGAACAGGCTGGCTAGGTGCACTAATCGGAACATTGCTGCTTATCCCTTATCTGTATCGACACTCAACTAGGAAGCGCTTTCGAGGCTGGTCTTTTGCTAGTTTAGCCGGCGTAGCATTAGGACTTTTGCTTGGATTTGGCAACAGCAGTAGCCAAAATCTTATCGAACAAAAAGCCAGCTTTACCGACATTCGTACAACGATTTACAGCCAGTCCATAGATATGCTAATCGAGAAGCCATTTACTGGCTATGGATTGGGAAAGTTTGAACCGGAATACATGGTGTATACGGCTCGGCAGCACCAGCTCAACAACAATTTTTCTGCTGGCGTACCTGCTCTGGATCACCCACATAACGAATTGTTGTTTTGGGGGATTGAGGGGGGATTGCTGCCGATTCTTGGTATTTTGCTCGCGGCTCTTTTCATCCTAAGCCGAATTTACACCGCGAAACCCGGGACACGCTTGGCTATATTCGCTCTATTCTTACCCATTGTGCTGCACAGTCAAACGGAGTATCCGTTTTATCATTCACTGATACACTGGATTACCTTTATCATACTGATTTATTGGGTAGACCAACGTACGCCTCGATTAAAACAAGCTTCGTTATCCGGTGTAACTAAGACACTGACGAGAGTGATGTCTCTATTGATACCAATTTTGGTCATCACCTATATGGTTGCGTCTTTGCATACTAATTATGTGTTAACTAAGTTTGAAAAATCTGACCCAGTCGATGTCACCATCTTAGAGCAAGTCAGTAACCCTATGGCATGGCAAGATCGTTATGACTGGGATGTCTATAGCACTTACCTAAAGCTCGGGTTACGCACTGGTGATAAAACGCTAATTCAACCTTATATTGACTGGTCTGTGGATATTATCCGTCACAAGCCACGTCCTGCTTTTTATCGTAATCTGATAACGGCTTACCAAGGGATGGGAGATACGAGCAAAGCTCAGCAAGTAAAAACCGAAGCAGAATATCTATTCCCTTATCAGCAGTTTGAGCTAGTTGCTACCGAGCCATTACAGGCGAAGCTTCCCAAAGTCTCTGCTGCAAACTAAATATACTCAATGACAATGAAAATGGGACGCTACCTAGCGTCCCGTTTTTTATCCGCCCCATTCATACAAGGCAGGAATATCAATGATATCGTTATCAAAGCGAATGGTAATGAACTGAGGCTCTATAGCGAGCAACTGGATATTATTCATTCTATCCCCTTCTTTTAACTCTTGACCATTGATTTTAACCCAACGTCGCTGAGCATCAGACGAATACATATGAGTTTGTAGATTCAATGCAGGCAGACGTCCACGATAACGAGCTTGATTATCTTCCAGAGCGATATGATCTGAATTACTTGGTACTAAAGTAGGTTCTGTCTTATTGATGGCAGACGCGACTTTGCGAGCAATCTCAGGGTCTAAACCACTCAGATCTAAGTTCTCTAAATCAAAAGACTGTTCTGAAGCCGTGTTGGTATCTGGCACAACATCAATAGGTGAACTAGCACTCGTCGTGTTTACAACTTGAGTGACCTGAGTCGTAGCAACGGGCACGCTGACTTGTGGCAACGGTTTAAGCTGCGAAAAATCAGGGTATGCCAAAATAGAGTATGATTCGCTTGGTTTCTGTGGGTCCTCCAGTGCACTCTGAGAGGCTATTGCACCGACAGAAACGAGCACTAAACTACTCCAGATTAGAGACTTCATAGTGACCCCTCTTGGTTCTGCTTGGCTTCGATGGAAGGTGGGTTATTCTGGGTTAACAGCTCCAATTTACGCAGCGTATTGCGCCCAGCTATGCCATCAACATCAATATTCTGCCAACGCTGAAAGACTTCCACTTTACGTTTTAGTGCTTCGTCGAAAATATCGCTACCAGAAGGTGTACCTCCAAGCACTTTTGACAATTTTTCATCCAATAACCGAACTTGCGCTCCCTGTTGATTCAATCGGAGCGTGGTTTGCAGTTCACGTTGCCAAATAGAGTAGTATTCACCAGTCCATAACTGCTCAAGCCATGATTTCGGCAAAGAGATACGTTGCTGACCATTCAGCACTTGCACTTGGTCGTCTGAAACTTGATACAGCACCACATAACTTTGTCGTCCATCCAAATACAAAGACATCACAACAGGCAGATTCTGTTGCTCTATCTGAGACAAGGTACCTAAATACTTTTGGCACTCAAAACTACTGCTCGGTGACTCTTCGCACATGCCATCAAGTACACCTGCTTTGTAGCCCCAAACCGCATAAAGCTCTTGAATCGCAGATATTTTATCTTTTCGTTTAAACAGATCTTGTAGTAGCTCTTTGGGATAAGGTTCATCAACATTATTAACAGGTATTATCACTTCTTTGGAGGAAGAGCTTGAGGCACTGACTGGCTCAGCAACTTGCTGTTGGTTTGATAATGATGACAACCACGCTAATCCTTCGGCACCTTTCCAGTACAGTCCCCCAGCAACTGCAATGCCTAGTAGCGCAGGCATTGCATAAGTCGACAATAGCTCTGACAAACCACCACCTGTGTTTTGCACCGAATGTCCCACACCAGGAGCTTGGAACGACAGAATATCTTCACAAGCTTTATGAGCCAAAGACTTAGATACTTTTTTCTCTCCTGAGTGATAAGCATACTGTAACGCTTTATCTCCGATGAGATTAATCAAACGCGGAATGCCCTGACTGGCGTTATTTATGGCAGCCACTGCCCCCTTCGAAAACAGTGAAATGTCACCGCCAGCCGTCGACAAGCGAAACTCTATATATTGGCGAGTCTCCCCTTCCGTAAGCGGCAATAGGTGATAGCGTCCGGTGATTCGTTGGGCCAATTGGCGTAATTGGGTTGTGCGCAGTTTGTCTTGTAACTCAGGTTGTCCAATCAACAAAACTTTCAGTAACTTATGATCATCCGTTTCAAGGTTAGTCAACAGTCGCAACTGCTCGAGAACTTCCGCAGAGAGATGCTGCGCTTCATCGATCACAAGTAGCGTATTAATGCCTTGTTGATCATTATCGATTAAATATTGGTATATGGCTTGGCTGAGCTGTTTTAAGGAAGCCCTTTCAGGGTAACTAAGTGAAAACTCGTCGCAGATGGCTTCCAGCAGATCTTGGCTTGAAAACGTAGGATTTAGGATCAATCCAGATGCCGTTTTATCATCCAGTGACGCTAACATGGCTTTGGCTACGGTGGTTTTTCCTGTCCCCACTTCTCCCGTTAACATGGCGAATCCACCACCTTGGCCAAGACCAGCTTGAAGGTGCTGCATTGCTTCTCGATGTCGCTGACTCAAGAATAAATAACGAGAGCTCGGTACTATTGAAAATGGCACCTCGTAAAAACCAAAATAATCCTTATACATCCATTCAACCTTACAATATCAGTCAAAGCAAAGTACCATTGAGCTAGATGAATGCCAACGGCTAAGTACGAAAAAGGGGAGCCAATTTGCAAGTCTATCTTGTTGGGGGCGCAGTACGCGACCAATTGCTTAAACTTGAGGTCTATGACAAAGATTGGGTCGTGGTTGGCGCAACACCAGAACAAATGTTGGCTGACGGCTTTCAAGCTGTAGGCAAGGAATTTCCTGTCTTCTTGCATCCTAAGTCGAAACAGGAACACGCTCTCGCTCGCACTGAACGCAAAGCTGGCAAAGGCTATACCGGTTTCGAATGCTTTTCATCGCCAGATGTTACTCTAGAACAGGACTTAATGCGCCGCGATCTTACCATTAACGCCATTGCACAGGACGATTCAGGACGTATTATTGATCCTTACAACGGACAGCAAGACATAAAAAATAAAGTGTTACGTCATGTCTCACCGGCATTCGTTGAAGATCCACTTAGGGTGCTGCGAGTCGCTCGTTTCGCGGCCAAGCTTGCTCACCTCGGATTTACTGTCGCTCAAGAAACCATGGATCTAATGAAATCAATCGTTAACGATGGGGAATTGCAGCACTTAACCGCCGAGCGAGTGTGGCAAGAGTGGCACAAATCACTGACAACTCGTCATCCTGAGGTGTTTTTAGATGTACTTCGTTCCTGCGGAGCTCTTGCAGTTGTTTTGCCAGAATTAGACGCACTGTTTGGTGTTCCACAACCTGAAAAGTGGCATCCTGAGATCGATACAGGTATACACACGCTGATGGTTGCACAGCAAGCCGCATTGCTAAGCACATCGCCAATCGTCCGTTTTGCCGCTCAAGTTCATGACCTCGGAAAAGCTCTAACGCCTCCAGAAGAGTGGCCAAGCCATAAGCTTCATACACACACTGGACAAAAAGCTATAAAGTCTCTTTGTAGTCGCGTACGTGTACCTAATGAGTACCGTGATTTAGCTGTTGCGGTTTGCGCTCAGCACTCCAACGTTCATCGTGCGGCCGAGCTAAGGCCGGCAACCTTCATTAAGATTTTTGGCCAACTCGATGTGTGGCGTAAACCTGAAAAATTACAGCAAGTCTTGGTGTGCTGTGAGGCCGATCATAAAGGACGAAAAGGACTGGAGAGAGCCCCGTATCCACAAGCCGAACGTTTCATGCAAGCTTACCAAGCGGCAATCAGTGTGGAAGTGCAAGACATCATAGCAGATAGTTTTAAAGGGCAAGCAATTAAAGAAGAACTTGATAAGCGTCGTGTTAAGGCCGTAGAACAAAGCCTAAGCCCTAAGGCTTAGGCTTTGTCGTCTTAGCTCATCAGTAGAAACGCAAATAGGCCCACACCTAAAATCAGTCGATAGATAACAAATGGTGTCATACCCATTCTTGAGATCAATTTTAGGAAGAAGTGAATACAAATGTAGGCGCTAATAAAAGACACGATGATGCCAGTTAGTAGGAAACCAACATGAATGGGCTCAGAGCCTGTCACCAGTTTTAGCCCAAGATAAGCACCAGCCAGAGTGATAATTGGGATAGACATCAGAAACGAGAAACGCGCTGCCGCTTCGCGAGTAAATCCGAGATACAACGCAGCCGTGATGGTCGCACCAGAGCGAGAAGTACCAGGTATGATCGCCAAAGCTTGTGCTAAGCCAATAAATAACGCTTTCTTCCAACCCGCTTGGTATTCATCGTCTGCTAACTTGGAGTTTTTGTCTACCCACCAAAGCAGCAAACCAAACACTATTGTCGTTGTCGCAATCACATAAGCACTACGCAAATACAGTTCCACGATGTCCTTCATCAGCAAACCAAAGATACACGCAGGAATAGTTGCAAGGACAATCATCCAAGCCAACTTAGCCTCTTTACTGCGCTCCCCTTTGAAAATAGAGCCGAATAGAGCGCCAAATAAAGTAACCACTTCCTTGCGGAAATAGATAACCACCGCAGCTAACGTACCTACGTGTACTGCCACATCAAAGGCTAAACCTTGGTCTTCCCATCCTAAAACCGCTGAAGGTAAAATCAGGTGAGCCGAACTTGAGATAGGTAAAAACTCAGTAAGTCCCTGAATTAGAGCCAATATAAAGGCTTCAAAATAACTCATTATTAACTACCAACTAAAATTGAAAATCGATTCTTCTTAAAGCCACAGGAGCTGGAATCGCCGCTAAGATCTGACAGAGTGTGCGCTCATCATTTGGAATGACCAAATCTGGAGCAAGATCATACAGAGGTTGTGTGACAAATGAATATTTAAAAATGTCTTCACGCGGAACAAGCGGCTTTTTTTGTGAGATTTCATTTCCAAACAACAGGATATCGAGATCTATGGTGCGATTTTGAAACTTAGCCGCGTCAATATCTCGCCCCCACTTTACTTCGATCTCTTTCAGAGCAGCACTAAACTCAACCAAGTTCAGCGATGTATCTAAACGAACCACCATGTTGTAGAAATCATTACCAGAGAAACCAAAAGATTCACAAGCATACACCGGTGACATCTTTAAGTTACTAGCGATGAGCGATAGCTCTTGGCACGCAGCGCGAATGTGTTTTTCACGATCCACATTAGAGCCCACACCAATAAAGGCAGTAATCATGCCTCGCCTCTTTCGATGACAACACCAACACTTTTGGCCTGTGGTACTGCACCCGGTTTCGCTAAACGAATTTTCACCCAAGGCACTGAAAATTGAGTTTGAATTAACTCAGCAATTTCTTCAGCAACTCTTTCTACCAGCAGAAAACGGCCGTTTTCAATATGGTTGAGTACGGCTTCGCTCACCTTTGAGTAATCTAATGCATCAATGACATCGTCGCTTTTTCCAGCTGGAGCATTGTCGTGAGCCATCTCTATATCTAATATAAGCTTTTGTTTTATTTCTTGTTCCCAGTCATAAACACCAATAGTAGAAATGACTTCAAGCTGTTCTATAAATACTTTATCCAATGCCATGATTTGTCCTTTATTAGAGGTCGGATACCCATTTGTTGGGAAAAAACGTACTATTTTCGATATGATATCAGTCCCCTTAGATAATTTCTTGCGAAAAGGTGCCTAATGACCCCGTTAGCGTTTGCTATGATCATCGCAGCTTACTTACTTGGTTCAGTCTCAAGTGCAGTGCTGATCTGTCGTTTGCTGCGATTACCCGATCCAAGAACAGTAGGCTCAAATAACCCAGGCGCTACCAATGTGCTTCGTATCGGAGGCAAAGGGGCTGCGGTAGGTGTACTATTGTGCGATATGCTCAAAGGTACAATTCCGGTTTGGAGTGGCTACTATCTGGGGATCGACCCTGTCATTCTTGGTGTCATTGCGATTGCTGCGTGTCTTGGGCACATGTACCCTATTTTCTTTCACTTCAAAGGCGGAAAAGGAGTCGCGACCGCACTTGGCGCGATTGCACCTATCGGCTGGGATCTCACCGGACTTATCACTGGCACTTGGCTACTGGTTGCTGTGATCTTTCGTTATTCGTCCTTAGCGGCCATAGTCACTGTTTTGCTCGCACCAGTTTACACTTGGATGGCAAGACCACTCTTTACGCTTCCCGTTGCTATGTTGAGCTGTCTTATTTTACTGAGGCATCACCAAAACATTCGCCGATTGTTTGATGGAAGTGAACCCAAACTTGGTAAGAAAAAAATCTCGTAGTTGGCAGCTAACCAAATAGCAAAAAGCGGCGCCAATTGGCACCGCTAAACACTATTCGAGCATGGAGAGTTATTACTGTTAGCTATGCTGAGCTAAGAACTCTGTCAGCATGGCAGTCACGTATTGTGGCTGCTCTAAATTACTGATATGACCAGCGTCTGGGATCACATTGATCGCACTGCCAGAAATCAGATCATTCATCAAATACGATTCAAGTACCGGACGTGGCTTATCTTCTGCTCCGACTGCGACTAGAGCAGGTAGCGCGAATTTCTCAATTTCATCGCACAAATCACGTCGACCGAAGACCATACGACCAATCCGTGCAACTTCAACCGCTCTGTCACCGCTTAATGCAGACAACTTAGTTTCAAAACCATCAACAAGCTCAGCATTAACCTGTTTGGCATTATTGGCAAAGAACAGTGGCACCACTGCTTCAACAATCGGTGCTGGCACGGCTTTAAGCTCGGTGATCGTTGCTAGCATGGCAAAATATTTAGCATGAGCAACTTCAGGCTCTAGACCTACAAACGTGTCCATAAGGACTAAGCTCTTGACTCTCGCTGGTGCTAATGCGGTTAGCTCTGCGCCCCACATCCCGCCAACGGACAAACCAACGATAGAAAACTCATCAATTTCAAGCTCATCCATTAACGCCAAGAGATGTTGCGCGTAATCTTTAAGATTCGACATCGAAGTTGGCGCTGCCTCTGACTCGCCATGTGCCCAAAGGTCTGGAACAATGCAGCGATAGTGTTGGCTTAGCGCTTCTACTTGCGGTTGCCACATCGCACTGTCCCACAAATAGCTGTGACCAAAAAGAACTACTGGTCCTTGACCCACATCTTGATATGCCATGGTTTGGCCATCAACCTTGAATTGTTTCATATTCGTTCATTCCCTATGTTTTTTAACAGGTTAACACAGATGGTAAGTCACAGACTTTCGCTATTTTGTTAAAATATGTCGTTAAAAAAGGTCACCTAAGTGACCTTTTCTTTACGCTTTAATTGGCTTTAGTTGGTCAATTGGCCAACGTGGCGTAGCCTCTACTGAGAGCTCAGCGGCTTCACCATTTTTCAGTCGCTGCATACCAGCATAAGCTATCATAGCACCATTATCGGTACAAAATTCAGTACGAGGATAATAGACTTCGCCTCCAATTTTATTCGCGAGAGTTTCAAGCTCTTGACGCAAGAATTTGTTAGCACTCACACCACCAGCAATAACAATGCGCTTCATGCCAGTTTGTTTTAGAGCACGCTTACATTTGATGGCCAATGTATCGCACACCGCTTCTTGGAATGCATAAGCGATATCTGCACGGGTTTGTTCGCTATCATCATTGGCCGCGATTGTATTCGCAGCAAAAGTCTTCAAACCAGAGAAACTCATATCCAAACCTGGACGATCCGTCATTGGACGCGGGAACTTAAATCGACCCGGTGTGCCTTTGTCAGCTAATTTAGACAACAAAGGTCCGCCTGGATAATCCAACCCCATCAATTTAGCGGTTTTATCAAAGGCCTCACCCGCAGCATCGTCAATAGACTCACCAAGGATCTGATATTCACCAATGCCTTTTACTTCAACGATCATACTGTGGCCACCAGAGACCAAAAGCGCAATAAATGGAAATGGCGGTGGGTTGTCCTCTAACATTGGGGCAAGCAGGTGACCTTCCATATGATGTACAGGAATAGCCGGAACTCCCCACGCGTACGCCATGCTTCGACCAATCGTAGTACCCACTAACAGTGCACCAACCAGACCCGGACCGGCGGTATACGCGACACCATCAATATCTTTTGGCGTTAAATTCGCTTCCGCTAATGCAGCTTTGATCAACGGGATCGTTTTTTTAACATGATCACGAGACGCCAGTTCAGGAACCACACCACCATAATCGGCGTGCAGTTTCACTTGGCTATATAGTTGATGCGAAAGCAATCCTTTCTCATCGTCATAGATTGCGATGCCAGTTTCATCACAAGAGGTTTCAATACCTAAAATGCGCATATTGTTCTCGACATATTTCGAAATTGGCGCAATATTACCTCGTCATTGGCTCTCAAACAAATTTTGTACAAGAGATAGACGACAAAGTACTTTACAAAGCCTATCTGATCGGATTAAAATTCCGCACCATTTTTGATCTAGCTGGTTTATCGCTTAGAACTAAGAACTTCGATAGGAACGTCTTAGACCTAACAAACAAGCGCCAGCATTAATGAATAGTTAACCCCTGAGGTGAAAGGCATATGCCAGTAGTTAAAGTACGTGAAAACGAACCGTTCGACGTTGCACTACGTCGTTTCAAGCGCTCTTGCGAAAAAGCAGGTATCCTTTCTGAAGTGCGTCGTCGTGAGCACTATGAAAAACCAACTACAGTTCGCAAACGCGCTAAAGCAGCAGCTCAAAAGCGTCACGCTAAGAAGCTAGCTCGCGAAAACGCTCGTCGCGTTCGCCTGTACTAATAACTAGGTCCAATAGGATTTAAGTTATGGCTCTGATTGATAAACTCAAAGACGAGCAAAAACTAGCGATGAAAGCTAAGGACAAACCGCGCCTTGGCACTATTCGTTTAGCTTTAGCCGCCATTAAGCAACGTGAAGTTGACGAACAGATTACTCTGGGCGAAGACGACATTCTTGCAGTGTTGACTAAAATGGTTAAACAACGTCGCGACTCTGTTACGCAATTTGAAGCAGCTGGTCGTCAAGACCTTGCTGAAGCTGAGCAAGCTGAAATTGCCGTACTTGAGGACTTTATGCCTCAACCGCTGACTGACGAGGAAGTATCTGCACTGATTGAAAGTGCGATTACCGAATCTGGTGCTGCGGGCATGCAAGACATGGGTAAGGTAATGGGTGTGCTTAAGCCACAAATTCAAGGCCGTGCAGATATGGGTAAAGTAAGTGGTCTAGTTCGCGCTAAACTCGCTTAATCTCCCAATCAAATTGCAACAAGCCGTGCTATCCTTTGGAACGCACGGCTTGTTTGTATCTCACTCTCGTAAAAAGGTTTTATGGCAGGAATTATCCCTCGTAGCTTTATTGATGATCTGTTGGCTCGTCTCGATATAGTCGACATCATTGATGCGCGCGTAAAACTGAAAAAACAAGGCAAGAACTACGGTGCTTGCTGCCCTTTCCATAACGAGAAAACACCGTCATTTAGTGTTAGCCAAGAGAAACAGTTCTATCATTGTTTTGGCTGTGGTGTACACGGTAATGCGATTGACTTTCTTATGGAATATGAACGCCTTGAGTTCGTTGAGGCGATCGAAGAGCTGGCCGCTTCACTTGGGTTAGATGTCCCTCGTGAACAACGTAATGGCAGCTCAGGCAATTTTTCCAAAGGGCCTACAGCCAATAGTGAGCAGAAACGATCTTTGTATGATCTCATGGGTACGATCGGACAGTACTACCGAGATCAGCTTAAAGTTTCATCAAATAAAGCCGCTATAGAGTACTTAAAGGGTCGTGGACTCTCTGGAGAAATTGTCCAAAAGTTTGGCATTGGTTACGTGCCTGACGAGTGGGACAGTGTTCGAAAGAACTTCGGTCAACAGAAAGCTACCCAAGACATGTTGGTGTCCGGCGGTATGCTAATTGAGAACGATAAAGGTAACCGATACGACCGATTTAGAGGACGTATCATGTTCCCAATCCGCGATAGGCGCGGAAGAGTAATTGGGTTTGGCGGACGCGTTCTTGGTAACGACACGCCTAAGTATCTCAACTCACCCGAAACACCGATTTTCCATAAAGGTAAAGAGCTGTACGGCCTTTATGAAGTGTTGCAGGCGTATAGAGAGCCTCCACAAGTCTTGGTTGTTGAAGGCTATATGGACGTGGTTGCCTTAGCTCAATACGGTGTTGATTACTCCGTCGCCTCACTCGGCACATCAACCACAGGCGATCACCTTCAGGTCTTGTTTCGTCAAACAAGCACCGTGGTGTGCTGTTACGACGGTGACCGAGCGGGACGAGATGCAGCATGGCGCGCCATGGAAAATGCATTGCCGTATCTAAACGATGGCCGACAACTAAAATTTATGTTTTTGCCGGATGGCGAGGATCCCGATTCCTTCATTCGTCAAAACGGTAAAGAGGCATTTGAAACTGAAGTACAAAATGCAATGCCTCTCTCTGACTTTATGTTCTCCTCGCTAATGCAGCAGGTAGATAGTCGAACAAAAGAAGGAATGGCGAAGCTTAGTACGCTAGCCGTTCCACTCATTGATAAAGTGCCAGGTGGAACCCTGCGTCTATACTTGAGAGAACTTCTCGGACGCAAACTTGGGCTTGTTGATGAAAGGCAGCTTCAGCAACTAATTGACCGACAAGGCCAACAAGAAACGCGAGCTCAGCCTCATAAAGAGATTAAACGCACACCAATGCGTGAAGTGATAGCTCTCCTTTTGCAAAATCCGAGCTATGCTGAAATGGTACCTGACCTCTCAACGGTAAGAGATTTATCATTACCGGGGTTGAATTTATTCGTGGAAGTGGTTGATAAATGTCAAGCGCATCCCCATATGACTACAGGCCAGTTATTAGAACAATGGCGTGGTAGCAACAATGAGGCACTTCTGTCTCGTCTCGCAAGTTGGGTTATTCCACTTGACGACGACAATCAAGAAGACGTATTTATCGATTCATTGGACAAGATATTGTCTCAGTGCATCGAAAAACAAATTGAAAACCTGCAGGCCAAAGAAAGAAGTGTCGGCTTATCAGTCGAAGAAAAACGGGAGCTGCTAGCCTTGATGCTAGACTTAAAAGCGTAACCCAATTCAGTTAGTCAGCAATGAATAAATTTGTTAATATTAGTGGTTTGCATTTCGCATACTAAAATTCCTTCACCAGATCTTAAGTTGGATATCGTCTATGGACCAAAATCCGCAGTCACAGCTAAAATTACTTGTCATTAAGGGCAAGGAACAAGGCTATCTGACCTACGCAGAAGTAAATGACCACCTACCTGAAGAAATCGTCGATTCTGAACAGGTAGAAGATATTATTCAGATGATTAATGACATGGGTATTAAGGTAGTAGAAACTGCTCCTGATGCTGATGACCTTGCTCTGAATGATGACAACAACATCACTGATGAAGATGCTGCCGAAGCTGCTGCTGCAGCGCTTTCAAGTGTAGAAAGTGAAATCGGCCGTACAACTGACCCAGTGCGCATGTACATGCGTGAAATGGGTACCGTTGAGCTATTGACTCGCGAAGGCGAGATCGACATTGCGAAACGTATTGAAGACGGTATCAACCAAGTTCAAAGCTCTGTAGCTGAATACCCAGGCACTATCCCTTATATTCTTGAACAGTTTGACAAGGTTCAAGCTGAAGAGCTTCGCCTTACCGACGTAATCACAGGCTTCGTCGATCCAAACGAAGAAGAAACGACAGCGCCAACGGCGACTCACATCGGTTCTGAGCTTTCTGAAGCAGATCTGGAAGACGAAGACGACGAAGACGTTGATGAAGATGACGATAGTGAGGAAGAGGAAGAAGATACAGGTATCGACCCTGAACTTGCTCTAGAGAAGTTCACAGCGCTTCGCAATAGCTATCAAGACCTTCAACTGGTTATCAACGAATATGGTTACGACAGCCCACAGGTGGCTAAGTCACATGAGTTGGTCCAAGAAGTCTTTAAAGAATTCCGTCTGACACCAAAACAATTTGATCACCTAGTGAACGAATTGCGCACTTCTATGGATCGTGTACGTACTCAAGAGCGTCTGATCATGCGTCAAGCTGTTGAATACGGCAAGATGCCTAAGAAGTCTTTCATTGCCGTCTTTACTGGTAATGAGTCAAGTGAAGCTTGGCTAGATGAAGTACTTGCCTCTGACAAGCCTTACGCAGAGAAAATCAAACGTTACGAAGATGACATTCGTCGTTCGATTCAAAAACTAGACATCATTGAAGAAGAAACATCGCTTTCTGTTCAAAACATCAAAGACATCAGCCGTCGTATGTCTATCGGTGAAGCGAAAGCTCGTCGTGCGAAGAAAGAGATGGTTGAAGCGAACTTACGTCTCGTAATTTCGATTGCTAAAAAGTACACTAACCGCGGTCTACAGTTCTTGGATCTGATCCAAGAAGGTAACATCGGTCTAATGAAGGCAGTAGATAAGTTTGAATATCGCCGTGGTTATAAGTTCTCAACTTATGCGACATGGTGGATCCGTCAGGCAATCACTCGCTCTATCGCAGACCAAGCTCGTACCATCCGTATTCCAGTGCATATGATCGAAACGATCAACAAGCTGAACCGTATTTCTCGCCAAATGCTTCAAGAAATGGGCCGTGAGCCTCTTCCAGAAGAGTTGGCAGAACGTATGCAAATGCCGGAAGATAAGATTCGTAAAGTACTAAAAATCGCTAAAGAGCCTATCTCTATGGAGACACCAATTGGTGACGACGAAGATTCGCATCTAGGTGATTTCATTGAGGATACTACTCTAGAGCTGCCTGTTGATTCAGCAACAATGACTAGCCTACGAGTGGCGACTAAAGACGTGCTAGCAGGTCTTACTCCTCGTGAAGCAAAAGTATTACGCATGCGTTTCGGTATCGACATGAATACTGACCACACTCTAGAAGAAGTGGGTAAACAGTTCGACGTAACGCGTGAGCGTATCCGTCAGATCGAAGCGAAAGCACTACGTAAACTGCGTCACCCAAGCCGCTCAGAGACCCTGCGCAGCTTCCTTGACGAGTAATTCGTAAGCAATTTAGCAAAAAGGTGAGCACTAGCTCACCTTTTTTGTTTTATGCGGTTTAAGTGATTAAAAAGCAAGCGCAATTACCCCTTATTGCGTCTAGACACCCAGCGTCCCTTCCCCTATAATCATCCACCTATCGGCCCCTTAGCTCAGTGGTTAGAGCAGTCGACTCATAATCGATTGGTCCGCAGTTCAAGTCTGCGAGGGGCCACCAAATTTAGAGAAGGCGCATGGAGAAATCCATGCGCCTTTTTCGTTTTTCAGTCGTACTAAACAATTACTGCTAGCACTCAATACGCTAAGCGAGTAACGTTATCAAATGAGCATCGAAACCCTGCTAGTTAATATATCGTTACATAACTTCACCAGTTAACGCTTTACACTTGCTTCTTGGCGTTGAACACTGCCTTGCAACGTGTAGTTAGCAGTCAATAAAGTAGAGTCTGAAAGATATTATGAATAACACGACGGCTAAAAAGTCGAATCCCCTATTTGAAATCCTATTTAACGTTTTCATCCCGTCCTTCATTTTGATGAAATTCAGCGGTGATGAACACCTCGGGACGACCATGGCGTTGGTTGTCGCTTTACTCTTCCCTGTCGTGTACGGTGGCATGGACCTAATCCGCAATAATAAGTTTAACTTTATCGCTGCGCTAGGCTTCGTGAGCGTCCTATTGACTGGTGGTATAGGCCTATTAGAACTAGACACGCGCTGGTTGGCCTTTAAAGAAGCCCTGATTCCTGGCCTAATCGGTCTAGCGGTACTAGGCTCAACGTTTACTCGTTACCCATTCATGCAAAAGATGATTCTGAATGACAGCGTGTTTAATCTGTCATTAATCAAACAGCGCTTGAATGAGAATGGTAATACCGAAGGCTTCGAACGTTGCTTAGTCTCCTCAAACTACTTATTTGCGAGTACTTTTGCCTTTTCCTCAGCAATGAACTATTTCTTAGCAACATGGATTGTTACTAGCCCAGCAGGAACACCTGCATTTAACGAGGAGCTTGGTAAGCTCACACTTTATAGTTACCCTATCATCGCTATTCCAAGTATGTTGATGATGGTTGGCATCTTCTACTACCTGTGGCGCCAAATCAGACAAATGACGTCATTAGAGACCGAGCAGATCTTCCATAGCGAATAATTCTCCAACGCCTGAGAGTCTTTTTTCTCTCAGGCACATTTACACAGACTTTCCCTCACATACAGAAGCAGTCCTCTGCTGTTCGAAAATTCTCTTTGTTGGTGTTACTTAAATCTCCAGTGACCACGTAAATCTAAAGCATCTGTTGAGCAGAACACTTAATTTTCTCGTCGTAAATTAAGTATCAAGAAACATATTAATCGAATCTATTTGAGTGGATTCGTCGCGATAAGGGCGGCCGAAAAATGGATTATTCATCAATTTGCGATAGTAATCACAACAAATAGCCCACTCAATTTTCCATTAAAAATTAACGTCTAAATTCACCTAGTGATCACAGTCACAGCCAATCTAAAACCAAACCAAGGCCATATAAATAAAGATTCATCTAGTTTGTAACCACTAACAAACCATATTACTACCACTTAAAAACGTGATATTTACCCACCACTAAACCTGTTTAAAAAACACTCACAACTATCGGTTTTTGACGTTTTTGACGTGTCAAAATACTATTTTGACGTTTTTAACGGGAACAGTAATTGATAAATTATCTTTTAAGGTGTTTTCTTAATAACGCCTAAGGCCTACAGGCCACTCTTTAGGACACATATTAAGAGGTAGGCTTTAGCACAATGTGAGGAAGGTAGGCTTACCTTCCAGTGAAACAAAAGCAAATAGTAAGGAATAGCTATGCTTGCGCATATTAAAAAAACAGCACTAGCGACAGCAATTATCGCAACCTCAGTAACAGGCTTTAGCTCTGTTACCGTCGCAGCGGAACGCAGCGAACTGACCATCCACCCGAAAGAGTTCAACACTTTTGTACGCAACTTTAACCCTTATCTGGGTGCGACCAACCTACACACTACGACAGATTTCCTATTCGAACCTTTAGTTGTTTTCAACGAAATGCACGGCAACAAACCAGTATTCCGTTTGGCTGAAGGCTTCAAAATGTCTGATGACCTAAAAACAGTGACCTTTGATATCCGCAAAGGCGTGAAATGGTCTGACGGTGAAACATTCGACGCCGATGATGTTCTATTCTCATTCAATCTAGTGCAGCAAAATCCAGCACTAGACCAAAGCGGCATCAACTCTTGGGTAGAGAAAGTTGAAAAGCTGAATGACTACCAAGTGAAGTTCTATCTAACAGAAGCAAACTCTAACGTCCCATACGAGATTGTTAAAGTGCCAGTGGTTCCTGAGCACGTGTGGAAAGACGTTAAAGACCCAACGACCTTCACTAACGAAAATCCTGTAGGTTCTGGTCCATTTACTGAGATCGATACATTCACTCCACAGCTATACGTTCAATGTCGTAATCCTAACTACTGGGACAACGACAACCTAGAGGTTGATTGTCTGCGTGTTCCACAAATTGCTAACAACGACCAGTTCCTAGGCAAAGTTGTTAACTCAGAAATGGATTGGACATCATCGTTCATTCCTGACATCGACCGCACTTATGCTGCCGCTTCTCCAAACCATCAATACTGGTATCCACCAGCGGGTACACAAGCATTTGTTGTTAACTTCAAAAACCATGATGCTGCGAAAAAAGAAGCCCTTACTAACGTCGACTTCCGTCGTGCATTCTCAATGGCTCTTGACCGTCAAACTATCATCGACATCGCCTTCTATGGCGGCGGTACTGTGAATGACTTCGCTTCTGGCCTTGGCTACGCATTCGCCACTTGGTCTGACGAAGCGATTCACAATAAATACAAAAGCTACAACAGCTACGATGTTGACGGTGCAAAAGCATTGCTAGAAAAAGCAGGCTTTAAAGATGTGAATGGCGATGGCTTTGTAGACACTCCATCAGGTAAATCATTTGAGCTCTTTATCCAATCACCGAACGGCTGGACAGACTTTAACAACACGGTTCAACTTGCTGTAGAGCAACTAGCTGAAGCGGGCATCAAAGCCAAAGCTCGTACGCCTGATTTCTCTGTTTATAATCAAGCAATGTTAGAAGGTAACTACGACGTCGCTTATACCAACTACTTCCACGGTGCAGATCCATACACGTATTGGAACTCTGGTTATAACTCAACGCTTCAAGCTGGTGACGGTATGCCTCGCTTTGCAATGCACTTCTATAAAAATGCTGAGCTAGATAACTTGCTAAATAGCTTCTACAAGACGGCAGATAAAGATGAGCAGCTAGAAATTGCTCATGGCATCCAGAAGATCATTGCTCAAGACCAAGTCACTATTCCAGTGATGTCAGGTGCTTACATGTACCAATACAACACCACTCGTTTTGCGGGTTGGTGGAACGAGCAAAATCCTAAAGGTCGTCCAAATATCTGGGCAGGTATTCCAGAGCGTCTATTACACGTACTGGACCTAAAACCAGTTAAGTAAACACAAACTAAAAGCGGTACATCCGTACCGCTTTCTTCCCCTCTCTATGTCTATTTGATGTTTGGCGCTCGTCGTCAGGGGATTGCTCGTCTCTAATTTGGAGGCGGCGTAGCCAGCCAAGGAAAAGCTGGGTAATTAAGGTGTGAGTTATGGGTTATTTTTTAAGACGTTTGTCATTATATGCAGTAGCACTATTAGTTGCGGCTACTATCAACTTTATTATTCCAAGGGCGATGCCGGGCGATCCGGTCACTATGATGTTCGCCCATACAACGGTGCAAATTACACCGGAGCGTATTGCAGCAATGAGAGAGCTGCTGGGCTTTGTTGACGGTAATTTATTCGTTCAATATCTAACGTACATGAAGAACATTTTAAGTTGGGAGCTTGGTGTTTCGGTTCAGTTCTTCCCATTAACAGTTAGTGAGCTGTTAGGCGGCGCATTCGGTTGGTCACTGTTTCTGGCGGGCACCGCTGTCGTGATGTCTTTCTCTATCGGCTCGGTTCTTGGCATTTTCGCAGCTTGGAAGCGCGGTTCTCGTTTCGACACATTCGTTACCCCTGGAATGCTCATTATTCAGGCGATTCCACCTGTGGTTATTGCCATGTTAGCTATGTTCATCTTTGCGATAGGCCTGAAATGGTTTCCTACGGGCTATGCGTATACCCCAGGCACCATTCCTGAATGGACAAGCTGGGCATTTATCAAAGATATGCTTTATCACGCAGCGCTTCCCCTATTCTGCGCCACAATCATTCAAATCGGCGGCTTTCTAGTGAACATGCGTAACAACATGATCAACTTGTTGGGAGAAGACTACATCACCATGGCTCGCGGTAAGGGCTTAAGTGAAAACCGCGTAGTATTCAACTACGCAGCGCGTAACGCGCTCCTACCAAGTGTCACCGCGCTTTCCATGGCGTTAGGTATGGCGATTGGTGGTCAGTTAATTGTCGAAATCATCTTCAACTATCCAGGGCTTGGCAGTGTCATGCTAAATGCGATTCATGCTCGTGACTACCAAGTACTGCAAGGACAACTTCTTATTATGACGCTCTTTATGCTGTTCTTTAACTTAGCTGCAGACATGTTGTATGTCGTGCTAGACCCACGTCTACGCAAAGGAGGCAAATAGTCATGAAAGGTTTTCTCTCTTTAGTTTGGCGTAACACCACTGCGCGCATTGGACTTATTATCATTGGCTTATTTATGTTTGTGGCCATTGCTGCGCCATTAGTCACCAAACATGCCCCAGACAAACGTACTGGTAACCCTCACGAATACCCATCAGCGGTGGTTAAGTTAGCACAAGCTAACCCAGACGGCTGGGTAGCGCAAAATCTAGCGGATGATCGTAGAACGTTACTCATGTCGAAAAAGGCAGATCATGTATTGGGAACCACACGTATGGGGCGTGATGTATGGTCTCAAGTAGCTTACGGCGCTCGCGTATCACTGATGGTGGGTTTTAGTGCTGGCCTAATCGTATGCGTGTTAGCCACGGTAATCGGAATTTCCGCGGGTTACTTTGGCGGCCGTGTTGATAGTGTACTGACCTCGGCAATGAACATCATGCTGGTGATTCCGCCCTGGCCTCTTCTCTTTGTTGTTGCCGCCTTCGTTGGTGAAGCGGGGCCAATGACCATCGCGGTCGTTATTGCCTCTATCTCTTGGGCATGGGGAGCAAGAGTTATTCGTGCACAAACCTTATCACTTCGAGAAAAAGAGTTTGTAAAAGCAGCTGAAGTACTTGGTGAATCACGACTACGCATCATTTTTGTTGAGCTGCTACCAAACCTAATCTCAATTGTTGGTGCAAGTTTCATCGGCTCAGTGTCTTACGCCATCTTGATGGAAGCCATTATCTCTTTCTTGGGAATGGGCGATCCAAATACCATCAGCTGGGGCATCATGCTTTATAACGTACAAACTTCCTCAGCCATGCTGATTGGCGCATGGTGGGAAATTCTAGCTCCATGTATCGCGTTGACTCTTCTTGTTACCGGCTTAGCACTGCTTAACTTTGCCGTCGATGAAATTGCCAACCCGCAACTTCGTTCTCACAAAGGCCTTAAACGCTGGAAGAAAATCGCAGAACAAGACAAACAGGAACGCGAAGTACAAGTCGCGCCACAAAATGCACTTTGGAGCGGAGATCGTTAATCATGTCAGAACCACTAATTTCAGTCCGCAATTTGTGCGTAGATTACATCACTGAGGCAGGCGATGTTCGAGCGTGCAACAATGTTAGTTTCGATATCGGTAAAGGCGAAGTGTTTGGTCTTGCAGGGGAATCTGGTTGTGGCAAATCAACCGTTGCCTTCTCACTAATGCGCTTGCACAAGCCACCCGCGTTTATTTCAGGTGGAGAAGTGATCTTCAATGGCGAAGATATCCTTCAATACAGTGATGATCGTATGCAAACCTTCCGCTGGAGCCAAATGTCTATGGTGTTCCAAAGCGCCATGAATGCTTTGAACCCTGTACTTACCATGGAAGAGCAGTTCTGTGACGTTATTATGCGCCATACCAATATGACTCGTGAACAGGCCGTAAGACGTGCTCAAGGCTTATTGGAGATTGTTGATATTCATCCGAGCCGTCTAAACGACTACCCGCACCAGTTTTCTGGTGGTATGCGTCAGCGCTTGGTGATTGCGATTGCACTCGCCCTCAACCCGAAAATGATCATCATGGATGAGCCAACCACTGCGCTTGATGTGGTTGTACAGCGTGAGATTCTGCAAAAGATCTATGCCCTCAAAGAGGAGTTTGGATTTTCGATCTTGTTCATCACCCACGACATTTCACTTATGGTGGAGTTCTCAGATCGCATTGGGATCATGTATTCCGGTGAGCTTATTGAAGTTGCCCCTTCACAACAGATTTTAGATTCACCTTACCACCCGTACACAAAAGGACTGGGAAGTTCATTCCCTCCTTTAACAGGTCCTAAAACCAAGTTAACGGGCATTCCAGGTAATCCACTAAACCTATTGGAGATTCCACAAGGCTGCCGCTTCCAAGCACGGTGCGATCGTGTCCATGAAACGTGTACCCGCGTACCAACGAAGTTACGCCAAATTGAACCGAACCGTTTTTCTAACTGCCACTTATATGGCGACACCATCGCTGTATCGCAAGAGTTGTCATAAGCAACCAGCAACGAACTGAGCAAGTTATACAAGGAATTTCTGGAGAAACATTATGAGCAACTATGGTGAACTGCTGATTGAAGGCAAAAATGTTGTCAAAGATTTCGCAATAAACAGTAATACGCTAAAACAACCAATGATGCGTGCTATCAATGACGTCTCATTCAAAATGTACAAAAGTCGCGGCCTTGCGGTGGTTGGTGAGTCAGGCTCTGGCAAATCAACAACGGCAAAAATGATCGCCAAAATGTATGCCCCAAGTGGTGGTGAAATTAAATATCGCGGCCGTGATATTCAAGAGATCAAAGCGCGCAGCGAGTTGATGAAATACCGCGAAGGCGTGCAGATGGTATGGCAAGATCCGTTCGGTTCATTAAACCCAACACACACGATCTTTCATCATATTGCGCGTCCACTGCTGATCCACAATAAGGTGTCGAAAAGCAACAAAAAAGAGCTAGAAGAGCGAGTATACGATCTGCTAGATCAAGTGGGCTTAATTCCACCTAAAGAAACCGCAGCCAAATACCCTCATCAACTTTCAGGTGGTCAAAGGCAGCGTGTCAACTTAGCAAGGAATATTGCGGTTGGAGCAGAAGTGGTACTGGCTGATGAGCCAACTTCTATGCTCGATGTCTCGATTCGCGCTGGCGTTCTCAACCTGATGGAAGAGATGAAGTTTGAGAAACAAATGTCATTGCTTTACATCACTCACGATATCGCAACAGCTCGCTATATCGCAGAAGATATCTCGGTGATGTACGTCGGCCATATGGTGGAATGGGGCGATACCGATGAGGTCATCGCCAACCCTCAACATCCCTACACCCAACTTCTTGTTTCTGCAGTACCGGATCCAAAGAAATCTATTCATGAGAAGCTAGAAGGTAATAAAGGCGAGATTCCACTCTGGACACCAGCCTCCGTTGGTTGCCCATTTTCGGGTCGATGCAAACACGCAACCAGTAAATGTACGGAAGCCTTGCCGCCAGTAACCAAACTCGCCGACAACCATTTTGTACGTTGTTATCTCTACGAAAACTAATTAAACGCTCCTGTAATGGGAGCGCTTCTTCTCGACAGGTGAATGAAAAAACGATGCAATTGCTCACTAATCATATTGGCTATCAGGTAAACAATGCGAAACGCGCAGTGTTGATGTGTACTGATCCACATCATCCAGTGACGACTGCATATTTAGTTGATGCGTATTCTGAAAACACCGTTCTAGAGCTCACACTCGAAGGCGGACAATCTGTCGACAACTGGCATTGTGGGGGGTTTTTTACTATCGACTTCAGTCAGTATCAGCAGGCGGGACGTTACTACCTTCGCTATCAGTCCGTTCACTCTCATGATTTTGTGATTGAAGAACATAACCTATTAACGCGCAGTTTTTCTGATGTCATTCACTATTTCAAATCTCAACGCTGCGGTGGACAATTCGATGAGCACGATAAGCAAGCGCGTATTATCGGCAGCGATGACACCGCCGATGTGCACGGTGGTTGGTATGATGCTTCTGGAGATGTCAGTAAATATCTAAGCCACCTTTCCTACGCCAATTACCTCAATCCACAGCAAACTCCAATGGTGGTTTGGAATATGCTGAAAGCGGACGATATCCTGTTCGCACAACAAGACACTCCAAATTTTGTGCGTGCACGTTTACAAGAGGAAGCGCTTTACGGCGCCGAGTTTCTTGCTCGCATGCAACATAGCGACGGTTACTTTTACATGACCGTATTTGATAAGTGGAGCAAAGATGTCGAACAGCGCGATATCTGTGCCTACGAGACTCAATTAGGTCACAAGAAACAAGACTATCAAGCGGGTTTTCGACAAGGTGCTGGCATCGCTATTGCCGCTCTTGCCAAAGCGAGCCAATCTGAGTCGGCCACCTGTTCCCAAGCAGCGAATTTTATTGAGCTAGCCCGAAAAGGCTATTGGCACTTACAAGAACATAATACGCAATATCTCAACGACGGCATTGCTAATATCATTGATGAGTACTGTGCACTGCTGGCGACGGTCGAGCTTTATAAAGCGAGCGGTGAAGAGCTTTATTTAGATCAAGCGAGAATCTGGGCGGACTCATTAGCCTTGCGGGCCAAAGCCGACGACAACTACGATTTCTTCTGGTCTAGTGATTGTGACGGTTCTCGCCCGTTTTACCACGCTGCTGAAGCTGGATTACCTGTCATTGCATTAGCAGAATATCTCGCTATTGAAACTAACCTTGAACGTCAGCAACGTTTCGCGCAATTAGTCACACAAGCCTGTCAATTTGAACTAACAGTAACCGCTGAACTATTTAACCCCTTTAGCTACCCAAGACAGTATGTAAAAGGTGTTGATGAGCCGAAACGCTCTGCCTTTTTCATTCCACATAACAACGAATCTGGATATTGGTGGCAAGGTGAAAATGCCCGTATTGCTTCTCTCGCATCCATGGCTTTGATTGCCAAGGACGTAGTCTCGGACAGTTCATTAAGGCAACAGCTAGAGAGCTATGCTACTCACTGCCTCGACTGGATATTAGGGTTGAACCCTTATGACATGTGTATGTTAGACGGTTACGGTTTTAATAACCCCGATTATCTACCGCAGCTAGGATTTTTCAATGCCCATGGCGGTATCTGTAACGGCATTACTGGCGGCTTTGACGATGAACGAGATATTGCATTTAACCCCAGAAATCAAAAAGACGACATGCTGCAAAACTGGCGTTGGGGTGAGCAGTGGATTCCTCATGCTGCATGGTATCTGTTGGCCGTGGCACTACAGCATAGCGATAACAAAGGTGAGCATCATGGCTAGATTCATCGCGGGGATCGACGGGGGCGGCACCTCGTGTCGCGCCAGAGTTCTAGATAAAGATGGCACGATTATCGGTGAAGGCAAAAGTGGTAGCGCCAATATCATGTTGGGTGCTGAGGTTGCTTTAACCTCAATCATTGAAGCGATCTCCATTGCGCTGACACAAGGTGGTTTGGATAACTCCTACTTTAACCAAGTCGACGTGGGTCTAGCACTAGCAGGCGCAGAGCATAAAGCCAGTTACCTCGCTTTCCTATCAGCCCCGCATCCATTTGCCAGTATCACTTTAAATACCGACGGCTACGGTGCATGTTTGGGCGCTCATGAAGGCAAAGATGGCGCCATCATGATAGCGGGCACAGGCTCTGTTGGTCTGTTTATTTCAGGTACAACGCAGCACGTCGTTGGTGGGCGCGAGTTTCCGATTTCTGACCAAGGAGGCGGCGCTATCATGGGGCTAAGGTTGATTCAAGATGTGTTGCTTATTCAAGACGGTATTTTGGATTCTTCTCCTTTGGCCGACATCGTAATGACGCATTTTAACAATGACATTGACAATATTGTTGAATGGTCAAAGACCGCCTTGCCTAGAGATTACGGTCAGTTTTCACCACAGATTTTTGAGTATGCCTATCTCAATGATCCTCTTGCAAAAAAATTACTGATGCAAACCGCCAGTGATATTGAGATGTTTCTTACCGCCTTGCATCAACGTGGGGCAGAAAACATCTGTTTAATGGGCAGTATTGCCGAACGTATTTTTGATTGGTTATCGCCAGCAGCGCAACGTTGGATAGTGTCTCCAAAAGGAGACGCAATGGACGGTGCGTTGATGATGGCAGGACAGCCAAGTCACAATCTTTACGATTGAGGTATATCTATGGACTTTCGTATCGACTTAGCAGTGATTGAAATCTTACCCAAAGGCAGCCGTTTTGGGCTTACACTGCACAATCTCTCTGAAAAAAGCGTGGCTAATTGGCAACTCAATTTTGCTTTCGACAGGCATATTGAGAAAACCAGTTTATCTCATGGAACGCTGAAGCAAGTAGGCAGTCTCTGCTCTTTATCGATAAATAACACGCCACTTTATGCCAACAACCACTGCTACGTAGAGTTTGCTATTTCTACATCACCATTCAAATTGCTCTCTGATGGTATAAAAGAAGCGTACCTAACCACAGATTCCGGTACGCAGTGCACGGTATCTGTGTCACCTATTGTGTTGAAAGAAGCGATCGACCAACCAACTGAAGTACCTAGCGTCAAAGCAGCAAGACATAAGCTTATTCCAGAGCCGATGTCAGCTAACTTTAATAGTGGTGTCTATGAGCTAACTCGTTATAGTCAGATAACCGTCGACAATGGTGAGTTTCAATCTGCTGCCAATTGGTTAGCCGAAGAAGTAACTCGCTTGTTCAGTATCGAATCCAAGTCTATTGGTCAGCAAGATATTCATTTTAGGCATTCACCAGTACTGGATCCTGAAGAATATAAGCTGATCGTAAATGATAACGGTGTGGTCATTGAATCAACCAGTCAGTCTGGCTTTATTTATGGTGCAGCGACCTTAATTCAATTGATGGATTTTGATGTGGCGCGCCATACTCTCTACATTCCTTTCTGCCAAATACATGATAAACCTCGTTTTGCTTATCGTGGAATGATGATAGACAGTGCGCGTAGCTTCCAACCGGTTGAAGAGATCAAACGCCTTATCAACCTGTTTGCTCATTATAAATTGAATACCTTCCATTGGCATTTAACGGATGATGAAGGGTGGCGTGTTGAAATAAAAGCGCTACCTGAGCTTACTGAGATTGGCGCTTGGCGAGGCCCAAATGAAACCCTTGAGGCTCAGTTCCATCATATCAATCAGCGTTATGGCGGATTTTATAGCCAAGAAGAGATTAAGGACGTCGTCTCATTTGCAGCACAACGCGGCATCCAAGTGATTCCCGAAATCGATATTCCAGGTCACTGCCGTGCCGCCATCAAGTCATTGCCAAATATGCTGGTTGATCCTGATGACCGCTCTATCTACCGCAGTGTCCAACATTACAACGACAATACGCTGTCGCCAGGTATCGATGGCACATATCGCTTCCTTGATATCGTCTTAGAAGAGATTAGCGAGCTATTCCCTGCTCCTTACGTTCATATTGGTGCAGATGAAGTGCCTGTGGGTGTTTGGGAGAAAAGCCCAAGTTGCCAAGCTTTAATGGAGACTCACGGCTACAGCAGTTCTAAAGAGCTGCAAGGTCATTTACTCCGTTACGCTGAAGACAAACTGAAGTCTCTGGGTAAACGCATGCTGGGCTGGGAAGAAGCACACTTTGGACACAAAGTTAGCAAAGACACGGTCATATACTCGTGGCTAAGCGAAGAAGCAGCTATTAACTGCGCCAAACTCGGCTATGACGTCGTACTGCAGCCGGGTCAAACCACCTATCTGGATATGGCACAAGATCACTGCCCAACAGAACCTGGTGTTGATTGGGCAAACGTCATCACACTGGAGCAAGCTTACCTATATGAACCTCTCTCTGAGCTGAGCTCTGATGACCCAATCAAAAAACGGATACTAGGCATGCAAGCTGCGCTGTGGACTGAAATAGTCAGCCACCAGCAACGCCTAGATTACATGATATTCCCCCGACTACTCGCTCTAGCAGAGACTACTTGGTGTCCAGAGAATCGAAAAAACTACAGCGCATTTTTAGCAAGACTGAAAGCTCACCTTAGCTTGTTGCAACGCCAAGGTGTTCAATATCGCGATCCTTGGACTCAGATCGAGGAAACTGAAAACGCGCATCTCCAGACGAACAACAATAACAACGATAGAATTTAATTTCCCCATAAGGATATAGACATGCAATACGGCTACTTTGACAACGAGAATCGTGAATACGTCATCACTCGTCCCGATGCTCCTGCGCCATGGACCAATTACCTTGGTACTGAAAAATTCTGTACTGTGATTTCTCATAATGCCGGTGGCTACTCGTTCTACAACTCACCGGAATACAATCGAGTCACCAAATTCAGACCCAATGCCAGCTTTGACCGCCCAGGGCACTATGTGTACCTACGCGATGATGAAACCGGAGACTACTGGTCTATCTCTTGGCAGCCTGTAGCAAAGAGTCTCGACGAGGCTCAATATGAGGTTCGTCACGGTCTTTCTTACTCGAAATTTAAATGTGACTATGCGGGAATAGAGGCAACCAAAACCTTGTTTGTTCCTAAGGGTGAAGATGCTGAGATTTGGGATGTTGTCATTCGTAATACCAGTAATAAGCCTCGCACTATCAGTGCCTTTTCTTTTGTTGAGTTCTCATTCAGTCATATCGCCTCTGATAACCAAAACCACCAGATGTCACTTTACTCAGCAGGCACCGATTATAACGATGGTGTGATTGAGTATGACTTGTTCTACAACACCAACGATTTTGAAGGCTTCTACTATCTAGCATCAACCTTTGAACCCGATAGCTACGATGGTCAAAGAGATAATTTCCTTGGTGCTTACCGAGATGAATCGAACCCTATTGCCGTTGAACTAGGACGTTGTTCGAATCATACGCAAACCTGTTATAACCATTGCGGTTCCCTGCATAAACAATTCACTATTCAGCCAGGAGAAGAGGTTCGTTTCGCTTACATTCTAGGTATTGGCAAGGGCAACGGGGCCAGACTTCGCGATAAATATCAAAACCTATCTGAAGTGGATAGTGCCTTTGAGGCCATCAAGGCTCACTGGGAGACACGCTGCGCGAAATTCCAAGTCAGCTCTCCGAATGAAGGCTTAGATACCATGTTGAATACTTGGACTCTGTACCAAGCTGAAACCTGTGTGGTTTGGTCTCGCTTTGCTTCATTTATCGAGGTGGGAGGTCGCACTGGCTTGGGGTACCGAGATACAGCCCAAGACGCTATGGCCGTCCCTCATTCTGCTCCTGAAATGACTAAAAAACGCATTGTCGATCTGCTTCGTGGCCAAGTTAAGGCTGGCTATGGCTTGCACCTGTTCGATCCTGATTGGTTCGATCCAGAAAAAGCGGACGTTAAACCTTCTAAATCACCGACGGTAGTACCAACACCTAGTGATGAAGATAAGATCCACGGTATCGCAGATACCTGTTCTGATGACCACCTATGGTTGGTACCAACTATCTGCCGCTATGTGATGGAAACTGGTGAAATGGACTTCTTCAATGACGTCATACCTTACGCAGATGGTGGTGATGCCACTGTGTATGAGCATATGAAGGCAGCGCTTGATTTCACAGACAAACATGTTGGTGCTACTGGTATTGCAAAAGGTCTGCGTGCCGATTGGAACGACTGCCTCAACTTAGGCGGAGGAGAATCCTCCATGGTGGCATTCCTTCACTACTGGGCGCTGCAAGAGTTTGTCGACTTAGCTCGTAAATTGGGGCAACTTGACGATGTGGCGCACTATGGGCAGATGGCGAAAAAAGTTCAAGATGCCTGCGAGACTCACCTTTGGGATAAGGATGGTGGTTGGTACATCCGTGGTATTACCAAAAATGGCGATAAAGTCGGAACCAACGAACAGACCGAAGGCAAGGTTCATTTAGAATCAAACACTTGGGCGGTAGTTTCGGGTGCTGTATCCGAAGAACGTGGTAAGAAAGCCATGGACGCGGTCGATGAATATCTCTACTCCGATTATGGCTTACATCTCAACGCACCATCTTTCGCCACTCCGAACGACGATATTGGCTTCGTTACTCGGGTTTACCAAGGAGTAAAAGAGAACGGGGCAATATTCTCTCACCCTAATCCATGGGCTTGGGTCGCCGAAGCTAAGTTAGGACGCGGTGATCAAGCGATGAAGTTCTATGACGCTCTAAATCCGTATAACCAGAATGACATGATTGAAACTCGAGTTACCGAACCGTACTCCTATGTGCAGTTTATTATGGGACGTGACCATCAGGATCATGGCCGCGCCAATCATCCATGGTTAACCGGTACCTCAGGATGGGCTTACTTTGCCGCGACTAATTACATCCTTGGGGTTCGCTTAAGCTTTGACGGCCTTATCGTTGACCCATGCATTCCAACAAGCTGGCCTGAGTTTGACGTCACTCGAGAATGGCAAGGCGCAACTTACCATATCAAAGTTACCAACCCCAACCATGTCAGCAAAGGCGTCACAAGTATCACCTTAAACGGTGACGATATTGAAGGTGCTATTCCTGCACAACCTGCGGGTAGTGTAAACCAAGTCAACGTTGTTCTCGGCTAATCAAAAGCCTGAGTTGACCATAATAATGAGCCCTGCGGGGCTCTTCTCAAGGAGCAATGTATGATCAAATTTGGAACAGGCGGGTGGCGCGCTTTTATTGGTGAAGAGTTCACTCGTGATAACGTCAAACTGGTAGCGCAAGCGCTGGCTAACATCATCAATGATGAAAACGTCGCAGAACGAGGATTTATCATCGGCTATGACCGACGTTTTTTATCGGACAAAGCGGGCCGCTGGTTTGCCGAAGTGCTAGCCGCGAACCAAATCCCAGTGCACTTTATCAATAAGTTTGTGCCAACGCCTATCGTTATGTTTAAAGCCAAGAGCATGAACTGCGCTTACTCGGCTTGCATCACCGCATCTCACAACCCTGCTGATTACAACGGCATTAAAGTATTTATTGAAGGTGGTCGCGATGCCGATGAAGTGATTACTGAAAAGATAGAGTCTCAAATCGCGACCTTAACTACTACGGAGGTCAAATCTATCGACTTCGAGCACGCCGTGGACAAACAACAGATCATCGAAATAAACCCAATGAACGAGTTTGTCGATTCAATCATTGAGCTTATTGATATTGAATCCATTAAAAAAGCTAATCTACGCGTGTTGATCGACCCTATGTTTGGCGTAGCCAAAAATGCACTACAAACTGTACTGATTAATGGTCGCTGTGATGTCGATGTGATTAACGATGGGAAGAACCCTGATTTCGGTGGGCTTATGCCATCCCCTAGTGCTGCAACCCTATATCGCCTGAAACACTTGGTGGCAGCAGAAGGGTACGATATTGGTATTGGTACTGATGGCGACGCTGATCGCTTAGGGATTATTGATGAAAAAGGTAATTTTATTCACCCTAATGAAGTCTTAATGCTGCTTTATTACTACCTTCTTGAATACAAAGGTTGGAAAGGCTCAGTAGTGCGTAACATCGCCACAACCCACTTACTCGATATAATCGCACAGAGTTATGGTGAAAAGAGCTTTGAGGTTCCCGTAGGCTTTAAGCACATCAGTGCCCAAATGGAGGCAGACGACTCATTAATCGGCGGTGAAAGCTCCGGCGGTTTAACCATTCGTGGCCATATCAAAGGTAAGGATGGCGTGTTTGCTTCTAGCTTATTGGTGGAGATGCTTAGTGTCACCAACAAAAAGCTCTCTGAACTACTTGATGAGATCTATAGCAAATACGGTTATGCCTACACGGCAGAAGGTGATTGCACCTTCAAGCCGGCTCAAAAGGACAGCCTTTACCATAAGATTTATGTCGAAAAGTCTCTGCCTGAGTTCGATTATGAGGTAGAGAAAGTCAGCTACTCCGATGGAGCAAAAGTTTACTTCAAAAACGGTGGTTGGGTCATTGCTCGCTTTTCTGGTACCGAGCCACTATTGCGTATTTTTTGTGAGATGGAAGATAAATCGCAAGCAGAATATGTTCTTCAGCAGATGAAAGACTTCTTGTCTTTATAGTCTCTGCGTCCGCGTCTTCTTACCGTATAGTGGGTTGAGTCACCTTTCAATCCAAGTAAATAGTGAGAAGCTTCCTATAGGTGAAGAACATTTTGCCCGGTGACTGTCGCCGGGCTTTTTTGTACCTAGTCATTGGGGATGCCACTTTATTGCAAGAGAGTGACCTTTCGTGCGTATTTGAGCAGAGCAAATGAACTACACTTGAGTAATTAGGCAAAAGCCACAATACCTTGTGACTCTACGCTCACAGCCACGTTCTGGCCGACATCCAAGGCTTCCATCGAAGTACCCAATACCTTAGTGCCCTCAATTTCTACCACATAGCGACAATGATCACCCATGAAGTGCTGCTCAAGAATAGCGATCGAGCTGCTATCTGAGGCGCTTAACTGAACGTGCTGCGGTCGAACAAGCAACTGGCATTTTGCTCCCTGATCAATCAAGGTGCATGACGATGCTTCTATCTGACCAATGGCCGTATTAAATGTAGAGCCTGACAAGTACGTTGCGGCTAGATAGCTTCCGCCACCTAAAAAGTCAGCAACGAACTTGCTCGATGGACAGAAATACAGCTCTGATGCTGTACCGTACTGCTCAATCACACCTTGGTTCATCACCGCCATTTTATCGGCAAACGCAAACGCTTCTTCTCGACTGTGAGTCACAAAGATGGCTGTTACACCCTGCTTTTTGAAAATCTTGCGGATCTCTCGAATCAGCTCATGTCGTACTTGTGTATCGATATTAGAAAATGGTTCATCAAGCAGAAGTAGATCGGGTTTATAAGCTAAACTACGAGCAATGGCGACACGCTGCTGTTGTCCGCCCGATAGCTGATGAGGATAACGATCGCTAAACTGATCCAAATGAACCAAACTCAGCATCTCCTCGACAATCGCGTCTTGTTCTTGCTTAGCCATTCCCTTTAGACCAAACGCTACATTTTGAGCTACGGTTAAGTGAGGAAATAGCGCATAATCTTGAAAGATCATACCGATATTACGCTGCTCTGGCGCTAGCCATGTCTCACCATTGTCGATCACGCGCTCACCAAGCGTCATCACACCTTGAGAAAGAGGCAATAAGCCTGCCACCGCTTTGAGTAGCGTGGTCTTTCCGCAACCACTCGCGCCCAACAAGCAAACAATTTCACCTTGTTCAACCTGAAGCGATAAGGACTCTAAAATCGTCTGACCATCATATTGGCAAGATAGGTTTTTGATAGACAAAGCCGTAGTCATTAGTGGTTTTGCTCCAGTGAACGGTTAACAATAATAAGAGGTAGTAGGCCGACCAACACTAACAATACCGCTGGCATCGCGGCAAGTTCTAAGTGCTCGTCAGAAGCAAAGTTGTACACGTAAGTAGCCAGAGTCTCGAAATTGAAAGGACGCAATAACAGGGCTGCATTTAGTTCTTTCATGGATTCGATAAACACCAATAAACCAGCGATCAACACGCCCCGTTTAATAAGCGGTAAATGCACTCGAAGCAGCATTTGGTTCTTCTTACATCCCATAGTGCGTGAAGCCATATCAAGAGACGGCGATACCTTACTTAAGCTGGTTTCAATACTACCGATAGCAACGGCAGAAAAGCGCACCACCATTGCAAAAACAAGTGCAAACATGGAACCAGAGAAAATCAATCCAGGGCGTTGCCAATCCATCCATTTAGCAAAATCGTTGACGCTGTGATCCATAAATAACACGGTGACCATAACCCCAATTGCCAAGACGGTTCCCGGTACGGCATAGCCAAGCGAAGAAGCGCGCATAAAGACCACACTTTTTCTATTTGGTGAAAGCCTACGATAGAAGTTCACGACGATAGCAACAAAGACACCAATAATCGCTGCCATCAATGACACTTTGAGACTGTTCATGGCATAGGTCTGAAATTCTTCGGTCCAGCTTTGTGCAAAATACTTGTAGGCGTAAATCATCAACTGACCAAGCGGCAAGATAAATGCAATCGACACTAGGCCCCAACACCAGAACAGCGCTAACCATTTTTTCCAGCCCGATAGCTCATAGCGAAAGTCTTCGTGACTGTTGTATTGGCTTTGAAATAGCTTTTGCTTACGTCGACTATAGCGCTCGGCGCCGAGTAACAACACGATCACCACCATCATCATGGCCGAGATCTTCGCAGCAGCACTTAAATTAGAATACCCCAACCAAGTGTCGTAGACCGCCGTGGTTAAAGTACTCACGGCAAAATAGCTCACGGTACCAAAATCGCCTATGGTCTCCATCGCCACCAATGACAAACCAACGGCGATAGATGGTCTAGCGAGTGGTAATGAAATGCGCCAAAAGCTTGCCAACGGAGAACACTTTAACAAACGTGCCGATTGCAACAGTGAGACGTTCTGCTCCATAAATGCCGCACGGCACAGCAGATAGACATAAGGGTACAGCACTAGCGACAAGACAACTGTAGCACCTCCAACGGTGCGAATATCAGGAAACCAGTAGTCCCCTGCTTGCCAGCTAAATACATCTCGTAACCAAATTTGGATGGGACCAGCAAAGTCAAACCAATCAGTAAAGATGTAGCCAATGATATACCCCGGCATGGCTAGTGGTAGCACCAAGGCCCACTGCAACACTTTTTCACTTGGCAGTTTGCACATAGCCATCAACCATGCACTAGGAACCCCCAGAAACAAAGAGAGAACCAAGACACCAGCGACCAATTTGACCGTATTTAAGATGTAGGTGGGCATCACCGTCGCAAGAAGGTGCGAGAAGAGATCACTTGATTCACCAAGTGCAGTATAGAAGATCGCTAAAATAGGCAAAACCAGTAGCAGAGTAAGTACTCCACTACTGGTTTTCCAAACATCATTTTTTTCTTTCATTGCCTAAACATACAGCAGGCGACACGAAGTCGGAAGTTCTTAACCAGAATAACAAAGGGGGTATTATACCCCCTTTCTATCGATTATAGGTCGAACTTAACTTCGTCTAACAATTTGATTGCAGCACTGTGATATTCAGCAATCTCATCAAGCGAGATTTTATCGGCTTTGAAATCACCCCATGACGCCACAAGCTCAGAGCGCTTAACGCCTTCTTTTACCGGGTACTCATAGTTAACTTCTGCATACATTTGCTGAGCTTTGTCGCCTGTTAAGAACTCCATTAGCTTCAATGCGTTGTCTTTGTTTGGCGAGTATTTCGCCATCGCCATACCACTGATATTTACGTGAGTACCCGTTGTGTTTTGGTTCGGGAAGTTAATGTATACCGCATCAGCCCAAGCTTTTTGCTCTTTGTCATTAACCATCTTACCTAGGTAGTAGCTGTTACCTAGAGATACGTCACACAGGCCTTCGCTGATCGCTTTCACTTGAGCGCGGTCATTGCCTTGTGGTTTGCGGGCTAGGTTAGCTTTTACGCCTTCTAGCCACTCTTTTGTCTCCGCTTCACCGTGGTGAGCAATCATAGAAGACACAAGAGATACGTTGTAAGGGTGCTTACCGCTACGAGTACAGATTTTGCCTTTGTACTCAGCGTTTGCTAGGTCGATATAATCAAAATCATTACCTAGTTTGCCTACGCGGTCACGAGAAGAGTATACGTTACGAGTACGCAGTGTTAATGCAAACCACTCATTCTCTTTATCGCGATATTGAGCAGGAACGTTAGCGTTGATTACGTCACTATCTACCGCTTGAACTACATCCTTGTCAGTCAATTCCGCTAGACGGCTAATATCTGTTGTTAACACTACGTCAGCCGGGCTGTATTCGCCCTCTTGCTGAAGTTTTTCTGCCAGACCTTTCTTAGCAAACTTTACGTTTACTTTAATGCCCGTTTCTTTAGTGAACTCGTTAAACATAGGCTCAACAAGGAAAGGTTGGCGGTAAGAGTAAACGTTGACTTCTTCAGCGGCCATCGCTGGTACTGCAAAGCTAGCTGCAATTGCTGAAAGAGTTAGCAGTTTTTTCATCGTTTTAGTTCCTTTAATTCATAATGAGAACGTTTATCAGTTGCGTTATTATATTCATATTAATTCTGAAAACAATGATCTGATATAAAAAAACCTGCCATAAAAGGCAGGTTTTGATTAAGTTTGTAACAAAACATTACTTAACACTAACAAACTCCGGATAAGCACCTACACCACAATCGTGCATGTCCATACCCTCTAATTCTTCTTCTTCTGTTACACGAATACCGATTGTCGCTTTCAGCACTGCCCAGACAGCAAGACTTGCCGCGAACACCCAACCGAAGATAACTGCTGCGCCTAAAAGCTGAGCACCAAACGTTGCATCGCCGTTGCTCAGTGGCACTACCATTAGGCCGAAGAAACCACACACACCGTGAACAGAGATAGCACCAACTGGATCATCAATCTTAAGCTTGTCTAGGCCAATGATGCTGAATACGACTAGCGCACCGCCTACTGCACCAATAGCTACTGAGTATACAGGTGAAGGAGATAGAGGATCAGCAGTGATAGCAACAAGACCCGCTAACGCACCATTGAGAATCATAGTTAAGTCAGCTTTACCCCACGTTGTTTTGCACACTAGCATTGCTGCAATAGCACCCGCTGCTGCTGCTGCGTTAGTGTTAAGGAAGATTTGACCTACTGCTGTCGCGTTCTCAAAATCTGAAACCATTAATTGAGAGCCACCGTTGAAGCCGAACCAGCCTAACCATAGGATAAACGTACCTAGAGTAGCTAAAGGCATATTTGAACCTGGAATTGGGTAGATTTCACCATTCTTGCCGTACTTGCCTTTACGAGCACCTAGCAACAGGACACCAGCTAATGCAGCCGCTGCACCCGCCATATGAACGATACCTGAGCCAGCAAAGTCACTAAAGCCTGCTTCTGATAGGAAACCACCACCCCAAGTCCAATAACCTTCCATAGGATAAATAAATGCCGTTAGTACGACAGAGAAGATAAGGAAAGACCAAAGCTTCATACGCTCAGCAACCGCACCGGATACCACTGACATTGCTGTTGCTACGAAAACAACTTGGAAGAAGAAGTCCGACTCTAGAGAGTGGTCTGCACCTTCACCTTGAGTGCCGATTAGCGCACCAAACGATGGAAGCCAGCCGCCTTCGCCATTGTCCACATACATAATGTTGTAACCCACGATGAGATAACAAGTACATGCGATAGCGTACAAACAGAAGTTTTTGGTTAAGATTTCAGTGGTGTTTTTTGAGCGAACTAGGCCAGCCTCTAACATGGCAAAGCCTGCCGCCATCCACATTACGAGCGCGCCTGAAATAAGAAAGTAAAAAGTGTCTAGCGCATAACGCAGTTCGCTGACTGTTGTTGCTAATTCCATAATATGTTCTCCAATCCCTTAAAGTGCTTCAGCATCCATTTCGCCCGTACGAATGCGTACTGCTTGGGCTAGGTCGTACACAAATATTTTTCCGTCGCCAATCTTGCCAGTTTGAGCCGCATTAGTGATAGCTTCTATAACTCGGTCTACGTTGTCTGCGTGCGTTGCAATTTCCAGCTTCACTTTCGGTAGAAAGTCCACTTGATACTCTGCACCGCGATATAATTCTGTGTGACCTTTCTGACGACCAAATCCTTTGACCTCAGAAACTGTCATCCCTTCAATGCCTACATCTGCAAGTGCTTCTCTTACATCATCCAGCTTGAATGGTTTAATGATTGCGTTAATAAGTTTCATGGCATCCCCTTCGCCTTTTTATCCCTGTTGCTTAGAACAGCAATCAAGGTGCGTGCCAACTTTTTAACCTATTGAAATATAAGGATTCGAGGTTTGTATGTTATAAAAATGAAAATACCTTGCACTTTATTGGTGCAAGGTATTCACAAAAATAATGCGTTAAATGTTATTAGCACTAAGAATGTGCAAAATAACCGTATTATCCACTTAGCGATTATGTATAAAGCGCTCCCACTGCTCGATAACAGACAAGAAATCCTCCAAACCGCACTCACTGTAGCTTTCACTTTCATACAGTGAAAACTCTTCTTCGGACTCTGTTAACGTCTCAAAAGCTAACGTATTTTCATACACATGGACTTCAGACTCGAGAATACTCAAAGAAATCTCTTTGCCCTGCCACTTGTGTTCATTACCAGAAAATTGTGACGCTTTCGATAGCAGTGCTTTTATTTCCATGATGGTGCGGTCGTCGGTACTAACTGCTTCTTGAAGTAATCTAGCGATCACTTCTTGACCCATTTCGCACTTCACCAGATATTCACCAGTGAAACTGTTTTTAATAAACTCGAATTCCATCACTTTTTCTCTCTGTAAACTCGCGCCGATTATACCTCAGAATCACTAGCAATCAGGTATACTCAACAACAATTCCTTAGAAGAGCCAATACCATGCAACTTAACTCTCTCATTGCTAAGCAAATTGTTGATCGTGCAAAAAAGATCATTGCCTACTCCATTAACGTTATGGATGAAAATGGCGTGATCATTGGCTCAAGCGATCCTAGTCGACTGCATCAAACACACGAAGGTGCACTGTTGGCCATTCGTGATAACCGCACGATTGAGATCAATGACTCTGTTGCCTCCACTCTTTCTGGCGTAAAAACTGGTATTAACCTCCCTATTATTTACAGCGAACATGTTATTGGCGTAGTGGGTATTTCTGGGACACCGGAAGAGGTAAGAAGCTACGGTGAACTGGTTAAAATGACGGCTGAGCTGATCGTCGAACAAGCGGCATTAATGTCTCAGGTCCAGTGGAATAAACGTCATAGGGAAGAGCTGCTGCTACAACTTATCGAAGGCTCGAGCTTGAATGATGGCCAGTTGCTCTCCATTGCCCAAAGGCTGGACCTCGATCTTTCCCAGCCAAGAGTCGCCACTGTTATTAAAGTAATTCCACGCGCAGGCGAACCAGTCACACTAGAACACTTACAAAAACTGGTTCATCTATTGGAACACCCGGAGCGCGACAATATAGTCGGTATTGCTTCAGTTTCTATGAATGAGATCGTGGTTCTTAAGCCCGTGACTATTGTTAATCACACTTGGAATCGTAAAGAAGAGCAGAAGCGAGTCGCTAAACTGGTAAAACGCATCGACAATGAGTGTGACTTTTCGATTCAAATGGCGATTGGTGATTATTTTCCGGGTCTAATCGGCCTTGCGCGCTCATATGAAACGGCCAAAGCAACGATAGAGAGTAGTACCAGTAATGATGATGCTGTCATGTTCTATCAAGATCGCAAACTTTCGGTACTGGTCAGCAGTATCAAACAAGACCCATGGCGAGCTACTCAGCTTAAAGCACCCATCGAGAAATTAATGGCAGCCGACAGCAAAAAGGTCCTATTGAAAACCCTGAGCACCTTTTTTGCTCAAAATTGCGATCTGGCTCAAACTTGTGAATCCCTCCATATTCATCGTAACACTTTGCGATACCGCCTAGACAAAATACAACAAGAAACAAATTTAGATATCAATAATTTAGATGACAAAATCCAGCTTTATCTTGCGTTAAAATGTTTGTAAACATTACGTTAATTTGTGCATTTGCACAAATTATCTATTACCCACAATGATAAATTCGTCAATTCGCATAAAGAAAATCCTCGCCTGAATAGCTAATCTTCCGCTCATAAAGGGTGCAAACACCCAATAAAAAAATTATTAAATTAGCGGAAAACTAAACCATGATTGAAGTCTCTACCTTAGGCGCACTCGCAGCTCTTGTTGTTGCCATTGCCCTTATTCTCAAAAAAGTTCCACCAGCTTATGGCATGATCATCGGTGCCCTGATCGGCGGTGTTGTAGGTGGCGTGTCATTAACCGATACGGTTGCTCTAATGATTGGCGGTGCACAAGGCATTGTTACTGCTGTATTGCGTATTCTTGCTGCTGGTGTTCTTGCTGGCGTTCTAATTGAATCAGGGGCGGCAACCTCTATCGCAGAGACCATCGTTAAGAAAGTCGGTGAGACTCGCGCCCTTCTTGCTCTGGCTATCGCCACCATGATTCTGACTGCCGTTGGCGTATTCGTCGATGTTGCAGTTATTACCGTTTCTCCAATTGCTCTTGCCATTGCTCGCCGCGCGGACATCTCTAAAACAGCAATTTTGCTTGCTATGGTTGGCGGCGGTAAAGCCGGTAACGTCATGTCACCTAACCCAAACTCAATTGCAGCAGCTGACGCTTTCAACGTTCCACTAACTTCGGTGATGGCTGCAGGTGTGATTCCAGGACTTTGCGGCATGATCTTCGCTTACTTCCTCGCGAAAAAGCTCGTCAACAAAGGCTCTAAAGTAGCAGAAAGCGAAGTGGTTGCTGTTGATCACTCTAGACTACCGTCATTTGGCGCATCGATTGTTGCTCCACTTGTAGCGATCGCTCTACTTTCTCTTCGCCCAATTGCTGGTATTAACGTAGACCCACTTATCGCGCTTCCATTAGGTGGTTTACTTGGTGCCGTCGTCATGGGTCGTTTTGCTGACACTAACCACTTTGCCGTTTCCGGTCTATCACGTATGGCACCTGTCGCAGTTATGTTATTAGGTACCGGTACCTTAGCTGGCATTATTGCTAACTCTGGTCTGAAAGATGTGCTTATCGATTCCCTAACTGCATCAGGCCTTCCTTCTTATCTATTGGCACCAATTTCAGGTGCAATGATGGCGCTTGCTACCGCTTCTACTACAGCCGGTACCGCCGTTGCGTCTAGTGTGTTTAGTTCCACAATTCTTGAGCTTGGCGTTCCAGCATTAGCCGGTGCAGCCATGATTCACTCAGGTGCTACCGTATTGGATCACATGCCACACGGTAGTTTCTTCCACGCCACTGGTGGCGCTGTGCATATGGATATTCGCGAGCGTCTCAAACTCATTCCTTACGAGTCTGCGGTTGGTCTAGTGATCGCCTTTGTCTCTGTAATGATCTTTGGTGTGTTCGGTCTATTTGTATAAGGTCCTATTATGAAAATTATTATTGCTCCAGATTCATACAAAGAAAGCTTAACGGCCATGGAAGTTGCCGAAGCGATCGAAACCGGTTTTAAGAAAATCTTTGCCGATGCTGAATATATCAAACTTCCAATGGCGGACGGTGGTGAAGGTACGGTTCAATCATTGGTTGATGCTACTGAAGGCTCGATTGTTACTTGCCAAATTACTGGCCCCTTAGGTCAGCAAGTTGAAGGCTTCTACGGCCTTATGGGGGATGGTTCTACAGCTATTATTGAAATGGCTGCGGCATCAGGCCTACATCTGGTTGAACCTGAGCTACGCAACCCGCTTGTTACCACAACTTATGGAACTGGCGAATTAATCAAAGCGGCGCTAGAGCGCGGTGTGAAGCACATTATTGTTGGTATTGGCGGCAGCGCTACCAATGATGGCGGCATAGGTATGGCGCAGGCTCTTGGTGCTAAATTGCTGGACCAACGAGGTAATGAACTTGGCTTTGGCGGTGGAGAACTCGATAAGCTGGCCAGCATTGACCTATCAGGCCTTGATGCTCGCCTGAAAGACATCCGCTTGGAAGTCGCGTGCGACGTTGATAATCCTCTGTGTGGTCCTAAAGGCGCCTCGCACGTGTTTGGTCCACAAAAAGGCGCAACACCAGAGATCGTGGCAACCCTCGATAGCAACCTAGCGCATTATGCCAATGTCATCAAAGCTACTAACGGTCGTGACGTCATTGATACCGCAGGCGCCGGTGCTGCTGGTGGCCTCGGAGCAGCGCTACTTGGTTTGTTTGATGCATCACTACGTCCAGGTATCCAAATTGTGATGGATGCGGTGAACCTAAGCGAAGTGGTAAAAGATGCAGACCTTGTGATTACCGGTGAAGGCCGAATTGACAGCCAAACCATTCATGGTAAGACGCCTATTGGTGTGGCACGTACTGCGAAGCAATACGACATTCCTGTGATAGCCATTGCAGGTAGCACAGCAAAAGACTGCGCAGTGGTTCACGAACACGGTATTGATGCGGCGTACAGCGTAGTACTAGGTGCGACTGACCTACCAACCGCCTTAAAAGAAGCGGCGTTCAACGTTGAAATGACCTCTCGTAATATTGCAGCGGCAATGGCGATGAACTTCAGCAAATAATCCGCTTTAGAAACACAAAATGCCCACTCAATTGAGTGGGCATTTTTTATTATCATACTTACCGTCACGTTAAGCGCAAAAAATGCTGTTAGAACTCGATGTTACGACCGAAGCTCATTGGCCATTCTGTTGGGTTTTTCTTACCTTCGCGGATGTGGCGACATTCAGCTAGCCATACTAGAAGCTCCCAACCGAATGCAGCAGTAAGCAGCGCATCTTTCTCGTCAGAGTTTTTCTGAGGCGCAAACTCGGCAATATCAGCGCCCACTAAGTTAATGCGCTTAGTCGCGCGAAGTTTACGGAAGATGTCGTAATACATGCGAGCAGAAACACCAAATGGATCTGGGCTTGAGTTTGCACTGTGATCAAGAAGATCTAGACCATCTAAGTCAAAGGTTAGGTACACCGGACGACCATCACCTTGTTTCTCAAGGATCTGTTCTACGATGTAATCCACGCCTAAATCGTAAATTTCATCAGCCAAGTAGAAGTTACCGCCAATCGCCTTCGCTTTGCCTTGTTGAGATGCACACCAGCGACCGCGCATACCCATACTGACACTGGTCGTTGGGTCGATAGCGCCTTCTGATGCTAAGCGGCAATACCAGTTACCTGAATATGACTCGTAATCAAAGTCAGCACGTGTGAGTAGGTCAAAGTGACCATCAATATGAATAAGTGAAACAGGACCGTGCACTTTCGCAAGTGCCGCAGGCCCTGGGTAAGCAACGGTATGGTCGCCACCAAAGAAGAATGGAGTACAGCCGTGGTTGATCACCATGTCATCAACCACTTTCTGCGCATTGCGCATTTCTTCATCTAAGTTGAACTGACCAAGGCCATCCCAGTTTCCGTAATCGATGATGTTACATAGTTCAAATGGCATCGTGCCATCTTGGTGAATAAGGCCCATACCAGTTTTAGAAGCGTCACGAATCGCACCAGGACCAAATTTATGACCACCAGCGTTTGGAGAACACTTATCCATGGTCAAGCCATACATAACAATGTCCGCGTTTTCAAAGCTGTTCACATACGGTGCTCCAAATGCACCAACATGCTCTTTACCCAGTAAGCTGAATGCTTCTACACCTTGTTCCGCCATACGCTGCTGCATTGGAGCGATGTCTTCATTGATATAAAAGTCTGCATCCGACTTATTCCAATAGATATCTTGGTAAAGTTCGAGTTTCTCTTTTGAAATTTCTACACGTTTTGGCTTGAACATATTGTTGTCCTCATTGTTTTGTCTGCTTTTCAGCGATGTCTGTATTGTATCCACTCACCTCGCTTACTATAATTACATTTCCGGCCAATGAGATTACATTTCAGGACAACAACATGAGCTCACTACATCAGCAGCAGTTTTTGCAAGCCATTGTTGGCCACTGGGAATCATTACTCAGAGATTTGGCGAAACAGCCACTGGCTATCGATCCGTTTCTTCGCCGCGCTAAAATCAGACGTATTAGCTATGGTCATTATGAATTGATGACGACTCAACAAGTGCTGACGTTAATGAAATTGTCCATGGAACAGTTGAACATCGACGGTATCGGATTACGCATCGCAAGTAGGCTTACCATTGAAGACACCGGAGCTTTGGGCTTTGCCATGCTAGGCTGTAAGACACTTAAGCAACTATTAGAAACGATCATTCATATACCCTGGATGACCAGTGACTACGTGGATATTCGTATTGCCTACGACCGAGAATATGCCTATATCACTGCCGAAGATCGTTCCGCATTTTGGACGCCGCAGCCCTACACTATCGAAGACAGCATTGGTCATTACTACCTTGGAATAAAAAAGCTCTTGGGAGAGCAATTTGATAAAGATAAAGTCTCGATTTCCCTTAGTTATGCCGCGCCAAGTTATAAACACCTCTATCACCAGTATTTAGGTATCATGCCGACCTTCAACGCAGCGAGTAATCAAATTAGGCTCCCCATTGAGTGGATCGATATGCCCATCTCTGCGAATGAATCCTTAGTCGCCAATATCGCAGCGAAGCACAGTGCGGAGATGAACCAGCAATCACGAGCCAGCACCAGTTGCGATCAGATAAGAATGCGCCTGTACGCTCTTCTCTCTTCCGGAGTGCCCACCATGGAACAAATGGCTGAAGATTTAGGCTTCACCGCAAGAACCTTACGACGACGACTTCATGATGAAGGTAAAACTTACAAACAACTCGTGCTCGACGTTCGAATGCAAATGGCCAATGAGTATTTACTGAAGACTTCATTATCGTTATCTGATATTGCCAACCTCCTCGACTATCACTCGGCACCACCGTTTATTCGCGCGTTCAAAGCTTATCATCAGGTTTCGCCTTCACAATTCAAGCTAGAAACGAAAAAAGCCCAGTCCGAGGGAGACTGGGCATAAAATCAAGTGCGTCTGATTTTAAAATTATTTGCGGATAGTTTCAGCTGCGCGTTCAGCGCCAACTTTCGCTTCCCATTTCGCGTTCAACTCTTCGATAGAAGTGCCAGAGCGTTTTAGGAAGTCTTTGAAACCAACCCAGTGAGCGTCCATAACTTGGTGCTCATCGGTTGCCGTAGAGAGTGCTTTTAAGCCCCATTCATCTGGAATGTAAACTTCGTTGAAGCCAGCACGAGGACGGTTTTCTTTAATCGCTTTCACGAACATGTCGCTCTTACGTTTCACTTCTTCGATTGGGCCAAAGTGGCTTGGGTCGATGACTAGAATGTAAGAACCGCCTACTGGACATGGTGCATCTTCCATCGTGAAGAAGTCACTTGGCACTGCTGGAAGCTCAGGAGCAATCTTACCTTTCGGGTTGATGATTGCCGTCATCACTTCATTCCAGATGTTTAGAGAGTAAAGGCGTGGTGTTAGGAATGTCCACGGTGCTTTACAGTCAGCTACACGGCCGTAACCTTCGATTAGTGAGCCCCACTTACGAGCGTCAGCTGTTAGCTCACCAGTGTCTTGGTCAACAAGCGCAGCAACGTGTAGGTCGCGGTCGTTTACGATAGCGTCACAGATGTGAGAGTCGTAGCCTTCACCGATCATGATAGATGTGACTAGAGGTAGTTCTTCACCACCAACTAGAGCTGCATCGAACGGAGGGCAAGACATTGCTGGATCCATACCACCGAATGGTGCATTAAGAGGTACAGAGTTGTTTGAAGACATCGCAAACATGCCTTCTTTCATTGCCATCTGTGTGTAGTTAGAGAAGTTACCGCCGTCACAGTGGTCGTAACCAAATACGATTGAGATACCGTGTTTGCGTGCTTTCTCGATAGCCGTTTGAGCCATTAGCGTACAAACGTAGTGACCAGAAGATTTCTTACCGTTGTATACTGCCCAAGTATCACCTTCAGACTCTAGCTCTGGCGTCGATGTAGGATCTAGGATGCCTGCTTCGTATGGAATCGTTACTGCTTCGATAACGCCAAGACCTTGGTGAAGTTTACCTTGTAGGCCACCAACCAATAGGTTGTGAGCAAGGATATCAGCGTGAGTTTGGTCAGCACCGATGTGTTTCCATGACTCAGAAACAATGAATGAAAAATACTCGTTATTAAACGTAGTAGTAGGGCTGGTCACTTTAGCCATGATCTTTTCCTCTAGTAAGTAGGGATACGTTTTATTGAACTGTAATCACTTTAGCGCATCTGAGTTATTTCATAAGTAACATACTGGATACTGTTACTCCTTCGTTACCCCGTTGGATGTCCTATTCAATAATATTCAGGCATAAAAAAAGCCGCTCTATAAAGAGCGGCTTTACAAAAGCTATTTAAAAATCAGCGATTAAGCTTGACCTTTAACTTCTTTAAGACCGTTGTAAGGTGCTTTTTCACCTAGAGCTTCTTCGATACGAATTAGCTGGTTGTACTTAGCAACACGGTCAGAACGGCTCATAGAACCAGTTTTGATTTGACCTGCAGCAGTACCTACCGCTAGATCAGCGATAGTTGCATCTTCAGTTTCGCCAGAACGGTGAGAGATTACAGCTGTGTAACCTGCGTCTTTAGCCATCTTGATAGCAGCTAGAGTCTCAGTTAGAGAACCGATTTGGTTGAACTTGATAAGGATAGAGTTAGCTACGCCTTTCTCGATACCTTCAGCAAGGATCTTAGTGTTAGTAACGAATAGATCGTCACCTACTAGTTGAAGCTTGTCACCTAGTAGTTCAGTTTGGTGCTTGAAGCCATCCCAGTCAGACTCGTCTAGACCGTCTTCGATAGAAACGATTGGGAATTGGTTAGCTAGCTCAGCTAGGTAGTGGTTGAACTCTTCAGAAGAGAAAGTCTTACCTTCGCCTTTCATGTTGTAGATGCCAGCTTCTTTGTCGAAGAACTCAGATGCTGCACAGTCCATAGCTAGAGTAACGTCTTTGCCTAGTTCGTAACCAGCAGCTGCAACAGCTTCTGCGATAACTTCTAGAGCTTCAGCGTTAGACTTAAGGTTAGGAGCGAAACCACCTTCGTCACCAACTGCAGTGCTGTAGCCTTTAGACTTAAGAACTTTAGCTAGGTTGTGGAATACTTCCGCACCGATACGTAGACCTTCTTTAAGAGTCTTAGCACCAACTGGTTGGATCATGAACTCTTGGATGTCAACGTTGTTGTCTGCGTGCTCACCACCGTTGATGATGTTCATCATTGGAAGAGGCATAGAGAATACGCCAGCAGTGCCGTTAAGCTCAGCGATGTGCTCAAATAGAGGCATGCCTTTAGCAGCAGCTGCTGCTTTAGCGTTTGCTAGAGAAACTGCTAGGATAGCGTTCGCGCCGAACTTAGACTTGTTTTCAGTACCGTCAAGGTCGATCATCACTTGGTCGATCTCAGCTTGAGCTTTAGCGTCTTTACCAACTAGAGCTTCAGCGATTGCACCGTTAACAGCTTCAACAGCTTTAAGAACACCTTTACCTAGGAAACGTGCTTTGTCACCGTCACGTAGCTCAAGAGCTTCACGAGAACCAGTAGATGCGCCAGATGGAGCTGCCGCCATACCTACGAAACCGCCTTCTAGGTGTACTTCAGCTTCTACAGTTGGGTTACCACGTGAGTCGATGATTTCACGACCTAGAACTTTAACGATCTTAGACATTAATGTTTCCTCTCATTGAATATAAATGTCAAAATTAAGGGCAGCCGCACAACCTTCGCAACCGCCCGTATCCTTTTACTTTTCTTCAGTACCGCGCTGGAATTCGCCCGCCGCTTTCACAAAGCCTGTAAATAACGGGTGACCATCGCGAGGCGTTGAAGTGAACTCTGGGTGGAACTGCGCAGCTACAAACCATGGGTGAGCTGGGTTCTCAATCACTTCAACCAGTTTCTTGTCTGCTGACAGACCAGAAACTTTAAGACCTGCTTTTTCAATTTGTGGACGAAGTACGTTGTTCACTTCGTAACGGTGACGGTGACGCTCATGGATCTTCGCGTTGCCATATAGTTCGTACGCTTTTGTCCCTTTTTCTAGGTGACATAGCTGAGAACCAAGGCGCATTGTACCGCCAAGATCAGACGTTTCGGTACGTTCTTCAACTTTACCTTCACCATCTACCCACTCTGTGATCAAGCCTACCACAGGGTATTTAGTCTCTTTGTTAAATTCTGTTGAATGTGCACCTTCCATACCCGCAACGTTACGCGCGTATTCGATAAGTGCCACTTGCATACCTAGACAGATGCCTAGATAAGGTACTTTGTTTTCACGAGCGTATTTTGCAGCAAGGATCTTACCTTCAACGCCACGGTCACCGAAGCCACCAGGTACAAGGATTGCGTCTAGACCTGCTAGCGCTTCTTCGCCTTTTGTTTCCACGTCTTGTGAATCAACGTACTTAATCTTCACACTCAGGCGGTTTTTAAGGCCTGCATGTTTTAGCGCTTCGTTTACAGACTTATAAGCATCTGGTAGTTCGATGTATTTACCTACCATACCGATAACTACTTCAGCCGTTGGGTTAGCTTCTTCGTAAATTACCTGCTCCCACTCAGAAAGATCAGCTTCTGGAGCAGAGATACCAAAGCGTGAACATACTAGGTCGTCTAGACCTTGCGCTTTAATTAGTTGAGGGATCTTGTAGATAGAATCTACGTCCTTCATTGAGATTACCGCTTTTTCTTGAACGTTACAGAAAAGCGCAATCTTCTTACGCTCGTTTGCAGGGATCATACGATCACTACGGCAAACAAGAATGTCTGGTTGGATACCGATAGACAGTAGCTCTTTTACAGAGTGCTGAGTCGGCTTGGTTTTCACTTCACCAGCTGCTGCTAGGTAAGGAACCAAAGTTAGGTGCATAAACATTGCACGCTCACGACCAAGCTCAACGGCTAACTGACGAATGGCTTCCATAAACGGTAGTGATTCGATATCACCTACTGTACCACCAACTTCAACGATAGCGACATCGTGGCCTTCAGAGCCAGCGATCACGCGATCTTTAATAGCATTAGTAATGTGAGGGATTACCTGAATAGTTGCACCTAGGTAGTCACCACGACGCTCTTTGCGAAGAACATCAGCGTAAACACGACCAGCAGTGAAGTTGTTGCGTTTTGTCATCTTGGTACGGATGAAACGCTCGTAGTGACCAAGGTCAAGGTCAGTTTCAGCGCCATCTTCCGTGACGAACACTTCACCGTGCTGAGTTGGGCTCATTGTGCCCGGGTCAACGTTGATGTAAGGGTCAAGCTTCATCATGGTCACTTTAAGACCACGTGCTTCTAAAATTGCTGCAAGAGATGCTGCTGCAATACCTTTACCTAGAGAGGATACTACCCCGCCAGTAACAAAAATATAATTTGTCGTCATGTTTAACCTGAAGTTGGTTGAATGAGGGAAAATGGATTTCTTCTGGACGGGATGCAAATATACCAGAAGCCCTTTACCGCCACAACGTGAAACTTATCACATTCAAAATTTTTATTTTTTGCTTCAAATCAATTGTAGAAACTTACACCAATGAGAAGCGGTTCACAAATCCGAGGACTTTTCTTGTTTTTTTACGTCATTCCAAAACTGGTCAAGCTCTTGAAGGCTAAAGTCTGTAAGGGATTTACCATCTTCGCCAGCCCTTGCCTCAACACCTTTAAAGCGACGAGAAAATTTATTGTTCGCTTTTCTCAGCGCAACCTCAGGATCTTTTTTCAAATGTCGAGAAAGATTCACTACGGCAAACAAAAGATCTCCGACCTCTTCTTCCAGCTTCTCTTCATCAACATCAACCTGAATCGCCTCCTGAACCACCTCTTCAACTTCTTCCTGAACCTTGTCAACGACAGGTCCTAACGCATACCAATCAAAGCCATATTTAGCGCAACGTTTCTGGATTTTATTGGCCTTTGAAAGTGCAGGTAACGATTGTGGTATTGAGTCTAGAATACTTTCTTCGTTTTTGCCTACCTCAGCCTTTTCCTTCTTTTTCTCAGCTTCCCAATTGGCATTGATAGCGGCTTCATCTGCAAATTCCACATCAGAAAAAACGTGCGGATGACGTCTAGTGAGCTTGTCATTCAATCCCTCAACAACCTCGTTGAAGTCAAATAACCCTTGCTCTTTTGCCATCTGGCTATAGAAAATCACTTGAAACAACAGATCGCCCAGCTCTTCTTTTAGATTTTGCCAGTCTTGGTTATGAATAGCGTCGACCACTTCAAACGTTTCTTCGATGGTGTGCGGTACGATGGTTTCGAAGGTCTGTTTGCGATCCCATGGACAGCCATGCTGCTCATCTCGAAGCTGAGCCATAATAGTGAGAAGTTGTTCAATGGGTTGAGACATAGTTAGATTCCTAAACAAAAAGGTTGGAAAACCAACCTTTTATTATTGTTCAACATGATGTGATTACGTCAGTATAACGCTCACTTGAGTCTTGCTTAACCCAAGCGCTTCACACTCATGACGTCTTTAATTTGTTCAATACGCTTAGTCACGCGTGACAACACTTCGATATTCGTCAGCTCTAGATCAAAATCCATAATCGATAACTGACGCTTGTAATCACTGCGACTCTTCATAGTAGTCACTTTGATCTTTTCGTTAGTAAGCAGTGTGGTGATGTCTTTTAGTAATCCGCCACGTTCCATAGCTTCAACGCGAATAGTCAAAATATAAGAGCCAACAAAGCCACTACCCCAAACGGTATCAATAATACGCTCTGGTGCGTGATGGCTGAGTTCTTCTAGCTGCTCACAATCAGCTCGGTGAACCGAAATACCACGACCTTGAGTAATATAACCTTTGATTTGATCGCCCGGAATTGGCTGACAGCAGCGTGCCAAATGCGTCATCAAGTTATCGACACCTTCCACGACAACTGCGTCTTTATGCGGTCGGCTTTGAGCTGGCGCTTTGCCTTCTGACTCTTGAAGTTTCTCAAGCGCTTGTTGATCTTCTTCTTCGGCCGTTGGCTTATTAACCAATGCGTTGATGTGATTAATGATTTGGTTTATTCGTAAATCACCACTACCAATACCAACATACAGCTCATCTGGAGTGTTAACGTTAAAACGCTTCAAGGCATATTGTTCAGCGTCTTTGATCGTTGCACCGATTTTGGCTAATTCATCTTCAAGAATTTCACGGCCAGCTTCTAAGTTCTTCTCACGACTTTGCTTTCTAAACCAAGCGTTAATTTTGGCGCGCGCACGACCAGAGTGAACAAAGCCAAGCGATGGGTTTAACCAGTCACGAGACGGGTTTGGCTCTTTGGCAGTAATGATCTCAACCTGATCACCCATAGATAGCTTATGAGTAAATGGAACAATGCGACCTGCCACTTTGGCACCGATACAGCGGTGTCCCACTTCGGAGTGAATGTGGTAAGCAAAATCCAGTGGTGTTGCCCCCATAGGCAAATCAACCACATCACCACGAGGCGTAAAGGCATACACACGGTCATCAAATACTTGGCTACGAAGCTCATCCAGCATTTCGCCAGAGTCTGACATCTCTTCCTGCCAATCCAGTAGCTTACGCAACCAGGTAATTTTCTCGTCGTATCCGCTACGGCCGCCACTACCACCTTCTTTATATTTCCAGTGTGCAGCAACACCTAGCTCCGAATCCTCATGCATTTGCTTAGTTCGGATTTGGATCTCTATCGTTTTACCTTCAGGACCAAGAATAACGGTATGAATAGACTGATAACCATTGGGCTTAGGGTTCGCCACATAGTCATCAAATTCACTAGGAAGGTGCTTGTATTTGGTGTGAACAACCCCGAGTGCTGCATAACAATCTTGCAATCGCTCAGCGATGATACGTACAGCGCGCACGTCAAAAAGCTCATCAAAATCGAGGCTTTTCTTCTGCATTTTTCGCCAAATGCTGTAGATATGCTTAGGGCGACCACTGACTTCAGCAAGGATGTTCGACACCTTCATTTCAGCCGTCAAATCATCCACAAAGTCTTTGATATATTGCTCACGAACAATGCGGCGCTCAGACAGTTGTTTAGCAATCTGTTTATAAGTATCTGGTTGCTGATAACGGAAAGCGTAATCTTCGATTTCCCATTTTAGCTGACCAATCCCTAAACGGTTGGCAAGAGGAGCATATATGTTGGCGCATTCTTTAGCGGCGGCTCGGCGAACTTCGTCAGACTCATCTTTGACTTCACGAAGGTTACAAATACGCTCAGCCAGCTTGATGACCACACAACGGAAATCATCCACCATCGCCAGCAACATTCTGCGGACATTATCGACTTGACCCGACGCCTCTGAGCCTTCTAGCGTCACGTTAAGTTGACCAATAGCCGCCATCTCTTCGACGCCATCAATCAGCTTAATGGTTTCTTTGCCATAGTTTTCTTCTAGCTGCTCTCTATCGTAGATGCCACTAGAAACAACAGGGTACAACTGAGCAGCCACCAGCGTGGCTTTATCCATCGAAAGGGTAATGAGGATCTCAATCATCTCTCTGCCGCGCCACAACAACAAGGACCCCTGTTCACTGCCAGCGACAATATCTTCGCACTGACGGTAAACTTCTTTAAGCCTTTTCGAGGTGTTCTTGTCTTGCTTTAGAGAAGCAATCCATTTGTCTAGCTCGAACTGTTCGTTAGGGTTCAAATGCGCGCTTCTTACCGCAACCATTTCTTTTTTCTTCCTAGTTTTATTGGTTAACTAACCTATCCCAGTTAGCTTGTTCTCATTTTAATTCAGCTACTTCTCAAACAGCGCCATGGATTCTAGATGACTGGTGTGAGGGAACATATCCATCATACCCAATCGAACCAACTTATAGCCCTGCTCAATCAAGCTTTGAGTATCTCTGGCAAGGGTAGCAGGATTGCAAGAAACATAAAGCACTCGCGTTGCTCCTAGTGCAGAAACTTGATCTATCACGCCGCTTGCGCCTGCTCTGGCAGGGTCAAGCAGGATTTTATCAAACTGTTGTTTTGCCCATGACATCTCAGAGAGATCTTGCTCGAGATTTGCTTGATAAAATTCAACATTCGTTAGGTGATTAAGCGCGGCATTTTGCTGCGCCCAATCCACCATATCTTGAATACCTTCAACACCTACGACACGTTGACATAGTTTCGCCAAAGGTAAAGTGAAGTTACCCAAGCCGCAAAAAAGGTCGAGTACATTGTCACTGGATTCAGGCGCTAGCCACTCCAGTGCTTGAGCGACCATTTTGCTATTTATCTCGCGGTTCACTTGAATAAAGTGTGTCGGCAGGAAGGGTAATTCAACCCCTACTTCCGAATAATAAGGCTGTTCACCCGTTATTAGTTGTAACTGCCCTGACTCTGGCATCAGGTAAAGCGTGAGTGCCTGACTGTCAGCAAAATCGACCAAGCGTTTTTGATCGTGATTAGTCAAAGGTTTGATGTGCCTAACAACAACCACAGGTCCATTATCACCCATGACCAATTCAAGGTGGCCAAGTGACTGTTGCTGTTTAAAGCCTGCGAAAATGTCTCGTAATGGCGGTATCAATGCGTTTAATTGCGCATTCAATACCGGACAGTGGTCAATCTCAACAATGTGATTGCTCTGCTTACGGCGAAACCCCATGACTAAGTTGCGCTGCTTATCGAGGTGAATACTCAAACGAGCACGACGGCGATAACCAAGGCCTTCTCCAGTGATAGAGGGAGCTAACGGCACAGATTGGCCTGCTAACTTATTCATCAATTGTGATAAAGCTACTTGTTTGTTTTCAAGCTGCTGCTGACGTTCTACATGCTGCTGATTGCAGCCGCCACACTCATGGTAATGAGGACAAAATGGCTTCACGCGTTGCTCAGAAGCTTCTAGTACTTTGATCAAGGTAGCCTTAGCAAACTTTGCTTTGCTTTCCGTTAACTGCACCAACACCTTCTCATCTGTGAGCGCGCCTTCAACAAATACCGGTTTGTTATTTAAGTAACCAATACCTGCACCATGATGGTCCATGCGTTCAATGTTCACCTCTTGGTGCTTTTTTGAGAATGAAGTTTTCTTTGTTGGTTTAAAAAAACGTGCCATTACTGTACCCAGTGAGCAGAGCGTAACGCGCTGCTTCGATAAAAATTTGTTAGAGTTTCACTATTCTTTATTTGAATGATTGTCGAACAGCGCTGCTTTGATTAAGCTTACGTCATCTTGAGGATGCAATACTGGCTATTGTCCCATATCCACCCAGCAGATGTAACTCTGTTGGCAAATAATGACTTCGAATTAAAATGACAAGATACGGCCTGCGCGCTCGCGTAATCACATTGACTTTGGCACCGACCTTAATTATCGGTCTCCTTTTGAGTGCCTTCTTCTCTTACAATCGCTACCACGACCTAGAATCACAAGTACTTAACGCCGGCTCCAGCATTATTGAACCGCTGGCGATTGCCAGTGAACAAGGTCTTATCAACCAAAGTCGTGAATCGGTTAGACGCCTGATTAGTTACGCCCACCGTAAGAATTCTAAATTCGTTCGCAGTATTGCGGTATTCGATGCTTCTCATGAGCTGTTTGTAACCTCAAACTTTCATCCCAACTTTGATACGTTAACCTACCCGAAAGATCAGCCGATTCCTTTTTTAAGCTCCTACGAAATTCACGACAATACGTTAATTTTGAGAGCCCCTATTCTAGCTGAAAGTCAGCTGGTATCAGATACGCGAGAATTGACCTCAACCAATAAGACGCTCGGTTATATCGCTGTAGAGCTCGACCTTTCTTCACTGCGTTTACAACAATATCAGGAAGTCTTCTCTGCGATTCTAGTCCTTGTTCTTGGTCTTATCCTATCGGGAATCTTTGCCTACCGTTTGATGTACGATGTGACGCGTCCAATTTCTCACATGAAAAATATGGTAGACCGTATTCGTCGTGGTCACTTGGATGTTCGTATCGAAGGCAAAATGCACGGCGAGCTGGACTCGTTGAAAAATGGTATCAATGCCATGGCAGTCTCGCTGTCCGAATATCATGTAGAAATGCAGCACAGTATCGACCAAGCAACGTCCGATCTACGTGAGACATTAGAACAGCTTGAAATTCAAAACGTTGAATTGGATATCGCCAAAAAGCGTGCGCAAGAAGCGGCACGAGTGAAGTCAGAGTTCCTTGCTAACATGTCTCATGAGCTAAGAACCCCACTTAATGGTGTAATTGGTTTTACTCGTCAGATGCTGAAAACTCAGCTGACCAACAGTCAAACAGACTATCTACAGACCATTGAGAAATCGGCAAATAACCTGCTTAACATCATCAATGACATTTTAGACTTCTCCAAACTCGAAGCCGGTAAACTGGCACTTGAGAATATTCCATTTGAATTCCAAGACAGTCTTGAGGAAGTTGTCGCCCTTCAAGCAACCAGTGCCCATGAAAAAGGCTTGGAACTAACCTTAAAAGTTGACTCGAAAATTCCAAGCGGCCTTGTTGGTGACCCACTTCGTATTCAACAGATTTTGACCAACCTTGTGGGTAACTCCATCAAGTTTACTGAGCGTGGCAACATTGATATCAGCGTTGAACTCAAATCTCAGAAAGAAGACCGTGTTGAACTGCAGTTTATGGTTCGCGATACAGGTATTGGTATCTCAGAGCGACAACAAGCGCAGTTATTCCAAGCCTTCAGTCAAGCGGACGCCAGTATCTCTCGACGTTATGGCGGTACTGGACTTGGTTTGGTTATTACCCAAAAGCTAGTTGGACAAATGGGCGGTGAAATTAGCTTAACCAGCCGCCTGCACCAAGGTTCAACATTCTGGTTTACGGTTAAACTGAACTCTACAGATATTCCAATGATCGACCTTATCGATCCTGCGGTCATCCATAACAAGCGACTACTACTGATTGAACCAAATATGCAAGCGGCATCGGTATTACAACAGACCCTTACTAATGAAGGGGTTATGGTGACCTATCGCTCAACGTTGCCAGATAAAGTGGAAGCGTTCGACTACATCATTTTGTGTTTGCCTACCAATGAAGAAGTGCCATTGACGGTGATTGAAAGTTGGATCACCCGTTGTCAGGAAGCTACATCAAACATCATCATCGGTACTGCCAGCACCCAGCTCGCCCTATCTGACTACTTGATGCAAACCCATCAAGTACAGTGCTTAACCAAACCATTATCACGTAAGAAGTTGCTGCAATCGTTAGTGGAAAAACAGCCAGCAATACTCGCACCTGTTATGGAAGTTGAGTCTACCGAAAAGCGCGCACTCACCGTAATGGCAGTGGATGATAACCCTGCCAACCTCAAGCTCATTACAGCATTATTGTCGGAGCGTGTTGAGAGCGTGGTCTCTTGCACCAACGGCCAAGTATCGGTTGAGAAAGCCCAAGAGCAGCACTTTGATATGGTATTTATGGACATTCAAATGCCTCACATGGATGGGGTTACTGCCTGCAAACTAATTAAAGAGACCCAGCAGAACAGCCAGACACCTGTTGTCGCCGTCACTGCACACGCTATGACGGGTGAACGAGACCGACTTTTATCTGAAGGAATGGACGACTACCTCACCAAACCTATCGATGAAAAAATGTTATTGCAAGTACTCAACAAATGGGTACCAGTTCGCAATCATGACACTGATGCCAGCTTGGATTTCGTTGCTCCAAATGAAGTAGACATAACATCTGATGAGCCAAACATTCAGCCTAAAGCGGAAACGGAAACTAATTTGGTGATCGATTGGGGAGCGGCACTCAAACAAGCCGCTAACAAAGAAGACTTAGCCGTCGATATGCTGCAAATGTTAGTGGACTTTATCCCTGAAGTGTATGCACTTTCAGAGCAAGTGTTGGACACTGATTTCGATGATAAGGAACAGGTTATCCATCTAATCCACAAATTGCATGGCAGTTGCTCTTATTGCGGCGTGCCGAGACTTAAATCTATCTGCGCGACCATAGAGAAAGCCTTGCGCGCTGGCGACAGCTTAGAAGATATCGAGCCAGAGCTCTTTGAACTGCAAGATGAAATGGAAAAAGTGCTAAAAACGTCTGAGCTTTACTTGAAGGGAAATAGAGAACCTAACGACTAGGTTAGGTTCTATCGTTTAGCTTTCGAAGATGACGGTAGCGACAGCGTAGTGACGCTCGTCAGAGATAGACAAATGATTGGACGTCACACCCATTGAAGCCGCAATTTCTGCGGCTTTTTTTGTCAGGGTGAGTATTGGCTTGCCGTTTTCGTCATTAGAGACTTCAAAATCTTGGAAAGTCACACCATGAGCAATCCCGGTCCCCAATGCCTTTGATGCCGCCTCTTTTACAGCAAAGCGCTTAGCAAGAAAGCGACCTTGCTGTTTCAATTGCTGAAACTGAACCAACTCATTATCGGTCAAAATACGCTGCGCAAACGCCTCGCCTGAACGCGCTAAGGCTTTCTCAACACGTTCAATTTCTGCGATATCGGTACCTAGACCTTGAATTGCCACTATTCATTAACCTCGACGAGCCGATTCCATGACCGCTTTCATATCTGCAACGGCTTTATGTAGGCCATCGAATACCGCGCGACCAATGATAGAGTGACCAATGTTTAACTCATAAATCTCAGGCAATGCCGCAATAGGTGCAACGTTGTGGTAAGTCAAACCATGACCAGCATTCACTGTGATGCCGATATCCGCAGCGTAGCTTGCGCCAGCCGCGATTTTTTTCAGTTCGTCTTGCTGATCTTCTTCAGTTTCTGCATCCGCATAATGACCAGTATGCAGTTCAATGAATGGTGCACCTGCTGCCTTAGCGGCATCAATCTGCTCACGGTCGGCATCAATAAATAGCGACACTTTAATGCCTGCTGCAGACAACTTCTCCGTTGCCGCTTTGATTTTTTCAAGCTGACCTTTTACATCTAACCCACCCTCGGTCGTCAATTCTTCACGTTTTTCAGGTACTAAGCAAACAAACTCAGGTTGAGTTTTTAGGGCAATATCGATCATCTCATCGGTGACCGCCATCTCTAAGTTCATACGAGTCTGTAGTGTTTCGCGCAAAATGCGTACATCACGATCTAAGATGTGGCGACGGTCTTCACGAAGGTGAATAGTAATACCGTCAGCGCCGGCACGCTCGGCAATCTCTGCAGCATGAACTGGGTCTGGATACTTAGTACCGCGCGCATTACGTAGCGTAGCGATATGGTCAATATTGATACCTAAAAGGATAGAACTCATCGATGTTTACTCCATGGTCAGAGCTGTTTCAGTCTCGGAAGAAACAACTCCCTGCTTTTTAATGGTTTCCCGCCAAGATACGGCTTTAATGCTATGCGTGTAAAGCGTTTTGCCGCTTGTAACTGTGTTTTACTGTTAAAACGACGCTCACTGATGGCAATCAATTCCTCACCGAGAAAGGTGAGATTGTCTTTACGCACACTAGCAATGAACCCCTTTTGCTCTCGATAACGATAAGTCATCGTTGGCTCAATAGGTTCACCTGTTCCGGCACAGTGAAGGAAGTCTACACCGTATCCCATTGCAGAAAGGAGAGCGAGTTCAAATCGCCGTAAAGCGGGCTCAGGATTGGTATTGTGAGCCAGTTCTGTTAAAGCTTGAAGATAGTCATGAAATAAAGCGGGAAACGGGATTTCACTGGCGAGAACACGGGCAATGAGTTCGTTCACATACATAGCTGAGTAAAGGTTGATACCAGATAAAGGTAACCCAAGGCTGATGGCTTCAGCTTGACGAAGGGTCTTCATGGAACCGCCGCCGGACCATTTTAACAGGAGAGGGGTAAAAGGTTGCAGCGCCCCTTTAAGGTTGGAGCGCTTACTTCTAGCACCTTTAGACAAAAGCGTAACTCGACCATACTCTTCACTGAATACGTCAAGAATAAGACTCGACTCACTGTAGGGTCTTCGATGCAAAACAAAACAGCGTTGTAATCCATCCATAACTTTATCTTGTCTAAGGTCTCGGAGCAGGACGCTCAGCGTCCTCGCTACCTAATAGTATTATTTGTTTTCGATATCGTCGATATAGCCCAATGAACGCAGAGCACGCTCATCATCAGCCCAGCCCGATTTCACTTTTACCCAAGTCTCAAGGTAAACCTTACGATCGAACAGCTCTTCCATATCTAGACGAGCCTCACGACCAATCGTCTTGATCTTTTCGCCGCCTTTACCAATAACCATTTTCTTCTGGCCGTTACGCTCAACAAGAATCAAAGCATTGATATGGAAGCCATCAGTGTCTGGGTTGTAATCAAAACGCTCAATCTCAACCGTCACTGAATAAGGCAGTTCATCACCCGTAAAACGCATGAGTTTCTCACGCAGGATTTCTGACGCCATGAAACGCTGAGAACGGTCCGTGACATACTCTTCAGGGAAATGATGTACCGCTTCAGGTAGATGTTCGCGTACATGCTTACGAAGCACATCTGTGTTCTTACCATGTTTGGCAGAAATAGGCACTACATCCACGAAGTCCATCTTCTTCGACAGCTCATGCATATGCAGCATTACGTCGTTACGATCTTTCACGTTATCGACTTTGTTCATACATAGGATGACTGGGAAGTCTGACTTACGCAGCTTATTCAGTACCATTTCGTCATCATCAGTCCAGTGAGTGCCATCAACTAGGAATAACACTAGGTTCACATCACTCAATGAGCTATTAGCTGCACGATTCATCAAACGGTTAATCGCTCGCTTCTCTTCAATATGTAGCCCTGGCGTATCCACATAAATCGCTTGGTAATCCCCATCAGTATCGACACCCATAATACGGTGACGAGTGGTTTGCGGTTTACGCGATGTGATGGAAATCTTTTGCCCTAAAATATGATTTAGCAGCGTTGATTTACCTACATTTGGACGACCAACAATCGCAACAAAACCACAGTGTTGGTTTTCTGCGCTGGTTGTCGCTTCGCCAGATGATGCAAAGTATGCATCAATATCGAATTCTTGTTCAGACTCAGGTTTATCAGACATTGGTCACTTTCTCTAAAGCCAGTTCCGCAGCCGCTTGTTCTGCCTTGCGGCGACTGGTGCCTCGACCGATAACAGGTTCATCCACACCTGCCACTTCACAGGAAACGGTAAACTCTTGGTTATGCGCTTCCCCTTTAATATTAGTCACTGTATAGACTGGTAGTGGTTTTCTTCGACCTTGTAAGAACTCTTGTAAGCGAGTTTTTGGATCTTTTTGGGAAACACCTGGCTTAATTGCTTCTAAGCGAGTCATATACCAGCTCAATACAATTTTACGAACCATCTCTACATCGCTGTCGAGATAAATCGCGCCAATGATCGCTTCAACGGCATCCGCTAAAATTGAGTCACGACGGAAACCACCGCTCTTCAATTCGCCTGGACCTAATTTTAAGTAATCTCCCAAGACAAACTCGCGCCCTAGTTCAGCCAGAGTATTCCCTCTCACTAAGGTGGCACGCATTCGACTCATATCCCCTTCATTCACTTTAGGAAAGCGGTGATAAAGATCGTCAGCGATGACAAAACTTAAAATTGAATCGCCCAGAAATTCTAGTCGTTCATTATGGTTACCATTGGCGCTACGGTGAGTCAGCGCCAACATGAGCAGCTCGCTATCATTGAAATGATAGCCGAGCTTTTTTTCTAATCGTTCAATAGAAGAATTCATGCTCTCTCGTTCAGTCTATTCCACCGATGCGATTAAATCTTACACCGGTTGGGATCCATGTAGGCAGAATGCTATCTGCGCCACGTTCAAATTCAAAACTAATCCAGATACCAACAGCTTTGCCCACTAAGTTACCTTCTGGCACAAATCCCCAGTAGCGGCTGTCAGCACTGTTATCGCGGTTGTCACCCATTACAAAGTAATGGCCTTCTGGAACCACCCATTCATTCACACCGTTACGTGGTTGATACTGGTCAACACGGTCACGACGCAAAGGGTTAACCAAGATTTGGTGTTCCACTTTACCCAGCTTTTCATCCATCTGAATCAGAGGGATACCATTTTGTACAAATGGGCTATCTTCCACATTGGATAGCTTCACCGGTTTACACGTCGATGTACCTTTGGTTTGGATGCAAATATCCTTACGCGCGCTATATCGAACAGTATCACCTGGTAAGCCAACAACACGCTTGATGTAGTCGATGCTTGGCTGAGGTGGGTATTTAAATACCACAATATCGCCACGCTCTGGTTTACCGGTTTCAACTAGCTGAGTACGCCATACTGGATCTTTTAGACCATAAGCATATTTCTCAACCAAGATGAAGTCGCCAACCAAAAGCGTAGGCATCATCGAACCAGATGGAATTTGGAATGGTTCATAAATGAATGAACGCAATACCAAAACAAAGGCGATAACAGGGAAAATAGAAACACTGTTCTCAACAAACCATGATGGGGCAACAGCTTTGTTTGCGGTTGCTTCATCGATTTGGGTAGCTTGAGCTTGGATATCCGCGAGCTTTTGCTCACGTTTTTTTCTCAATACGAGCTTATCCAGCACCCAAACGACACCTGTCACTAACGTCACGATGACGAGGATCAATGAGAAGGTATTTGCCATTTCATTCCCTTAATTTTCGTATCTATAAAAATAACGAAAGTGAAAGCACCACAACGGCACTTTCACTTCAAACTTAAATTATGTCGTCGTAAAACAAAGAATTAGTCTTTGCCAACGTGCAGAATTGCAAGGAACGCTTCTTGTGGCAGCTCGACGTTACCGATCTGCTTCATACGTTTCTTACCTTCTTTCTGTTTCTTCAACAGCTTCTTCTTACGACTCACGTCACCACCGTAACACTTTGCAATTACGTTTTTACGTAGCTGCTTAACGGTAGAGCGCGCGATGATGTGGTTACCAATTGCCGCTTGAATCGCAATATCAAACATCTGACGAGGGATAAACTCTTTCATCTTCTCAACAAGCTGACGACCACGACTTTGTGATTGGTCTTTGTGAGTGATGATCGCCAATGCATCAACTGTGTCACCGTTCAGCAACACGTCAACACGTACCATGTTTGACGCTTCAAAACGTTGGAAGTTGTAGTCCAGTGATGCATAACCACGAGACGTTGATTTTAGACGGTCAAAGAAGTCCAATACCACTTCTGCCATCGGAATATCGTAAGTCACCGCAACTTGGTTTCCGTGATAAACCATATCAACCTGAGTACCACGTTTCTCAACGCATAATGTAATCACGTTACCTAGGTAGTCCGACGGCACTAAGATATTACAGCGTGCGATTGGCTCACGAATCTCTTCAATATCATTGGTAGCAGGTAGCTTAGCTGGGCTATCCACGTAGTGAAGTGAACCGTCGGTTTTCTCTACTTCGTAGACTACGGTTGGAGCTGTTGTAATCAGATCCAGATCGTATTCACGCTCTAGACGTTCTTGGATGATTTCCATGTGAAGCATACCCAAGAAGCCACAACGGAAACCAAAACCAAGTGCTGCAGAGCTCTCTGGCTCGTAGAATAGAGATGCGTCGTTTAGACTTAGCTTACCAAGTGCATCACGGAAGTTCTCATAATCGTCAGAGGAGACTGGGAACAGACCTGCATAAACCTGTGGTTTCACTTTTTGGAAACCAGGTAACGCTTGTTCACAACCGTTTTTCGCGGTAGTCAGCGTATCACCAACTGGCGCACCTAAAATGTCTTTAATACCACAAACAACCCAGCCTACTTCACCGGTGTTGAGCTCTGTCGTATCAATCTGTTTTGGTGTGAAGATACCTAAACGGTCTACACCCCAAACTTGACCAGTACTCATCACTTTGATCTTGTCGTTTTTCTTCAGTTTACCGTTTTTAATACGAACCAAAGAAACTACGCCAAGGTAGTTATCGAACCAAGAGTCAATAATCAGTGCTTGAAGTGGCGCTTCTGGATCGCCTTCTGGCGCAGGAATCGCTTTGACGATTTCTTCTAGAACATCGTCAACACCAAGGCCTGTTTTTGCTGAACAACGCACTGCTTCCATTGCGTCGATACCAACAATTTCTTCGATCTCTTCAGCGACACGCTCTGGTTCCGCAGCTGGTAAGTCGATTTTGTTCAATACAGGAACAACTTCCAGCTCCATTTCAATGGCTGTGTAGCAGTTCGCCAGTGTTTGTGCTTCCACACCCTGGCCCGCATCAACAACAAGAAGCGCACCTTCACAAGCGGCTAGAGAACGAGATACTTCATACGAGAAGTCTACGTGCCCTGGAGTATCGATAAAGTTTAGCTGATAGGTTTCCCCATCTTTCGCCGTGTAATCCAGAGTAACACTCTGAGCTTTGATGGTAATACCGCGCTCACGCTCTAGGTCCATAGAATCAAGAACCTGGGCCGCCATTTCACGGTCGCTTAAGCCGCCGCAAACCTGGATCAAACGGTCCGACAAGGTTGATTTACCATGGTCGATGTGGGCGATAATCGAAAAGTTACGAATGTGCTTCATAGATTTGATGTAGCTAAACTCTTAAACAAAAAGGAATAGAAAATGCGGAAAAAACGCGCATTTCAATTAAGTTGGCAGATTCTACCCAATTTCGATGCGGTTCGCACCTTATTTAGACAATGGGCTAGAGAATCGACTCACCAAGCACTCTGACCAACTTCACTTGCTGGAAAGAAGCTCGCTCCATTGGGGTAACCCACTTTTTGGCTAACCTAAAGCCAATAAAAGCAAAACACGCTGAAGTCAGTATGACCACCAGCTCGCCAGCACCTAATAATGGCGCTAACCACAATTGACCCACAATAGCTCCAATGAACAAAAACAGCAGTGGTAGTAGGTAAATCAACGCTGCGGATTGAAGTAAGCTCTTTTCCGGAAACGCAATTTCAACCACATCGCCTGCCTTTACAGGTTTAGACGTAGCAAGCTGCCAATGAAGTTGCTTCTTACCCACTGCTTTACTAACAATACCAGTTCCACAACTACTCTTTGACTGGCAGGAGCTACAACTGGTTTGCTGATCACAGCTTAGTTCAACGTGGAGCTGGTGACCCTGGGGTTCAACCGAGGTCACCGTCGCGAGTGCGGTCATCATGGGGTAATGCCTTCATCTGCCTTATTTACTTTGTTAAGTGTAACAGATTGTGCAATACGCTGCGCTGTGGCAGGAGGGATATCACCAACGACTGAAATTTGTTTGTCATTAAGAACAATGCTATGAACCGTACGTCGGCCTTGGCGGATCAACTGACCTTTTAGAGAATTACTATCACGATCAGAGATATAGACCGAAAAGCTGAACAAACCATCAGTGAACATTTGGCTCTCAACCACATCTTCAGTTGCTAGCATACGGTAGCGATTAAGATCTTTAGGTTGAAAACCATTGGGAACCCAACCCACATGCCAAAATGTTTGCTCAATATTACCTTTCGGTAGTGATAGAACCGCCGGAAGCTGCACGTCATCAAGCGAGCTCAACATTGTGGCAATATGATCATTCACCGCATATGAGATCACACGGTACTGCTCTAAGATTTCACCGTCACGATCCAATAGATCAGCACGTAACGGAAGCTTGCTCTTTTCATCCACCCACAATACATAAGAGTAACGCAGTCCATCTTTTGGAACGACTCTAAATACTTGTGTTGGCGCTCCCGCTTCACGAGCACGACCTACTCGAACGTAATCATAGTATTCACTCAGCTGCTTTACATCACTGTTGAGTAAAGGCATCAACGGAGCCACCATCTTGCCAGATTCAATCGTGAACGGATCGACACCCGGTTCGATGTAACTGACTTCATTACCGCGTCGAATCACTTCTCTTACTGGACCACTTAGATAAACAAGATGGGCTAATTGTTGAGTATCGCTTTTCGCGTGTCGGTAAAGTAACGGCTCTATGCTGTTCTTTTTGATAAGGATGTAGGACAGTTCATAATTCAATTGCTGGCTGGCATCGTTCATTTGATGCAACAAAGCCTCCGCAGAAGACTCTTCTGCAAAGGCTTGGGTACCAAATAAACTGAACAGCAATAATGAACTGGTCAGAAATTTTTTCATTCAATTACCGATTCTGTATCAGCAGAGTGCGAAGCATTATCTTCGCTGTTTAGTCTTAGCTGTAACTCGTAATCTTGCAGTAATGCGTTGATACGACGACGCTGTTCTTGCACGTTGACACTTTCATTCGAGCTTTTTGCAACCGAATCACGTGTCAAGCTGACTGGCTCAGCACTGCCCGCAAACGGAATAGTCTGCAAAACAGGTAATTGCTCAGCTTCAGGCTGTGCTGGATCTTGGCCAGAGTACTGCTGTACTCCTAAAATAACTGCCAAAGACACACACGCCGCTACCGCTACTTGACCAAACTGTGTTATCCAAGCTGGTAATAAGCGCTTCGCTTGTGAAGGCGTAGGTTGTGACTCGATAGGCATTACGATATCACTCGTATGCGCTGGCTCATTTTCGAGCGCAGACGCCACACTTTCAGCAATATTCCAATCTAAACTTTGTGGCTCATCACCACGCATGACATCACCAATAAGATGATAATTATGCCAAGTTTCTTTGCTCTCCTGATCTTTTTCCAACGCTTCAATAAGCGCGTCATCGATCAGGTCTCCATCCATGAATGCTGAAAGCTTATGTTTGTCAGCCATTATATTCACCATAGTTGTAACTAGTTTTAGCGTTGAAGAAGAGGCTTAATCTTCTTCTCTACCGCTTCACGAGCACGGAAGATACGCGAACGTACCGTTCCTACTGGGCAATCCATTACTTCTGCAATTTCTTCGTAGCTCAAACCATCAAGCTCTCGAAGCGTCATTGCAGTCTTCAAATCTTCAGGTAACGCTTCAATTGCAGCGAAAACAGTTCGCTTCAATTCATTCGACAACGTTAAGTTCTCTGGGTTCGAAATTTCTTTCAAAGCGTTACCGGCTTCAAAAAATTCGGCATCTTCTGCATCAACATCGCTGGCTGGCGGCCTACGGCTCTGAGCCACAATGTGATTCTTTGCGGTGTTCACTGCTATGCGATACAACCAAGTATAGAAGGCACTCTCACCTCTAAACGTCGGGATCGCACGATACGCCTTTATAAACGCTTCTTGGGCGATATCCGCTACATCACCCGAATTGCTCACGTATCTTGATATGAGATTGCAAACCTTGTTTTGATAGCGCAAAACCAATAGGTTAAATGCTTGTTTATCTCCACTTTGAACGCGCTCAATCAACACCTGATCGGTCGGCTGCTCGTTCATGCGAGCGTTCACTCCTATTCGTTATTACCCTTACCTTCACAGATATGAGTATTAATTATGCATATTGTAGTCTTGACACCACCGCTAACATGAGCACTATTGTGACTCTAGGCAGATAGGAAAGTTCAAAACTTTCTCAGTTTTTTTGTCATTAATCATTCACAATGTGATTTGGCGTCAACTACAATGTTGTCAATTTACAAGAATGGATTACTTAGCTCCTTAACACAATCGATTTTTCAACGTGTTATCTCAGGTAGGTAATCCTTGATGCAAGTGCCCTTCGCCAGCTGTCTATGCAGCTTCCTATCGCGCACTTTTATCTAGGTAGAGTGATTTTACTCTACGATAGGTCAGGATTTTAAAGTAATTATGAACACAAACCGAGAGCATCTTTGTGATGTTTTAGTCATAGGAAGTGGCGCCGCAGGTTTATCGTTGGCTTTACGAGTCGCCGAACGCGCTAAAGTTATCGTATTAAGTAAAGGCCCAAGAAGTGAAGGGGCGACCTACTACGCCCAGGGTGGCATTGCTGCGGTATTCGATGAGACAGACAGCATCGAGTCTCACGTTAACGATACCAATATCGCTGGAGCCGGGCTTTGTGAACAAGACACCGTTCAGTTTATCGCAGAAAATGCGAAAGAGTGCGTGCAATGGTTAATCGATGGTGGTGTTCCTTTTGACCAAGTAGAAACCGCCAAAGACGAAGAACCTCGTTATCACCTGACTCGTGAAGGTGGTCATAGCCATCGTAGGATTCTGCATGCCGCCGATGCCACAGGCATGGCAATGCAAACCACTCTGCAAGATAACGTTAATAGCCATCCTAATATCGAAATCTTCGAACGCTACAACGCACTAGACCTTATTACTGAAGACAAGGTTGGCGGTGATAAAGACAAAGTGGTTGGCGCCTATATTTGGAACCGCAATAAAGAGCACGTTGAAACGGTACGCGCTAAGTTTGTTGTCTTAGCCACAGGTGGTGCATCAAAAGTGTATCAGTACACATCTAACCCTGATGTCTCTTCTGGTGACGGTATCGCTATGGCTTGGCGCTCAGGCTGTCGTGTTGCTAACTTAGAATTCAACCAATTCCACCCAACTTGTCTATTCCACCCTGACGCGCGAAACTTCCTGTTGACGGAAGCTTTACGTGGCGAAGGCGCTTACTTAAAACGCCCTGATGGAACGCGTTTTATGCCCGATTTCGATGAGCGTGAAGAACTTGCTCCTCGTGATGTTGTGGCTCGCGCTATCGACTTCGAGATGAAGCGTCTCGGTGCAGATTGCATGTATTTGGATATCAGCCATAAGCCTGAAGAGTTTATTATTAAACACTTCCCAACCATCCATATGCGCCTTCAAGACCTTGGCATCGATATGACGAAGGAGCCAATTCCAATCGTTCCGGCCGCTCACTATACCTGCGGCGGTGTCATGGTGGATAAGTCTGGTAAAACAGACCTTGAACAGTTGTACGCCATCGGTGAAGTAAGTTATACCGGACTTCACGGTGCGAACCGTATGGCATCAAACTCTCTACTTGAATGTGTGGTCTATGCTTGGGCTGCAGCCAATGACATTCTAGAGAAATTCGACGATGCAGCTCTGGTTGATGGTCTTCCAGCTTGGGATGAAAGCCAAGTTAGCTGTTCTGATGAAGAAGTCATTATTCAACATAATTGGCACGAGTTACGCCTATTTATGTGGGATTACATGGGTATCGTACGCACAGACAAGCGACTAGAGCGAGCACTTCGCCGTATTCAAATGTTGCAACAAGAAACACATGAGTACTACAGCAATTTCAAAGTGTCGAATAACTTGCTTGAACTGCGTAACTTACTGCAAGTTGCCGAATTGATGGTGAGATGCGCAATGCAGCGTAAAGAAAGTCGCGGACTGCACTATACTCTCGACTACCCTGATATGTTAGAAAATAGCGGACCAACGATACTATCGCCTCAAGACCAAGCTCCAACGGTCTGATCTGGGGACCTATCTCGTCACCATGATATCGAAGCAGTCACTGATGTGACTGCTTTTTTATTACCAAAATCAAACGACGATACGCCGACTCATCACAACTATCCCGCCAGATTAAGCGCCAGCCATTGTCTTGATCATAAATTCCTATAAGCCAGTAGCGAAAAGCAAGAAAGTAACGGGGGGAGTTAAGCTCGATATTATTTAATGTGACCAAAGATGACTTCAAAATTAATTGGCCAATTAAGGCAGGATGCAACCAATAAGTCCGACCGAATATAGCGATGACGTAAAGTGTGAGTAAAAGCGGGGCGGACGACGCGATGCAAGCTGCCAATACTAGAATAGTAAGTGAACTATTAATAATCGCAGCGAGACATGAGGGATGAATCTGCAGGTAGGCATTATCGAGCGCAGCCTTACCTGCATGACTTGAAAAGAGCTTAGCGGACCTTGCTGAGGTTATGAGCAACGATTTTATCAACCATAGAGGCGTGTCCTAAGTTTTCACTACGACCATGGCCCATTACCCAAGTAAATAAATCTGGATCGTCACACTCTAACAGAGAGACAAAGTCTTTCTGTTCTTGATCGTTGAGAGTGTCAAAGCATTCCTCAAAGAACGGCATAATCACTACGTCCAGTTCTAACATACCCCGACGACATGCCCACTTAATTCGAGCTTTTTCTTCACTAGAGTACATTCCATTCTCCATCTACAACTAATATCGGCCGAGTGTAACAAGCAAGTTTATCGCTCACCACTGTCTGCATCACACAAACTCTACTTTCATCACAAGATTTCGTGCAACAACATTCAGCTGACAAAATCCATCCTGAAGATTAACATGGGTGATATGTTTACCAACGAGACCAAGAACTATGGATTGGCAACCAAACACACAGGCAATTGAAATAACACCTACCACAGAACTACCCGATTTGTTGTTTACCAAACTGAATCGTTGGGGTGCTCTCGAAATGACCGGCGACGATCGTAAGTCTTACCTTCAAGGTCAGGTTACCTGTGATGTGGTTTCGCTGGAGCAGAATCAATCCACCTTTGGAGCGCATTGTGACGCTAAAGGTAAAGTGTGGAGTGCTTTTAGACTGTGTCACATTGAGAACGGATACGCCATGATTCAACCTCAATCGGCACTAGAGAAAGAACTGACGGAACTCAAGAAATATGCCGTTTTTTCTAAGGTAGAACTCATTATTAGCACCAAAGCACTTATAGGTGTGATGGGAAAAAGCGCTCAACAATGGGTTGATCAACAATTCCCAACCTCTGGTGCTGTGCGCCAAAACAAGGGCAGCACCGCTATTCAAATTAATGATGAGCGTTGGATGCTGTTAGTTGATGATGACCTGCAATCATTACTTTCTTCTGATTCTGAGTTACTTTGGGTCGCGGAATCACTATGGACCAAGTTCGATATTGAGCAAGGGCTACCTATCTTAGAAGCAGGGCAACAAAATCAACACATACCTCAAGCCTTGAATTTACAAGCACTAGATGGAATTAGCTTCAATAAAGGCTGCTACACAGGTCAAGAGACCGTCGCAAGAGCGAAATATCGTGGCATCAACAAACGCATGCTGGCAAATGTGAGAGGTCTACTCGATTCTCAACTTAGCGATGACGACATTATTGACATCGAGCGTTCAGTGGGAGAAAACTGGCGTAAGGCCGGAGAGGTACTGGCACATTACCAATACAGCAATGGTGAATTCGTTGCCGCTATGGTTATTGCCAACAATCTCGATGAAGATTCTCAGTTCCGTTTAGCTTCTCAACCCGACAGTCGTTTGAGCCTGGAACTGCCACCTTACCCACTCGACCAAGAGTAAGGGATGATTGATACACGCATAACTGCCTATCTGGATGAACGTGATATTCCCTATAGAGTCTTGATGCAATCCCGTGAGGCAGTATCCATTGAGGATGCTGCCAAATTGCGTGGTATCGAAACTCATAAAATGGTCAAAACCTTGTTACTGCGAGATATGGATAACCAACTTGCCCTTGCCTGCTGTCAGGGCAACAAACAAGTGGATCCGAAAAAAGTACGCGCTTTATTGAATACTCGTCGAATGACCTGTGTTTCCAGTGAACAAGTGGAAGCTCTTACCGGCTTTACTATTGGCACTGTCACTCCCTTGCTGTTAAAAACCCCCATGCCTATCATTTTTGATAATGAATTAAAACAAAACACCTTAGTCACCATCAGCAGCGGGCAACGCATTGCGGGTCTTGAGATAGCGCTCAATGATCTCGTTGCTCACTGTTCTCCTCAATGGTCGGATATCACTCGGTAGCGGTTTCCGTAACCAATCGATGCAAATTAATGTCGTGTTAGATCATAGAAGCGTGAAATGGATCTAATTTAACACTTAGATGCATTGAGATTTTATACATTTTTTAAGCATAAATAGTCATTGGTGTTTTTTTGGGGTATTGTACATATTGTCGCCAGTTAGCACTTCAAGGCTACTTGGTGGCAACACTAGAGTGAATCTCTGCTCAGGCAGTAACTCCACTTTTGTGTAATGCATCTGTGACATTTGGCCCGCTATGCGGGCTTTTTTTTGAGTTCACTTGCTACCTTTCGCACAGTTTCTCCCCTCCATGTCCGGGTTTTGTAAAAGAGTGTGTCCTCGTCACAACTTTTTCTGATTTGCTCGGTCTACATATACGTACCTATTAGTAATAGTCAATGGAACATACAGGTTGCTGATTGCAGAGCGAATAAAAAGCTCGATTCATACCACTGTAATACTAAGCTATTCAAATAGAGCAAAAATCGAGAATGGAAGACCCCAATCGAAGCTTTTGTGCTAGATATCACGGAGATATAGTGACATCGCGATGGAATTGCAAAACGCTCCACAAAACGCTCACTTAGCTGTAGCAGCACGCTCGTAAAGCCCGTGCTATCACACATTTAGATTGAGGTTTTAACTATAATTCGTTCGCTAGGTAACATTATAAGGAAGGCTAAATGAGACTGTTTAAGCGCTATACACCAGGTATGATTGCTAAACATGTGAGTCGACTATTCAGAGGCAGAATCTATATTTATGGTTTAGGCGGATTTGAGTTTGATAATGGAAAGTTGATTATCCCTGAACGCGCCGAAAAACGTCATTTTCAAGCGGTAAAAGAGATAAATCAAGAAGTTATGAAACTCCGCTGTGCATATGCATAAAGAACATTACAATCAAATAACGATAACAACCCTACGCTAAACTTAAGCCCACCAAGATGGGCAACAACTACAACCATCTAAAAGGGGCAGCCAAGCTGCCCCTTTTTTAATCTTTATCTTTAACGCAATGGTTAGCTTTGACTGACTTCTGTCTTTGCTAGTTCTGGTAGGTGTCCCCTCATCCCCAAAGCACGGCTCATAATTTCTTGCTTCGCACCAGGTAACTGTCCTACCAAGCTCATACCGATACCGCGGATAAGTTTCTTCGCAGGGTTATCACCTTCAAACAGGTCTTTAAAGCCTTGCATGGCAGCGATCATTTTAGCCGCCTCCGCTTTACGCCAACGTTCATATTCACGTAGATTGCGCTTGCGGCCAATATCTTTTCCTGCGCGCCATAACTTGAATATTTCTTGTGACAGACTAGCAGCATCAAGTAATCCAAGGTTAACGCCTTGCCCTGCGAGTGGGTGGATAGTGTGTGCAGCATCACCAACAAGCGCAACTCGCTCGGTAACAAAGTCACGTGCATAGCGCATCTTCAAAGGAAAAACTCGTCGCTCAGACTTAACATGGCAAAGACCTAAGCGGCTATCAAATTCAGCGGTCAGCGCTTTGTTGAATTCGGCTTCCGACATTTTGGCAAGTTTCTCAGCTCGTTGAGGCTCGGTTGACCAAACGATAGAACAGAGACTGCGATCATCTAATGGTAAAAATGCAAGCGGTCCTTGCGGTGTAAACACTTGTCTCGCAACACAATCATGAAAGTCATCAACCGATATATTTGCAACCAGGGCACTGTGTCCATAATCCCAATGAGTAAGTGGGATATCTTGTTGCTTTCTCACCCATGAGTTGGCACCGTCTGCACCCACTACCAATTTGCTAGTAAATGACTGTCCATTATCTAACGTCATCCACACTTCACTTTCACCTACAGCCATTGACTGACAACGATGCGGCATAAAGAGCGTCACGTTATTTTGTCCTTCAACCTGCTCTAGCAAGGCCAACTGAATCACACGATTTTCAACGATATGACCGAGGTCTGGTTGAGACATCTGACTAGCAGAGAACTCAATACGAGCAAAACTGTCCTGCTCCCACACTTCCATCGCGTAATAAGGAGCACAGCGATGTTTTTGAATTGCATCCCATGCGCCGAGGTTTTTCAAGATGGTCTCACTGGCACGGCTTAGTGCCGAGACACGGATATCAGGGTCTCCTGAAATATCTTTGTCTGGAGTATTCCCTTCTACGACTGCGATTCGCAGATCGGTGTCTTTCAGTGCGCGGGCGAGAGCAAGGCCCACCATTCCGCCACCTATAATGGCTAAGTCAAAACTTTGCATATCTCTGTACTACCTATTCACAACTCCAAGTGCTCGATTAAAAATCGGCGACTTAAGCTGTGGAAAATTATCCATTAGCCCTAAACCTAAATTTCGGCCTAATCGAAGGGCAAAAAAGTCATTTGAAAATATGTGTACTAACCCAGACGTCATGGTGATCGTCAGCTCTCGGTCTTGCTGGCGATTGCTTTGGAATCTATTTAGATTAGCGTATTCACCTACATCTTGAAGGCTTTCAAGCAACGAATCGACCAAAGTCGCAATATCGCGAATCCCAAGGTTAAAGCCTTGCCCTGCAATAGGGTGTAGAGTCTGAGCTGCATTACCGACAGCCGCGACTCGATGTTTAACGATTTGTGGTCGATGACGTAGCAAAAGTGGGTAACTGGCAACCGCCCCTACCTTAGTAAAACGACCTAAACGCCAGCCGAACTCTTGTTGAAGAAGGGACAAGAAGTCAGTGTCAGGAAGGTTCACGACTTGCTGTGCACGCTCCGGAGTCATACACCATACTAAAGAACTTCGCTCATCAGACATAGGCAACAAGGCTAACGGACCATGTTCAGTGAAACGCTCGAAGGCGCGACCATTAGGATCTTCACTGGTTTTGACGTTAGCGATGATCGCAACTTGTCCGAAATCATGACTCAGCTGCTCTAAACCTACAGCTTGACAGCTCTTTGAGTCTGCTCCATCAGCAGCCACAAGAAGTTTTGCTTCAAGTAGGCTGACGCTGCCAGACTCATCTTTGACTGAGACGGCAACATGATGCTGGTGTTGAGCCACATCCTCTACCGAGCAAGGGCAAAGGAAATCAATGTTCGAGCTACTGGTGAGTCTTTGATTAAATCGGCGCCCTAGCTCCGCAAGTTCGACCACATACCCCATTGCCTTTAACCCTTCTTTCGCCGCGTAGAAGTCAGTCATGGCTGCGTGACCGCGATCTGAGACATGAATATGAGTAATAGGTGTGGCATGGTCTTGAATCAACGACCACAACTTATACTGCTTGAGAATCTCTACGGTCCCATGGGAAAGAGCGATCGAACGAGCGTCAAAGCCAGGGTGCGACTGACTGTCCGAAAGAAATGGTTCGATAACAGCAATCTTCAACGCATGATTACTGCAGTAGTCGAGAGCCATAGCTAGAGTAGCCCCTGCCATTGCTCCTCCTGCAATTACAACATCATACTTATTTGACACTGCCTTTCTCCTTGATAAGACGGACGAACTAATTAGTGAATGGTCGGTGTTTCTGACGGTTTACTTGGTTTTACGCCAAACTCAGCATGAATGGTCAATGCACACGCTTTTACGTGCTCGATTACCTGCTCTAACAGCTGAGCTTGTTCTTCTAGATCATCATCTTCATCGATGCCCAGTCTTGCGATTTCTTCCAAATCAGCAAGCGCTTCTTTGGCATCAGCAGATGCCTTTTTTAGAGGCGCATTAATTAAGCCCAGTCCGGAAATAAAGTGGTTTACCCATTCACTCAAACCATCGGCAATTTCAAAGACACTTGCTTCAACCTCTTCTCCAGGGATAAGCAATGAAAGCTCAAAACCCTGTTCTGCCGTTAGTTCTTTGATTGAAAAAGCGAGTAGAGATTTCGCCGTAGCCAAATTGGATTGCGGCCAACCCATACCATCATTGGTGTAATCGAAAATAAGTGGCTGCCAGCTGTCATCGCTCAGCCCTAATCCACCACTTACCATACCCACAAGCAAGCCATGAAGTTCCGCTGGCGATACTGCCAACCCCGCCTGCTGCAGCTCAGTAGCAATCGTAATGTAATTAGGTAGTGTTGTTTCACTCATAGCAATACTCGTTTCAATGAATTAGCACCATGTTTATGAATAAGCTCGCTATTCATAACATAGATTTTTGAATCTGACCTGCAATGCTATCACTTCCCACCTCTGGCGAAAACGCCATCCCACACGTTTCTGAGTAGCTTTTGTGCGAATTGTCGATTTCGTGTGTTGTTAGCCACGCAATTGGCACCGACACTACAGAAAAGCTTGAATCTTAATGCTCGTTTACCTATAGTTTCTTCCTCAACATTACCTAATGTGGTGATACTTAAAAGAGTTCTTGTCATTATGGAAAATCAAGCTGTCGAAGTCGAAATCTTGGGAAAACTGACACGGGTGAATTGCCCCCCAGATCAGAGAGAAACCCTGATTAAAGCAGCCCAAGACCTAGATAATCGATTGCAAGAAATGTCCCAAAGGACTAAAGTAACCAACGAGCTTAAACTGCTTACCATTGCTGCATTGAACATGTCGTATGAACTCAATAATCGTAGCGATGAGTCACAACAAGAAGTGGCACAAATGAACGAGCGTATGGAACAGCTCACCGCATCTCTAGAAGATGCAATTAGTAAAGTAAAGCAAGGACAGCAAACCTAATTTTACCCTGGGGTGTACGTCAGTGGATTTAAGTCCCTGAGCCGATAAGCAATACCAAAGGGTTAGTATTTGATAACTATTGAGCAAGCTCGGCTCGTACCGAGAAGCCTACGGTTAACATTGCTGATCCGCCTTGAACCAGCTGGTTCAAGGGCCACAATCCTCAACGGCACTCTGGGGTATTCCTAATGTCTCTTTCTACAAGACAACAAATACGTACTCTTGTACGCTCTCGTCGCCAATCGATAAACCAAGACCAACAATCCATTCACGCCAATAACTTAATGACAAGAGTTGGCGAATTGAGCATCCTTAGTACTGCCAGAAAAGTCGCTTTGTACCTAGCCACAGATGGTGAACTGGATACGTTACCGACCATTCAATGGTTTTGGCAACAGGGTATCGAAACCTATTTGCCAGTGATTCACCCCTTCTCAAAAGGTCAGTTACTTTTCCTTCGCTACGCTCAAGATACGCCTTTAGTCCTCAATCAATATAAGATTTTAGAGCCCAAACTTGATCAGCGAGCTATCTGTCCAGTGTCCGAGTTGGATATTATCTTTACCCCTTTGGTCGCCTTTGATGATTCAGGTCAACGCTTAGGCATGGGGGGGGGATACTATGATCGAACGTTGGCTCCTTGGGAAAACACTGATTTAGGCCCGACTGCTATTGGCCTTGCGCATGATTGCCAACAAGTAGATACACTGCCTAGCGAGTCATGGGACATTCCACTAGCCACCATAGTCACACCAAGTAAGATCTGGTACTGGAACAAATAGCTTCCTACTTCACCTCCAAAGAGAAATAGAGCAATCGATTGCTGTTTTTCGCAGTTTTTTGTCATATCGCTATTTTTTCAGCGCATTTGTCGTCGAAATTGATATATAATTCGCCCGCATTTTCACCTTAAATCAAAACTGGGATTCAACCATGACTCAAGACGAGATGAAGAAAGCTGCTGGTTGGGCGGCACTAAAGTATGTCGAAAAAGATAGCATTGTTGGTGTTGGTACAGGCTCAACTGTAAACCACTTCATTGATGCACTAGGCACAATCAAAGAAGATATCAAAGGTGCAGTATCCAGTTCGATTGCTTCAACAGAGAAGCTAGAAGCGCTAGGCATTGAAGTCTTCGACTGCAACGATGTGGCTTATCTTGATGTTTACGTTGATGGCGCAGATGAAATCAACCCAACTCGTGACATGATCAAGGGCGGTGGTGCAGCACTAACACGTGAGAAGATCGTAGCCGCTATCTCTGACAAGTTTGTATGTATCGTTGATGGTACTAAGGCCGTTGATGTTCTTGGCCAGTTCCCACTACCTGTAGAAGTTATCCCAATGGCACGTTCTTACGTGGCTCGCGAACTAGTGAAACTTGGTGGTGACCCGGTTTACCGTGAAGGTGTGATTACAGACAACGGTAACGTCATTTTAGACGTACACGGTATGCAAATCACTGATGCTAAAGATATGGAAGACAAGATCAACGCTCTAGCAGGCGTGGTAACGGTAGGTTTATTTGCACACCGTGGCGCTGATGTGATCATTACTGGCACTCCAGAAGGTGCAAAAATCGAAGAATAAAGACTAAACGGGTTCTAATAGTACCTAGCAAAGCTGGTCAATATATTAAACGCGATTACGTCATTAGACTACAAACGGCACCTTAGGTGCCGTTTTTTCGTTTTTCTATAAGAAAATTATGCCTTATTCCGTAATTTTCTTACCCAACGTACAACTTTTTTGTTACTTTATTGGTCACAAGACGCACAAGGAAAACGTTTGCCTCAAGCAGTTGGAAGCTCCCTCCTCGATATTCTCACTGTCAAATGTGCGCTAATTAAGCCCGAATTTCCCATGTTAAGGATGAGTTAAATGGCCAAAGTTTCACTGGAAAAAGATAAGATAAAGATTCTGCTACTTGAAGGTTTACATCCATCTTCAGTAGAAGTTTTGCAAGCGGCTGGATACACCAATATCACCTATCATAAAGGCTCCTTACCAGAAGAAGAGCTGATTGAAGCCGTTAAAGACGTTCACTTTATCGGGATTCGTTCACGAACTAACCTGACTGAAGAAGTGATTAATGCCGCAGACAAATTAGTCGCAATCGGCTGTTTCTGTATTGGTACCAACCAGGTTAACCTTGATGCTGCTGCGAAACGTGGCGTCCCTGTTTTCAACGCACCATTTTCTAACACGCGAAGTGTTGCAGAATTGGTTCTTGGTCAAATCCTGTTACTACTGCGCGGTATCCCTGAGAAAAATGCCCTTGCCCATCGTGGAATCTGGAAGAAGAGTGCCGATAACTCATACGAAGCGCGTGGTAAGCGACTCGGTATCATTGGCTACGGTCACATCGGTACCCAGCTTGGCATTATTGCTGAAAACTTAGGTATGCGTGTGTACTTCTACGATATTGAGAACAAACTATCACTTGGTAATGCAACTCAGGTTCATACCATGACTGAGCTACTAAATAAGTGTGATGTTATCTCTCTGCATGTACCAGAGACCCCAGGAACCAAGAATATGATGGGAGCCGCTGAGTTTGAAAGAATGAAGCCGGGCGCCATCTTCATTAACGCTGCCCGTGGCACCGTGGTGGATATCCCTGCTCTGTGCGATTCCCTCGAAGCAGGTCACCTTGCAGGGGCTGCAATTGACGTATTCCCTGAAGAACCAAAGACCAATGCAGACCCATTTGAGTCTCCATTGATGAAATTCGACAATGTGATCCTAACGCCGCACGTCGGTGGCTCTACGCAAGAAGCTCAAGAGAACATCGGTGTAGAAGTGGCTGGAAAACTGGCGAAATATTCTGACAATGGCTCAACGCTTTCAAGTGTGAACTTCCCAGAAGTATCACTGCCAGAGCACACCGAGTGTTCACGACTATTGCACATTCACAAAAACCGCCCTGGTATTCTAACTCAGATAAACACCATCTTTGCGGATGAAGGTATCAACATTGCAGGTCAATATTTGCAGACAGCTTCAGATATCGGTTATGTGGTTATTGATGTCGAAACAGCACGCTCTGAAGAAGCGCTGGCTAAGCTAAAGTTGATTGAAGGCACACTACGAGCTCGTATTCTGCACTAAGCGAACAACAGCTAAAAAAACGCCCTGACTAGTCAGGGCGTTTTTTTATTTTCCAATTTGATAGGTAACATCCACTCGGTCACGAATAGTAATTACCGAGTCTTGGTAGCTATTAGACTCCATTTTACTATCCATCGCCATACTGCGCATCACTACGGGTTGGTTCATCGGTTGACGATATTCAATGCGCCATACTTTGCCAAGATTTTGATCAAATCCTTTCGCTAAAGAAGCAGCTTTGCTTTGCGCATCTTTAATGGCCGCCATGCGTGCCGCTTCCTGGTATTGACCTTGGTCTTTCACTTTAAGTTGAATGTTGTCAACTTGGTTAATCCCTGATTCAAGCGCAAGATCGAGATAGTTATTAAGATTCTCTAAGTCCATCACCTGAACAGTCACTGTACGCGATGCACGATAGCCAACCAACTCAGGTTTACCTTTTTCTGGATAATGGTACTGAGGCGATAAGTACAGGTTTGAGCTCTGAATATCTTTCTTTTCGATGCCTTCAGACATCAAGCCAGAAAGAAACTTGTCTACCACAGAGTCAACACCTTGTTTTGCTTGGTCAGCATTCATTTGAGACTGTACAACTCGCACTGAAAACTCTGCCATATCTGGTGTTGCCTCTATCTCACCATAACCCGTGGTCGAGATATGAGGGAAATCCGGTTGGTTAGCAAAAACTGGCGCAGCAAACAGGGCAACGACTAATGTACCTAGTGCAAATGAGCGTTTCATTGAAGAATCCTCGTTCTGTTTTTAACCTTTATACTCAAGATTAGGCATAAGTTGAGAATATAGGTTCCCTAAAAAGTAAACACTGACACAAACATGACGTTCCACTACTGAGGCAAGTACTGTCTCGCGTGACTAATAATGGCGTCTGAAACCTCACCAAGCACCCCACTTTCAAGTTGCCAGTGGTGCCAATAAATTTGATGAGACAGCAAAATATTAGGCGTAAGCTCAATTAACGCCCCCGATGCCAGTTCATCTTGAATTTGTAACTTGGGGATAAGACAGTAAGCCACACCGGCGACCGCAAGCTTCACAAAGGCTTCTGAGCTGCGCACCGTATGTTTGAGTATGCTGCCCGGCATAATATTAAAGTGTTGATTAACAAATCGCTGATGCATCTTATCATGTTGGTCAAAAGCCACTGCTGGCGCTTTAATTAAACTTTCTCGGTTCACTCCTTGGCTGAAGTAGCGTTTAATAAAGCTTGGGCTTGCCACACAAAGATAATCGACTCGCCCTAAATAGTCAGCCACACACCCAGGGATAGATTGCGACTCTAAACTTATTGCGCCGACTACTTCACCGTTTTTGAGCTTTTCGATGGTGCGACCTTCATCATCAACAATGAGATTGAGCTCAACTCGTTTCGCTTCCAAAAGCGGAAACAAACTCGGAAGCAGCCACGTCGCTAAGCTATCAGCGTTGGTTGCTAATGACACAGAAAGCGGTTTATCCCCCAAGTCAGCCGCGAGTTCTGGCACCAGTTCTTGCTCAAGTAGCCGCACTCGACGATATAAGCCTAAGAGCTTTTTCCCTACAGCGGTCGGTCTTGGTGGCTGCTCTCGAACAAGGACAGGCTGAGCCAGCCATTTTTCTAATTGCTTAACTCGCTGAGACACGGCAGACTGAGAAATATACAGGTGTTCTGCCGCTTTATCGAAGCTTCGTTGCTCAACAATTGCGTCCAACGCTTCGATCCATTTGTAATCTAATCCGCGCATAAATCGCCCTCTTTTTCATCGCTTTGATTACAAATCACACATCATAAGTATGACTTATTTCTCATTAATATTATTAACTATCCTAATCATAAACGAATCGCTATTCTCACGCTCTCTTTTATGCTGCGGTGAGGAAATTAAAGTGAATTTTTGGGTGCTTCTTCAAGGTTTCGGATTGGGCGCGACAATGATTATCCCAATTGGCGCTCAGAACGCTTATGTTTTAAATCAAGGAATTAAGCGTAATCATCATCTTACGACGGCAACGGTTTGTAGCCTGCTAGATATGACGTTTATCTCTTTGGGGGTCTTCGGTGGCGGTGCGATATTATCGCAAAATGAATTGTTGCTTACCGGGGTAACATTAGGCGGCATTGCATTTTTAACTGGCTATGGTCTGCTCTCTCTAAAGAGCGCTTTTAAAAAGCCATCGGCTCAAGAGTCTTCAGGTGAAGTCTTAGCTCGCGGTCGCCGCACTGTCGTTCTAGGAGCATTAGCGGTTACGGTATTAAATCCTCACCTGTATCTGGATACCGTGGTCATTCTAGGCTCCATTGGTGGTCAGTTTGAAGGAAATGATCGTATCGCTTTTGCAATTGGTACTGTACTCGCATCGTTTGTTTGGTTTTATTCCTTATCACTTGGCGCCGCAAAACTGGGACCAACCTTGTCTAAACCAAAAGTGAAGAAAGGTATCGACTTGGCAGTGGCCGCTATGATGTTTACTATCGCCTTGCTACTGACTAAAGGATTGATGGCCTAACGATGGATAATACCCAGCAGATATATTTGACCAATGTCGCCCTACTCAATGAGCATGCTATTTCATTTAATCAATGGCAACATGAGCCTATTCTCGACTTTGCCACTGATGAACGAATTGCCAAAGAGCTAGGATGGACAGGCACTCATAGTAAGAGTCTATTTTTGAAGAAGAAAGGAGGCGGGTTTGCACTCTTTCTCACCGATAAAGATACCCGACTCGACAAAGCTCTATTGAAGCAAGCGGTGGGGAAGCGCACTTCAATTTGCAGCAACGAAGATATGACTGAACAAATAGGTTGTGTACCAGGAGCGGTCTGTCCTATTGGGTTACCAGACGAGATAATGATTGTCGTTGATAAGGCTTTGTTTTCAGCTCAGGAAGTCTTATACACCCCGGGGTTACCTGAATGGACTTTCGGTTTGTCAGGAACAGATTTACAACGAGTACTGTCTCTGCTGCCCAATGACATCATAGAAATAGACATGAAAAAAGGTGAAGCATAATGCTTCACCTTTTGCTTTATTGACAGTAAAACGCTGATTAGCTCTCAACTTTGTTCAAATGAACATCCATTTGAGGGAATGGAATTTCGATGCCTTCTGCGTCTAATGCTTCTTTGATTGCTTGGAGCGAGTCAAAATATACATCCCAGTACTGCTCGGTACGAACCCAAGGACGTACAACAAAGTTCACTGAAGAGTCTGCAAGGGCTACAACGCCAATCGTAGTACCCGGCTCTTTTAGAATGCGCTCATCTGCCTCTAGTGTTCTACGAATCACTTCTTGAGTCTTCTTCAGATCTGCACCGTAAGAGACACCGATAACATGGTCGATACGACGCGTGGCATGACGAGAGTAGTTCGTGATTGGTGAGCCAATAACCGAAGCATTAGGCACAACAACCATCTTATTATCTGGAGTAGTTAGAATCGTTTGGAATATTTGAATAGAGTCCACTGAACCAGCCACTCCACCGATCTCAACATAGTCACCTGATTTGAAAGGACGGAAACCCACAATCAAGACACCTGCTGCAAAGTTTGATAGTGAACCTTGCAGTGCTAGACCGATGGCTAAACCAGCGGCACCAATTACCGCTACCACTGACGCAGTTTGAACACCAATTCGGCTTAATGCGGCAATTAAAACAATAACGAATAATGTGTAGCGAACAATACCGTGGATAAACTCAACAACGGCCTTATCCATTTTCTTCTTATGCAGCAATTTAGAAACGCTATTAGCCACCGCTTTTACAACGATATTACCAATAAACAGAATCAGAATAGCTGAAATGATATTCACGCCATATTGAACAAGTAAATCGGAGTTGTTGGTTAACCACTGCTCCGCTTTCGACAATCCATCCACAATAGGTGCTTGGATATCAACTGACTCATTGGCCATATTGTTTACCTCTTGAAAATATAAATAGTGCGTAGCGAACCTTAGCTAATACCACTGTACTATTAGCAAAGGTGCACTTGGTGAGATGTATTGAGAGTATGAATACCAATACACATTACTTAACAAAAGGTTACGCAAACATATACGTTTATGCCAGTTTTTTTAAGCACAATCACATAATTTTCATCAGACACAAAAAAAGCCGCTCTAAAGAGCGACTTTTTTAATCTGACTATCAGTTAAATCTTATACGATTTAATCTTATAGTACGTCGATAGCGTTTAGGTCAGCGAATGCTTTCTCTAGACGAGCAACCATTGAAGATTGACCAGCACGTAGCCATACGCGTGGGTCGTAATACTTCTTGTTTGGCGCATCTTCACCAGTTGGGTTACCGATTTGACCTTGTAGGTAATCGTGGTTCTCAGCTTCGTAAGAACGGATACCATCCCAAGTTGCCCACTGTGTATCAGTATCGATGTTCATTTTGATAACACCGTAGCCGATAGACTCTTGGATTTCTGCTTCAGTAGAACCAGAACCACCGTGGAATACGAAGTTTAGAGCGTTAGGTGCAATACCGAACTTCTCTGCACAGTATGCTTGAGAGTCACGTAGGATAGTTGGAGTTAGAACAACGTTACCTGGCTTGTATACACCGTGTACGTTCCCGAAAGAAGCAGCGATAGTGAAACGTGGGCTAACAGCGTGTAGTTTCTCGTATGCGTATGCTACGTCTTCTGGAGAAGTGTATAGCTCAGATGCGTCCATGTGAGAGTTATCAACGCCATCTTCTTCACCACCAGTACAACCTAGTTCGATCTCAAGAGTCATACCCATTTTCGCCATGCGAGCTAGGTACTTAGCAGAGATTTCGATGTTCTCTTCTAGAGACTCTTCAGAAAGGTCGATCATGTGAGAAGAGAATAGTGGCTTACCAGTTTGAGCGAAGAACTCTTCACCCGCATCTAGAAGACCGTCGATCCAAGGTAGAAGTTTCTTAGCAGCGTGGTCAGTGTGAAGGATTACTGGGATACCGTAAGATTCAGCAACTGCGTGAACGTATTTTGCACCAGCAACTGCACCTAGGATTTGCGCGCCTTGACCTTCAAGCTTAACGCCTTTACCAGCGAAGAAGCCAGCACCGCCGTTAGAGAACTGAACAACAACTGGAGCTTTAACTTTAGCTGCTGCTTCAAGAACACCGTTGATAGAGTCAGTGTTAACTACGTTTACTGCAGGAAGAGCGAAGTTGTTCTCTTTAGCAACTTCAAATACTTTTTGAACGTCATCGCCAGAGATAACACCTGGTTTTACGAAGTCGAAGATCTTAGACATGGAATAAGTCCTATTTTCTGTCGTTTTAAATAAAAATTGGCAATCGTTTGCTCACAATGGGCGGCATTGTATCAAAGTTAATCACCCATTGCAGCATAGATAAAAGCGGACCAATAAGCCCGCTCTATAAAGATGATTATGCTTTAGCACGCTCTTCAAGCATTGCTACTGCTGGTAGTACTTTACCTTCAACGAACTCAAGGAATGCACCGCCACCTGTAGAGATGTAAGAAACGTCAGCTTTGATACCGAACTTGTCGATAGCCGCTAGCGTGTCACCACCACCTGCTACAGAGAAACCGTCTGATTCAGCGATCGCTTTAGAAATGCCTTCAGTACCTGCTTCGAAGTTCTTAAACTCGAATACACCTACAGGGCCGTTCCATAGGATAGTTTTAGCATCTTTTAGGATTTTCGCTAGTTCAGCAGTTGAGTCTGGACCTAGGTCGAAAATCATATCGTCGTCTTGAACTTCAGAAACGTGTTTGATTTCTGCTTCAGCGTTCTCGTCGAATGCTTTTGCACATGCAACGTCAGTTGCCACTGGAATTGCACACTCATCCATTAGCTTCTTAGCCGTGTCTACTAGGTCTGCTTCGTAAAGAGACTTACCTACGTTGTGACCCGCAGCGGCGATGAACGTGTTCGCAATACCACCACCAACAACAAGTTGGTCAGCGATTTTAGATAGAGATTCAAGAACCGTTAGCTTAGTAGAAACTTTAGAACCACCTACGATAGCAACCATTGGACGAGCTGGCTTATCCATTGCTTTACCTAGCGCTTCTAGTTCGTTAGCTAGCAGAGGACCTGCACACGCAACTGGTGCGTTCATGCCAACGCCGTGAGTAGATGCTTGTGCACGGTGAGCTGTACCGAATGCATCCATAACGAAGATGTCACATAGTGCTGCGTATTTCTTAGATAGCTCTTCCTCGTTCTTCTTCTCGCCTTTGTTGAAGCGAACGTTTTCAAGAACAACAAGTTCACCTGTGTTCAGCTCAAGACCTTCTAGGTAGTCTTTTGCTAGCTTAACTTCACAATCAAGAGCGTCGTTTAGGTAGTTTACAACTGGTTGTAGAGAGAACTCTTCTGCGTACTCGCCTTCAGTAGGACGACCTAGGTGAGACGTAACCATTACTTTAGCGCCAGCTTCTAGACAGTGCTTAATGGTTGGTAGAGACGCTAGGATACGCGCGTCAGAAGTTACTTTACCGTCTTTTACAGGTACGTTCAGATCCGCACGGATAAATACGCGTTTACCTGCTAGTTCCAGGTCAGTCATCTTGATTACAGACATGTTTAGTCCTCTCAACTAAAAAATAAATAAAGTTTTTGAAAACCCGGCTTCTTGCCAAGTTTTGGAATTCATCAACTGCTTACTTATATTGGGCTTATGAATATTAATTTCAAGCATCAAAATTAATATTTTCCCAAATTGCGCCCTTGATACTACTTGGACGCCTGCATTGCTAAAGCAGTGTCTAACATACGATTAGCAAAGCCCCACTCGTTGTCACACCAAACCAACATCTTGACCAAGCGACCATCGCTTACTCGGGTCTGTGTCCCATCGACAATGGCACTGTGTGGGTCATGGTTAAAGTCTATCGAAACCAGCGGTGCTTCAGTATAGTCAACAATGCCGTCTAATGTACACCGAGATGCGTTAATAATGACTTGATTTACGTCATTAACTTTCACATTCGTATTTATAGTTACACTTAAATCCATAGCGGTGACGTTAATTGTTGGCACTCTGACAGAAATTGCTTCAAATTTGTTAGAAAATTTCGGAAAAATGCGTTCAATACCTTTATGCAATTTAGTATCAACTGGAATAATAGAATGGCTCGCAGCACGCGTTCTTCGTAAGTCACTATGATAAGCATCAATAACTTGTTGGTCATTCATCGCCGAGTGAATAGTGGTAATGGTACCGGAATCGATGCCGAATGCTTCGTCTAACGCTTGAATGACAGGAACAATACAGTTAGTGGTGCAAGAGCCGTTAGAAACAATAACCTGCTCTTGTGTCAAAGAGTCATGATTCACACCATAAATAATAGTGTTATCAAGATCGTGTGAACCAGGGTGAGAAAATAGCACTTTTTTAGCACCCGCAGCGATATGTTCTAGGCCATCGGCACGGCAACCAAATACCCCGGTGCAATCCAAGACGAATTCAACGTCCAAATTACGCCAAGGCAGCAAATTTATCTCAGCAGAGTGTAAAATTCGAATCGTATCGAACTTGCCATCGCTGTGATTAACATACAGGTGCTCTTGATCGTGAGAGATCTTCTTGGCAAATCGACCATGACTAGTATCGTATTGAAGCAAATGTGCCATTGCTTCAGGTTGAGCAAGCTCGTTGACCGCGACGACTTGTATTTTATCGTTTTTACCGCTTTCATAGATTGCTCGAAGTACATTTCGTCCAATGCGACCAAAGCCATTAATAGCCACTTTTAACATCGCACTACATCCTTAGTTCACGTTATGAAGGTGTGCATAGTAACCGATCAACTGTCATTTCGCATTAACAGTTGCGAGGCAAGTCTCCAAAACACGCCATCCACTAAAAGTTCACTCTGCTACCATGGTTAAAGGGTTCATCTCTCGTGCCATTTAACGACCTCGTTTTCACTGCACAGGAGGTGCCCCATGTTTACTGGTCAGCATTACTGCCAATCATGTAATAAAGAAACTGTTCATAACGAAGTCTTGATACGTAAACCAAGTCGCTATTACAAAGACCCAAAGATCCTTGGTCGAATTAAGTTATTGCTGCACGCGTTTATCAATGGCGGGCACTACTATGATATGGACCGCTATGTCACTTGCCAAACCTGTGGCAGACGCGAGTTGGATAACAAAGGTAGTGAATTTGAATAGTCATAAAAAAGCCGAGCTCTAGGGCTCGGCTTTTCATGTACTAACGATGCTTATTGAGTCTTCTAAATTAAGCAAGTAGCTCTTTTGCTGTGTTTACAACGTTTTCAGTTGTGAAGCCAAACATCTTAAACAGCTCACCCGCTGGCGCAGATTCACCGAATGTTGTCATGCCGATAATCTTGCCACCGAAGCCAACATACTTATACCAGTAATCCGCAATACCTGCTTCAACTGCAATACGCTTAGTCACTGCCGCTGGAAGAACTGCTTCACGGTATGCTTCATCTTGCGCATCAAATACGTCAGTAGAAGGAAGAGACACTACGCGTACCTTTTTACCTTCAGCCGTCAGTTCAGCGTAAGCGTTTGTTGCTAGCTCAACTTCAGAGCCTGTAGCGATAAGGATCAGCTCAGGTGTACCTTCACAGTCTTTCAGGATGTAACCACCCTTGGCAACATTGGCTAGCTGCTCTGCGTTACGAGCTTGTTGTGCAAGATTTTGACGAGAGAAGATGAGCGATGTTGGACCGTCTTTACGCTCAATCGCGTATTTCCAAGCAACCGCAGACTCTACTTGGTCACATGGACGCCATGTGCTCATGTTTGGTGTTACGCGTAGTGATGCGATTTGCTCAACCGGTTGGTGTGTTGGGCCATCTTCACCCAGACCGATAGAATCGTGAGTGTAAACTTGGATGTTTTGCACTTTCATCAGTGCAGCCATGCGCATTGCGTTACGAGCGTATTCCATGAACATTAAGAAGGTTGCACCGTATGGTACGAAACCACCGTGCAGAGCGATACCATTGATGATCGCGGTCATACCGAATTCACGTACACCGTAGTGGATGTAGTTACCAGACGCATCGTCAGCCGTTAGCGACTGAGAGCCAGACCACATGGTGAGGTTTGATGGTGCTAGGTCAGCAGAGCCGCCCATGAATTCTGGAAGCATCTTACCGAACGCTTCTAGAGCATTTTGAGACGCTTTACGAGATGCAATGTTTGCTGGGTTCGCTTGAAGATCAGCAATGATCTTGCTTGCTTCTTGTTCCCACTGAGCTGGAAGCTCACCGTTCACACGACGCTTAAACTCAGCCGCTAGTTCTGGGTAAGCCGCTTCATAAGCCGCTAGCTTCTCGTTCCAAGCTGCTTCTTTTGCGCTACCCGCTTCGTTTGCATCCCACTCTGCTTTAATGTCAGCAGGGATTTCGAATGGACCGTGTTCCCAACCCAGGAATTCACGTGCTGCTGCAATTTCGTCGTGACCTAGTGGTGCACCGTGACAGTCGTGAGAGCCCGCTTTGTTTGGTGAACCAAAACCGATGATGGTTTTAGTACAAATTAGTGTTGGACGAGGATCCGCTTTTGCCGCTTCAATCGCTGCATTGATTGCATCAGCATCGTGACCGTCTACTGCAGGAATTACGTGCCAGCCGTATGCTTCGAAGCGCTTAGGTGTGTCATCAGAGAACCAACCTTCCACTTCACCATCGATAGAAATACCGTTGTCATCCCAGAAAGCAATCAGCTTACCTAGACCTAGCGTACCTGCTAGAGAACATGCTTCGTGAGAGATACCTTCCATCAGACAGCCGTCACCCATGAAGACATAAGTGAAGTGGTCAACGATGTCGTGACCTTCTTTGTTGAATTGTGCTGCAAGAGATTTCTCAGCAATCGCCATACCAACCGCGTTGGTAATGCCTTGACCTAGAGGACCAGTCGTCGTCTCGATACCTGGTGCATAGCCGTACTCTGGGTGACCTGGCGTTTTAGAGTGCAGTTGACGGAAGTTTTTCAAATCGTCAATTGATAGCTCGTAGCCGCTTAGGTGAAGCAGAGAGTAAATCAGCATTGAGCCGTGGCCGTTTGATAGTACGAAACGGTCGCGGTCAGCCCACTCTGGGTTTGACGGGTTGTGATTTAGGTGAGAACGCCAAAGAACTTCAGCGATATCAGCCATACCCATTGGCGCACCTGGGTGACCTGAGTTAGCTTGTTGAACACCATCCATGCTTAGCGCGCGGATTGCATTAGCGAGTTGTTTACGAGAAGACATGTAGGCTCCTGAGTGCATTAAGCGAATTCCAAGTTTTTCATAAGCTGAACGAATAATCAGCGGCGCTATTGTCGCAAAGCCCCATACTCTCTGCAAACGTTTTACCGTCATTTTTTGGCTTTTTGCCGCGATAATGTCGTACTAAAGCGCGTTTCGTTGACAAAAATAGGCAAACGATTGGCTATAACTTAAAAGCAAAAATCGCTTGCTAATCGAACATTGATGAATAGAATAGACGTCTAGATGTAGATACACCTACAATATATCATTGAATTTTCTATAAGTGAGTACGATATTCTCACTTTAAAATGTAATTGGAGCTCTCATGGCTAAGCACCTGTTTACTTCTGAATCTGTATCAGAAGGCCATCCAGATAAAATCGCTGACCAAATTTCTGATGCGGTACTTGATGCAATCCTAGAACAAGACCCAAAAGCACGTGTTGCTTGTGAAACGTACGTTAAGACTGGCATGGTGATGGTAGGTGGTGAGATCACTACTTCAGCATGGGTTGATATCGAAGAATTGACTCGTGAAACTGTTCGTGAGATCGGTTACGTTCATTCAGATATGGGCTTTGACGCTGATTCTTGTGCGGTACTAAATACTATCGGTAAACAGTCTCCAGACATCAACCAGGGCGTTGATAAAGCAGACCCTAAAGAACAAGGCGCTGGTGACCAAGGCATCATGTTCGGTTACGCAACTAACGAAACTGACATCCTAATGCCAGCTCCTATTACTTACTCTCATCGTCTTGTTCAAAAACAAGCAGAAGTGCGTAAGAACGGTACTCTACCTTGGTTGCGTCCTGACGCTAAATCTCAAGTAACGTTCCAATATGACCAAGGTAAGATAGTTGGTATCGATGCCGTTGTTCTTTCAACTCAGCACTGTGATTCAATCTCTACACCAGACCTACGCGAAGCGGTAATGGAAGAGATCATCAAACCAGTACTACCATCAGAGTGGATCAACAAAGAAACTAACTTCTTCATCAACCCAACCGGTCGTTTCGTAATCGGTGGTCCAATGGGTGACTGTGGTCTAACAGGTCGTAAGATCATCGTTGATACATACGGCGGCGCAGCTCGTCACGGTGGTGGTGCATTCTCTGGTAAAGATCCATCAAAAGTAGACCGCTCTGCAGCATATGCAGCACGTTATGTAGCGAAAAACATTGTTGCTGCTGGTATGGCAGATCGTTGTGAAATCCAACTTTCTTACGCTATCGGTGTTGCTGATCCAACCTCTATCATGGTGGAAACATTCGGTACTGAAAAAGTATCTCACGACATCATCGTCGAAGCAGTACGTCAAAACTTCGACCTACGTCCATATGGTCTGCAAGAGATGCTAAACCTTCTTCAGCCAATTTATAAGAAGACAGCAGCATACGGTCACTTCGGTCGTGAAGAGTTCCCATGGGAAGCGACAGACAAAGCAGCAATCCTACGCGACTTTGCTGGTTTATAATCTGCCAACTCTGAACTAATACTCTAAAAAGCCTTCAAAATATTTTTTGAAGGCTTTTTAGTATTTATTGCTAACCATTTCAAACACTTTGTTGCAATATTGTTAAAAATAGATATTGCAGCACGTGATTTATACCCTTCTAAAAATTGTGTTTTCTCACAACTCGGTTAATAGTTAATCAAAAGTGCCCTTGCAAACAGACCTTTTCAGGTCTGTGGTTCGTACTGTAAATAGAGCACTTATGAGGGGAAGACGCTAAACAACGACATTTTGCTAGATCTGTTCGTGCTGAATGACCAGCATAGTTAGCGCCATGCCCTGAGAAACGTAGGCCAGTTTGTCAAATCAGGGAGGACATATGCCTCGAACTGTAAATACCGACGACTTCCACAAGAAACACGAAGTCAGGGATCAAGATTACGCTAAAACTATTCCTTGCAATCAACTGAGTGTATCAGCACCATTTCACTGGTTAGCACTTGGTTTGCATGACCTTATTCGGATGCCAATTATCAGCGCATTTTATGGCTTATGCTTTACTGCTGCCGCTGTCGCGATTGTGCTATTAGTACAATGGCAAGGAACTCATCTGGTCATCATGCCAAGTTTGGTGGTTTATATGCTCATAGGGCCATTTTTGGCACTTGGATTGTATGACGCTGCTTGGGAAAGAGAAAAAGGACACAAACCCAGTCTGTTCCACTCCATGAACGCCATCGGTAGAAATTCCACCTCACAGTGGGCATTTGCTGTTTTACTCGCTGTAGCGATGATTTTCTGGATGAGAATCGCAGCCTTGTTGCACGCTCTCTACCCTTCTGTGCAAGGCGCACCCTTGACTGATTTTGCACCATTTTTGATTACGGGTAGTGTTATTGGAGCTGTGATTGCTTCGATTATCTTCAGCATTTCAGCGTTCTCGATTCCACTCATGATGGAGAGACGCGTCGATGTGATGACCGCCGTGTTTACTAGCTTCAATGCGGTCAAATCGAATATACCAGCCATGATTGTTTGGGCTTTGGTAATCTGTGGCGGTATCTTGATTGGCTTCGCTACCTATGGCATTGGGATGATCATTACTATGCCAATCCTAGGCTATGGTACATGGCACGCTTATCACGAGACCATTAAGAAAAAACATCATCCTTAAGCCATCGAGCAATATATTGCAAACATAACCAATGTCTCTAGAATAACGCCCTCATTTGGGCGTTATTTTTTGATTGAGTTAAATGAAATCATCTCCATCCGAAGAGCTGCACTACCTCGCAGTAAAAAAACTAGCACAATGTATCGAAAAGGCTCGTCACTACTTTGAGCGAGACTTTCGCATGCCCGCGCTCAACTACCAACTTCGTGGCAAAGCGGCGGGAAAAGCCTACTTGCAAGCGTGGGAGATACGTTTAAATCCTGTCTTGTTTGCCGAGAACCAACAAGCTTTTATCAACGAAGTGATTCCACATGAAGTCGCTCACCTCATTACGTTTGCTTGCTTTGGTCGAGTGCGCCCACATGGAATGGAGTGGCAAATGGTTATGAACCAAGTCTTTTCGTTAACACCCAAGACCACACATTCTATGAATGTTCAATCCGTTCAAGGTCGTACCTTCGAATACCGCTGTCAGTGCGACACTTTCCCCGTATCCATAAGAAGACACAACAAAGTGATGCGTCAGCAGGCCAGTTATCGTTGCCGAAAATGTGGCAGCCAAATTGAATTCACGGGCAAACAACTCAGTTAAATTGAGGGTCTTTGCCGAGTAATCTACATATCTATCGGTAGATTAGGCACTTTTTGCGAGTTAAACTAGGTTATCTCAACCTTTTTAAAGACTTGCAATGAATCGTTATTTATCTTTTGTCTTGGCGCTATTCATCGGTTTTACCTCATTCTCAGCGCTTAGTGCTCCACCTAGTAGCTTTAGCAAAGCGAAGAAAGAAGCCGTCAAAATCTATGCGGATCACCCTATCAGTTTTTACTGTGGGTGTGATATTCAATGGCAAGGCAAAAAAGGCGTTCCAGACCTGTCATCTTGTGGTTATCAAGTCCGCAAACAGCAGAAACGTGCGAGTCGTATTGAATGGGAACATGTCGTTCCCGCATGGCAATTTGGCCACCAGCGCCAATGCTGGCAAGAAGGTGGCCGGAAGAACTGCACTCGAAACGATAAAGCTTTCAAATTAATGGAGGCAGATTTACACAATCTCACACCGGCTATCGGTGAAGTCAATGGCGACCGCTCCAATTACAACTTCTCTCAGTGGAATGGTATTGATGGCGTCAGTTATGGTCGTTGCGAGATGCAAGTTAACTTCAAACAACGCAAAGTCATGCCACCAGACCGAGCTAAAGGTTCCATCGCCCGCACCTACTTATATATGAGTAAAGAGTACGGGTTTAAGCTATCCAAACAACAAACACAGTTAATGCAAGCCTGGAATAAAACTTACCCTGTCGACACTTGGGAGTGCACTCGCAATGAACGCATCAAGCGTATTCAAGGCAACGATAACCCATTTGTGGCAGAAGCCTGTAAAAATCCTAGCTAAATCGAGACGCCAGCCCTTGTAATTTTATGGGCGGGCATCCATCTTATACCTCTATACAGTTTTGTTCTTTGGAAGTTTTTATGCGTATACCTCGTATCTATCACCCTGAACCAATCCACGCTTTAGGGACTCTTGCACTAAGTGAAGATGCCGCTGGCCATGTGGGCCGCGTATTGCGCATGAAAGAAGGTCAAGAAGTGTTGTTATTTGATGGCTCGGGCCATGAATTTCCAGCCACTATTACTCAGATTGGCAAAAAGAATGTGGACGTCGACATACAAGAAAAAGCGTCGGCCAGCATAGAATCACCTTTGGATCTGCATTTAGGTCAGGTCATTTCTCGTGGTGACAAAATGGAGTTCACTATTCAAAAGTCGGTTGAGTTAGGCGTCAATACCATCACCCCGCTTATCTCAGAGCGCTGCGGCGTTAAGCTCGATGCTAAACGCTTTGAAAAGAAACTGCAGCAATGGCAAAAGATTGCTATCAGTGCTTGCGAACAATGCGGGCGTAACACCATTCCTGAAATTCGACCGATTATGTCGTTAGAGCAATGGTGTGCGGAGCCATCGGAAGCCCTTAAGCTCAACCTACATCCAAGAGCGAAATATTCAATCAATACCTTGCCAGAACCTGTTACTAAGGTTCGCCTGCTTATAGGCCCTGAAGGAGGTCTATCGGCGCAAGAAATTGAAATGACAGAACAATATCAATTCGAAGAAACCCTGCTTGGTCCTCGTGTTTTGCGAACAGAAACGGCGGCATTAACAGCCATCACTGCACTGCAAGTACGCTTTGGCGATTTAGGTTAACGGGAGAAAAATAATGCTCAAACTCGGTATCGTGATGGATCCAATTTCATCCATCAACATTAAGAAAGATTCTAGTTTCGCAATGATGTTGGAAGCCCAACGTCGTGGTTATGAAATCCATTATATGGAAATGAACGATCTGCATTTAGATCAAGGTACAGCCGTTGCCGATACCAAGATTGTCACGCTGAAAGAAGACCCAAATGGTTGGTATGAATTCACTTCTGAGCAAACTATTGAGCTGTCAGAACTTGATGCCGTATTGATGCGCAAGGATCCACCATTTGATACTGAATACATTTACGCGACATACATCCTCGAGCGCGCAGAGGAGAAAGGCACATTAATCGTTAACAAGCCACAAAGTCTACGTGACTGCAACGAAAAGCTATTCACAGCTTGGTTCCCAGAGCTTACTCCAACGACGATTGTGACCCGCAAAGCAGACAAGATTAAGCAGTTCCGTGACCAGCATGGTGACGTTATTCTTAAGCCACTAGATGGTATGGGCGGTGCCTCCATTTTCCGCGTTAAGCAAGATGACCCTAACGTGTCCGTTATTATTGAAACGTTGACTAATCACGGTCAAAATTACGCAATGGCACAGACTTTTGTTCCTGACATCAGCAATGGTGACAAGCGCATCCTCGTCGTTGACGGAGAGCCTATGCCATATTGCTTAGCTCGCATTCCAGCGAAAGGTGAAACACGTGGTAACCTGGCTGCAGGTGGCCGTGGTGAAGCTCGTCCCTTAAGTGAGACAGATAAGCAAATAGCCGAAGCCGTTGCTCCAACTTTAAAAGAGAAAGGCCTAATATTTGTAGGTCTGGATGTGATTGGCGACAAACTAACTGAAATCAATGTCACCAGCCCAACTTGCATTCGTGAGATTGAGGCCGCCTTTGACATCTCTATTACTGGCAAGCTGATGGATGCCATCGAGCGCCGTTTAGGGAAGTAACCGTGGGAGAGGCCATGATGAACCTAGCCAACCATTTTCTTGTTGCTATGCCGGGGATGCAAGATCCCTACTTTCAGCGCAGCGTCATTTATGTGTGTGAACATAATGAAGAAGGCGCAATGGGGATTATGATCAATACCCCTATTGATGTCACCGTTGCCAACATGCTCAAGCAAGTGCAGGTCGAGTTACCCATTGCCTCTCAAACCACTCACAGCAAGAGCCTCGATGAGCCGGTGCTAAATGGAGGCCCAGTGTCTGAAGATCGAGGTTTTATCCTCCATAAACCTAAAGATAAATATCAATCAAGCATACAGATCACGGACAAGGTTTCTGTCACGACCTCAAAAGATATTCTGGCGGTACTCGGTACTGATGCTCAGCCTGATAACTATCTGGTGGCTCTCGGCTACTCTGGATGGAGTGCCGGCCAACTTGAATCTGAGTTGGCTGAAAACTCTTGGTTAACCATTGAAGCTGATCCTAGCATCATTTTTGATACTCCAGTCGAAGAAAGATGGAGTACCGCCGTTGCTATGCTTGGCATTGATATTGCCCAGTTATCCACGCAAGTCGGGCATGCCTAACCTCCCGAATCGTTTACTGTACGACGTAAGAGACAAAACACTATGACATCCAGAACCATTATCGCCTTCGATTATGGAACCAAGAGTATTGGTAGCGCCATTGGTCAAGAAGTCACTGGCACCGCAAGTCCACTGAAAGCCTTCAAAGCCAAAGACGGCATTCCAAACTGGGATGATATTGAGGCTATGCTCAAAGAGTGGCAACCAGATCTGATCGTTGTTGGATTACCGACGGATCTGCATGGCAAAGCACTAGAGGAAATTACCGCACGAGCGAAAAAGTTTGCTAATCGAGTTCATGGCCGATTTGGGCTTCAAGTAGAGTTGCACGATGAGCGTCTATCCACCGCGGAAGCGCGAGCAGAATTATTTGAGATGGGTGGTTATAAAGCTCTATCGAAGGGCAATGTTGACTGTCAGTCAGCGGTAGTGATTTTAGAAAGCTGGTTTGAAGCGCAATGGGCTTAAGTTCAGTAACAAAAAAGGATGACCAATGAGTCATCCTTTTTAATCGATTATGTCTACTCAACCTACTAAGGTCATTAATTAAACACGTAATTAATCGACTTTCAATTCTTGAAGCATTGACTCTGGCAGAGCCAGTTCGTCGTTTTTGTTTACTTGAATACCCGCAGCAATAATCGCTTCCGCAATCGCTTTTGCCTCTTCTAAAGAGTGCATAGCCGCCGTACCACACTGATACTCATTTAGCTCAGGAATCTTGTTCTGGCTTTCTACTTTCAGAACGTCTTGCATCGCGCTTAACCAAGCGTCAGCTACTTGTTGCTCTGAAGGTGTACCGATTAAGCTCATGTAGAAACCTGTACGGCAGCCCATTGGAGAAATATCGATGATTTCAACAGCATCACCATTTAGGTGTGCACGCATAAAGCCAGCGTATAGGTGCTCAAGCGTGTGGATGCCTTTCTCAGAAAGGATATCTTTGTTTGGCGCCGTGAAACGTAAGTCAAACACCGTGATGGTGTCGCCTTTTGGGGTTTGCATTGTTTTCGCTACACGTACGGCTGGTGCGTGCATCTTTGTGTGGTCTACCGTGAAGCTATCCAGTAGTGGCATGATTGATTCTCCTTAGCGTTATTCACCGCAAAAGCCGTGAGTAAGTGATTAGTGGCTCGATTGTAAGGGGCTACACCTAGAGGTGCAACCACACTTACTTGTTAATCGCCTGCATACGTTCTGGGGTGAGATACGCAAAATAGTTCGTTAAGAAATCATCGAAACTTTCTTTGTCTGAAGCTTCAATCACTTTCTGAACTTCAACCGAACGAATCACTTCCGTTTCCATAAGATCAGACGAATAAGCATGATATTGATGATCTAAGTTCTTCTGGCGGTATTCTTTACCAAGCTCGCAACCCACTTTACCTAGACCACCTAATGCCTTTGTTTTCTCAAGTAAACGGCCAGAAATGGACAGTTCAGGGTCGTCGTTCCAAGCTTCCAGTGTGTCACACACTTTTTGATATTCGTTGCCACCGTGAGCAGCATCCATATGTTTAGCGATTTCTCGAAGGTCCACGAACACACGTTTTACCCATGATTGGCTATCAAGCACTTCACCGTCACAACCGATTTTCAGTTCAAGTCCAACTTGTCGGCCTTCAACAATCACTTTGTTCCAGTTTTCACGCCAACATTCAAGTTCACAATTGTCCATAGGCTCAGAGTCTTTCAAAACACACCAAGTTAAGAAGAGATCTAAGAAACGAATCTGATCCGCAGTAATTCCAATTGGACTAAATGGATTCACATCTAAAGAGCGAACTTCAATGTACTCAACACCTGCACGTGATAGCGCTTCTGATGGTTTTTCACCGCTTTGAGCCACACGTTTAGGACGAATCGGAGCATACAGCTCATTCTCAATCTGCAACACATAGTCGTTAAGCTGGCGATACTTTCCATCCACTTTTACGCCAATCTTGGCAAAATCTTCAGAAGGAGTGTGGATCGCTTGGTTTAGCCCTTCAAGGTACTGGTCAAGACTGTTAAAACCAATTTTAAGTGCACTCTGAGCGCTATTGGTATAACCCAAATCACTCAGTCTCAGCGACGTTGCTTTTGGCAAATAGAGCGTGCCGCCCACTTTTTCAAATGGCAGTTTAGTCTCCTTTCCTTGCAGGAAAGACGCGCAAATGGCCGGTGACGCACCAAAGAAATAAGGAATTAACCAGCCAAAACGGTAATAGTTTCGGATAAGACCGAAGTAGGCTTCCGATTTCGCATCTTGGCGTGCTTTTTCGTCTTGCTCACCAAATAGCGCATCCCAGAATGACTCTGGGAATGAGAAGTTAAAATGCACGCCGGAAATGATCTGCATTAAGCTACCGTAGCGATGCTTTAGTCCTTGACGATAAAGTGTCTTCATACGTCCAGAGTTCGAGCTGCCATATTGAGCTAAGGCGATATCATCTTCACTGCCCACATAACAGGGCATAGACAGTGGCCACAATTTCTCGTTGCCTAATTTCGTCTGAGTAAAATGATGGATATCAGATAACTGATTGATCAGCGTATCAACATCACGAGAAACTGGTGTAATAAACTCCAGTAGTGATTCGGAGAAATCCGTCGTAATGTATTCGTTCGTTAGGGCTGAGCCTAGCGCCTCTGGATGCGGCGTTGTCGCTAAGTGGCCATCGTCGGTATAACGCAACGATTCCCTTTCCACACCTCGTCCAAACTGTTTAAAAATGGTTTGGTCTTTAGCAACTTGATCCAGTCGCGCAGCAAATTTAGTCACAATGCGATTCGCTTATAGTTCGTTATTCCAATTGAAGACTGGGGACACCATACACGCTATCTTATTGAATAAACAAGAGCCGATGCCACCCATCCCTTCTATATGGTCACTCTATTGTGTGATTTCAAGTTCTTCAATTGGAATATTCAGTTTCTCAAGTTGCGGTTTTAGACTCTTCGCGTCTCCCACAACTATGATTTGGTATTGGTTTGGATCGAACCACTTCGCAGCCAGCTCATTAAGCACCGATTTGTCGACCGATTCTACAATGTCATTGCGCTGCTGGAGGTAATCCTTATCCAAACTATAGGTTAAAATTGACGACAACAAACTGGCTTTTTGACTTGGTGTTTCGTAAGTCAATGCATCTTGTTGTCCCACAGCAAGGCGCATAAACTCTAGTTCTTCATCGGTCATACCATTTTGGCTGTAGTCTTTTAACTCTTTAATGAGCTCTTCAATTGAAGGAATCGTCGCGTTAGCTCTCACTTGAGCACTAAAGACAATCGCTCCAATTTCACGATTACTCGCGAAATAACCACTCGCACCATAGGTGTAACCTTTGTCCTCTCGCAAATTCTGATTGATCCTGCTATTGAAGTTACCCGCCAAATTAAAGTTAGCCAGTCGACTCAAATACAGCTCGCCCGTTGCGTCAAACGGCAACCCTCGGCGCACCAACCGTACAATACTTTGTGGTGCAGCTGGCTTATCTACCAAGAAGATATGTTGACCAGTTAAAGGCGCTACTGCTTCCGGACGAATCAGTGGTGTCGCTTCTCCGTTCCAAGACTGCCAAAATGCCAATTGCTTCTTGATCTGTTTCTGGGAAATATCGCCAACCACCACTATTTGAGCCCCTTGTGGTGTGTAGTGCTTGCGATAGAAGCGCTTCACGTCATCAAGCGTAATTGAAGCAATCGACGCTTCAGTACCATCAGATGAGCGGCCAAATACAGAGTCTCCAAACAACACCTCTCTTGTCGCTTGTGATGCCATCCAGCTTGGTTTCTGATGTTGGTAAACCAAGCCTTCTAGCGTTTGTGCTTTCAAGCGGTCAAAGTCTTCCTGTTTCATGGCAGGGTGGAATAGCGCATCCTCGAGCAGCGCTAAGGTCTCTGGCAAGTTCTTCGCTAGAGCCGAGACCGACACGCGTGTGGTGTAAGCTCCTGCGCTAAACCCAATTCGGCTACCTAATCGATCGAGCTCTGCTTGCAGTTCTTCCACGCTGCGTGTTGTGGTTCCTTCCTCCATCATGGAAGCTGTTAGCCCCGCTAAGCCTTCTTTTCCTTTCGCAACATAGCGATCGCCTGCAGGCAATTGGAAGTGAATCTCCACCGTTGGTGTTTCTCGTGTTTCTGTACCTAGTAGCTCACTGCCATTATCAAACTGCAAGCTGTAAAGTGCTGGCATCTTAGCTTTAACCCCTTCCGCTACTTTAGGCATAACGCTGCGATCAAAGGTGTCAACAGGTCGTCGGAATACCAATTGCTCTTCCGTCACTTTGCTATATTTCGGTAATGTTCTAGGCGGAGTCACGAAGTTAGCAGGCTCTACCGCCATATCTTTACGGCCTTTAGGCACCACACTCAAGGTGACTTTATGCTTATCGTTGATGAAGGTGTCGTAAGCATTAGCCACATCCTGAGGAGTAACCGCACGTATCTGCTTTAATTGCTGTTCTAAGCGATCTGGTTGCCCAAAGAAGGTTTCGTTAGAGGCTAACTGAGAGACCTTACCTTTGACACTTTGCAGTGCGAAAACAGCACCTGATTCAGAAAGGCCAGTGATCTGTTTCAGCCTCTCTTCACTGATGCCTTGTTTTTCAAACTCATTTAACGTCGCTAACAACTCGTTGTATAGCGCTTTTAGACCATCTTTATCTGTTGAAGCGCCCATAGCGTACACGTAGAAGTTACAAGCTAGCTCATTACAATCGTTGAATGCCCCAGCATCGAGCGCCTTTTGCGTCTTGATTAGTTTTTGATACAACAAGCTATTGGTGCCACCACCGATGGCGTCAGCCATTGCCTCGAGCACGGCTTGATCTTTTGCGCCTCGATAGCTCGTCGTAGGCCAACCAATCACTACCATCGGCTGACGAATACGATCTTCTAACGTCACGTAACGATCGTTTGGCAGCACTGCTGGCTGTTTTGGTGCTTTGTCGACTTCAGGTCCTCTCGGAATAGAACCGAAGTATTTTTCTACCCATGCCAATGTTTGTGCTTTATCGATGTCACCACCAATGGTGAGCACGGCATTGTTTGGTCCATACCAACGTAGGAAAAATGCTTTAAGATCATTCACGTCAACACGATCAAGATCTTCAACATACCCAATTGGCTGCCAAGAATAGGGGTGCCCTTCAGGGAACATGGCTTCACCCATTTTCTCCCATATCAGGCCATAAGGACGGTTATCGTAGTTTTGAGCACGTTCGTTTTTTACCGTATCACGCTGAATTTCAAATTTTTTCTGAGAAACTGCTCCAAGCAAAAAGCCCATACGATCCGCTTCAAGCCACAACATTTTCTCTAATTGGTTAGATGGAACAGTTTCAAAATAATTAGTGCGATCGCGCGTGGTCGTACCGTTTAAAGTGCCACCCGCTTCGGTAATGATCTTAAAATGTTGCTGATCACCGACGTGTTCTGAACCCTGGAACATCATATGTTCAAAGAAGTGTGCGAAACCGGACTTTCCGACCTCTTCACGAGCCGATCCCACATGATAGGTGACATCCACATGTACTAAAGGATCCGAGTCATCGGGCGCTAAGATAACAGTGAGGCCATTTTCCAAACGGTATTTAGAATAAGGAATCATGACCTTGTCTGGGTCAGCTTTGGCCTCTTCAATTAGAGTGACACCTTTAGGTAAAACACTACTGGCTTGATTTGACGGTTCGTTACTACTGCAACCGTATAGAAAGACCAGCGATAGAACGCCGAGCCAGATCTTTTTCATAAATGCTCCTTAGAAAAGACCGTAGAAGATAGCGGTCAGCGCGATATAACGTAGCGCTTTACCAATCGCAATAAGCACAACACATGGCAGAAACTTCATCCGCAGCCAACCTGCTGCTAAACACAAAGGGTCGCCAATGACGGGTAACCAACTCAACAATAACGTCCAGTAACCATATTTCTGTATCCATGCCATGGCTTTATGACCATGTTTCTCTTCCTGAGTTCGATTTGGCAACCAAATACCAATCCAGTAGTTGGTTAACCCTCCAAGAGTATTCCCTATGGTAGCAACCAAAATCACCATGGCCGGAGTGTATTGTTGCAAACTTAAGGTTGCCACTAGCCCGGCTTCTGAGCCACCTGGAAGCAAGGTCGCACTTAAAAACCCAGAAATAAAAAGAACCGCGAGTGCGGAGTCGGCAAACCATGACTCCGCTAGGTATTGAGAAAATGTTTCTAGCATTGCATATCAAGTAGGACTTTGCCGCGAGTGCGGCTGGTTTCGACTTGTTGGTGAGCCTCAACCACTTGTGAATAAGGGAAAACGTGCTGAATTTCGGTTTTTAACAGTCCAACACCTACCATATACAGTAAGGTTTCCATTTGTTTGGTATCGGGAGACACTAGCATTCCACTCGCTTCAAAACCAAGAAGTTTGGCTTTTTCGCATACTAGCTCTGCCGTAATCGTCGGAATGGTGATAACTCTAGCATTATCTTTAAGACACTTAAGTGCATCTAACGCGACATCACCACCGACTAGGTCAATCAGTACATCGACATCGCTTAGTCGCTCTGAAGCTGGCGCGAATTCATAATTGATAGCATGAGCGCCTAATGTAGCCAAATAATCGAGATTGCGCTCACTGCAAGTGGTGTACACCTCTGCTTTAGTCGCCACTGCTAGTTGAACCGCGATGTGACCAACGCCACCTGCACCCGCTAGGATTAACACTCGCTCGCCCTCTTGCACCTGAGCTTTATTAATTGCTTGTGCTGCTGTTTGCCCAGCCAATGGCAACGCTGCTGCTGCCTCTAAGGCAACCGTGTTAGGCAACGCAGTAAGCTCTGTTTCGGGTACACACACATATTGACTATAACCACCTGCACGAAGAGGAAACCCAATAAATCCCACGACCTCTTGGCCTACTTCAAACGCCTGTGCGCCTTTACCTAAACCAGCAATTGAGCCCGAGATATCATAACCCGGTACCCAAGGTAAGTTATCTTTGTTTTCAGCTGCCGCCCACCCCAATCCAGCACGCGTCTTCACATCAATAGGATTAATGCCAGCATAGGCGACTTTTACCAGCACCTCACCGGCTTTTGGTTGAGGAATATCGACCTCCTGAAATGCCAATACTTCTGCTGAACCAAATTCTGGGATGACTATTTGTTTACACTTCATCGCGGCTTCCTCTTCCAATTTGAGATTCCATAGTAACGAAATACCTGTTTGAGTCTAGATTATCTTTTCATCAACCCACATCCAGTATGTAACAAATTCAATCACTTTTGTGACTCATTATCTTGGCCTGATAACCAAAGATAAAAAAGGGGGAGCCTAAGCTCCCCCGATTAATACAATATGGATTCGCATTTAGCCTACCAGAGCTAACAAGATACCTGCAGCTACTGCCGAGCCTAATACGCCAGCTACGTTAGGACCCATTGCATGCATCAAAAGGAAGTTTTGTGGGTTAGCTTGTAAGCCCACCTTATTTACGACACGCGCAGCCATAGGTACCGCAGAAACACCAGCTGCACCAATCAACGGGTTAATATCTTCTTTAGAGTATTTGTTAAGCAGCTTCGCCATTAACACCCCAGCCCCAGTACCGATACTAAAGGCAACAGCGCCGAGAGCGAGAATACCCAAGGTCTCAAAATTTAGGAACTCTTCTGCTTGAAGCTTCGAGCCCACACCAAGACCTAAGAAGATCGTCACAATATTGATGAGCTCATTTTGTGCCGTCTTCGATAATCGGTCGACAACGCCGGCCTCTCGCATCAAGTTACCCAGACAGAACATACCCACTAAAGGTGTTGCTGAAGGGAGGAACAAGATAGTCATCAACAAGACGGCCAATGGGAATAATATCTTTTCACCTTTACTAACATGGCGAAGTTGCGCCATCTTAATAGTACGTTCTTCTGGCGTGGTCAGTGCTTTCATAATCGGTGGCTGGATAATAGGAACCAATGCCATGTAGCTATATGCAGCGACCGCAATTGCACCGAGAAGATCCGGTGAAAGTCGGCTTGCTAAGAAGATAGCTGTTGGACCATCCGCACCACCGATGATGGCAATGGAAGCAGCATCTTGCATCGAGAACTCCATACCCGGTACATAGTTCAGCAAAATTGCACCAAACAAGGTAGCGAAGATACCAAACTGAGCCGCAGCCCCTAACCATAAGGTTTTCGGGTTAGCGATTAATGCTCCAAAGTCAGTCATTGCTCCGACACCCATAAAGATGAGTAATGGGAACACGCCAGACTCGATACCGATATAATAGACGTAGTACAGCAAACCACCCGGCTCGGTAAAACCAGCATTTGGAATGTTCGCTAAAATAGCGCCAAAGCCAATAGGTAAAAGTAGTAGTGGTTCAAAGCCCTTACGAATCGCTAAGAACAGCAAGGTGCATCCGACCAAGATCATGCAGATTTGGCCGAATTCAAAGTTAGCGATCCCTGTTTCTGACCATAAGGTCATCAATCCTTCCATGGTGCTCCCTTACGCTAAGCTAACAAGAGGTGCGCCTACAACAACAGCATCACCTTCTTTCACGTGTACATCTTGAACCACGCCGCTTTGCGCAGCACGCACTTCTGTTTCCATCTTCATCGCTTCTAAGATAAGTAGCACATCACCTTCTTGAACCTGAGCACCAGATGCAACATTAACTTTAAAGATATTCCCCGCTAACGGAGCAGAAACCGCTTCAACATTCGTTGCAGCAGCAGGAGCTGGAGTGGTGGCAGGTGCTACGGACGCAGGTGTCACTGAAGTAAGCTCACCTTTTGGACCCACTTCAACATCGTAAACCTGACCATCGACTTTCACGCTATAAGACTCAATTCCCGCGGCACTTGCTGTTGGAGCTGCAACAGGGACAGCAGGTTTTGCTTCTTCTTTACCAGGAGCAGGCTCAAACGCATCAGGGTTATGGCGATTTTTCAAGAACTTAAGCCCTACTTGAGGGAAGAGCGCATAAGTAAGAACATCATCCACTGTATCTTCGGCAAGGGAAATACCATCGGATTTTGCTTTTTGCAGTAGGTCTTCCGTCAATGTGTCGAGTTCCGCTTCCAATAAATCAGCTGGACGACAGGTAATCGCTTGGGCACCATCGAGCACTTTTGCTTGAAGTTCAGCGTTAACTTCTGCTGGCGCCTTACCGTATTCCCCTTTAAGCACACCAGCTGTCTCTTTAGTAATACTCTTATAGCGCTCACCCGTTAATACGTTGATCACCGCTTGAGTACCAACAATCTGTGATGTTGGCGTCACCAAAGGAATAAAGCCAAGATCTTCACGAACTCTTGGGATTTCTTCGAGAACTTCATCAATACGATCCGCTGCACCTTGTTCTTTTAGCTGCCCTTCCATATTGGTCAGCATGCCACCTGGAACTTGCGCAATAAGGATACGTGAATCAACACCTTTCAGTTGACCCTCCCATTTCGCATACTTCTTACGAACTTCACGGAAATACGCTGCGATAGGTTCAATCTGCTCGAGCTTAAGATTAGTATCACGTTCAGTGCCTTGCAGCATTGCCACAACGGTCTCTGTAGGCGTGTGGCCATAAGTCTGACTCATTGAAGAGATAGCCGTATCTAGAATATCTATCCCAGCTTCGACTGCTTTAACCGCCGTTGCCGTTGATAGCCCGGTTGTTGCATGACAGTGCAGCGCAAGTGGCACTTCACATGATGATTTTATGCGTGAGATAAGTTCTTCGGCTTCATAAGGTTTAAGTAAGCCAGACATGTCTTTAATACATAAAGAATGACAACCTAAGTCTTCTAAGCGCTTGGCTAAATCAACCCATGTATCCGTGTTATGTACAGGGCTTGTCGTATAAGACAGTGTACCTTGCGCGTGAGCACCAACATCAACAGCAGCTTTTACTGCTTTTTCAAAGTTGCGTACATCATTCATCGCGTCAAAAATACGAAACACGTCCATACCATTGGCATGGGCACGTTCAACAAATTCTTCCACCACATCATCAGCATAGTGGCGGTAACCCAATAGGTTTTGTCCACGCAATAGCATCTGCATTGGTGTGTTTGGCATGGCTTTTTTAAGTTCGCGTAAGCGTTCCCAAGGATCTTCCCCTAAGAAACGAATACACGCATCAAAGGTTGCGCCCCCCCAAGTTTCTAAAGACCAATACCCCACTTTATCGAGCTCAGCTGCGATAGGTAACATATCTTCAATACGCATCCGCGTTGCGAACAGAGACTGGTGGGCGTCACGAAGTACCACGTCCGTGATAGCTAGTGGTTTAGACATGCTCATTAACTCCTTTTAAGCTTTAACTCAATCTATTTAGCGGCCGAAGTGCGGTATTGATGAACAGCGGCAGAAATCGCTGCAACAACACTTGGGCTAACACCATTTGAGGGGGATTGTTGTGTTTTAATTTTTGTAGGAACTGCGATCGGTTCGGGCACTTCTTCTGGTACCAATTTCGACATTAACCGAACGAGATAAACGAGGATTGTTAGGAATACAAATACAACAGCCATACCCGTGAACATTAGGGCGGCTGCGTCTCCTAGCAGGCTTCCAATATTAGTCATGTTGCGTCCTTTCTTTGTCATCCTGACAAGTTACTCAATCATAAAACGTGGCGTCACTGCACACAGATTGACAAGCAATGGTTCTTGCATTGATCCATTGCAAGAGGTCTAGGATTATCTCGATTGGTGAAAGTTTGTCAATTTTGTTTAATCTACAGTCGTCATTAAAACGTCATTCAAATGAAAAACTATGATGAGCACGACAATTTATGGTGTATTTGTACTTACACAGAACTTCATACTATGACTCAACCATAGATTTCAACATAAACAAACTGGGGTTGGAAAACTGAGACAGGCTTAAAATTACCGCGATTTATCCTTAAAAAACATCACGTTGTAATCACAAGGTTATTGATATGATAAATTTTTGTTAATAAAAAACCCCGCCTAAGCGAGGTTTCTAAATAATGGCGCGCTCGGAAGGATTCGAACCTTCGACCGCCTGGTTCGTAGCCAGGTACTCTATCCAGCTGAGCTACGAGC
>NZ_JAKRBO010000043.1:0-508 GCF_022432925.1 Vibrio sp. CyArs1 | reverse complement strand
AAACGTTAGGCAGAAAGACTGCCAGGCCCCCGCTTATTGCAGAGACGCCCCAGAAGGGGTCTTTGAGGCTGAACAGCAATCCACTTGCTATCACCATCAGTAACTGAACGAGCAGAAGCTTCCGAGCAACGTTTCGACTCACGAGCGACACAGACATCACGTTTTTCACTCCTGCTCCCTTCGAGGTATGCCGCGTGTCGTATAAAACTTTCTTTAAGGCTTAGAGTCAAGCATCAAAAAGCGGTCAAATTATACGGTGCGCCCCCGTGATTTCAAACAATAAGTAGCCAAAAGGTGAATAAATGTTTAAATATTTTTCCAGTGCATACAATTGCGACTTTTCTGCAAACCCTGTTCGATCATGAAAAACTGTAAATAACGCGTAAACACTGGTGATAAAGCGTGCTTCAGATCACATATTGCGCATGTTCGCGCACAGCATATTTATTTACTTGGCAAATGATGCCTTTGCAAGTTTATGATATTTCAGTCTAAAAACAGATACTGT
>NZ_JAKRBO010000042.1:0-511 GCF_022432925.1 Vibrio sp. CyArs1 | reverse complement strand
ATCACCATGCAAAACGACTTCTGCGGAGTAGTCGCACGTTGCCGCGACTTTGGATTTCGGCGCACCTTTTGGCATCACCACTTTACCGTCAATACCCAGCATCGCGCAGGAGAGCGAAACCCCTTGCGCATGGTTGCCCGCAGAGCAGGCCACTACTCCTTTACGTTTTTCCGCATCAGTCAGTGAACTTAATTTATTAAATGCGCCACGAATTTTAAATGAACCAGTACGCTGCATGTTTTCGAATTTGAGGAATATTTCACCTTTGCAACGTTCACTAAAATAGTTGGAGCGAGGCATACCTGTTTTATAAATTCGCCCAGCCAGTCGTTGTTTTGCTTCAATGATGTCATCAATAGCAACCGGGAGATCGTATGTAATATGCATTATAAAACCTCTTCGCCTGAATTAAATATGTAGGTAACCGTAACCGACACCTGCAAGACAGACAGGTGGATTATTTATGTTTAAATAAAAACAAATAACTAACCAACTTCTATTAATTGCCTTC
>NZ_JAKRBO010000041.1:0-514 GCF_022432925.1 Vibrio sp. CyArs1 | reverse complement strand
GAGACGTGTTCCGGCGTCGTTAAACATAGTGACTGTTGATCTCTACGAAGGTTGGTGATTCCTCCTGAGAGTCGGTGGCACTAACACGGATTTGAGCTCCCGCGTACCGTCGAGTATATTGGGAGACCCCTATAGGCATAAAACCTTTATCCTTAGGAAGCCGTGTCGGCCGCCCTACTGATCGCAATGCCCTGAACACAGCATTCGGGAAGATTGACCGCCCGTACCTTAAAAAGTATTCTGCGGTTTTGCGAAAAGTTTGGCACACCCTCTACCTAGAACTCCAGAGCAGTTCCTTTTGGCCTTTTTCAAACTCTATAACTGAAAAAGTCCATCCGAGCATTTGTCACTTCGGGCTCGTTAAAACATCTAAGGCGACTAGAGTCATCTTTTGTTTTTTCTCACTCTTAAAAATTGAAAAAACAAGGTTTGTCAAAGCGTCTAAAATTTATTTTAAACAGAATATTCTTCACCCTTTCCTACGTTGATATTGGGTTGAGAAAATGGAATCCAC
>NZ_JAKRBO010000040.1:0-516 GCF_022432925.1 Vibrio sp. CyArs1 | reverse complement strand
CTCTCATGTCGGACATGCACCCTGTGCGGTGCCCGTGGTCGACGAGGACCAACAGTATGTCGGCATCATTTCGAAAGGAATGCTGCTGCGCGCTTTAGATCGTGAGGGGGTAAATAATGGCTGATCAAAATAATCCGTGGGATACCACGCCAGCGGCGGACAGTGCCGCGCAATCCGCAGACGCCTGGGGTACACCGACGACTGCACCGACTGACGGCGGTGGTGCTGACTGGCTGACCAGTACGCCTGCGCCAAACGTCGAGCATTTTAATATTCTCGATCCGTTCCATAAAACGCTGATCCCGCTCGACAGTTGGGTCACTGAAGGGATCGACTGGGTCGTTACCCATTTTCGTCCCGTCTTTCAGGGCGTGCGCGTTCCGGTTGATTACATCCTCAACGGTTTCCAGCAATTGCTGCTGGGTATGCCCGCGCCGGTGGCGATTATCGTTTTCGCTCTCATCGCCTGGCAGATTTCCGGGGTCGGAATGGGCGTGGCGACGCTGGTTTCGCTAA
>NZ_JAKRBO010000039.1:0-518 GCF_022432925.1 Vibrio sp. CyArs1 | reverse complement strand
TCAACTTCGTCACGCTTAGTACCACGTAGAAGTGCACCAACGTTCTCACCAGCACGACCTTCGTCAAGAAGCTTACGGAACATCTCAACACCAGTACAAGTAGTAGTTGTAGTCTCTTTGATACCTACGATTTCTACTTCGTCACCTACGCGTAGGATACCGCGCTCGATACGACCAGTTACAACTGTACCACGACCTTGGATCGAGAATACGTCTTCGATTGGTAGTAGGAACGGTTGGTCTACTGCACGCTCTGGCTCTGGGATGTAAGAGTCTAGTGCTTCTGCAAGCTCAACGATTTTCGCTTCCCACTGCTCTTCGCCGTTTAGTGCGCCTAGTGCAGAACCTTGGATAACTGGTAGGTCATCACCTGGGAAATCGTACTCAGATAGAAGTTCACGAACTTCCATTTCAACTAGCTCTAGAAGCTCTTCATCATCAACCATGTCACACTTGTTCATGAATACGATGATGTAAGGGATACCAACCTGACGGCCTAGTAGGATGTGCTCACGAGT
>NZ_JAKRBO010000038.1:0-523 GCF_022432925.1 Vibrio sp. CyArs1 | reverse complement strand
ACAGCCCGTGTGAGATCCGCCATCTGGCGATTATCGTTAACCTGGAATATGACCCGACAGCGGCGTTCCGCAATCAGGTGGTGCATTTCGATTTCCGTAAGCTGGATGTCTTCAGCTTTGGCGAGAATCAAAATTGCCTGGTAGGTAGCGTTGACCTGCTGTACCGCAACTCGTGGAACGAAGTGCGTACGCTGCACTTCAACGGCGAGCAATCGATGATCGAAGCCCTGAAAACTATTCTCGGCAAAATGCATCAGGACGCCGCACCGCCAGATAGCGTGGAAGTCTTCTGATATAGCCAGCATCTGCGCGGCTTAATTCGTACTCGCGTGCAGCAACTGGTTTCTGAGTGTATTGAATTGCGTCTTTCCAGCACCCGCCAGGAAACCGGGCGTTTCAAGGCGCTGCGCGTTTCTGGTCAAACCTGGGGGTTGTTCTTCGAACGCCTGAATGTATCGGTACAGAAACTGGAAAACGCCATCGAGTTTTATGGCGCGATTTCGCATAACAAACTGCACGGCCT
>NZ_JAKRBO010000003.1:0-610298 GCF_022432925.1 Vibrio sp. CyArs1 | reverse complement strand
CAACAGCAACAGCAACAGCAACAGCAACAGCAACAGCAACAGCAACAGCAACAGCAACAGCAACAGCAACAGCAACAAAATGGTGGCAACGGCGCAAAGACAAGTCAACAACAATCGCAATCTAACGCTAATTCAAGCAGTAAAGAGAACTCATCTGGTGAAACCGCAAAACCAGACTCAGAGCGCACAAAGAATAATTCGCAACCAGAGCATTCCGATAATAATAAAGAATCTCGGAATCAGCAGGCAAAGCAGCCTCAAGAGAAAGACAATACAACTAAAGCATCAACCGAAAAATCCGCTAGTACGAGTTCCGGTGAGCAACAGTCACAAGCTTCTGAAGAGCAAAAGCAAGCTCAACTAGCTAAAGAGACAACACAACAAAACGTCGCCCCCGATCTTAGAAAACTTGAGCAAATTGAAAGCGTGCGCGACCCAAGTTATTTGCTGCGTGCACAAATGTTGTTGCAATCGAAGAATAAAGAAGTCCCTACCTCAACAGGGAAAGATTGGTAATTACAATGAAGAACATAAAATCTCTCACCTTAGTGCTACTCGCTATTATTAGTTCTGCTGTCAGCTTTTCATCATGGGCATTGAACGTAACAGCAAGCGTAAACAAGACCAAAGTCAGCAAAGATGAGGTCATTCAGTTAAAAATCGTCGCAGACCAAAAACTAGACGGAAATAAGGTGGACTTTAGTTCACTTTCAAAAGACTTCTATCTTGGTCGACCCAATTTTAGCTCTTCCGTCAATATCTTGAATGGCACGCGTACAGACAGTAGTATTTGGACGGTGGCGATCGCCCCACAAAGAATTGGCAAACTGACCATCCCTAGTTTTGATGTCAATGGTGTTGCCACCTCCCCTATTACATTGAACGTTACCATCGATGAGCAAACACCTACGACCCAAGACATGATTGAAGTTCGTACCCAATTAAGTAAGTCAGAACTTTATCCCAAGGAAAGTGCGTTACTAGATACAAGAATCATTGTTAAGGTCGATCCCCGTTTACTGCAAAACCCCAACTTAACCTCACCAGAGGCGCCAGGGTTAGATATTGAGGCAGTTGGCGAACCTAAACAGTATCAAGCTGTGCTTGATGGTATGGAGGTTATGATCATTGATCAGTCATACAGAGTCACCGCTATCGATAGTGGTAATTTCGCCATTAAAGCGCCAACACTCACTGGGGGGGTTCTTTATGGGAACAATAGAAGTGGAACTACGAAGATCCTCACTCTGGATACCAGCTCACCTACGGTTGACTTAAAAGTTGACCCAGTACCGGAAGGCTATACCGATAGTTGGTTACCGACTTCGAAACTTTCTCTGTCTCAAACCTGGAAATTAGATAGTGGGAAAAACGTCGAGACGAAGTCAGTTTCAATTGCCAGCGGCGACTCCTTAACACGAACCATTACTCTAACGGCAACAGGGCTAACGTCAGCTCAGTTACCTAATATATCGGTCAGTAACCCCGATGCGTTTCGGGTCTATTCAGAAAAGCCATTGTTCAAAAGTAACGATGATGGCAGCGTCACTATGATCACTAAACAAGTTCTCATAGCTCAACATGGTGGCGACTTTACTCTTCCTGCTGTAAAGATTAATTGGTGGGATTCAGTGAATAAAAAGCCAGCCCAAACTGAACTGGAAGGGTTGAACGTTTCGGTAACAGCGAACGAAGTGATTAACGCCGTATCGCCAGTCTCAAGTCCAACATCAAGCTTGCCTGGTACAACAACAATTGTTAAAGACTCAGGTAGTTGGCCTTATATCGCCGGATTATTCGCGGCACTCTGGGTTTTATCTAGTGCCATGTGGTACCGCACTAGTAAAGCCAATCAGAACCACCTTAGTGACAACTCACCAATGAGTTCAATAAACAATGCATCGATTAAAGAAAACTTAATCGCTGCGATTAAAAACCGAGATCCAATAGCAACACAAACAGCATATCGGTCATGGAAAAGAACAATCTCATTGTCAGAAGAAGATGATGCACTTTTGAGGAACGAAATAACCAAGATGAACAGTGCGATAATTGGCAGCGACAAAGACGTCATATGGGATGATAAGACTGCATCGAAATTGATTGAGAAAGCTAAGGCTAAACAGCCCAAAGCCGGGGCAGCACTCGCTCAACTGTAATGTGTGGTGCCTAATAGATCCAATAAAGCACCCCTTTAATAGGGGCGCTTTCGTCGTTTTAGGTTTTCAAGACATTATAAGTAGAAACGAGTACCGATAATGAATTGGTTGTCTTTCGCTTTGCTGTAATCAACATTCGCACCAGTCTCGCCTTGGTTGTCGAAGTTATAACCTGTATATGCTCGAACGCGTGGGTTAATTGTATATTCTGCTTGAACAGAAGTTCCCGATTTAACACGCACATTATTTTCTGTGTCTTGCATTTCTTCATGCTTCAGGATTAAGTTCAACCCCATGTCAAATCCGTAAGCAAGAATCGAGTCTACAGCTTGAGTTTTCGCAATTAGTTTGCTGTCGAATGAGTTCATATTTTTGTTGTCAGCGAATGTAGCTGCAACATATAAACCCGCGCCAAAATTACCATACTTAGCTGAAACCAAGTTAGACTCAGCAAGCTTAGCTACATTGCGCTCAACAACATTGCCGCTGTTGAATGCGTAGTTGACGTTGAAACCTGAGATCGTATAGCCAATAGCAACTTGACCACGGTTTTGTGAACTTAGCCAAGTTTGAGTTTTAGTTGAATAAACTTGGTCGCCAGCACCCGCTACCGTTTTGCCATCTTGCTTATAACCAATTGTTTCATCGACCGAGTTAGCACCTTGCCAGCCAGCGCCGATTGTTAGAGCACCCGCTTCATCAAAGTCAATAGTATTGTAGTACGCCGCTAACTTATCAGCACGCGCAGTACCAAATAAACCTTGGTTGTCGTAAAGGAAATCATTAGACCAACCGATTGGCGTATCGACAACGCCGGCTGCCATGTAATAAGGAGACCATTGAGTACCTGCTGCGATACGGCCATATGTTTCATGCCCTATACCGATATAGCCCAAACGAGTCGTAAAGGTGTTTTTGCCACCTTCTAACATGTTCATTGCCCACTCTCCTTTGAAGTCTGCCTTAAAGCCATTACCAAGGTCATGGATCACTTCAAGATTAATACGAGGAGACTTTTCTTCAACGCGAGCGTCTTTTCCTGCATGAGCACCAGTTAGACCGATAGTCGCATGACCACCGATAGACATTTGCGTGCCTTCTTTGTTGTAGATTTCTAGCGCGTTAGCTTGAGTGCCAATCGTTGCTGCAGTCACTGCAAGAGCAAGTAGAGTTTTGTTCATTATGATTTCCATATATGACAGTTAGGTACTTTTATTCGCGTTACAGAACGTAAGTACTTGGGTGTTAATGCCGTATTGCTCATAGGTGCTGTGCGTAACACTGATGAACAATTCGATAAAAACTTGAAACTTGTAATATGGAGATACTTTAAAGAGAGAGTTCCCAGAAGTGATGTGAAATGAAATGAAGTTTTAGAGTATAAAGTAACTGCTATTTTTATTTCTTAAAAACAACAAGTTATAACTAAATTGATTAGTAATTTATACAACTTACTAGAATTTGTAAGATATTTTTACCACAAACGCATTTACGCACTAAATAACACCCAGAGCTTACATTCAGTGCGGCACTTATCTAACAAAAAACCCGCTCCAAGAGCGGGTTTTTAGATTTAGGTAGTTAGCTTTTCATTATAGGAAGAAACGAACACCAGCCATCCACATGTTGTCGCGATCTTCTTTGAATGCACCAGTGCCTTGTAAGTCAAACTGGTAACCACCATATGCACGCATGCGAGAAGTTACGTCATACTCAGCTTGGATTGCTGTAGTTGCATAGATAGTCTCACCTTGGTAACGAGAATCTGTAATTGCTTTGTCGCCGTCGTACTTAACAGACTCGTAGTTAACAGACAGGTTTAGGCTGTTAGATAGACCATACGCAAGGATAGCTTCATATGCCTTAGTATCGTCTAATTGAAGACCCTGAGCACCTTTATCATAACTTGTCATGTAGTCGTTCATTGCATATACACCTGCAATGTACAGACCTTTACCATATGTACCGTACTTAGCAGATACTAGGTGTGAAGTAGCTTTGTCATCAAGATTCTGCGTAGTAAGACCTGTGGATGTAATATCACCACCGGTATAGGCGTAGTTAATACCAAAACCAGCAACATCATAACCTAATTGAACCTGTGCACGTTGGCCTAGGTTAAATTTGCCATTCGTAACAGGCGGCGTTGTTGCGGTAGTAGTGTTGTCGATATCGTTAGCACCCTGCCAACCTAGACCGAAGTTGAATGCACCAGCATTACCGAAGTCAAATGCGTTAGTGTAAGCAAGCATAGCGTCTGCACGACCAGTACCTAGAGCACCGTGGTTGTCGTATAGGAAATCATTCGCAAAAGCGATTGGAAGGTCAGCTACGCCACCCGCAGTGTAGTATGGAGCCCACTGAGTACCAACCGCTACGCGACCTAGTTCAGCGTGGCTAACACCGATGTAACCTAGACGAGTAGTGAAAGAGTTGTCACCACCGTTAAGCATGTTTAGAGCCCACTCACCTTTAGCATCAGCAGTAAAGCCGTTGCCTAGATCTTGAGTTGCTTCGAAGTTGATACGTGGAGATACAGAGTTTACACCAGCAGCGTCTTTCTCAGAATCTTGAACGCCAACAGAAACGTGACCACCTACAGAGAAAGTAGAACCATCTTGGTTGTATAGCTCAACTGCTTGAGCAGTAGTACCGAAAGCTGCAGCAGAAACTGCTAATGCAATAATTTTTTTGTTCATTGGGATTTCCATATTTCAAGTTTTATGTGTCATTTCAATGAATGACATAACGCACATAAAGCTGTTACGTACACAGACATAACACCCATGCATGTAACCCGACTTGATGTAACGCTGGATTAACATGACGAGAGCCACTCTAACCCTAAAGTTCCCAAAGGCTTCATAAAAAGACGTAAAAGATTAAAAACAGTGTTTTCTATTTAACTTTAACCTTTAAAAACAACAATTTAATACAAATAATAAAAACATAAAACGATCTAAAGCCACCATTTAGATGAGATTGATTGAGTTTTTTTGTTGTTTTTGAGTGATTAAATTCACACTTTTAAACACTTTCCGCTCATTTATCAGACAGAGAAGCACGTAAAATTCAACAAGTTACATTTTGTTATTTCAGTTTAATTAGTCGATTTAAGTCTTTAAAACACATCATTTTTGTCAACAATCTCCCATTTTTTGAGTAACGTCAGCCGAATTACTTTGTTGTGAGTTACAAAACTGCCAATGAAGCACGTCATTAATGAGCGATAGATCACAAAATAACAAATAGAGGGGAACTAATTGGAGTTTAGAAAGGAAAGCTAGAAAAGGCGTTCTATCCTTCCATTAGGCCACTTATGTCATAAGGCATCAAATGGTCTAGCAGTGGAAACATTGCAGTGGTTAATAATAATCAAAGGATAGAATTATGAAAATGGCAGCCATCGCTACGGCGATTACAACAGCACTCGTCTCTGGTTCAGCACTTGCAGCAGAGGTTTACAATTCAGATGGTACTTCACTAAGTATTGGTGGTCGTGCTGAATTCAGGGGCGATTTCCAAGGTCAAGAGAGTGGAGCTAAGCTAGACGGCTCGATGGATAATAAATCTCGCTTTCGTATCAACGTCGGGGGAGAAACGCAAATTACCAATGACCTGAAAGGTATCGCTTTTTATGAAGCTGAGCAAACAGTAAGCACAGGAGATAACGGAGGTAGTAACTCTGCTAACTTTGACTTCAAACAACGTTACATGTATGCAGGATTAGGAACCACGTACGGTGATGTCACATTTGGTAAGCAAGATTCGGCCATAGTACAAATATCTCAAATGTCTGATACTGTTACCTCATATAGTGGAAATCAGAAAACGTTTATCCAAGCTGGTGATGAGCAAATTAATAACGCTATCAACTACTCAGGCTATTTCATGGATGCACTTTCCGTTAAAGCGAGTGCCTTAATTTCTGATGAAGACAGTGAAAATGGCTGGGCTCTATCTGCACTATATACTCTTCCAATGGGATTAGGCTTCGCTCTTGGGTATGCTGCAAATGAAAATCCAAACGACCCTAGCAATCCAGGTTATGATAGTCAAGACTCTTCTCAGATCATTGGAGGTGTGAACTATCGCTGGGAAGGCTTGTATCTTGGTGCAACATATACTCAAGGTTCAGGTTCGAAAAAATACACTAATAATGCTGGTTATATCATAGGAGACAATGACTTCGATGGCATCGAATTCGTTGCTCAATATAGGTTTGACAATAACTTTGAAGCAGTCCTTGGGTACCAGAAAGGAGAAATCGATCCAGACAATGCTCCCAAATACAGCCAGAGTGATTATATAGAATTAACAGGTTTGTACTACTTCAACAAATCATTAAGAACTTACTTAAGTTACAAGTTTAACAACATTGATGCTAGCGATGAGCAATTTACCGATACGAATGGTAATTACATCGATGCAGATAATTCACTACGTCTAGGTCTACGTTACGACTTCTAAGTTTAACGTAGCGGATAGATAAGAAGGCTAGGTCATCTTGGCTTAGCCTTCCCTATTTTCGTGCGACTGCACCAATTCCTGCCATCATGTCCACACCCTCCTTTTATCAAGAAATATAATCCATAAGTAAAACAAACAATTAGTAATTTAGGCAAATTGGCACAACTACTGCTTTAGTAGTAAAGACAAATGTTAGCAGCATTTGCACTTGCCAGTCTCAGCATGGCGGAGTTGTTTTTCTAAGAGGGAGAAGATGATTCTTAGCTATGCTATCTAGGCAGAAGAGGCTGAACAAGTGGTCACTATTTTTGCCTCCCTAATAGAGGGAGGCTTTTTTTTACTTTATCGGATTAAGCGAACAACAAGCGCCCCCGCCTCTCTCAAACTATCAACGTTGTAGCTAATGACGGTACCATCATTAGGAGCGTAGTAACTGTCGGTCATACGACCAAAACTATCATATTGCACCGCCAGAAGTTGTCCCTTTTCCACTCTTTCCAAAAGGGTCACTTGTGGTAAAACAAAACCACCCTTATTAGCACGAACGCTGATGATTTCTTTCCCTTCGATGTCACACGGGGTAACGTTTGGTGATTCTCCTTCAATCACTCCTTGGTTAACTAGTATTTGCTTGATGCCGCACACCGCTCTCTCGATGAGTTCAGGTTGAGTCACTTTACCCATTCCAACTTCTACTGTTATGCAAGGAACACCCGAATTATTCCAGACGGTTTCCAACACACCGTGATCACCGGGGTCGTTGAGAATAACATCTGGCTCCATGAGTCGAGCCATTTCTAATGCTTGCTCTAACCTAAAATCTGCAAACACATACAGTGGATACGTAGCACCACGCGTTTGCGTATGCAAATCGATAGCGAGTTCACCATTTGGTTTTAATAACTGTGTCCAAATTGTATCAAGATAGCGATTGGCTGTATCACCATTCGGATTACCGGGGAAAAATCGATTAAGATTGGCTGGAGACGAATCAGGGTCAGATGAGTGAAAATCTCGACTGTGGTTTAAAATGCCTGATACATTGATCGATGGGGCGATCGTTACCGAGCCAGCGCTTAATACTTCTGGCAGACGTCTAATCAGTTCATGGGCAGTCAAAACACCGTTTAACTCGTCACCATGCACACCAGCAGTGATAACAACTTTGGGCCCAGGTTTCTCTGCTTTAGCAACAACCACAGGGAGTCGAACCTCAATCCCCATAGCATTGGTTGAGGCTTTAAACCAAAAGTGATGAAGGCCGGCTGATAGGGTTTCAACATCTAATGAGCTGATGGTAGGAAAATTTTCTGACTCAATCACGTGTTTCGTTTCTCTTTCTGATAATAAAAAGCGGGCTAATGCCCGCTTAATCACTACACTAAATCAATGCTTAAGCCTAAGCAAATCCCATTAAGTGTGCTCCAACGACCACAAAGCTTGCTAAAACAAATAGCAGCAAAATAAAGCGCCAGCAGAACCTTGCCCAATCACCCCAATCAATACGGCAGACCCCTAAGGTTGCCATCAAAGACGCAGAGGTAGGAACAATAACATTGGTAAAACCATCACCCAATTGGAAAGCAAGTACGGCAACTTGACGAGTGACACCTGCAATATCAGCCAGCGGCGCTAACAGTGGCATAGTCAACGCTGCCTGACCCGAACCAGAGGTCACAAAGAAGTTAAAGATGGATTGGAACACATACATTAACCAAGCAGCAGTCACATCAGGCAGGCCGCTAATCATTCCGCCAGCGCCATTAAGGATCGAATTCAATACACTAGATTCGTCCGTAGTACCGCCGCCAAGAATTAGTAGAACGCCCTTGGCACAGCCTACTAGCAAAGCAGGTGCTAACATAATACCAGCACCTTCTTTAAAAGCGTCCGCCATATCGTTAAGGGTCATACCATTCAAGCGGAATACCACACCAATCAGTCCCGCAACAAAACCCATGGTGAAGAACTGAGAAGCAATTTCTGGGATATACCATGCATGTGCTACCACCCCCCAGACAACCCAGATGGTCGTTGCTATAACAGTGGTCAGAACGAGAGTATCACCAAGATTCCAGCGTGATTCTTGCACTGTGTCTGTCTGTTTTCTAAAGAAGATGTCGGTACGGTGACTATATGATAATTCTGGGTTTGCTTTGATTCGAGATGCATACACCATTGTGAACACAATACCTATGAGGGTAAATGCAACCCACATAGCAATTCTCATCGACATTCCAGAGAGAACTGGAATTCCGGCAATACCTTGAGCAACGGCCACTGAAAACGGGTTCATCCATGAGGTAGCAAAACCAATCTGCGTAGCTACGTACGTCACCATTACAGTAGTAATACCATCATAGCCAAGACGTACCATAAGCGGAGCAATAATAATGGCGAAGGCAACGGCTTCTTCTCCCATTCCGAATACCGCGCCACCTAAAGAGAACAAAGCAAAAAGAACAGGGATAAAAAGTGCTTCACTTCCTTTGGTTTTATCAATCAAACGTAGAATACCGTTATCGATCGTACCGGTACGCATCACAATTCCAAATGCGCCCCCGATCACGAGCATAAACATGATTACACCGATCGCAGAACCCCACTTAGAACCAGAAACTAGTCCTTCAAAAGCAAAGTTCATTAAACCAATGCCGCCACCCGATGCGAATAACCCGACTGACTGATAGACCAAATCACCATTTTCATCAGTCGCATATTGGAATGAGTGAGGGTCGATGACAGTACGTGACTTCTCAGCACCATCTACCAAATAAGTAACTTGCTGACTGTCAAAGTGTCCTGCAGGGATAAAGTAAGTCAAAATTGTCGCAAGAATACCGACAATGAAAATTAAGATAAGAGTATCTGGCATCTGCCATGTTTTTGTGCCATCAGCAACATGCGCATGCTCTTTAGTATGAGTGTTCATAATTATGTATTAGCCAAGCATAAAATTTGGCATAAATATCTATTAATCGGCATAAAAAATCAATATAGCATCGAATAACATTTGAACATTCGAACAGATAATTGATCTGTAGCAGAAATAAATCAGCCGTTAACCTATTTGGTGCTTGATAAGATCCGTAGTAACATTGAAAAAAAATAAAGAAGTCAATTATGAGCTTACAACACCACCCTATTCAGGGCGCAGCATGGATGCTAGCAGCTGGCGCTTCCTTTGCTCTCGTCAACAACATTGCCCAAATCGTCAGTATTAACCACGGTATGTCCTCTACTATGGTGGCTTTGATTCAATATGCCATCGCTTTTGTAGTTATCATCCCTTATCTGCGAACACTGGGTTTTCGACAGTCGCTGCAAACCTCACACTTTCCAGCACACCTATTTCGTGTCTTTCTCTCTGTTATAGGTATACAACTATGGATGTGGGCACTGGCTTATCCTGTCCCAATATGGCAAGGCATTGCACTGTTGATGACGTCGCCTCTTTTTGCAACTTTAGGTTCAGGTTTAATATTAAAGGAAAATGTCGGTCCTGCGCGTTGGTTTGCGACGTTGTGTGGTTTTGTTGGTGCCATGATAATCCTAGAACCCTGGTCCGATAACTTCAGTTGGGCATCCTTGCTTCCTGTTGGCGCAGCGTTTTTTTGGGCATGTTATTCACTTATGGTGAAAAAGCTCTCTTCCCATGACTCGCCATCAACTATGGTCGTATACCTGCTGCTACTAATAACGCCATTTAACCTTTTCCTCGCTTTACCAGATTGGTCATTCCCTTCTTCCGGTGTCGTATGGGGCTTCCTTATCGTAGCAGGATCGCTAACAGCGCTTGCACAGTGGGCTATTGTGAAAGCGTATTCGGTGGCAGATGCGTCATTTGTCCAACCTTTTGACCACGCAAAGCTACCGATGAATGTGCTTGCAGGTTGGATTGTTTTTGGCTGGGCTCCCCCAGGCCGGCTATGGTTAGGAGCGGCTATAATTATAGCGTCGGTGGCATTTATTACTCAGTGGGAAACTAGAAAGCGAAAAAGTGCAGCGACTGTGAAATAAAAACCTGAGTTAGCAGTTCTAATTATTAAACGGATTATTCAAGAGGCTAACACTATGGCGGAACCAATCAAAATCACTCTTTATCGTTGGGCAGGTAGTTGGGGACCATTTAAAGTCAACATTCCATGCGGTGAATGCACATTGACTAAAGATATTCTCAATGACACTTTCAATAACGAATTGGACGGTATCCCTATTGAGTTAGAAGTGAAAGATTGGTTGTCTCACTGGTGGGAGCCTTTAAAATCTGGAGCTTGGCACGCCCCTATTTTAATGGTTGAAGGCAAGGTCATCAGTCAAGGTGAAGCCCTGAACAGAGGTGTATTGGTTCAATCTGTTATTCAAGAGTGGACAAAGCGCGATACGCTTTCTGGTAACATTGTCTATGGTAAAGCAACCTGCCCTTATTGCGTCAAAGCTAAGCAAATGCTTGATGATGCTGGCATTCCTTACACATATTCTGATGTCGTTAAAGATAGTGCCGCCCTTTATAGAATGATCCCCGAAGTAAAGGCACACATAGGATTAAAAACACCAGTTACTGTGCCACAAATCTGGCTAGAAGATGAATATATTGGCGGTGCAGACAATCTGGAAAGTTGGCTTAGCAAGCGGAATCTCGATAGCAAACCTGATAACGTTCTAGAGTTTGGTGAGAAAAACGTATCTTGACCAAAAATTAGAACTGTCAAATAACAAAAAGCCCGCGATTAGATCGCGGGCTTTTTGCAAGAATTCCGTTACTTAGCTAGCTTTTTCATCATTCGCTTGATGAAAGATACTTTTTTAGGTTGTGGCTTGCCATATAGCATCTCGTCAATCATTTTTTTTGCAGCGATTTGACCAATGTAGGCAGCACCTAGTTCATAACCCATGTTCGTTCTCCAATAGGCATTTTGTAATTTAATTACTTTTCTCCGTAATTATATACCTATTAAAAGCAAAAACAAGATGTGAATCACACTTTTGCGTAATTAACTTACCAAAAGTCGTGTCACATAATGATAGATAGCTAACATCATGATAAATCGACATAAAACATAGCATTCTTCGTAATCACTATACTTCTCTCATCATTTATCTCTTCGATATAAACAGTCAAGGTCAACTCAAATTATACGACTTAACGATAAATACAATTTATCTATCTTTCGTAACCTACTGTTTTAAATGAACAACTCCAACATTCTGACATTATTCCTATTTGGAATTTCCATCATTCCACACTTTCAGTGCATTGTTTCCTATACTTCCGAGCATCGTTAATTCGACACTAAAAATAATTCTTAAGATTTTAGACGTAACCGACAAGTGATCGCGCTCTTTTCCCAATCCTGTTTCGCCAATCATTTGTATAGCAAGGTAAAGTGAATGCTCTATCCAAACACGAAAGACTGCCTCATCATTGATAACTACCCGCTAGTTAGGGAAGCACTAGCTCAGATCGTGTCTAGCATCGATGATTTAGATCTAGTCCACCAAACCGGTAATATTCAGACGGCTTTAAACCTAGTAAAAAACAGTAATATCGAACTTATCATCCTAGATGTAAATCTCGCAGAAGCTGACGGTTTTGAGTTCATGCGCAGAGCCTACGCTTGTGGCTACAATGGTAAAGCAATCTTCGTATCCAGTTACGGTTACCCAGTATACTCAGAAACTGCTTATAAACTGGGCGTCAACGGTTACATTAGTAAATCAGAAGACAGTCCGCTTATCCGTGATGCGATTAGTGGTGTGATGCGTGGTTACAACCTATTTAAGACTGACTATAAAGAGCGAAGCCGTAATATTGTGCTCTCTCAAAGAGAAACTGTAGTATTTAACTACCTTAAGAAAGGCTATACCAACAAACAAATCTCAGAATTTTTGTCATTAAGTGCGAAAACAATCAGCACGTACAAGTCTCGTATTCTAGATAAGTATGAAGCGAACTCAATCGTGGAATTGATCAACTCACACGATGTTCTTGAGAGTAAGAAACCCGCCCTAGCAAGTTAGCCAATTTTGAGCAGGAGAGGTCTACTCCTCTCCTTTCTTATTTACGATACTTTTAATAATGTCATGCAGTTTTCGGTGCAATGGATTTTGTCGATTACTTTGCTTCATACACGTCACAACTGGCGTAAATGTCTGCATGTAATCCGGAAATGGCACAAATCTAAAACCGTTACTCGGCATCAAATGCTTGGATAACACCACCGAATAATTGTCTCTCTGAATCATGGCTAGGGCGACACTCAGATTATCCAATTTAACCTGATAATCAAACGATAAGTCGTATTTTGCCATCTGTTTGATCAACCTGTGGTTGGTTTCGTTCCATCCGCGAATTTCAAAGAAAACACACGGATTTTCGAATACTTGCTCCCAACTATCTATATGACTATTACTCGCGACAACCGCCCCTATTTCGACATTAATTAGACTGGCTTGATAGACCGCTTTGGAGCAATCTTCATTAAAGAACTGAATACCTATGTCTGTTTTCCCATCGACAATAGATTGGTAAGTATCTGAACGCCAAGTTCTAAGTTCGACCCTCGAACGACAAAATACAGACTTAAGCGCGACCAACAGCTCTGTACCAAAGCATTCGATCGATAAATTGTCTAACGCAACAACTATTGGTTTTTCATAGTTTTTCTCGTCAAACGCTTCCCCTCGCTTCAAAGCCTGTTCGACCGAACGTAAACCTGTTTCGATACCAGGGATTATTCTTTCTAAATAATGTGTAGGTTCTAGCCCATTAGACGACCTTACAAACAGCGGGTCACCCAATTGTTCTCTTAATTTAGACAGATGCTTACTGATCGCACTTTCCGTTTTACCTAACACAGCAGCAACAGTGGTCAAACTGCGACATTGATATATTAAAACTAATACTTTCAATAAGTTATAGTCATGCTCTTTATGCATTATTCTGCCTAATTCATTTGTAAGGTAGGGTTAAGCTTTGTTTCGCTTGACCTGATACAGTAAAGCATCTGCTCGCTTAATGGCTGACGAGAGAGACTCTTTTTCTTGCAACACCGTGACACCCAAGCTGATATCAAGCGTCAACTTATTTGCACCAAACGTTTTCGAGCGTATAGTTCGACTCAATGTATTGGCCAAACGCTCTGCAGTTTGCAGTCCACACCCAGGTAATAAGACTAGAAACTCATCACCGCCACTACGTATAAGATAGTCACTCTCACGAAAACACTGACGCATGCATTGTGCAATATACACAATAGCCTCATCCCCAACATGGTGCCCGTAGTTATCGTTAATTAGCTTTAACTTATCGCCATCAATGACAATGACAGCCAAACCCTTCTTTTCAATCGCATACTTAATGCCACTGTCTCTAAGAATTGCACGGTTATAAAGCCCTGTCAGTTCATCTAACTTTATTGCCAGTTCTGCCAGTTTTAACTTTTCTCTTTTGACCTTGAGCTCATCCAGTCGAATGACGACATAGAAAAACAGTGCCACCATAGAAAAGTAGATCCAAAGAGAATCTACGACAATTTTGCTGTAGGGTATTTTATAGACAATGCTAAGCCTATCGTCGACTTGAGTTCGTTCCGCGTGCGCTGATTGATGGAAAGGGTAACGAGTGTCTTCAATAATGATTTCCCGACCTATTTCACTTCTCGTACTAAAATACTGTTTGTTATAGAGAAATGGAAACTTATCGAGATAAACATCAGCGTTAACATCTCCAACCATTCCAAATTCGTCATAAACAGGGCTTGAGATGGTGATAACGGTTTTGTTTGTTACGTTATCTCTATAGATATCGGAAACTACAATTCGGTTATCCAAATCTTCTTGAGACGCATACTTTGAACACTTAAACGACTCCAAACATATTTTTTTAGAAAAGACTTCGTTCACATTCGTGTTGGTAAGACCAAAAGCATGACTAGCTAGTATTTTCATCCCTTCATAGGAGCGATAATACAAAAGGTATTCTTGCCCTAATGCTAACTCGGGCATGCTATTAAACATACGTTGTGCCGTCATACTAACAACCCGTTCATTATGAGTTAGTGGCTCACCTGGATTGAGCAAGTAGACTCGCCCTTTGTCGAAAAGTGGGTAGCCAACTTCTTCATATTTATTGGCCGCAATTTGTGCCTCAAAAAGAACACCCAGTATATACAAGGTGGATTTGTAATCTTGTATGGATTTAGTGACTAGATGAAACTGCGCTACTTCGTTTTTTACCAACTTATCAAGGGATTGGAACACAGCGAAGCCGTAAATCAAAGAAGATACAAGCGCTGATTTAAACAAGAGTAGAGTGTATTTCTTCGTCAGCTTTTGCATCTAGGTTTCGCAACACATCGTTAGAATATGAATGGCATGCAATTATCAGTGATGCAGTAAGTATTATCAATACAAATAGATCAAGTCGTGGAAAGCAAAGACAAATTGAGAGATAGACGTGGGGAAATACTGACGAAAAAAGAAAGACCCTGTAAACCCAAAAGTCACCTAGCCTTGGTGTAATTCTATATTCTGTTCTGAATCTATCGTTCGGACGTTGTTAGTCAGGTTCACAGGGTCTTAAGACTGTTATACGCTTGTATCGAAAATAAGATACTGCAGAAACTGACAGGTTGACTTTTCCGTAATTGCAATAATTCAAGCTGACTAAACTGTCAGTTATCCTCTCCTAAGCGTGGCGCTAACCTATGCATGAAACTGTATAGGAGGAAACCCCATGGAACCTATTGTCTATATCCGAAAATATGATGAATTGACCGAGAAGCAGAAATACGAAATGCACACGCTAAGATATGATGTTTTTGTGCGTAGACTTCGTTGGTCTTTGAATACTGAAAATCAACTAGACATTGATGAATATGATCGACCGGATGCCAAATTCATTGTTATTGAATACCAGGACAAGGTCGTCGCGTGTTGGAGGCTTATACATGCCGATACACCTTACATGTTGAAGCACACTTTTCCAGAATTACTTCAGGGAGAATCATTTGACGACCATAATGTTATCGAGCTTTCAAGGTTTGCAGTCGATCGCGAGGTATCCAAACAAGCATCTCACATTAACTTTACTGAACTACTTTTCTATTTGGTTGTGCAATATGGTTTTGAGCAGGGCTTCACTACATTTATTACGCCAACAACCACAGGAATAGAAAGGATAATGCGCCACGTCGGTATCCCGAATCAACGCATAGGTGATGGAAAGATTAGAATGTTAGAGCATACGAAAAGTGTCGCTTTACGTGTCCCCATTAATGAAGCGTTACGAAATTGGTTTACCAACGCTTCCATAAACCAACATAGGCTCGATAGAGCCGGTTAGCAAGGCCTTAGAGACCGCTTGAGTGCGAGAGAATGCATTGAGCTTTTCACTCGCATTCTGAATATGAAAATTTACAGTGCGCTCAGAGCAACCAATAATCTGGGCCACTTCCCACGAACTTTTTCCTTCCGCTACCCAAGCTAAACATATTTGCTCTCTAAGTGTGAGGCTCGATTTAACTTGTCCGAACTGCTTTTCACATACATGGTTTCTGATATCGTTAATGTAATCAGCAACCAGACTCCCCACGTAAGTTGATAGGATCGTTGATTCGTGGTCTATCTTCCGAGTTCCTTTCCTATTAGAAAAACTGATAAGCCCCAAGCACCCATGGTTGGCGCGAAGCGGGATCGTAATCCCATCTCCCAAACCAAAGTCAGACGCCAATTTGATCACATTTTTATCATCTGGAATATCATTGGCGAGAAGAGATCGCCATTGGAGAGGAAGCATGCTATTCCGACAATGAAGTACGACTTGATCGAAGTACATGACTTCATTATCTTCATAGAATTGCCGCCAAGCTAAAGGTTGGTTAGTCAACACGACATTTTCAGCTCTCATTACTGTCACCGGCACCGAAACAGCAAAGAGATAATGTTCAAAGCCAATAACTTCAGTTACCTCAGCAAGTTTGCCACTGAGGTCTTCAAAGTCAAACTCATCGTTTGATCCTATATCTCTGATCAAAGTTGCGTTTATTTTATCAACTAACTGCACAATTAGCCCTTCTCTTCAACTACGCCTATGAGACTATGCACTCTATTGAACAAGATAACGAGACTAAAACCAGATTACAAACATTAAGAACTGAAGCACGCCATTAAATGACGTACACACTCCTTAATCTTACGAGGTTGATATCTATCCCTATGATAAATTAGCGAAAGTGGTACCAACTCAATACCCCAATCATCAAATACAGGTTTTAGAACCCCTGCCGCCAATTCGTCTTCGCAATAAAGGGTCGGGACTCGAATTAGCCCTAACCCAGACTTTGCCGCATTAATTAGCACACGCCCGTTCTTGCATTTAAGGTCGCCGTTAATGGAAGTTTCGAAGACTTCTTGATTGATGTTATTTACAAAGCGCCACTTGGTTACTGAGCCTGTAATGCATTTATGCTGCTTTAGCTCTTTGGGGTGAGTTAGTTTAGGGTATTTAGCAAGGTAGTCAGGGCTGGCTAGCGTTTGCATTTCAATGTTTGTGAGATGTCTAGCGATATAATTAGAATCGGGTAATACCCCCATACGTATGGCTAAATCAAACTCTTCTTCGAGTAAGTCAACTCGATGGCTCGAGAAATCAAGCTCTATATTAACCTCTGGATAGTTCAATAAAAACTGAGATAAGTAGTTTGCAACAAGCTCCTCACCTATATAACCACCTACACAATTGATCTTAATACTTCCACGGACTTCTTCCACATCGTCAATTGCAGCATGTACCGCTTGATCAATCGACTGCAATGCACCATCACAAGAGCTTAAAAATGCTTTTCCTGCTTCCGTTAACTTCATTGTTCGAGTGGTTCGAATAAGTAGACTCACTCCCATTTGCTTTTCTAGCGATTGAATCTGCCTCGAAACATGGGACCTCGACACGTTGAGTGCTTCAGCCGCCTTTGTAAAGTTACCTAAGTTAGCGACCAGCACAAAAGCGCGAACATCAAGAAGATTAATAGATGAATGATACATGATGAAGTTCTCAAGCAAGTGATGACATTATTCTGTCGTGCATGGCTAGAATTGCAATAAAAACCAAGAATTAATCTCCCATTGTTAGTTAGTGGCAATAGCAAAACTTAGTCACATCAATTTGGCTATAAACTATGAGAAACACCAGCAACACCTAATGTATTTGGCAAAATCATTCACACAGCAAATTCCTTTCTCAATTGGATAACTATTCTTCACTGTGAGCCAAGTAATACTTTTGTGGTAGTGATTTAATCTGAAATTAACAGCTAGTGAACAAATAAAAAACAGATAAATTACCCACTATTTTCAATTGAATTAATTGTTTGTCTTAGATCATTACATCGGCATGTAGTTGTCGTGCCACAGTGTAATATTTTGTACAGTTTCTGACATATTTTGAAATAGATACTTTAGATATTTAACAGTTTCAAGGGAGAATTATGTTAGAACTATTAATTGGTCTAGTCGTGACGATCGCCGTCGGCTACTTCATTGTAAAAGGCTACCGACCGGCTGGCGTACTACTGACTGCAGGTATTGCACTACTGCTATTAACAGGGATTTTGGGCCATACCGTACTACCGGCAAAAATCACCTCTACGGGTAACATCGTTACTGATTCACTCGAATACGTGAAGTACATGCTGCAATATCGAGGCGGCGGTCTGGGTATGCAAATCATGCTACTTTGTGGTTTTGCCTCTTACATGACTCACATTGGCGCAAACAACGTAGTAGTAAAACAGTTTTCAAAACCCCTCTCTTTCATTAAATCTCCTTACATTCTACTTGTTGCCGCTTATATTGTGGCTTGTTTGATGTCTCTCGCGGTAAGTTCAGCAACGGGCCTAGGTGTCCTACTAATGGCAACCTTGTTCCCTATGATGACCGCTATGGGTATCTCTCGACCAGCAGCGGTAGCTGTATGTGCTTCACCAGCTGCCATCATTCTATCTCCAACTTCCGGTGACGTCGTGATTGCCGCTGAAAAGTCTGGACTTGCGCTTGACGTATTCGCGGTACAAACCGTCTTACCTGTTTCAATCTGTGCCATTATTGTTATGGCTGCTGCCGCATTTTTTTGGAACAAATATCTAGATAAAAAAGAAAATACGCCAATGGAGCGCGTTGATGTGTCAGAAATGAAGGTAGACGCTCCGGCATTCTATTGCATTCTGCCTTTCTTACCGATCATCGGTGTTTTCCTTTTCAATGGCCGTACGATTCCAGGTCTTACACTTGATATCTACACTATCGTTGTAGGCTCTATCTTCCTAGGTGCCCTCATCGACTTTATTACTAAGCGCTTCAACGGCCAAAAAACATTAGAAGACTTAGAATCTTGTTATCAAGGTATGGCCGATGCCTTTAAAGGCGTTGTTATGCTCTTAGTTGCAGCTGGTGTATTCGCACAAGGCTTAATGTCGATTGGCGCTATCGACAATCTTCTTCACCTTGCAGATAAGGCGGGTGCTGGCGGTGTCGCACTAATGTTAATTCTCACCGGTCTGACTGTAGCCGCGGCGATTGCGACAGGTTCAGGTAATGCACCATTCTATGCATTCGTTGAGCTTGCGCCTTCCCTAGCAGCAAAAATGGGATTAAATCCAGCATTCCTAATCATCCCAATGCTACAAGCCTCAAACCTAGGTCGTACAATTTCGCCAGTTTCTGGTGTTATCGTCGCCACATCGGGTATGGGTAATATTTCTCCATTTGAGGTTGTAAAGCGTACCTCGGTTCCTGTACTTGCTGGTCTGATTACCGTAATCATAGGCACCATGGTATTAGTACCGATGAGTGTATAGTCCAATAATCGAATATCCAAGGGAAGCGACTGCTTCCCTTTTTTACGTTCAAATCAAAACCTCGCCTTTCACGCAATAAAAAATTCAATTGGTTACACCTCAATCTGGATTGTACGTACTAAGCTTTGTAGTGCGAGGACAATAAAGCCAGTAAAGAGGAAACAATAATGAATAAGAGACTCATTGGAATGCTTCTTGGTACAGCGTTAGTCAGTAGTTACTCTGTAGCGGGTGAACATGTTATCTATGAGGTAGATGGGCAGCCTTATGAAGGCTACTGGGCCAAAGTGAATAATACCGCGCCACTAGTGTTGTTAGTTCATGACTGGGACGGTCTCACAGAATACGAAGAAGACCGAGCAGAAATGCTCAATGAAATGGGCTATAACGTATTCGCAGTGGATTTATTCGGGCAAGACGTTCGTCCTACAAAAGTTGAAGACAAGAAGCAGCACACAGGTGAGCTCTATAAAGACAGAGCCAAGCTTCAAGCTCTTATGAATGCTGGATTACAAGAAGCTGGCAAGCTTGGTGGAAACTTAGATGATACAGTGGTCATGGGTTACTGCTTCGGTGGTGCTGCTGTATTAGAATCCGCGCGAGCAGGTATGAATGCGCGAGGCTTTGTAAGCTTCCATGGTGGCCTAACAACGCCCGATGGACAAAGCTACGCACAAACTAACGCGCCGATCCTAGTGCTTCACGGCACTGCTGATACTGCGATACCCATGTCTCAATTTGCACAACTTGCGGTGGAATTAGAAAAGAACGGTGTAGAGCACGAGATGATCACCTACAGTGGTGCACCACATGCCTTTACTGTGTTTGGTTCCAAAAACTACCGTGAAGACGCCGACAAAAAGTCTTGGAAAGCCTTCTCTGAGTTTTTAGTCGCTAAGACAGGTAAGTAATCCATCTGTTTGCTTAGATTAGATAAACGGAAAACAAAAAAGGTCAGACGATGTGTCTGACCTTTTTGATCATTTCAATGTGATTTAAGCTGGATTCTTAGCTTTGAACAAAATCGCGTACATTACTGGGATGAAGACCAAGGTTAAAATGGTCGCAAATCCTAATCCGAACATGACCGTAATAGACATGTTAACGAAGAATACGTCTCCCAGCAGTGGGATCATACCTAATATCGTTGTACATGCCGCAAGCATTACTGGTCGCATACGAGAGATCGAAGAATCAATAATCGCATCATAAAGCGGCTTTTCTTCCGCTTGCATATCGATTTCTTCCAATAACACTATCGCATTCTTAATCAATAGACCGATTAAACTCAATGCACCCAGCAACGCCATAAAGTCAAAGGCACCATCAAGCAGCAGAAGACCAGCTGTAATACCAATGATTGCCAGCGGTACAGTAATCCAGATAATCAGTGGCTGACGTACCTTACCAAACAGCAACACAACCACGATAATCATCATGATGAATGAAACCGGAATAGCACTGAACAAGGCTCCTTGCGCTTCTGCTGAATCTTCGTACTCACCACCCCAGTCCATCGAATAACCAGGTGGTAGTTCGATAGCCTCTATCTGCGGTTTTAGGCGTTCAAACAGTGGTGCAGCCAATTCACCCGTAGGGTTCGCAGAAGCAATAATGGTCGTCAAACGATCGCGTCCACGAATCATTGCATCTTCCCATACTGTTTCAAAGCCAACGACAACTTGTGCAATTGGAACCGTTCTTTGCAGAACAGGGCTGTATACTTGCGCATCCATCAATTGAGCAACGTTTTGTCGCTCACTCGCATCGGAACGGAAGTAAATTGGTAGTAGCCTCACGCCATCACGATAAATACCAACTTGAGAACCTTCACTCGCTGCCTTTAACGAAGCAGTAAGCTCAGTACGAGTGATCCCGAGTTGTCGAGCCACCTGTTCATTAAAGATTGGTTTAATCAACTTAACCGGTTGACGCCAGTCGTTACGAACTTCCTTCGTCTCAGGGTCAGCATGCATGATCGCTTCAGCTTGAGAAGCCAAATCACGCAAAACTTCTGGATCCGGACCAGCAAATCGAGCTTCGATTTTCGAGTCACGTCCAGGGCCGATACGTAGCCCTTTTATCTTAGGCTCGATATTGTCGATATTTTCTGTCATGAAAGTATCGATTTTCTTTTGTAACGGTGCGATCTGTTCACGTGTCTCAGTGCGAACAATGATCTGACCGTAAGCTTTGGTAGAGTCTTGTGGTGTATATACCAACGAGAAACGCGATGCACCGCCACCAATGAAGCTCGCTGTCCATTCAACCCCTTCTTGTTCACGAATAAAGTCGGCAATTTTCAGGGTATCATCGCGAGTTTGACGAATATCGGTACCCTCAACTTCCCAAACATCCACGAAGAACATTGGCGTGTTTGCATTTGGGAAGAATGCATTCTTAACGAATCCAAATCCCCATACCGAAGCAACAAACATTGCCAAAATCACACTAATGGTCAGTGCTCGTTGCTTAAGCGCAAACTGAAGAACGCTCTTATAAATTACAAAGCCAGCACCTGCGTATGGGTCTTTCTCTTCTTCCCCTTCTTTCTTGTCGTCTTTTTTGAGCAACAATGCACAAAGCAGTGGTGTCGTCGATACGGCCGTAACCCAGCTTAAAGACAGAGAAATTAGGATTACGTAGAACAGAGAACGGGTAAATTCACCAGTGTTACTCTGAGACATACCAATTGCTGCAAACGCTAGAATACCTACAGCAGTACCACCGAGTAGCGCCCAGCCATTCGCACCAACGACTTCTCCAGCGGCCTTCATCGCTGGAACACCGCGCTTGATCCGTATCATCATTCCTTCAGCGACAACGATGGCATTATCTACCAACATCCCGAGAGCAATGATCAACGCACCTAGAGAGATACGTTGTAGCTCGATACCATACATGTGCATTAGTGCCAAGGTACCTGCCACTGTGATCATCAATACTGCGCCGATAATAAGTCCGACACGTAACCCCATAAAGGCAAGCAGAACAACAACTACGATAATCAACGCTTCGACAGTATTGGTCACAAACCCAGCTACTGACTGATCAACCTCAGATGGCTGATCGTAGATGATATCTAGGTTCATCCCAAGCGGGATTTGGTTCTCTAGACTTTCGATCTTATCTGCGATTAATCCGCCTACTTCCACAACGTTTTTACCAGGAAGCATTGAAATACCAACTGTTAACGAAGGTTTTCCATTGAAGTAGATGAGCTTCGACGGCTCTTCAACATATTCACGCGTTACTTCGGCAATATCGCCTAAACGAATTAGCTTCTTGGTGTCACTTGAGATAAGTAGATCTTCAATTTCACTTACATGTTTAAAGCTACCTGTCGGCTCAATTCGAATAAACTCAGGTCCAACACGGAAACGACCAGAATCGGAAACCAAGTTTTGAGAACTTAACAGGTTCTCTATCGTAGCCATATCAATGCCAAGTTCCGCCATTTTGGCTCTAGACATCTGAACATAAACGACTTCTTTTTGGTCACCATCAATTGCAACTTTACGTACGCCGGGGACAAGTACTAGTTGCTTCTTAAGGTTGTCAGCAACATCTTTTAACTCACGATAGGTATAACCTTCGCCATTAAGCGCTAGGAACCCACCATAAACATCGGCAAAATCGTCGATAATTTGTGGCTCGCCTGCACCAGGAGGCAATTTATGCTTATTGTCAGCAATTTTACGGCGAAGTTCATCGTATATACCTGGCATTTCAGCTGAGGTATATTCATCTTTAAACTCAATCGTAATATCCGACAAACCTTCACGAGTTACTGAGCGTTTGATCCGTTTAACTTGTCCAAGAAGACGAACCGCGTCTTCGATGTGATACGTAACCTCGTCGTAGACTTCCTGAGGAGAAGCTCCTGGATAAGCAGTAATGATTTTTGCTTCTTTGATTGTGAATGCTGGGTCCTCAAGTTTACCCATTTCAAAGTAAGCCAAAACACCGCCAATGGTCATTAGCAGGACTAAAAGCCAGCTATTAACCTTATTCTTTACTGAATACTCACCTAAATTCATAAAACATCTCTTCTTGCTGAGTTACAGTTATTGCGCCTGATCGATTTCAGGCATTAGGCTCACTTCCATACCTTTAATCAAAAATGGAACACCTACAGTGACAATGCGTTCACCCATTTCAAGTCCAGAGAGTACCGTGATTCTGTCACCAGACATCGTGGAGACTTCGATCTGCTTTGGAGAAACCGTGTTGTCGTCTCCAACAACCCACACTGTGGCATTGTGTGCATTGTCGCTAATTACCGCAGTTGCAGGCACTTGGATTGAGCCTTTCGTTTCTTGGAGTTTAGAAAAATCTGCAGTGACATAGCCCGTCATGCCTGGAAGGATATTTTGATCCGATGGTGCCTCAAGTGTCACCGTCACCTCAAAGGTTTGTGTATCAGCATCAGCTTTAGAGGACACTTCCGTCACCGTGACTGGGTATGGTTTCTCTCGAGCTGCATCAAAATAAGCAAAGACCGGAATCTCTACAGGATCTTCAGCTTGCTCATCACGAATTTGCCTTACCAATTTTTCAGGAACGTTAAATTTCAATTCAAGGGTATTTAGGTTTTGGAAAGTAAACACCACCTGTTTAGCTTCAACATTTTCGAAATTTTGAATGTCTCGCTGTGCCACAAAACCATCAAAAGGCGCTAAAAGTTTGGTATAGCCAAGTTCTGTATTTGCTTTATCGTATGCTGCTTTTGCACGTGTCAAATTAGCGCGCAACTGCTCGAAATCTTTTTTGGAGATAAAATTATCTTTGATCAGTTCTTGAGCGCGTTTAAAGTCAGCTTGAGTTCGCTGCAAAGTCGCACGTGTATCACGCACAGCGAGTTTAAAATTAGTGTCATCTAATGTCGCAAGTACCGTGCCTTTCTTAACGTTATCACCCTCTTTTACTGGGATGCTGTTGACCTTACCCGAGACACGGAAAGCCATATCGGCACGATTCGACGCGAGAACACGCGCAGGGAATTCACGAATCATACTTTGGTTTTCTAAACCAATGACCATAGTTTTAACAGGACGAACAACTGGCGCTTCTGCCTTTTGTTCCGGCTCAGGACTGCATCCTGATAGAGCAACACCGATTACCGTTGCTAAAGTTAGCGCACGTAAATGAGTTTTCATAACAACCACCCAACAAAAAAATTTATAAAAACCAAGACAATAACAGGTCTAAGAAATCAATTACACGTTATTGGTACAAGTTACATTAAGCGTAGCAAAAAGCAACAAACCACAAACAAAAACCCAACCTTTGAATAATCCAATTCGTAGACCAAACTAGCTCAGCCAAGACAGAGCAATATCTAAGACCTTAAATTAACTACGAGTTCATTCTTTTTTTGGTTTTTTTAGCTTTAATTGAAACGACAAATAAGTATCCCATACTGATACATATGATCAATATTATGTGTACATTGTATGAACAAAATTCTCATTAGGTGGCTATCCTCACTATTCGCTATTTTGATACTTGGTGCCTACCTGCTTCTGAATTTTGACTCGCCCCTGACACTCCAACAACTTAAGCACGAAGAGCACCACTCTCTCGCCCACAAACAGCAATATGGTGTTGTTCACCTTGTTGCTCCAATTGAACATACCAACCTAGAGGGCAACGACAAAAATAAGGCGCAGTTAGGACTACAACTTTTTCTTGACCCTAGGCTGTCATCCAATCAGCAAGTGAGCTGTGAATCTTGCCATCATATTTTCGATAATGGTGCGGAAAATGTCCGTGTCTCAAGAGGCGTAAATGGATCAGGTGTTAGGAATTCTCCTACAGTATTCAACATAGCCTATAACACTCGTTTCTTCTGGGATGGGCGTGCTTCAAGCCTAGAGAAACAAATGGACGGTCCCGTCCACAACCCTCTCGAAATGAATACTAATTGGAGAAACATTGTTGAATACGTGCAATCGGTGCAAGACTACCGCGTGCAATTCAACGAGTACTTTGGCGGAGTCATCACAGAAGAAACGGTCAAAAATGCCTTAGTCATGTTTATGACCGCCCTTAATACACCAGATTCGCCTTTCGACTTATTTCTTAAAGGGCAAACCGATGCAATGGAGCCAATTGCACAAATGGGGTGGGAGAAGTTCCAATCTTTGGGTTGCGTAGTATGTCATCAAGGAACCAACATTGGGGGCAACCTTTTTCAGAGATTTGGCAATGTTAGTACTACGACTAGTCAAGAAAGAGACCTAGGTCGTTACAACGTCACTGGAATTAATTCTGATAAAGGAGTGTTTCGTGTCCCTAGCCTAAGAAATGTCGCAAAGACTGCACCTTATTTTCATGATGGTCGTGCTGCGACATTGGAAGAGGCGATTGTCACCATGGCTAAAGTACAGCTAGGAAGGGAGTTAGATGCCACTACAACTCTTGAAATTACCGCTTTTCTTAATGCACTGTCAGCACCGCCTCCCCCGCTCTTGACGGAGTTAACGCGATGAAAAAGAGATTGTTTAACCGTTCACGGATAGAGTTGTTCTACATGCTTGGTACTTTAATAGCCGCATGTTGGCTTGTGATAAGCGCCGTCAATAGCTATGTTAGTGAAGCTTATCAGAAAGCGTACCTATCGCTGTCTCAGAATGTCACTCACAACCTCGAAGAGATCTACGTTTTTGAATATAGTGACAACAGCACTTATGACCAGTTTTCAAATGAATTGGTATCTATAGAACTGTTATCTGACAAACTGTATGAGAATATTCGACAAAATCATAATGCCTACTTTCCAATTCTAAACCCTGTACCTGAGACAGCAGTAGCCTCCGCAAAAACCGTTCGAGACGCAATGTTGTCGTTTACGCAAAGATTAGAACGTCTGCTCAGCGCAAAAGTGTCTCTAGAGTATTCCAATAAAACTATCCAAGCGTTAAAAGACAAGCTCTGGAGTGATTATTCTCTGGATGAAACTGACAAGCTTTCCATTTATCGCTATCTTGACGCTAAAAACAACTTAAGCGATTTATCAAACACACTTCGCGACAATACTAGTGTCGTCACCCTAGACAACTACGTTCGGCTAAACAAACGTGTAAATCAAGAGATTAGTAATGAAAAGAAAGCCCTAATAGACAGTGAAGTTCATAGTTTACTAAATCAAACCAACGATTTCTGGTTGCAACGTTCTTCCGATACCAAACTCCAAATCGCTTTGTCATCGGTAACGCTTTTCTTGTGTTTGGGCGCCTATCTATACTGGCGTCAATGGCTACAGCAACATGTAGAAGCCAAATTGAACAAGGAGTTGCTCGACAACGAAAAAGAGCGTTCTCAGCTAGCAATGGTAGTTGAACACGCTAGCGACGCCATTGTGATTACAAATAGAGATGGCCTAACTACATGGGTTAACAGTGCATTCGAAAAGCTCTCTGGATACCAACTCACAGAGACCATTGGCAAGAAGCCAGGTGATCTTCTACAAGGAATTGACACTTCTAAGGAGGAAATAAAACGAATTTCAGATGAACTCAGCCAAGGGCATACTGTTCAATCAGAGCTTTTGAACTATCACAAAGATGGACGCCCATATTGGATCGACATTGTTATTACACCGATTAGGAATATTCATAATCAAATCGAACAGTTTATCGCAGTAGAACGAGACAGCAGTGATAGAAAGCAGTTGGAGCAGAATCTCCAACAAGCGGTCCAAGTAGCAGATGCCTCCAACCGAGCTAAATCAACATTTCTTGCTACCATGAGCCATGAACTGAGGACGCCACTAAATGGCATTTTGGGCATGGCTCAAATTCTCGAGTCCTCAGTAACACAGGCGCAACACAAAGAGCAACTCAGTGTTTTGCTTGAGTCTGGAAACCACTTGTTGTCTTTGTTAAACGACATCCTCGATATATCAAAAATAGAAGAAGGAAAACTCGAACTTGAAGATATCGACTTTGCGATAGACGAACTTTGTTCTCCAATAATCAGTACGTATTCAGCCATTTGCAATGAAAAAGGTATTCAGTTCAAACTGAACAATCAATTACCATCCGGAAAATCGTTCCGAGGAGATAAATCGCGAATCAGACAATTAATCTTTAATTTGCTCGGAAATGCCGTCAAATTTACAGAGCGTGGATCTGTTGAGCTAGTTTTTTCGAATTCTCAGAGTTCAATGTCGAAAAGTAAAGAGCAATTGAATATTGATGTCATTGATACTGGTGTTGGCATCCCAAGTGACAGACTAGCTACAATCTTCGATCCTTTTACTCAAGCAGAAGCATCTACAACAAGACAATTTGGGGGAACTGGGCTTGGACTGGCAATTGTAAAAAAATTGTCCAACCTCATGGGAGGTGACGCTTATGTGTCCAGCGAACTAGGCAAAGGAAGTAAATTCACTGTCACCGCCAACCTAACACCAATTGAGAACAAAGAAATTCAGCTTAAAGACAAGGTCTCACTCGATGAACAGGCAATTGCTCAGTCTCTTGCTATCCTTCTCGTCGAAGATAACAAAGTTAATGCTCTCGTCGCGAAGACATTTTGTATGAAACAAGGTCACAATGTAGAAGTAGCGGAAAATGGGAAAATAGCGGTAGAGAAAGTCGGTAAAAAACAGTACGACCTTATCATTATGGACAATCATATGCCCGTAATGGATGGCATAGAAGCAACTCGTATTATTAGACAAGAGCTAGGATCAAAAACCGTCATATTTGGCTGTACCGCCGATGTTTTTAAAGAAGCTCATGATAATTTTGTTGACGCTGGTGCAAACCATATTCTGACTAAGCCCCTGCAAAAAGAGAGTTTTATCGATGCTCTCCAAAGGTACCAACACCTATTGGTGAACCCAACGCCACCTGAAAACAGTAATGTTATCCAGTTAGTGCGCCACGACATCATGCAACTCGACTGCACCAATACTGAAGCGGAACTCACGCTGTTGGATTCAACTAGCGAATCGAAACAAGTGCGGTTAGACAATATAGAGCAATTTAAATCCATCGGCGAAGAGACGCTCAATACACTCGTCAAAGTCTATTCTTCACAAGACGTTATCGGGCTCAAAAACGTCATTATAACGCTGAGGAAGGTAGCACAAGAGTCCGAGTTGAATAGACTTATCAACAAAATAGACGTGTTACTAAGTGAGTTAGATAACGATACAGTCCCGAATATTGAAGCGATGCAATCACTGGTTAACCTAGTCGAAGTCAATATCCATGAAGCGATTCGCATACTTGATCATCAGCAAGGGATGCGGCCGCCAATATCAACAATTTCACCAAATTAACTATCGATACTAACACAAGTTCAGGATACATTATCATTACCGGATGTGTGAAAAAAGAGATGGAATTCAATGCTCAAAGCGGTAGTGTTTGATTTGGATAATACGTTGGTATCTTGCAACCTCGACTTTAAGCTTCTTCGTAAAGAACTAGCCTGTCCTGATGACAAAGATCTGCTAGAACATGTTGCTAGCTCGAGCGAGGACGCTAAACGCAGGGCACTAAACGACATTATTCTTCACCATGAAATCGAAGATGCTCGATCAAGTACGCTTATGAAGGGGGCACATGAGTTGCTAAAGTGGATGGAAGAAAAGCACCTCTATTCAGGCGTCATTACTCGCAATTGTCGTCAGGCTGCAGAGACGAAGCTAAAATCCAATAACATTGAGGTTCATGAGCTCATTACTCGAGAAGATTTTCCTGCCAAACCCAACCCTGCTTCATTACTCTTTTTAATAGAAAAATGGCAACTAACATCGGAACAAGTTATTTATGTTGGTGACCACGAATACGACATAAAGACCGGAGAAAATGCAGGCTGCTTAAGCTGCTTTATTTCCAATGGTAACGTGACGTCACCTAACATGACTGAAGCGACGTATACTTTTACTTCCCTCGGAGAGTTACATCAGTATTTAGTGGAAACCTTATAAATAGAATATCCGTTAGTTAGCCTGTTTACTTGCGTACATTGCTAGATCGGCTTTAGACAATAAGTCATTGTGTGTGAGATCTTCTAAAGGTGAGAAGCAAACCACGCCGACGCTGTAAGACAACTCAAATTCGCTGTCACTCGAACCATTGAACATCGCTATTTGATCTTTGAAACGCATCAATGGAAATTTGGCATCCACTCCTGTGGTTCCAGACATGAGTACAACAAACTCATCCCCCCCAATTCTCGCTATCACATCGGAATCTCTAAAGTTCTCAACAAGCAATCGAGCAAAGGTCGCTAACGCTGCATCTCCCTGACCATGCCCGTAAGTATCGTTGATCAGTTTAAAGTGATTGAGATCGAACGATGCCAGTGTGTATGGCTCCATAGCGAAACGACATCGATTGATAACCTTGTCAGCCAATTTATTGAAGCCGCGACGGTTTGAAATTTGAGTCAATTCATCAATCGTACTGTCCAGGCACGCTATTAGCTCATCTTCTGCGAGTTTTGCCAAATCAATAAGATCTTGGACTTCTTGGTCACTAAAATGTCGAGGCTTGCTATCAATGATACAAAGCGTTCCCACTTTAACATTGTCAGCTAACTTAATTGGAACACCGGCATAAAATCGGATATTGGGTTTAGATACAACAAGTGGGTTGTCACTAAAACGTTCGTCAGACAGAGCATCCGAGATAATGAACGGCTCATCACCAAGAATGGCATGCCCACAGAATGAGATATCTCTCGCCGTTTCAGTAGTATCGAGGCCTACACAAGATTTGAACCATTGCCGATCTTGCTCAACGATGCTTACAATAGAAATGTCCACGCTAAACATACGTTTAGCTAGGCGAGTCACTCGATCGAACCTCTCTTCAGGCGTAGCCAATAGCTTCAAAGTTTGAAGAACACTAAGTCGGTAATCGTCATTTCTAGGTATCGGTGCTGGTTGCATATGTCTCTGAACCATTCTCTATCGATAGCTATAAAATTAGACAAAATACGCGAGTTCTGCCATATCTATGTAACTAAATCGGTACAAAATGATATGAACCTAGAGGAATTAGTGATAGAGCAGTTAATTGCATATTGCAAAGTTAATGCATATTGCAATTGCATAATGAGAAATTCCGCGTTAACTATGCATTGATATTGCCTTAAACCTTAACATTAACCAAAAGAAATATTGGCACGCGAAATGCATTATAGAAAATGACTTCAAAATTTGAGGTCACCTAGCCAACTGACGTTGTTAGTGAACCGATTTGTTCACACTGTTTTCGGCCGATTGAGTGATCAATCGGCCTTTTCTTTATCTGATGTTTTAAAACTGGAGTAATGTCCAGCTTTTAACTAGCTAGCATCAATTACTTGATCGTCTTGCTGAGCTTCCATCTCTGCCAATTTCTGCTCTAGCTCTTTAATGCGAATTTGAGCTTCAAGCTCATCAGCCCGCATCTCCGCTTCACTACGATTATCCTGTTTTATCCCATCGGCCAAAATTTCAGTACGATTAGTTTCGCGTGAATCCTCAAGGTCCTTCATTGAACCAGCAACACCACCAGCAACACCACCAGCGACCGCACCTTTAACCACGAGTTCAGGCTCACCAGTTAAAACCCCCATGGTAGCGCCTAATAACGCCCCTCCAGCAGCTCCGCGGTTTCTCGCAGAGTTTTCGTTTTCTGAATCAAACGCGGGCGAAGAGCATCCTGCTAGCAGCGCGAGGGTAGAAATAGCGAAAAGTGATTTAAGTTGAGAATTCGAAAATGTCATAGGATGCTCTCGACGTTATGTGTTTGCGTATGGTTAGACTAACGCCTTGAGTGCTATTACTGAATTCACTTGTTGTTATCAAGCTGATAAGCAGTGGTTATCAGCCCATGTAACATAAAACGCCCCAAGTTAAGTAGGGGCGTTTATTCTAATGCGGCACCTAGTAGGCCGATGGAATTACTTTGATAGTGACCAAAGTAACATTTCCGTCGGCTTCACTGTAGCGACAATACTTTCATCAATGATCTTCGCTGAGTCATTAATCATAGACTGATATTCTCTTGCATCGGCTGAAGACACTTTCTCGCCAGCTTCGGCTTTTGTTACCAGTGTCAAACCTAACTGAGCTATCTTCTGTGATGCCTTAGCTAACGGTAGCGTATCTACTGACGCTACGTTGTTAGAAAAGACTGTAGCTGCCTCTGAAGAAGCATTGAGTAATTGCTCGTAGTGATTTTTAAGCGACATTAAAGCAGACTTGTCTCCCTTAACGTATTGTGTCACCAAATCACGCATTTCGTACACAGTGTAACTCTCCACTGGGAGCGCATCAGCGAAACGATTCAGACGTTCGTGTTGATTATATAAATCTCCTGGGTTCTCAGTCTGAATCCATTTTTCCCAGTTACGCGCATAGTATTGTGCAGGTTCAGTGTACTTCGCCAACACCAATAAAGGTGTTATATCGCTGCCATTCGCCAACCTTTGCATCATGACTCTTGCGTCAGCATGGTGACGCATACCCAAAGAAATTTCAGACCAATTATCAACTGCACGCATACGCTTATACATGCTTGCTTCATCAGTCAGCTCTTCACTTGACCAGAATCGCTCTGCAATCGCATAACTGCGCGGCCAAATTCTGTTTTCCATCGTCATCGAATTGATATTTTCACCCCAAACGGTGATTTCTCCACCCAATATCAGCTTTTGTTCTTGTTCGTTCAGTTCAGCAGGATAGCCACCAGTTGGCTCAGGAATTGACGCTCCCTCTTGTGCTGAAGAAGCAACCAGTTTCCCCGTCGTTGGCCACCTTACATTACCAATAAGCTGATAGCTCCCTTCGGCAAACTGTTCTCCCGCTAGCTTAAGATTGAACTCTGTGTATGACATGAAGTTATCAAAGTGGCCGCGGAATATCTTGCCAGGTTCATATTCTAAGATCTCAACTTCAGCTCGAGATTTACCGTTATAATCCGTAAATGCACGAACTTTACCGTCTTTTGCTTGAATAATAGTGAGTAAGCCTTTGCGTGGGCCACCTTTAGTACGCGGTTTTTCCCACTGGTAACTAACAAAGCGCTCCCCTTCGTGGAGCTTATCGTCAACGGTGATGCCACTCGGCATCGGATCATTTCTATAGTGATAACTTGTAGGCTGTGGTTGGTCTAAGTAATAGCCTGTTGATAGCAACCCTTGGTAACCCTCTTGTGCCGCACGGCCAATACTGTCATGGCCTCGCCAGCTCTGAATCACGATCGATTTAGGAAGATCTTTGTGCCAGATTTCGTCCCAGCCGCTCATCTTCTTACCACGCTCCTCAAGCATTTTTTCCACTTTCGCGTTGAGGTACGACTGAAGACCTCGTTCACCATCAAGCTCTTTATCTTTGATAAAAGTTTGAATTTCTGGATTTTCTTGCCATTGTTTGTAGTTAGGCTCATCACCTCCGATATGGAAGTATTCATCCGGGAACAATTCAACCACTTCGTCGAATACACTTTCCAACATGACATACAATTCGGGGTTCGTCGGGTCCATCAGAGGCTCAAATACCCCCCACTCTCTCTGCTGCGGATAACTTTGTTCCCCTAACCCAGACATCAATTCTGGATAAGCATGAGCAACGGCTGACGCATGGCCCGGTAACGAAATTTCAGGAACCACACGAATACCTAGTTTACGTGCATACTCTACGACATAACGAATTTGGTCTTTGGTGTAATAATTACCGTCCGTGGTTTTCTCCCACAGTTTAGTGTAGTTATCTAATTGAATTCGGATTCCTTGGTCATCCCAAATATGCCAATGGAACACGTTCATTTTCGCCGATGCCATCGCATCAAGTTGACGCAAAATCACTTCCATCTCAATGAAGTGACGAGATGTATCATAAGAAACACCACGCCATCTAAAACGCGGCTCATCGACAATACTGATTGCCGGAACAGAATAACCATTAGCATCGGTCTGGACCAATTGGAGAATGGTTTCAATACCACGAATAGCGCCATATGGGCGGCTCGACTCTAAAACAATTTTGCCATCATTGCTCGTTAGCTTGTACGACTCATCGGCATCAATATCTTGCACCTCACTCTTAGCCGGGGATTGAATGTCGATAACAAACGTCGCTTCATCCTCTGAATCAGCTCGCCAGTTAAGCGTCGGTAGACCTGTTTGACGCTCTAAGCGTTCTACAAAGCGCTTTGCCGTATATTCGACTCGGTCAGAATTAAATCCTTTAATATAAATACTAAAATCTTTGTCTAACGTTACGCTTCCTTGACCTAATTCCACCGATTGTGGATAAGGCATTAAATTTAAATCAGTATTTGGTGCCATAGCCCATGCTGCCGTTGTTGTTAGTGAACCGGCTACCAGTAAAGTTAAGATACTCTTTTTCATTATTATTTCCTTAGAATACAAAGTTCAGACCAATACGATAGCGTCACTCAGTTTCGCCTTTATTTGGTCCTGGGATATAAATGTTTTTGTCCGCATCAACAATTTCTGCGTATGGCCTCATAAAATCTGAGTACTTGTCGAGAAATTTAACGGTATGCTCACGCGCGGTAAATTCAGCATTAAACCAGCGCTAAAACACTTATTGATATGATTTTTTTCATTAATAATTATCTATTTTAGGGTTGTCAAAGGGCTACCCAAATCAATGGGCATTAAAACAAAATAACTGGACTAAAAAGCGGCCAGCTTAATTACTGGCCAAATAACAACATAAGACTAGTTATCGTGTCGTGGCTACCGCTACTCGCACAAGCTCACCAATGTGGTCCCACTGCTCGTTTTCAATCAACGATGTTGCGACCATCCAAGTACCACCGCAGCAGTGAACTCTGTCGAGAGATAGGTAGTCATTGACATTCACTTTGCTGATGCCTCCCGTCGGCATAAATGCAACATCACCGTAAGGCGCCAATAGCGACTTAACCATGTTTACACCGCCAGATGCTTCTGCAGGAAAAAACTTAAGGAAAGACAATCCTAACTCTAGGGCTTGCTCAACTTGGCTTGGGTTATTCACTCCAGGGATCATGGTTATATTGTTTTCTTGACAGTATTTAACCGTGTTGGGATTAAGGCCAGGAGCAACAATAAACTCAGCGCCTGCTTCAATAGCAAGATCTACTTGTTGTGAGTTCAAAATTGTACCCGCACCAATACACAACTCAGGGTAGGCATCTCTCATAGCCTTGATAGAAGCAGCTGCCGCCTCTGTTCTGAATGTGACTTCAGCGACTGGAAGACCGTTTTCGACTAATGCCTTAGCTAAAGGAATCGCATGGTCTACATTATTAATTTGAATAACAGGAATAACTTTAAATTGTTTTAATTTATTAATTAACGACATGTTGATCTCTTCACAGTAAATGATCCATAGCACCGAGTGGAACAATAGCGCCAGGGTGTTGAATAACGATAGCAGCAACAGAATGAGCAAACTCGGCAGATAACTCGCATGACTGACCACTCAATCTCGCAGACAAATATCCCGCAGCAAAAGAGTCACCGGCAGCGCAGGTATCAATCACATTCGCAACTTTCGATGCTGCGACAATGTGGGTATTAATCTGATTGTTTTCTCGTGTTATCACCTTACATGGTTCACAACCGCGTTTAATCACCACTTCTGCAATTTCAAATCGCTCACAACGTGACTCAATAGACTCTTCAGTCCCCCATATTTCTCTATCATCATCTTCTGTGAGTAACGCTATATCCACATAAGGCAACAGCTTTTCATACCACTGTCGAGCGTCGGAGCTACTCCAAAGCTGAGGACGGAAGTTATTATCAAATATGACTTTTTTACCACTTTCATGATGGTGTTTAGCCATAGTTAGCATTCGTTTCCTAGCACTATTGTTCAATATGGCTAAGCTGATTCCGCTGAGATAAAGCGCATCATGTTGGTTAGCGGCTAAAGCAACTTCTAGTTTACTTACCACATTGTCAAAGTAGTATTTTGCGGCACTGTCATTACGCCAGTACAGAAAGGTTCGCTCTCCATTTACATCAGTTTCGACTAAATACAAACCAGGCTGTTTGTCTGACACGGTTTCAATCAAACTCGTGTCGATATATTCATCGTTCCAAGCTCGTTTCATCTCAACCGACAATTTATCTTCACCCAGCCCCGTCGCGTAGGAAACATCAATACCTCGATTACGTCCAAGCCTTGCTAGATAAAGCGCAGTGTTAAGAGTATCGCCTCCGAATGTTCTTCGAAGTGGCTCCCCACTCAGTTCCACCATACATTCACCGAAGAAAGCTACTTTCATCAGAGCCTCTTAAAATATTAGGATTAGAAGAAGGAGTGCCGCATGCACTCCTAGATAAGACCAAAATTACTCAGTAACTGGTGTCGGTTTTGCTGAAGTTTCTTGAGGAGCTGAACCCAACTCCATTTGAGCGCGTTCAGCATCAAGAATCGCTTGAGCTTGCTCAGGAGAGACCTTATTTTCAGGCGTCACTAGGCTAACCACAACACCAGCAATTGTTGCTACCGTCACTGATGGGATAACTGGATTGCCCCAGAAAGCCGTTAGGTCTGTGCTGAACATTACCGCGAAGGACGCTGCCGATGCACCAACAAGTGTCGCAATCGCTCCCTGCCAAGTGTAACGTTTCCAAAAACGACCCAACATACCGCATACAAACATGCCTGACATGACCGTTGAGATCATCTTCGTGATATAGCCAATGATGTCATTCGAAGTGAGTGCGAACAGCAGTGCAAAGCCGATAACAACAACCAATGCTAGACGGGAGTAGTTCAGCATTGACTCTTTATTTGGCACTCGGCCAGTGAACATTACATATACATCGCGAAGAAGGATTGAAACGCCCGCTATAGCATCTGAACTTGCGCTAGACATTGTTGCCGACAAACCCGCAATCAGAACGATCATACCAACCCCTACCGGTAGCACAGTCGCTGCAATATAAGGGAATGCAAAGTTGGCATTGTCCAGACCTGGTTCAATCGCGTGAGCAGCCATACCGATGATTGCTGGGATAATCGAGAAGAACAGATACAAAACGCCAGACAATACAAATGAACGGCGAATAGTTGAAACATTCTTACCGGAGTATATTCTTTGACGGAAAGATGGCGTCGCTAATACACCAACACCAATGACCACAGCTAGAGAGACAGCAGGAATAAGTCCAAGCTTTTCAATTGCAAGGAAACTTGTTGCCGCCGGGTCCATCGCTTCGTAAAGATTGTCCATGCCACCGATGTGTTGAACAGATAGAACCGCCATTAAAATAAAGCCAACAAATAGGATAATTGCTTGGATAGTGTCGGTCCAAACAACCGCTGTGTATCCGCCAATGACAACATAAATTGTGAATGCTGCTGCGATGATGACTTTTGCTACGTTGAGATCAATATCGGCAATCCACGCCAAATACATACCGCCACCAAGAATATGAGCACCAAGCCAACCAATAGAGGCAATAAAGATAAGCACGCCAACAACATTTTTAACGACACGGTTGGCACCGACGTAATACGCAAGCTCTTCACTCATCGTCATGAAATTAAGCTTTCGAACTGGTGCAAACCAAAGGGCTAATAGTAGGATGCCTAGCGCACCGCCGATACCATAAAGCGCTCCAGCCCAACCATTAGCGTAACCAAAGCCAACCGCTCCCATACTTGATCCAGTGCCAACCATGGTTGCGACTGTCGTACCTAGCACAAGAAACAGAGGTAAACCACGTCCACCTAACAAAAAGTCTTCACCAGACTTTTGGTTTCGTGACACAAACCATCCTAGCCAAATAAGAAAACACACATATATTCCGAAGCCGGATAAAAATAGTGTACTGTTCATTGAACACCTCCAGAGATATAAGTGACTCATTTAAGCCACTTACCGTTTTACGTTATTTTAAACTCAGAAGTAAGAGGCACTTCTGAATTAAGTCCATTTAGATTGTAAATATTTATATTTTTGTGAAGAGCATTCAGTAGAATGCCCTTAATATTAATTTAAGTAATATATAAAAAGTATTTAATTAACGACGGTCTTCGCGGTAACACGTGACATCAACTTCAACTTTTACGTCGACAACAAGATCGCATACCATGCAGATACGAGCAGGTGGGTTTGCGCCAAAAAACTCTTTAAACACTTTATTAAATGATTGGAAGTAACGTGAGTCCGTCAGTACAACTTTGACATGTACCACATCTTCAAGGCCGTAACCTGCTTCTTCCATAATGTCTACGCAGTTCTGGATTGCTAGACGAGATTGATCAACAATCCCTCCTTCAACGACTTCGCCGTCAGTCATTGGCGTTTGACCTGAAACGTAAAGAAAGCCTCCCGCTTCAGTTGCGCGAGCGAACGGTAAATGTTGACCACCTGTACCTACACCACCTTCTACACCATAGCGCTTAATCGTCATTTTGATTCTCCAATTATCTATTTTTTAACTAAATTTATATTTCCAAGAGCAAATAATGCTCATTTAAATATTACTTCTCTTGACGATATATAAATCGCCCAAATCTATTTTCAGCAACGGTTTTATTTGAGTAACTAATATTTCCGTTAACCAATACACACTCAATCCCATCAGCGACTGAAATCGGGTTTTCAAATGTTGCGGTATCTTTTATTTTCTGTTTGTCGAATATCACGATATCAGCGAACGCACCTTCGCGAATGACACCTCGATTCGATAAGTTGTATCGTGTCGCAGACATACCCGTCATCTTGTGTACCGCTTCTTCCAAAGGAAATAATTCGCGACCTTGACAGTAATGGCTCAACACTTTGGGGAATGTTCCCCATAGACGTGGATGAGGATGAGGATCATTGGGTAAACCATCTGAACCCACCATCGTCAAACGGTATTTCAAGACTCTTTCAACGTCTGCTTCATCCATGCAGTGATAAACAGCGCCAGCAGGTTGCAAGGCTTTTGCCGCTTCAATAAGAGGCAATTCCATTTGCTTTGCGATGTCAGCGAGCATTTGTCCTGCGCATTCTGGCTTTGTTTCAGACCACGTAATGAAAATATCAAAATCTTCAGTAACTTGTTTTAAATCTAATGTTGACGAGCTAGCAGAATATGGGTAGCAGTCGCAAGAGACATCTTGATGAGCTGATGTCTTCTCCATCAAATCAAGAACTTCAACTGTACGCCCCCAATTACCAGCACCTGCACATTTGAGATGTGAGATGACAACAGGCACTTTTGCATGCTTTCCAGTCTCAAAAGCCTCTTCCATCGCATGCAAGATTTCTTCAAACTCAGTACGCATGTGTGTGGTATAAATACCATCATGCTCAGCAAGAACCTCAGCTAACCGCATAACTTCACTGGCTGTCGCCTGTTTGGCACTGGCATAGGCCAAGCCGGAACTTAAACCAAGTGCTCCTTGTTGCATTGCTAAATCAAGCGTTGTCCTCATCGAAGCTAACTCTTGCTCGCTGGCTTCTCTGAATAGGTCATTCATCACGTTATTACGTAACGTGGTGTGGCCGACTAGAGCGGCAACGTTCACGGCTGGTTCTGCTGAAGACACCGCCTCGGCATATTGAGCAAACGTCGGATACTTAAAATCTTCCTGTTTGCCCAACAAGTTCATTGGATCCGGCGGTGCGCACTCCAATACGGCAGGCGATGCACTGATACCACAGTTACCGACGATCACCGTAGTAACACCCTGACTGATTTTTGGTAAGCAATCGGGATAGCGAATAACATTAGTGTCGTCATGAGTATGTACATCAATAAAACCAGGGCTGACTATCAAACCTTCAGCATCAATAACAGACGTCGCTTTCTCGTTTGTTAATTCACCAATTTTGACTATTCGATCTTCTACTAACCCCACATCCGCTTTGTACGCTGGAGTATTGGTACCATCGACGATTTCTGCATTTCTAATAATTATGTCGAACAACATGACCTTCTCTCTCAGTTCGTGCATTTCACACAAACAATCATAGATAGTTACCCACACAAACACAGTGACTAATTACACAATTTAACCCATTAAGTTTGATAGTTTCTAACATATTAATTACCATTGTTACCATCAAACATTAAATATCAACAAGTTAAATCATGTTAGAAAGAGAATTATCAATGATAGATTTAAAAGAAAATGATAGAAACAAACAGAAAAATACAACGGTACCATTTGGCAGAGGAATGAAAGGAGTGCCAGTGACGGCTGAGCTTAAGACAAAATACAGCCTGATTAATGAAGAAATTAGCCTCCCCGTAGCAGTTATTAACAAACAAGCATTGCTGAATAACATGGACTGGATGCAAGCTTTTGCTAACTATCATGGCGTTTTGCTTTGTCCACATGGAAAAACCACCATGACACCAGACTTTTTCGCCATGCAAAAGCAAAAAGGTGCATGGGGGATAACAGTAGCAACGGCACCACAAGCAGAAACAGCGGCTAGCGCTGGGTTAAAAAATATCATGATCGCTAACCAACTGGTTGGTAGAGCCAATATGGCAATGGTGGCTCGTATTAAGAAAGAGACTCAAGCTAGAGTCATCGTGTGCGTAGACTCAGCCGTTAACGCTGATCAATTGGAACAATTCTATTCAAGTATAGATGCGAACATTGAAGTGTTAATTGAATACGGTGTTGCTGGAGGTCGCTGCGGTTGCAGAACGAAACAAGAGGTAGTCGAACTTGCTAAACATATTAGTACTTTGCTTCATGTCTCATTGGTCGGAATCGAGGTCTACGAAGGAGTCATTCATGGTGGAGATGAAGAGTCTCTCGTTAGGGCTCTCTTAACAGAGACTATTGAAATTGGACGTGACCTCATCAGTCAGGAGTTGCTGCCTAACAAGCCTATTCTCACCGGAGCTGGATCCGCATGGTATGACGTCGTGGCAGAAACTTTTGCTCATTTGAATGACTTTCAGGCTGTTATTCGACCAGGTTGCTATGTTATTCATGACACAGGGATCTATCTTGACGCCCAAGAAAAAGTCATGGCCAGAGCAGTTAAAAATGGTGGTTATGCGTGTGAGTTGGGTGGTGACCTATCCTCTTCGCTCGAAGTGTGGGCGTATGTAATTTCTAGACCAGAGCCGACCAAAGCGATCGTAGGACTCGGTAAGAGGGATGTAGCCTTCGATGCGGGGCTACCGATCCCAGAACGTATCTATCGAGCAGGTGCTGAAATCAAAGAAAACAAGATCATCGCTACTGATGTTATGGACCAACACACATTTTTGGCCATTCCACCAGAGTCGTCACTTCAGGTTGGTGATATGATTGCGTTCTCAACGTCACACCCATGCCTTACGTTTGATAAATGGCGTCTTCTCGCGATCAGCGACAATGAGCATAATGTTGAGCAATGGGTAGAAACGGCTTTTTAGAGGGAAAGTTTTGACCGTAGAAGTAGACATCATATCTCAGATCACGGAGCGCTACAGCGCGCTTCGTGATGCTGAAAAGAAAGTGGCAGACTTAATTACCGACGATATACATTCTGCCGCCAATGCGAGTATTACCGAACTAGCACAGCAAGCAAGCGTTAGTGAAGCGACTATTACTCGATTTGCTAAGGCTGTAGGTTGTCTTAATGTTAGAGATCTTAAGATCAAACTGGCGCAATCACTCGCCGTTGGGCAGCGCTTCATCATTGAGCCGCCTGACCAAACAAGCCACCAAGGCATTTACGAATCGATCAAACAGGCGTTGGATATCAACCGTGCCCTTATCAATGAAGCCGATATTAGCCAAGCCGTTACCATGCTTCACTCTGCTAGACAAATAATCGCAGTGGGTGTGGGCGGCGGTTCAACTATTACCTCGCAAGAGCTTCAACATCGTTTGTTTAGGCTAGGTTACCCTGTGGTCTCATACAACGATGGTCTTCTTACTAGAATGGTCGCTGCTACTGCAGACGCCAACGATGTCATGGTGGTCATTTCCGCGACGGGACATACCCCTGTTATCGTCGAAACCGCAGAAATTGCTCAGCAGTACGGGATTAGAGTGATAGCCATAACTCCTGCCGACTCACCTTTAGCAAAGCTCAGTGATATTGTTCTTCCCATTATTCACAAAGAAACCGACTTCATCTACAAACCGTCGGCGTCTCGTTACGCTATGCTAGCTCTGGTTGATGTATTGTCGATGGAGCTTGCCGTCAATCACAAGCGTCGCTCTCGTGACCGCTTACGTCGCCTCAAACTCGCTCTAGATACTCACCGCACAGGCAGCGATCGCCAACCTTTAGGTGATTAAAAGTATTCAAACATGAACGCAATTGTGAACTAGCGTTCATGTTTGGTTCATATTGATTGCTCTATTATCTAACCATCAAGGAGCGATGCACATAAAGACTCATCCATTTTCCGACGCTGTTTATCAAGAGAGGTCATTATGAAAAAAGCACTCCTAACCGTTAGCGCCCTATTTATCGGCTTTGTTGCGATGATGTTCAGTTTAATCATGGCAATTCCACTTACCATTGCTGCATATGTCACGGGTAATCGTATTAAGAAAGAGCTCGACAAAGAGTTAGCTCAACAGCGCCAAAATATGCAAGGCAATACAATAGAAGGTGAATATGAAGAAGTCTCGTCCAAGTAGGTCTGCTATTCGCGAAATACGTTCGCGACATAAAAGAAAACTGGTCGCGCTCGTCTTCTATATTTCTGTATTCATCACTGCAGGTATATTTGGTTGTTCTGCCAAGAACAACGACCCTGCCTACCAAACAGCAAAGGCACTCCCTGCCTATCAGCAAGCTTCATTTGAGCGATACATCCAAGATACTCAACGATGGCTTGCTGAAAACCGTGCATTCAAATCTGACGATCATCAACAAGAAATTGCGCTCAATAGTCCCTTTGAGCTAGTGCCTGACTCCCCTAATGGTCAAGCCATATTGTTAGTGCACGGACTTGGTGACTCACCCTACTCGTTTCACGACATTGCGGAACATTTGGTTAAGCAAGGCTATTTAGTTAGAGCAATTTTACTTCCTGGGCATGGCAGTAAGGCCGGTGATTTGCTGCTGCCTAGCTACTCTGACTGGGAAAATATCGTTTCACACCATACTCAGCTACTGCTTGAAGATTATCCTAATGTTTGGCTAGGCGGATACTCTACCGGCGCTAATCTTGTGACTGCCTATGCACTGAATGATGACCGTATTTCTGGGCTGTTGCTTTTCTCTCCAGCATTCCAACCCAAATCGGAAGCAGTCAAATACGCGCGCTTTGCAAGTTACTTCATGGACTGGGCTGACCAAGACCCAGAGAACAATGTACTACGTTACAATTCGCTGCCTATGAATGGCGCAGCCGTATACTACCAAACGGCAAAAGTCGTACAAGACAACCTCGCTACTCATCTTTTCGTCAAACCAACATTAATGGTGTTGAGTGAAACCGATAGCGTTGTCGATACCACCGCAGCCTCTCAAGCGTTCCAAAACCAGTTTATCCATGCTGAAAGCAGACTTATTTGGCAAGGAGAGCACCCCCCTGAAGGTCAAAGAATCATCAGTCAGACGATGGTTTTACCTGAATATCGTGTTTCCAACGGCTCTCATATGGGTATGCTATTCAGCCCTAACAACCCGTATTATGGGCAGACTGGCATGATCACCATTTGTGATAACGGTCAACGTGACATTGACTATGCAAACTGCCAATCGGGCCATCAGGTTTGGTATTCCGCTTACGGTTATCAAGAACCAAACAAAATCCATGCACGGTTAACCTTCAACCCGTATTTTCAAGAGCTTATGCAATCTATTGATTTAGTAATGAAACCTAACTCTTAGCGACAAGTCAATTGGCTCTTTTATAACCATATAACTCTCTAGAATAGACATTTTTGTTGATATCAGTTCCAAAAATGATAATTTGACGATGACAATTTAAACATTTACAATACGACGTACTAATTATTTCTTATTAACCTATCAGTGCTAATAGCTATCCGACTGTGTTTCTTGTTCACCATCATTCTGTTTGCGTTAAGCTCTAGGGCCGTTTATGCTCAATTTTCCCCCCTCACGCTCATAGAAGACAAACCCTACAAAGAAACGGTACTTGCCTTGAATGCAGTACGTTACTCAAGTTTTAATCATGGAATCGAGTTATTAACGCAACTTCAACGAAGTGCGCAGATTGGACACGATCCAGTTGCAAGCTATTACTATTATCTTGGAAAATTCAAACATCATCGAGCACACAAACGTCCTTTGGAAGCACGTAAAGCATTAGATGCCATGCAACAAATCGGCATCCAAAAAAGCGTGCCTTGGATAGTAGCAGAGAGTGATATGTGGTTAGCGACCTTTGATATTACCGATGGTCACTATGATGTCGCCTTACAACGAGCAAACCGCGCACTGCTGGCTGCCAAAAAGCTGCGTTACTTGCACCTTGAAGCAAGGACACACAACCTCATCGCTGTCATCCACTCCAGTCAAAATAGGCAGTTACAAGCAAAAAAAAGCTATACCGCAGCATTGGAGATTTTCCGTAGTATTGGTGACGCCGCGTATGTGGTCAAAGTTATTTCCAACATCTCTTTAATCTATGCCGACTTAGAAGAATGGGATAAAGCGCTTGAATACAATCAAGAGGGCTATTTTTGGCTCCAGAAGAGTCATCAACCGCAATTAGAACAAGAGGCGATACTCGCCCTCAATCGATCTATCATCGCTGGTAATATTGGTAGCCTGAGTGAACAGTCAGAGTATCTTGACTTAGCAGAACTAAAGGCAGATCAGCTCGGTGATGTTAGCCTTATCGCCAATGTTAAAAGCAATAAGGCATATAACTCACTTGAAAAAGGACACTACCGACAAGCTGAATGGCTCGCTCAAGAGTGCCTATCTTTAGCAGAAAAATATCAGATTAAAACCCAGGTCCCTCATTGCATTACACACCTTGGACGAGCACTGAGTTTTCTTGGTAACAGCAGTACAGCAGAGTCGTTATTGATTAGTGCCAAAGATCAATTCATTGCTCTAAAAGATCCTCTTAATACGGCAAAAGCATACAACCACCTTGCTAATTTTTATGCCGGACAGCAGCACTTTGATACTGCATATAGGTATGCTCGGCTTTATCAAGAAGAAAACGAGATCCTACTTTTCGATAGACGCCAAAAAGCCCTATTTGAACTAGAGCAAGTACATGCTGATACCGAACAGCAGCATAAAATCACCCAACTTCATACGGAGAACAAACTCAAGCAAACTCGCATCGATTACCAAGAGTCTAAGGAAAAAATGTGGGCGGCCATTTTTGTGGCAGGTATGTTTGGCTTTTTGCTGCTGTTTAAAAGCAAGAATACGCTCCAACAGCAAAACATTTCCTTGTTGTCGACCAATCATTCGTTGCGTGAGCAGAGCATGCTGGACTCACTCACGCGCATACCAAATCGTCGGTTTGCAGAACATTATCTTAGTGGTGATAGAGCTCTACCGGGCAAAGGGCATATTGCTATCGGTTTAATTGATATTGACCACTTTAAAGATATAAACGACAAATTAGGTCACGCGGCTGGGGATATTGTCCTACAAGAAGTTGCTCAAACGCTCAACAGCGTCTTGTTAAATGACGACCTACTAGCACGTTGGGGTGGTGAAGAGTTTCTTATCATTGTCCGTGCAGACACGCTTGCTCAATTGCAAGATCGTCTAACTAGGCTTCGAACCACCGTTGAAACGACCAGCCTATATTTTGACGAAGGTCGATTAACGGTGACTGCATCTATTGGCGCAACCTTATTAAGTCCTGCAAACTACCAAAGGCATTGGCGTAACAAGCTCGATATTGCTGATAAGCACCTTTATCAAGCCAAATCTGAAGGGCGCAATAAAGTCGTTTTCGCCTAACAATCTACCAGATGTAGCTTAAAAACTCAGATTAGTAAGCGGAAAGGTAGTTGTTTAGGTACTGCTTTGGAGTAATACCTCGGTATTTCTTAAACATACGGCTAAAGCTGGTCATATTGGTATAACCTAGGCTCTCGGCAATTTGTTCCATAGGTGTGCCTAGCACAATTTGCTTCACCGCTTCCCCGGATAGAACGAATCCGACCACTGAGGTAAAGTTTAACCCCGACGCTTGTAACCGTCTTTGTAACTGCTGCTCCGACAGGCCCAACAATTCCGACACCTTTGCTAATGTTGGAATCCCAAAATGTCGCGAATAATTCACCACCTCATACAACACTTTCATATGATCTTGAGAGTCTGGCATGTTCAAATAGTTATCGAGATCTGCAAAACTCATAGAAAGCTTTTCTGCGGCTAATGACGGTATCTTGTTGCCTTGTAATCGCAGCTTGTTGGGTAACCAAACCTCTGTTTGATTATGCCCCCATTCGATTGGACAGCCAAAATAGGCCTCGTATTTACTTCTATTTGACTTGGTACCTGATATACAAACACGATCAGGAACAAACTCTTCCCCCAGATAGCGCTTCAATACATTACACATGAAGTTTGCAACTCTGACACCATCATCGGCTTTTGCGGCTGCAGAAATTGAGCTGTTGTAATACGTCCACTTAACAATTGGACCCACTACTTCGCCACTGAGAAAAGCCCCAGATTGAATACAAGTAATACCAAAATTAATTCGACGAATGGTCGAGGCAAGATCATGACCTGAGAAAAACCAGCGACTCATAGAACCTAGTCTATCAATCGACATTTGGCTGACAAGATTAAGTACGGCATCCTGATCTCCTGTTATCAACTCAATGTTCTCGTAGAACTGATTGAGAACTGAAACTGGGATCAGTGTCATTGGAAACTCGAGGGCTTTAGCTGGGATCCCCAACTCTTCTGGTCTTACACCATAGGTTTTGTGCAGGTTTCCGACCAGCCCCGCAATACCCATAGCTCTTACAAAGTGTACATTCTCAAACATATCGTCACCAGATGATACTAATTGCCTCAAAACATGTTGATTCTTGATGAAATCTATCATTTTGTAAATGATTATTTCTATGTCGAATAGACTCTTGATTCTTCTAAATCTTATAAGGTAAATCAATGAGCCTACTGAGTGTCCCATTTGTCGGAACGAGCGCAGACACCGCATTACACGTCGTATCAGGAATCGTATTAGTCGCAAGTGTCGTTGCCGCGGTATATGGGTTTTGGCGTATTCACGAGCTTCCTATTAATAAAGCACACAGCAAAGATCACCATCAGCTAGGACTAATCACCGCTCTCACATGGATAGGCTTTATCTGGCATTGGGTTTGGGTATTGGCCGTCATCATTGCATTTGTAGACATGGAAAAAGCGATTGTTCGACTTAGAGATATTTGGCACGGAAAAGAAGATAATACGGAGAACACAACATGTTAGAGGGTTTAGCAGTTTGGGCTCTGTTTATATACCTACTGCGGTTAATAGGTATGCCATGGAACAAGTTTTCTAAAGGCTTCGCGTATATTGGTGGCGTTGGCTGGCTAATGTTCGTTTGGGTGGGGTTGATTAACTATACCCCGATGGATCTCTCCGGTGGCTCTCTAGTTCAGGCTCCGCATATTCAGCTTCGTCCAGATTCCTCTAATGTAACGGGGAAAGTCGTTAAGTTGCACATCAAGCCCAACCAACAGATTGAGAAAGGTCAACTCATCTATGAGATTGACCCAAAACCTTATCAAATCGCACTAGATCAAGCGGTAATACAACACGACGCAGCACAAGTAGCGTTAGATAGCGCGATCCAAGATGTCGAAATATCAAAATCTAGCTATCTTTCTGCACAAAAGAGTGTTGAAACATCGGCAAGTCAGCTTCGCTCTGCGCAGGTCGATTACACCTTACAACGAAAAATGCTGAAACGCTTCCAAGAGCAGAACGCCGTGGTTAGTAACACAATCACCGAAAGTGATATAGATAAGCAAATTAGCATTGTTGAAGTGGCAAAACACAAAGTAAAGACTACCGAAGCACAACTTGATAAACGCCGTGTAGATGCAAATAAAGCACTACTTTCTATCAGTAAATATGAATTTGCTGTAGACAGCAGAAGGAATGATTTGCGAAACGCTACGGAATCTGTCGAACGCGCACAGTGGGACCTCGACAGCACCAAAGTTTATGCACCGACTGATGGCTTTGTTACCAACTTCATTCTTCGTGAAGGGCAACTGTTATCGCGAGTACCACGATTGCAAATGTACACCAACGAAAAGTATGTACTGATGCGTGTTAATCACCAAGCTATTCGAAACATTAAAGCTGGGCAACCCGCTGAATTCTCTACATCCGTTTATCCGGGACATGTTTTTGCCGCAGAAGTGGAAGGTATTGTTGAAGCGACGGGTGAATCGCAAGGCACATTGCTTGCTATTGACCAGTCAGTACGCACCACTACTGGTAAGAACCTGAATAACAAGCATCACTTTGTGCGCTTGAAAATACAAGAGACTGAAGGTTATGACATCCCGGTCGGTGCCGTTGGACTAGCATGGGTAAGTGGAGAAAAACCGATAGGTTTTCTTGCTTTCTTAGACGTCATTCGAGGCATCATCTTGAGAATGAAGTCGCAACTCTACTTCTTCTACTCAATTTAAACAGGTCCACTTACGATAGCAAATTTTAGTTATCGGTTCCCTTTGCCACCCTTAACGGGTGGCTTTTTTGTAGTTTGAAGCAACTAGCATTCTGTGGCATAGCAAGCAGACAAAGTGCCCTATTTTGTCCTAAAGTCTTAATGCCCTAATAACAAGGAGAAATGATCAGTATGAAAAAAATAGCCGTCATTCTTAGTGGGTCAGGCGTATTCGATGGCGCTGAAATTCATGAGTCTGTGCTTTCCCTGCACGCTATAGAGAAAGCTAATGCAACGTGGTACTGTTTCGCTCCTAACGTTGAGCAATTGCACGTCATTAACCATCTAACAGGGGAAGTAACGGAAGAAAGTCGTAATGTACTCGTTGAATCTGCCCGTATTGCGCGAGGGAATATTGAAGACGTCGAAAAGCTGGATGTGAATGATTTTGATGCACTACTGCTTCCAGGTGGATTTGGCGCGGCCAAGAACCTTACTGACTTTGCCATTAAAGGTGCAGAATGCTCCATTAACACACACGTAGCGAGTGCATGCCGTGCCTTTGCTGAAGCTGGGAAACCTGCAGGTTATTTATGTATTGCCCCGACTATCATTCCATTGATTTATCCAAATGACGTCAGAGGAACAATAGGTAACGACTCAGACACTGCAGCCGGATTTGCGGCGTTAGGAGGTCAACACGTTATATGCGCTGTGGATGATATTGTTTACGACGAGCAACACAACGTGGTGTCTACACCAGCCTATATGCTGGCAACAACCATTTCAGAAGCCAACAGTGGTATAGAAAAACTGGTTAATAAGCTGATTTCTCTAGCTTAAACGACCTCAAGCAGGGCCTCACCCATCAAAATACGTGGGGCTTTGTAACGATGTGCAATCATTATGTCGTTTTCATTTCAAATTTGTAGTCACTCGAATACAATACGCGCTTCTTTGACAACGCACTTATTAGCGTTATCACGATTTTAAATGCCATCGATTTTATTGGTTTATTGAACATGTTTACTTACTTAAAAGCTAAGTTAAGTCCTTACTATGAGTTTTGGATTCTTAATGCACTGCTGGCAACCCTTATAGGCGCTCGCTACTTCCTGTACTTCCCTGATGTCCCTTTTGATGGGGTTCAATTCTCATTCGCTGTAACAAGCTTGTTCAGCCATATGAGCCTACTCGCCCTTGTGTTTTGGCTGGTTGGCCTCGTTTTATGCTTCCTGCCGTTAAAAGCTAAACGCCCGTTACTAGCGCTTGTTGCAACCATTGCCTTGGTATTTTTGTTTGTAGACACCATGGTATTTGGGTTTTATCGATTCCATTTGAACTACCCTGTCCTGTCATTAGTCATGTCGGGGCAAATAGTTGAATTCCCACTATCTGCGTGGGCAATGCTTGTTGCAGGAATTGCCGCTTTATTTTGCTTCCAATGGTGGGCATTAGGCAAAATGGAAGTTGGTCAATTCAGCCTTACAAAGAAGCTTCGTAAGCTATTTCTTCCTCTGTTTTTTGTAACCACATTAGCGAGCCATGGCATTCACATTTGGGCGGCAGCCACTGCATACCAGCCGGTTTCTTTCGTTAATCAATATTTGCCACTTTTCTATCCAACCATCGCCAACTCATTTTTGATTAAGCATGGTTATATTGATCGAGAAGAGCTTGCTAAGAAGCAAGCAAAGGCTCCCAAAATGCAAGGCGGATTAAACTATCCTCTTCATTCAATCACTGGTGATAGACCTGAAAAGCCAAAGAACATCATGCTAATTCTGATTGATTCTTGGCGTCCAGATACTGTTACTCCGAAATATATGCCTACAGTCTATGGTATGTCTCAAGAGGGACTTTCATTCGACAAGCACTACTCTTCTGGTAATGCGACGCGTATGGGTACGTTTGGACTGTTTTACGGTTTGCCTGGTCCTTATTGGCATCCGATGCTTGCCAACCAACGACCAACGGTGCTGATGGACCGACTGCAAGAGCTCAACTATGAGATTGGTGTGTTTACTTCGGCACACATTGAATCGCCAGAATTCAACAGAACCATATTTGCTCATATTCCAAATTTGCGAATTAGGGGCAAGAGTAAAGGCACCGCGGCAGATCGTGACATCGAACTGGTCGACGATTGGATGAAGTGGTATGACGTTAACAGTAATAAACCAACTTTCTCATTCCTGTTCTTTGATGCGCCGCATGGTTTCATTTTCCCTGACGATTATGAGCCAAAATTTGAGCCAATGTCGGGACCAAACAATCCGTTTGTTCGCAGTAACGACTCTGATCCGGAACCGATTTTTAACCGCTACAGAACCAGCACACACTTTGTAGATAGCAAAATCAAAGAAGTGGTCGAAAAACTCAAACAAGCTGGCACATATGAAGACACACTAATTATCGTTACAGGTGATCACGGTGAAGAGCTGAACGACAATGGCCAGAACTTTTGGGGACACAACGGTAACTTCACTGAAGCTCAGGTAAAAGTACCATTCATCATGTTAGGTGCCGGAGTAGACAAAGCAGCAAATCAGTGGCCAAAGGGCAAACTGACTACGCATTTCGACCTTGTTCCAACGCTAATGAAGAACTACCTAGGTGTCACCAATGATCTTGAAGATTACACTGTGGGCGAAGATCTTTATGGTCAGTTTGTTGATCGACCATACACAATTATCGCAGACTATGGTGACTATGCCGTGGTCTCCGAAGATAAGATCTTCTCACTAAAAGGTAATGGTCTTTACGAAGTGAAAGATGGCAGAAATAGACTACTTCCTAAACAAGAAATTGATCAAGAGAGAATGCAATACGCTATCGAATTGCTGACTCGATACACCAAATAAAACAGTCACCCCAAAGCCCTCTGCACAGAGGGCTTTGTTTTATTCACCGCTTATCAATAACTCTGCCGATCCAGCCGCTACGTGGATTTTTCCTGTTATTCCATCAACCGCTTGTCGAGTTAGAATCGAGTTATACTGTCCATCAAGGTTGACGTTGATTGATTTCGCGCGCGTCGATTTGTTGATTAGCACGATCCCCTTTCTACCGCGCTTAAACGCTAATAGATCGTCATTCGCTTCCAGCAACTCAAACGGTTCACCATGAACTGCGTGGCAAAAACGTATCACACGAGACAACTTCTGATCCCTCCAGCCTTCAACCCATCTCGGCTCCTTGTTGGTATTTTTGATACCACTAGGGTCGAGATCAGAATAGATAAGAGGTACCCCACCATCACGAGTCAAGATGTATACTGTCGCAAGCCATTCGTTAGTTTCACTCATGACAAGGTTGCTAAATACTTCATTGTTAGGAATGTCGTGTGTCACAGCAAAGGTTATTGAGCGCTCGTTAGTGAGCGCTTGCCCGAAACAGTATGGGTCAATTAATGCCGTCAAACTTCCGCTTTTAGATTCGAGCGCCTCATACACCGTTTTGAACAAAGGGAAATCATAAGCAGCTAAGCGAGTTTCTTTCAAATAAGGTTGCAAGAAAAGTTCATACTCTTCTTCCGTCGCTCCGCCATCGGTAATTATCTCACCAAAGACGTGCATGTCTTGAGTTATCTCCTTAGTAAATACCTGCTTTATATGCTCGATGGTCAAGTGTTTAGCAGCATCTATACGAAAACCACGAACTCCGAGATTCTTCATCGCTAAGAGATAAGCTTGTTGCTGCTTGATAACATGAGAACTGGTTCGCAGAGTAGGTAAACCAGGATCTTGCGGGCCGCCTGTTAGTCGACCATTTTGCACTTCCCAACGGTCTTTCCAATTTTCTATCCCAAACGCCTCAACAAAATCATGCTCATCAAACAGTGCTTCATCCAAATCGCCAAATAACTTTTGCTGTTCGAAATAGGCACGATGCTCGGTATAACTTTGCATGTCATTATTGCTTGGATACTGTAAGTCCAGTCTAGCCGCCGATTCGTTGGCCATATGGTTGAAAACCACATCGATATAGACCCATACACCCACATCATTCAATTCCAACATCATTGCTTTGAAGTCTTCGGTATTTCCAAGTTTGTTATCGATAACTCGATAATCCTGAGGTTGATAAAGTTGCCACCACTTCACTTCATTACTGTCACGAAATGACTTCATTGGCGGTGAAACTAATACGGTCTGATACCCAAGTTCCTTTATTTCTTTTGCTCGCTGAGCCACCAGCGCATAAGGCCAATCAAACGCATGTAAAATCACATTGCTTTGGTTGTTCGTTGTCTTTGACATTGGTCCATCCCCTTTAACCGGGTTCACTACTAATGAACGAAATTATAAGGTTCATACCAGTTAGCAACTCATCCTCAAGCCACTTTCTGTTGGTTGAGGGGTTGGGCGTAGCTAAAAAAGGCAACGGAATCTTGGGAAAAGCCGATACTCTCACACGACAAAGAAAACATATAAGTGACTGAAAAATATGATATAAAAATCGTAATGGTTCACTTGTCCGCATTCTTAGAAGCTAGAGTCGGTATTTGTAACAAAATGATAGCGTGTGTATAAGCCACCTATGAAGCTGTGAGCTTGCTCACAGCTTGTAGTCATTTTGATTAATGAGCATAGTACGAGTTAGTTTTCTACTACTTTCAACCACTTAATATCATACGCATCAAAAATGATGTTTTGGTGATAGGGCTTTCGCTCTTGGTTAAGCACGTCTTGCACCTCTCTTGAACCCAAAATATCACATATGGATGTTGGAATGGTTTGCCGATGTTCACTGAAGTTACATATAGCCAATAGTCGGTCACCATTAGCTGCCTTTCTGACATAAGCAAAAAGATGAGGCCGATACGTCTCTAGAATTTCCGTTTCCGCCACACCTAACACTGGCAGAGATTGACGAAGCTGAATCATATCTATTAGCTGTTGATGAATGCGACCTCGCGGATCACATTGGTCTTGAGCAATCGCAATGTCTTTTTCCGAAATAGCTGGACGATTAACCCAACGAGTATCATCAACTTTGTGTGGATCGTTAACGTATTGATAGTCATTGAACATCCCGAGTTCATCACCTTGATAAATCAACGGTACACCGCCAATGCTCAAATTGACACTATTTAGCAATCTGACTCGTTTCACAGCAAACTCAATATCTTGCTGATGTCCAGATTGCATCGCTGCTTCCAAACCACATAGCGATGCTAAAGATCCACACACTCGACAATCCCCAGTCTCTGGATTTTCTTGGAATGGGATACCATTGGCAAACGCCCCTTCAAACTTACCTGTATAGAACTGATTGAGAAACTGACGATGGTCATGCCCATTGATACCCAGCTGATCTGCTACAGCATCATCGAAAGTCCAGCCAATGTCGTCATGACAACGTATATAGTTCACCCAACTGCAATCCGGCGAGATAGCAAAACTTTTCTTTAAAGACGCTGTGAGTAACTTGGTTTCTCTGGTTGCCAAGCTTTCCCACATCAAAGCCATCATCAATGGGTTATAGGATAATTGGCATTCATCTTTATCTATGTATTGAGCGACCTCATCCGGATGAACGATGGCTTCACTCTTAAATAAAACTGATGGAGCTGTGATCTGTAAGCAGAGGTTGAATGCTTGAATCAAAGTATGCGCTTTTGGCAAACTTTCACATTGAGTCCCCTTCTCCTTCCAGATAAACGCTAATGCATCGAGACGTAAGCCATCACAACCTAAGTTGGCCAAAAATAGCATTTCATCAGTGATTGCGTTAAATACTGCTGGGTTACTGTAGTTTAAATCCCATTGAAAGCTATTAAAGGTCGTCCATACCCATTTTTCTACGTCTTCCAACCACGTAAAACTGCCGCGCCTAACTGAAGGGAATATCTCTCGACACGTAGCGTTGTATTCATCAACGTCCCGTTTGTCGTCAAAAAAATAGTAAAACTCTTGATATTGCTCGTCACCAGATCGAGCACGCTTTGCCCATACATGTTCATCTGAGGTGTGGTTAAAGACAAAGTCTAAAACCAGGGCAATTCCAGCTTCGTTAAAGGCATTGGCTAAGGACTTCAGATCCTTCTCTGTACCTAGCTTGGGGTCCACTTTACGGTAATCCGACACAGCATAACCACCGTCGCTATTCCCTTCTGGAGCTAAATACAAAGGCATTAAGTGAACATAATTAATGCCAAGTTGCTCAAAATACGGGATCTTCTCTTTCAGCTTTTTAAAATCACCCGCAAACAAATCAACATAAACTGCCATGCCTAGGACGTTTTCATCTCGAAACCAATTAGGTGTTTTAAGTCGAATCGCATCTTTGTTTTTTAGCTTACGAGAACGCGATGCGAATCCTGCGCAGAGCATTTCTACCAGTTTCTGTAGATAAAGGAAGAAATCATAACGACTGCCATACAAAGCGTAATAGTGCTCAAATAAGGCCGGAAAGTGCTGCTCTAATCTTCCATAAAGACATTGCTCATCTTTTTTAGTCAATTTAGGTAAGGTGATGGAGTCCATTACCTGCTTAAGTGCTCTCTGGCTTGTCGTGATTCCTTGCATTACCCCACCTTAATCGATTAAGTCTGAACTCAACCAATTATAGAGTATGTTAATTTTTGATATTCAAGTTTTTGTGTGACCAACTTCTTAATCGATTAAGCTCATTGGATTGAAATCAAAAAAAGCGCATCAAAAGATGCGCTTTCCATTGGTAGAAGTTAATACTAAAACGAGACTTAGAATTTTTTTGGAGCAAAACCTGTCATCACTTTCAGCTTTAGCTCTTTACCAATCTTCGTCATTGGATGCACTACGACCAAGCCTTTTACCGACTTTTTCAGTTTACCCATATCCGCCTGTTCTGCTTTGGTGATCTCACGAGAAAACGGCATATCAAGCAAGCTTTTACGCTCTTTGTTCATATCGTAGCTCTGCTTGTGCTTAAGCTGAGCAATCTTCTTTGTCAGTTTGTCGATTTCATCAGTAAAGCGAGAAATCAGTTCGTTGTCGCCACGCGATTTGGCACCAGCCAATTTATGATTACACTTATCGAGGCGGTTATTCAGTTTTTGTAGTTCTTGTTTCATGCTCATGGCCGGAACGTTTCCTGTTAATTATTAGCGAATAGCGGTGTTGCGAACTAAGTGCGGTACAAGACCTTGACGACATGCCAACCAAACTTAGTCTTCACTAAATGGGGAACAAGCGTTTCACCACTAAAACAAACTTTGTCAAATTGAGGCACCATCTGTCCCTTACGAAATTCACCTAAGTCGCCGCCTTTTTTACCTGAAGGGCAAGTGGAGTACTTTTTAGCAAGAGTCTGAAACTTAGCGCCTTTTTTCAGCTGTTTGATGATATCTTCAGCTTGTTCTTTATGTTTCACCAAAATGTGAAGTGCTGCCGCAGTTCTTGCCATTAGTTGTCTACCCTTTTTAGCGTCTATGGGATGATGGAATGCGCAGAGTGTAATAGAAAATGAGATACAAATCACGTTTACTTTTCAAGCGACTAAACTTTTTTCTTTCCCGGCCGCATTAACTTTTGATAATAAAGTTTATAAAATCAATCTATTGGCTTATAGAGTAAGAACTCAAATGAATACTAGCATCAGTAAAGCGAACCAATCACAGGGCATGTTACTGTTTACCCTCAACTTGCAAAAGCAACGTTTTGCCATTGGCACGCTAAAAGTGCGAGAAATCGTTCCTTTCTTACCCACTACGCAAATTCCCTACTCTCATCAACATGTCGTTGGCACTGTCAGCATTCGAGGCCTGACCGTCCCCGTTATTGATATGGCAGCTGCAATTGGTTTTAGACCTATCGCACCAGAGGAATACGCGAACACCTACTTAGTGGTTACCGATTGCCTGAGAACCGTTGTTGCGTTTATGGTTCGAGATATTGATAAAATCATCGAGTGCGACTGGAAGTCCATTGAGCCAGCTCCCGATAGTGCAGGTAGAAATGTATTTGTTACTGGCGTCACTCGATTTGAAGATCATATAGTTCAGCTGTTAGACGTAGAGCTGCTACTATCCAAAATCTACCCACAGTATGCCGATACCAAGATCCCAATGTTAACCGACGTCCAACGCGAGAGAATCAAGTCACTTAACATTCTACTGGTTGACGACTCTTCCATCGCACGCAAACAGCTAGGTGATGCGCTTAACAATATCAATATTCCTTTCGATATCTGTCGAGACGGCAATAGCGCCCTTGAGTTTATGCGCAATAAAGCAAAGCAAAATGATGCCATCGACATATTAGTCAGTGACATTGAAATGCCGGGGCTCGATGGTTATGAACTGGCTTTCGAAGTTCAAAATGACCAAATGCTCAGTCACGCCTACCGCATCTTACACACCTCACTTTCAAGCGAAATGTGCACGGAACGCGCTCATCAAGTTGGCGCCCACGAAGCACTAGTTAAGTTCAATGCAGGTGAATTGATTGAAGCTATGTTGAGAGGGGCGGAGAATCTAACCGCGAATTGAGGTTCCCCTTCAACCAGTAGTTAAGCTGAAAGGGATAATGGACTTAGTTACCGTCGTAGTTATTGTTTGGTGCAAATGAGAAACCTTGACCACCGATCGAGGCTTCATACATTAATCCGCCCTTAGTCATGGTAAATACTGCCATGCCGTTAATGTAATTCGCTTTAGTTTGGTTGTCTCCAGCCTGTGCCCCAACACCTGTTGACCCAGCTTGTGCACTTGCGCCCACCGTTAAAGCAACAGCAGATGCCTGAGCACCAAATTCAAAACTGCCGCTTGTAAAAGAGTAGTAGTCTGCTTTGCTTTCGAAGAAAATAATTTCGCTATAGGCCTGTGCGCCTAATTGAAGTCCAATGCTGAGCTGCGCTAACGTTGAATCACCAACGTGAACGCCTTGGCGATACACTTGCCCTTCACCGTAGGACCCTCCAATTCCAAAACCACCCTTACCAACGGTTGGAAATACCGCATAACCATACGCATCTTTGAAAAATGGATGCGTTGCGTCGGCTTGCTTGAATTTGTTTAACGTAGCTTCATATTTACTACTATTCTCGTTAGCAGAAACTGCTTGGTCATTTTCTTTAGCTACCTCAGTTCCTTCTTCAACACTTTGACTATCTTTCTGAGGTACTTCTGAAGCATAGGCTTGAGGGATGATGGTAATACACGTAGCCAGTAGATAAGGCCTAATTCTAACTAACATACTCTTTCCTTTCTCGAGTAAGATTTTGTATTTTGACGACAGATTTCATCATTAGTTCACCCTATAACGCACTCATCAATAGATCAATTCCTTCACAGCATGTTTTGCACCTAAAGCAAATAGAATCTACACTGTTGCCATATCGAATCGAGTAATAACTTAATGAATCCTATGATAAAGAAGCTGCTCATCAATCTAATTTTGGTATTAGTCGGCGTTCCGATTCTGTTAGTCGTATTCCTTAAGTTTCTTAATCCGCCAATTTGGGGATGGAAAGTGGCTCGTACCCTATTTCCACCGGAAGGGTATCCAACGCAAACCCGCCAGACATGGGTTCCTCTATCTCAGATAAACCCCAACATGCCGCTCGCAGTAATAGCGTCAGAAGATCAGAATTTCCCTCATCATATTGGTGTGGATTTTGGAGCCCTTTTTAGTGTTTTGGCAGAGAGTGGCAGCCCGTCTCGCGGAGCGAGTACCATTACTCAACAAACCGCAAAAAACGTGTTCTTATTTCCAAGCCAAACTTACATTCGAAAAGCTTATGAACTTTATATTGCCTTACTGCTCGAAGTCATTTGGGGTAAAGAGCGCATTATGGAAGTTTATTTGAACGTTATAGAGTTTGGCCCCGGTATTTATGGTGTAGAAGCAGCCAGTCAATATTACTTTGGCATCAGTGCCAACAGATTAAGTAAAGTCCAAGCAGCTCAACTCGCAGTAGTGCTGCCTAACCCTTATCGAATTAAGCCGACACCGATGTCAGATTACGTTAACAAGCGGACACTCTGGGTAGTAAGTCAGATGAATAACCTAGGATATAATTCAATTAACTATCAATAGTGTCCATTTGTTTCGTTCCACCAGCATAGCGTCTGATCTGGCTCATTAGAAGAACGGCTGCCATCAACAAGGCTGATGCAATATAGAAACTTCCTAGCGTCATTTGGCTTGTTACCCAGCGTTCAACCAAATACCCACCAAATACACCAGCTATCACCATTTGAATTGAGCCGGATAACGCGGACACCGCGCCCGCGTTTTCTTTATGAGGACCAAGTAACAAAGCGATGGAAATCGGAAATGACAACCCTTGAGCAACAGTGAGCCAAGTAAAAGCGAACACAAGGTTAAATACCGTCATCTCAGTCATTAACAACCACAAACCCGATAACGACATAATGGTAATGGCGAGGAACAAAATCCAGTTGTTAGAAAAATACCGGTTGAGGATATTGAGCGATACGCTTCCCATCATAAGACCTGCTGATGGGATAATCATTATCGTTCCATATTCTGCCGCAGTTAAACCAAGCTGATGCTGCATTAAGAATGGGAATAAACTTAAAGAGACAACTGCACCTAGGTAACTGATCCAGTTATAACTTGCACTGCCAATCACTTGAGGGTTAACAATTAACTTTGAATAGCCATGGATCACTTCTGTCACTTTGAATTTACGAGGCTTATAAGGCAAGGTTTCCGGCAAAATGAACCAGCCAAGCGTGAAGATAGCGACCAAATATACCAAGACGAAAACAAACACTGCTTCCCAGCTTAAGTGAAACGCAATCCAACCACCAAAGACAGGGGCAATAATAGGCATAACCGAAGCCGTCACCGAAATATAAGACAGCGCCTTGGTAAGCTGTTTTCCGTCATAGCTATCACGAAGTACACTTCGCCCCAACACGGAAGCACTTCCAGCTCCGAGTCCCTGAAGCAATCGACCTACTTCTAACGCGGTAAAGTGTTCATTCAAAGCAATACACAGCAGTGTTCCGACTAGGTAAACTCCTTGACCGAGGATAAACACCGGACGTCGGCCAATAGCATCGGACAAAGGACCATAAAAGAGTTGAGAAAGTCCGAAACCAACCAGAAACAGTGTTACGAGCATCTGAACATCCGCATGTCCAATTGATAGGGCTTCGCTAATAAGTGGAAGTGAAGGTAAGTAAATGCTCACGCCCACTTGACCCGTTGCGATGATCATCATCGCGAGCAACATAGGTGTTTTATTAAAAGATTTATTGTGTTTTCTATTCATACACACATTCTATATTGCGTATGAATCATTGATAATACACTATAAAGGAAACAGAATACGTCCTAACAGGAAACAATCTCGGAGCGCATATGGATTGGATATCGTGTATTAATACTTACATTCGTGTTGTCGAGGAAGGCAGCTTCAATGGTGCAGCCAGAAGACTTAATACTACTAGTTCAGCCATCAGCAAACGCGTCCACTGGCTTGAAGAACGTATCGGTGTCCAACTTCTAAAAAGAACCACTCGCTCTGTCACCCAAACAGAAGCAGGTGCGCTTTTCTATCAACGCTCAAAAGATTCTCTTGATAGGTTTCAGTCCATCATTGACGAGACTCGCTCGGTCAATGAAACTCCGGCAGGATTGTTAAAAATCGGCGCAACCATCGCCGTCGGCTCCAAATTTTTGGTTCAGTATCTAAACGACTTTCTAACGCAATATCCTGACATTCGAGTTCAGCTGACCACCACAATTCCTGGTCAGCTTCCAGATGCCAACCTAGATGTATTTATTAGTCGTGAGCTAGAAACTCTCAACAGTCTTAGCATGAGACAAACTTCATTATTTGAGCAACGAATCGGCTTTTATGCTGCGCCTTCCTACATTAGAGAGTTTGGTGCTCCCCAATCTATTGACGAGCTCAAACAACATAACATTCTTATTTGGGGTGAGCGTCCACAACGAGAATACAAGATCTCCAAAACACAACGCGTCATGTTGTCCGGAAATTTTGCGACCACTAACCCAGAAGCATTATTTTATGCCGCCAAAAATGGGATGGGGGTATTAATCAGTAACGACATTATGATCAAAGAAGACGTCAAGTCTGGCGCTTTAGTTAGAGTCCTTCCCGAGATTCAAGCTTTGGACTCTACCGTCTACGCCTATTATCCTAAACTGGATTATGAGCATACGAGAACCAAACTATTTTTGGACTATATCAAAATGCGTTTGGCTCAGTCGAACGAAGAAGGGTAAAGCAATGAAAAAATCGCCAGCACTACCCTACTTTCTATCAATAAAAAGAACGCCAGATCCAATTTGGCTCAGGATGCACTAGTAAAGTGCATCTTTGACTTTTTCAAGGTCTTATCTAGTACGCTGATGGCCAAAGACAAACAGAAGAAGAACCAAACGAGCTGACCAGTAATAACTAACCAACTGTTTTTCCATTCAGAGGCCGTATAAACAATGAGTTGCATCCCCAAGAAATAAGCAATAATGCTCAAGAAAACCAAGGCAATGAACCCGAACACCATCAGAAATGTTATCCATTTAGGCTTAATTAAACTCCAATAAGTAATGAAAAATTCAATTGCTCCTAATTGTCTTGCATAAGTAGTTCCACTTTTATTGCGGGCATTTTCTTGTTCAGTTATTTCGAACTTCTCACTCAAATTTAGTGACTTTTCAGTCACGCTCCGTCTGATTAGACTGGACGCATTGTTTAGGAAGCGAAAGTGACTTCCCCATAAAAGGATAACGATATGTCTAAAACTCTTGTTCTAAAGTCGAGCATTCTAGGTGATTACTCTCAATCAAATCAGATCATTGATCAGGCTATTGAGGGTAAATCCGATGTGATCATTCGTGACCTAGCCACTAATCCAGTGCCAGTATTGAACATGGAAGTGGCGACAGCCCTTCGCGGCAATAGCGAAGACTTAGCGCCAGAGCTTCAAGAGATTGTCAAACTTTCAGACGACCTCATTGAGGAACTCAAAAGCGCAAATAAAGTGATTATTGCAGCACCGATGTACAACTTCATGATTCCAACCCAGCTTAAGAACTATTTTGATCTTATCGCTCGTGCTGGAGTAACGTTCACCTACACTGAAACAGGCCCTGTTGGTCTTATCCAAGAGAAAGAAGTAGTGGTATTAACCACTCGTGGTGGCATTCACAAAGATACACCTCGCAACAGTATGAATGATTATCTTGCTACGATTTTAGGCTTCCTTGGTATGACGGATGTGGAATTCATTTACGCCGAAGCGCTAAACATGGGTGATGAACCTGCCACAGAAAACCGTGCATCTGCACTAGAATCTCTGAGCGCATTAGTCTAACTGTTCTTGGTGAGTCAATAGAGCAAATATAACGCGAATTGTACTCACCACTTTTGTTTCTCGCATTCTTTTCCTTGCTTCCATACAAACCTATGACACTTCTCCACAGATATAACTATACGCCTGTGCAATAATTTATTTATCAATGAATTGGAGGAGCCGTGTTGGTCGTTTTTTTCTGCTTTTGTCTAAGCGCGTACTACTTAGTCGCCTTTCCGGGGGGTGTTCACGCCTACCGCAAAGGGGCGTTAAGTTGGGGAGATGCGTTTTTGCCTCTAATGGTCTTCGCTGCTTGGTCTGTACTGGCAGTGTTTGGCGTAGGTGCACAAAGCTTAGGAAACTTGATAGAGGTTATCTTGCTGCTCATTGCAGCCGTTTGTATTTTCTATATTCGACTGATTTACGTTCACAGATATCCGAGTAACCGACTGCATTCGCTCTATATTATGTATCTGATAGTCACTGTGATAGTTATTCTAACCCGTGTTTTCTTTCCGCACATGATGGAGTAACACTAAGGATTAAGTTAATCATTATTAATACTCTTAGAAACGACCTTCTAAAAGCCATTCGTTATGGTAACTCATCACTTATTTCATATTGATTTACCATGAAACGTCTTTTCGCTCTTGCTATCGCCTTACTCGCTGCCTATGCCTTATTGAGTCCCAGTCATTATGTGACCAACCCTTGTCCCCAATCTCACTTGGAGCCCACTTCAAAGTCATTTGATGATGCTCACTTCCAGCAGTTGATCAAGCAAGCACAGTCTTGTTCATCTTGCTCAAAAAGTCATACCTAGAGTTGATATAAAAACCCGTTAAAAAAATGGGCGCTCGAACTAGTCGATACGCCCTCCCAAAACAGTGCAAATTATCAACAATCCGTCAGTTCAAGCTCACTTCTACATCCGATTTAATGGTACTGGAACAAGCCAGCACAAATCCATTAGCTTTCTCTTCTTCAGTCAACGTTTCGTAGCTGGTAGAGTCTACTTGGCCAACTTTCACCTTACATTTGCATGAACCACAAATACCACTGCGGCAAGCTGCAATAACCGGCACGCCTCCCTTCTCCAAGGCATCAATTAACAAGGTTCCCTTGTCAGCATCAAGCTCAACGCCAAAGTCAGGTACCGCCACTTTTACAACGCCCTCTTCTATGTCTACCGTAACATCAGTCGGCGTAAAACTTTCTTGATGGAACTCCGACATATCAAAGTTGGCTTGCTCTAGAGAAGATTTGACTACCTCCATAAAGCCCGTTGGACCACACAAATAAACGGTGCGTTCATGAAAGTCAGGAATTAACGACGTTAGCCATTCAAGATTTATCAAACCTTGTGGAAAATCTGTGCCAGAATTGTCTTCAAGCAACATTTTTAGTGCGAAGTTATCGACCGTTTGGTTAAGCTCAACCAACCTATCAAAGTAAATTGCATCCTGTTTGCTCTTCGCAAGATGGAGAAATTCGATATTGACATCTGCACCGTCCACAAGCCACTGATCGACCATGGACATGACAGGTGTGATACCACATCCCGCGCTGATCATTAGGACTTTGTTTTTGGGCTGACAGTCAATATTATTGAAATGACCAAGTGGTGCTAACGCTTCTACCTGAGCACCAACTTCAAGCTGCTCAACAATATGGTTTGACACCAAACCGCCTGCGACGCGCTTCACTGTGAATTTGAGCGTTTTACTTCCCGGTACTGAACTAATTGAATAAGCTCGATACGCTTTACTGCCGTCAATATCAAAGCCAAGCGATGAGAATTGACCCGGTTTGAATTGAAATTCAGTCTCGCCGGACTTTGAAGCAAGTTCAAACGATACCGAATCTGGTGTTTCAAACCACTTTTTAGTACATGTCAGTTCTATCGTATCTGATTGGGACCATGCCATTACATCATTCCTCTGAATAAGAAATGGCGCCTTAAACGCCATTTCTAGTACCTTTTTTTACGCTGCCAAAATCGTCTTTAAGTCGTTTTCTACGGTAGAAATACCACGCATATCAAACTTCTCTTGTAAGATGCTAAGCAGGTTATCTGTAAGGAATGCAGGAGCCGTTGGACCGGTATAAATGCCTTTAACGCCTAAAGCGAAGAGTGTCAACAAGATAACAATCGCTTTTTGCTCAAACCAAGATAGGACGAGAGTCAGTGGCAATTCGTTAATGCCACAATCAAACTCATCAGCAAGCGCTAACGCCAATTGGATAGCAGAGTAAGCGTCATTGCACTGACCCACATCCAATAGGCGAGGAATACCATTGATGTCACCAAACTGGTTTTTGTTGAAGCGGAACTTGCCACACGCCAGCGTCAGAATAACACTATCTTCCGGAGCTTGAGCTGTAAAATCGCTGTAGTAACTACGCTCTGCCTTGTCGCCATCACAACCACCAACCAAGAAGAAATGCTTGATTGCGCCCGCTTTCACCTGTTCGACGACTGCTGGTGCTGCTTGCATTAGCGCATTGCGACCAAACCCAACCGTGATCATGTGTTCAATTTCGTCGTGCTGGAAGCCGTCTTGTGCAAGTGCACATTCAATCACTTGACTGAAATCGTCCCCTTCAATGTGCGCCACACCTGGCCAACCTACAATGCTGCGCGTGAACAGACGGTCCGCGTATTGACCGACATTAGGATTCAACAGGCAGTTAGACGTCATTACAATCGCACCAGGGAAGTTGGCAAACTCTTTTTGCTGGTTCTGCCATGCGCTGCCATAGTTACCGACTAAATGAGGGTACTTCTTAAGCTCTGGATAAGCGTGAGCTGGGAGCATCTCACCATTAGTGTAGACGTTAATGCCTTTTCCTTCTGTTTGTTGAAGGATTTTCTCTAAGTCATGAAGGTCGTGACCAGACACTAGAATGCAGTGGCCTTTTACCGTTTTAACGTTAACTTGAGTCGGCTCAGGGTGACCGAAGGTTTCCGTTTCACCTTTATCTAGCATTTCCATGATCTTGTAATTCATAAGACCAATTTGCATCGAGGTATTCAGTAATGGCTCCAAATCGACAGGGTCAGTACCTAACCAAGCCATAATTTGGTGATACTCACCATAGACCGCTTCATCTTTTTGAGAGAGTACACGAGCATGCTCAAGGTAGGCGGCTGCACCTTTAAGACCATAGAGACAGAGTAAACGAAGGCCAATCACGTCTTCATGTAGACTATCGTGACCACGGTTTACCGCTGCAGTTGGAGCAAATTCTAATAGCGCTTGTTTTGTAGTTGGTAAGTCAAACTGAGCTGCAGGAGAAAGTTCATCAATCGCGATACCTTGTACTAGAGAGGCAGCTTGAACTTGTTCTTGGAGACGCGCTTTATATGTTGCAGCCAGATTGGCAAGCTCGATGATGCGTTCAGGGTCGAAGTTAACGTTAGTTAGCGTAGAAAAGAATGCTCTAGGCGCCCATTGGTCGATTTCTTGGTCTACGATACCAAATTTACGACCCTGATCGGCCCAGAATGAAACCCCTTGAAGGGTATACACTAATACGTCTTGTAGGTCAGAAACTTCAGACGTTTTGCCACACATACCTTGAGTATAAGAACACCCTTTAGCAACAGGGGTTTGAATAGTTTGTTCGCATTGAATACAGAACATAATGAGGACTCCAGTATTTTAATTCGTGCCTTGGTACTTTGCCAAAGCTGATTATTCCTGAAGTCTCTATAGCATAACGTGTGCCAATTTTTATCTTATTGTAATTAAAGACTTTTAACACAAAAATCACAATTAAAACAGTCATTTAGACCTAGACCACAATCACAACATTAAAACACACCTGAGTCATTATGACCTAAATTACATCAAGAAAACGATTCTCCATTTCAACTTCTTGAAGTTTCATTAGTTTCAACGCGGTTTTCATATGTTTCTGCATGACTTTATACGCCATTTCAGAATCACCAACTCTCAATGCCTCAATTAATGAAAGTTGGCTATCTATACCTGTGCGCCAGAGATCGTAATTTTCTGGCTCATATAGCTTCTTGTAGATTGTCATATCTGACAACATTTGAGCAGTAAAGCGGATAACCAGTTTTAGTAACTCATTGGAGGAAAAACTTGCCAAAATACGATGGAATTCAATCGACGCTAAGTGATGCTCTCGCTCTTCATAAATATCACGAGGAGGCTCAGCATACAATTTGGTTTGGTCCTTTAGCTCTTTGAGCTGATTCGACGTTAGTTTACCCGCTAAACTGGCGGCAAGTTGGGGCTCTAATGCGAGACGCAGCTGATACAAATCTTCAATTGAAGTCTCCTTGAAGAATAGATAATTACTCAGCAACATTTGCGCTTTTTCTTCAGAGACTTCGGAAACGAAGACACCACCTTTGGGGCCCGTTTTTGTCTGCAATAGCCCCTGAGCGTCTAATAGTCGCATCGATTCGCGCACTGTGCTTTTTGAGGCGTCAAACATTTCCATCACTTCCACTTCATTAGGAAGTCTATCTCCTGGCTGAAGCTTCTGTTCCACAATCCATTTTTTAATCGCTGACGCTACGTTTTCGGTTCGTCGTTTTTTGACGGTCAAAAGACACCTCTATTTTTACTCGATTTCAATGTCTACGGTAACTGAAACTCCCTGTCGGGTGAAGCAGTTACCTTAAAACACAAGGTTATCAGCTCTCAATATCGTTACAAATCATACTCACAAAAGCGACGACATCGATTGCATTTATCATGATAAATGGTGTATTTTGCCAATTTATCATGATAAATAAGTAAACGCAGCATCAAAAACGAGAATAAATATGACCATTGCATCCACTTCATCACTAGCTTGGGATTGGCTTGAGCAACTAGCAAAATGTTCTGAGACAACCAACCCTGATGTAGAAGGCGTAACCCGTCTTTGTGCCACAAAAGAACATAAAGAGGCCATCAATCTACTTAAGCAATACATGATGGAGTCAGGCATGTCAGTGAGAATGGACAATGCCGCCAACCTAATTGGCCGATACGCCAGCGCGGAATCAAACGCAAAGACTCTCATCTTTGGTTCACATCAAGACACCGTTCCTAATGGTGGTAAGTACGATGGAATTTTGGGAGTCGTTGCCCCACTCGCTCTCGTTCACCACCTGAACCAGCAAGATATTCAACTTCCGTACAACATTGATGTCATCGCCTTTAGTGATGAAGAAGGCACTCGCTTTCAATCAACACTACTCGGCTCGAAAGCCATTTCCGGTATTTTCGACCCTACAATGCTCGACGCTAAGGATCCACAAGGGGTATCGCTGCAAGACGCACTTCACGACTTTGGTTGTGAGACACAGCAAATAGAAAATGATGCCTACGACGCAGAAGAAGTCATTGGTTTTGTTGAGCTGCACATAGAACAAGGCCCACAGCTTGAAGCCGAACAACTGCCAGTCGGTGTTGTATCCGCTATCACTGGGATAGAAAGACATACCATAACCATTCATGGCAAAGCGGGACATGCTGGTACTGTTCCAATGCACAACCGCCAAGACTCTCTTGTCGGCGCAGCAAGTGTAATCAGCACTTTTGACGCCCTGTGTAAAAGTGATAGAGATCTCGTTGGCGTGATAGGAAAAATAGAAAACTACCCTAACGGCGTGAACGTCATCCCACAGAAAACGCATATTACCGTTGAACTTCGCTCTCCTATTGATGAGAAGCGCCGTAAAGCAAGAGCGACATTTTTAACGTCTATTCAGCAACAACTTCATGCACTCAATCTCAGTTACGACCATACGCAGACCTATGAGCAACAAGCCGTTCAATGTTCAAAGGCCCTGTCAGATAAGCTAACTCAAGCTATCGAAACCTGTGGTATTAAACCGAAAACCTTATTCAGTGGAGCTGGTCACGATGGCCTCGCGGTCAGCTCTCTAACCGACATCGCAATGCTGTTCATGCGATGCACTGATGGCGTAAGTCATCATCCTGACGAAGCGATTACTCAGGAAGACTTACAAGCATCTTTACAAGTACTAAAAGAATTCTGCCTAGCGATATAAAAACGTAAAGAATCAACCTAGAATCAAACTATGGAGAATATTGGACATGGAAATGACCAATCAGATTGACACAACATCGAAACGCCCCTGGTACAAGTCAATGCCAGACCCTATGGTCTTAATTTTTGGCATTTTGGTGGCAACTTACTTGCTCACATTTATCGTTCCAGCAGGCGTATTTGAAAGGGCCGTTGTTGATGGAAAAACAACGGTAGTTCCTGAGTCGTTTACATATCTTCAAGATGCACCATCGGTGCATTTCTTTGATATTTTCGTCGCCATTCCGAAAGGTTTGATTAGTGCAGCACCTTACCTGTTCATTGTGTTTATCGCTGGTGGGTTGTTCCATATTCTGCAACGTTCCGGAGCATTAGAAAATGCTATTGGTGTCGCAGTAAATCGCGTAGGAGTAGAAAACCGTAACCTAATAATCACTATTGGTACGTTTATTTATGGTTTCTTCGGTGTTGCGGTTGGTTTTGAAAATAACATTGCGTTGGTCCCAGTCGCTGTTTTGATTTCCGCGGCGGTCGGTTATTCAAGCCTAGTAGGTACCGTAATGGCAGTGGGTGGTATCGGTGTCGGTTTTGCTTTGTCACCTATTAACCCATATACCGTAGGTGTTGCTCAAGGTATTGCAGAACTGCCTACTTTCTCTGGCGCTGGCCTGCGTACCGCTCTTGTTATCGCCTCGCTGGCTCTTCTTTCACTCTTTATCTGCAAGAAAGTCACCAAAATGGACTTTGTAGAACAAGATGACTCCGCCGGCCTTAAGAAAGATCTTAGCGAATACTCGATGAATCGGGAGAACAAGCTCACGCTTGCTGCTTTTGTTGCAGGCCTTGGTGTGATGCTTTACGGTGTTTTCGCCAATGGTTGGTACATCAATGAGATTGCAGGTTTATTCCTGCTCATGGCGATTGTTATCGGTATCATCAACAAAATGAATGCTAACCAAATCGTCAAGGAAATGATGGTTGGTGCATCAGGTGTAACCGCAGGTGCCTTGGTAATCGGTGTCGCGGCATCCATTCAGGTGATTCTAGATCAAGCACAGATCATCGACACCATCGTTAATGCACTTAGCTCTCTAATCCAAGATATGCCAATTGCGATCTCTGCGATCGTAGCCAGTGTCGTGCAAGGTATTATCAACTTGTTTGTTCCATCAGGTTCAGGGCAAGCAATGGTAACTATGCCGATTCTAATTCCTGTTGCTGATTTGGTAGGAATGAGTCGTCAGCTGATGATTACTGCATTCCAAGTTGGCGATGGTTTAACCAACCTAATTGTTCCAACATCGGGCGGTACTTTAGCTATGCTGGCATTGGGACGAGTTTCTTACGAGCAATGGCTTAAAGCCATTATGCCATTCATGCTTATGGTATACGGACTAAGCTGGGTCGCACTATTCATTGGCCAATTAATCGGCTACTAACTTCAATTATAAGTGGAGGCACTGCGCCTCCCATTTCCAGAAGACTATGACAATATCTCTATTACATTTTAATCCATTAACCGGAACCTCAGCGTCCATTACTGCGACAGGAGGTCCTTGCGTTGGCGGATATGTCAATCATTCTTGGCGCTCCGTTGGTGCATGTGCTACCCAAGGGTTATTTACCAATCCTTGGTATGCAGACTTTGCCAAAAACAAATTACAGCAAGGTACTTCCGCCAGAGATATTATCAACGAACTGACTGCGTTAGACTCAGGACATAGTCAACGACAATGTCTTGTTATGGACCAAAACGGAGCATCCGCTGCGTTAGATGGCAGCGACAATATTGCTTACATTGGTCACCTTAGCTATCCAACTATTGCAGTGGCAGGCAATATGTTAGAGGGACATCAAGTCTTAGAGCAATTCAGTCGAGTATTTATTGAACAAACGGCCATAAACTCCCAAGCGGTATTGGAGCACATTGAGGCCCCTCAATATCAACCAGACTATGAAGCAACTTTGCCCGATGCGCTTATTAGCGCTTTAGAAGCTGCCTTATCAGCGGGCGGAGACAAACGAGGGACAATTTCGGCTTCATTGCGTATTGAATTCGCGCATCTCGCACCGATCGACATCCGTGTAGATTGGGCAAAAGCCGACCTTATCGAAGAGCTTCGCTTTGTTCTGGCTAAAGTACGAGAAAGCAGCTTTCAAGCGTTTTTATCTGAGCTCCCTCGACAAGTAGACCATTAAATCTTCTGGTGTCAGAAGTGTGACATCACTTCTGACACACTTATTATTCAACTAACTTCTCAAGCGCTTGTTATAGCTTAACGATATTGCTAATGTAGACGCATATAACAAAAACAATGGGTTCCAAGTGAACGCTGTCAGCTTTAACAACGTCGATAAATGGTTTGGAGAATTCCAAGCTCTCTCAGCAATTAACCTCGAAGTCCTCCAAGGTGAAATTGTCGTAATCTGCGGCCCTTCAGGCTCAGGAAAGTCCACATTAATCCGCTGCATTAACGGATTAGAGCAATACAATAATGGTGACATACAAGTATTGGGGCAAGCTATCAACTCTAGTGGAATAAAGCCCGGACAAGTTGGTATGGTATTCCAGCACTTCAATTTATTTCCACACCTTACTGTGTTAGAAAACCTCACTCTGTCGCCTATTCGCACACTCAAGCTATCTAAAAAAGAGGCCACATCTCGTGCACTCGAAATGCTTGAGCGCGTGAAAATCGCCGAGCAAGCGAACAAGTACCCTTCTCAACTATCCGGTGGTCAGCAGCAAAGGGTGGCAATAGCGCGCTCTCTTTGTATGAAGCCTGACATATTGCTGTTCGATGAACCGACTTCTGCGCTCGATCCTGAAATGATCAGTGAAGTGCTCAATGTGATGGTTGAACTGGCAGAAGAAGGGATGACCATGCTCTGTGTTACTCATGAAATGGGTTTCGCCAAACGTGTGGCAGACCGGGTAATCTTTATGGATGAAGGACAAATTCTAGAATCTGCTCCGCCGAGCCAGATTTTTGATAATCCGCAACACCCTAGAACAAAAGCCTTCTTAGATAAGATCTTAAATCACTGATGATATTAAAGATTATTAAGCCAGTTCTATCGGCATTGTTACAGATCGCATTAGTCACTGTTGCGCTTGTTTGGCTGCTCGATAGCGGAGCCCAAGCGATGGGCTATCGCTGGCAGTGGGAACGCGTACCCGATTACCTCGCCTTTTATGAAGATGGACAGTGGTGGCCCGCTGAGCTGCTTGAAGGACTTGTCGTAACACTCAAAATCAGTGGACTAGCGCTCGTTTTCACCTTGTTGTTTGGACTCATTACTGCCTTACTTAAAACATCAAACTCAGTCGTTGGTCGTGGCATAGCTCATTGTTATGTCGAAGGGATTCGAAATACACCACTACTTGTTCAAATCTACCTGCTTTACTTTGTGTTTGGTCCAATTATAGGTCTTGATCGTTTTTCTACTGCCGTGTTCGCGCTGGCTTTATTTCAAGGTGCTTATACAGCTGAGATATTGCGAGCAGGCTTAAACAGCATCCCTAAAGGGCAATTTGAAGCCTGCCGTTCAGTAGGTTTGTCGCGATTCTACACCTATTACGATGTGATACTGCCTCAAGTCGTGAGACGCACTGTCCCTCCACTCACCAATGAAATCGTATCGCTAATAAAAAACTCATCCATCGTCAGCGTTATGGCTATTTTCGATTTAACCACAGAGGGTCGCAACATCGTTTCAGAAACGGCCATGCCTTTTGAAATTTGGTTTACCGTGGCCGCTATTTATTTAGTACTAACACTTACGTTATCAGCTTTATCCGCTTGGTTGGAGCATCGCTTAAACCAATCGCAATCGATTTAACTTAAATCGCAATCAAGGAGTCAGACTATGCAAGGAAAACTCAAAAATATAATTAGAGCCATCACTACCGCAGCTATTGGTATGGCTGTGTCTCTAGGTGTCACTGCCAGTGACACTCCAAACCTCGACAAGATCAATGAACGAGGCACGCTACGCGTTGGTATGTCCACCTTTGTTCCATGGGCTATGCGTGACAAACAAGGTGATTTAATTGGTTTTGAAATCGATGTTGCTAAACGCCTCGCAGAGGACTCAGGCTGGAAAGTAGAATTTGTTCCAACTGCGTGGGACGGCATTATTCCAGCTCTATTGGCGCAAAAATTTGATGTAATCATCGGGGGTATGTCGATCACACCAGAGCGTTCTAAGAGTGTTCTCTTTACTGCACCTTACTCTCATTCAGGAGTTCAAATTGCCGCCAGTAAGAAACTTGCGGAAGGCTTCTCGACCATTGAAGACTTCGATTCTCGTCGAGTTAAGATCGCGGCAAGACGAGGCGCCTATACGGTTCAAGTTGCTCGTGAAACCTTCCCTAAAGCTAAAGTCTTACAATTTGACGATGATGCCCAAGCGTTTCAAGAAGTACTCAACGGTAATGCGCATGCAGTGATCGCATCTAGCCCTAAGCCAGAGCATGAAGCAATTAAACACGCCAATGCCCTGTTTATTCCGTTTAGTGAGCGTTTATCAAAAGGTAACGAGGCATTCGCAGTGCGCTTGGGTGAAGAGGACAAAAAAGCATTCTTTGATCAGTGGATTCAGGCTCGTACCGATGATGGTTGGCTAAAAGATCGCTATGAGTACTGGTTCTCTACTCTTGATTGGCAAGATCAAATCGCCGGCGGACAGTAAATATTATGATGAACACCAACTCAACAGGCCGTAAATATCGCAATGGTACAATGAAAAAGAAGTGGCGCTTATCCACTTTAGATCTTGTACTTATTACCGTGCTGGTTGTACTACTAGCGTGGCTCGGCTATCGCTCTTCCATTGGTATTAATTACCATTGGCGATGGTCTCAGGCTTTTGAGTTGGTGTTTACTCCCACAAGCAATGGTGGACTGCCCTACTTCGTTCAAGGCGCCATCTCGACATTACGCCTTAGTATTTGGGGTATGCTGTTGGCGCTTTCCCTAGGCACCCTACTTGGACTAGCGAAGCACTCAAATATGGTGTTTTTGCGGGTTCCGGCAAATATCTTTATTCAGCTGGTGAGGAATATTCCACCACTCGTATTCATATTTATTTTCTATTTCTTCATTTCCAATCAGCTAATTCCATTACTGGGGTTATCTGAATTACTTCGTGGTAGTAGTAGTGAAATTAGTGGCTGGCAATCCTTCTTATTCGGCCCTCAATCACTGTGGGAGAACTTACTATCCGGCGTAATATGCATAGGGCTGCTTTCCTCCGCCTATGTCGCTGAAATTGTCAGAGCAGGGCTTAACGCTATACCAAAAGGTCAGTGGGAAGCTGGTCAGTCATTAGGTTTGTCTACATGGCATCAATATCGTGACGTTATTGCCCCTCAAGTGCTTACTGCTATAAGCCCCGCTTTAGCCGGTCAAGCCATATCCTTAGTCAAAGACACCTCGATCGTTTCACTGATTTCGATTCAAGAGATGACATTTGTTGGCACTGAAATCGCTAATTCGTCTGGATTGATATTTGAGATCTGGCTAATCGTGGGCCTATGCTACTTTTTACTCTGCTTTTCACTATCGCTATTGTTTAGAAAGCTAGAAGTAACCCAGCGCTAACACTGCGCAAACCTAAGCACTACTTTCTGACAGAACATTCAAATTATGGCCGTAATAGTATGTTATGGTCATTTCTTATCCAGCCCTATATTGTTAGTAACTGCCAATTATTTTAACTACGTCATACTTTTAAGTATAAACGTTATTATCTAACCATTCAGTTTTATATAAACATCGTACATTTATAGTACGACATAATATTACATTTAATACATAATATTACCCAAGATTACATAATACCCTCGCAAGTACCGATAGAACGTAACTTAGAGCGTATTTTTAAATATAATTTAATTTATCCATAAAGATCATCACGGGAAATATATTCTATTAGCTATTTTCTGAAACTATAATTCCATTTGTCTGCACTTATAGCTTTGTTAATAATCATTTAGCCTATTTATAGATACGACGAGCCAAGAGCGTATTAATAATAAAACTTATTAGAGACTAAATAGGGATTTAACATGAAGAAAGTTTCTCTTTTAACAGCGGCTATTATTGCAGGTTTATCAGCTACGGCAGCAAATGCAGCTGACGTATATAAAGGTGATAATCTGAACCTAGCAGTGGGCGGTCGAGCTGAAGCGCGTGCTGATTTTGACAAGAGCAGTAATGATAGAACCGTTGCAGACAATAGTCGTGCTCGTGTAAACGTTCTTGCGACTACTGAAATTGCTGACGGCGTTAATGCTAAAGGTTTCTTTGAAGAAGAAATCAACCGTTCTGGCGACAATAACGGTGCAGGATACGATAACCGTTACCTATATGTTGGTATTGCTGGCGAAAACAATGAACTCCAATACGGTAAAACGGATGGTTCTTTAGGCATTATTACTGACTACACTGATATTCTTGACGCATTCGGTGGCGAAGCGGGTAACAAAACAGCAACTGCTGACCGTACAACCAACCAACTGTTGTATATCGGTACATTCGGTGACCTAAAAGTTAAAGCTAACGCTAATGGCGGCGGCAGCGCTGATTCATTCAAGAAATACGATGCAGATATCTCAGGCACTGTAGATCAGGGTTATGGAATTGCTGCGCAATACCAACTTGGCGATCTTAGCTTCGGTGCAGGTTATGCTTATCAAAAAGATACTGATATCACGTCTAAAATTGGCGGGACAACAACTAGCATTGACGAAGCGAAAAGCCAAAACGTTCTAGTTGGTGCGGGTTATCAGCTAAATGACCTATATCTTGGTGGTTTATATACTCAAGGTAAACTGCTAGACCAAGACTATAAAGGTTTTGAAGTAGCATCTAAATACGACCTAACAGACCGTATTCGTCTTGCAGCTGCATTCCAACAAGTTAAGTTCGATATCGCTGACGAAACGGACCAAAACATCGCGGCAAGCGTACACTACAAATTTACTAATTACTTCACGACTTACGCAGGTATCTCAAAAGACCTTAAAGGCGACAAAGATACGGCAGGACGTGTTGGCGCTATCGTCACGTTCTAATTCTAAACTGCACTTTTGTTAGATGGGATGGATTAACATGACCGAAGATCTTTCCTGGCAGCTAGCTTAAATCCAAACGCCCTATCAGCCATCACATTGTGATGGCTGTTTTTTATTATTGAAGAATTAAATTGGTAGGTAGTGATCCACCAGCAACACTACAAATAAAATCATCAAATGCATAATGGAGAATTTAAAAGTATCCATTGCTGTCTTTTCTGTTGCCGCATACTTTAACTTCCAAGCGTAATAGATAAAACCCGCACTCAAGAAGGTGGAACCAGCCAAATACACCAATCCTGTCATTCCAACTAAAGCGGGTAATAAACACACTAGTGCCAACAAAATGGTATAAAGCAAAATAGAAGTCTTGGTGTATTCCACCCCGTGAGTCACCGGAAGCATAGGAATATCGGCTTTCGCGTAGTCGTCTTTTCTATGAATCGCCAATGCCCAAAAATGAGGTGGTGTCCATATGAAGATAATCATTACCAGTAACCAAGCATTAGCGTGCAGTTCCCCTGTTACCGCGGTCCAACCTAACAACGGCGGCATCGCACCAGCAATACCCGCGATAACAATATTCTGTGGCGTCGCTCGCTTCAAATATAAGGTGTACACAACAGCGTAGCCAAGCAAACTAGCAAATGTAAGCCAAGCGGTTAACCAGTTAACCCCCACAGCTAATATTGCAAAACCTAGTACGCCAATACTCAGTGCAAAAGTAAAGACTTTACCAACACTCAAGTCTCCTGATGGCAACGGACGTTTATGGGTCCTTGCCATGACAGCATCAATTCGACGGTCAATTAGATGGTTGAAAGCTGCTGCAGAGCCCGCCATTAACGCAATACCCAATAAACCCAGCACGGTCGCCTGAACAGGCAAAGCGCCCGGTACCGCCAAACACATCCCAACCAAAGCTGTTAAGATCATTAATGCGACCACTTTTGGTTTGGTCAAGGTTAAATAGACACGCCAGTTGAGTCTTGGTTTAACGACGGAATCCACACGACTTGTTGCCGCCATTGTCAGTTTATTCATAGAGAACTCTCCTTGTCTCCAGATGCTTTCAGTCTCTCAACTTTATTCTCCGACTCAATGACTTTCAGTGTCGGCTTTTCTGATTGAGCGTACCGTATATTCCACATAATATAGTTAGCTTGAATTAGGCTTAATAGAAGTAGCGCAGCGCCCAGATTATGCATAACAGCTACTGGTAAAGGCAAATGGAACACCACATTACTGACGCCTAGTGCAAGTTGAATCGCTAGCAGTCCCAATAAAAGTACTGCGACGTTGCGTACCACGCGCTGCTTATGTTGTAACAAGCACAGCCCTAATATCCCAACGAGTAAAGTCACCGCAATAGCACCAAAACGATGACTCACATGGATGGTCATTCTTGCAGCATAATCAAGCACGCCAAACTCGTAATTGTCAAAGCCAAAATGAACCGGAGTGAAAGCGGTTTTGAAGTCGAGATAGCGCACCCATTCGCCTTCACAAATCGGCAAAGCGGTACACACCACAGCGGCATAATTTGAAGATACCCAACCGCCGAGTATTATTTGTAAGATGGTTGCGACAAGAGCCAAGCCAGCCAATATTTTGAGTCGACGACCAATTATCTTTGGCTCACTAGTCACGGTATTAGCCTCAACCACTGTTGGCTGAAAGGTCACACTTACCTCAGATTTAGATTTCGCTTTATTATCCTGTCGCGTCGCTATCGCGTTCGGACGTAATCTTAAATATGTGAAAAACAGTAAACAAAACATTGTAAAACCACCTATCAGGTGGCCCATGACTACAATGGGCATCAGCTTAAGCGTTACCGTCCACATCCCCAGCGCAGCTTGAAACACGATCACTAAAGATAACGACACCGACAAAGTCACCCCTAGTCGTGCACGCTCATTTCTTAACGCAAGATAGGTTATGGCGAACACCACCAGACCCAGAGTTCCCGCCAAGTAGCGGTGTATCATTTCTAACCAAGCTTTGTGAGGCTCCACCGCTCGTTCGGGAAAAAGAGTATTAGCAACCGCAACATCAACGTTATTGCTCGGAACCGTAAGATGACCATAACAACCTGGCCAGTCCGGACAACCTAAACCCGCATCAGCAAGGCGTGTATAAGCCCCCATTGCGATAACAATAACGGTCAGTATTAACGCCCCTTTCACCAAATCTATCAGTCTCATTGCAACTCCTTATGCCTTCAACACTGGTGTGCTTAACCTTTCGCGTCTACCCTACTCGAGATAACTTGAGTAACTTTCTTAGGTCGGATAACAACCCCTTGCTATGGGCGATTTGTTGCTCCTTGGTTGTGGGTTCAAAAAACATCACGACTTGACCTAACGTGTCGGTAATGACATACCCTTGTGATGGCACTAAAGCAGAGAAAGCATCGTTAACGGTCAACACTGTCACCGAATTCGGTAGTTCAGGCACTACTTGTCCGGTCTGTACATAAACAACAGGTGTCACGCGCTCTTTATACTTTCCTAGCGCTAAGTACGTTTGCCCCATGACGTATAAGCGATTTAAGCATGCATCATCACATGTAGCAGGAAGCATAAAACCAAGCTGCCAACTCTCTCCTTGAAGAGGGTTCACCATTCCTAGTGACTCAAACGTCACACGAGGCTCCAACAGCTGACCATGATTGGTCACGCCAGACTGATACCAATGGTTACTCAGAATTGCCTTCGCGACGATAAACGGCAACGCAAAAAACAGAATCAACGCCAGTAGCGTAAGTCGTCCTCTTAACACGGCTTTGGGCTTTAGCGAATGTGTCGTCATCCCTGTGCTCATAAACGCTCCTAATGTCTTGCTGAATGAGTTTTTCTGGCCCATCGATACACGGCAATACCTACTACAAAAGCAAATACCAACGCCATGGAGAACCACTGAAAAGCGTATCCATAGTGTTTGCTCGAGTTCATAGACAATGGTTTCCATGGGTGAGCATAAGGCGTTGTTGAATCGATAGGTTGCAACGCCCATGCTTGTAGGGGCTTACCAGTAAGCTCTGCCAATGAACCTATATTTAAGTTCTGAATTCGAAACCTGGTAGAAGTCGAAGAGGTAAAATCTTCAGGGTAGAGCTCATTACCTAAAGGGCTGTCCAACTTTTGATATAAACGCCCGGTTATCATCAGAGGGTGGGTTAACTGCTCAACAACTGGCAATGACTGTCTTTGCTCCATCCCTTTAACGAATCCTAGTTCAAGAAGTAAAAAACGTGATTGGCCATCGATAATAAGCTGATACACCAAATAGCCAACTTGGCCTTCAAAGGTTTGGTTATCCAAATAGAAAAGCTCTGGAAGAGGCGTAACCTCAGTAAAGACAGGGACGCCTATCCAATCAAGATAATCACTGTTTGACTGGGATGTGTTTGAGAAATGGACAGAGCTCAACGAGATCGGAGACTGCTTACTTCGCTGAGCCAACATCGACTCCATATGCGATTTGTCGTTACCTCGCTGTAGCTGCCACAAACCTAATTTGACCAAAGTAGAAAACACAACCACAGTTAATACAAAGCCGACCCAGAATTTCACTGATTTGAACCAGGCCACGCGAGGAACCTCAATGTCACCGACACTATTGTTTAAGATTGTTTTAGTACTGCTGTTACTTTTCATCATCTTTAACTTAGCGCTTGCCCTAATTCGAATGGTGCGAGACGACCCTGATTCTGATAAACCAATGAGTCACTATCTGGGTCGCCGTGTCTTGTTTTCTGCGATCGTTATTATTCTTTTGATCATCGCCCTTCAAAGCGGATTACTTGCTCCTAACCCTCGTCCTTATTAAATCAGTTTTCTAAAATCTGAGTTAAAGTACATAAACAAAAACAAAGAGGCACAGCCAAACCACATCAACAAAGTGCCAGTACCAACTGCCTGCCTGAAATGCGAAATGGTCTTTGGGAGTAAAATGGTCTTTAGCGATTCGAAACAAGAGTACAATCAAGAAGATCGTCCCTAAACACACATGTAGGCCATGGAATCCAGTCAACATGAAGAAGGTATTGCCGTATATCCCAGATTGTAAGGTCAACCCCATATCTTGGTATGCATGCGCATATTCGACCGCTTGGTAATAGAGGAAAAACACCGCTAATACGATAGTAATCTCAAGCCAGACGATGAGTGCTGTTCGTTTGTTTTTCTCTAAACTGACATGTGCCATATGTAGCGTAATCGAAGAGAGCAGCAATATGATCGTGTTCTTCAACGGTAACCCTTGCCATGGCATCGCCTGAGTCGTGTCACCTGCTGGCGTTGTCGTCAAAGGCCACATCGCTTCAAATCCAGGCCACAGTACTTCGTGAGTCATCACATTGTTATCTGCCCCGCCAAGCCAAGGGACAGAGATCATTCGTGCGTAAAACAACGCCCCAAAAAAAGCACCGAAGAACATCACTTCAGAAAAAATGAACCAGCTCATCCCTTGACGAAATGAGCGCGTAATCTGATCTGAATACAAGCCTGCCAATGACTCACTGACAACATTGCTAAACCAACCTGACAGCATGTACAACAACACGGCAAAGCCAAGCGCTAGAGTAACGTTACCAATGACACTACCCGCCCCACCAGTTTCTAAATGTTGAACCGTGAGCCCAGCCCCAACCGCCACTAAAAACAGCGCGATTGCCCCCACGATTGGCCAACTACTCTGAGCTGGAACGTAATAAGATTGAGGTTTACTCATAGCTTAACTCCCTGTTAAGTGCGCTTTTGCTACCCTTACTGCGTTCAACGGCATCCTGCACGCTTGCATTGCTTGTGATGTTGTAGAGTGTGTACGACAAAGTCAGTGTGTGAATTGACTCGGGGATATCAGGTTCGATGTAGAAAATTAGAGGCATCTCCGCTTCGCCATTAGCATCAAGAGGTTGATGGTTGAAGCAAAAGCACTCAATTTTATTAAAATAAGCAGCGCCAGTGCCCGGAGATACAGATGGCACTGCTTGCCCGATTAAAGATTGCGACGCATTGTTCTTTGCCAAATAAGCAGTTTGAATCACCTCACCGGGATGAACATCAAGATAGATGGTTTCGGGCTTAAAGGTCCACGGCATATCAGGATTGATGTGTGCCATAAACTCAACGCGAATCGTACGCGAGATGTCCGCCCTCATTCCGACGGGTTGCACCGCAGACACCGTATTGGTTTTACCATTGATACCCAATGCTTCACACATAATGTCGTACAACGGAACCAAAGCAAAACCGAACCCAAACATGCCGATAACAGCAACACTAAGCCACGTTACTAACTTTTTATTTGATTTACGGTTTTGCTCGCTCATAAGTCACCTCTCTAATCCACTTTGGGTGGAGTACTAAAGGTGTGATGTGGTGCTGGACTTGGGACTGTCCATTCTAGCCCTTCCGCTCTGTCCCAAGGTTTGGCTTCGGCCTTTTCTCCACCTTTAATGCACTTGATTACTAACCATAAGAAAATTAACTGTGACAGACCAAAGGCAAAACCGCCGATTGAGACGATCTGGTTTACATCCGCAAATTGAATTGCATAGTCAGGAATACGCCTTGGCATGCCCGCTAATCCTAAGAAATGCATCGGGAAAAACAGCACATTGACCGAAATAACCGAGCACCAAAAATGCCACAAGCTAAGCTTGTGGTCGTACATATGTCCTGTCCATTTGGGCAGCCAGTAATAAGCGGCCGCCATAATTGAGAACACAGCACCAGACACCAATACATAGTGGAAGTGAGCCACGACAAAATAGGTATCGTGATACTGGAAGTCCGCCGGCACGATAGCTAGCATCAACCCAGAAAAACCGCCGATGGTAAACAAGACAATGAAGGCGATGGCGAACAGCATGGGCGTTTCGAACGTTAACGCACCGCGCCACATGGTTGCTACCCAATTAAATACTTTCACACCCGTTGGCACAGCAATCAGCATAGTGCAGTACATGAAGAACAACTCTGCGAATACCGGCATCCCTGTAGTAAACATATGGTGCGCCCAAACCAAGAAAGACAACAGTGCGATACTGCACGTCGCATAAACCATAGAGTGGTAGCCAAACAGTTTCTTACCACTAAACGCTGGTACGATTGCAGAGACGATACCGAAAGAAGGTAAAATCATGATGTACACTTCTGGGTGGCCAAAGAACCAGAAGATATGTTGGAACATCACAGGGTCGCCGCCACCCGCTGCATCAAAGAAACTGGTTCCAAAATACTTGTCTGTTAACACCATTGTCACAGCACCCGCTAACACTGGCATCACCGCGATAAGCAGGAAGGCTGTAATCAACCAAGTCCAAACAAAGAGTGGCATTTTCATCAACGTCATCCCAGGGGCGCGCATATTGAAAATGGTAACAATGACATTTATTGCCCCCATGATGGAGCTAATCCCCATGATATGTACCGAGAAAACAAACAATGCCGTACTATCGGGACCATAGGTTGTAGAAAGTGGTGCATAGAATGTCCAACCAAAATCAGGTCCACCACCAGGCATGAAGAGAGATGACAATAGAATAAGGAAGGCGAACGGTAGAATCCAAAAACTTAAGTTATTCATCCGCGGTAATGCCATATCTGGCGCACCGATCATCATAGGGATCATCCAGTTAGCCAACCCAGTAAATGCAGGCATTACTGCACCAAATACCATCACTAAGCCGTGAACTGTGGTCATCTGGTTAAAGAAATTTGGCTCTACAAGCTGTAAGCCCGGTTGGAATAGCTCTGCACGAATGACCATTGCCATTGCGCCGCCAGTAAGAAACATGGCGAAACTAAACCACAGGTACAATGTCCCGATATCTTTATGGTTAGTGGAGTATACCCATCTTGCCCAACCTGAAGGGGCGTGATCATGATGATCGTCTTCAATAACGGCCGTGCTTTCCGCACGACTCATCTCTGCATCCGTCGCTGTTGACGATTTAACTGTTTCCATCGGATCCGTTTTCATCATAACTCCTTGGAGCTGGTTTGCTCCCCATCTTGCGCTTTGAACGCATTGATATCAGAGGCTTGTACTGCATCTCCCGTATCATTACCCCAAGCATTTCGCTGGTACGTCACTACTGCTGCTATTTCTTTGTCTGTCAATTGGTTAGCAAACGACTGCATAGCTGTTCCATTTACCCCATCAACAATTTTGCTGATGTGAATCGACACATCTCCGGTCGTCGCAACTGCACTCCCCGCAATGGCTGGAAAAGCCCCCGTGATACCTTCACCGTTTGCTTGATGGCAGACAGCACAACGACCCGCATACACTTCTTCACCAATTGTCATCAGCTCATCAAGTGGAAGTGTGGCATCAAGAGATTTTGCTGCTTCCGCTGCTGCCAATGCTATTTCTTGTTTCTTTTCTGCTAACCATGCATCGTAATCACTCTGCTCCATGGCTTGAACGACGATCGGCATAAACCCATGAGCTTTACCACACAGTTCGGCACATTGACCGCGATAAACACCTGGCTCGTCAATCTTGGTCCATGCCTCATTAATAAAGCCTGGGATTGTGTCTTTCTTGACGGCAAAATCCGGCACCCACCAAGAGTGAATTACATCATCGGATGTCATTAAGAAGCGGATTTTTTGATTGATGGGTACGACGAGTGGATTGTCTACTTCTAGTAGATAATGAGCACCTTTTTCTTCAATACCATCTATTTGCTTTTGAGAAGTAGCCAACAAGGAGAAGAAATTAACATCTTCACCAAAGTATTCGTAGTGCCATTTCCACTGCGAGCCTGTAATTTTGATGGTGATATCGGATTGAGACGTATCTTCCATTGCCACCAAAGTTTTGGTTGCGGGAATCGCCATCGCAATCAATATGATAATCGGAATAACCGTCCAGACAATTTCAACTTTGGTGCTTTCGTGGAAGTTAGCGGCGACGGCGCCGCGAGATTTTCTGTGTTTGAAAATGGAGTAGAACATCACTCCGAATACAACAAATGCAATGGCACAACAGATGTAGAAAATCAGCATATGCAAGTCATAAACTTGGTTACTGATATCAGTAACGCCTTTAGTCAAGTTATAGCCGCTCGACTCGGCGATGAGAGGTTGGCTGATTAGCGCAGCAGCCACACCAATCCATAAGCGAATGGTCAGCAATCTCTTCAAAAGATTTCTCCTTTGCCTAGCCACGTTTGTCCTAACGTGGTTCCCCTATGACTTATACCAAGCACGTCTGAAGAGTGATCAAACAATTCAGGATGGTAAAGCCCGCAATCAAAACCCAACTAACTGTGATTCGACGACGTCTAACGAAGACCAACTAGGTTTTATCAACTCGAAAATGAGTTTCAAAAATAAAGCCAAACTGCACAAGTAAACAGTCATACACATGATAACCACTTACTTATTGAGTCCGGTATCAATAAAATACAACACAAAACAATTTGTTATATTTTTGTTAACTAAAGGCTAGTTAGAGAATTAGAGATTCGCAAGGATAAAAATAAAAGGTCACTTTTTGTGATGGTGGCTTGTCGATTACCGTTTAAATTTTGACAAACTGGAAAACTGATGTCTCTAGAACAACGGAAGGCGTGGATTCTGTCATTGCTCACAAAATACGTAAAAAACCATGAACCGCTCGTAGAAGTATTTTATTATTGTATGACAATATGGCATATTATTTCTATTCCCTTTAGACATACTTCGTATATACAAGAGAGTTGGTATGAGTAACGACAAATCATTCGATGCAATCAAGGCCATGAAGCTGGAAAACGACACTTCTGCTGGTAACTTGGTTGACCTACTACCTATTGAAGTTCAGAAACGAGACTTTGACCTGTCCTTCCTAGATAACCTTGCAGAGGCTCGTCCTCGCCTACTCATCCAAGCCAATGAACTAGCCGAATTTAAATCAAGAGTTAAAAAAGATGAATCTCACTGCATGTTCGATGACTTCATGAATAACTCGACGGCCAAATTTTACGATACTGAACCTTATCCAGAACCTCAGCCTTACCCAGAAGAAACGGTTGGCAAAGCCTCTCTTTGGCGACCTTATTGGCGTCAAATGTACGTTGATTGCCAGATGGCGCTCAATGCGACACGAAATCTAGCGATCGCAGGCATTGTCAAAGACGATAAAGAACTTATTGGCAAAGCTAAAGCTTGGACGCTCCAACTCGCGTCCTATGATCCAGACGGTGTAACATCTCGCGGCTACAACGACGAAGCAGCCTTCCGCGTCATCGCAGCAATGGCTTGGGGCTATGACTGGTTACATGGTCACTTTACTGAAGAAGAACGTACAATAGTACGTGAGGCATTAGTGACTCGTTTAGACGAAATTATGCATCACCTAAAAGTCACCGTTGACCTATTAAATAATCCATTGAACAGTCACGGCGTTCGTTCTATTTCTTCTGCTATTATCCCGACGTGTATTGCTCTCTATCACGACCATCCTAAAGCTGGTGAATATATTGCGTATGCGTTGGAATACTATGCCGTCCATTATCCGCCATGGGGTGGTGAAGATGGTGGCTGGGCAGAAGGTCCAGATTATTGGAATACTCAAACAGCCTTCCTAGGTGAAGCATTCGATCTGTTAAAAGCATACTGTGGTGTAGATATGTTCAATAAAACATTCTACGAAAACACAGGAGACTTCCCACTTTATTGCATGCCAGTTCACTCGAAACGAGCCAGCTTCTGCGACCAATCTTCTATCGGTGACTTCCCTGGGTTAAAACTTGCCTATAACATCAAGCATTATGCTGGAGTAAATCAAAAGCCTGAATACGTTTGGTATTACAACCAGCTGAAAGGCCGTGATACTGAAGCACATACGAAGTTCTATAACTTTGGTTGGTGGGACTTTGGCTATGACGATCTTCGTTTTAATATTCTTTGGGATGCGCCTGAAGAAAAAGCGCCGTCAAACGATCCGTTGTTAAAAGTGTTCCCTATCACAGGCTGGGCAGCTTTCCACAACAAGATGACAGAGCGTGATAACCATATCCATATGGTCTTTAAATGTTCACCATTTGGTTCAATCAGCCATTCACACGGCGATCAAAATGCGTTTACTCTGCATGCCTTTGGTGAAACATTAGCGTCTATCACCGGCTACTATGGTGGCTTTGGCGTCGATATGCATACGAAGTGGCGTCGTCATACTTTTTCTAAGAACTTGCCCCTGTTTAATGGCAAAGGGCAGTACGGAGAGAACAAAAACACCAAATTTGAAGGTCACCAAGACCGCTTCTGTATCGAAGCAGGCGGTCAAATCACAGACTATGACACAGACTCTGACGTCAAATTTGTAGAGGGCGATGCAACCGAATCCTACAAGTTCTTTACACCAGATATCGAATCCTACAAACGTAAGATTTGGTTCGTGAAAGGCAAGCTCTTTGTCATCCAAGACAAAGCGAGCTTTGGCGAAGAGAAAGATCTCACTTGGCTAATGCATACCACGTTTAATACCGAGACAGCTCAAAAGTCATTTGCTATCCACGGTGACAAAGCACATCTAGATGTGAGCTTTATCAATCAAAGCGCGGACCAAATTACGTCAGTGACCAACGTCGAAGGCTTTGGCGATGTGGACCCTTACGAGTTCCAAGATCTTGAGATCCACCGTCATGTAGAAGTAGAATTTTCTGCATCAAAACAACACGACATTCTTACGTTACTTGTCCCTAACAAGAATAGCGGGGAACAAGTTCAGGTGTCGCATAGCGTCCGCGATAATGAACTAACACTTGTTGTAGATGGTGAAACAGTGACCATAGATTTATAGTGGTTCAACGACTTTAAAAGATAAAGCCTTCACCGCATTTCAGCGTTGAAGGCTCTTTTTTATTAAGGGTTATATCGCCAACCATTCAACTTCAACAATGGCTTTTCCCGCGTATTTAATACGACCGAGAAACCTATCTCCAGCGACTATCTCACCAACCCCTTGGGGCGTCCCCGTCATCACAATATCTCCATCCTGCAATTCGGTGTAAGAAGCCAGTTCTTGCAAAATCACGTCTGGTTTATACAACATCTGTTTGGTGCCACCTAATTGCATTCGCATACTATTGATAAACAACTCCACCTCAAGCTCACAGACATCCATATCTGATAATGGAATGAAGCGGCTAAATTTGGCTGAGTTATCAAACGCTTTAGCTCTTTCCCAAGGCAGCCCCTTCTGCTTTAACTTAGACTGTAGACTTCGTTTGGTAAGATCTAATCCAAAACCCACTGCGTAGAGTTGTTGGTTGCGGATCAGGAAGCAAATTTCGGCCTCGTAATGGAGAGGCTCATCAAGGTAAGAATAGAGCTCTGATGCGATACTAGAGTTTGGTTTGTTGAACACCACCATCTCTTCAGGGATCTCATTCCCTAATTCATTGATGTGTTCGACGTAGTTACGGCCTACGCACAAGATCTTCGATGGGAAAAAAGAGTCATCTCCAACAAATACCGCTTTCATTGCCCTTCCTTGACTGACAGGTAAATTCAACACTAAGAACTGTGCATTTTAGCGGATTTATAGTGACAGACTTATGATTTAGAAGAGTATTTTTCAAAGTTGAGGCAAGGATCGAGGTTTAAGTTGTTATCGTAGTTGCGCACCCAGCCCACAAATTTGATAGGAATTCATCTCACTCCTTGCATTTTAATTCAATTTCGACAACCATTTGTATATTCAATTTATCGAGTGACGAGTCGTTAATGTCTGCTGAGCCCCTGTATATTCAAATCAAACAATACATCGAACAGAAGATAGACCAAGGGCACTGGCCTGTTGGACAGCGTATCTCAACCGAAATGGAGCTCACCGAACAGTTTTCTGTCAGTCGAATGACCGTTAATAAAGCCATTAGGGATCTGGTGGGTGAAGGAAAATTAGAGCGACGGCCAAGGCTTGGTACGTTCGTAAAAAAGCAGAGTGAAAAGGCTGAGAGTCCTCTACTTGATACACGAAACATCGCCAAAGAAGTCGCTTCTCGCGGTAAAACTTATTCGTGCGATGTCATTAAACACCTGGCAACCAAAGCCGACCAGAATATCGCCACCAAGCTAGGCGTTATGTTGGGGAGCTCGGTTTACTACAGTGAGATCTTACACAAAGAAAACGACCTTCCTATTCAGTTGGAATGTCGTTGGGTAAACGCAAAGTTTGCACCTGACTATTACAAACAAGATTTCTCGAAAGTCACTCCAAACGAGTACTTGACGCTAAACTGCCCAATGACTGCCGTTGAACATACCGTCGAAGCCATTATTTGTAATGATGAAATAGGTCAGAGACTCAAAATGACGACAAAGGAGCCTTGTTTATTGCTCCACAGAAGAACTTGGAGTGACGACCGCCTTATCAGTACAGCCCTGCTCTACCATCCCGGTAGCCGCTATCAGCTGAGCTCGAAAGTCACCCTTTAGTCACGTGTAATACTCTCGAATTAAACAAACTAAACAACTCACTAATTTGTAAGCTAACTAACGATAATACAACGAGTTAGCTTACGTTGGCTTACCCCAATACCTAAGTTCCAATGTTAGGATTTCTCGCATAATAACCACACAAACCAGTGAGAAATCAGAATGAAAAAAACAGTCTTAGCACTTTCTTTAGCCATCGCCGCTTGTTCTACGGCATCTTTAGCCAACGAAGGCTTCTACGTTGGTGCCTCTTATTCAAAAATGAGTTACGACGCAGCGTTTGTAAGCAGTAACGAAGTGACAAATGGCTACTCAGCGAATGGCGGCTATGATTTTGCTTTGGGTAGCTTTTTTGTACTTGGTACAGAGCTAGAATATAAGAATCTTGGTTCAACCAAAGAGTCTTTCCTCAGTGATTATTACACCTTGTCGATGACCTCATACGGAATCAATGTCATCCCAAAACTTTATATGGGCGATCGTTTTTACGCGCTAGCAAAACTAGGTTTCCACAAAATTAATTCTGAAGTTGAAACTAACGTTTCGGTCAACGGTTCATCAGTCTCCGACACTGCATCCGTATACGGACTCGGTCTTGGCTACGACATCACGGAACACTTTGCGATTCAAGCTAGCTACGAAATTCACAACATCGCCGTCTACAATACCAAGTCTGCCAACCTTGGAGTTAAGTTTAACTTCTAATCTTACCTATATCTGGCAAATTGTACTCATGTCAGTAGGTCACCGTATAGTGGCCTACTTCTGTTTAAGATCATGTATATCAGTCAGTTAAGCCACAGAGTTACCGCTGTTAAGATCTAAAATCACCTAACCTGATCCTTCTATTTAATCATCTACTAAAACCTCAAATCTTAGACGCTTAGATCACATTTTGTACGATGCACTATTGATCAATTGTATATATTCGACTAAATATTTGTATATACAATAAAGCTCTGGATTAAACATGCACTTAATTCTTAAAAATGCCCGACTTGTTACTATGGAAGAAGGCTCAACTGGATACACTCCTACGGAGCCTTGTTACCTGCTTATTCGTAGTGGGTTAATCGTCGCTATGGGTGAAGACCTATCCACACTCTATGACAATACGCCAAAAGAGTGGTCAGATTGTCCAGTACTCGATTGCGCTGGCAGTATTGTGACGCCCGGATTGATTGACCCCCATACACACTTGGTTTTTGCCGGGAGTCGAGCACAAGAATTCGAAGCACGTTTGAACGGCGAATCGTACCAAGCTATCGCTCAGCGCGGTGGCGGTATTAACAGTACGGTTGCATCGACTCGTGCCGCCTCTGTGGACGAGCTAATTGAACTTGCCCTACCAAGATTGGACAGTTTGATTAAAAGTGGCTGTACAACTATCGAAGTGAAATCAGGTTACGGATTGACGCTAGAAGATGAAGCGAAGATGTTGGTGGCCGCCAAGTCGTTAGAAAACCATAGACGCGTCAGTATTACCACGACGTTACTCGCAGCACATACTGTCCCCCCTGAATATCAGGATAGAGCGGACGACTACATAAACTACGTGGTAAACGACATCATCCCTCACGTCGCAAAACACAACTTGGCAGATTCTGTCGACGTGTTTTGTGAATCCATTGGATTTACTCTAGAGCAAACTGAACGTGTTTTTGCCGCAGCTAAAGCGCATGGTCTTGCTGTCAAAGGGCACACCGAGCAGCTCAGTAATCTTGGCGGCAGTGTACTTGCCGCTCAATACAAAGCACAGTCGGTCGATCATATCGAGTATCTGGACCAAGCGGGCGTAAAAGCTCTTGCCGCTTCAGGGACCGTAGCAACACTTTTGCCCGGGGCATTTTACTTCTTAAGAGAAACACAGCTGCCACCCATTGAATGGCTGCGTGAGTTTAACGTGCCAATGGCAATCGGTAGCGACATTAATCCCGGAACCTCTCCATTTGCAGACTTACAGTTAATGATGAATATGGCTTGTACCTTATTCCGTCTAACGCCAGAAGAAGCGCTTCGTGGTGTGACATGCCATGCAGCGGCAGCAATTGGTCAGAAAGACACCATTGGACAAATCCGCAAAGGATTTAAAGCCAATTTAGCCATTTGGGATATCGACCATCCGAGCGAGCTTAGCTATCAGTATGGATTGAAAGGACTTAAACAACGTATCTTTGCTGGGAGTATCGAACATGTCGCCTAAAGCAATCAATACTCAGCACAGTTTTACTTGGTCTGGCCGTGACGACCTAGAAGATGGCGAGAAGCGTCTCAGAGTTCATCACGTCATTACACAGATTCATGAGCTAATGTCAGACACTTGTGGTGCTCAACTTCTAGGTTTTGAAACCGATGAGGGCGTGTCTAGAAACAAAGGCAGAGTTGGCGCTAAAGCGGCACCTGATGCGATCCGTGGTGCCTTAAGTAATTTGGCTTGGCACTCTGAAACTAAGATTTTAGACCTAGGCAATTCCGGCTCACACAACACATCGTTGGAACAAAATCAAAGTACAACAGCCGAAATCATTACCAATGCCCTCTCGCATGGACCTGTCGTCGTGCTCGGCGGTGGGCATGAAATCGCTTGGCCATCTTTCTTAGGGCTATCAAACTACCTACGCCAAACCGAACCCAATCCCAGAATCGGTATCATCAATTTCGACGCTCATTTCGATCTTCGAGAGTATCAATCTGAAACCGTGCCCTTAAAGCCGAGCTCTGGAACACCATTCTCACAAATTGCTGACCACTGCCAATCAGAGCAACTCGCTTTCGAATACCTTTGTATCGGCATCAGTTCAACTTCCAATACACAAGCCTTATTTGATAAAGCGCAGCGCTTGAGTGTTCGCTATATCGAAGACACAGAGCTACTGCTTAACCCCCACACACCAATGCTTGAGGAACTTGAACAGTTTATTGCCAGCGTCGACTACCTCTATCTCACAATCGATCTAGATGTGTTCAATGCAGCGCTTGCTCCGGGAGTCAGTGCTCCCGCTGCTATTGGTTTATCCATTGAACACTTCTATCCATTTTTTAACGCGATATTGCAGCACAACAATAAGTTGCTGATGGCGGATATCGCTGAATATAACCCTACTTATGACATTGATAATCGCACCGCCAAACTCGCCGCTAGGCTCTGTTGGCAAATGCTAGCTGCCATGTCCAAGCAGCAAAAATAGCCAATCAATAACAATTAACAACCAATTACGTGAAACACAGTGCGACGCCGTATAACGAACCAACTTGGCGTCCACCATTCAAAAGGAAAACAAGATGACTGATAGTAATAATGCTCGTCTAGATGCAACTCGCAAAATCAAGGCACCACATGGTACTGAGCTAAATGCCAAATCATGGCTGACAGAAGCGCCACTGCGCATGCTGATGAACAATCTTGATGACGAAGTTGCTGAGCATCCTCAATCATTAGTGGTTTACGGCGGTATCGGCCGAGCGGCGCGCAATTGGGAGTGTTACGACAAGATCGTCGAAGTCCTGAAACGTCTTGAAGACGACCAAACACTTTTAGTCCAATCAGGCAAACCCGTCGGTGTTTTCCCGACACATAAAGACGCCCCACGCGTATTAATTGCCAATTCCAACCTTGTCCCACATTGGGCCAATTGGGAGCACTTCAACGAGCTGGATAAGCAGGGCCTAATGATGTACGGCCAAATGACGGCAGGTTCGTGGATTTACATTGGTTCTCAAGGCATCGTTCAAGGCACGTATGAAACCTTTGTGGCGATTGCCAAGCAACATTTTAATGGCAATGCCAATGGCAAGTGGATTCTAACAGGTGGCCTTGGCGGTATGGGCGGCGCTCAACCTCTCGCGGCGACTATGGCTGGCTTTTCAATGATTGCTGTAGAGTGTGACGAATCTCGTATCGATTATCGCCTCAATACTCGTTATGTCGATACCAAAGCGCATAGCCTCGATGAAGCATTGTCCATCATTAAGAATAGCGACAAACCAATCTCAGTTGGTCTACTAGGAAATGCCGCTGATATCTATGCAGAATTGGTAGAGAAAAACATCACGCCAGATGTTGTCACCGATCAAACCTCAGCACACGATCCTCTTAACGGTTACTTACCGCAAGGCTGGACCATGGAACATGCTAAACAGCAACGTGAAAGCGATCCAACGGGCGTGGTGAAAGCGGCCAAAGCCTCAATGGCAGTGCAAGTTGAAGCCATTCTAACTATGCAACAACGCGGCTCGGTAGCAACTGACTACGGGAATAACATTCGTCAAATGGCGTTGGAAGAAGGGGTAGAAAACGCGTTTGATTTCCCAGGTTTTGTTCCTGCGTATATCCGTCCACTTTTCTGTGAAGGTATCGGACCTTTCCGGTGGGCTGCACTCTCTGGTGATCCGGAAGACATCTATAAAACAGACCAAAAAGTCAAAGAGCTGATTCCTGATAATCCACATCTGCATAACTGGCTCGATATGGCGCGTGAGCGTATTCAGTTCCAAGGTTTACCTGCTCGTATCTGCTGGGTAGGCCTGAAAGATCGTGAGCGTTTGGGTCAGGCTTTCAATGAAATGGTTAAGAATGGCGAACTAAAAGCACCTGTGGTTATTGGTCGTGATCATCTTGATTCAGGTTCAGTAGCCAGCCCGAACCGCGAAACCGAAGGTATGATGGACGGCTCAGATGCGGTGTCCGATTGGCCATTATTGAACGCCTTACTCAACACCTCAGGTGGTGCTACTTGGGTCTCTCTGCACCACGGCGGCGGTGTAGGAATGGGCTTCTCACAACACAGTGGAATGGTCATTTGCTGTGATGGTAGCGATGATGCTGCTCGACGTATTGCACGCGTTTTACAAAATGACCCTGCAACTGGCGTAATGCGCCATGCCGATGCTGGGTACGACATCGCTAAACAATGTGCCAAAGAACAGGGCCTAGATCTGCCAATGCTGAATCAAAATGATGATAACCGAGCTTAAGGAGTACACCATGTTGAAATTAGTTCTTGAGCCAGGTCAGCTAACGTTAGGGCAACTACGCCAACTCAGCCGTTCTCCTGTGAGCTTATCTTTGCATCCTTCAGCGGTTGAAGACATTGATGCCAGCACTCGAATTGTAGAGCAAGTTATCGCCGAAGATCGTACAGTCTATGGCATCAATACTGGCTTTGGATTGTTAGCCAATACACGCATCGAGCCAGAAGATCTCGAGATCCTGCAAAAGAGTATCGTGTTGTCACACGCCGCCGGTATTGGTGAGCTAATGAGTGACGAAACTGTTCGTCTGATGATGGTGCTAAAGATCAACAGTCTTGCACGCGGCTATTCAGGCATTCGACTTAAAGTGATTCAAGCCTTGATTGAACTGGTTAATTCGCAAGTTTACCCATGCGTTCCTCAAAAAGGTTCTGTTGGTGCATCAGGTGACTTAGCCCCACTCGCTCACATGAGCACAATCTTACTCGGTGAAGGTGAAGCGAGACATAACGGGAAAATCATTAGTGGTCTAGAGGCTTTGCAAATTGCTGGGCTTGAACCAATCACGCTAGCACCAAAAGAAGGGCTAGCACTACTAAACGGCACGCAAGCCTCGACGGCGTTTGCTTTAGAAGGTCTGTTCTTAGCGGAAGACCTGTTCGCATCAGCAACACTATGCGGCGCAATGTCAGTAGAAGCCGCACTGGGTAGTCGTCGTCCATTTGACCCGCGCATCCATCGAGTAAGGGGACATCGTGCACAAATGGACGCCGCCTCGGCCTATCGCCACCTATTGGAAGGCTGTAGTGAGGTGGGTGATTCTCACCAGGGGTGTGAGAAGGTACAAGATCCGTATTCACTGCGTTGTCAGCCTCAGGTGATGGGGGCATGTCTACAACAGATTCGCAACGCAGCAGAATCGCTCCAAGTGGAAGCGAATTCTGTCTCTGACAACCCATTAGTGTTTGCTGATGACGGCGATATTATTTCCGGCGGTAATTTCCATGCTGAACCCGTCGCTATGGCGGCAGATGGCTTAGCGCTAGCGATTGCAGAAATTGGCAGCCTTTCAGAGCGTCGAATGGCATTGCTCATTGATAGTGCCCTGAGTAAGTTACCGCCTTTCCTCGTCGACAACGGCGGTGTTAACTCAGGCTTTATGATTGCGCAAGTGACTTCAGCCGCGTTAGCAAGCGAAAATAAAACCCTTGCTCACCCGGCCTCAGTTGACAGCTTGCCAACTTCGGCTAACCAAGAAGACCACGTTTCTATGGCAACTTTTGCGGCTCGTCGCTTAAAAGATATGTCAGAAAATACGCGTGGTATCTTGGCAGTGGAATACTTAGCGGCGGCACAAGGGTTGGACTTCAGGGCACCACTGAAGTCCTCACCACGAGTAGAGCAAGGTAAACAAATCTTGCGTGAGGCGGTGCCGTTCTACGATAAGGACCGCTACTTCGCCCCGGATATCGCTAAAGCAAATGAGATTATCAAGCTTGCACTTCATAACGCACTGATGCCTGAGAATATACTTCCAAGCCTCTGATTTTATGGATTTAAAAAAGAGCCTGCATACTGCTGGCTCTTTTTTGTTGGACGCAAATATTTACCAATTAAATAACCGGACGACATGTTGGCAGTCACAAGTTTAAAATGAGCCTATGTGTACATGCATCAAATTGCGTTATAACAAATGTGCTTAATAAAAGAACAACGAGGCACAAAAGACATGGAAAATACGTTTAACCACCCTATGCCCAACGATGAGGGCTATTTTGGCGAATACGGCGGTAGTTTTATCCCTCCTCAGCTACAAGAAATCATGGATGAAATCAGCGCAGCTTACGACTCATGCCGCCAAGATCCAGATTTCAGAGCCGAGCTTGCACGCCTATATAAACACTTTGTAGGTCGCCCTAGTCCAATCTTCCACGCTCAAAATCTTTCTGATAAATACGGCGCACCTATTTATCTCAAACGGGAAGATTTAAACCACACCGGCGCACACAAGATTAATCACTGCTTGGGCGAAGCGCTGCTTGCTAAAAAGCTTGGTAAGAAAAAGCTCATCGCGGAAACTGGAGCGGGTCAGCACGGCGTTGCCCTTGCCACAGCGGCGGCTTTAGTAGGTCTAGAGTGTGATATCTATATGGGTGAAGTCGACATCGCAAAAGAGCACCCAAATGTAGTAAGAATGCGAATTCTAGGTGCTAATGTGATTCCTGCCACTCACGGTAGAAAAACGTTGAAGGAAGCGGTAGATGCTGCATTTGAAGCCTACTTAGCGGACCCGCACACTCAGTTATACGCCATTGGATCGGTTGTCGGTCCCCATCCATTCCCTGCAATGGTGCGAGACTTCCAATCGATTATCGGTAACGAAGCCCGCGTTCAGTTCCAAGAAATGACAGGTGAACTGCCCAATAATCTCGTAGCATGTGTTGGTGGAGGCTCTAATGCAATGGGTCTGTTTAGCGCGTTTTTGAATGATGAAGAGGTTAAAATCCACGGGGTCGAACCATCAGGGCGCGATTTGCATACCGAAGGTGAACATGCTGCGACGCTAACACTTGGTGAGCCTGGCGTTATGCACGGGTTCAAATCATACATGCTAAAAGACGGAGAAGGCGAGCCTCAAGAAGTATACTCAGTGGCAAGTGGTCTCGACTATCCATCGGTAGGGCCTCAACACGCCTACCTCAAAGATACTGGCCGAGTGAGTTACGGCCATATTAATGATAAAGAAGCCATTGATGCTTTTTTCGAGCTATCTCGTTTGGAAGGCATTATTCCAGCCATTGAGTCGGCTCACGCCGTTGCTTACGCGCTGAAATTGGCAAAAGAGGGAGAAAAGGGGTCTATTCTTCTCAACTTATCTGGTAGAGGCGACAAAGATATCGATTTTGTTGTTGAGCATTATGGGCAAGACTTCGGTATTGAATCGCTGCTGTAGGCCGTAAAAGACCACAACATACCTTAAAGAGTTCTGCCTGATTGAGTCGCTTATCAGGCAGAATTAACATTCTCACTCATTGATAAAATCAACATTAAAACCAACGCTAGACCAGTATTTTAGAATAATCATCTAGAATATGTCATTTTAATGCCAACCTCGCCGATTTATTGAGTTTGATTCCATAAATAAAGCAAACCATTCGCCACACTTATTTTTCCACTCTAAATTACTTTCTATCACTTGCCGGATGCGAGTGACCATAAGAATAAAGACTTCCACTTGCGTGTTAATACGCATTAGAAACTGATTAAGAGAAGGTATTGGTATGAAACAGACAAGAGTCTTGCTTTCAATGGCGGCACTTGGTTTAGTTGCTAGCCCGTTAGCATACAGCCACGGATACGTTTCAGCGGTTGAAAGCGGTGTTGCAGAAGCTCGTGCAACGTTATGTAAGTATCCAGCCGACACTGGAGAAAAGAACGTAAATTGTGGCTCCGTCCAGTGGGAACCCCAAAGTGTTGAAGGTCCTGAGGGCTTTCCTCAAGCTGGCCCTCCTGACGGCCAAATCGCGAGTGCAGGCCTAACACAGTTTTCTCCTCTTAACGAGCAGACGTCTGACCGTTGGGTAAAGCGCCCTATTCAATCAGGTATGCAGACTTTTGAGTGGACATTTACAGCCAATCACGTCACTAAAGATTGGAAGTATTACATTACCAAGCCGAACTGGAATCCGAACCAAGCCTTGACGAGAGATTCATTCGATCTGAATCCATTTTGTGTGGTAGAAGGCAATATGCAAAAGCCACCAAAATTAATGAGCCACCAGTGTAATGTCCCTGAACGGGAAGGCTATCAAATCGTACTAGCGGTGTGGGATGTGGGTGATACTGCCGCTGCTTTCTATAATGTTATTGACGTACAGTTTAATGGTGATAATCCTGGCATCCCTGGCTGGTCTCAAGCAGGTACAATCAATCCAACGATGGATTTGAAGGTTGGCGACTCCGTTTTCACTCGCGTCTTTGATTCTAACGGTGAGCTACCAAACCTTTCTACCAGTGTTACCATTACTTCAGAGCAACAAGGACAGGCAAATCAGTGGTCTCACGCTCTCGCGACACAAATTAATCATGAGCACACTGATATCAAAGCTGGACAGCAAGATAGTAACGGCAATATCTCACCAGTTTATGGTAGCAACACCGTGTATGTGGCAGATAATAGCGGCTTAGATCGCGTTGAAATTGGCTATGATATTGTGACACCTCCACCTTCAATTGGTGCAGACGTAACGGGACTGGAGCCAGAGTATCAAATCGGTGAAACACCAGTTGAACTGACACTGAATGTCGCGGCTACAGGTAACGTGGACGTGAGCATGAATGTTTACAACCACGCACAAGAATCTTTAGCGAGTCAGGAACTTAGCTTAGCGGATGGTGAAAACCAGAATGTAACCCTCATACTGTCTAAATCTGAAGCTGGTCACCATATGTTAGTGACACGCGTAAGAGACGATAAAGGCAATCTTGTCGACCAAACAACGCAGGACTTTATGCTGGTAGAACAAACCATCCCCGGCGACTATGACTTCGTTTTCCCTGATGGTCTGTCACAGTACACAGAAGGCACTAAAGTCCTCGCTAAAGATGGTCACATTTATCAGTGCAAACCATTCCCGAACTCCGGTTACTGTGTGCAATGGTCACCAACAGCAACGCAGTTTGAACCTGGCGTCGGTAGCCACTGGACATCGGCTTGGAACAAACTGAATTAATCTTACCTCTAAGGTAGCACCTTCCCCTATGGGTGTTGCCTTTCTTGTTTTCACTCTTTTGAGTGGCCAATAAAAAAACCCATTAACCTCTAGTTAATGGGCTTTATAATTCATCGGTCCAGCATTTAGTTTTGCTGTTCGCCAACCATAGACAGAGCAAGCGCTTCTGCCACTTTGATACCATCTATACCTGCCGACAGAATACCACCAGCGTAACCTGCACCTTCACCTGCGGGGAAGAAGCCTTTAAGATTAACACTTTGATAGTCTTTACCGCGTTTGATGCAAACAGGCGATGAAGTACGAGTTTCAACACCAGTTAACAGGCCGTCTGCACCAGCGAAGCCTTTGATCTTTTTATCAAACGCAGGAATCGCTTCTCTGATTGCTTCAATAGCAAAATCAGGTAGTGCTTTAGAGAGATCGGTTAGCTTGATGCCCGGTGTGAATGACGGTTCTACCTCACCTAAAGCACTTGGGTCATTACCTTTTAAGAAGTCACCAATTTTCTGAGCTGGTGCATCGTAATTCTCACCACCTAGCAGATAAGCATTACTCTCTAATTCACGTTGGAATCGAATACCTGCTAATGGATCACCTGGGTAGTCTTGATCAGGTGAAATACCGACTACAATTGCACTGTTAGCGTTGCGCTCAGCACGAGAGTATTGGCTCATTCCGTTAGTCACTACGCGACCTTCTTCAGAAGTCGCCGCAACAACGGTTCCGCCTGGGCACATACAGAAACTATATACTGTGCGACCATTTTTGCAGTGATGCACCAGTTTATAATCAGCCGCGCCAAGGATTGGGTTACCAGCATTAGGACCAAAACGTGCTTCATCAATCACTGATTGTCTGTGTTCAACACGGAAACCCACAGAGAAAGGTTTAGCTTCCATATAAACACCACGTTCATGCAGCATTTCAAACGTATCACGAGCACTGTGACCTACGGCTAGTACCACGTGGCGTGATTTGATTTCTTCGCCATTTGACAGTGTCAAGCCAGTGATTTGCCCGTCTTCCATGTGAATATCATCAACGCGAGTACTAAAACGAATTTCACCACCTAGTTCGATGATTTTCGCACGCATTTTCTCAATCATGGTCACAAGTTTAAACGTACCGATATGCGGCTTACTCACGTAAAGAATTTCTTCAGGTGCACCAGCAGCTACAAACTCTTCGATGACTTTACGACCATAGTGCTTTGGATCTTTGACTTGGCTATAGAGTTTGCCATCTGAGAACGTCCCCGCACCACCTTCACCAAACTGTACATTCGACTCTGGGTTCAGTGTACGCTTACGCCAAAAACCAAAAGTATCCTTGGTACGTTCACGAACTTCCTTACCACGTTCAACGATGATCGGATTAAAGCCCATTTGTGCCAACACAAGGCCAGCAAATAGACCGCAAGGGCCAAATCCAATAACGACTGGACGTTCAGTGTTACCAGCAGGAGCTTTAGCAACGAATTTGTACTCCATATCCGGAGTGACTTTGACGTGCGGATCATCGGTAAATTTCTCAAGCAGTAATGCTTCATTCTGCACTTCTACATCTAGAGTGTAGATAAGGAGAATCTTGGTCTTCTTGCGCGCATCATAGCCACGCTTGAACACATTGAATGACATCATCTGCTCAGCAGAAATGCCGAGTTTTTTAAGAATGGCAGCAGAGATTGCGCCTTCTTCGTGGTCAAGAGGAAGTTTAATTTCAGTTAAACGTATCATGGAGGGGTCTCGCCTAGTCGGTGTCTTAGCCTAATCGGTCAACTTGGGGACCGATAAGCTCACAATGGCGCGCATTTTACGTTAACTTGTTTTGTCTGTCATACTTAATTCACTTTAGGCAGGAGTTAGATACACGAATAACCTGCTTCTAATATTGAATTTTGTTGGCGAATGAGTATTATCGCCCCTCCACAAATTTGGCAAATTAAGAGTTGATAACCATGGCTTTTGTCGTCACTGATAACTGTATCCAATGCAAATATACCGATTGTGTCGCGGTGTGCCCTGCTGACGCATTCTACGAAGGCCCAAACTTTATGGTCATTAGCCCTATCGACTGCATTGACTGTGGACTTTGTGTGCCAGAGTGTGACGCTCAAGCGATTTTCCAAGAAGACGAGCTGACGGAAGACCAGCAAGTATTTATTGAGTTGAACGCTGAATTAGCAGAAGTCTGGCCCAATATCACCGAAGTCAAACCTGCTATGGATGAAGCAGAGAAATGGAATGGCGTGCCAAACAAGTTAGGTATGCTTGAAAAATAGCACCATAAACACCCAAAAAGGGCGCAATATCAATAAGATATTGCGCCCTTTTTAGTTCTAGTCGTATTCTGCAAAGGCCGTTAAACTTCACTATGTTGACGACGGAAGTTATCGAGAATAATCCCCGTTGCCATAGCTACATTCAGTGATTCGGCACCACCAAATGCTGGAATGGTAATTTTATCTGTCACATACTGTGCTGCGTCAGGGCGGACACCGTGAGACTCACTACCCATTAGTAAGATACCCTCTGGAGAAAAGGTCATCTTATGCACATTTTCGCCTTCTAAGAACGCTCCATATACCGGTAGTGACGCTTGCTCTAGGTAGCTAGGAAGATCCAAAAGCGTTACTTGAACACGCCCAAAGCTGCCCATCGTAGCTCGAATGGTCTTAGGATTATACGGATCCGCACAATCGGTACTGGCCACGATATGTTTGATGCCATACCAATCGGCGATTCGAATAATGGTGCCCAAATTACCCGGATCAGAGACCCCATCTAGGGCGATCATCATCCCTTTAGCCGCTGGTATTTCCGTTTGAGGGATCGCTACAACGGCCACTGCCGCATTGTTACTCACAAGAGAACTGGCTTTAGTCAGTTCCTCAAGCGATGCTTCGATACATTCAACACGTTGCAATGCTTCTCGATTGCTTGCCAAAAATTCACTGGTGGCAAAGACATGTTTTATCACCATGGATGTCTCCAATAGCTCTAACACGTTCTTCTCACCTTCTACGAGAAATAAGCCATGTGCTTTACGCTGTTTCTTTTGACTTAATGCACGAAGAAGTTTTAATTGGTTTTTGGAAATCATAGTCATACCCCAGATGAAAGCGCGGGCATTATATACTTAATTGAGAATCTGATGCGAGTAGCAAAACGCTGCCTAGCGTCATTTCTAAAACCTTGGCGTTTCAGAGAATATTGGGCAATAGCCATAAAGTTGCACTTATCGACGTTATGAACCAATTTGATAACAAAGTTTATAAAAACGCACACTAAAGAGCCTCAGCAAACGGTTGCCACCTGCCAATACAAAATAACCACAAAATAATCACCGTCACAATAAAACACCTAACTCAATGATTTTATTATGCTAAATATCAATACCACTCGGCTAGCTGTAAAAATACGACAATTCGCCTCTTGACTCTCACATTTACATCACCATAATACGCGCCGTTTGCCTGAAATCTGGTAAATGGTGTATTTAAATTTAGATAATTGTGAGGTAAGAGATGTCTGCGGATAACAACTACAGTCTAGGTCCGGTTCCACAATCGGCTAGAAAGGGAGTCGCTTCATTAACCATGGTGATGTTAGGACTGACTTTCTTCTCCGCAAGTATGTGGACAGGTGGTTCACTCGGAACTGGTCTCTCCTTTAATGATTTCTTCCTCGCTGTTCTCATTGGTAACCTCATCCTCGGTATTTACACTTCTTTTCTTGGTTACATCGGCTCTTCCACTGGCCTCTCTACTCACCTCCTAGCTCGTTTCTCTTTTGGCTCTAAAGGCTCTTGGCTTCCTTCTGTCCTTCTTGGCGGCACTCAAGTAGGTTGGTTTGGAGTCGGTGTGGCTATGTTTGCCATCCCCGTACAGAAAGCAACAGGTATCGATACCAATACATTAATCATAGTAAGTGGCCTGCTCATGACAGCGACGGTTTACTTCGGTATTTCTGCGTTAATGGTTCTATCAGCCATCGCGGTACCTGCCATTGCTATTCTTGGCGGTTATTCAGTATTCACCGCAGTCGACAGTGTTGGCGGTATTGGCGAGCTTCAGAAAATTCAACCGGCGGAGCCTCTCGATTTCTCAATTGCACTGGCCATGGTAGTCGGGTCGTTCGTAAGTGCTGGTACACTTACTGCCGACTTTGTTCGCTTCGGTCGTAATCCAAAAGGCGCTGTATTCATTACAATGGTCGCTTTCTTTATCGGTAACTCTCTGATGTTCATCTTTGGTGCAGCAGGCGCATCGGTGACGGGACAATCTGATATCTCTGAAGTGATGATTGCTCAAGGTCTATTGCTTCCAGCCATTATCGTATTAGGTCTAAACATTTGGACAACTAATGACAACGCGCTTTACGCATCAGGTCTTGGTTTCTCGAATGTGACAGGCTTGCCAAGTAAGTATCTGTCTATGGCGAATGGTCTGGTTGGCACACTATGTGCGCTTTGGCTCTATAACAATTTTGTTGGTTGGTTGACCTTCCTATCGCTTGCTATCCCACCTATCGGCGGCGTAATCATCGCGGATTTCATTACAAACAGAAAACGTTACGCAAATTTTGAAACTGCGAAATTCCAAACTGTGAACTGGGCAGGTATCATTGCAGTAGGTCTTGGCGTAGCAGCAGGTAATTTTCTACCAGGTGTAGTACCAGTTAATGCTGTACTTGGCGGTGCCATCAGCTACGTCATATTAGACCGCCTTATCAACAAGAAAGCGGCGCAACTTAAACAAGCAGACGCTTAATAATTAGGAATTTGGTGTTATGTCATCTTTGCTCATTCAAAATGCTTCAATCAATATGAAAGAAGGTCTTTATGACCTTTTGATTGAAGACGGCGTTTTCAAGGCGATTGAACCTGCCGGCTCAAAAACGCTGACTGCGGACAAACACATTGACGCGACCGGTCATATGGCGACAGCGCCATTTTGTGAACCTCACATTCATTTAGACACGACTCAAACTGCCGGAGAGCCTAGTTGGAACATCTCGGGAACCTTGTTTGAAGGGATTGAACGTTGGGCAGAACGCAAAGCACTTCTGTCTATTGAAGACGTTAAGCAGCGTGCTAAACAAACTTTAAAGTGGCAGATTGCCAACGGTATTCAGCACGTTCGTACTCACGTTGATGTGTCTGACCCAACACTAACTGCGCTTAAAGCGATGGTGGAAGTTCGTGAAGAAATGAAGCAGTGGGTTGATATCCAGATCGTTGCGTTTCCGCAGGAAGGTATTTTGTCTTACCCGAATGGCCAAGAGCTCCTTGAAGAAGCGGTACAGCTTGGTGCGGATGTTATCGGTGCGATTCCACATTTCGAATTTACTCGCGAGTACGGCGTTGAATCACTTCATTACGTCTTTGAATTGGCGCGTAAATACGACCGCTTGATTGACGTTCACTGTGATGAAATTGATGATGAACAATCTCGCTTTGTGGAAACTCTTGCGGCGCTCGCTCATAAATACGAAATGGGCGACAAAGTGACAGCAAGTCACACCACCGCAATGGGTTCTTATAACGGCGCGTACGCATCTCGCTTGTTCCGTCTGCTGAAGATGTCAGGCATTAGCTTTGTCGCAAACCCACTGGTTAACATTCATTTACAAGGTCGTTTCGACGATTACCCTAAGCGTCGCGGTGTAACACGAGTAAAAGAAATGTTGGCTGCAAACATCAACGTCTGTTTTGGGCATGATGATGTTTTTGATCCTTGGTACCCATTGGGTACTGCCAACATGCTTCAAGTCTTGCACATGGGGCTACATGTATGTCAGGTGATGGGCTACGATCAAATCAATCAGTCACTTGACTTGATCAGTACTAATTCAGCTAAAGCACTGAATATCCAAAACAAGCACGGTTTGGAAGTGGGCAAAGCAGGTAGCTTGCTATTGCTGCCAGCGGACAATGGCTTTGACGCTGTCCGTCGCCAAGTACCCGTCAGCTACTCCATTCGTAACGGTTATGTCATCGCTCAAACGAAGCCAGCCGAGACTCAAATCCACCTCGAGTCCTCTGAAAACGTTACGTTTAAACGCTAATTATCATCTCAAAAGAGCAAGTCACGAATGGCTTGCTCTTTTTGTAACTAATTCATAAGAAATTCATTTAATCCTTTGCTAGGTGTGTTACACTGCTTGCGCTCTGGTGTTCAGAGTTATTTAAAGTAAGAGTAAAAGAGTACGAGAAGTATTGTCAGATAATTTCCCTTGCGGGTATTTGTCATTCGTTTTTCCCATTTACGGCTTGATTAAATAAACGGAAACACAAAGCGAGATCGCCGAAAGGCAAATTTTAATCTTAAAAGTAAGGGACATAACATGTCTAACACAAATACTGGCACAGTAAAATGGTTTAACGAAGAGAAAGGCTACGGCTTCATCGCTCAAGAGAACGGTCCAGACGTATTCGTTCACTTCCGCGCTATCTCTGGCGAAGGTTTCAAAACTCTAAAAGAAGGCCAAGCGGTTTCTTTTGGTGTTGAGCAAGGCCAAAAAGGTCCTCAAGCTGTTAACGTTATTCCTCAATAATAACGACAGTTAAAGAATTTCTAAAAGGCTTCGAGTAATCGAAGCCTTTTTTGTATCTGCAAACACAACTACCCACCTCTCTTTTCCAACGCTTTTCTAACACTGCTACATTAGGCTACTAAACTCATCATCTTTACGATATCTCCTGTCACTCACCGTGACATAGGCTGTCTCTCCGAGGCTCTAAATCAGGAGAGTCAGTCATCCAATCTTATGGATTTCCACGCAGGGATGCGATTTCGTCAGTTGGTATTTTCTAACTGTATTTTTGACAATTTTGGAATCGTAAAGACAATGAAAAAACTATTCGCATCTGCACTAATCGTGGCTTCTTCCTCAACTATCGCAGCAGGTATGGACGACGTTAATTTTAACATTTTGGCAGGGTACGACCGCAATGCACCTACTGTAGCGTTTGAAGTTGATTATGCAAACATTCTACTGGGTACTCAGCTACACGCTGAGCAAAACTCAAACGTAGCCGATTTAACATCAAAAAACGCAATAGCTCTAGGCACCGTAGAACGCAATAATTTCTCATTCTATTCAGGTTATCGCTTTGACATGGGGCTTAGCCTTAAAGCAGGTGTCACCGTTAATAGTCTTAAGTTCGACCATGTTGCAAGTGAGATCGGTTCTTTTAGCAACCGTAAAGTGCTGCCATTTTTAGGTGCTGGATATGAATTCAAAAACGGCCTCAATCTTAACCTGCACGGTACTATCGGCAAAAATGACAAACTAGATGTTGGCAGTGCAGGCGAACTGTCTATCGAGGATAAAGCCTACATCAGCTTCTTAGTCGGATACCGTTTCTAAAACCTTGTAACTAGAAGCTCACAGTAATGTCATCATTCGAAACAAGACATATGAAAACACTGAAATTAACAATGCTAGTCATTGGCGCTTCACTATTATCAGGCTGTTCCGTCTACAACGCGGTGAAAGCAGGACAACTGCAAGCGGACTACGACCTAATCTTAAGAAATAGCGCCATTTATAATTCTGATAATGGCAGCCAATACAGTATTCCTGTGCCTCATAATGAAAGCAGGAACAAAATGCTGGTTTGTTATAACCAAAGCGGTATCTTCAGTGCCTCCGATTCTGGGGAGTTACGAGAAGTGGCCAATGAATGGCTAAGCAAAAATAAGCCGGGAAAGCTCGCTGGCGACGAACTAAACCGTTCTGGCGTTTGGGATTCTAGAACCTGTTATGAGTTCGACATTGTGGATATTCAACCGATTGGTGCGTATCTCGATGAAGAAACCGGGGAAGTCGTTATCGTCGGTGAAAGTCACGGATAAGCAATATATAAGAGCCTAGATTTAGGCTCTTTTTACTTTATTCATACCACGACTCTGGGATGGGCTCATCGTACAAAAAGACATCTTGGTTTCGCTTTAAGAACGCTTGCACTATATCTGCCATTCCTTTCGCGCTGGCTAAAAACGATCTTGCCTCGCCAATAGTCCCCCAATGGCCGATACCTTGTTTAACAAATGGACGCTCAAGCTTGTCATAGTTTTCATGAATGCTACCAAACGGACTTTTATGGCGACGCAAAATCGTCTCAATAGCCTCATCACCTTTAATAATCGTGATGGCTTCTGACTCAGAATCGATACGGTTAGGAATCGCACTCCACTCCTCCACACCATGTATGTATGTGTTACGAGTTAAAGGACACCCTAGAAAGAGAATCTGCGCATCAACGTCATAGAGTCTTCCCCAAGCGCCATGTCGAGGGCATGGAGACGTCAATGTTTCTTCGCCAGCAATAAACTGCTCGGCATTTTTCCCCAACGCGGCCATAGAGTGAGTAGGGTGAAGCGAACGAAGCACGCCCTCCCTTTGCCTAAACATCTCACCAAGGATACCGACACAAGAGGGTTCTGTTTTAGGATCATAAATACCATTAGCAAGATTGTGCTTATCCCAACTGTGCGTGGGTAGCAATAACAGCCCTTCCGACATAAACTCACTCAAAGCATCCAGTACTGTGTCAGCCCCACCCTCAACGTCTCCTATGGCTTTCATGGAGGAATGTACGAGCAACGTTCCATTTGGATTGATGCCGATATCTTGAAAATCGCTAATTAATCTCTGTTTCGTGATCATTTTTTTGTTGGTTTTCGTTGTTTCGAAAGATACTGACAAAAACCGCAGTAAATAACCGTTAACCAGACGTGTATTCTGGTAAATTTACAGAGATATGACGAAAAAAGCCGGAGCAAAAAACTCCGGCTTAGCAAAAACTAGAGACCTTAGAAGAAACCTAACGGACTAGTCGAATAACTCACCAACAAATTCTTGGTGTTTTGATAATGGTCGAGAGCCAGTTTATGAGTTTCTCGTCCAATGCCCGACTTCTTGTAACCACCAAATGCAGCGTGTGCTGGATATGCATGGTAGCAGTTAACCCACACTCGTCCTGCTTGAATTTCACGTCCCATGCGATACGCTAAGTTGCCATTACGAGTCCAAACCCCTGCGCCTAGACCATACTCAGTATCGTTAGCAATTCGCAGGGCATCGGCTTCGTCTTTAAAGGTGGTAATCGCGATAACAGGGCCAAAAATCTCTTCTTGGAATACACGCATTTTGTTGTTACCTGCAAGCATGGTTGGCTGAATGTAATAGCCGTCTTGTAAGTCACCTTCTTGCTTGTTCATGTCGCCGCCAATGATCACTTTTGCACCTTCTTGACGACCTATTTCAAGATAGCTCATGATCTTATCAAACTGCTCTTGTGACGCTTGAGCACCGACTTGCGTGGTCACATCCAGAGGATTTCCTTGCTTTATGGTTGCTGAGCGCTCCTCAAGCTTGGCGATAAATTTGTCATAAATAGACTCTTGAACCAATACTCGGGATGGGCAAGTACATACTTCACCTTGGTTAAAGAAAGCTAATAGTGTCCCCTCAATGCACTTTTCTAAGAAGTCATCATCCTTATCAAAGATATCTTCGAAATACACATTCGGAGACTTACCTCCAAGTTCAACCGTCGAAGGTATCAAACTTTCCGCTGCGCATTTCAATATATGGTGGCCAATTTCCGTCGAACCAGTAAACGCTAGTTTATTAATACGCTCGCTAGTTGCTAACGCTTGACCGGCCTCGGCTCCATAACCGTTGACAATATTGACCACACCAGCAGGGATTAAGTGACCGATTTTTTCCATAAGCATTAAGATAGATGCTGGCGTTTGCTCCGCAGGCTTGAGTACCACGCAGCACCCTGCTGCTAATGCTGGTGCTAGTTTCCATGCTGCCATCAGCATTGGAAAGTTCCATGGAATGATTTGACCAACAACGCCCACAGGTTCTGGGAAATGGTAGCTTGCAGTGTTGGCATCAATATCCGCCGCAGATCCCTCCTGCGCACGAATACAACCAGCGAAATAACGGAAGTGATCCACGGCTAAAGGAAGGTCTGCAGCTAATGTTTCACGCACAGGCTTGCCATTTTCCCACGTCTCTGCGACGGCAAGTTCTTCAAGGTGTTGCTCTATCGTGTGAGCGATTTTGAGCAGGACGTTTGCTCGCTCAGTCACACTGGTTTTGCCCCAAGCTTCGCGTGCAGCATGGGCAGCATCGAGGGCCAAACTAATATCATCGGCATCTGAGCGAGGGACTTCGCAAAACGCTTTACCATTAACTGGAGATGTATTTTCGAAATACTTGCCGTTTACTGGTGCTACCCACTCTCCACCAATATAGTTTTCATATCGTTGCTTGTAGTTAACTACTGCGTTTTCCGTTCCTGGCTGAGCGTAAATCATAGCTTATCCTTTTGTTATTTAATCGAATGTTAGCAGCGTCGTATGCAAAAAAGTCATGCCTTATGTGTCATACGACATCGTGATAGAGGCAACAATTACGCCAATCTAACAAAAGAGATGTTATAATTTTGTAAATTTATGATTAATATAATTTAAACGTAACTTGTATTTGTCCTTCTATTGTTGATGCTCAAATGGCCGTTGTTCCGTTATGTAGCATGATGTCACAGTGAACTGCTACAAAATGGAACACTCATGTTAATTAGCCATACAACTAACGAAAAGGCGTGGATCAAGGACTCTTGGAAACGCAGTATTCAAGCTGGTTTAAGTAGCCGCCATCTGCCCGAAGATCATCGACTTAGTAACGTCGAAGTTACTGAACGAATCGATAAGCATCAAACGTTAATAAATGTCATTGAAAAACATGCATACCCACTTTTTTGTCAGATATTTTCTCGTACTGATAGCCGACTTATCTTAGCGGATACCAACGGTGCAATAGTAAAGACGTGGGGACAAAAGCGATTTCGCGAGAAACTCACGGAAATAGCACTCGATCAAGGAGTGCTTTGGGATGAGGGACTGAAAGGTACAAACGCGATAGGGACAGCCTTGGTAGAAAAACGTCCGGTCTCCATCATAGGTGGAGAACACTTTATTAGGCATCATCATTTCATTAGTTGTACTGCCAGCCCGATCTTTTCACCCGCCGGAAAACTCATTGCTATATTGGACGTGACCAGTGAATATCAAACCCATAACGATGCCACTAGGGTACTTATTCAGAACATGGTCCAAAACATAGAGAGCGAACTACTCAACTTTATTCCCGATGCTGCATTAAAAATACGCCTTGGTCATGATAGTTCTGTTCTTAATAGTGGTTGGCAAGGAATCGTTGTCACCGATAAAAATGGGCAAGTGCTGGCTCAAAATGCTATTGCCTCCAGTGTACTAGCTAATCAACTTAAACCGGGTGATCCTATTGAGTCTGTTATTGGTTCACTGACTCTTGATCGTATCCGTAAAACAGACCAGTTTTACTATCAAGTTGAGTCTGTTAAACCTCTGCGTCACCTTCCTAAGAGTAAATCAAAAGCCGAGTCTTCAAGCTGCCCATTACACCAAGGAGATAGTTGTGTTGAAAAAGCTTGGCAACAAGCTATAAAAGTCATGTCAAAACGTATCGGCTTGGTAATTTCAGGAGAAACCGGAACCGGGAAAAATGAATTTGTAAAAGCATTGCATAAACAAAGTTCACGTGCCGCAAGACCTCTTATTGCTATCAACTGTGGAGCGCTACCAAAGGACCTTATTGAGTCCGAGTTATTTGGTTATGCTCCGGGAGCTTTTACAGGTGCTCACCCCAAGGGGTTCGAAGGTCGATTTAGGCAAGCCAATGGCGGCATTTTGTTTCTCGACGAAATTGCAGACCTTCCCCTTAATGCTCAATCTCGCCTCTTACATGTACTACAAGAGAAAATTGTTGCACCCATTGGAGCCAATCGCAGCTATCCCGTTGATGTCTACGTCATCGTTGCTAGCCACAAGAACTTAACTGATATGGTCGCTAAAGGGGAGTTCAGAGAAGACCTATGGTATCGACTTGAAGGACTGAGTATCACTTTACCAAGCGTTCGTGAAAGAGAAGACACTCAACAGCTGATTGAGTCAACGTTTACGCAGGAGTCCAATAAACAGCGTCTCTCAGATGACGTTATTGACCTCATGCTTAAGTATGATTGGCCGGGAAACCTTCGAGAAGTGCACTCTACCTGCCGTTTGATCGCCGCTCTATGTGATAATCCCATCGTCAATCTAGATGATCTTCCAGAAAACATAATCCGTAAGCTCACCACTACACGAACTGCTACTCTCGAACAAGATAACGACTTACAATCGACCATTGACAATAAGCTATTGAAAACTATCGAAGAAACAAACGGAAATGTGAGCTTGGCATCGCGAATATTAGGCGTGAGTAGAAACACTATTTATCGAAAATTGAGGAAGCTCGGGATAGACAAAATTTCTTAATCGTTTCGAGAAAAACCTTTTGTTAGACATTAAACCCAATATATCCGTTAATGCGCACGACTCTTGAGTACCCTGCTCCACAACATTGGCACTCAAGAAGCTGTTCGTGACCATCATGGAAGATCATCACGAGGTTTGATTTTTCAGGTTAACGCTAATTCCCAATCATCAAATCGAGCGAAAATTCGAAAAAGAAAAAGATTAGTACCAGCCTGAGCGCATGATAAGTGAGACATGCCGTGACTAATACTTCCAAACTTGACCGCATCCGCGCCGACTACAACGTACAACACTGGAGCCAAAATTTCTTTGGCATCAATGACAGCGGCGATGTAACTGTTTCTCCTCGTAAAGACGGCCAACACCATGTTCCATTAACTCGTATTGCACAAGCACTTGAAGAAAAAGGCTTAACCTTGCCTGCCTTAGTGCGTTTTCCGCAAATCATCCATCAACGAGTTCATGGTATCTGCGACGCATTTAACCAAGCGATCAATGATTACGGATATAACAACGAATATCTATTGGTTTACCCAATTAAAGTGAACCAACAAAAAGACGTAGTAGAACAAATTCTTGCTAGCCAAGCAGAAGCAGAAACAAAACAACTTGGCCTTGAAGCAGGAAGCAAACCTGAGTTAATGGCAGTACTGGCCATGGCTCAACGTGCGAGCTCAGTGATTGTTTGTAATGGCTACAAAGACAGAGAATACGTACGTCTTGCACTGATTGGCGAAAAGCTTGGCCACAAAGTGTTCATCGTTCTTGAGAAGCTATCCGAGCTGGATATCGTTCTTAAGGAAGCAAAAGCACTAAACGTTAAACCTCGTGTCGGTTTACGTATTCGCCTAGCATCACAAGGGGCAGGTAAATGGCAAGCAAGCGGCGGTGAAAAATCGAAATTTGGTTTGTCAGCGTCTCAAGTGCTACAAGTCGTTGAGAGATTGAAAGCGGAAGACCAGCTAGAAATGCTTCAGTTAGTTCACTTCCATCTAGGTTCGCAGATGGCCAACATCCGTGATGTACGCAATGGTGTGAACGAGGCTGCACGTTTCTACTGTGAGCTTCGCAAAATGTCAGTGCCTATTACTTACTTCGACGTTGGGGGCGGCCTAGCCGTTGATTACGATGGTACACGTAGCCAATCAAGCAGTTCCATGAACTACGGCTTGGCAGAGTACGCTCGCAACATCGTGAGTACCGTAGGTGATGTGTGTGCTCTTTATGAAGAAAGCGCGCCAGTGATCATTTCAGAATCTGGTCGCTCACTCACCGCACACCACGCGGTATTGATTACCAATGTAATTGGTACGGAAAGCTATAATGTGGAATCAGTCGATGCACCGAGCGAAGACGCACCGCTGCTGCTGCAAAATATGTGGCAGAACTGGCAAAACCTAAGAGCGGGCACCGATGCACGTGCACTTATCGAGATTTACAACGATACTCAAAGTGACCTGAGCGAAGCTCAAACACTCTTCACTTCTGGTGTCGTGGATTTGCATCAGCGTGCCTGGGTTGAGCAATTAAGCTTAAGCATTTATGGCGAGCTACATAAACAAATGGACAACAAGAATCGTTTCCACAGACCGATTCTTGACGAACTGAGCGAGCGTTTGGCTGATAAGTTCTTCGTGAACTTCTCGCTATTCCAGTCGCTTCCTGATGCTTGGGGAATTGACCAAGTATTCCCAGTGCTACCACTATCTGGTTTAGGAAGTGAAGAGCAGACTCGTGCTGTTATGCTAGACATCACATGTGACTCTGATGGTGCAGTTGACCAATATGTTGATGGTCAGGGTATTGAGTCAACACTACCAGTGCCAGCTTGGAACAAAGACCAGCCATACTTAATGGGCTTTTTCCTAGTAGGCGCATACCAAGAGATCTTGGGTGATATGCATAACCTGTTTGGCGATACGCACAGCGCGGTAGTTAACGTCACTGATAATGGTGATTTCGAGTTTGCTGCTATCGACCTTGGCGATACCGTTGAAGATATGATGCGTTATGTGCACATTGACGTAGAAGCGATCAAAAACAATTATAAAGAGCTTGTTGAAAAACACATCGAAGCTGATGAACAAGCCTTAATTTTAGCAGAATTAGAATACGGCCTAACAGGCTATACCTATTTAGAGGATTTTTAAATGAATGATTTGTTTACTAAAACTGATTATTCACTGTATTCAAACGCGATGACGTTTGTTCGTCGTCCATACGTGAAAAATCCAGTTTCTGCTGACGCAGATGTGGTTGTTTTGGGTGTTCCACTCGACATGGCGACCTCTGGTCGCCCTGGCGCTCGTTTAGGGCCAGACGCCATTCGCCGTGCATCAGTCAATCTTGCGTGGGAAGGAAAGAAGTTTCCTTGGGATTTTAACGTATTCGACAAAACAAAAGTTATCGACTCTGGCGACCTAGTTTTCGACTGTGGTGACGCAGAAGATTTCACCTATCGCTTAGAAGCAGCGACTAGTGAAATTCTAAAGAGTGGTAAGACTATGCTCGCATTGGGTGGTGATCACTTCATCACACTGCCGATCTTACGCGCGTACGCTAAACATCACGGAGAAATGGCGCTAATCCATTTCGACGCACATACTGACACTTATGCTAATGGCAGTAGTTACGACCACGGTACCATGTTCTACCATGCGCCAAAAGAAGGGTTAATCTCAGCCAAGCATTCGGTCCAAATAGGCATTCGTACTGAGTATGATTACGATGACCATGGTTTTAAAGTCATCAACGCAATGCAAGCGAATGACCAGAGTGTTGACGAAATTGTTAGCCAGATCCGTGAGACTATCGGTGACAAACCAGTGTATATCACGTTTGATATCGACTGCTTGGATCCCGCTTTCGCGCCAGGAACGGGAACGCCTGTTTGCGGCGGACTAAATTCAGATAAAGTGCTTAAGATCATCCGCGCTTTGGCTGGTATCAACGTGGTAGGTATGGATGTGGTAGAAGTCTCACCTCCTTACGACCAAAGCGAACTGACTGCTCTCGCTGGTGCAACCATAGCGCTAGAGCTGCTTTATGTTTGGGCGAGTAGACCGACTCAAGATTAAACATAAAAAAACAGCAAGGCTTACTGGCCTTGCTGTCTAGCGCTACTCTTTATTTCTCTATTCGCATTACAGCATCTAAGTGCTCACGCATGCATTTCTCCGCCTTGTTAGGATCTTTTTCAGCGATAGCGTTATATATAGTCACATGCTCATGATAGTTCTGAGTATGATACGGCGTATAGTCTTCCGGGTTTCTCGTCATAATCAACCAAGAGATCAAGGACTCATACAATGAAGAAACCATTGGGTTGCCGATCATATCGATGATACATCGGTGAAACGCTATATCTGTGCTAACAAAAGAATTGTAGTCTTTACAGTGCATTTTATTCTGTTCGAGAATAGCTTTGAGCCGGACAAGATCCTCGTCAGTGCGCACTAATGCAGCTTCCCTTACAATCGCAATTTCAAACAATTGTCTTAGGTGCTCGAACTGACGCTTCTCATCCTGTTGAGATAATAAACCAATCGCTAAACCAGAAACATTATTCAATAAGGTCTCAGTGCAGGGTTTAGTTACTCGCGTTTTTTCCCCACTTTTTATTTCAACTAAACCTTTTTGAGATAACTTCATTAGAGCTTCACGCACTGAAGGACGTCCAACGTCAAAAGCTGCCATTAACTCCCGTTCTGACGGTAACGTGTCGCCTTCTTTTAATGTGTTATTGATAATCAGTTTTTCCAGCTCTTCCGCCACACTATCGGACAGCTTGGTCTTTTTCATAGGCTTTAGTGGAAAAGACGTTAACCCCATAAGAGTTTCCTCATCTTGCATTCATTACATTCTAATAGAATGGTATTTATTATGTCCGAACGACTCACCTGGGTTAAGCAATAAAGCTAGTTTGTTGCTTCTGTTGGCACCAGTTGGAATTCGGGTAAGTACATTTTTCGTTTTTTTGCTTTCGGTGCTATAAACTTTGCGGGAATTGAAGCATACGGAAACCTCATTGTTGGTGTAATGTTACACCACCCCCCCATCGCCGCCATAAACTTATCTGCGGCTGCATTACTGTAGCCTTCATCAACAATGTATGGCGCTATTTCTCGCTCCATAAATCGTTGGATTCGTGTTTCCAACTCTAAGGCTTGAGGGTCCAAAGATAAGCACTGCTCTGTCCATCTTTGCGCTGCGGTTGGGTTTAAGCAACACACATTTGAGTACGCCCCTTTTGCCCCTTTATACGCATCTGTCGCGAGAAAGTGTCCCGCTACAAAAATAGATGCTACTAGAGGTAAGCCTGTCTTTTCAATTTCAGGCGTGATTCTGGCTAATTTAAAACCTACTAAGGTCTCAATGTTTTGATACAGATAAAGTAACTCCTTCGCACTCAGATTAACTTTTGCGTGCGGAGGGTTATATAAGACTATATCTACTCCGTCAGCTTCCTTTTCAACTCCACGCAGAAATCTTTCTGCCACATCTAAAGAACATGGGAACCAGTCTGGCAATATAACTTGTATAGCCCTTGGCTTTAAGGAAGCAGAAAATCTAACTCTTTCTAACGTTGCTTGTGGATGACAATGACTAGCACCTATCTGAAATGGCATTTCTGCACGACGGCACTTCTTCGCTAATAAGGTACTAATATTTTTAAACTCTTCGTCTGACTGAGTATAAAACTCACCAGCTGTACCATTCGAATAAATACCATCGACACCTGCTTCAATATAGTAGTCAATCTGCTGCTCTAACATTACAAAGTTTATTGTCTCATGCTCTACTGGAAGTAAAAGTGTCGCCCAGTTTCCTCGAATTTCCGGTAGTTCAAGTTGGGATTTTTTTCTCATAACAGTGACGCTCTCACTTTAATCACTACTTTGTCTACTATGTGGTCATCGCTTAAAGCCTTAAGCATGGGTCGATGCCACTCTCCCGGTAGAAATACACAATAATTGCCTTGTTCTAGAATAACAAACTGCTCACCGCTCATATGGCGACTTAGCTTAGCGTCGTCTACAAACTTCTCGAGTTCATCTTCACTCTCATTGACTCTTAATGAATAACCAAATTTCTCCTTTCCCGATAACACTAGGTGGATATCAATATATTCATCATGTACTTCCGCCAATGCATCTTCAACGTCTTTCGCTTGGCCTCGAATACGATTAACAAAAACATCGCTGCCACTTACTTCCGTCAGACCATTTGGATACGTATCAACTCCATCATTAATAATATGGTGTATGATTTGGCCAAGCGTTTTGCTTCTGTCCATCGCATTTAAACTAGAAACAACCATATTTCTCTCCTTTAGCTACGATCATTCTAAAATCAAAGAAGTTGATTCGGTAAAAACATCACTAACTCAGGAAAGAGAATAATCAGCCCAAGAACAAATATTAACGGTACTAGAAAAATCAATACTGACTTGGCCAATGTCTCATAAGGAATCTTACCCACTTTTGCTACGACGAATAAAGATACTCCCATTGGCGGCGTAAGGATACCCAGCATCATATTCATCACAACCACGATCCCAAAATGTACAGGGTCGATACCTAAATGCACCGTAATAGGCAGAAGAATCGGTATTAGAATCAACAATAGAGCAAGCGTTTCAATGAAAGCCCCCAGAATAAAGAGCATTACTGAGACTAGCACTAAAAATACCAGTGGAGAATCTGTTACTTGCAAGAATAATTCAGCGGCTTTTAAAGGGATATCTTCCTTAATAATTACGTAACCGAATAAGCCTACCCCACCAATCAAAAAGCCAATCACCGCTGAAGTATTCACCGTTTCATGAACTAACTCTATAAAACGTTTAAACGTCAGCTCTCGGTATACAACAAACCCTAAGAACATTGCATATAGTGATGCAACGACCGCTGCTTCAGTCGGAGTAACAAGCCCTGAAAATATGCCTCCAATAATTAACACCGGTGTTAGTAACGCTAAAGATGCATCTTTAAATGAATGACAAATAGTCTTAAATGATGCTCTAGGATAGACTGGGTAGCGCTTTTTCTTAGCGATGAAATAGACCATAATCATCAACGCGCCCGCACAGAGTAACGCAGGAACAACTCCAGCTAAAAATAGAGCTCCCACAGAAGCGCCGGACATAACCCCATATATTACAATAGGAATACTTGGTGGCATCAAAGGTCCTATTACACTGGAAGCTGCCGTTATGGCACCTGCAAATCCATCGTCATAACCTTCATCACGCATTGCTTTGATTTCAAGCTGCCCTAACCCTCCGGCATCAGCATGAGCAGAACCAGACATTCCTGAAAACAATAAACTTGCCAATACGTTAACGTGTCCTAACGAACCTGTTAAATGTCCAGTCAAATCTCTAGCAAACTTGAACATTTTGTCCGTGATTCCCGCCGAGTTCATAAGCAGCCCGCTAAAGATAAAAAATGGAACCGCAAGAAGGGGAAAAGAATTTAGTCCTGAAATCACTTTTTGTGGCGCGAGAGCAATGCCACCATTGAGCAACAAATAAATGATAGAAACAGCGTAAAGCGTAAATGCAACAGGCATACCTATAGCTAATAAAGCGCCCCAGCCTCCAAAAATACTAAACATAGCATTAAACCCTTCTCATACTATTGGGGAATCGCAGTTGTACTACCTTTCTCTTGCTGAAACAGCTTAGACAAAGAGAGCCCTGCATTTAAAATGGACTTAACAAATACCAGTGCAAAACCTATCGGAACCGCAGCGTACAAACACGACATTTGCACATCCATTGTGATCGAGCCCAATCGATCCATTCGCTCCATAAAGAGATAACCACGATAAACAATGAAAACAGATATCACTGCAAAACTGCCGTGAATCAAGACATCTAGGATTAAATTAGCTCTCACACCGAGCCTGTTTGGAACAATATCAACAGCAATATGGTCTCTTCGCGAGACCGCCTCACTTGCTCCAATAAACACGATGTAAATGTAGAGCCAACGAGACAGTTCCTCTGTCCAAGGTATGGCAACACTAAAAAAGTACCGACTTACTATTTGAATAGTGAGAACAGAAAGCATGGCCAAAAAAAGAAGAATTGAAAGGTACTTCTCTGCCCACTCCATTTTTCGGATTATATTATTCATACATGGACCTTATCTTGTAGCGGAGCACAGCTCCGCCACTTCACGTTTCTATTGCGCGTCAATTAGTGTTTGCGTAAATCCCTTACCATACTTTTTGTCTAGCGCAGCATAATAAGGTTTCATTGCGGCACGGAACGGTTCTAAATCTGGGTGTGTAACTGTCACTCCTGACTCTTTAAATAATGCGAGGAACTTATCCGTGTTTTCGTTGATTCGACGTTCAGCTTCTTCTCCACCTTTGTGAAGCGCTGTAATGAGCCATTTTTGTTCTTGTTCAGAAAGATCATCCCAACTATTTGAATTAATTGAAATGGTCTGGTCTTGTACAACGTGATTTGTCATAGCCAAGTATTTTTGAACTTCATAAAACTTCATTGCTTCAATGGAAGGGATCGGATTCTCTTGGCCATCAACAGCATTCGTCTGAAGCGCTAAGTAAACTTCAGCATATGCGATTGGAGAAGGTATAGCGCTGGTTGCTTTTGCGTAGTCAATTAAAGCCTTCGCATTAGGAGTACGAAGCTTCATGCCTTTCATGTCTTCAATTGAATTTATCGGACGGTTTGAGGTAGTTTGGCGAACGCCAAAGTACCACATATCAATAGGCTTAAGTTCAAAGTTATCTTCTAACTCCGCGCGTATTTTAAGCCCCCATTCACCGTTAAAAATCTTACGTAAGTGATCGAAGTCTTTTACTATGTATGCTGTTTCCAAAGCACCAAGTTCCGGAACATATTGAGCGTAGCCACCAAAAACCTGCATTGACATGTCGATTTCACCTAGTGAAACCTGTTCTAACATTTCATGTACGCTGCCCAATTGACCGCCTTCATACAGTCTCATGGTTAATTCTCCATTAGAGAGCTTCTTCAGTTCTTCAGAGGCGGTAACCATACCGTGGTAAATGGGACTGTTATACGCTTCATTGAAACCCACTTTGAGTTCCGTTTTCGCGTAAGCATTCGCTGCGAGTAAAGCACTAGCTATAACACTAATTTTGAGGGTAGTTTTCATCGTCATGTTCTAAATATCCTTGTTAGAATTGGATCATATTGTTAAGTGGTTGGTCATTTAACAACCGATGTATTTGACTTATATAGATGTCAATTTTCTTATAGTTTTCATCTATCGACCCACCACCTGTATGTTGGGTCAAATAGATGTTAGGGAGTTTCCAAAGTAAAGAATTGTCGGGTATTGGCTCTTGTACCGTCACGTCTAAACACGCACTAAACGTTTTGTCATTTTTTGCTTTTTGGCACAGTGCAACTTCATCAACCACTTGCCCTCTGCCAACATTCAAAAACGTCGCTCCAGAGCGCATAGCTGCGAACATTTTCTCATCGAAAATATCAAGAGTTTCTGTGGTTGCGGGAATCGTAGAAATAATTACATCATTAAGAGAAACTGCTGAAGTTAATGCCGCTATACCACCGACTTCCATATCTTGATTATCAAAAGTCTGAACTTCACAACCAAATGGTGCTAATAACGATGCGATTCTGCGCCCAATATTACCGAAACCAATAATAAGGACTGAAGCATCACTAAGAAGTCTTTTCTTAAAACGGATAGTATCTTTGGCCCAGCAGTTATTTTGTTGAGCGCCGTATAACTCAGAATGCAATCGATAGACAGACAACAAGCTTGCCAACACTTCTTCCGCGACTGGTATGGTAAAAAAGTCCGCTAAGTTACAAACCATAACCGTGTTACCTTTAGACCATTGGTAACCATTGAAATTGTCCGTGCCAACTGAATCTAGAAGAATAGCCTTTAGATTAGTCATCTCCTCAATCCAAGACGTATTGAAATTCCCTATAGCAATGTCCGCATCCCGACAGTGCTTTAACGTACACGTGCCATCATTGAAGGTGAACGCTAGTTCAGTGGCAGAATGGGTAATGAAATACTCTCTTTCTCGCTCGTTAAGTAAGGGATGTACGTATACTTTCATATCTACCCCTCAGACCAATTTGAATGACTGCGATTCAGATCTTGAATACCCGACTCCAATGGTGAGCAATGGTATAGCGCAGATTTTTCGTAAGCGTATGCATGCTCCACATCTGGAGTTAACTCAATACCCAGTCCTGGTGCATCTGGTAAAGAAAACTTTCCTCCATCAATGTACTCATCAAAGTCAAACAATGCTGGGCGCAGAGAAAAATAAGGCATAGGATACTCAATGAGTGAACCTCCAGAAGCAAAAGCAGCGATGTAATTCGCCATCATTGACACGGCTCCTCCCCAAGAATGCACTACCGCTTGACAATTCGAACGCTGTGCATAATTGCAAACCTCGATTGTGTCTTGAATTCCTCCGATGACTGATGCATCAGGCTGAACAATGTTGTAATAAGCCTGATCAATACGTTCAAACAATTCTTGTTTTGTTGTGACTATTTCTCCACCTGCGACACATATCTCAGAGAGTTTTGCTAGGGAGGGAAGTTGCGAGAGCTTGTCGAGCCCTAAGCACTCTTCAACAAAAACCAACTGCTCTCCTGTTCTGTTAAAGACCGTTTGACAAAAGTCAGTAACTTGCTTCGCAGTCTGTCCGTTGATAGCTAGATTTTGGGTCATATCAACGGCAACACGAATACCTAAACGCTTTCCAGCTTCCACAGTCCAAACCGTTTTATCAATTTGATTGTGTCTAGCTCGAATCTTAATAATGTCGATTCCACGTGAATGAAGCTGTTCCAACTCACTTCGCATATAGACGGGATGTAAAGAATCTCCTCCCGACCCATACATAGCAATCGATTTGGATTTTGCTCCGCCGAAAAGCTCGACCGCAGGAATATCTTTACATCTGGCATAAGCATCAACTAACGCAATTTCTAATGCTGAAATTACGTGTTGAGCTGCACCTTGCAACGACCAGTAAGCTGTTGTGTTTTTTGCTTTCGTTAATGGCGCTTGATAGCCATCAGTAACATCACAACCAAGTATCGAAGGTGCAATTAGGTTGACTATCGAGCAAAACACATCTGGTGCAAATACACCGAGGTAACCCTCACCAATGCCTTTAACACCATTACTCAATGTAATTTCCAACATCGAGCAACACCTAAGTCCCTCAGGTAAGTGAAGAGCATTCTCTGCGCAACCTTCAAATCCGTATTCGCCGGTTAGTATAATTGGACGAATGTGCTTAATAGTTACCATCAAATTAGCCCCTTCATTTGAGGAAGTATTGCCGCCCCCAAAACACCACTTGAATCGCCATGAAGTGCCTTTACAACAGGCGTAGACACTTTTTTGTTGAACGTATATCGACTTAGTTTGTCTTGTACCATTGGATAGATATTCGACTGATTCGAAACACCACCACCTAAGACAATGATTTCTGGGTCAATGATATTAACAACGGAGCCTAATACTCTTGCCAGCCGGTCTGTATATTCATCGATATGTCTAATTGCGTCTTGATCTCCTGTCTTATATAAGTCAAAGATCTTCTCTGCTGATATCTTTGAATGAGACAATTCCCAGAGTCGTTCTAACCCAGTTCCCGAGAGAAAAGATTCGACGCAGTTTTGTGACCCACAGTAGCAATCTACTGTAGGGCCATCGACACTAGCGTCGTATCCGGGTAATGGATTGTGGCCAATTTCTCCCCCCAGGCCATGAAGTCCATCAACGATATCGCCGTTAATAACTACACCACCGCCACATCCTGTCCCTAAAATCACTGCAAGACATGAGTTTGCTGCCTCTTTGGCTGCTCCATTCTTAAACTCGGAGATGGCCAAACAGTTTGCATCATTGGTCAAGGCAATTGGTAACGAATAAACGCTCTTCAGATCTGCTAAAAAGTCTTGGCCATTTAGATACAGAATGTTTGCACCTTGCATGGTACCGGTGGTTCTATTAATCGATCCGCAACAACCTACGCCAATAGATTCAATACTGGACTGAGCCATCAAGTCATCAATCAACGACTTTACAGACGCCAAAAACTCTCTGTAATTCGTTCTCGGCGTAGTAACACGCTTTCGTTGTTTTATCGCCATCGTTCTCGAACAAACCAAAACACCTTCAATTTTTGTGCCACCGATATCCAAACCAATTAGCATAACCCTGCCTCTACGAGTTGAGCTAATTTAGCTTTGTGCTCTTGAGAAACACTATTAAGTGGACGGCGACAATACTCCGAACTCAATATGCCTTTCAGCTTAAGTACATATTTCAAACCTGGAATAACACCGGCAGCAACAAGTGTATCAATGACTTTATTTGCCTCTCTTTGAAGATGTGTAGCCTTGATTACGTCTCCCGACTCTAAAGCGGTATTAATATCTAAAATACGTTGAGCTTGGACGTTATAAGTAGAACCAATTCCACCTTTTGCTCCCGCAACCAAGCCAGATGCAAGTATTTCGTCGAAACCATTAAAAATAGTTTTGTCGGCAAAACCTCTAGAAAGCTGTTCCATTTGATATAGATCAGCAGAAGTCTGCTTGAGTGCAACAACACCTTCCAGATTAAGGAGTTCACCAATTTGGTCTCTACTTAGACTCATCCCTGAGAATGCAGGGAAGTTGTATACAACCATTGGTTTCCCAGCAGCTTGAATAATACTGGAGTAGTGCTGTTTTAATTGCTCGAACCCTACTGGATAATAGAAAGGCGTCACGGCGGATACCGCATGATAAGGAAGATTCGCAGCAGCCCTTGCTATCGTCTCACTCTTCTTAGTAGAGATATCACCCACGTGAGCAATCAACGTAGCATTCGTTGAAGAAACAACTTCCGCAGTTGCTTTTAAGAGTTCAATTCGTTCGTCAGTAGTGCATAGAAATGCTTCTGCAGTTGAACCGCCGACATAAAGTCCTTTCAATCCAGATTGAGTATTGAATTCAAGTAATCTCTGTAGATCTTGAAAATTAATACTCTCATCTTTGTTAAAAGGAGTGAGCGTAGCTGCATAAAAACCTGATAAATCCATCAATGCGTCCTATTTATTACCTTAACTATAATCACTATACCTGTTATACCAGTATAGTGCGTGATAGCGATCACGCTTATTGAGCAAAAATTCAACAACAAAGAAATATGTGATCTAGTTATTAGTTTCTACAATCACGTGTTTCTAGCGTTTACGAATAGGAGAAGCGACAGCTTTGAATAGCTTCAGAATGATTAAGTTAGCTAAAATTCAATTAGTTATATTGAGGATCATTGGAAATCGAGATAGTGGATGTTCTGATTCTTTAAATTCAATCGCTCGTTAAAATACGAGGTTAAGTAACATTAAGCAGATTAAGGTGCGAGTAATAGTGCGAACTCAGGGGGTTGAAAAATTCATGAGCAAACACTCGAACTTTAGCCAAGTAATAGATGACAGCTTGTGTGATAAATACAAACTAGTCCAACCACATTTTCGCCAGAGTCGGTACCCCCATTCCATTGATCTCGACCCCTGATAAGTTATGTGACGTCTTGAATATCATGTCATCTCGCCATAATGGGCAATAGTAGAACTGTTGGATAAGCCAGTTTTCAGCTTTGTGCATCTTTAATAGGAAGTCGTCACTAGTTTCACTCTCTTCTAGCCATTCATCTAGAAAGCGGGTCATATTTTTCTGGTTCTCCACAGAGAGACACCTTCGGAAAACATCGGATGTTAAGAGCCATTCGTAGTACTGAAATGCTTGGTCCTCACTAAACACATAGCAGTCAAAAGAGATGTCAACGCTGTAATTATGTGCTTCGTCTTTATTTACCACGACCCAAGATTCAGATGCGACATCGATTTGCTCTAACACTTTCAAAAGCAGGCTGCGATGTACGTGCCTGACTTCAATAACCACAGGTCTTCGAGGTAATGCAGATGTTGTCGTAAAGAAGTACAGTCCTTCCTTTTGATGACATCGCATTATGCTGTTTGCCTGACACATATTCATTTCAACCGATCTGAATTGATTCACAATCCAATGTCGTTCTTCAGACGATAACATGTTGTTATGATGAATAAACTGAAGTACTAAACCTCCATCTTGCTCAGCTACTTGGCTATCTTCATCATTGCTATGTGATAACTCTCTTAGTTCCTGAAAGTGGGCAGTTGTGGGAGAAGAATCCGCTTCCCAAAATTCGACTTGATCTATCAAGCCACCGAGTGCGAAATATCTGTGGTTTTTAGTAAAGCTCCAGTGAAAAGTCTTAAACGTACCAACAGAGTAAGGTCCCGTTCCGTTAGGAAAGGTAGGTTGTTCGGTATCAAAGATACCCGAATGGACGTCCGCTAAAAGATGAACAAATACAGGATCATGTTGACGTAGTTTTATGTGAACCCATTGTCCCTCAATAGTGATGCTCTCTAAATGCCTGAATAGTATTTTGTAGCTATGCTCACTAGTATGCCTGATTAACAGATTTTCCTTCACTATCTCTGTCGTTAGTCTTTGATTATCATGAAAAAAGACGTCATTTCTTAATCGGAAGCTCAGTTGATTATCTTGATAGCTGAAATGGTGGGCAAGGTGCGGTATGACACGCTGAGTGACAGTATCAAATCTTAACAATGTATCAAATACGCCCTCAAGTAGCATGATAGAGCGAGACGAACGAGCATGCATCGGTCGCCATTCAGGAAGTGGGAATGGAGTCGCATAGATCAACGTATTTTGCTTTCTTAGCTCACTTTCTGCATCTTGTAACCAATTAGAAAGGTTGGCTTTAAAGTCAATCTGGTAATCAAAATGTTCCGCTAATTCAAACGCTGTTTGGACCTGTCCTGCACCAACTAAAGCTCTCAGCTGATTTAGGATAACTGCCTTAAAGTCAACAAGTAATGTAACTTTAGACAAGTTACCTCGCCCTCTACCTGCTTTCCAATCTAGCCACCCACGCTCCATCAAAGTGCCCATCAGCTTGCTGACATTACGTTCGGAACACGACAGATTTTCCGCTAGTTCTCCTATCGTAACAGGATGAATGGTTCCGACTGAATATAGCTGATTGAGCTGTTGGAGCCTTCTAAGTTGCGTTATCGAGTAAAAAGGTGAACTTCCCATAATCATCTCTTCATTCTTTGTTCGCCAATTAGTTTACATAATAACCACACACTCAACCCGGAGGTCAATATGTATCCTGTATATTATCCAACACACACTGTAAGGGCCGAACGCCAAGATTACCGCTATGCCGCCAAAGCGACCGAACCTAAGCTGCTGAGCATTTTATTTGTATTTCTTCAACTCATTCTTGTTCTGTAAGCGATTGGGGGAAAACCGATACCATGAGAGCAAACTCACATTTTGCAGATAGAAAAAAGCCTCGATACTGTTGCCAGCATCGAGGCTTCTAGAAAATACCTACTTACCACATCAAGTCATCAGGCACCACATACTGTGCATATGGATCATCCTCTTCAAGGACTTCCTCTTTCGATTCATTCTCGATGATAGTTTCTGAATCACGTTCCATGATCTTCTTGGCAACGACACTTGGGATAACGGTATAAGTGTCTTCTTGTCGTGCTATAGAAAGTATTCCTTTGCTAAGCTGATCTCGGACTTCCTGAGTCACATATATAGACTTCACAAGCGTGCCGTCAGTGAAATTGTATTTAATGTCACCGTCGCGCTGTTCAATAGCATTTAATGTGATTAATTGTTTAACTTGAGCCTTAATCTCTTTGCTCAATTTCTCTTCGTCACGTTGTTTGTTTAACGCTTGATCTCGTTCTTTTTGAGCCGCTTTGTTCTCTTCAACAGCCGCTTTTGCTTCACGCGCTTGAACACGAGATTTTTTAGAGCCTTTTTTGGCTTTCTTCAGTTTTTTTTCGTTTACAAGGCCAGCTTTCAACATCTGTTCTTGTAGGCTTAGTTTCGACATGGGATGTAGACCTGAATCAATTTACCTATTGCCTTAATGTTCCCAAGAAATTCGCGCGAGAGCAAGTGCTACGCTGCTATCTCAAAATAAAAATCCGTTACATCAAATCAGAGATCACGTTGGTATTTAAACACTTTGAGACTTACGTAGGATTGCTATATGTTATTGCTTAGAAAATAACAAAAAATTAACGATTTTATGCTGCTCGACATCACTCAATTAGCCACCTTATTTGTTGCCGGTATTCTCGGCGGTATTCTCAACTCCATTGCTGGAGGGGGAAGTTTTATTACTTTCCCTGCCCTACTTCTAGCTGGTGTCCCTCCAATCACTGCCAATGCCACCAACACATTCGCCGCATGTGCTGGCTATATAAGTGGCACCTACGCGTTCAGACGAGAAATTGTCAGAGACAGAGCAAACCTTACCAAGATCATTGTACTAAGCCTTTTTGGTGGTATTACCGGTAGTTTCCTTTTGATCCAAGTCTCTGAGCAACAGTTTGTTACTGCGGTACCTTGGCTTCTTTTAGTCGCTACCTTGTTGTTCTTATTTGGCGACATCATCAATAACCACCTCAAAAAGGTCAGCAGCCACGCTAAGCTTGGCTTGTTAATATCGCTGATGCTTTCATTGTTCCTAATAGGGGTTGGTGTATTTGGCGGATTCTTCAATGCGGGTTTAGGGGTTATCGGGCTGAGTTATTTAGCGGTCGCAGGCTATCGTGACATCAACCTAATGAACGGACTCAAACTGCTAATTTCAACCTGTGTGTCAGCTATTGCCATCGTACTTTTTATCTTCAATGGATTGATTGATTGGCAATCAGGCATTGCTGTCATGCTGGGCACATTAACGGGCGGTTACTTTGCCGCTGATTTATCACGAAAAGTACCCCAATCTTACGTTCGTGGCTTTGTTGCGCTGAGCTCCATTGCCATCACCTGCTACTTTTTCTACGACATATATCTATAACCAGCGGGAATAATCAATATAACTTATATAACCCTCTAACCTATCAATGACAAAGTGATGACCGGACGGTAATCAACTCGGTGTGTGGATATGTTACTGATACTTCCTACCCTTAATAATAAATGTATCCAAAAACACCGAGGCCCTCATGTCAGTACGCTACGCGGTTCTGTTATCGCTTGTTTCATCGGCGGCTTTTGCACAGCCAAGCCCTTTCCCGACCATTCCCAATGATACTGGGAAAGAGTTTATGGTCAGTGCTACCAATCCTTACGTCACAAGCACTGGCTACACCGTTCTCAAGCAAGGTGGAAATGCTATTGATGCTATGGTGGCTATGCAAATGGTTATGTCGGTTGTTGAGCCGGACATGACTGGTATTGGCGGTGGTACCTTCGCCTTACATTACGACAATGAAACCAAAAGCTTTACCGCCTACGATGGACGAGATGCCGCTCCAGCGAGTGCAACGCCCGACATGTTTCTCGATGACAACGGCAAGGCAATAAGCCGAAACGACATATTGGGACCTCGCTCCGTCGCAATACCAGGGACCCTTAAGCTCCTCTACGAAACACATCAAAAGCATGGCAAGTTAGGGTGGGCACAGTTGGTCCAGCCAGCTATAGATTATGCTGAAAACGGCTACGCTATGAACAGCTATACCTATGACATTGTCGTGCGTGAAAGTGAACGTTTAGTCAATGACCCTGAGATAAAAGCGCTGTACTGGAAAGGAGAGACGATTCGGCCAACTGGTACTAAAATGACCAACCCTAAAATGGCGAAAACACTTAAAATGATCGCCCAACAAGGGGATAGCTATCTCTATCAGGGACCATTGGCAGAGCGTATTGTTGAGACGGTCAACGCACAGCTAAAAGACGGACAAGCCAAACTCACTCTAAAGGATTTTACCGATTATCGAATGAAGCAACGCGATATCATCCGCTCAAATTACCGAGGCAATCAAATCGTCTCATTCGGTTACCCTGCTTCCGGCGGTGTCCTTGTTTCTCAGTCGCTTGATATGCTCGAGAAGTATGATATCTCCAACATGACGTACACCAGCGCCGAACCCTGGCGACTAATGGTAGAAGCGATGAGACTCGCTAAGGAAGATCGTATCGCATACGCAGGCGATCCTAGCTACGTTGATACACCCGTCAAAGAACTGCTTGCGGAAGACTATATCGATGATCGCTATGAGCTCATTCCTGAGCAAGGGGCAGGTAATAAGAAATCGATAAAACCAGGATTGCCTCCGGCTAAGACGCCAGCCAATCACGAGGGTTTTGAGAGTCAAGACACTGGACATATTTCTATCGTCGATGCACAAGGTAATGCGGTAGCCATGACGAGTACCGTAGGAACGGGAATGGGCTCCGGCGTTATGGTCGATGGCGTTTTACTTAATGCTCAGATGGCAAACTTCTCTTCAATTCCGAGTATCAAGGGTAAGCCAGTTCAAAACTCTATCGAACCAGGTAAGCGACCACGTTCTGCCATAACGCCACTAATGATGATGGATGACAAAGGCCAGTTGCGTTTGGTGGTTGGCAGTCCGGGTAGTTCTCAGATTCCGGGGTATGTGCTAAAAACCATCGTTGGTATTGTTGATTGGAATCTTCCAGCTCAAAATGCTATCGACCTGCCCAACATTCAGTACGGGACAAAAATCGACCGTACCAAGCCATATAACCCTACAGGTCTATTGGTCGAAAAGCGCACATTTGCAGAGTCTATGGTGCCGGAGTTTGCCGAAATGGGCTACAAAGTTCACGTCATCCCAGTGGTAAGCGGGCTCAACGCAATTGAAATTAAGGATGGTGAGCTACATGGCGCCACTGATCGTCGCCGAGCCTCGACTTCGTTAGGTGATTAAAATCATTGAGACAGAGTCTAGAGGTTAAATGCTGGACTCTGTTTCTTCACAGCCTAAAGTCATAGATTTGAGCTCTAAACCACCATTGAATAAAAAACCATGATAAGTCGCTTTGACGAGTTGATAATCTAACTTTGGTGAAAACCAATACGTTACGGTTTCCGCACCTGTTTGCTCTACTTGGATCACCTCAAGCTCGCCCCACGGCTCAACCGTCATTCGCTGCGAGGCCATTACTTGGTATTGATACGGTTCGGGGCCGTCAGAAGCTTGCCTAGTTAACGTGAAGCTACTAAACCCTTGTTTGACCCATTCTCTAAGTTGAAGAGAAAGCGTATCCATATCACGAAGCGGTTCGGCTGGATTATCGTAGGAAGTTAGTTCACCATTGAGGTTCACTTCACTTTGAAGACCACTTTCAGAAAAGCTAACTAACATATCCCGACTTCGAAATCCGGATACCTTTTGATGAAAGGTTTGAGTAAGGAAAGTGTTATTTCGGTAAACAAACTGAGCCTTCTGATGATACTTAGTACCAATGCCTAATATACTGGCGCGACTATAAGACTCGACACTCCCTTGGTGCCCATCAAACGTCTCATAGCGCTGCATACTGCCTGTTCGAATGCCACTAAAATAAATCGCATAGTCAAAGCTATTTCGGCACAGTGCACTATTATCATGCGATTTCATTGCTTCAGCACTGACGGCGGCAGAGGTTAGCAGCACACCAAATCCAGCGAGGTGATTCAACGCTTTTGTTAACTTAACAACCATTAAAACGCCTCATTCACATTCAAATAGAAATGCGTTTCATGCTTACCTTTACCTATGTCTGCACGCAGGTTGATTCGGTCTTTAATTCTGACTCTAAAACCAGTTCCAACAGAGGCAAGTACATCTTGGTTCAACTCATGAATACTAGGTGCTACACTACCGGCCGCGCCCCAGAATACCATACCGTAACGTTGAAAAACGGGTAATCGGTATTCGACTTGTCCCATCGCCATTTGCTTGTCTCGATATCGACCTCGAATATAACCGCGCATCGCACTTGAACCTCCAAGATCAGACAATGCATACCATGGAACATCACCGCTGCTGAACTGACCTTGCAGCTGCCAAGCCAAAAGACCAGGCATGGGAGAGAGATCAATATAGTTGTTGAGTTCAACGCCATAACGTCCATATTGCTCATTATTATCAGAACGATGAAACAAAGCCGCATCGACTTCAAATAACCAGCCCTCTGAGGCATTTAGACGATAATCACGCGAATCATAACTACTAAAAAGACGAATACCGGAACTGGTACTGCTCGGCAAAGTCAAAGAAGTCGGCCCAGCTTCACTTTCTATGTTTTCTGCTTTAGCGTGTGTAACCTCTGCCCCTATGCCCACAAAATAATTATCAGCTAGCGCGGTCATCCATGTCGGTTTGAAAGATACCAGCACTTCATCAAAATCATTTTTATTATTCTCGTTATCTCCGGCGGCACTACCTATCCCATAATAAACTGCCGCTTCATTATGCAGCTCCAATTCCAAATTTAGACGTTGCTGACCTTGGTTAAAGTAGGTCATGTTTTCCGCACTGATGCCATAAGACTGGTTCATTGACGCATAAGTGTTAACAACTAGGGAAGAGGGCTGTTCTTGTTCTGTCGCCTTATCAGTTTTATATAAACCCACAAGTAGCAGCCCCACTCCGAATTGCTTTTCAGGCGTATAGTAGGCGGTCGGAATATAACTCATGTCTATTGTTTTTGAGCGATCAAAATCTGCATCAGCACCGAATATATCCAGAACATCGTCCACGATATTGGGCTGGTAATCGTTAGGAGTAGCAATAAGAGGTTCAACAGCGAATGCAACTGGAGAGAAACCGGCGAGCAACACGCTTAACCGACACACGGTTCCTTGTGCAAATTTAAACATCATGTTTATGAAATCGTTGGAGAAAAACGACAGTATACGGCAAGGGATGCTTGGGGGGAATAGAATTAAAATCAACGACCTACTAGCAGCCTAGTACTAAGGGTTTCTTTCTCATTTAACACCGATTTGGATTTAGCGTAATTTTTATTGACACTGAGTGACATGATGCTGTTTTGACCACTGGTTAATCTAAGCCTTAGTTAAATGAATCAAGACTTTACCTTTAACAGAGGCCAGACATGAAATATCAAGATCGTTTAGAAGAAACCGTGAACCATCTCGGCATGGTATTAGCAGAGCAAAAGCAGTTACTTGAAGAACACAAAGCAACCATGAACTACGCCGAGCGTCTTGAGAATATTCTCACTCCAACAGACACACTCACAACCAAGGGCGATGATCTGTTAATTGGAGGCTGCAAAGCAAACGATCTTATTGAACAGTATGGCAGCCCGCTATTTGTGCTGAGTGAAGATACACTGCGTGGTAACCTGCGTCGTGTTAAAGCAGCGTTTGGGAATTACTGGCCGAAACCTGTCAACGTTATGTTCGCAATCAAGTCGAATACTAACTTCGCGGTACGTGCTATTTGTAATGAAGAAAGTGTTGGCGGTGATTGCTTTGGCCCGGGTGAAGTAGAAGCGACTCATATTGCTGGAGCAGATCCGAAAACGATCGCTCTCAACGGCACCGTGAAACCTGAGCTAGCAATTCGCAAAGCGATTGAGTACGGCTATGCCATTCACCTAGACTCTTATGAAGAAATCGAAATAGTTGAACGTATCGCCCGTGAAGTAAAACCTGAGGACAAAGTAAGAATTGCTGTTCGTCTCAAGGTTCTACCAGACGACTTCTTCGACAACTTCTCACCAGATGCCTACCCATTCCCTGACTTCAAAGGTGCAATGAAGTGGATCAAGTTTGGTTTGTTGCGTGAAGAAGCGAAGAAAATCGTTAACCGCGTAAAAGAGATCGATATATTTGAATTCTACGGCTTCCACACTCACCTAGGTCGTTTCTCTAAAGATCCAGCAGGCTGGGATGCGTTGTATCGCCAATATGCTAAAGATGTGATTGAAATTTCTCGTGCTTGTGATGTTCAACCATTCCAAGTCGATCTTGGCGGCGGTTGGCCACGTGAACGTGAGCCTGAATGTCGTAGCAAAGAGCACATGATGAACGCCAATACCATTGAAGACTACGCAAAAGTGGTTTGCGCGGGCATGTTGGACGAATTCAACCGTGCTGGTTTTGACATCCCTCAGTTGTGGTTAGAACCGGGCCGTTATATTGCAGGTAACATAGGTACGCTTCTCACGTCAGTTTATGTCGTTAAAGACGATCAAGAAATGGACTACACCTACACTATGGTGGATGCGTCTACTTACCTAGCGACCTTGGTGGAATCTCAGGAGTCTAAAAACCCTGTCCTTCCAGCAAGTAAAATGACACAACCAGTGGTAGCAAAAACCACTGAGATTGCAGGGCCAATCTGCATCCCTTCAATCTGGGAAAGTGGAGCCACCATGCCTGAACTGCAACCAAAAGATGTACTGGCGATTATGGATGTAGGCCACTACGCTGAGTCTCAGGCCAGCCAATTTAACTCGTTACCGCGCCCGGCTACAGTACTGGTTAAGGATGGTCAATCTGAACTAATCAAGCGCGCAGAAACCGTAGAAGATGTGTTTGCAACTCAGATACTTCCAGAACGTTTTATCAAAGCAAAAGCGGAACTCGAAAAAGCCAGAACACCAGTGAAAAAGCCAGCACGTAAAGCTGCGACGAAGAAGCCAGCAGCCAAAACAGCTGCTAAAAAGCCCGCTGCCAAAAAGCCTGCGGCTCGCAGAGTGTCTCGTAGAAGCGCCGACAAAATATAGAGTAACGTAGAACGAAAAAGCTCCTCGCCACTGGTAGGAGCTTTTTTGCCTTAAGCTTATTTGGAGTAGATATGCCTAAACGTGAGATTAATCCTCGGTTCAACATGGCGGGCTGTTTTCGGTACCGTATGTAACCAATGGTGCTGTGTATCACCAGCCATCACTAATAGACTTCCACTGGGTAAATCTAGCGTTATCTTTTGCTTGGTTTCTCGATGTTTAAGCGCAAATCGGCGGGTGCCACCAAAGCTCAACGATGCGATCACTGGAGAGTTGCCAAGTTCTGGTTCGTTATCGCTATGCCAACCATTCGAGTCTTGTCCTGTTCGATACAGATTAGCTAAAACCGAATTAAACGGTGCTTCAGAAGCCAACTCACATCGCCGTCTTAAGTCTTCGAGATGCGGTGTCCAAGGTAGCGGATCCAACGTTAAATTGGAGTATTGATAACTCGCATCACCATACCATGCTTGCAACCTTGGTATCGTCACCCATTTACCAAACATCATGATCTTATCTTCACGCCATTGCAGCTCGCTGTTTAACAGACGAAACCACTCTAATGATTCGAACTCGTCAATAAAATCAGGAATCCACAGTAGTTTGCCGCCCAGTACTTCAGTCCAACGTCCTTGTGTTAATTCCATAGTTAAAACTCGATAACTTCTCCGTCTTCGGGAATGAACACTTTATCTGATAGACCATGTTTTTCCAGTGATCGACGCAGCGTTTCTCGGTCAACTGGGCAGTGGTTTAGTGCTTCCATATGATTTGCGATAACTTTACCCGGAGACAATCGGATAAACTCCATTACCTCATTGGCAGGCATCAATAACGGTTGCCCCACATCCATTTGCGCTTGACCTGCTGCCACAACAGTAATGTCTGGCTTAAGCTCGTTAAGCGCTCTTTTTACGTCCTCTGTCAACACAGTATCACCACTGATATAAATACTTGGTTCATTTGGAAGTCGTAAAAAGAACCCAAATCCATTTGCCATCACTTTATGGATCCAACCATGACCGTGCTGAGCAGGTACACCAACGATTTCTCCTCCTAGAAATGGTATTGGTTCCCATGCTTCGAGACCATTCGCTACCGTTATCCCATATTTTTCGAGATACGCTTTATCTTTGAGAGGAGTCGTAACAGGTACTTGATGATCAATTAAGAATTTTTCACCCGCGGGGTCTAAATGATCCCCATGCTGGAGAGGCTTAAAACCAAATGTCTGGCTGTGAGTAACAAGGGCTTGATTTACCCTATTAAGTATCGAATCCGCATTGGTTGGAAGATCAACGGTAGGGTTCTTTTCTGCTTTAAATCGAAACACAGAAAAAGGAGGCATTGACCCTTTTTCTCCAAGCATTGGGTCAATCAAAATGAAATTTTCGCCAGATTCAATAACAAACGTGGCGCTTCTTAAGTGATGAATTTTCATAGTTACCTCCTATCTGAATATAGGATAATTATGCAAAAGCTAAAGCGTGTGCAATACTGTCCCAAGGGACATCTAACGCTCATATCGGGTCACAACAAATAAAATGAGTCAATACACAGTCGCCTTAGTGGCACTTAACAATATTAGTGCATTTCATCTGTCGGTACCTTGCTTGGTATTTCAAGATGTCTTTGTAGAACAGCAACCGCTTTTTGAGTTGATGATCTGCAGTGAAAGTAGCAACCACATTTCACTCAGTACTGGATTTCAAGCTTCTGTCAGTCACGACTTGTCCGCGCTCGATAAAGCGGACATTATCATTGTCCCCAGTTGGCCTAATTCACTTCCCGAACCAAGTGAGACCTTACTAAAACGGTTACGAGTGAACTATCAACGAGGTGCCACCATCGTTGGTCTTTGTTTAGGCGCTTATGCCCTAGCAAAAGCTGGCTTATTAGATGGTAAACGCGCAACGACCCATTGGGGATTCCAACAGATTTTCATCGACGCTTTTCCACGAGTCGATATAGATTGTGAGCCCCTTTTTATCGAACAGGATAGAATCATCACATCAGCCGGAACAGCAGCCTCGCTTGACTGCTGCTTGCATATTGTTCGCTCTTTGTGCGGGAGCGATATTGCATCAAACCTTGCTCGTATGATGGTGACAGCTCCGTTTCGGAGTGGTGGGCAACTACAGTACATTCCTAATCCGATCACCAAGCAACCTGACAAACCGACCAGCTTTGGCCACGTTATTGGTGAAATCGAGCAACACCTTGCCGAACATTATGATTTAGACAGTGTTGCACAGCGCTGCGCAATGAGTCGTCGCACATTTACACGACAATTTAAAGCGGCTTACGGCTGTACTTTTGGAGAATGGTTACTAAACAAAAGACTCGCTCTCAGCCAGCAACTACTAGAGTCAACCCACTATACAGTGGCGACCACTGCCGAACTTTCTGGGTTTGGCTCAGAAAGTGTGTTTCGTAAGCACTTCAAAGCAGCGTTTAACACCTCACCGAGCCAATGGCGCGCGACCTTCCAAGGTTAACGTACCTTATGTTAACCACATGAGCTTCTGACCACCAACTTGGGCGGGAACACCACGCTTTTGTATGGCTGTTTGTCGCCCTCCATGCGAGACAGAATGATCTCTCCCGCCGCACGGCCAATTTCTCGTGCTGAGACAGAGATGGAAGTCAGCGCTGGATTGGTATCCGCGGATTCTGCTACGTCATCAAAACCTACAACCGCGATGTCTTTGCCCACGGTTTTACCGAGATCTTTTATGGCTCGCATTACGCCAAAAGCAACAATGTCTTGGTAGCCAATAATAGCGGTAATTTCAGGGTGCTGATCCAGTAACTCCCTCGTTACCTTAGCACCCTCAGAACGACTTGCTGAACAGCTTCGAATGTATCGTTCATTGAACGGGATGCCATGTTCCATCAACTTCGACATATAACCCCCAAGACGATGGGAACGCGTCTTCGAGATCTCCAGTCCACCAACGAACGCAATATGCTTGTGACCTTTTTTGATAAGGTGCTCGGTTGCCAACTGCAAGCCCATAAAGTTATTGGTACCAACGAAATCAAATTGATCTTCTCCAATAGGTCGAACAGCCAACACTATTGGGAAACCACGACTTTGTACTGTCTCCAAGAAGTCCAAATTAGTTTCCATCGCAGGACACATTACTACACCACCAGCGTTCTGGCTCAACAATGAATCAATGAACTTGCTTTGACGCTCAACGCTCTCTTCAGCATTAGCGAGAAACAGTAGCGAATCTTGCTCTTCAAGATAATGGCTAAGTCCTGCGATCATTTCAGAGAAAAAAGGGTTGGTAATATCAGGTGTGACGAGCCCGACTAGATTACTACGCTTATGTCGCAAGTTAGCCGCTGCTTGATTGTAAACATAACCAAGCTCCTTAACCGCCTCTAAAACCCGCTCACGAGTAGTCGCCGAGATTCGTCCTTTGTTAGTCAATACCATGGACACAGTCGCGGTGGAAACACCGCAATGCTTAGCCACGTCCGCAATGGTTGCTTTGGCCATGTTGAACTCCAGTAAATGAAATTAGCACCAGTTATAGCGACTTTCTTTTCTGATTAAAACAAGGTTAATCGATTAACCCAATCAGCTGTCATTTATCGTCATGATTATGTGATTAACTACAAAATTGCCTCGCCAATTATTGGTTAACAACTGCTAAATGAGTGGTTAAACGTGTTAACCAGTTTGTTAGTTGATTAACTGAGTGATTAGACTGTAGTCAAATGATTAACTCAAGGTGATGTATGAAGTACCTATCTGGTCAATCCAATTATGACAAGTTTCCAAATGTAGAAGTGAAGGGCTTTGACCAAGCTGCCGTTCGCGGTTGGGACAGTATCGTTGACACAATTGAACAACGCATTCAGGGCCAAGATAAACATATTTTGGTGATCGACACCTATCATGGTGTCAATCACAATGAACTCCTCGACCAGCTTGTAGCACCGCTCTCCCCCGCTCTTGTGGTGTCAATGGACGATGCGAAATACTCCGAAGAACACATCTTCGCCATGCTAGAACGCAACATTACCGATGACCGAGTATTTGGCGTCATTGCACCACACAAGCTGGACGAGTTTTTTGATAGCGAGAAGCTACAAGGCTTGAAACAAACTGTTAGTAATGCTGATTCAGGTTTGATCGTTGTTATTGGTCATGGAGCTAGACTGGTAGCTGATGGTGATACCTTTGTTTACGCCGATTTAGCCCGTTGGGAAATTCAGCAACGCTTCCGCCGTGGAGAGCTTGGCAACTGGGGAGCAGAAAACTACAACGAAGACGTCCTGCGTAAATACAAGCGTTCATTCTTTATTGAATGGCGTGTCTTCGACCGATATAAAACTAAGCTGCTGTCAGATGTGGATTTTCTATTAGACACCAACACCGCTTTTGACCCTAAAATGGTCTCTGGCACAGCGTTCAACGCAGGCTTACAGCAAGCAACAACTCAACCATTTAGACTGGTACCTTTCTTTGACCCTGGCGTCTGGGGCGGTCAATGGATGAAAGAAGTCTGCGACCTCGACCAAGACAAGCCTAACTATGCATGGTGTTTTGACTGCGTCCCTGAGGAAAACAGCCTACTGCTTAAGTACGGCGACGTTGTTGTCGAAATTCCATCGCAAGATTTGGTATTAACGCAACCGCGCGCTCTATTAGGCGACAGTGTCCATGCTCGCTTTGGCGCCGAGTTCCCGATTCGATTCGACTTCCTCGATACCATGCAAGGTCAGCATCTAAGTCTGCAAGTACACCCTCTAACAGAATACATTCAGAACGAGTTTGGGATGCACTATACCCAAGACGAGAGCTATTACATGTTAGACGCTGGAGAAAAAGCCAGTGTGTACCTTGGCACTAAGTCTGGCATCAACCCAGATGAAATGATGGATGATTTATATGCAGCGCAGCGCGGCGAAAAGTCATTCGATGATGAGCGCTTTATCAATCAATTCCCAGCGAAAAAGCACGACCATTTCTTAATCCCCGCGGGCACTATTCACTGCTCAGGCTCCGATTCTATGGTGCTTGAAATCAGTGCAACCCCATACATCTTCACTTTCAAACTGTGGGATTGGGATCGTCTAGGGCTTGATGGCCTACCACGACCAGTACATTTGGATCACGGTAAAGAAGTCATTCAATGGGAACGAAACACGGAATGGTGTCAGGAGCATCTAGTTAACGCCATTACGCCAATCGCAGAAGGTGAAGGCTGGAGAGAAGAAAAAACGGGCCTGCATGAGCGTGAGTTTATCGAGACCCGACGCCACTGGTTCAGCAAACCCGTTCTTCATAAAACTGAGGGAACCGTCAATGTTCTGAACTTAGTAGAAGGTAAAGAGGCAATTATCTTGAGTCCAGACAATAAATTTGAGCCATTTGTTGTTCATTATGCCGAAACCTTCGTTATCCCAGCTCACATAGACGCTTATGTCATCCAACCATATGGCGAAAGCGAAGGACAAGAAATTGCCACTATTAAAGCGTTCGTAAGAGGTTAATCATGCTCCATTTTATCGTAGCCAGTCATGGCCCATTAGCCACTGCACTTATCAGCAGTGCCAACATGGTATTTGGCGAACTTAGTAACACGACTGCGATCTGTCTCACCGAAGAGGGAGGCATCGAGCAATTTAAACGAGATTTCCACCGTGAAATCACTGCGATAGCGCCCAATGTCGACGGCATTGTTGTGCTATGCGATTTGGAATGCGGCACGCCTTACAACGTTGCTTGCACTTACGCATTCAACCCAGATTTCAATCCAAAGGTTGAAGTCGTTACAGGGGTGAATTTCCCAACACTTTTAATGACGGCAGACTTTGTTGAAGAGATGGACGCTTCATACGTTGCAACGACCTTGCAGCAAGAAGCGCTAAAAACGGTTGTCGTTGCCAAGCCAGTAGAGCTGGCACAAGAAGACGATTTTTAAGGAGAAACACTATGGCTATTTCATTTGTGCGTATCGACGACCGCGTTATTCATGGACAGTTAATGACTCGTTGGGCGAAAGAACTTCCTTGTGATGGCATCGTAGCCATTGACGATGCTGTTGCAGCTGACCCATTGCTATCACAAGTCATGAAAGGCGCTGTAACCGACGTTAAAGTTTGGCTATTTGACACAGCGACCGCCGTCAGCAAGCTACCGAAGGTGATCGCCAGCGACAAGAAGTATTTCGTCATCGCGAAATCTCCAGTCACGCTGCGCCGTATTCGCGAAGCGGGTATTAGCCTTGAAAATCTCAATAACAAAATCAACGTTGGCCCAATGAGTGCTAGAGAAGGCACAACGACAATTGGCGGCAACCAATGCGTCAACCAAGAAGAAATCTCTGCATTTAACTACCTCTCAGAAGACGGTCACCACATCGACTTCAGATTGGTTCCTGATGCCAGTTCCTACACCTGGCAAGATGCACTGCAAAAACTGAAATAACAACAAGACAACCTCCACTTTTGACGTGACTTTTCGCGGCAAAAGTGGAGCGACTAATACGTGAGCTAAAGGATGACATTATGTTTATAGAAGCAGTATTTATCGGGATACTTTGCTATCTCGGTGCCCTCTCCACCCCCTGGTTACTTGGATTAACAGGTGGTTGGTACACCATCACTCGACCACTGGTGTCCGGTATGTTGGTGGGTATCATCTTAGGTGATATTCAAACTGGCATCATGGTTGGTGTGGCAGTACAAGCCGTTTACATCGCAATGGTAACACCTGGCGGCTCTATGCCAGCCGACCTTAATTTTGTCGCCTACCCTGCTGTCGCGCTGGGCATCATGTCAGGACAGGGCGTGGAAGTCGCTGTTGCTATCGCCGCGACTATCGGTATCGCTGGAACCATCATTTTCAACTTTATGATGGTCATTAACTCTTACTGGAACCATAAAGCGGACTTAGCCATAGAAGCCGGTGATGAGAAAGGCGTGTACATGAACTCCGCCATTTATCCGCAGGTCACCAACTTCTTAATGCGCTTTATTCCGACCTTTATTGCGGTTTACTTCGGTAACCAATACATCGAAGGGTTTATGGCTAGCCTCCCGGATATGGTGATTAACACTATGACGGTTCTAGGTGGCATCTTACCTGCTGTTGGTATCGCAATTCTGTTAAAGCAGATTATCAAAGAGTCTACGATGCTGATTTATTTCTTAGTCGGTTTCGTTGGCATCGTATTCCTAAACCTCAACATGGTGGGTTTGGTAATGATTGGCGCACTATTCGCTCTACTTCATTACAACTACAAACCAGAACCACAAACAGCTAACGCTGCGCCAGTTCAACAGGCTGATGATGACGAGGATGAATTCTAATGACTGTACAACACAACAAAATTGGTACTGAGATCGAACCAAAGGTCGCACTCGACAAAAAAGATCTTAAGAAATGCTGGCGTGCATGGATGATGTACAACCTATCATCGATGAGTTTTGAACGCTTGGAATCGTTTGGCTTCTGTCTCGGTATGATGCCTGCTTTGAAAAAGCTCTATCCGAATCAAGAAGACCGAAAAGAAGCGATGAAACGCCATGCTTCCTTCTACAACACCGAACCGCAGTTGGGCGCCATCATCAATGGTATGGCTGTGGGTATGGAAGAGAAGAAAGCCAACGGCGAGCCTATTGACGGTGAGACCATCAATACACTCAAAGTCGGTTTGATGGGACCAGTTGCCGGTATTGGCGATTCCATGATTCCGGGTATGTTAGTACCTATCTTACTCAGTATTGGTATGGCACTAGCCGCTGGCGGTAGCATGCTAGGCCCGATCTTCTACATCGTGGCATTCAACGCCATCGCTATCATCGGCTCTTACCAGCTGTTTATGAAAGGCTACAAGATGGGTGCAGGCTCCGTTGAGATGCTTGTCAGCCACCGTTCAACCAAGATCCGTGAAGCGTTGTCGCTATTAGGTGTCTTTGTCATGGGCGGTGTTGCAGCCAGTTACGTCAACCTAGGCACTGGTCTTGAATTTGCCACCAAAGACGGCGTCGACATTAACGTACAAATGATGCTTGATGGAATCTTCCCCAAACTACTACCACTAGTTGTCGTTTTAGGCACGTGGTTTGCGATGGCGAAAAAAGGTCTTAGCCCAGTAAAAGCAATGCTTTCATTAGTGGTTATCTCTTTCATCGGTGTCGCTATCGGTCTCTTCTAATTTTTCAATACTTAGGGCACTCGTTGAGTGCCCTATTCTTTGGAGCAAACCATGGACTCCCTAACCTTTCAAATTGCTCGTTGTCAACACTGGCTCACGCAGCATGCCCTACCTCGGTGGCAAAAAGCGCAATCCAGTCAAAACGGGATTTTTGCCGAAGGCTTACTTTCCGACGGACAAGAGTTTAGTGACAGTTTACTTAGATTTCGCGTTCAACCACGTCAGGTTTACGTCTTCGCGCATGCCTCTGAGCTCAATCTAATCGACGGTCGCAACCAAGTTTTAGCGGCCATTGAACAAGGATTTGCACACTTTGGCTCACCATCATCCGGTTATCGTTTCGCACTTTGCAAAAGCAGTGAGAGTGAGGCGATTAACCTATATGAACAAGCTTTCGCCCTTCTTGGGTTTGCTTGGCATTACAAACTAGCAGCGGATGAGAGTGCACTAGCCTCAATGGAAGCCATTTACCAATACATCTCAACGCACCTTTGGGATACAGAACAAGGTGGTTTCTTTCTGACTGAAGGCAACGCGGTCAACAAAGGGCAAAACCCCCACATGCATTTGTTCGAAGCGTTAATGGTCAGCTATGAGCATACCGACAACCCCATTTGGCTAGAGCGAGCAACACAAATCTATCAGTTGTTCCAAACTCATTTTATGCAAAATGACCATTTAGCCGAGTTCTTTCAGGCCGATTTCTCACTTGACATGGAAACAGGTACCCATATTGACCCTGGTCATCATTATGAATGGATCTGGTTACTCAATCATTATCAGAAACTGACTGGCGTTGAAGTCCAAAAGACCATCGACGTGTTGTACCACTTTGCACAGCAATATGGACACAACGACAATGATCTTGTTAGAGACGAGATATACGCCAACGGCAAGCCGTTGCGCTCAACATCACGCCTTTGGTGTCAAACCGAATACTTAAAAGCCTGTATTGCACTTTGGGAAAGAGATCCTAGCGAAACTCGCAGAGCCGCAGTCAGTCAAGCAGTGGAACACATCTTCGTTCATTACTTGAATCCAGCGTTGCCAGGGTTATGGGTCGATCAAGTAGATAGCACGGGTGAGCCGATAAATGAACACTCTCCAGCGAGCAGTTTTTATCATCTATTTCTAGCCTTTTCTGAATTACTCAAAATCGCCAATAAGGATTAACATGCATTTATCTATTCCTCCTAGCATCAATTACTTAACTGGTCATATTGATGCAGAAAACGTCATCTGCAAAGAAACTACACTTGGCTCACTTGAAGGTGTATTTGCTGACGAAAGCCAACGTGCCGCAAGTGCACAGGACCAAATCATCTACCAAGTGGAAATGCTACCTGCCCAGCATGCAGAAGGAGAACTAAACTTTGGTGTTTCGCATATTGAACCCGGTTCTGTAGGTGATGAGTTCCACATGACGAGAGGTCACATCCACCAACGTAAAGAGCAAGCAGAGTTCTATTTCGGCTCGCAGGGTGAGGGTTTATTACTCATGCAAACAGAACAAGGAGAGGTGTCGATTGAGAAAGTATTCCCAGGCAGCGTGCATCATATTCCAGGCTTTGTCGCCCACCGATTGATCAATACGGGTAACACGCGATTATCTGCGCTTGCAGTTTGGCCTGCTATCGCAGGGCATAACTACGATTTTCTAAATGAGGTGGGGTTTAAAGTACGGGTACTAAAAAGTAATGACGGATACCAAATAGTTTCTGAGGAAGAGCAGCAAACCGTTTAACGATAGTGCAAATCCCTTGCACTCATCATTGTTGGTATTACACGTTATCTTCAACCACATAACCCGCATACTCGCGCCACTCAGGAATATCACGAGGGTCACCGAACTGACGGAAGAATCGGACTGAACTTTGTGGCGCTTTGCAATCAAGTTGATCTTGGCAGAAATTCGTCAGCTTATAATGGCTTTGATATCCCTCTGCCCATGCATCATACGCAAGGTGTGATTGTTTCCAGAAAACGTGGTCAACTTGACCTTTTGTCGCAAGGAATGGGTAACTTGGCTTTACCTGCTGCGTAGCGTAGACCGCGTGCCCAATAAGATTGAGTAACTTAGAAATACAATCGGCACCAATGTCTTCGATAGTCAGCGTCTTAATTTTATCAATGTCGTCTCCAACGATAGAGGCAACACGATTAATAATGAACTCCATATCAATAAGTGGTTGAAGCTCATAAGCAAGCCAATTAAGACGTTCGCCTATTTCATCTAAATATTCCTGACGCGTAAACTGTCCTTCTCTTACTGCTTTCGCATACTGTGCAACATTAGGGTTTTTACGAGCCAAATATTCCTGAAGTTCCGGATAGTCGGTCAATGAAGCATGGTTTTTTGAAAGGACTTCTAGCAGAGCTTCCTGGTTCACTAATAGCTTACCTAACTCATTTTTGGCGTTTTCGTTCATTTTCAATCTCACTTATGATTCGTTGATTATCTTATGGCCGCAATCATACGTTTTCAATCTCTTTTCAGTCTAATTCTATAGCTTTAGTAAAGAGTAGTAATAGAAAAACAAAGCCCAGCATACACTGTTGCTGGGCTTAGGTATGCGAGCATTAACTAAGTTCGATGAGTTCGTTATTAGAAGATGAACCCGAGAAGAACGCTTGGATGTTGTTCAATGTGGTATCAGCGATATTGTCCAGCGCTTCATGGGTTAAGAAGGCTTGGTGGCCAGTAAATAGCACATTGTGACAGGCTGACAGGCGTCTAAATACGTCATCAACGATGACATCATTAGACTTATCTTGGAAGAACAGATCTTTTTCGTTGTCGTAAACATCCAGACCAAGTGAACCTATCTTGCCAGACTTCAATGCTTCGATAGCCGCAGAGGAATCCAACAATTCGCCTCTGCTGGTATTAATGATCATAACCCCATCCTTCATCAAGCTAAACGCCTGCTCATTGAGTAGGTGGTAGTTGTCTTTCGTCATAGGGCAGTGCAGAGAAATAATATCACTGGTACGGAATAACTCTTCCTTACTACAGTAGGTTGCTCCTAATTCTAACGCTTGTGGGTTTTCGTAAGGATCGAAACACACCAACTTCATACCAAATCCTTTGAGGATTCGCATGGTCGCTACACCGATTTTTCCAGTGCCGACAATTCCTGCTGTTTTACCGTGGAGATTAAAACCCACTAAGCCGTCTAATGAGAAATTGGCGTCACGTGTGCGCTGATAAGCCTTGTGAAAGCGACGGTTTAGACACATCATCAAACCTACGGCGTGCTCCGCCACGGCCTCTGGTGAGTAAGCTGGAACACGAACTACCTGCAAACCTAACGCTTTTGCCGCGTCTAAATCCACTTTATCGAACCCAGCACAACGCATCGCAATAAGTTTTACCCCCTCTTGTTGGAGCTTAACCAGCACTTGCTCCGATAGGTCATCATTGACAAAAGCGCACACCACATCACATCCAGCTGCCATCTTGGCCGTTTTTTCGGTCAACCTGAAATCATGAAAATGCATTTCATTGCCAAAGCGTTGGTTCACATTTGAAAATGATTCCTGGTCGTAAGATTTAGAGCTGAAAAAAGCAATCGAAGTCATACTCACTCTCCCATCGATTATTGTATATCGGTTAGCATACGCCGACTTTTAAGCAATTACACATGACAAAAAGTATGGTTAAACTGTTGATGAATTAATAAGTTATGGCTGTAACGTCTATAAAACTCATCAATTTTCTAATACCTCTATCATTTGAATCCCCAACTTAGTTTTAAAATTGACAACTAAGTCAATATTTTGACTCTTCGATAAGTTTTTTGATTGCATATCACTGCTTGAGATCCTAGTATTTCGCGAACACCATTCCAAAAAATAATAGGTGTGAAGTAACAAATGTCAGGAATAACAGGCAGTGACGCAAACAAATAATAAAAAAACACTCTCCAACACAACTCAAAAAAGTACACAAACACTAAATAGTACGGATGCTTTAGCCATGATAGAGCATGGCGGGGATGTGACGCTTACAGTGACCACTCCCGTTGGCACCTCATTTCGTAGTGCGACTAAATTCATTGGTGCTCACTCCGATCATCGCATTCTGTTAGAAATCCCCAATATCGATGAAAGTGACCTTAAGTACTTTTTTCAAGAAGGCTTTTGGTTAATCGTTCGTGCTATCTCTCAACGTGGAGAAGGTGGGGTGGTTCAATTCCGTTCTCAACTGCTACATATAGTTGATGAGCCGCTATCACTGCTCATTTTATCGATTCCCCAATCCATGCAGGTGACCAACCTCCGCAAAGAGCCGCGATATGAGGTCAATTTGGGTGCACGTCTTTATACTGGTGATACACAAGTTCGTTGTGAACTTCGTGACATGTCAAAAAGTGGATGTCGATTTATCTTACCAGCCTTAGGGAAGAGCTTGACTGTTGGACAGGAAGTCGCCCTCAAAGTAGCTTCGGGTGGAGACAAAGACCGCTTCTTTCCTGCGCTCTCAGGATTAATTTGTAATCAGCAAAAGTCTAGCCACTACACTGGTTACGGAATAAAGTTTGATGAAGAGGGCGAGAAAAACGCAAAAGAGTTGCTCTCTCATCTAAAATTCGATGGTACTAAACTCAAACTACGCGCATAAAAAAGCCAAGTGATAACACTTGGCTTTCCCTTTAATAATGGCCTAACTACTTTCTAAGTGCATTGAGCCTTGCTTGCGCGATGCCATAAACGGTATCTATAGGATAACTGCCTTCCAATGACGGTGTACCCGCCTCTTTCCCGGTAAACAGTTCTATCGCTTCTGTTACATGATCAATCGCCCAAATGTTAAATTCACCTTTATCAACCGCTTTCACAATATCAGGTCTTAGCATTAGGTTATGAACATTTGAGCGAGGGATAATGACACCTTGTTCAGAGGTTCTACCTTTAATGGCACAAACATCGAAGAAGCCTTCTATTTTCTCATTCACACCACCAATTGGTTGAGATTCACCGAACTGGTTCATCGACCCGGTGATAGCGATGTCTTGTCGATTTGCCTGTCCTGAAAACGCCGACACTACCGCACAAAACTCAGCCATACTCGCACTATCACCATCAACACCACCATACGACTGCTCAAAGGTGATGGTAGTGGTAAGCGGGACTTTAGCAGTCTTACCAAATACCGAAGACAAGTACGCCGTTAAGATCATTACCCCTTTGGAGTGAATACTGCCACCCAAATCCACGCTGCGTTCAATGTCGATAACATCACCATCGCCGTAAGAGGTCGTCGCGGTAATACGATTAGGTGCGCCAAACATGTGGTCGCTGGTTGTCAGAACCGAAAGCGCGTTCACTTGCCCAATGGCCGAACCTTGGGTATGAATTAGCGTTGTGCCATTCACAAACCCTTCCATCACATTATCTTGTAAGCGATTGACTCTCATCTGTTGGTATTCCAACGCCTGTTCAACGTGCCCAGCTCGGATCAAATTGGATTTGGCATTACGAGCCACATAGTTTGATTCTCGCAATAGGTTCGCTATGTGCGCTGAATGCAATGACAATTTATTTTGATCACCTGATAAACGAGAGCTGTGCTCGATAATACGAGCTATCGCTTTACGGTCACAATGCAACATGTTGTTGTCATGAATGATACTGGAGATAAAGCGGGCATAATGTAGCTCGGAGTCCGCGCTGCGCGGCATCTCATCTTCGAAATCAGCGGTCACTTTAAACAACTCGCTAAATTCCGGATCGTAGTGTTGCAACAATTGGTAGGTACGATAATCACCAAACAAGATGATCTTAACGTCAAGAGGAATTGGCTGCGGATCAAGCGAAACCGTACCGGTCAGAGTTACTTCTTTCTCTAATGACGTAAAACTTAATTGTCGTGAACGCAAAGCACGCTTCAAACCATCCCAGACATAAGGCTGTTCTAGTACTTTTACCGCATCCATTAACAATACGCCGCCATTCGCACGATGCAAGCTGCCAGCTCGAATCAAGGAGAAGTCGGTAAATACTGTGCCTTTGTAGGTCGCCGTCTCGATATAGCCGAATAACGAGTGATAATTCGGGTTTTCTTCCACAATGATAGGAAAGTCGGAACAAGACTGCTTAACAATCAAGTTTACCTTGTAGCGACGAGGGAACTTTTTATCAAGGGAGGCAGACGCGATTTCGCCCTGCTCACTGCCCTCTTCTAAGAAAATATCAACGTTTTCACAGATGTCCTTTTGCAACTCTGTAAAGTACTTCTTGATTTCCGTGTAACCGTTGTACTCTTTCTTAAGCTTTTTAATCAGATGGCTGATAACACCAAGCGTCACTTCTTCATTAAGCTTTTGAATATTGTCAGTATAGGTTTCTTCCCAGTCGGTTAGCTCACGAGCCATTCCACGTAGGCTTACTTCCAACTCATCGATCGTTAAACCAAAGCGCTCCTGCTCATCATCCGGCAATTCTGCAAAACTCTCTTCTGTATGCAGTTCCTCTTCGTTCATTGCCACAAATTGGTAGTCACCTTGAGGCGTAATGGTCAGGCTAATACCTTTCTCTTTAGCCTCTTCACTGAGTTTTTGTAACTCTACTTGCTGTTTCTTAGCGAGATCATTTTTCAGCTTATCGGCACGACCAAAGTAAAGTTCATTGTCGAACGCCATAGGTATGGCTTTTACTAGCTTGAGGATAAGTTTTTCAACATCTTTTTTTAGCCTCTCGCCGACACCGCATGGCAACTTCAAGACTTTAGGCGTTCGAGTATCGGCAAAGTTAGCCACATAACACCAGTCATAGAGGTCACTGCTGTCATGAGGATGGCGACTTAAATAACGTAAGATCATCGTACGTTTGCCAAGACCATTCTGGCCAATAGCGTAGATGTTGTAGCCTTTCTCTTTAATTGACATCGCAAACTCAACCGCTTTCTGAGCGCGTTCTTGTCCGACGATTTCATCAATTGGTGGAAGTTCTTTGGTGGATTTACAAGGCAGTTTTTCCAGTTCTGCTGCGTGGTATAGCTGTTTTGTTTCTAATCGTTGGATCGCCATAACCAGCTCCTTATCATTTCCTTCTTCACTTCAGTTTAGCCGAATTGGCTTTACAATTTAGTGACTTAGTAAGAAATTACGTTTAAGTGGTCAGTTTTTAGACAAAGCAGTAGCTTGTAGTAGAGGTGAAAAGTGCCAGAGTAAGGGTATACTCTGGCACGCAGACAAGATGTTTAGCCAATAAACAGTAAGTCCATGGAGTTGTGCTTTCGAAGTTCAGATTCAGCGCCGGAAATCGCAGAGAAAAAGCTGTGCTCTTTACCAAACACAACTAGGTTCGCGTTCAATTCCTCAATCAGTTTAAGTAAGTGTTTCGTCACATTCCCTTCCGACATATGGATAGCACGAATGGGATAACTCGTTCCCTTGGCAAGCGCCATAAGCTCTTCAAACTTACGAAACTGTTCGGAGTCATGAAAAGACGCTAACTCGACTTCAAGATCATTGAAGCTGTTATTGCCGATTCCTGGCTCAACATAAACAACATGTAAATCGGCGTTGTTTTGCTCTGCAATAACACCAGCTTTCACCAATAATCGGTGAGAGCGCTCGTCAGCTGGGTCAAGCGCTAGAAGAATAGTTTGATAAAGCATGGTTTCGTCCCGTTAAGATACCTACCTATAATTTCGGTCTTAACACGATAAAACTCAAGATATTAGTGAATTAATTCCAGCAAGCTAAGTTTACATATTCGCTCAAGTTTCTTTGCTAGGCTGACATTCCAGACGATATAAACGATACACGGTGGTCGATAACACGATGGCATTAAATGTGTCGTTTAGCATCCCACCATAAGAACCTACTATCACCGCGTTAACCAGCCAAATGAGTGTGCAAAGCAAAAACGCCAATCGCATTTTTAAACCATGCCCAAGAAATAGTGCCCAGCAACTCAACGATGACGCCAGCCAAGGTAGAAGATCCTTCGCCTCCGAGTAATAGGTGATGGTCATTACGGTTTGGATAGCCAAAAATAACCAAAACATAGGCGCGCCTTTAAACCTCAGAGAGACAAACGCACGCACTGAATTGATCAATAGATTAATGGCAGCAACTACTGCTCCCATAAAGAAATAATGGGTTGAAAACAACAAACAAGAACAACAAATGAGGGCTCGCATTCTATTATCGTTGACTGTACTCCCAGCTAACAGGTTGACGCCAAACGCCATAAAGCCTAATGCTTGTATTAGTTCACTGCTCACTTAGCTCTCGTTGATTATTTTCGGTAAAGCACCATTATGTCACTTGTCTTGAAACGGTATTGTGATTAACAGCTAGGCGTTATCCATTCCTTACATTTAAAACGGCCCAACTCCTTTTTGTTGCAAATAACGCAGACATCTGAAGTTACTATTGGTGTGCAGATTTGGTTCGGAAAGCGGGTTATTAAGTAGTTGAGTGCTGTGACCTCGATAGAAACTTACGTTGCCATTTTGTTCCGTTTTTTCCAAATAGATATCTCGCAAAAAACACTCAAGACTAGATGCATGAACCACCACATGAAGCTCGCAACCAATGCAAAGTTCTAGAAGAGTTTTTGTTAGACGAATACGAACATCTTCAGCCAGAGCCCCGTAACTGGCAAGGGAAAATACCCCGTTTTCAATGGAGAAGATCGCATGCCCAATAATTGCGCCACCGTGCAATAGCCGCAGCACCTGAGGCCGCTGAATATTCATCTTATTCAAAACATGCTCAAGAGGTAACGAAAATATTTTTGAGTGACCCTGAGAGATAAGTTGCTTGCTAGTGTCGTCCAACATGTCCCAATGCGTTACTACCTGTTTATCAACGGTAAAATTATAAAGGCACTGCTGGGCTAATAGATTATCTTTATTTTTAAGTGCTTTTGAAATAATCGCAGTTTCAGATTCTTCATAAACATAATCTTTAGAGAAAAAACTTGCGATACCAATTCGTCTTAATAGAGAAGGCTCAACATTACCTCTTTCCCAGTGACTAATCATACTCTGGCTAACATTCTGATATAGCTTATGAGAGGTAGACAATTGATCAGTTAACTCTGTTTGGGATAATTTACATTGCTTTCTGAAATAACGCATCGCCTCGGAAAATGTTTGGCGGCTAAACGAATTCATATAACCTCGAATTATTATTAGATTTATTAGTAACGGATAAAACTTACACTAAGCCGTAGTCATCAAACGAAGTTTACAGCTAACTACTCAAGTCTTTTCTTATTCGTTTTGTTCGTCACCGTAATGCGTTGGTTAGCGAACCTTTACACCCAATAACCTTTCAACAGGAAGCAGACAAAAAAAACTTTTCTACCCTAGCATTTAACCTATCGTTTACTCCTAAAATCACATCAGTTATGTTGTTTGTTATGCAAGATTGATGTAATGGGTTTAATACATGGAAAAGTTTATGGCGGCATCTAAGTTCGCCTTTTCGATTGCTTTGATTGTGATGGCAGCGTCCATCTATAACTTTACGCAGGAAGCGAGACAACTCAGACTCGAACTTCCTACGCTATTAGCACAAGTTGACTCGACCGCTCAGAAAATCACCCCGGTCATTCAAGAAATAAAAAATATTCAAGAAATTGTGCCTCAGATTCTGGCTCAAAGTGAAGAGTACCAGAGACTTATTCCAGAAGTTCTAAAACGAATCGATGATGTCAATCAGCAGGTTCCGGTTATTGTCAATGAAGTCGCTCAAGTGCGTGAAGCCATTCCACCCATTCTCGGTGAAACGCAAAAATGGCGCCAGTCTGTACCCGATATTTTGGCAGAGGTGGACAAAACCAATACAACGGTTCGTCAAACCAACCAGCAAATCGCGGCGACAAATAAACAAATTCCACTCATTTTGTCTGAGAGTGCGGCTCTTAGAAAAGAAGTACCTGATATTCTTACGCAAGCAGAAGGCCTTGTTCAGCAAGCAGAGCAGGCAGGAAGAGAGGCGAGTAAAGGTGCAGTCTCCGGAGTCATTGGCGGTATTTTAAGCTCCCCTTTTCAATTGGTTGATAAAATAACCGAAGTGTCTGCTGATACGTTCGGGCTAAAAGAGAGCGACAGCTACACCAAGAAAGATAAAGAACTTCATAAAGAGGCAGTCGAAGCCTTAGTTAAGAATCCAAAATCAGGCAAATCGAAGACATGGAGTAACCGTTCCTCCGGTAATTCGGGCGTTGTTAGTATTCAATCAATGAAGGACTCGAGTGAATCGCGCTGTTTCACCATACTGAGTCGACTCACCATTGCCTCTGGCCCAGATAAAGGCACACACAGCGTAACAACAGATAAATGTATAAAACTCTAGGAAGTATCGTGACAGACATTAAATACATACTTGATGACAACGTAGACGACACCATCAACCAACAGTTGATCGCTTTATTAAGTCGCTGTTTTACCAAGCCCAGCGATGAGCGTTTTAAGGTGCAACGCTACTACAATGAGATGCCACAACATCGTTGGTATATTAAGTCACCATCGGAAGACGCCATTATTGCTCATCTAGCGGTACATGAGAAAACAGTTCGTATAGGCTCACAGCAAGCCTTGATTGGCGGTGTTGCTGAGGTGTGCGTGCATCCGGATTATCGAGGTCATGGGTATGTGAAGTTGTTGTTGAAACAGGCTCATAACTGGATGGCGCAGCAAGGCTATGTCTATTCAGTATTATTTGGTAGAGATGAAGTGTATAGCTCTAGTGGCTATGAACGCGTCACTAACCTTTACTTAGTTGGAGAAGAAATTCCACCACGTGCAACTTCAGTCTCCGCCATGGTCACCCCACTTACAGATAAAAAGTGGCCGCACTTCAAAGTTGAACTCAAAGGTTTAGCGTTTTAGTTCTCGAAAAATCTCGGCATAGTTATGCTTAACGCTTAAACAAGATAACCTCTGTCACTAACTCGTTTGCGGTTACTTGTTCAGGATTATTGAGGTAACGCTCGATACCTAATGGCTTACGCTTCACTTTGACTTTATGATGCCGTGAAGCGTTCATTGCCATCGACCACGCATTGCCAAGGAAGTGATACTCTCCAGTGTGCTTAACGACATATGTGTCACAAGCCTTTATCTGGCCACTTACAAATGGTTCTGGGACGCTCAATTGACGTTCTATTGGGACGCAGGTGATAAATTCAAAAAACTGAGTCTCCATTTTCATACTTTGATAATAACTAAAGGGTGCGCCGGTTGCTGGAAGCTGCTTTTCGTCGATGAGTACAGAAAGCTTTTCAATATGCTCTCGCATAATCGGACCTATTTCGTTTATCGTCCCACTCCCACGTAAGCCAATGTAATTTACATTATCTTGTTGCCGCTCCCCAACTAGTAAAAGCTCAGAGTTGACTTGCCCGATTTCCAGTTTGGCTTTGAGCATTTTCAAGCCTCGATCATAATCCATACCTATCATGGTTTTGAAAAGACCTTTGAGAAAAAACAGATACCAGGGTACTTGACTTGACATCGTCCAGCGAACTTCGCTTCTTGCCCCCATTTGGACAGCTTGAAACGAAACGTGTGCCTCCGATTTGAACGGTTTGAAAAAGTGTAAATGCATCTCTAATTGATGTGACGTTCGCTTCATCAGAGTCATTTCGCCTGAGCCCACTAAGTCGCCATGCCAACTGTACCCGTCACCAATATTTCCCTGCTCTCCTCGATAATCTAACTTACACTCGGGCTCCATAATGAGCCAAGGTGACCATTCAGGCCAATTTCTATAGTCCGCTAAAAACTCAATTACGTGATCTGCGGTGGACTCTATGTCGATTCGTTTCTCTACGGTGTAGTTCAACATGGCTAAGGAGATCCTATCTTTTTTATCAATAGTTTAGTCACGATTTATGCAATATGCGAACTCAGCAATTAAGAGGTTTAACAGAAACTTGAAACGGTTTTAGTGATCGATAGAAAACTCAACACGTAACAGAGCTCTGCCTATATGAACAAACAAGGAACGCTACTATGAAACACCTTATATCTCGTGTGATCACCTTTTTTTCTGTGCTTCTATTTTCGTTTTCGGCTAGTGCAGGACATCATGGAAAGGACATTGTCGACGTCGCCTCTGAAAATGGCTCGTTCACTACTCTCGTTGCTGCGGTTCAAGCAGCAGGATTAGTCGATACACTCAAAGGCCCCGGTCCATTCACTGTCTTCGCTCCAACCGACGAAGCCTTTGCTAAATTGCCAGCAGGTACGGTTGAAGGTTTGTTAAAGCCAGAAAACAAAGACAAGTTAGTCGCGATACTCACTTATCATGTCGTTCCTGGTAAAGTAATGGCAGCTGACGTCATGGGGCTCGACAAGGCAACTACCGTTCAAGGGCAAGACATCATGATTACTAAGAAGGATGGTAAAGTAATGGTAGATAATGCAACGGTTGTTGCTACCGACGTGCTGGCGAAGAATGGTGTAATTCACGTCATAGATACGGTAATCATGCCGAAATAAACTCAGGATAATTTTGAGTAGGTGGCCAAGACAACGACCACCTACTTCTGGCTACCTCTCAACAAATCAGTGCGCTAATTGGCTCTAGAAGGAATTAAATTGAGCATTGACGTAATGATTCTTTCCATTTCATGTTGCTGATTTGGGTCATCAATGCGCCCCTCAGTAGGCCCCTGCGCCAACACTCGCCAACGTGGGAAATCGCCAACTGGGGCAAAAGCAGCGACGTAGACACTGCCTTTCTCACCTTCCTCACCAGGTTTTGCCTGCACCTTAATACCGGTAGATATTTGGGTCGATTCAAAGATCTCTTGATCGTTCATACCAGATTCCGTCGCAATTCCGAAATCCATGAACATATTAGGACGTTGAGAAGAGGAAACTTGAACATAACCCTTGTCGGCAAGCTCTTTATCAATAAGATCTTTAATAACTTTGAGATACTTTTCGCCATCAACATTATCCGATACTCTCGCCACAGCAGAGTCTGGTCTCCACGCGTAAGTTGCAACACCTTGTGTTGGCAGGAAAGAGAAATCGCCAGTGGTAGCAATACCATAGGATAAATTGGGTTGCGGTGAGATAGTAGTGGTTGTACAACCAACAAGTGCTAATCCAGCAATCAGTAATAGGGATAGTTTCTTCGTCATCTCGTCACTCTTCTATTAGCCTTTCCGTTACAATACTAAATGACTCTATAAAGAATGACACCGTTTTTCATACATTAACGATGAGTTTTCTACTCAAATACAGCGCGATACGAGATACCTTCCAATCGCTTTCTCAGGCTTTGTGCCGTACCTTGGTTATCGTCAAAGTTGGAGAGTACGCGCTCTAAATCAAAACCCTCCCCATAATAGGCCTTGTTAAGTTCATCATTTAAGGACAGTTGAAACGTATCAATACTGCCACCAAAATAAAGCCCTTTGTTTTCAGATACCATCATGGCACTGATTCCACTCGTTCCACCAATCACTTTGCCACTGACACCTTTACCAACAGTCAGGTCTGCCGTTCCCCCTAATTTGACTGGCTGATGCTGTAATGTGGACAGCACATCATTTGAAAGCACAACACCTACGCCGCTGAGAGACTGAGCTCCGGCCAAAAGCCCAAACATAAAGCTGTTGAAATTGATAAAAACAGGCTGACTCCAATGGTGTGCTTGTCTGGTCATTAATATGCCCTGACCTCTTTGCATGCCTAGTAAAAAACCGCCTTGTCCACCGGAAGGGAAAATCACGATGGCTTTAGCAACACCAGTGAGATTTTTAACCGAGTCCCAATGAGATGTTGAGTCGAACTGGTCAATTTTCTCAGCAGAATCAACAATGATAGCGTGGGCTTGACGAGAAGATTTGTTATCTGATGATTCAATAGCATATGCCCTAGCCGGTAGCACCAAAGCTAACAGGGCGAAGGAAAGTAACATTGATAGAGTGCGATGAGTTAACGACATATAAGCAAACCCAAGTAGAAATATGGATGCGAATTGTAGCAAAAAAAAGGTGACGCCAATGGCATCACCTATTTAAAATTCAGATACGTTAAACGTAATTACTTATGAGCGACTGCCATCAGCACTTTTCGCACACCTTTGCCAGTATCGATTTCAAATGGTGTCGTAACGTCAACTTTATCAAAACCGGCATTAAGCAACGTGTCTTTTGCTCGCTTCAGTGTCAAACCATAATCTTGGTTGTCTGTCTCTGCCACCCAATCCCAATGAACAAATAAACCGTATTCATCAAGCAGCGTATAAATGATATTAACCGTTTCTTGAAGGTTATCTAAAAAGCCGCATACCGAAGACGCAACGACCAGATCAAACTGATTGCGAAATGCTGGGTGCTGAGCAACCAAACCGCGAGTCAAAAGATCAACGACCGGCTCAACGTTTTCCAAGCCTTTTTTGTCTAACTCTTCGATCATCGCTTCAGAGCCATCCAATGCCACAATCTCTTTCGTCTCAGGAGACATCAATTGGCTTAAAAGACCCGTTCCACAGCCAAAGTCTAATACCGATTTACGCTTAAGTGACGTGAGTTCAGTTAACTCTTTGAAGCAGGCTTGTGCAAAGGTTGCCGTCGCTTCGTTGTTTTCCCATGTCGCGGCGTACTCATCCCACTCGTTAGACATAGTTCACTCCATTATTTCTACTAGTACCACGATATCTCAGGCACCAAACTTTAATCCTTAATAACTAGGCATAGATTAAACCAGAACACCAATCAATTCCTAGTGTTATCTTCGTATTCTTTGGCACACATGCTATGATTTTTGTTCCGTTAAGTAACAGGTAGTTTCACCGCTATGTCGATAAATCTTTCTCAAATAGAGGCATTTTGTGCAGTGGCCGACACTGGTTCAGTCTCTGAGGCTGCAAGAGTCCTAGACTGCAACAGAACGAAACTTAGCATGGCAATCAAAGCACTAGAGAAAGATCTCGATACCGAACTATTTGTGCGTACGGGCAACAACGTCTCTTTGTCTGAGACGGGTAAAGCGATCTACAAAGACTGTGAGAATTTACTGATTACTTCGGCGCGCATTCGTCAAACCTGTGCGCAAGTCTCTGGCGATTTTGCCACCGAGTTACGCATTGCCCATGATGACTCACTGCCAGACACCTTGTGGCGTGATTTCTCAATCCACTTAAATCAGCAGTTTCCTGCCATCTCTTTCAATGTGGTTCTAGTTTCTTCAGGAGACCTAGCCGACATTGTTGAGAAGAAACAGGTAGATTTCGCGTTTGGTGTTGATTTCGAGCGCGTTGAAAACCCTCGTTTGGCCTATCAGCCATTGGGTAAAATCCGCATGATGTCAGTATGTCGTTCGGATAATAAGCTTTCCAAGCTGCCTCGAGTCTCTGATGAAGTTCTACGCGACTCTATGCAGGTTTCCCTCGCTTACCTCAATCATCGCGATAACCCAGAACTATTGCCTTTCTCACTAAAGTACATTGGGTTTTCTAGCTTTGAATTTATGTTGAAAACGATCCTGTCCGAGGGAGCTTGGGGTGTACTGCCAGAGCCGCTGATAAGACAGCACCTAAGAGAGCAAGAACTCTCAGTCATCAAACACACTTATGGTCTAACACAAGAAGATTATTGCATGTTCACTTCAGCAGGTATGTCCGAACACCCCGCGATGATTTGGCTTGCAGACCAAGTCAGTGAATACTTGTTTGCTTTCTAAACCAAGTACCATCAGTGAGCGTCAACATTTCTGACACCAGAAAAGCGTTCTAATATATTGATTTTCATAAAATTAATTCACACCATTAGATTTTCAAGTCATGTTTAGCAAACTTTTGTTTGAAAGATAACCAGCCTAGCTCAACAATGGATACAGATTTTAAAGAAGGTAAATCGTATGTATCCCAATAATCCACATAATGAGTCAAAAACTCTGACAGTATCAGCCATTATTGCAACAGGCTTTGCTATCGCAGGACTTGTTGTCGGTGTGGTGATGGGCTCATTAGTTATCGCTTTTGATGGTGTGTACTCATTAGTCAGCCTACTGTTAACTTTATTGTCGCTGGTTGCTGCGACACAGTTGAAAAAGCCAAACAGCACACTTGCCAAATACGGCCGCACGACAGTTGAAGGTACCGTGATCGCCATTAAAGCTTCTGTAATTCTACTGATTGTATTGGCGTCGTTGTATTCCGCAGTAACAGCAATGTTTGGTGGTGGCCGTCCAGTAGATACCTCTATTGCAACCATATTTGGACTGTTTAACGTTATCGGATGTGCGCTTTCATGGTGGTATATCGCTAAGAAAAACGTAGCACTTAACTCAAACCTTATTGATGCTGAAACAAAACAATGGCAAATGGACACCATGTTAAGTGTCGCTGTAATGACGGGCTTCATTGCAGCTTGGGTACTAGAGCAATCCCCATTCGCTGCATACAGCGTCTATGCTGACCCAATGATGATGATTTTGATCTCAGCGTATTTTATTAAGGTGCCTGCCGTCATGTTAAAGGACGCATGTGAACAGCTTTCTAGCCCACAAAGTAAGCAAGTATCAACGTCTAACGCTTAACTCAAATTCAATATAGCTTTAATTAAGCCGGAGCATTTTCATGCTCTGGCTTCTCTTTGGTGGCCCAATAACACACAAGTGACCCTATCGTTACTAATGCCACGCCTTGCCAAAATGAAGCGCCTAGAGCAACCGATAAATAGAATGAAGAGAAGATCGTCGAAAATACTGGCGTAAAGTAAGAGAAGGTCGCAAGAAGCACCATATTTCCGCCAATGATAGCTTGATTCCACAGTGCATAACCCGCTCCCATGACTACACCTGATATCAATAATGTTGATACAGATGAGAGCGTAAATGTCATTCCACTTTCAGAGCTGAATGCATATTGAATCCACAGGGTGATGGCTGTCGCGGCGAAAAATAATACTATGGCATTCTTCCCATTACTCATTTTCGGAGTGATATTACAGTAAAATGCCCAAATAAACGCCGCACTAAATGCCATAAAATAGGTAATCGGATTCGTCGCAATATTTGCTGCAAGTACAGACAACGCTAGACCAGAGTCCCCCGAAATACACCATGCGACGCCAACAAAAGCCACCAATACACTTGGATACACCAGAGCACTGACTTTGCGTTTAGTCGATACAACGGCAAGCAATACCGTTAGGGCTGGCCACAGATAGTTGATCACCGCCATTTCCATCGCTTGATGACGGTCATTTGCCATTCCTAGCGCGAGAGCCAAGAAGATTTCGTAGCTTACAAAAAGTGCCCCACCTAGTAACAGATATTTGCGATTGAAGTCTGATAACTTAGGACCCCCCATCACCATAGCAAGTGAAATGGTACTCACAGTGTACAGCATTGCTGCCCCACCAATTGGCCCAAACAACTCGGCAATATTACGAGTCAATGCCATTAACGTGCTCCACAATAATATTGCAGCAACTCCAAACAGCGTGTATTTGTTTGAACCAAGTCCAGCCATAATCTCTCCTTAAATAATGGCAGTTAATTTTCTATAAACTGATATCAGCAATTGCTATGCAACTGAGCGGGTTTCTATTAACCTTAGATTGATCAAGTGTGAAAAATATCAGTCAAAAGCCTGAGGATACAGTGCATTTGCCAATGGAAGTGGCTAAACTCGCTCTGCATTTTTAGGAAATCACAATTTAAAGTAACACTTTAACTATGCTCAATTTTTTGTCTATAAAAAACCTGTTTTCTGTTTTACTGATTATTGCCTTAAGCGGGTGTGTATCATCAAGCATTGATCCATCGAGGTACGAAAAATCCCCGTCCTACACAATCATCAACGACACACCCACACGCTTGGACGACTATTTCTCACGAGAAGTCGCCTCACACTCCTTGACCACTGAGACTGGATTCTATCCACTAGACAAAGGTCATGATGCACTGCTTGCTCGTCTAGCGATAATTGAAACCGCGCAATCTAGCATTGATGTTCAATATTATATTTTCCGTGATGATGAAGCCGGCAACTTAATTGCTTGGCGTCTGTTCGAAGCAGCTGAACGTGGCGTTAGAGTTAGGTTGTTACTGGATGACATGCAAAAGTACGATGACAGCGACCTAGTGCGCTTCAGCAGTCATCCGAATATTGAAGTACGCATGTTTAACCCGCATCACTTGCGATCCGCTCGTGGTATCGCAATGCTTAGTGACTTTGAGCGACTCAACCACCGAATGCACAATAAGTCGCTGACCGTAGATGGCGTGGTTTCCATTGTTGGTGGAAGAAACGTTGGTAACGAATACTACTCCATCGAATCAACGGTCGAGTTTGCCGATTTAGATCTACTTATGGTTGGGAAATCGGTTCGACAAGTAAATCGCCAATTTGATCTTTATTGGAATAGTGATTACAGCGTCCCTATTGAATGGATAACACCTCAGATGGAACACTACACCGACGCAGATGTAGATACTTGGGTTAAAAATCTAGGGTTAGAAGCGAAGTTCTCAGGCGGTATTTATGATTTTGCTAAGCTGCCTCTTTATACCGATCTCATCAATGGAACCATTGATTTGTATTGGGGTGAAAGTGACTTGTTATATGATCTGCCTAATAAACCGGACAGCAAACAGAGCACCCTAATCGATAGCCTAGGCGCCGTATTAGATGAAGGGGAAACCTCTTTAGTATTCATTTCACCCTACTTCGTTCCCACGGAGCGTGGTACCCAAGACTTGGTGAATGCCGTCAAGGATGGCCTAGAAGTCGTCATTATAACAAACTCACTGGCTTCCAATGATGTATTTGCCGTTCACGGGTGGTATGCCAAATACCGTAAAGATTTAGTGGAAGGCGGCGTGCAACTATGGGAAGTGAAATCCCATGCCGAAATCAAGAAGAATTGGAGCCTGACAGGGAGCAGCCGTTCAAGCCTGCACACTAAAGCCATGGTTATCGACAAAACCAAGATCTTTGTAGGCTCAATGAACTTAGACCCACGTTCCGCGCACTTGAATACGGAAATGGGCGTTGTTGTTGAACAGCCTGAATACGCACAAAAGGTCTATGATGAGATTATGCGAGAAATACCCACTACTGCGTATGAGATTGCCGTCAAGGATGGTGATGTGGTTTGGATAGATCATTCAACAGGTAAAACACTCACCTCTGAGCCTGATGCCAGTGTCTGGCGCAAAATGGGCGCGTGGTTCAGTGGCATACTACCCATTGAAGAGCAGCTCTAATGGATGGGATAAAAACTAAAAAAGGTAGCCTTGGCTACCTTTTTTCTCAATCTTGAAAGTGATTATGCTTTCTTAAGATCACGTGCTGGGTAAGTTAGAGACATGCCGTCTACTTTAACGTGAACGTAGTAGCCACCACTGCTCAAACCAGTAACAACCATCTGACCTAGATCGATACCTTTTGTTGCAACAACAACATCATCAATAGCAAACATTTTGAACCCTTAATTGGAAATAAGATTAACAGCAATCTTTCGGGCGCTATTGAAGCAAAGTTGATGCGTTTGAACTAATCTGATTTTTTGTCGTTTGGACAAGATTATTTTGTTGTGGCAGGCATAAAAAAACCACCGCTGCAGCGATGGTTTTTACTATTCATAATCAATATATTACAGTGACACTGAGCCGAATGCTTGATGCCAAACTGTGTGGCGATTCTCACCACCGTTTTCTTTCTTGCGCTCTTCAGCTAACCAGCATAGAAGTTCCCAACCAAAACCAGCAGCAATGATGCCATCTTTGTCAGTTGGATCTGTATCAGGCGTGTATTCTGCAATATCTGCTCCCACCAAACGTACTTTGCCTGATGCCTTTACTTTACGAATGATATCGTAAACTTGCAGGTGAGTAAGGCCGAACGGATCTGGGCTTGAGTTTGAACGACAGAATGCAGTATCCAGAGCATCAAGATCAAATGTAAAGTATACCGGACCACCGTCACCACATAGCTCGATGATCTTATCCGCAACAGCGTCTACGCCTTGCTCGTAAACTTCATTGGTCGTGAAACCTGTAGTCCCAAATGCAATATGATTACCTTTTACTAATGCTGTTTGACGACCACGCATACCAATTTGTACCGTGCGCTCTGGGTCCGCTAGACCTTCAGAGTAAAGCTTTGGTAACCAGTGACCTGATGTGTACGGGTAATCAAAGTCTGCACGTGTCGACAAGTCATAGTGTGCATCGAAGTGAATCACTCGCAAAGGACCATACTTCTCACCAAGCGCACGCATCGTTGGATATGGGATTGTGTGGTCACCACCAAAAATCAGTGGAGTACAGTCTTTTTCGACCACCATGTGGTGTAGAAGCTCGGTTAACTGCTCGACTTCTGCTTTGAGTTCAAATTGACCTAAGCTGTCCCAGTTACCATAGTCAGAAACGCGGCACCATTCGAATGGAATTTCACCGTTATCACCAACCGTTCCCATCCCCATTTTACTCAGGTGACGTAGACGCTGTGGTGCGAACTTGTGAGAAGAACCAGTTGGAGAGCATTTCTCAATACCCATTCCATAGATAACAACATCTGTGTTATCCAAATCTTGCGAGAACGGCGCTTGATAGAAGCCTAGGTAATCTTTATTGATGAAACTCATCTGCTCGATACCTTTGCCACCACCTTGCTCTTTAACACGAGCTAAGTAAGCCGCTACTTCAGGATCAAGGTTATCTGCTGCCGATACGTTTTCCCAAATATGTTTATATTTAGCAACTTTCTCTGGGTCAATTGCTGGCCACTTCTTAACATTAGACATGGTATTGCCTCTCATTTCTGTTGAACATCATCACTTTAGCGACTCTGTTATGGCAAAACCAGTAGCAAGGGGTATGTTACTTAAGTAACCCTGACACGTCGTCTGGTATCAGGGTTACCAATAGTAAGTCGCGCCACCATTTTAGTGATATCAGGCTAAGCGAATACTCGCTGTAGTCGCTCAATGGCTTCTACCACTCGCGCTCTCGGTGTTGCTAGATTAAATCGCAAAAACTGTTCACCGCCCGTACCGAATGACGAACCATGGTTCGCAGCAATTTTTGCCTCGCTCTGGACTTTTTCAATCACTTGATCAGGGGTTAAACCTGTACCTGAAAAGTCTACCCACGATAAATACGTCGCTTGCAAAGTCATAGATTGCAATCCATCAATAGCATTAATCGCTTCATCAAAGAGACGACGGTTTTCATCCAAGTATTCCACCAGCGCTTCCAACCATGCTTCACCCTGTTCATAAGCGGCCGTTGCCATCAGCATACCGATACGGTTAGGACCAACACCGGCAGCATTAAGAACACTCGTATACTGCGCTCGTAACGTTTCGTTTGGAATGATGGCGGCACCGGTCAAAGCGGAAGCGATGTTAAATGTCTTAGTTGTCGCCGCAAGGATAACCATATTCTGTTCATGTTTAGGAGCTGCAAGTGTTGCCACAATGTGCTTATTAGGAGGGAAAACCAGATCATGATGAATTTCATCCACTACTAATATCAAGTCATGCTGAGCACAAAACTCGGCCACCTCACGAATTTCATCCGCACTCCAAACACGGCCGCCGGGATTATGAGGGGAACACAAGATCACCATCTTTTCTCGGCCATTAAGATTAGCCGCTAAAGCTGGTAGATCCATTTTGTAGTGACCGTCTTCCTGTACTAGCGGACTCTCTACCACAACTCGTTGATTGGCATTGATAACGCGCGAAAAAGCATGGTAGACAGGAGTAAACAAAATAACGCCATCGCCAGGCTTACTATACGCCTGAACGCAGAGTGCCGTACCTTGTACCAATCCTGCACAGGTTACTATCCACTCGGGCTGAACACTCCATTGGTGTCGTTTACTCATCCAAGTAATAACGGCATTTCTATAGCGATGGTCATCACCATAGTAACCATTAACCCCGTTATCCGCGGCTTCCATTAAAACCTGATTGACGGCAGGCGGTGCTTTAAAATCCATGTCAGCGACCCACATGGGTAACCCTTCATCAGGAGAAACACCAAAACTACTCTCCATCTCATCCCATTTGGCCGAATGGGTACCTCTACGCTCTACAATCTCATCGAAGTTAAACATTGCTTATTTCACCGTCCATTTCGTTGGAGAAACAGTTTAACTCGTTGATATTCAGGGAACCAGACAGTTAGCCCGACATTGTCAATTGAATGTGACCTGTGTGGGGGTCAAGGCTTTCATCAACAATGCTAAAACCACAACGATGATAAAAGCCTATTGCACGACAGTTGTGTTTATACACCGACAGGGATAACGCCTGGCTTTTCTCTCTGGCATCCGTTATTAAACGCATCCCAATGCCGTCGCCTTGTGCTTGCGGGTCAACAAACAAGGCCGCTAAATTAGAATTTACCAAAGAATAAAACCCCAAAACCCGTCCGGCTCGCTCATATACAAAGGTATCTGAGTTCGGAAGGTATTTGTTACGCATATCGTCTACACGTTGGTGCCAGAATAGCGGCTCAACAAAATCATGCGCTTCTACTGACGCGCTGAGCCAAATCTTTAACACACTGTCTAAATCTTCTTCGCTAAACTCTCTGATCATTGACCTATTCCATATAGTATTTGAATCCGTAGTGACTTTTCTCGAAACCAAGACGCTCATAAAACTGATGGGCACGTTCACGAACTTGATTGCTAACAAGTTGAACTATCTTGCACCCTTGATATCTAGATTGCTCAATAGCAAACTCAACCAAAGTAGCCCCTACGCCTTTTCCTTGAGCATGATTTGCGACAAACACGCCTTCAATATTAGCTCGTATTTCGCCGTTATAGGTAAATTGAGGAATAAAACTCAGTTGCAACGTCCCAACGACGTTGTCATCAATAGTAGCGACATACAGGAAATGATCCTTAGATGTCGCAAAATGGTCAAATATCCGATACATATCGTCAGTAATTTGCTCATCGCAAGCTTGCTTTAATTCAGGCTTATCATCCCAAAACAAAGGCAGGATTGAAGGCAGATCATCAGAGTGGGCAATACGGATTTCTATGGTCATAACACGTTCACTTATTCAAATTGAGAAAGGTATCGTTAAGTATGCAGACCATTCATGACTAAAGCTTTACAGCTTAAAATCAACAAGTTGCTGCGCTACCTTGTCACAAATATACTCTCCAATCGGTATGGCGGATGTCGCTGCCGGAGAAGGTGCGTTACAGACATGCAAGCTTCTAGAAGTTTGAGCAAATAAAAAGTCGTGCACTAACGACCCATCTGCTTTGACGGCCTGTGCACGAATTCCGGCGGGGTAAGGTTTAAGATCATCCAAGACAATCGACGGGCAGTACTTGTGCACTAACCCTAAGTATCCGGGCTTCCAAATGGAATTTTTGAACTCATATAACCCAGTAGTTAAATGCTGCAACGTAACTTTCCAGTAACCTGAAAATGTCAGCATTTGCCAACAGTCACGCCAACTAATGTTAAATGAGCCGTAACCTTCTCGTTTCCAACCTTGCACTGCATTAGGGCCAACAGTAATAGAGCCATCGATCATTTTTGTTAAGTGAACACCTAAAAAAGGTAGCTCGGGATCGGGAATAGGATAGATAAGGTGGTTAACAACATCACGATGCTTATCAGCAAGCCGATAGTATTCACCGCGATAAGGAATGATTTGGAAGTCGGTTTTAATACCTATCATAGTGGCCATTCGATCCGCCATTAAACCTGCGCAAACCACTAGTTGTCGACATTTAAGAGTGTTCAAAAGGCCGTTTTGCAAGCAGGTTAACGTCACATGGTCGTCATACTCCTGCATCGCTTTTACAGACGTTGATAGCTGCACTACACCACCTAATAGCGAAAATTGCTGTGCCATCACTTCGGTAACCTTTCGATAATCAACAATGCTAGTTTCGGTCACTCGAATAGCTCCCAATCCCGATATATTGGGCTCTAACGCTGCTAACTGCTTTTGATCGATAAGCTCGACCTCAATTCCATTTTGTAGGCAGCGTTGATACAAACACTGCATCCGTTGCATTTCTAGCTCAGAGGTCGCAACAAGTAGCTTGCCACAGTTTTCAACGGGTATTTGGTGTTGATGACAAAATTCTATCGTCGCTTTAAGACCACGCTTACAGAAATCCGCTTTTAAACTGCCGGGTTGATAGTAAACACCTGCGTGAACAACGCCGCTATTGTGTCCGGTTTGATGCTGCGCCACATGCGATTCTTTTTCCACAACCAGAACAGAACTGTCGGGATAACGCTGCTTAAGCTGCCATGCGGTTGATACACCTACAATGCCACCACCAACCACAATAAAGTCGTACATGTCTCTCATCCTTGTGAAACTCGATATTGACTACCTTACTCCGCTGGCTGCTAGGAGGAAAGTGAAGGTGTCACAGCTTTTAAATACAGCGTTATTGACCCCTGATAAATGTCGTATTTCGCTTGCTGGTCAATCTCGGAAAACTGCATAGAGAATGCGAACCCATGCAAATAATCCGCAAGCAGACTCACTGCGTTTTGTTTCTCTGTCGTAGATAGATCAAGTTCCTCAATAACTTGATTGAACCGACTGATAAATACATTAGCGGGTCCTGCTGTTTTCATCTTGAACAGTGTTTCTAGCAAGCCCGGATATTGTCCCAATAGATCAAGATAACTCCAACCCAGTTGCTGTAACTCCTGTTGCCATTCTCGTCCTTCCTCCGGCAGATATATCCCCTCAACCAAAGATACTGCTACAGCTTCTAGCAACTCATCCTTGTTTTTGAAGTAATAGTAGATGGCCATCGCATCTATATTCAGCTCAGTAGCTAGCCTTCTGATACTTGGGATCTTTCCATCCATTTGCATCAAGCGCTTTGCGTTTTCCACTATCACTTCTTTGCTCAGCGTGACATTACCTTTAGTTGGACGTCCCCTTTTTTTGGCCTTGACAGTCATAAAAGATCCTAGCTAAACTAATATTAATTTCTACACTGTAGAATTATAGCAAAATGACCTTTAATATCAAATAGCGGAGTCTCAACAATGGCAAATATCGTATACATCGGAACCAGTCTAGACGGCTATATCGCAGACAAAAATAACGGTCTCGATTGGCTACATGATGTGCCAAACCCTGAGGGCTCAGATTTTGGTTTTGCGGAGTTTATGGACCGAGTTGATGGGCTCGTCATGGGCAGAAACACTCTAGAAATCGTTCTGAGTTTTGGTATTAAGTGGCCCTACTCTAAGCCAGTATTTGTGTTAAGTAATACACTTACTAAAGTGCCTGAAGGCTATGAAGACAAAGTCTTTTTGGTGAAAGGTAAGCTAAGCGACATCGTTAGTGACTTGAACTCGAAAGGCTACAAAAACCTCTACATTGATGGCGGTAAGACGATTCAGAGTTTCTTAGCGGAAGATCTAATTGATGAGATGATAATCACCACCATTCCCGTTCTGCTTGGCGGCGGCATTCCATTGTTTGGCGAGCTCGATAAACCATTGAAGTTCCAAAATGTCTCAGCAGAACGTTACGCTGATTGTATTGTTAAGAATCGATACGTTAAGGCTTAAGAATGACCACAGGTGCCAGAGTGATGATGCTCTGGTACCATTAACCACGTCAAAAATTCGCTATCTGTTTGATTTGGCCAACGAGCTGTTTTACGACTCGCCCCTGGTTCTTACTTGGTGCGCACCAAAGATCAATTCGGCACAGAATCTCGGTACAGGAAAACTCTGGATTAATAATGAGCAAGGATCCAACCTCTTGTCGTTGCTTTGCTAGAACCTTGGGAACAAATGCCCAGCCTAAACCTTGTTCCACCATATTCAATACATCCTCCTGATCCGTCATCACCCAGATTTCAGGAGATAAGCGTCCTTGAAGTGATAGTGAAGGGTTTTCAATCATGCTTTCACAACAAATCTGACGACGGGTTAATAGAGCCTCGTTATCGACGATTGCAGTATCCGCTAAATCGCTATCCGGCGCACAAACACAGCACATTTCCATGAGTGCGATATCAAAAAACTCCAATGATTTTGGTTCAGCTGCCGTCGCGCATTGCAAAACGAGGTCCAGTTCATGAAGCTCAATTCGGGATTGTAAGTTGGCATTAGTATCTCTCACAATATGGATAGCGGTATTTGGAAAATCGCTTGCTAGTTTTTGCAGGCCAGACTCAATCATGCAGCTAGGTATTAATCTATCTATACCAATTGTCACTTTGTCTTCCACTTGCTGAGCATAGCTAGTGGCCGCACTCTCAATTCGCTCGATATGTCTAACTAGTAAAGTGCATTGCTGGTAAAGCCTTTCTCCTGCTGAGGTCAACCGGGGATACTTAGTCGAACGATCAAAGAGATCGATACCTAATTGGATTTCAAGGTTTGATATCGAAATGCTGATAGCCGCAGGCGTTTTGTTGAGTAATCTTGCCGCTGCGGAAAAGGAACCTTGCTCGGCTGCAGTCTTAAAGATAAACAACTGTTCAGTACTTAACATCCGTTCGCTCCCTAATATAAATGTCCGTTTTCACCCTACCATCTTTAAATTTTATTTAAACTAACTTATTTAACCTTTCACTATTTCATAAGTATTGTAGCTCCATCTAAACCAACAGGAGCAAACCAATGACAACTTCAATGACTCGCAGAAAGTTCTTTTCACTCACTGGCGCAGCCGCCGCTGTCACAGGCGCCGCTGTTGTCGCACCTAAGGCGTTAGCAAATGCGTTAAAGACCGATACCGTTGCTACAAAAAGTACAAGCCTTGCAGACACCGCGAAGCGTATTCATGTGACAAGCGAATATGGCAGGCTAAAAGAGGTGATCGTCGGACGCACCCCGAAGTTTGATGATAAATACTTTAACTATAGCGATGGCTACGAAAGAAATATGCCTTGGCTTAAACCAGAAACAGTGACATTCCTAAAAGAGAACCCAAATTCAACATGGGGAGATGTATACGGTGTTGAAGGCTATGAGAAACTCGTCAGCCAAGTTGAAGGATTTGTTTCAGCACTAGAACAACAAGGAGTGAAAGTTATTAGGCCAAAGGCCATTGAAGGCAAAAATGCGCATTATATTGACAGCACAATCGATCAAATATGGCCTAGAGATGTATTTTGTACAGTTGGCAACAACGTCATCGTCAGTTCCCTTCGTATGAGTTTTAAGCGCAAGCAGCAATATGCGTTCACCGGATTTTATTCCAACCTCATGAAACAAAAACAATGTAAATACCTCTCTGCACCACAGGCAGGACTGGATATTTTTACCAACGATGCCATTGCTAATGAACGAGCAAACTCGGAAAACATTTGCCTAGATGGCGGTGATTTCTTTGTAGACGGAAAAAACATCTATCTTGGCATTGGTGAAGGCTCCAACATGAATGGCTATGAATGGCTCGAATCAATGTACGGTGACGAATACACGATCACGCCTTTAATGCTTGATGAGAAAGCGTTACACCTCGATTGCGCACTATCATTACTAAGTCCTAACCTAGCATTGATTTGTCGAGATTGGATTAAATCCGATTTGCCTGAAAGCTTGGCTCACTACACCTTTATTGATGTTAATGAGAAAGAAGCCCGTTGGTTAGCGGCCAATGGGCTGCCTATTAGCCCAGATACGTGCATTATGGACAAAGCACATCAACGTGTAATCAATGAAGTTCGCAAGCACGGACACAATGTCATCGAGGTCGAATTTGATATGCCCTCAATGCTTGGTGGTGCGCTACGCTGTGCAAGCCAGCCTATATACCGTGAGTCTGTTTAAACGCATTTCAGGTATCTCACCAATATGAACACGGGAGACTATCATGGGTGGAATTAGTGTTTGGCAGCTCGCGATAATAGCCTTAATTATCGCGATATTATTTGGAACCAGAAAGCTGAGTACGATTGGCAGCGATGTAGGGAGCTCAATTAAAGACTTTAAGAAAGCACTAAGCGAAAGTCGTACTAGTGATCATAATCTAGATTAACCGCGACTCCGCTGGTCTGACACAGCACTTAGCCATGGAGGGCTAATTGGCTTTACTAGCTTTCAAATGAAAGCTTGTCACTAAACACTTCCAACCAATCTTTATCAAACTGTGCTACTGCTGGTTCAATGGCTGGATGCGAGAACATTTGCGCCGCCACATCAACTGGTAAAGTAATTGCACCAATTCCCAACTTCATCACATCCATCGCCTGCTGGACATTCTTGAAGCTTGCAGCGAGGATTTTTGTTGAAAGTCCATGTTTTTCGATCAGCAATTGAAGGTCACGAACCACTGCAACGCCATCACCATTCATAGCATCAATACGGTTAACGTAAGGCGCAAGATAATCGGCGCCACACAATGCAGCCATGAATCCTTGCTGCACTGTGTATATTGCTGTAGCTAGAACCTGAATACCCTCTTGTTTCATTAACTTAATAGCAGCTAACCCTGCCTCCGTAGCGGGAACTTTTATCACCATATCGTAAGGAAGTTCACTTAGCTTCTTTGCTTCCGCTAACATTGAATGAGGATCTTTACTCACCACTTGAGCGTGAAAACGCGCCGTATCACCCAATACTTCTGTCATATTAGCAAGTGTCGTCGTGAGCCCCACCTTAGATTTAGCGACAATCGTCGGGTTGGTGGTCACTCCCTTTAACGGGAAACATTGGTTAAAACGTGCGGTCTCGCTGACATCCGCCGTATCTAAATAGAGTTCAATCATCTTCTATTCTCAAACCTTTATTTGAACATTATCAAGTTACCAACAATATAGATCTTGCCAATTTGATGGATCTTGATTTTGATCAAGACAATCTTCATATGAAGAGTTAAAGTTTCATTTAATGAAAGTATACAACTTCTTAAAATGAAAGATTGGATGGCACATGTATTTTAATATCCAAAGATTCTCTACTCATGATGGTGATGGTATTCGAAGCCTACTGTTTCTCAAAGGATGTAGCTTGGCTTGCCCCTGGTGCCAAAACCCAGAAAGTCGCAGTGCTAAGCATTCTGTGCTATTCGATAAACGCAGCTGTTTAAGTGACTGTCATCGCTGCTCGGACGCTTGCCCTTCAATTGAAGCTACACCAGAAGGCATCAAGATAAACAGAGATACCCTTGATGATTCACAAATCATTGCTTTGCGAAATGTGTGCCCGACACAAGCGTTAACCGTGTGTGGAGAAGATGCTCAACAAAAAATGCTGTTCGATACCTTAATGAAGGATAAGCCGTTTTATGATCAAAGTAGTGGCGGGGTGACTTTCTCTGGTGGCGAACCATTGATGCAGTCGGATTTAGTGGCATCCTTAGCCAAGCAACTCCAAGCTGAAGGCGTAAATACGGCTGTAGAAACGTGTATGCATGTACCGTGGAAAAACATTGAACAAGCAGCGCCCTATATTGATTGCTGGCTAACCGATCTTAAACACACCAATGAAACAAAATTCTTGGACTGGGCACAGGGTTCGCTGAAACGTATTAAGAGCAACTTCCACAAACTAGCGCCTATTGCAAAACGAATCATCATTCGTGTACCCGTAATCCCAGACTTTAATGACTCTCCCGAAGAGCTCGAAGACATTATTGATTTCGCAGCTGATATCGAAAACTGCACCGAACTACACCTGCTGCCCTATCACACACTAGGCATCAATAAATACCGTTTGTTGGACATGCCCTATTTATGCTCCGACAAACCACTCAACAACCCCGAGCTGCTTGAATACGCGCAACAGTACGCCAAGCAGTATCCACGTATCAACGTGATTGTAAGAGGCTAATGACTATGGAACTCAATTACTTACCTAAGCGTATTCAAGAACATAAGAAAGCTCTGGTTAATATTATTACGCCACCTATTTGTACCGAGCGTGCGCAAGCATACACCAAAGTCTACCAGCAGAATGAAGACAAGCCTGTTATCGTCCAACGTGCACTAGCACTGGAAGAACATTTAGCGACACGTACAATCTGGATCGATAATAATGAGCTAATTGTGGGTAACCAAGCCAGCAAACTGCGCGCGGCGCCAATCTTCCCTGAGTACACCGTACGTTGGGTTGAAGCAGAGATTGATGAGCTTGCTGACCGACCAGGAGCAGGCTTTGCTGTCACAGAGCAAGACAAAGACATTATCCACGCCCTTACCCCATATTGGCGAGGTAAAACGGTACAGGATCGTTGCTATGGTCTATTCACCGATGAGCAGCAAGCCATCTTGGCAACGACCATTATCAAAGCCGAAGGTAATATGACATCCGGTGACGCTCACTTGGCGGTCGATAACGAAAAGATCCTCGCCATTGGTTTAGATGGGCTCATTACCGAGGTGGACGATCATCGTTTAAATAACGATATTTCCACTTATGAAGGACTTAAGAAAGAGCAGTTTTATAAGTCGGTCGATATTGTGTTACGTGCAATTCAGCAACACATTTTGCGTTTCTCGGAGTTGGCATTGAACATGGCGCAACAGGAGTCGGATACTCAACGCAAACTAGAGCTTGAAACCATTGCCGCAAACTGTGAACACATTGCTTATCATCCACCTTGCAACTTCTGGCAAGCATTACAGCTCTGCTACTTTGTGCAATTGATGCTGCAAATCGAATCAAACGGTCACTCGGTGTCATTTGGTCGTATGGACCAATATCTCAATGATTTCTACATCACCGATATCAACAATGGCTCCTTACAACCTAGCTTGGCCACAGAGCTACTGCAAAGCTGTTGGTTAAAGCTGTTGGAAGTAAACAAAATACGCTCAGGGGCTCATTCTAAAGCCTCAGCAGGTTCTCCCCTTTATCAAAATGTGTGTATTGGCGGTCAAAAGCTTGATGAGAATGGAGTGCCAATGGATGCGGTCAACCCACTCTCTTGGGCAATTCTTGAGTCATGTGGTCAACTCCGCTCCACGCAGCCTAACTTGAGTGTTCGCTATCACGAAGGCCTGAATCAAGAGTTCTTAATGGGTTGTATCGAAGTCATTAAGTGTGGCTTTGGTATGCCAGCGTTTAACAACGATGAAATCGTTATTCCTGAGTTTATAAAACTAGGGGTCGAGCGAGAAGATGCCTACAACTATGCGTCGATTGGTTGTATTGAAACCGCGGTCCCTGGTAAGTGGGGTTATCGCTGCACCGGTATGAGCTTTATTAACTTTGCTCGAATCCTATTGGCCGCGTTAAATGAAGGTGTCGACGCCACGTCTGGAGAGTGCTTCTTACCTCACAGTAAATCACTAGAGAAAAACAATTTCGCTAGTATGGATGAAGTGATGCACAGCTGGGCAGATCAAATCCGCTACTACACCAGAAAGTCGATTGAAATTGATACCGTTGTCGACTCTGTGCTAGAGCAGCAGGCGCACGATATCTTTTGCTCCTCGTTGGTTGATAATTGCTTACCAAGTGGCAAAACCGTCAAGGAAGGCGGTGCGAAGTATGATTGGATATCCGGATTACAAGTAGGTATCGCAAACTTAGGCAATAGCTTGGCAGCCATCAAGCATCTGGTGTTCGATGAAAAGCAGATCAGCCAGCCGGAATTGGCGAAAGCGCTGGCGGAGAACTTTGAAGGTTCACAACAAGAACAGTTGCGCCACCAGCTGATTAACTTTGCGCCTAAATATGGCAACGACGATGACGCTGTTGACCATCTACTAGCGCAAGCGTATCAAGTTTACATTGATGAGCTTAAACAATTCGTTAATACCCGACATGGACGAGGCCCGATTGGTGGTGGGTACTATGCGGGGACCTCTAGTATCTCTGCTAACGTGCCATTCGGAGCCTCGACGATGGCAACGCCTGATGGCAGAAAAGCGTCAACTCCACTTGCTGAAGGAGCAAGCCCTTCGTCTGGCTCAGATCGTTTGGGACCAACGGCTGTATACAACTCAGTGGCCAAAATCCAAGCAAATCAGATTCTTGGAGGCGTGTTGTTGAATCAGAAACTTTCTCCTGCTGCTGTGCAGTCGGAAAGCGACAAACTGAAGCTATCCATGTTGATTCGAACTTTCTTCAATCATCATAAGGGGTGGCACGTTCAATACAATATCGTATCGAGAGACACCTTATTGGCAGCCAAACGTAATCCTGAACAGTATCGCGATCTCGTGGTTCGCGTTGCAGGATACTCAGCGTTCTTTACTGCATTGTCTCCAGACGCGCAGGATGACATCATCGCACGTACAGAGCACGACTTATAACAAGTTTCAAATAATGACTTTCAAATGAAATTGAAACGAAAGAGGGCTATACTGGCCCTCTTCTTAATTGATGCATGCAAACACCCGGAGCCTAAATGAATTCCAGACAGTCTGAAATCTTAAACTTAGTGAACGACAGAACACGAGTGCAAGTCACCGACCTCTCTGAGCTCACTGGTGTTTCCGGTGTAACCATACGTCAAGACCTAAACTATCTAGAGCAAAACGGCTACTTAAAACGAGTTCATGGTGCCGCTGTTTCCTTGCAAAGTGATGACATCGACTCGCGCCTTGAAGTGCATTTCGATATAAAACAGCAGCTTGCCAACAAGGCTGCTGATCTTGTTGCCGCTAATGAAACGGTGCTTATCGAAGGCGGCAGTGCCAATGCGTTACTTGCTCGTACACTAGCAGAAAGAGGTGATGTCACCATCATCACTCCTTCGGCCTACATTGCGCATCTCGTTCGTCATACCTCAGCCAACATCATTTTGCTGGGCGGTGTTTACCAACATCAAGGCGAAAGTTTAGTTGGGCCACTAACCAAGCTTTGCATTGAGAACATTCATTTTAGTACTGCGTTTTTAGGTATCGATGGCTTTGATATTGATACCGGCTTCACTAGTCGCGATATGATGCGTGCAGACATTGCCGATACCATCATCCAGAAGAAACGCCGCAATATCGTCTTAACCGATTCCAGCAAGTTCGGGCAGATCTTTCCGTCGTCGATTGGCGACACCAGCGAAATCTCCATTTTGTTGACTGATGACGCAGTACCAGAAAACATGGTTAAACATTTGCGCTCCCAGCACGTCGAGGTCATTATCGGCTAGCGATATTAATTCAAAGGCAATAGTATTAATACTGATATGCTTTTGTGTAATAAATAGTGAGCAAGGAAGATATGAAGACTCTTGAGCAGGAACTATCAAGAATAGACTTAAATTTGCTGGTATCACTTAGCGTACTGATAAAAGAGCGCAATGTGTCACGAGCGGCTGAAAAGCTCTACCTCTCCCAACCAGCGATGAGTCGTACCCTTTCCCGGTTGAGAGCGCTTTTTGACGATCCTTTGTTTTACCGCGAATCCAATGGTCTGCAACCCACAACTAAAACCCTTGAACTAGAGCCTGAACTCGATCGAATCCTGCTATCCATTGATGCCTTACTTAATGGACTGAACTTCTCGCCCAGTCAATGTGAACGCGCCTTTAGAATTTCTGTACCACCGTTAATGAGCCGCTTTCTCACTGCTCCTTTAGCCAAAGCAATTAAAGAAGTCGCCCCTAACGCATCCCTTGAAGAATACCCCTCGTCTCTCGACCCTACTCAGCTCTTAAAAGACGGGCAAGTGGATTTTTCAATTCACGTTGAAGAAGTGATACAAAGTGAGGAGTACCACTGTGAAAAGATTGGAAGCACTTACCCTGTTATCTATGGTTCGAATAGCCACCCATTGCTGGATAAACAGACTATAAGCATCAAAGATTGCTTAGAGTATCAATTTGTCGACCTATCTCTAGACGTGCGCTCTACTCAGCATTATCTCAACCCGATTGATATAGAGCTTGCCAATCAAGGACTATCAAGAACCATCGCTTTAAAATCAGGACAACTCGCCACATTGATGGAATCACTTGAAGACACCGATAGATTAATGATTTCGAGCCACGCACTGGCCCAAACGTTTGAGAAAAGCTCCAACCTCAAGATCATCAAGCCGTTTAATGACAAGCCGTATTTAGTCAGTATCTATTTGATTGAACATCGCCGCACCTTGAGCAGTCCCGCTCATAAGTGGTTTAAAACATTGATGTTGGAAACGCTGGCAGAAAAGATATCGGTATCAGGTAGTTAATCAAGATATACGCTTCATGCATATCTGAAATAAAAAGGTATCATTGGTAATAATACCTATCTCTACATAGTCTTAACCTCATTCAAGAACGCGATTAAATACAAGGTTGAGTTAATCGTCACTTTGGTTAATTACTACCCTCGGAGATAGTTATGATACTCAAGAAAACGTTACTCGCCACTTCTGTCATCAGCTTAAGCTTTGTGCTCAGCGCCTGTGGAACCACCACTACTAATAATGACAGCAACGAATTCATCAAAGTAACCGAGCAAAACTACGCGTTTGCAGAGACAGCACGCAACTATCGCAATTGGGCAGCGCTCGGAGCTAACCAACACATCACTCATATGCGAAACCTACCACCACGTGGTAAAGCCGCCCCTACAGTGCAAATGAATGATGACACGCTTTACTCTGTAGCCATTGTTGAAGCGCAGAATGGCTTTGTCTCATTCGATATCCCGCAAAGCGATGTCTATATGGCCGTTCAAGTAGTCAATGAGGGTGGCCATGGGGAACATTACGTCGTGGGTGAAGGTTCTTACACAACCAAAGTAGAAACAGACTATGCCTTTCTGATTTACCGCACTGGTACTGAGAAAGGCCTCGATGCAGCGAGAGCTGCTCAGGACAGAATTACGACTGACCAGTTGAAATTTGGTACTTATCAAGTCAAAAACTACGACTTCGACGAAGTAGAGGCATGGACTTCAAAGTTAACCGCTGAAACTCAGGGCAAAGTCTTCGCTTACACTTTTCCACGCTCATCGTCTGACATTACCGATCTTCATCAGTGGAACCTAGAAAATGCCAACGGCTGGGGAGGCTCTTCGCCTGAGGTCAACGTCGCGAACCTTTATACTAACTCGGTCATGTTAAAGGCGAATCAGTGCCAGACAACAACATTCGAGAGTCCTGACTCCAAGTACTTTACATCCGTTACGCCATATGACGAAAACCGCTACCTGATCGATGGTGCCAATCATGTGTCATCAAATAACTGGCAGAAAAATGCGAATGGCTCCGTCACTGTCTCTTTCAACTGTGGGCAAGAGGCAATCAACAACATTGACACCAACGGCCAAAACTTCTCTTTTACCGTTCGCTATTACGGCGTGAACCAAAAAGTACTGGATGGGAAAATCACACCAGAGAAAACCGTAGTTAAGTCATGACCTTAACTCGATTTCTCAACTGATGATGCGCTCCTAGCGCATCTCATTCTATCCATCGACTTTATTTGCTGCGTCTTAATCGAATTCTAACCACCATGAAGGAGAGTTTATGATTCCCGTTGTTTATAGCGACTATGCCACGAGTATTTTATCTCAATTGCGCCGCAGCGGTGTTGATGTTCACGAGTTCGTATCTTCGGCTGGTCTACCGACCGAATATGAACAAGCGGAACCCACATTTCTTCCTTTGCAAGCCGTCTTTCGTCTGGTTCAACTTACGTATGATCAACTGGGTCCTGAATCTGGCACACAAGTAGTGCGTATTGCATTACGAGAACATATTGTCCCACAATTGCTATGTAACGTAAGTTCAGAAACCACTCTCGAAGACGCACTGAAACAGGTCATTCAAGCACTTCAAGTTCAGTTACCTCAATCGGACATTGAGTTGAAACTATTTGGCGATCATTTTCTATTTTCTCGCTACAAAGCAGTAAATACTGAAGATACCACTTTTGTCTGGTCCGAAGTGTTTAGTCTTTGGGCAATGATAGAAACCATTCAAGCGTTAACCAAAACAGATTGGATACCAACGCAAGTGCACTTACAGTCATTGTGTCATGACGACATTATCCAGTGTTTTCCAGCAACAATTCAGTTTGTTCAAGCTCGCACTGTTTGTGGCGTGGTCATTGAACATTCATTGGCGCAGTCAACTATCACAGTGACGAAAAGTGAGGTGGGGTTTCGTAAAGAAGAAGAGGAAAACAACGGGATTTATTACAACGCCATCAGTCATATATACAGCGCGCTTCGTCCGTATGTATTAGAAATTAAGTTTGACCTAGAGCGAGCCGCTCAAGTGATCAATGTTAGTAAACGCACACTTCAACGTCGACTTAAGGAGCAAGGTATCACTTTTCGACAACTAAGAGACAACCTAATTTTAGACATAGCTATGGAACAACTGCAACGCGGTGAAACAGTATCGCGCGTAGCAGTTAATATGGGCTTCTCAAGCATATCTCAGTTTTCGCGCGCTTTTAAGCGACTGACGGGCATCTCACCATCGCGCATCGCTATTCGTCCGCTTTAGGTGGTGACCACTTTATCCGCTCTCAACACACCTCAATTAATAGTCTGTAACAGCGCAGATTAGCTTGGAAACGAACCATATCTAAACCCGCACACTCTGGTTTGTTTCCATCAAGCTCACTATGTTGAACAATTCTTATCTCTCCAAACTGTCTCTCCAGTTGATAGACAATCGACAATGCTGCGTTCAACTGTTCATCGGTAAACACACCAGAGCGACCAATCAAGCATATCCCAACAGATTGAGCGTTGTGCCCTTTCACATGAGCACCTACTTCAAAAGGAGAGACCAAGGAATCGCTATTCAACGCTCGTCCAGTTTCAATGTGACCGTTATAGCAAGGATGATAAGATCTGGCGCTCAGCCAGCCATTCAAAATCACGTAATGATATCCAATCCCTTGCCAGCCTCTCGCCAGATGCCATTTCGCAATGAGCGCAGCATTACCAAAATGAGAATCAGAACAATGCAACACTATGGTTACCACGTAATTTGCTCCTTCACTCTCTGTTCAAGGGTTTTAGCGGAGTTGTCACTTTGTGCTTTTGAAGCACCGGTTACCAATCGCGTAACCGAATTAGAGATGCCGCGTTTTTCGGCACTTCTCCCTAATGCGTAGGCACCTGCTACTGTTCCCCACATATACAGAAATGCCGATAATATTGCCGTAGAGCTTTCAATAACGGCCGAGCTCGCTTCAAGGTGGGAAAGTAACGCTACTCTCAACCCAAGCAGTTCTAGAAACACAAACAAAAGCCCCGCATAAATCACTGTTGGCCTTGCTCGCTTAGTGTAAAGATCGGATTGGTGAAGCTCGGCGACAATGACATCTTTCGAGGCACTGATTTCTCGTTGGTAGGTATCGTGGATTTGTTTTTCGCGCTCTGCGATTAGCTGTTCTAGTTGAACTTTAAAGCGCTGTTCATTTTGTGCTAACTGTGAAGTAATCGCCGCCATTTGTGCTTTAAACTTTGTGCGATTTTTCTGTGCTGAGACGCTGTCTCTGCTCTTTTCTTCATCCGTATAGAAGTAATCATCTACGGCAGATTCTACCTGCTCAACTATCGAAGCTGCATTACTAGTCACAAATCCCCAGATCTGACTCCACATGTTCAAGTTCTCCTTATTCCTTTACACATCAAAACGTTGGGTAGCGAAATTATAATGACAACTAGAACACTGACGTCGCGTGAAGTATGAGATTTTTCGACCGTATTCACGTGTGAGGATGAAATGTTACCTAGGACTAGGGACAATTAGTTGAGTAGCGCTGAAGAGTTACTAACGTACTTCGCTTTCTAGGCTAACCACCAACTGTTTTGCATCGACAGTAAGATAAAGCAGCGGTTTCATCTGAGTCTCATCTGACGATGACAGAGTTTGCATTGTGACCTGACTAATATCTCCCGTTGCCATTTTGATTAAATACGCTTTGTCATTCACAAAACTACTTTGATCGATAGATTGGAACTGCACAAAAATGAAATCTCGATTGAAGTCCTCATACAGTTTTACACAAGGTGCGGCATCAGACTGACATTGAGAAGGCAAGTCCGCCAATGGTAAGCGATATTTATCCGTTACATTTCGGAGGATATGAATGTATTCACTTCGTCCAACGGGCTCTCCATAAAAATGACTGTCGTCATCGCATTTGATGTTGGCCAGTGCGCCCTTAGAATCGTGAGAAACGGTAAGCGATTTGTCTACGGTATGATGAGACAGCGTGGTTTCAGTTAATCCAGCGATTTCAAATCCTCTATGATTGAGCTCCATTAAGAGATAGGTTGCGTCGTTGCTTCCATAAAGCCCATCAGTATAAGTGTAGGTATAACGGCCATTTTGAGCTTGATACTCCGAAGCAGCTCCTCGTGAATACCCTTCACTCAGTGTCTTCATTGTCCCTGGCTGGCGTTCCTTTATAGTCAACTCAATGTTGTTAGGTTTACCGTAACGGTATGTCGTTAACCCTGCTTTATCAGTACAGAAACTAACAACCTTATCGTTACGAAGCTCGCATCCCGCTAACCAATTTTCTTCTTGGTGACACAAGGTACTTGCTTGACTTAACACTGGCACAAATGCAAGAAATGATATTAAACCAGATTTCAACCTATCTTCCTTTCTAAACTCCGCCCTTTCGTGGCGAGTCTAACATAGCTAATCGAACGAACTAAATGCCTACGTTGGGGAACGTTAACCACTCTCACTTGATGATTAAATGTGGTTACTACAATTTGAGAATACGAGATCATGAACACGATAAACGCTGTCCTCCTTGTGGCACAATAACGCCCTCATGCTTGAAACCATAGCGCCTCTCCTAAACTATCATTCTCAGCAGGAAAATCGGATGAACAAAGAGATGAAACTACTCGTGGTGGCAATAGTGATTGCTTTACTGAACATCATTTCCCACTTGTTACTTTCAAAATACTTCACCGACTTCCCTTGGCTAGAAATCTCCTTGGCGTCCATTCCTTTTATTATGATGCTTTTGTGTGTGTTCGCAGTTCGCTACGCAGCTAACGCCTTGAAGGAAAAACAGTCAACAGAAGATCGCTAGAGGATCTAAGGCGGCATTTCATGGTTGCCTTTAAGTCCTTATGTTGCCCAACACCTAAACTAATATGGTGACTAGCCTAATACAAATATTTATATTGAAAAATCTAGGGTGTATACTTAGCTAAGTGAAATTAAAAAGTTTGTACACTGGAAACTAAATGTTAATAAAAAAAATGGACGCACCATTAGATATGCAAATAGGTGCGAGATTTGAAACTAAAAAGCATGGTTATGTTACTGTTGTGGAATACTACAATACACATACCGTCATTGTTGCGTTTGAAAATACCGGTAATATACGTTCAATTACAGCCGCTAAACTTCGAAGTGGTCAACTTACCGACCGTTCTGTTCCAGTTCAATCATCAATGGTTGGTGAAACTATTCAATCACCAAACCATGGTTTGTTAACTATTATTCAAGTTGAGTCAGATAACATTGTCGTATTGGAAAATGAACTCGGTGATGAAGTTCGCATGCTTTTACCTGCTGTACAGAAATTGAGAGATAAAGCCGAAGATACAGTCGAAGATTCCGATAAACCGCAGCTACCAACCTCATTAAGTGCTCTTACAAAAAGAAATAAAAAGACCAAGGACGTTAATAAGCTCCTTAAGAAAATGCTCACTGATTATGGTAAGTAATAACATCGTCCCCTACCAATTATAAACAAGTGAAAATCTATTCATATACACAGATCACATTATTTCTCTTGTGATGTTTCATCGCTACCATCCTATTAAATCCACAAATAACCCTTAAGTATTAGCGCTCAAGTTTTAATCGATATTACCCCACCAATACTGTGATCCAGATCATAAGGTCAACTTGATTTTGTGATTTGGATCCATGGCAACCCTCCTGTTTTTCGTTATGATGCACTCAATCCAATAGAGAGGTGAACGGCCTCCTTCTCAATAACTCTACAGAGAATGACGATATGAAAAAGATAATGGTTGTATGCGGAAACGGTCTTGGTACTTCATTAATGATGGAAATGGCAGTTAAAGAAGTAGCAGGGAAAATTGGTCTAGATGCAGAAGTTGATCATGAAGATCTATCATCAGCAGCATCAAGCAATGCTGATATTTGGGTAGCAGCTACTGATGTTGCAACGCAATTAGCAGATGCTGGTAAAGAGAATATTGTTAGCCTAGCGAATATTTTTGACAAAGCTTCAATTGAAGAGCAATTGAAAAAATTCATCTAAGGAAAAAGTATAATGGCTAACTTCTTCGAGTTTATGCTGGGCTTATTAAAAGAGCCCGCAATCATGGTTGGTTTAATAGCTTTCATTGGCCTTATTGCACAGAAAGCTGATGTTTCAACTATTCTAAAAGGCACTATTAAAACCGTAATGGGTTTCCTAATTTTAGGTTTTGGTGCTGGCGCTTTAGTTGGCGCACTAAATAACTTCTCCACTGTATTTACAGAAGCATTTGGTGTAAGTGGTGTTATTCCAAATAACGAAGCAATTGTTGCTCTAGCACAAGAAGCATTCGGTTATGAAATGGCACTAATTATGTTCTTCGCATTTATCGTTAATATTCTTTTGGCTCGTTTCACACCGCTAAAATATATTTTCCTAACTGGTCACCACACTATGTTTATGTCTATGCTAGTTGCAGTTATTCTGTCAACAGCAGGTATTACAGGTGCGACTCTAGTTGCGATGGGTGCAATAATTGTTGGTTCTCTAATGGTCATTATGCCGGCTCTAGCTCAGAAATATACTGAGAAAGTTATGGGTACCGATCAATTAGCAATGGGTCACTTCTCAACACTGTCTTACATCGTTGCTGGCTTCATCGGTAGCAAATTTGGTAACCCAGAAAAATCAACTGAGCACATTAATGTTCCAAAGAGCCTTATGTTCTTGCGTGATACGCCTGTCGCTGTTGCTACAACTATGGCTGTGTTCTTTATGATCGCATCTATCTTTGCAGGCGGTGAGTTTGTAGAAGGTGTTTCAGGTGGTCAAAACTGGGTAGTATTCACCTTCATGCAATCTCTGACTTTCGCTGGTGGCGTGTACATCGTACTACAAGGCGTGAAGATGCTGATTGCTGAAATTGTACCGGCATTTAAGGGTATCTCGGACAAACTTGTACCAGGTGCAAAACCAGCACTAGACTGTCCTATGGTATTCCCAGTTGCTCCTAACGCTGTACTGATTGGTTTCCTATCTTCATTCTCAGCAGGTCTTGTAGCAATGGGTATCCAAGGCATGTTTGACTGGACCATTATCGTAGCAGGTGTTGTTCCTCACTTCTTCGTAGGTGGTGCGGCAGGTGTTTATGGTAACGCAACAGGTGGTCTTCGCGGTGCAGTACTAGGTGCATTCACTCAAGGTCTATGTATCTCGTTCCTACCAATGTTACTACTGCCAGTACTAGGCGGCCTAGGTCTTGAAGCAACGACGTTCGCTGACTTCGACTTCGGTGTAGTTGGTCTGATTCTAGGTTGGATTGTATCATGAGCATCATGAATCTAATTGGAGATAACGGCATCGTTATCTCTCACGAAACGAGCTTAAGCGTAGACGCGGCGTTAGATATCACATGTTCAAAGCTGATTGAACAAGGTAAGGTCGAGCCACGTTATTTGGAAGCAATTAAGGTTAAGCACAAAGAAATTGGTGCTTACTATGTACTAGCTCCAAAAATCGCCATGCCACATGCTCGTCCAGAAGACGGCGTGAATGAGCAAGCGCTTCAAATCACGGTATTTAAGAATGGTGTTGACTTAGAATCAGAAGATAACGGCGACGTCTACTTCTCGGTCACATTGGCAGCGATGGATTCTGATAGCCATATCCAAACTATCATGGCATTGGCAGAACTGTTCCAAAACGATGAAGACGTGGACGCCATCATCGCCGCGGATAATGAAGCCGCTATCGTGGAAATTCTTAAAAAGTACTAAGGGTTTAAAAGTTGCGTTAAGCATGCTATTAAATAAAGTAGCTAGATTGAAAAGACCTATTCATATAGGTCTTTTTTTGTACATTCAGTTCTGGTTCTAGACTGAAGATTGTCAGCAATATGAGCGCCTACTGGGAAGATAATGTGCGCTTTTCACACATTAAACGTAGAGAATCCCAATTGTATTTGGTCTATTAGCCATTGATGTTTCGGAGAATGTCTATTCCTTCTATGAAGATAGAGGCTAACGGGATAATTAACCAAATCTAGCATTTCAACAAATTCTATACTTTTTAGCTTGTCTGAATACTGCTCTACAATGTGTTTGGATGCCGGACAGAACATATTGGAGTGACAGAGCGTTTCTACGACAGCTTCAAGTGAACTCGAGGTAAACTCAGGCTCCAATTTCACTCCACACTGGCGCTCCGCTTCGTGGATAAAATGCCAGCGTTTACCACCTTCATCTAGATTCAGTTCTATCATTGCACAGCCGTAACCCGCCAACTCCTCAACTCTCGCCGTCTTGCTCGTGATAGGGTGATCTTTTCTAACAGCTATTACCAAAGGTTTGATCTTGAGTGGGAGTTCCATAATGTCTTTTGGAATATCGACCCTCGCATACTCAATACCTATATCTACATCCCCATGCCTGAGGTTACTTATAGTATTTTCTGAAAAACCATTGAAAGTCATGCTCGCTTGATGGGCGCTGGATTTAACCAAAGAAAAAAGCTTGGGTGCAAACCAACTGATAAAGTGTTGCCCTAAATCTATATTCACTCTTCCACTCAGCTTAGCTGGCTCAAACCCTTTTAAACTACCAATATCGGAATAGAGTTGATTCAACAACGGCTCGACTCTTTCGTAGAGATGATCCGCCAAAGCCGTAGGTTCAAAGCCGGTAGGTACTTTAATAAACAACTCTCCTCCAAGCTCTTGTTTCAACTTATTGAGTTTGACACTTACCGCTGGAGCCGTGATAAACAGCCGCTCTGCAGCACGTTTTAAGTTGCGCTCTTTATAGGTAATCACAAACGCCTTTAAGAGGTTTAAATCTAAGTTCGTCAGAATATTACTCATAGTGTTAAATAAATCTAAAGATGATGCTAATTAATATTAAATATATCTAATCATGTCACCTTGGTAAATTATTTGTCATCAGGATGAATTAACAAGATCGAAGGACACTTTTAAAACCACACTCCAACCCATTTGGAGCAACGCGCAGACCAACACAGGCCAAGCATGAAAAAGACTCTTTTAGCAACCTTATTATCACTGACCTCATCAACCGTTTTCGCTTCGGAATTAGTAACCGTCACGGAAGAGAATTACTCAACTGCCATGTTTGATATGGCAATGAATGTTGAAGCGGGTAACGGTGCTCTTCAAGATTGGCATCATCATAGAGCACCCATTGCACTAGATGAGCAACCTGCACCGATGATGAATCGAGACACGCTATATTCATTCGTTATTGCAGATGCCCGCTCTGACATAAAGGTTACGATTCCAGAATTTGATGGACGTTATGTCTCTCTGCACGTCATGAATCACAATCATGACACCGCCTATGTCTTCTACGGGTCAGGTGAGCACATTATTAAAGCCACAGACACCAGTGACTACATTGCGTTTTATGCACGTACCCAAGTGAATGCCTCCCAAGCATCAGATATCGAAAAAGTAAATGATTTCCAAGATCAACTGCACTTTGAGTATGTAGACAGAGCTTTTGAACCAACACCATATAAAGTCACCGCTTGGGATATGGACACATTTAAACCTATACATCATAAATGGGTATCCATCGCTCAGTCACAGGGTATAGCCAATGCTATGGCAGATCTCCAGGCAGGTATCACGATAGATCAGGATGCACGAAATCGCGGTGTTGCCATCTCAACAGGTCTACTGCCTGATGCGCACGCAAGTTATAAGGTGGCCGAATATAACTTGGATAAAGACGCCTGCTACGTTGCTAATTACCCAAAACCAAAAATGGAAGATGAGGAGCTCGGATTTTTCTCAATCACCATCTACGACGATAAACAATATATCGCAACAGATGACTATTCCATTCTTTCAAATGAGGACATGGCGTTTAATCAAGATGGATCGTTTACGGTGTATTACGGCAACACCGAGACCAGATCATGTGGCGATGTAGATAACCTACTTCATATTCCGACGGACAATATTTCCATCAACATGCGAATCTACTTACCAAGTATGGAGCATATTGGGGCGTATACTCTGCCCGACCTGAAAGCAATTTAAGTCAAGCTAGATAACATTCGTCATGCAACCTCGCTAAGTCAGATGCACTTTGCCTTAGCGAGGTATCTCTCTAAAAAGGTATCTATCTACAAATAGAGCCTTCGTAGAACTCGTCGTTATTCCCCCCTTTCCCAATCGAATAAGAATTTTAGAAATTGTCGTTGACCTGTCTATAACTTCACACTTTATAGTGACGACATCACATAAGCTAAGAACAGCGGCTTGATGCTTAAACAAGCGTGGCCAAATAGCAGGTAATTGCATGAAAATCAGAACAGAAACTCACGAAGATACTAAACAGATCCACTCAATAACATATCAAGCATTTGAGAACCACCCACATCACGAACCAGGTGCGAAACCAACAGAACATCTCATTGTCGACGGACTTCGTCGTGACAACGCACTTACTGTTTCTCTTGTGTGCGAAGCCAATAACGAGGTTATCGGTCATATTGCGTTTTCACCAATCCTAATAGATGGTGAAGCTTCAACTTGGGTTGGATTGGGTCCTGTATCTGTCATTCCAGAGCATCAAGGCAAAGGCATAGGCGGAGCGCTGATTCGAGAAGGGGAAGCTCAAATCAAACAACTCGGTTATCAAGGCATTGTGTTACTTGGAGACGCAAGTTATTACGGACGCTTTGGTTTCGAATCTCATCCAAACCTAACGTTTGCAGATGTCCCAGCAGAATACTTCTTGGTGAAAGGATTTGGGAATACTATCCCTAAAGGTGAAGTAACCTATCACAAGGCGTTCTTTGAAACGGCATAAGGCATAACAAACAGATAAACCTCTCTGCATATCACAATGCAGAGAGGTTATTCACTATTGTGAGTTTACTGTTGGCACTGTTGAAGGCTACCTAGCATCGCCAGCAACAGCTGACTATATTGGTCTTTACCTACTGCGATATCAGCACCGATAGGATCCATCACACCGATGGTAGTAACAGTAGAGTTTTCAAACACTGAATTTACCAGTTGCGGATTAAACTGAGGTTCCGTAAACACACAAGTCACTCCGAGCTCTTTTACCGTGTTGCGAATTTGAGTAATACGCGCAGGACTTGGCTTCGACGCGTCCGATACTGATATTGCCCCTGACGCTAACACTCCAAAACGTTGTTCGAAATACTGATAGGCATCGTGGAAAACAATGAATTTAATACCGCCCAGATTCTGGGTTTGCTGTTTTATCTCAGAAGTCAGTTGTTGTAAGCGAGAAATCGTCGCTTTTGCGTTCTGCTGATAAATCGATGCATGCTCACTATCAGCTTCAGAGAGTGTTTTAGCGATGACTTTAACCCAAACCTCGGCATTTTGAGGATCTAACCATACGTGTGGGTCATGGCCTTCATGATGGTGCTCATGATGCTCTTCTTGGTGTTTATCATGGTGGTCAGCATCGTGATGTTCATGTTCATCATGATGAGCCTCATCTCCATGGTGTTCATGCGCCTCAAATGTGGCACCCTCACGGAAGTCATACAAGGTTGTGCCATCCACTTCCATCATCTCAACTTTCTTTGCTGATCCAGCTAAGCTGGATAATGGTTTTTCGAGCCATGGGGTCAACCCCTCGCCAACCCAAAATACAACGTTCGCTTCTGAGAGAGCTTTAGCCTCTGATGGACGCAAATGGTATTCATGAGGTGATGACTCGGGACGAATCAATAAGTCAGGCTCACCAACGCCATCCATCACCTGAGACACTAACGAATGCAATGGAGCAATATCCACTGCCACATTAGGTACCTTAGCGTAAGTGTTTGAAGCTACGACCAAACCAACCACCATGCCTGATAAGGCTTTTTTAAACATTTTCTTCTCCCTGTTTTTTTAAGATATAAGATTGGCAACTACAATTGTTATGTTATAACATAACTTTTATTCCAGACGTCTTGCAAGCATCTTTTCTCTATGCACAGGTTTGCAAATCGTCGTTACTTAGTAAGTTGAGAGAAGGTGAATGTTGATTTCATCCCACGGGTTGTCAGTTAAATTTGGTAGCCATTTAATATTGGACAACATAAATATCTCGGTGAGTCAGGGGGAAATAGTCACGATTGTCGGCCCCAATGGGTCAGGTAAATCCACACTATTGAAGACCTTGATAGGCGCAATCTTCCCAATTAGCGGTCACATCGAGCGCAGTGAGAGTTTGAAGATCGGCTACGTGCCCCAGCGTTTACATATTGATGAAACCCTACCTATGACGGTATATCGCTTTCTAACGCTTCCTCTGCGTCATTCCAAATCAAGGATAAAACAAGCCTTGGAGCAAGCTGGTGTTGCTAACTTAGAAACACAGCAACTTCGGTCGCTATCAGGCGGGCAACTACAACGCGTCCTACTGGCTCGAGCACTTCTGGAGCAACCGTCCCTACTGTTACTCGACGAGGCCACTCAAGGACTTGACCAGCGAGGTACTGTCGATTTCTACCAACAAATCGACGCGATCCGCAAACAAACAAGATGTGCTGTCATCATGGTCAGTCACGATCTTCACGTTGTTATGCGAAGAACAGATCGAGTGATCTGTTTAAACGGGCATGTGTGCTGTGAAGGTGTTCCAGAGAAGGTCAGTGCATCACCAGAGTACAAAGCACTATTCGGTTTGGATGATGAAGACGTGTTAGGTGTCTATCGACACCACTCTTCCCCAATCGCTCTCCAAGAAGGAAGACTCAATGTTGGATGATTTTCTCTGGCGAGCGGCCTTAGCAGGAATTGGCGTTACATTAGCCGCCGCGCCATTGGGCTGTTTTATTGTCTGGCGTCGCATGGCCTATTTTGGTGATGCTACCGCTCATGCCTCTATGCTGGGCGTTGCGTTGTCACTAGCATTTTCGCTGCCTATTTTTCCAGGCGTGCTGATTATTGCGCTTCTGATGGCCATAACCGTCTCCACCTTCAGCGGCAGAGGTTACGCCATGGATACCTTACTCGGCGTCATGGCTCATTCGGCATTGGCAATCGGTCTGGTTGCTGTCTCATTTTTATCCGGGATTCGCCTTGATCTGATGGCCTATTTATTCGGCGATATTCTGGCAGTAAGCAAAACCGATTTATTGGTGATTTGGCTGGGTACGTTACTGGTTGTTGGACTGATTGGCTTTCGTTGGTCTGGATTACTGCTCTCCACCTTAAACAAAGATCTCGCGTTAGCAAGTGGCTATTCTCCCAAAAGGGAGCAACTGATTCTCACAATCGCACTCGCTGTCGTCGTTGCAGTCGCCATTAAAGTGGTGGGTGTCTTGCTGATTGTTGCCATGCTGATCATTCCTGCTGCCACCGCCCGCCCATTTAGCCGCACCCCCGAAATCATGGTCGTATTGGCGGCGGTTATTGGAAGCAGTTCCAGCATTGTAGGTCTGCGCACTTCTTATCTAATGGATACGCCTACCGGCCCAACGATCGTTTGTGTCGCCGCTGGGCTATTTCTTGTTTCAAGCTTGGTTTGGAAAGCTACCGTCAAACGTCAAGAGAATGGAGGCTAAGCACTTATGCATAACTACTTAACCAATACAGCCACAGATCTGGGAATATCCCCTCCACTGCCACTGAGCCTACAACCTAGCGCTCTGACGGGAATTTATCAGCCAGAACACAACATCGCGGTTTGGCATCGCTCACTCTCAACAGAAATGACACAAAGTATAGAGTTGCTGCTTCAAGAGCAGACATCTTTAGCGCTAGTGCAAACTGTCACACCCAGCAACACAGCACATTGGGTAAAGGAGAAGCTGGCTAGTCATGATTGCGCAGAGGCTTTAGGCGAAGACATTGCGCTTATCGTTGATATGTTCTGTTGTCTATTCGATTTAAAGGAGGCGGGCTTGCGTCTGACTCGTTTAGATAAACCCATGTGTCCTAAATTTCATGTCGATCATGTCCCCTGTCGACTCGTGACGACTTATCTTGGCAGTGCGACCCAATGGCTAAGTAATAACGACGTTGACCGCCGTAAACTCGGTGCAGGAAGTCATGGTAAGCCCGATCATCTGTCTGGTATTTATCCTAATGAAGCTAGTATCAATCAACTGTCTTCTGGTGACGTTGCGTTGTTAAAAGGCAGTGGATGGGAAGGTAACGAAGCGTTGGGGCTGGTTCATCGCTCACCTGAGGTTCTGCCAAATGAACGAAGGCTGTTACTCACATTAGATATGGTATAGCGATTATGGGTGACATTAACGACATTATTGAGCATGCCGAAAAGCGCTGTAAGATTCGCGGTAAACAACTGACATCTAAACGTAAATTGGTCCTAAAAGCACTAGTCCATGCTGATAAAGCGTTATCCGCCTATGACTTAGTTGATTATTGTAAGACACATTTTGACCAGAATATTCAAGCCATGTCGGTCTATCGTATTTTGGAGTTTCTTGAGAGCGAGCACTTTGCTCATAAGCTCAATGTTTCTAACAAATACATCTTTTGCTCTCACATTCTTTGCGAACATGAGCACGGCGTTCCTCAGTTCCTTATCTGTTCTCAATGCAACAAGATCAGTGAACAAATCATTGATCCTAATGTGGTATCCGGCCTCCAGTCACACGCCAAAAAGGAAGGCTTTACCGTGCTAAGTCCACAATTTGAGATCAGCGGCGTGTGCGACGAATGTGCGAGAAACGACTAATCACCACCATTTAATAGCCTATTTCACCCAAAGGAGTCCCTAATTCCCATGTCTGCCACGCTTATCAAGAACGCTCGCTTAGTCAATGAAGGAAGCATCATTGAGACGGATATTAGAATTGTTGGTCAGCGAATCGAGATGATTGCATCCAACATTAGCAGTAAACCAGGTGACACCATTGTCGATGCCCAAGGTGGCTACATCATTCCAGGGATGATTGATGATCAAGTCCACTTTCGCGAACCAGGTCTTACCCATAAAGGGACTATTGCAAGTGAATCCCGAGCGGCCGTAGCGGGTGGCATCACCAGCTATATGGAGATGCCAAATGTCAATCCAGCCACAACAACCATTGAAGCATTAGAGCACAAATTTAGCATTGCAGAGCAAACCTCTTTCGCCAACTACTCATTTTACTTGGGTGCCACCGAAGACAATCTTGAGCAGATAAAGCGGCTTGATCCTCAAAAACATTGTGGCGTGAAGGTCTTTATGGGTGCTTCAACTGGCAATCTATTAGTTGAAGATCCAGCCGCATTAGAGGCTATTTTTCGCGACTCACCAGTGCTCATCGTCACTCACTGTGAGAGCGGTGCTGTAATAAAGCAAAACCTACAGAAATTAGCACAAGACAAGTCACCATTGACCATCGACGATCACCCTATACTCCGCGATGAAGAAGCGTGTTTTGCTTCCTCATCCTACGCCGTCGAACTGGCAAAGAAGTATCAAAGTCAGTTGCACGTCCTGCATATCACTACCGCAAAAGAACTGTCTTTGTTTGAGTCTGGTTCAATTAATAAAAAACATATCACCGCCGAAGCGTGTGTTCATCACCTTTGGTTTAGCAACAAAGACTATGAGCGCCTTGGTAATCAAATTAAATGTAATCCTGCTATCAAATACCCAAATGACCGTGATGCCCTGCTTCAAGCTCTGAATACAGGAAAAATCGATATTATCGCTACCGATCATGCACCGCACACTTGGGCAGAAAAACATGTACCGTACGAGGAAGCCCCAGCTGGACTGCCTTTGGTTCAGCACGCCCTACTCAGCTTACTCGATCAAGTGCATCAGGGTCATATGACTATGACGCAACTGGTTGAGAAAACGGCCCATAACCCAGCGGTCCGTTATGGTGTTCAGCAGCGCGGATTCGTTCGCGAAGGTTACTATGCCGATTTGGTTCTCATCGACCCAGATACGACGACCCTCGTTACTAACGACAATAGCCTGTACCACTGTGGTTGGTCGCCATTTAATGGACACTCTTTCTCTGCGCAAATCAACAAGACTTGGGTAAATGGCAATCTCGTCTACGCCAATCAAAAAGTGGTTGAGCAGCCCGTGGGAGCAATGAGATTGGTGTTCAATAAATAGCTCAGACGACTTTTAATCATGCGATACAGCGCAATTTTCACTCACTATTGAACAAAGAACACTATGCTAAGAAGAAATCCCAATGGTCATATGCCGCAAGTCTCTGAAACGGCTTTCATCGACCCCACTGCAATTATCTGTGGCAAAGTTATTATCGAAGACAATGTTTTTATTGGTCCTTATGCCGTTATCCGTGCTGATGAAACCAACGAACAGGGCGATATGGAAGCGATAGTCATCAGAAGAGACACCAATATTCAAGACGGTGTCGTTATTCATTCCAAAGCTGGAGCTTCGGTAATCATCGGTGAGCGAACCTCAATTGCGCACCGCTCTATTGTTCACGGACCGTGTGAGGTCGGCAATGATGTATTTATCGGCTTTAATTCCGTTGTGTTTAATGCTGTCATAGGGGAAGGATGCGTGGTACGTCATAACTGTGTGATTGATGGGCTTGACCTCCCTCAACACTTTCATGTCCCACCTATGACCAATATTGGTGCAGATTTTGATTTAAACAGCATTTCTAAAGTACCACCTGAATATTCAGCCTTTTCCGAGTCGGTGGTTTCAGCTAACCATACGCTTGTTCAAGGCTATAGGAGAATCGCTAATGAACTCTGACAATCAGCCTATAACTGGCGTTCCAACTAACATCATTACTGGTTTTCTCGGTGTTGGAAAAACATCGGCAATTCTTAGTCTGATGAAGGATAAGCCCGAAAATGAGCGTTGGGCTATATTAGTTAACGAGTTCGGAGAAATTGGTATCGACGGTAGTCTGGTACAAGGACAACACAAAGATAAACAGCAAGTCTTCATTCGTGAAGTCCCGGGGGGATGTATGTGCTGCGCAGCCGGGTTACCCATGCAAATTGCATTAAACCAGTTATTGTCGGAAGCAAGACCCGATCGTCTTTTGATAGAACCTACTGGACTTGGTCACCCTAAAGAGGTGTTAGAAGTCCTTTCAACCGAACACTATCGCCAAGTGCTTTCATTACAAAAAACAGTCACGCTTGTCGATGCTCGTCGGTTGTCCGACTCTCGCTATACTCAACATGACACTTTCAACCAGCAAATATCGATAGCTGACACTATCGTGGGTAACAAGTTCGATCTCTACCAGCAAGGCGATTCTGAAAAATTGACAACCTACGTAGCGAAAATAGGCCGACCAAATACAAAGGTGGTCTTTGCCGAACACGGTGCCATCCCCCTATCGGAGTTTGAAGGGGAGACAAGCATTCATCAACACCCACCTCATCACCACCATCATCATTCCCAAAGCAAGCCGCTAGTGTCTGAGCAAGACCTCCCAGAGAGTGGTTTTCTTAAAGCAGAAAATGAGGGGGAAGGCTTTCAAAGCGTGGGGTGGCGTTTTAGTCCCGATAAAGTATTTAACCGACAGAAACTCATTTTATTATTGGTTGAATTAGACGTTGAGCGCATGAAAGCAGTATTTATTACCGAAGATGGAATATTCGGTTACAACTTAACGTCAGATGGTTTAACAGAAGTCGTCCTCGACGATTATTTTGAAAGCCGAATCGAACTAATTTCAGATACTATTGATGATACGTTTGAAGAACAGCTCTTAAGCTGTTTGCAGGAGTAATCATCTTTGACGATTTATGAACTAAAAAATAGAGCCCGCCAAAAGAGCAAGTATTTATTGGTAGGTTTAGTCGCAGCGTTATTCGTTAACGCTGCTGCGGCTCATCCTCATTCTTGGATTGAAATGAAAACACATATCAATGGCCAAGACGGTATCATCACAAGCTTAAGTATGGAGTGGTCTTTCGACGCAATAACCTCTATCTATATGCTTGATGGAGAAGATGTTTCTCCCGATAAAGAGCAGGAAACGTTGCATAATTTGTCGATGTCAGTCCTCAACAATATGAAAGATGAACATTACTTTACTCACTTTTACGATGGTGAGAAAACAGTAAAGTACGGACTAGCACGCAATGCAAAGATGACCCGTGATAAAGCAAAATTGGTGCTCAGCTTTGAGATTCCCTTTACCAAACCGCTGCCTGTTACTCGCGATTCATTAAAGCTATTAATATATGAGCCGAGTTATTATGTTGATATGGCTTGGCGATCCACTAATGATGTCGTCCTGTCACCAGAGCTAGCCCGCCAATGTCAGGTCAACATCATTGAGCCAAACCCGACTCCAGAGCAAATGAGTTATGCCATGTCTCTCCCTGCTGACGCGGATCCGGATAACACATTGGGTCACCTCTTTACACAAACTGCAAGTATCCATTGTGCCAATGTTTCCGACTCGCAATGACAAACTCAAAGCAAATTGAATCAAACGTTATGAAGCAAAACAAGAACAATGTAACACTCAACCACACCAAAGAAGCACACTTACATTATCGACGTATCTTTGTAGCGATAGTCGTCTCTATACTACTGGTTGTAAGCTTATATCTGTTATGGCAAGCATGGCCGTCACTGGTCGTGATGAGCATTCAATGGCAGCGTGAGGTGAACGCACAACTTGCCGATTTGCTATACGATGCTCAAACACAACCTTTGATCGCTGGTGGCTACTTGATTGGCGCCAGTTTTCTTTATGGAATGCTCCATTCCATTGGTCCAGGTCACGGTAAAGTCATCGTGACCACTTATCTGGCGACCCACCCAACCAAAGTTAAAACTAGCTTAGTTTTAACCGTTATTTCTGCGTTGTGTCAGGCACTCGTTGCTATTGTACTCGTGAGCGTCCTCATTTGGGGTTTCAATGCCTCAATGCAGGCCGTCAACCGTGATGCCATGATTTTTGTTTCAATTAGCTTTGCGCTCGTTGCTTTATTGGGAGGCATTATTTGCTGGAAGGCCGCAGCGCAGATTTTTAAGCTCTTGCGTTCTCACAACCTCAAGATCCGTAGTCTAGCTCCACTCTCTTCTCTAAACACGAAACAGAAAACAAAGCTTGAGGTAAATCCTGCCACCTACGCTATCAAGCCCTCACCTATAGTGGCCAAAGCAACAGGTATTCAACATCACCATTCCCATGGCGATAACTGCGGGTGTGGGCATCAGCATGTTGTTAGTGCACAGATGATCAACGAAGCTTCAACATGGAAAGAATACTTAGGCATTGTTGCATCCATAGGTGTTAGACCCTGCAGTGGCGCCATTATGGTCCTGCTTTTCGCAAACGTTGTTGGTCTATATTGGATGGGGGTAATCAGTGCGATTCTGATGGGACTAGGAACGGCTTTAACAACGTCACTGATTGCACTAATGACTCTGTCCGGCAAACATATACTTAAGCGGTATCTAGTGGTGGCAAACAGTGAGCACTCCGTTAACTGGAAGCTAACTGGCAGTTATCTCAAGCTTGTTGGTGGCGTTATACTGATGATCATTGGCTTACTTTTCATGGGCGGGCAGGATTACGGAATGTCCCCTGTCTTGTCGAGCTGATCTAGAAAGCTCTAAATAGAAACTATTTAGAGCTTGTTTACTATGGTATGCCACCTGTATTGCCTATCCAGAACATATCTCAGCGGGTTTATGGTCATTACAATAGTCGCTATATTAAGTAGAAGCTCGTCCTATCGAACTGAAACCTTGTGTTTCTCAGCCAAAGCCATCACGATATTCGAGTCACTGTAGGCGCTCTCATTTATAAAGTGCGGGTACACCTCATTGTCGCTCTCCCAATAAACATCGTGACCACTGAGAGTGGCCAACAAAGGCTCTCCCTTCCTTAGAACTTCAAAATCTCGCCCACATAAAGTGGGATGTACGACCGCTTCACGCATACCGTCGTTTCCGACTGGTGCTTTGACCTCTTCGGTATAGTAAAAAGCGTCATAATCATTCAGCTCACCAAGTTGCTTCAGGTTGTGCTTTTCTATGTAATCCAAAACCACAGAACACATCGCTTTCATAAGCTCTAACGTACTGTATTTTAGCGAGCTATGAGCTTGACTCCCGACCTCTATCATGACGCCATATTCACTAGCAGTGCAAAGATAGGGCTGATCACTCCAAGATTTCCTGCTTTCAAATAAGATATTTGCCTTAGGTAGACGTTGCTTCACATACGCGCCCATCATTCGATAAAACGGGCTATCCGCAAGTAGAATCAAGGTCGCCCCCATATTACTTGTGGTGTTATGCAGATCAATGATCAGTTGATCACTTGTGTTTGCGTGATGTTCAATAAACTGATTGGCGACTTTCGATTCGTGCGAATTCGAACTCTCAACCTTATTAGATGCGGAGAATTCACGATTTAAGTCAGAATCAATATATCTAATGTTCTGTTTTTGAGCCTCAGGGTTAGCAATGATGGAAGAGGCAGAAAACGTCGAGCGATCAACGGCATAAAGACCTTCTTTAATTAACTTATGTAGATAAATCCCAGAAAGTTCATTGCCATGGGTCCCAGCCACAATCAGGACCTGCTTGAGTTTATCCATTTATCTAATACCTCCAATTAAAATTAATAACATTCCTAAACTAGGGCCGATTGCCTACTAAGTGTGTAAAGGTAAGTCAGGAATAATTGACATGTTATAACATATCAATAGAAATATAAAAAAGACTAGGTTTAGATAGGTCAAAAACACAAAAGAGCGGCTGACATGCCGCTCTCTTCTACTGCATTTTTTCTGAGTTATAGACTCCGTTGATGCGCTTCAATTAATGCTAACATTTTGGCTTCAGCCGATTGATTCGCTTGAGCGTAGTCCATCTCTGGTGGAAAATCGCTGATGACCTCATAATAGCATTTAAGCTTAGGCTCAGTGCCAGATGGACGCACAATGACTCGCGATTGATCCTCAAGCAAATAAATCAGCACATCACTTGCGGGTAAATCGATGGTTTCTGTCGTTCCGTCGGCGAATTGTCGAACGGATGTATTTAGGTCTTCAATCACTTCAATGCGCTTGCCTGCAATCTCTGTCGGTGGGTTGCGACGAAGCTTCTCACCAATAGGTGGCGACTTAGGATCTAACGCAATACTGCGCTGGGCATTAAAGTAGAAGCCATGTTGACGATAAAGCTCTTCAAGCTTATCCCACAGCGTTTTTTCTTGCGCTTTGAGCTTACCGGTTAACTGTGAAAACGCCACAAGTGCAGAGAGTCCATCTTTATCCCACACTTTATTGCCAACCGTATACCCTAATGCCTCTTCATAAGCGAACAGGAAGGGATGGTCCACGCTCTCTTGAATCATTGCGACGTTGGTTAGCCATTTAAATCCCGTCAATGTTTGGTAATACTCAGCACCATGCGCCTTGGCAATACTTCTTAGTAGGCGCGACGAAACTATGGTATTCCCCACCAGCGCATTAGGTTGACCCGACAACAAGTAATCGCCAAATAGTGACCCTACTTGATCTCCCGTCAGCATTTGGTACTCACCATCAGGACGTTTAACTGCAACTGCAAAACGATCAGCATCTGGATCGTTGGCACAGGCAATATCTGCACCTACAGACTTGCCGAGCGCCATCACCATATCCATTGCTCCAGCTTCTTCTGGATTTGGGAAGTTAACGGTTGGGAACGTACCGTCCGGTTCTCGCTGCTCAGTTACACTCGCCACTTGGTTAAAGCCTGCGTCTGCTAACAGTGTTTCTGCCATGTCAGCACCGACACCATGCATCGCAGTATAAACAATGGAAATATCCGTATTGCTATCCGGTGTTAGAAGTTCACTTTGGTTTATGGCCTTACGATAGGTTTGATAGTAATCCTCTTCTAACCAAATCAATAACCCCTGTTGTTTCGCTTGGTCTAAGGGTAACAACGTTAGAGGTTGAGTCGCAGCATCGTCAATCTGTGCCGCAATACCAGAGTCATGTGGAGGAATAATCTGCGCCCCGTTTTCCCAATAGACTTTAAATCCATTGTATTCTGGTGGATTATGACTCGCCGTCACTACAACGGCTGCTGCTGCATTCAATTCACGAACACCAAAGGCAACGATAGGCGTTGCTGCAACTTTATAGGTCAGATACACCTTGATACCGAGCGCTGTTAGAACGGACGCGGTATCGTGCGCAAACTGCTTGGAGTCAGGGCGGCCATCATAACCGATCACTACACCTCGCGATGAAGCCTCGCTAACTTGTTCGAGAAGATAATGACCTAACCCAGTCGCAGTTTCTTGAATGACTAAACGATTCATACGATTTGGTCCAGCCCCCACTTTACCGCGTAAGCCAGCGGTACCGAATGCAAGGCGAGAGCTGAATCGATCTTTCAACTCTCGTTCATCGTTCGAGTCCACCAGCTGCTGCAATTCGTGTTTAGTGATTGGATCAGGATCGCGTGCTAACCATTGAGAAATTTGTTCAGTCATAGTGATGTTTCCTTAATTGAGGCAACCTGATGGAGAGGGATATCTTTCAGGTTCTCATTTGTCTATTTAATAATAGTAAATGACTCTCAATATCATTAAAGAGAGAGCAACCGATAAAATGAACTCCAATTTGATAACAAGCTAGAACAGTAATGATAGGTAAACCAACACTTACCTACCAATGGACAGGGTGACTATGCCTCTTCAGGGTCTAAATCGAACGACGCATCAATCAACTTCTGGGTATAGTCGCTCTTTGGATGATAGAAGATTTCATCAGTGGTGCCTTGCTCCATAATCTCACCCTTTTGCATTACCAGAACGCGGTCAGATAGCGCTTTAACCACGCTCAAATCATGGCTGATGAACAAGAAACCGATGTTATGTTTCTTCTGAATGTCTTTAAGAAGGTCTATAACGGTAAGCTGTACCGAGCGATCCAATGCAGAAGTAGGTTCATCAAGCAAGATAAATGATGGCTCAAGAATGAGTGCTCGGGCAATAGCAATACGTTGTCGCTGCCCGCCTGAAAACTCGTGGGGATAACGGTTGATACTGTGAGGGTCAAGCCTAACTTCTTCTAAGGCAGTCCGTGCACGCTGCATGCGTTCGGCTTTTGACAAATTGGGATGATGAACCGTAAGACCTTCTGTAATGATGTCGCCTACGGTCATTCGTGGCGAGAGCGACCCATAGGGATCTTGAAACACCATTTGAATGTCTTTTTTAAGGGCAAATCGAGCTTTAGCCGTCAGTTTGTCCACGTCTTGACCTTTGAACTTCACAGTCCCAGTGCATGGTAGCAACCCGATCAGTGCACGTCCTAAAGTCGATTTACCCGACCCTGACTCCCCTACAATACCCAAGGTTTCACCCTGCTTGAGCTGCAACGAAATCCCTTTAACCGCTTCAAAATACTGATTACGCTGTTGTATAAAGCTCGATTTAATCAAGAATTTCACTCGAATATCGTCAGCTTCTAGCAAAGTAGCGGCGGTTTCTTCTACTTCCTCTTTTTGTCCCTTAGGTACAGAATCGAGTAGCATCTTGGTGTAATCGTGCTGGGGTGATGAAAACAGCGCTTGGCATTCGCCTTGTTCGACAATATCCCCCTTACACATCACTATCACTCGGTCTGCCAAGTGTTTGACCACACCCAAGTCATGAGTAATAAACAGAATCGCTGTTCCAAGCTTGGCTTGGATTTCTTTGATGAGATTAAGTACTTCAGCTTGAACCGTTACATCGAGTGCAGTGGTTGGTTCATCAGCGATCAAAATGTCAGGCTCATTAATCAAGGCCATAGAAATCATAATGCGTTGCAGCTGGCCACCAGAAAACTCGTGAGGGTACTTAAAGTAAGCCGTTTCTGGTTCTGGCAAATGCACCAAATCAAACAGCTCCAAAACGCGTTTCTTAGCTTGTTGACCACTCACCTTTCTATGGCACATCAATGCTTCAGCGACTTGAATGCCCACCTTCATATAAGGGTTAAGTGAGGTCATTGGTTCTTGGAAGATCATTCCGATACGGTCACCACGAATCTTTTGCATCGCCTTATCATCCATTTTCAGTAGCGAGTGGCCGTTAAATGCGATGTTTGAGTCCGTGTGAATAATCGCATTGTTAGGCAAAATCTGCATCAGCGCGTTGGTTGATACAGATTTACCGCTTCCTGATTCACCCACAATAGCTAATGTTTCACCCGCAAAAAGATCGAAGTTGACTTGTTTCACTGCATCAACAATACCGTCATTGGTGGTAAAGCTTACGGAAAGATCGCGGACAGTTAGAATAGGGTCTTGAGACATAATGCTTCCTTGCTCATTCGAATTAGTAATGTGAGTTTGGTGTCGGGTTGGTGTGTGGATTCAAGACCGCAATACTATGATGCGATCGGCTAAGCTCATTGAATTTTTGAGTCCACTCAGCACTGTGTTGAGAAGCGCAGAAGGCTTCCATATGGCTGAGCACAAGATCCGTACTCTCTTCAATCGCCGCATAAACGATCTTGATAAGTTGAGTTTGCTCTAGTGACAAAAATTGCAGTAATGCATAACAGCGATTGAGTGTCTCAAACGCTTGCTGTGGCTCACCAATACTATTGAGGATACTTGATTGATAGATAGACGCGTCTCGTAATCCTGTCACCAAGAAAACGAACTGACATGGGCGAGTTTGTTTACATTCAAGTGCATGATAGACATGCGAAGGTAAGCTATCTAACACTTGTGAAAACAAGTGTTTTGCCTCAGGCCAACTGCCTTGTTTTAGTAATTTCTCTGCATTTACAAAACGAGACCAGCACTGTTGAATTTCCATTGGGTGAGCCTTTTTAAAACGATAGTTGCCTATTAAAATTCAAACCAAATGCGAATGCAAGTAATTATCATTTGACTAATGACTTCACTATTCGAAATTAATGAATACTAAATTCAAAATAAAGCCAATTATCAAATTTAATTAAATGAATACAATGAGCAGACAATAAACATCAGCCACTCAGGACATTCAACATGAGCAAGTTATTTGAGCAAACAGAGATTAAAGGTCTAGGACTTCAAAATCGTATCGCGATGGCACCAATGACTCGAGCACGCACTAGTCAGCCGGGCAATATTCCTAATGATATGATGGCCACCTACTACCAACAAAGAGCCACCGCTGGATTGATCATTTCCGAAGCGACGCAGATTTCCGATGACTCTCAAGGTTACTCTTTCACTCCAGGTGTTTATACCGATGAACAGGTGGCTGGCTGGAGCAAAGTGACGCAAGCTGTGCACAGTGAAGGCTCAAAAATGTTCTGCCAACTTTGGCATGTGGGCCGAGTGTCCCACCCGACGTTCCAAAACGGTGAAAAGCCAATGGCCCCCTCTGCTCTAGCACCAGTAGAAACTCAAGTATGGATTGCAGACGAAAACGGCAATGGCAACATGATAGATTGTGTCGAGCCACGCGAAATGACCAAAGACGACATTCAGCGTGTGGTTAACGATTTTGCCACCGCTGCAAAGCGTGCTGTAGAGGCCGGGTTTGATGGTGTCGAAATTCACGGTGGCAATGGCTACCTTATCGACCAGTTCCTTCGCACCAACTCCAATAAACGTACCGATGAGTATGGCGGTACACGCGAGAATCGTATTCGTTTCTTACTTGAGGTTGTGGATGCGGTTGTCAGCGCGATAGGTGCCCACAAAGTCGGCGTCCGATTAGCACCATTTATAACTTTTAAAGATATGAATTGCCCAGACATCGTACCGACCATTCTTGACGCAGCGACAGAATTACAACAACGTGATATCGCTTACTTACATTTATCTGAAGCGGATTGGGATGACGCGCCTGAAATTCCTGAAGCATTTCGTATCGAGCTTCGCAAACGTTTCGACAACTGCATCATTGTTGCCGGCGGTTACACTCAGCAAAATGCAGAGGCCGTGCTAGCTAAAAACTACGCCGATATCGTCGCCTTTGGTCGCCCGTTTGTGTCTAACCCAGACTTGGTCTCTCGCTTACAACACGACAAACCACTAGCGGAACTCGATGGCGCTACTCTGTTTGGTGGCAATGACAAAGGTTATACCGATTATCCAACAATGCCATAACGCTCAGGCCCGCCTTTTGTGCGGGCTTTTTTGTCACCAAATTCCTACATCAATCCTGCTTTTCTTCTTTTTAATCATATATTAACCCGTCAAAACCCTTCATTTGCACAAAATATGACCTTGCTCAAAAATATATGCATCATTAGGAGTATTTTAGGAACGTTCATATTTCAGGAGTGAAAAACATGACGGCTTCAAAAATGTTTGTAAGGGATTTTCTGGGATTACTATTAATCGTCTGCACTGTGCTTGCAGGATTGTGCGTTTTACTTTGCCTACTTGCATTGTTTGCATACGTAAACCACGAAACGATTCTCGCCTCTGACTTCTTCCACGAATCGTTCTACCTCATCGTTTTCTTTATTCCACCCTACTTCATAGCAAGACACATCAACCGTGCAGAGACGGTCACCGCCGTTGAGCAATATTTGCTGATGAAGAGTAAAAGCGAGCAACTTCCACACTAATACGCTTTAAGGGTAATCTTCAATTCATCCTGACCATTACCCTTATTCAACCGCAGTAGACGTATTCAGTTACGTACTTCACTGAGCAATTAGACGTTTCTTGTCACTATCTTTCGCTGTTAACTACCGCCCTCAACACCATTAACTCGTCTTACGAATGATGCCCGGTGGTGGAATCTTATTTTCAGCTAAGCACCAATATCCAAAGCTTAAAAAGTTACATTAATGTCACCAGTTGCTCTTTGTCTCTGTCACAAAGCTGAAAGCATTACCCGTTCAAACTGCGGTGAAAATAGGGCTATTACGTTGTTAGACTCGGTCAGCTTAACTAATAAATAAAAATAAACGATTGTTATTAAAAGATTTATATAGTTATCCGCCCCTACCAAAAACAGAGCCAGCGCTTGTCGTAACAAATACATTTAATGCATATAATACATAAACAATTCTTAAACATATGCACAATAAACATATATTGAATGCAAACCTTTCATTTTACTTATAAAAATTATCCATAGTATTTTTGAGGGAAAGTCATCTGATGATGTTTTTCTTATATGAAAAATACTTTGAGCAATGCATTCGGCTCTTGAGGAGTTTTTCATATAAGAATTAATCAGTATAAGGAATATTAACCAATGACAAAGTTAATCGAAGAGATAACGCTTGGGCTGTCCAAGGCCACGCTTAAAAACCGCATTGTCATGGCACCAATGACCATTCAATCTGCATTTTTTGATGGTGGAGTGACTCAAGAAATGGTGGATTACTATGCCTCTCGTTCTGGAGATGCAGGGGCTATTATCGTGGAAAGCGCATTTGTCGAAAATTACGGCCGTGCATTCCCTGGGGCTCTGGGTATCAACCACGACAGTAAAATTGCTGGCCTCGAAAAATTGGCAACGGCAATTAAAGCTAAAGGTTCGAAGGCTATTTTACAAATTTATCATGCTGGACGCATGGCAAATGGTGAATTCAATGGCGGCCACCAACCGATCTCTGCCAGTCCTGTTGCCGCTCTGCGCGATAACGCAGAGACCCCACTCGAGATGACCGAAGAGCAAATTGTTGGCATGATCGACCATTTTGGTGACGCAGTTAATCGTGCCATTCTTGCCGGCTTTGATGGCGTTGAAATCCATGGCGCCAACACTTACCTTATCCAACAATTCTTCTCTCCACATTCCAACCGACGCACTGATAAGTGGGGTGGTGATATTGAGAAACGCACCACATTCCCGCTCGCTATTTTAGAGAAGGCGAAACAGGTAGCCACATCTCACCAAATGCCTGGGTTCATTATTGGCTACCGTTTTTCTCCTGAAGAGATTGAAGAGCCGGGAATCCGTTTTGAAGAGACCATGTTCCTTCTTGATAAACTCGCTCAAAGCGGCATTGATTACTTCCATTTTTCAATGGGTAACTACGCTCGAAACTCTATTGTTAATCCAGAAGACAAAGAACCGCTTATCCGCAAATTCCATGCGTTGAAGTCTGAAGATGTTGCTAAAGTCCCAGTTATCGGTGTCGGTGGCATTGCTCAGCGTCAAGATGCGGATACTGCGCTTGAGTATGGTTATGACATGGTTAGTATTGGTAAAGGTTTCCTTGTCGAACCAACATGGGCAAAGAAAGCAATCAATGACGAAGTCTGCGCTGAATTTGCTGATATCGCTCAACAACAAGCATTAATGATCCCAACACCATTGTGGGAGATCATGGATTACATGATCATCGACAGCGCAGCCGAAGCATTGAAACACCAACGTATCAAAGAGCTTCAAAGCGTCGAGATTAAGTTCGAGCCCGGCGAATACACAGCGTATGGTTATGGCCATAACGGTCAACTTCCAGTCACGGTCAGTTTCTCTGAAGATAGAATTCTTGATATCGCCGTGGATTCCTCAAAAGAGTCAGACGGTATCGCCAACCCGGCTTTTGAACGTATTCCTCAGCAAATACTCGATGGTCAAACACTGAATATCGATGTTATCTCCGGCGCTACTGTCAGTAGCCAAGCTGTTCTTGATGGTGTGTCCAATGCCGTGGATCTCGCAGGGGGTAATTCAGAGGCACTACGTTGTAAAGCACGCGAAGCAGTTGAGTGGTCAACAGAAGTCATCGAAGACACCGTAGATGTGGTGGTAGTCGGTGGTGGTGGCGCAGGTTTGAGCGCAGCGCTTACCGCATTAGATAATCATCAATCAGTGATAGTACTTGAGAAGTTCCCAGCGATCGGTGGTAACACCGTTCGCACTGGTGGTTGGGTTAACGCCGCAGAGCCAAAATGGCAAAAAGCATTCCCAGCTCTTGCCGGGGAAGCAGACTATCTAAAAGCACTTGCTAACACACCAGAGTCTGAGATTGCGCCAGAATATCTTGCTGACTTCCGCATGTTGAAAGATCAGTTAGCAAACTATTTCTTAGATGTAGACGCTGGTAACCACTATCTGTTCGACTCAACAGAACTGCATTTGATTCAGACTTATCTTGGCGGCAAACGCACTAACTTAGATGGTGAGTCAACCTACGGCCAATACGATCTTGTACATACACTGACTAGCCGAGCGATGGAATCGATCGACTGGCTAACAGAGAAAGGCATCGATTTTAACCGTGGTATGGTCGACATTGCTGTTGGTGCGCTATGGCGTCGCGCCCACAAACCAAATCGCCCTAAAGGTGTTGAGTTTGTTGAAAAGCTGCAAAAGCACATTGTCGCTCAAGGTGGCCGTATTATCACGGATACACGTGCAGACGATCTGATTATTGAGAACGGTCAAGTCGTGGGTATTAATGCCACTCATTCAAACGGCACGAAATACAAACTAACCACGAAGCAAGGTGTAGTAATGGCATCTGGCGGATTTGGTGCCAACACTAAAATGCTTCAGAAATACAATAACTACTGGAACGAAATCGCCGATGACATCAAGACAACTAACTCTCCAGCGCTTGTGGGTGATGGTATTGCCATTGGTGAAAACGCTGGAGCAGAATTAGTCGGTATGGAGTATATCCAGCTGATGCCAATTGGCGACCCTAAGTCAGGTGCATTGCTTACAGGCTTGATTGTTCCACCAGAAAACTTTGTCTTTGTTAATCAACAGGGCAAGCGCTTTGTCAACGAATGTGAAAGCCGTGATGTGCTGTCTAACTCATTCTTCGATAATGGCGGTGTGATTTACATGATTGCGGATAAAGAGATTCGTAAAACAGCGGCAAACACAACCGACGAGACTATCGAACGAGAAATTGAAGAAGGTATTATCATTAAAGCTGACACAATTGAAGAGTTAGCACAGAAGATCAATGTTCCGACTGCCGAACTTAGCGAAACCATTCGCTTGTATAACTCCTACGTTGATAATGGACGTGACCCAGAGTTCCAAAAAGGTGCACTTGGTCTTAAGGTCGAGCAGGCGCCTTTCTACGCGACGCCTAGAAAACCATCTGTACACCATACGATGGGCGGTCTCAAGATCGACACTGACGCTCGTGTGTTAAATAAACAGGGAGCGCCAATTCCTGGGCTATATGCCGCAGGTGAAGTAACGGGTGGCATTCACGCTGGTAACCGCCTCGGCGGTAACGCCTTAATTGATATATTCACTTACGGCCGAATCGCAGGTCAAAACGTCTCTATGAGAAACTCGTAAACAAAAGGGAAGCCTCCGGCTTCCCTATTTTTATTCCTGTTCGGAGACACATTATGCCTAGCTATAAAACTCGCTTTCAAATGATGGGGACCTTCATTGATCTTGTTATTCATCATCACAATGGCGGGCAATTGCTAAAGGACTGTTATCTCCAACTCCAAGAATTCGCCCAGCGCTTTACCGTGAATCAGTCTCATTCGGAGCTGATGAACGTCAATCACAATGCAGGTATACGCCCGGTGCGTGTCAAAGCTGATTTATACGAACTGTTGAAAACTGCCACCGCAGTGAGCCTTGATAACGCCAATCCTTTTAACATCGCCATTGGGCCGTTAATCAAAACGTGGCGTATTGGTTTTAAGGACGCGACCCTACCCTCCAATTCTGAGCTTGCATCAAAGCTCGAACTTGTAAATCCCTCACACATTGTGTTTGATGACGTCTACCAAACGGTATTCTTAACCAAAGTAGGTATGCAGATTGATTTAGGCGCCATCGCCAAAGGCTATTTTGCTGACAGGATAAAGCAGTATTTAATTAGCCAAGAGGTAGAGTCCGGTTATATCAGCTTGGGAGGGAACGTCTTAACCATAGGGCATGCGCCTAATAGCAAAGCAAAAGCATGGACGGTCGGAATTCAGGACCCATTTCGCCCAAGGGGCCAAGTTTGCCGAATCGTACCACTTAACGACAAGTCCGTCGTCACATCTGGCATCAATGAACGCTTCTTTGAACACAACGGGGTACGATATCATCATTTACTCGATGCACAGAGCGGCAAGCCCATCGTGACTGATATCGCGAGCGTAACGATAATTTCCAAGTTGTCTGTCGATGGTGAAATATGGAGCACGGCAGGTTTCCTGAATTCGGTTGACGACGCATTAGCTTACTTGAATCAACAACAGCACGTTGAAGCCATCGTCATTTCCAATCAAGGTCACGTACATATCACTCACGGACTTGTCGACAACGGCCATACGATTCTCGAAAAGTGAGACTATTAGCCCAACTCATTCACCCTGCGCAACCTCACTCCAGCAAACGTTTGCAATTCATCTAGAACTCACTATTATTCGCGCTAATTAAAAACAATAATTAAGAGCTACTATGAATATCAAGCAAACGTTACTCGCCACGACGATCGCTGGCTTAAGTACTTTTTCACATGCTGCCCAAAAAGTCGATCTGATGATCACCGACGCTCTCGTGCTTACAATGAACCAAGAGAAGACCGTGTACCAAAACGGCACTGTGGTTATCGATGACAACAAGATTGTCGCCGTAGGCGACGAAGCGCTAGCTGAACAATATAAAGCCAAACAAACACTTGATGTTGATGGTGATATCGTGATGCCCGGACTAATCAACACCCATACTCATGTATCAATGACCGTGTTCCGCTCTCTTGCCGATGATGTGCCAGATCGCTTACACCGTTATATTTTCCCGCTTGAAGCTAAATTGGTGTCTCGTGATATGGTTCGTATCGGGGCAAACCTTGGTAACGTTGAGATGGTGAAAGGTGGTGTTACCACGTACGCTGATATGTACTACTTTGAAGATGAAGTGGCAAAAACCGTTGATGAAATCGGTATGCGTGCAGTGTTGGGCGAAACCGTGATTAAATTCCCAGTAGCAGATGCTGCCAATGCTGATGAAGGCATCAAATACGCTTTGAACTTTATTGAAGAGTATAAAGACCACCCTCGTATTACCCCAGCGTTTGCCCCTCATGGTCCTTATACCAATACGACAGAAACACTACAGAAAATTGCTAAGCTATCACTGGAGCACGACGTGCCCGTCATGATCCATCTTGCTGAATCTCATCGAGAACAAGAGAAGATCGCAGAACGTTCCAATGGCATGTCTCCCGTTCAGTATATGCACAGTATCGGCGCGCTCAATAAAAACCTTGTTGGTGCTCACATGATTTTGGTCGATGACGAAGACATCAAGTTGGTGAAAGAGTCTGATATGGGTGTGGCACACAATATGAGTGCAAATATCAAATCGGCGAAAGGTGTATCTCCGGCGCTCAAAATGTATGACCAAGGTGTACGTATTGGCTTAGGTACTGATGGCCCGATGTCTGGTAACACACTAAGTACTATTGACGAGTTCAATCAAGTGGCTAAGGTCCACAAGCTAGTCAACAAAGACCGAGCAGCGATGCCTCCAATCAAAGTTATCGACATGGCGACCATGGGCGCCGCACGTGCACTGCACATGGAAGATAAAATTGGCTCACTAGAGGCTGGCAAGTTGGCAGATATCATCGTCATTGATACCAAAGCACCAAACATGGTTCCGGTTTACAACCCTTATTCGGCGTTAGTTTACTCAGCGAACTCCGCTAACGTTAAACACACTATCGTCGATGGTAAAATCATAATGAAAGACCGCGACATGCTAACCGTAGATGAAGATAAGATTCGAGAGGAAGCATTAGCGTTCACGGAAGTGGTTCGCAAGACCGTCGTTGAAGCTGGCGAAATAGTTCAGTAGATATCTAATTCACCGTTAGAAAAACGCTTGGTGTTAGCCAAGCGTTTTTATTTGGAAGTTAACTGAAGCTATCGAGCAACCAATAACTAACCGGATTATCCGGACATTGATACGGACCACATTCAATAAAGGTCGACAACACATTAATAGCTACCGCCACGATAGCCAAAATACAGACGACTCGACCAAACATGCTCATTTGGTATTGGTCATCACTCCAGTCTTTATTCCAAAGTACCAATAACAATGCAACTCCCGCGATAGTCATAGCAAAAATCACAAAAGCCCACGTGTAATAGTGCATTCCCAAAATCGGGCTACCAAAACCCGGGGTTCCCGGAATCACATGCAGTGAAACCTGCCTAAGTGCTGTTGCCGCACCAAATAGAGCCCCCACTAAAATGACACCATAGTGACGCTGCTCCGTGCCATACACAATATTGAGCAGGAATCCAAACATGACCATTACAAAACCAATCCGTTGCAATAAGCAAAGTGGGCATGGCAGTTCATTCCACGCCACCTGTAAAACTGATCCCATGAGCAAAACAAAGGTAATTCCAAGTAATCCTAGAGTATTCAGCAAAGTGATGTGCTTCTGATTCATAAGTAGTCACCTCCGCTATAACAAGATCGATAACGTATCGGTTGCATGGTGATGAAACCAATATAGACCCAGCACAACTGAGACTCCGAAAAATGCGTAACCCACCTCTTTCTTACCAATGAACGCGCTAACCATGGCGATCAAAAGCAATAAGAAAATTAAACTCATCATAAGCGACTTACCTTATTGTTTTATAGAGTATTATCCTTCCGATAACATGAGTTTAAGTATAGAAAGAGTTGCATAGGTTGCAAAAAATGAGGTGTGGGAAATCTGCAGACTTAGATTGTACAAATCAATTGAATGCTCTTTATTAGGCTATTTCGCGCCCTTGTTAAAACATGGAAAAAGCTATCATACTAGCTCCCCAATACCGTCAGCGGTCTTTTCCCATCGCAGGCTCCTTTCTCAAGATCATATAATGGACTAGTACCGTGACTGCTCCAACGGTGGTCTTCTCTCGACAGCTTGCGATATTGTGTGGGCGTGACTCCGATATAGGTTTGGAATGTCTCGTAAAAGCGGCTACTTGAGTTAAAGCCGACGGTAAGTGAGATATCTAATATGGTTCGGTCTGTATCACTAAGCAAGGCTCGGGCATGGTTAATGCGCATGGCGGTGATGTACTGCTTAATGGTCATCTGCATGGTGCGTTGGAACACGTTCATTGCGTAGTTGGTATGCAAACCAATGTGTTCAGCGATATCTTTGATCGTCAGAGGTTGATTGTGGTGCGTTGCTATGTATTCCAACATCTGACTGACGTAAAACTGAGAGTGTTTAGACACCCCTTTTGGTGTTGACTTGTCCTGCTTATTAATAAGTAATTGCTGCCAACCATCAAGGCAAATCCGCTTTAACATCAAGCCAATTTCATCCACAGCAAGCTGCTGGCGGCTTTCCGATGGATGGTTCATTTCTTCTGCCCAACGGGCAATTTCAAACTCACTAATCAGCGAACATGAGTTGGATTGAATTACACTACCGTGAGTGATTTGATTGACGAGATCTCGGCTCAATGTCCAAGACATAAAGTGATGGATAGGAATATTTATGATTCCCATATTGTGGCTGTGACCCGGGTCAGTCAAGCGATGTGGCACCGATGCCCAGAACAATCCAATCGCACCGCTTTTTACAACAATGGGGCTGCCGTTAATGATGTACTCCACATCATCACCGAACGGAATATTAACTTCAATTTGGCCATGCCAATGGTATCCCGGCATCGAATGTGGCGGTCTCAATTCAATATCAATTTTCTCATACGACGAATAAAGCGACAGCGGGCTGACCGATACCGTTTCTGATGAGTATTTGTCTTGGGTGACAACTTTCAGCGCATCTGGGTCATATTGTTTCATCTATCACTCCTTAGGAAATCGTACAAACCTGTTTTAGCAAATCGTGCAATTTAAAACTCTGAACAAGATCATATAGCCAAACTACCCCAATAAGTAAGATTCAAGTTATGTGATTAAAGTCAGTGCGTTACATGAAATTCGCTAGTATTTTCACAATCTTTATCCGCAAAAATGACAATATTGTCCCATTTCCTAAGATTTTTATTTGGCTCATTAGAAATATGAGAAAACAGGATACTCATTGTTATATCTGAGACGAATCTACTCTTGCCACAGGTGTACCTTAGCTTCATCGAAACAGAACTTTGAGAGATAAAGGATTCGACTATGAAAAGCCCCAAAATCACATTCATCGGTGCTGGCTCCACCATTTTTGTTAAGAACATCCTTGGTGACGTTTTCCACAAGCCCGCATTAAAACAAGCGCAGATTGCGCTGATGGATATTGATGAACTGCGTTTAGAAGAATCTCACCTTGTCGTGAGCAAACTTATGGAGTCCTCTGGTGCGACCGGTACCATCACTTGTCATCTAGACCAAAAAGAAGCACTCAAAGATGCTGACTTTGTGGTTATCGCATTCCAAATTGGCGGTTATGAGCCATGTACGGTGACAGACTTTGAAGTGTGTAAACGTCATGGTTTAGAGCAAACCATCGCTGATACTTTAGGCCCTGGTGGAATCATGCGCTCGCTGCGCACTATTCCTCATTTATGGAGTGTGTGTGAAGACATGACAGAAGTTTGTCCAAACGCCACCATGCTTAACTACGTCAACCCAATGGCGATGAACACTTGGGCAATGTATGAAAAGTATCCGCATATTAAGCAAGTGGGTCTTTGCCATTCGGTGCAAGGCACGGCTGAAGAGATAGCTCGTGATTTGGACCTTGATTATGCTGACCTTCGCTATACCTGTGCAGGTATCAACCACATGGCTTATTACCTCACACTAGAGAAGAAAAATGAGCAAGGCGAGTATGTTGATATCTACCCTGATCTTCTCGAAGCTTTTGAAAGTGGTAAAGCGCCTAAGCCAGGTCTTCACCACAATGGCCGCTGTACCAACCTCGTACGCTATGAGATGTTCAAAAAGCTTGGCTACTTTGTCACTGAATCTTCAGAACATTTTTCTGAATACACGCCATATTTTATCAAACCAAATCGCCCTGATTTGATAGAACGTTATAAAGTGCCACTAGATGAATATCCGAAACGCTGTGTAGAACAAATTGCAGACTGGAAAAAAGACCTTCAAGAATTCAAAAACGCCGACCAAATTACGGTTCAAGAATCACATGAATACGCCAGTACTATCATGAACTCAATTTGGACAGGAACTCCAAGCGTCATCTACGGCAACGTCAAGAACGAAGCATTGATCGACAACTTACCTCAGGGTTGCTGTGTAGAAGTCGCCTGCTTAGTTGACGCCAACGGTGTTCAACCAATCAAGGCGGGTCGATTACCAAATCATTTAGCCGCGTTGATGCAAACCAACATTAATGTTCAAACACTGTTAACTGAAGCGATTCTCACCGAAAACCGCGAGCGCATCTATCACGCAGCCATGCTTGACCCTCATACCGCTGCCGTACTTGGGTTAGAGGAAATTTATGCACTGGTTGATGACCTCATCGACGCTCATGAAGGCTGGCTGCCTGAGTGGGTAAATCAGTAAATCAATACCAATAAAAACAATAACGTGAATATTTAACGCCTTCTCTATGGGAAGGCGTAAGGAGTAACAAATGAGTATCTCAATGAATACCAAGCTGAGCTATGGCTTCGGCGCATTTGGCAAGGACTTCGCAATTACCATCGTCTATATGTATTTAATGTTCTACTACACCGATGTGGTAGGCATTTCCGCTGCGGCGGTGGGTACCATCTTCCTCGTGGCACGTATTTGGGATGCGGTCAACGACCCGATAATGGGCTGGATCGTTAACAATACCCGTAGTCGCTGGGGTAAATTCAAGCCTTGGATTTTGATTGGCACACTTGCCAACTCTGTAGTTCTTCTGATGCTGTTCAGTGCACACTATATTGACGGCCCTTGGCTGATTGCTTATGCCGCTGTCACCTACATTTTATGGGGTATGACTTACACCTTAATGGACATCCCGTTCTGGTCTCTAGTACCAACTCTAACCTTAGACAAACGTGAGCGCGAAGAGCTTGTTCCTTATCCTCGATTCTTTGCAAGTCTTGCATGGATAGTCACTGCTGCCATTGCTATGCCGTTTGTGAACTATGTAGGTGGTGATGACAAAGGTTTTGGCTTCCAAATCTTTACGTTACTCTTAATCGCTTGTTTCCTTGTCTCAACTTACATCACTCTTCGTAACGTCAAAGAGCGCTACTCGACCGCTAATTTGGATGAAACACAACAGGAAGAAAAAGTATCGTTAAAACAGCTTCTTAAACTCATCTACAAAAATGATCAGTTAACGAGCGTGTTATGTATGGCGCTATCCTACAACCTAGCGACAAACATCATTACAGCGTTCGCGGTTTATTACTTTACCTACGTGGTCGGCAACGAAGCTCTATTCCCTTATTACATGGCTTATGCGGGGATTGCGAACCTCATTACCTTAGTACTGTTCCCGAAATTAGCACAAATGTTCTCACGTCGTGTTCTTTGGGCTTGTGCTTCTAGCTTCCCGATTTTAGGTAGCGCGGTACTTATTTATGTAGGCATGTACGACAAACAGAGCATTCTATTGATTTCAACGGCTGGTGTCCTACTCCAAATCGGTACTGCTTTGTTCTGGGTTCTGAATGTCATCATGGTGGCAGACACTGTCGATTACGGTGAGTACAAGCTAGGCTCTCGCTGTGAGAGTATCGCCTACTCGGTACAGACATTAGTGGTAAAAGCAGGTTCAGCATTCGCCGCATTCTTCATCGGTATCGCGCTCACTGCTGTCGATTACGTGCCAAACGTAGAACAAAGTGCTGACACTGTCTTTGGCATGCAATGCATCATGGTTGGTTTACCTGCGTTCTTCTTTGCAATTGCATTGGTGGTCTATTTCCGCTTCTACAAGTTGAACGGAGCCTATCACCAACAAATTCAAGACCATCTCACAGAGAAATACGATCACATTACCAATGATGGTTCCGAAAAAGGTCAATCGACTAAACCTGCTGAGCCAGCACAAGCTCTTTAACCCAGTACAATAAAACCCATGCAGAAGTCCGGTCTGCATGGGTTCACTAACAATCGTCAAACATCGGCTAGATTTTCCATTTCCAATAAAGAGAACAGTATGAAACTTAAAGTCCTTGCATCCGCAATCACTTTTGCCCTCACACTATCTGGTGCGGCAATTGCACAACAGAACGACAACCTTATTGTGAACCCAACATTTGAAAACAAAGGACTAGGCTGGAGCTATTGGTTTGCCAATATCAAAAACGACCAAACTCATGAAGGTGAATACCGAGGCCGTATTGCCCAAGGTCGAAACCACCACATAAGCCAAGAAATCACGATTCCTGAAAGTGGCTATTATGATTTATCTGCGTTTATCATCAGTCCAGGACAAGACGCCACTCTTGCTATTACCAACCTGTACGATGAAATCTTGGTACGAGATAAAGCTAAACAGAGCAAAAAATACAAACGTAACAAGCTCAAGCACATTCCTTTGGAGCAAGGTGAACAATTAAAGGTCTGGTTCTCGGGTTCTAAACGTGGTGGTGTTAGTGTCGACAGTGTTTCTTTGACTAAGAGTGACAAGAACAAAAAGCTGAACTTCAATCAGATCATCCAGTTCTCCGCTCTAGAGCAAGTGGGCGCAACAAACCTTAATAAGAAGTCTAAACAGATTGAGTTTTACGTCCCTTATGGTACCGACTTAACCCGTATCACCATTGATAATATTCTCGTTTCATCCACCAGCAATGTCTCATTAGAAAACGGAGACACGGTTGACTTTACTCAGCCTGTTCGTGCTGTCGTAACCGATCTAAAAGGTAATAAGCAACGCTGGACAATCAAAGCGATCGAAAAAGAGAAACAAGTTGTTGTCACCTCTTACAACCAAAAGCTCCAAGAGTCGTTCGATTGGGCTATCGATAAAACCCGTCGCTTCGTTATGACTGGCCAGCATGATCTGGTCAACCGTGACGAATTCAACAACGATGGAGATGGCACCGCGGATTACATCCCATCCTATTGGGCGGGGTATTTTGATAGAACAGCCTTCTATTCTCGCGATTTTTTGCATCAGGCGAGCGGAGCAAAGATCGCTGGATTGGATATCGAAAACTTTTCCATGTTTAAGACCTTTGCCAAACACTCAACAGAATCCAGAAAGTGGTACACCTTGTGGGCTGTGAACTTCGATGGCACGCCTCATACTATTGATTACAAAGATGATAGTTGGTTTGTCCGCGAGGTTCCGGCTCAGTTTGAGTTCGTCGAAAAAGCATGGCAGCAGTATCAGTGGACTGGTGATAATCGCTACATCGAAGATGAGGACCTATGGCGCTTTTACACTAAAGTGCTCACAGACTATATCGAATTACACGACGACCAAGATCCAAACGGAATCGCAGAAGGTTACGGTGGGATTTTTGAGGGGTCAGCAACCTACAACGAGCGCGGCGAGTTTCCAATTGAAGCCGGAGATGGTATTGGCTCACAATACCAAGCAACAGTGGCTTACTCCGCTATGTTAGAAGCTCGTGAAGAGTATAGTGAAGCTGCTGTTTGGCGTGAGAAAGCCCAGCAACTCAAAACGTACTTTAACGAGGAATGGAGTATCGCCGACCCTGATAAACCACTCGACAACTACGTCAATATCGTTCAAAGAGATGGCTTTAGAATGAATGATTTTGGTAAGGAAAACAGTTGGTTTATGCCAATGAAGCGAATTACCGAACCTGGGGAGCGTAATAATCGTTATCTTGACTTTATCGCCAAAAACTTAGGAGATGGCATCGGTTCGACTCCAGAAGCTCCAAATAATATTGAGGCCTACACTTACATTCCAGAAACCTACTTCCCGTACAATCGTAATGAGGAGGCATGGAAGTGGATGCAATACATCATGGATATCAAAGATGAGCCACATGAACGTCCAACTCAAGGTACCAACGGTGATTACCCTGAAATCTCGTTTACCTTTATCTCCAACACAATCGAAGGCTTGATGGGCATTAAACCTGATGCAGCGAACCACAAAGTGGTCACCGCTTCCCATCTCACTCCAGACATTGGTTGGCTGGAAGTAACACAACTTCCAATGGGAGAACATGAGCTTACTGTCCGACACGATGGTTTAAGTAAGTCCACACTGACTAACGACTCAAATCATAACCTAGATTGGGAGGTGTGGTTCTATGGTAATTATCCAAGTTTAGTTGTCGATGGACAAACCGTTCGCAGTCAGCACAAACAAGTTAATGGTCAGCAAGTCAGCTATGTACTGGTCTCTGTAGCAGCGGGAGACACAAGCACTGTTCACAGGTAGCGCTCTGCTCGTTCATAGAACAAGGCTCCTCGGATTCATGCCGTGGAGCCTTGATGTCATTGCTAGTTGTTACTCAACCCCAATATGCGCGCCAACCCTTCTCCATAAGCCGTATCCGCTTGAGAGGCGTTGTACACGTGACGCAACTTAACTGCTTCACTCACTCCCGACATAGCACGTGCCGTATTTGCGAACAGACGTTGTTGCTCATCCTCAGACATTAAGCGGAACAAATCGCCAGCCTGCTGGAATTGGTCAACATTGTTTCGATGATTGTAATGGTCTGCGTCCCCAGAGATTTTCAAAGGTGGCTCTGAATAGTCTAGTTGCTCCGCCCATTCTCCGTATTGATTCGGTTCATAACCTATTGTTGCGCCCGAGTTAGCATCCACTCGCATCAACCCATCACGATGAGAGGAGTGCACAGGACAACGCGGTGCATTGACTGGGATTTGATGATGATTCACTCCAAGACGGTAGTTTTGTGCGTCACGATAAGCAAAGAGTCGACCTTGAAGCATTTTGTCTGGAGAGTAACCAATACCAGGTACAACAGCGGCCGGGTTGAAAGCCGACTGTTCAACTTCAGCAAAGAAATTCTCAGGGTTACGGTTTAGCTCGAATTCACCAACTTCTATCAGTGGGTAATCAGCGTGAGTCCATACTTTGGTTAAATCAAACGGGTTAAAGTCCACCGATTCAGCTTCTTCCTCAGACATTACTTGAATGAACAAGGTCCATTTCGGGAAGTCACCACGCTCAATCGCATCGAATAGATCTCTTTGGTGGCTCTCTCTGTCTGCTCCAACGATAACTGCAGCTTGTTCGTCAGTCAGGTTCTTAATACCTTGCTGGGTTTTGAAGTGAAACTTAACCCAAAAGCGCTCATTATCAGAGTTAATCATACTAAATGTATGTGAGCCAAAACCGTGCATATGGCGATAGCTCGCAGGTATCCCACGATCTCCCATAACGTAAGTGACTTGATGTAGTGCTTCCGGTAGAGAGGTCCAAAAATCCCAGTTGCTCTCGGCGTTATGCATATTCGTTTTCGGATCGCGTTTCACCACTCGGTTTAAATCTGGAAACTTCAGAGGATCGGCGAGGAAAAATACCGGTGTATTGTTACCCACTAAGTCCCAGTTTCCTTGTTCGGTATAAAACTTGAGTGCGAACCCGCGAATATCACGTTCAGCATCGGCAGCACCACGTTCTCCTGCAACGGTAGTAAACCGAGCAAACATCTCGGTTGTTTTACCTACTTCAGAAAACATCGCGGCTCTTGTGAACTTAGTGATGTCCTGAGTCACTTTGAAAGTACCATATGCGCCAGAACCCTTAGCATGCATACGCCTTTCTGGTATTACTTCCCTATTGAAATGGGAGAGTTTTTCCAAATACCAAGTGTCTTGAAGAAGCATTGGACCGCGCTCACCAGCTGTTAGCGCGTGATTATTATGAGCAACAGGGCAACCCGTTGCAGTGGTTAGTTTTTTAGTCATTGCTTATCCTTCCATTACTTCGCGAGTAGGTAACCTCTTACTACCACTCAAATTAAATACAAGAACAGTAATTGCCTTTTATTTAAGACGCCCAAAGTGGACCAAAAGGCGTTATCGACAGGTAGCAAGAGGTTTTATTTGCATTTTGTAGTAGTAAACACAGAGTAGGATACGCTCTATAATGAATAACATAATATCTAAAAAAGCGAATTCTCTTTTTTGCACAGGCGAATAATACAAAGAAGCAAACTAAATGGATGAGTCTATATAATAATTCCCATCACATGGAATAAGTTTTTGAAAATTTCTTGCAAGCTCTCTTATTGGAAATTTTCTTACAAAGTTAAAAAAATCACTCATAAAGAGTGATTTTTATCAGCAATTACGACAAAGTTATTTATCGATTATTTTCCAACCAATGCTTAGTCACAATATCAATATCCAAACCTTCCCTACTCACTTTGTAGTCTAGCTCTGCAATAATCTCGTTAGAAAACTTCAAATCATCTAGCTGATTGATTTGTGCTGCTGTAAACCTATCTGCTACGTCTTCAGGAACGAGTAGTACAGCACGGTCAACAATACCGAGCAAACCTTTAGGGTCTTTTATCTCTCGAATGTCGTACTTGAAATGCAGGAACTGCGGTTTCCATAGTGGCACAACGAACCACTCATTGTTGGCGACTCGTTGCTCAAAGGTAGTAAAGCAGTCTTCCTCAGTCCCAGTGTGAAATTCGTACCCAGCTTCACTCAATCCATACTCTTCCATCATTTTAATTGAAAATCTGGTAATGCCGGCTCCAGGATTGATGCCCTGAATATCCTTTTGCATTTTGCCCAGTACATCTTGCTTGAGCAAATCCTTCACTTCCCGAACTGCTTCTTCAGGAACATAACTTGGCACTCCCCAATGCGCATAAGGTTCATAGTGCAAACCCAACTCAATCACGGGACGTTTTTGTTCAACATCCTGTTTGTAGATTCCATGGCTAGAAGGCAGCCAAGCAGAGGTTAGAATATCAACCTCACCAGACTTAAGCTTTGCGAAATTTTCTTGGTGCGGAGAGTAGATTCGATTTACCTCAAATCCCATGTCGGTAAGCACATGAGATATAAGAGAGGCGGTAATTCTATGGAATGATAAATCTGTTACGCCTAAGTTTATTTTTTTATTCATTATTTCACCGTATAAATTTATTTATATTAAAAGTTCTGACTTGTTAGCGAATATTTTCTTTCAATAACATTCAATACACGCCGATTAAATCCCTATTAAAATGGAATTTGAAGAGATGGAAGATTAGTAATCAATTATGGTTTGTTCGGTTGGTAGCTTTTTCTTATATTCGAAAAACTGTGCCATTAGGTTGCTTAGAACCATTAAAGCCATCACTGATATTTGAACTTGACTAAATGAATCTCCCATTATTGTCGCTCCGAGAACCATCGCCAATATAGGATTGAAGGTTCCAAAAAAACTCAATTCATTAGTAGATATCATCGGAATTGTATAAATGTAAGCACCATACGCCAAAGAAGTGAGTCCTATCGTCAACCAGAACATCGCGGCCCACTGCTCACTACCAACCGGGATAGCTGCGACAAATGACCTACCGCTCCATACCATTTCCCAATATGCCATGGGGATCAACAGCAAGCCTCCAAAAATCAGTTTCCATGTGAGTAGCTTCCACCAATGGATCTTTTTCATGACGTGCTTTGCTACTACGCTACCGCCTATCAGTGCCGTCATCGCACCAATAAGTAGCACCACCGAACTCACATTGACAGGAACGGTACTCGAAAAGAACAAATACGTTGCACAGGCAATAAGAATTAAGGCTGATAGCAATTGAATCAGAGACGGTTTTACTTGATGGAAGATACCCATTATAGCCAAACCAATCACAGGCAATGCGACCATTCCAACGCCCACCAAAGTGCTAGGAAGCTGCATCGCTGCAGCAAAGAGCAAACCAAAGAACAAAGCGATATTGAGAAACCCTATCAGTAGCAATGCAGGCAGTTCTGACGCCTTTGGTAAGGTTGGTTTAAGTAACAGCAGTATTATGCCCGCTGGTAATGCTCGCCACACCGCCAGCGCAAATGGTGACCAACCGACAAATTCAGAAGCCACTACGGCATAAGTGGTCCCCCACAACAGCGGAGCCAACATGGCTAGAAAGATTTTCATACTACGACTCTCATTTATGTTTAATTAAACATACTTTATATAAACAAAAATAGATAGTAAAGTGCCTTCAAGTCATCAAATGGGGTATGCGGGGTTAACGTGTGCCGTGTTATTAATCAGGTTCGAATGAGCCACATAAGGTCAGTAAGAGTTAGGAGTTACTATGAAAGCACTATCCATATTCAAAAAAGGCGCGAGCGTCGGGGTCACTAAGACTATTTTTTTGGCAATTGAAGTAGTCTCACTACTTGTGCTGGTTTTCCATGTAATCAGTTCGATCAGCAAAATTATGTATTACGGCGTAAAACTCAGCATTGCAAGACACCAATACCGTCAGTCCCATATGGGTAATCAACTCAAATAGTATGAATAGACAAGATTATGAATCTCCGCTGAGATTATTTTTAGATAAGACTAAGGCCCCATTTCATATCAGAAGCTTGACACATGAAATGGTGGCCTTAAATCAGGCAAGACAGTTTTTTAAGTCATGAAAGTGCATATACTTATAAGAGCCATCGCAGATACCCGTTGCGTGGTATCCAGTCTAAGGCGATACCTATATTCAGGCTCCCATCTTACTCATCAATACCATTAGTGTTTCTATCTCACTTGGCTCTAGGGATGAAAACTGACTGGACATTTGCTCGAAGAACTTTGGATACATTTGACGGACTAACTCCACTCCGTCTTCAGTGAGAGATATTTTTACGCTGCGCTTATCAATCGTATCATGTCTTCTCTGAACCAAACCTTTCGCTTCCAGGCGATCAATTCGATTTGATAACGCGCCCGACGAAGGAAGCAAGGTCTGCTCTTTCAGTTCTTTCGCTGTCACTTCATAAACGTCACCCGCTCGATAAAGTGTTGCGATGACATCGAATTCAGACGTATTTAATCCATATTGCTTGCAAAACTCACAACGAACATGAGTAAACTGATTCGAAGCTAAAACAAATTGTGTCACTAACCTAACGGACGATTCAGATAGACCAGCGTCCGCACTCATCCACTGACTTACGATAGATTCTTCTTTTTCTCTATTAATCAAACGATTAACCTCGGTTAATATTGACGATGGTTATAGAGCATTACCCTAGCATATTTCGCCGTTTTTCGCTTTAACATCCGCTAGTCCACCAGCATTCCATTGACGATAAAATACCTAGAGTCCGCCAAACATCATTAATCACAAAACCGACACCTTGGTGTCGGTTTACTCAATAGAAAGGTTATTCAGAACGAGCGCTAGCTGGTTTTGGCGTTCCAACTTTTGTCAGTACCATCTGCCACACGCTCAGTTCTCGACAACGAAATGCACCAGCACAACTCAATAGATAGTACTTCCACATACGGTAAAACCTCTCATTGTAGTTGAGGTCACCTTGCTGCCAAGCCTTGTCAAAATTACGATACCATGCACAAAGCGTATGATCATAATCCTCTCCAATATTATGCAGGTCTTCCATATTGAACTCTGGCTCCATCGCCGTCGCTAACTGAGCTAAAGAAGGAATTTCACCATTAGGGAAAATGTATTTATGGATCCACGGATCATTGGTTTCTGTCGATTCAAACGTACCAATAGAGTGAAGTAAAAAGACCCCATCTTGATTCAAAAAGTTATCTGCACATGTGAAAAAGTCTCGATAATTCGATGAACCAACGTGCTCTAACATACCCACAGAAACAACGCGATCGTATTTCGTTTCCGGTTCATAGAGTCGGTAATCTCGAAGAATGAAATTAACGGGAAGTTGTTTTTCCTCCACCATCTGAGTACCTAGCTTTGCTTGTTCTTCAGATAACGTTAAACCATCACAAACTACACCGTATTTTTCGGCGGCATAGATCATCAAACTCCCCCAACCACAGCCGATGTCCAAAACCCGCATACCTGGTTTTAAGCCTAGTTTTCTACAAATTAGATCCAACTTGGCCTCTTGAGCGTCATCTAGGTTATCTGCATTTTTCCAATATCCACAGGTATACGTCATACGTTTATCGAGCATAGCACGGTATAAGTCGTTACCGATATCGTAATGAAATGAGACGTTGTGCTTGGAAATTGTCGTGCCTTGAGGGTTAAAAAACTTTTTGATTTTGTCTTTACCAATTTTGGCACCAAGTATCATTTTGGTCCTTAAATCTAAGTGCTTGTCGAGCTCGAACGCTAAGATCCTGTTTACCAATTCTGCGATGTCCTTACATTCCCACATCTTTTCCATATAGGATTCACCCAAACCAAGCGAACCATCGGCTAATATTCGATCAAACATGGCAACATCATTGACCTGAATATCCCATGGTCTAGAGCCATTAATCTTGATGTCCGCGGAACTCAACATACTTTCGAAAATTGCGTATTCATTACCCTTCATGTGTTAACTCCAAAAGAATCACCTTGAAGCTTCACATTATTCCCAATATATATTTACGTAAACATAATTTATTTAAACATTTATCACTTCAGAAGAGTGTTTTTTTTTGGCGACAGTTGGAGTGTTGTGACTAAGACGCTCAACACAGCTCGGATCAACGTGAGTGGAATGCCCTACCGCTACCCATACTCTTAACCGTTCTGCTGCCAAACAAAGAGATTTGATTAGATTGTTCAATATTTACGAATAATGATTTCATTTTTTGGGTAATTCTAAAAACTAAAATGAATAAATATACTCTCACCATCACTTGAGAGACGAGCCACCTTACAACTCAGCGTGACTCATCCCAAACCGTTTTAGAGGAGAAAAACCATGAACAAAGAGAAGATGCCATTTCAAGTCTGGATACTAACACTCGCCGCCTTCGCTATCGGCACTGCAGAATTCATTATCGCAGGTATTTTGCCGCAAGTTGCCACATCGCTGTCGATTACTGAGGGTCAGGCAGGTTATTTAATCAGTGCATACGCACTTGCCATTGTGATTGGAGGACCAATCTTAACCATTTATCTCGCACGCTTTAATAAGAAAATGGTTCTTATCGGATTAATGGCATTATTTATAGTCGGTAACCTCATGTCAGCCTTTTCACCAAGTTATGACATCTTGTTCATCAGTCGCATTATTAGTGGCTTAGTACAAGGGCCTTTCTATGGTATTGGTGCCGTTGTAGCGACAAACCTCGTGTCTGAGAAAATGGCTGGTCGCGCTGTAGGACAAATGTTTGCAGGCCTAACTCTAGCGAATGTACTAGGCGTTCCCGGTGGTACTTGGATCGGTGTTGAATTCGGCTGGCACACGACATTTATTGTGGTCGCTGCATTCGGTGTCGTAGCTCTATTCGCCATTCTTGCCGCTATCCATTCAACAGGTCACGGCGAAGCGAAAAATGTTAAAGCACAACTTGCTGCGTTCAAAAATCCAAAGCTTCTTATTAGCCTAGCGATTACCGCTGTAGTTTGGACTGGCTTCATGACACTTTACGGTTACATTGCTCCTATCGCTATGCATGTTGCTGGTTACGGTGAAAGTGCTGTGACATGGATTCTGGTCATTGTAGGTCTTGGCTTAATCATTGGTAATACGCTTGGTGGTCACTCATCAGACAAAGATTTAAACAAATCTTCTCTATTTTGGGCCATTGCAATGATTGCTTCTCTAGTACTTGTCGGTGTGTTTACCGACAACAAAATCCTATTCGTCGCCGCATCATTTATTTTCGGCATCGCATCATTCGCTAACGTTCCATCTATGCAATTGCGTGTAATGAACAATGGTGGTGACGGACAAGAGCTGGCAGCAACAGCAAATATCTCAGCGTTTAATGTTGCTAATGCGTTCGGTGGTTTCCTTGGAGGTATGGTTCTTGATGGTCAGCTTGGTGCAGAAATGATTCCTTACGTGGGTGTTATCGTTCCAATCATCGGTGTGTTATTGATTCTTAAAGCGAACCGCAACGAGAAACAAGCACAACCAGTAGAAGCGTAATAGGCCTTTCTCCCCCTTGCCTTACCAACCTTGCCGTGGCGTGTTAATGCGCCACGGCATACGCATTAGCAGTCCGACAAGCTCGGTACCATTCTGAAAAAGCCAAATTCGATATTCAGCAAAATCAACATCGCCTTTATTGGCTTTGCTTTGAGGAGAAAAAGATGAACACTTTTGATAAGATATTACGACTACTCACCCTCATTGCCGCCACTTTCACGGTAATACTCTCTGTCAAAGCCGTTGTGGACAACGGACTAGGTAGTTGGGTCTCTACTTCCACAGGCCTATTTATTGCCGTTCTTATCGCGTCCTTACTTAAAACCTATAACAAAGGACAGGTTAACTTTTTTGGTTTGATAGGTGCTTTGTTTGCACAGCTCACTTTAGGAAGAATATTTTCAACCATTCACCTTGAATCAATCGATATTTCAACATTGTCGTCACTTGATCCTCTGATGGTGGCAGAGACAGGCCCAGGTATCCCAAGCATTGAGCTAACCAGCACCCTGTTGTTCGTCTTATTGGCCCTACAACTTATCGCCCTCCCTTGGAGAACCAGACTGTCGCTAACTCAATCGACAATAGGAAAACCAGACCACTACGCGTGGGGCATGACATTAGTAAGAATATATGTAGGACTCATGTTTATTGCCCATTTCACTGGTCACTTGTTAGTCGGAGGTAATCCATTTGCCGTATTTACCGATTACTTTGGCAGCATTGGCCTCCCCTTCCCTCAGGCCTTTGTCATTCTTGCAGGAATCATTGAGATATCCTTGGCGATTATGCTGTCCTTTGGCCTGTTCACACGCCTCGCAGGGTTTGGTTCGGCAGTCTATTTATTTGTATCTGTAGGCTTGGGCGGCCACTATTCAGTGGGGTATGTATGGGTACTACCCACGGGTGGCTGGGAGTTCCCTGCAATGTGGATGTTCGTCTCTGGGATATTCATGTTAGCAGGCGGAGGGAAATTGTCTGTTGATTACTTGCTTAGAAAAAAGCTGGGGCAAAACTCCATTAGTTTGCCGGAATATTTGGTTTAACCTATACCAAACTGAGTAACTAAAAAAGCGGGCAATCCTCATTGCCCGCTTTCAATCGCATATAGCTACTTCACCGTAGGTTTTTCTATCTGATTGAGAACATCCGACACACTGAGAATACTCGCGTTAAAGATAAAAAACTGAGTTACAGCAGAATCACAAGCGCTTGATGTTGAAATGATAGCTGGTTGGCCTTTGAAACCGATACGGGATAGCTTATGGCAAAGTTTCTCTGGCGCTTTATCGAATACTACATTAAGAAAGGGCAATAATGCCTGACTGACTAATCCTTGTTCATTGAACACTTCCATTGCCTGACTAAGGTGATCCGTATCCGTGAATTCGATAATTTCTTCAATTTGTTCCAACTGCATGTACTACTCAATTCCATTTTTATCAGATGCTTAGCTCGAACGCCGAGTCTACACTATCTGACCGGTAGATAACATGTATTGGATCAAGTTGAGTCTTTCGGGGACTTTCAATACTGTCGATCATAATCACTTTATGCTCAGGCGATATAAAGAAAGTGGGCTGTCGCTATTAGTTTGATGTAAGCCGATGTACTGAAATCCCAGTTTTTCGAGTAATCGTATGCTGGGTGCATTTTGTGGCAGTGATACCGCGTCAATCACTGGAAGTTGGAAAGCATCAATGGCAAAAGTCAGTAATTCGCTACAAGCCTCATGCGCATACCCTTTACCTTGATAGCTGGGCAAGAACGCGTAGCCGAAATCTGGGTAACTCAGGTCAGGTTTCTTTAAGAAACCACAGATTCCTATCGGTGTTGAACATGATTTGAGGCGCACAACGTAATACCCAAAGCCCAATTCTTGATAGGCTTTGATGAAACCGTTGGTTAGATACTCTTGAGCTTGATCTGACGTACGAACATTGCGATCACCTATGTTTTTGAGCCATCCTTCACTGTTCATCAACTTAACAAAGAAGCCTGCATCATTACTGGTAATGTGATCAAGTTGAATTCGAGCTGTATCAAGCAGTGTTTCAAAAGTCATGGTATCTCCAAACTCATTCAATAGTAGGAAGTCTCGTCGGTAAGTCGCCATCTGATTCGATAACCTCAGCATCAACTTCATTAAGTCAAAGCAACCACCAGCCCAACCAGTACTAGCGTAACCCCAATACCTCGAGTATACAGCCATTTCTCATTGAGAAACCAGATGCCCATCAGGAGCCCAAAGACGATACTCACCTGACGCATAGCAACCACATAACTAACGTTATCGACCATAGTCATTGCATACAGCACAATGCCATAGGTCAGTCCCATCATAATCCCAGCGATAGACGAACGATAGCGATGCTGCCAAGTTAGCGCTAACTCACTGCGTTTATTAGTCGCTAATAACCAAGCTACCAAAACAAACGCAATCGCAGCAAACTGCACACCTAGGTAGAAAATAGCTACTTGAACTTTGGTTAGTCCGCTAGTTTCAAGCTGTAGCCATGTTAGTGCCTGCTTGTCGATGATGGAGTAAATAGTTGTGCCGATTGCGGCAATACATGACCAGAACACACCTAAATTTAAATAAGAGCCAAGTCTTAAGTCTTTGATGTGTCGCATTGGGATCAACAAACAACCTAATGTTAAGACCACAAAACCTATCCACGCATTGGGGGACAACGATTGGCCTATGAATACAGTCCCAATCCCAACCATCAGAACTGGTAAGGCTCGCGCGATAGGATAAATCACACCAATGTCACCGGCATCATAAGCCTTGATTAAACCAATTAGGTAGATAGCCTGCCCGATTCCACTTAGCGTGACCAGAAGCCAAAAGTAACCGTCAAGACTGTCAAAACCAATCACCGAAATGCACCAGATTATATACGGCGATAGTAAAATAAGTGGAGCAATAGACGCGCCTAAAGTAAACGAATACCCAGAGCCAGTATTCGATTTTCCAAGAATATTCCACCCCGCGTGGAGCAGTGCAGAAAAAATAACAAGAAGAGCGGCGTAGAGAGTCAAAGTGGGCACCAACAAACATGAAAGTCACCCCTCTCGAGACGCCAAGAGGGGTGAGCAGAAGGATATCAATCGAGCTGAGCAATAGATTCTATATTGATGGCATCGTGTCGCCAGTACTCAATATCGCAATCAATCAACTCACCGTGTTGGTTGTAATTGATGCGCTCAACCATCATAGCCGGAGTGCCAGACGTCGCACGTAATGCTTGCGCGATGTCACCTAGAAGCGAAGTAGTGCTGACTCGGTATTTCACCTTACTGTAGGTCACGCCATACTCGTCGCGATAGATATCCGTCAAAGAGGAGTTTTCCATATCAAACTCTAACAAGTTCGCAAATGGTTCCGTCCGAATAAAGTTTGTCACGAACACGACTGGGCGATCTTCTAAATAACGAACGCGGTCTACTCGATAAATATCGGAGAACGGCGGCAAATGTAAAAGCTCTGCTGCTTGCTTGGTGGCTAACATCGCTTTGGCTGACAACAGCTCGGTTTTTGGCGTTCGATTTTGACTTTTCGCCATATTGGTAAAGTTCAATGTTTGAGTAGGATCATAACGCAGTGGTTCTGGTGAGATAAACCAGCCACGCCTATCTTCGCGATAAATACGACCTTCCGACTCAAGTAGTGACAACGCTTCACGCAGCGTTACACGAGTCGTGTCAAAAGACTCTGCTAACTTTCTTTCTGCTGGCAATTTTTGTCTTGGTGTAAGCATTCCTGAGTCTATTTGCTCAACGATAGCGTCTTTAATTTTTACGTATTGCACACCGCATCCTTAATTCAATCATTGTTATTAGCGCTTGCGCCACGCTTGAGTTCGACCTTCAAACAACTTTCCAACAAACATATGGGTGAGTTTTGCCACCGCTGCCGATAGCATGATCATCACAGCCATTGCCGCAGCACTGCCCGTCTGCCCGGCATCGTCCATATTCAGCACCGCTACTGATGCCGGAATGGTGTTGGTTGAATACAAGAATACTACTGCCGATGTGGTTGTTAAAGCATTGATAAATAAATATATCGCTATATCTAATACCGCTGGTAAACAGCAAGGCAGCGAAACTTTGAAAAACAGCTTATATTGTGGGAGTTTAACCGAAGCAGCGGTGGCTTCAATCTCTGCCGGTAACTGCTTCAGAGCTGTCAAAGCTGTCATGTGTCCAACCGTGTAATAATGGACAATGGTATTAATCACCAGAAACGCCATCGTACCGTACATCACACCCAACGGGTTGTTGGCATCGTTAAAATAGAAGATATATCCCAAGCCGAGTACGAGTCCAGGTACCGCCATGGGAATCACACTCATCATTTGCATCGCTTGACGAACGGGAGCAAAGGCACGACCTTTTTCAATACAGTAAGCACCGACAAAGATAACTACAGAACCTATAATCGCCGTCCACGCCGCCAGTTTCAGTGAATTAAAGTACGGACTCCACCCATAGGTGCTCATCTCAGCAAAGTTATAGTTATTTAGCGTCAGCGCCTTGTTCCAAGGCCAAAACGTCACGAGCGAGCCATAAACCGCCATACCAAGTACCGCTAGAACCGCGAGGGAAATAACCAGGCAATAAACGAAGCACACCGAATCTCGCAGTTTATTAGGGGATGGTTGATAAGGCACAGAACGACTGTCCAACATGCTCTTTTGCTTTTTTTGTACCCAGCGATCAACCGCAAAGGCCAATACCGCAGGAAGCAGAAGTAAGATACTGGTAACCGCCCCCATGGAGAAGTTTTGCTGCCCCACAACTTGCTTAAATATATCCGTAGCCAGAACGTTGTAACTGCCACCAATGACCTTAGGCACACCAAAGTCACACACGACCAGCGTAAAAACGACGATTAACGTACTGATCAAACCGTACTTTGCAGCAGGTAACGTCACCATAAAGAAGGTCTTGAACGGAGAGGTTTTAAGAGCTCGAGCCGCTTCGTAAAGCCTAGCATCTGAGGTGCGTAAAGAGGTGTTGAGAATCATCAAGGCGTGAGGGAATGTCCAAAATATCAAGCCTAGAGAAATGCCAACCAAGCCATAGACTGAATGCCCATGCAGCAACTCTTTTGCGACGCCCTGATTACCAAACAGAAAAATCAAACTGATAGCAGGCAGCAGAGAAGGCGCTAATATTGGAGCCGTGCCCATCAGTTGAAACACGCCTTTAAAGGGCATGCAAGAGCGCGTTAATGCGAACGCATACCCAAACGCCAAAACGCCCACTACAACGGTCACAATCAGACCAAGGGTAAAGGTATTGCTTAGTGAATACCATAAACTGTCGGTAGCAAAATAGGTGGCAAAGTTTTGGAGACCAACAAACTCACCGTCGCTGTTTTGGACACTCTTTTTCATCATGGCCCAAAGAGGCATCAAGATAAACAGTGTCATCGCCACAAAAAGGAACGTCAGAAGACCAAACAAAACAATATTGTCTTTGCTCATTGTTGAGCTCGCTTTTTGCGTTGCCAACTGTGCAATTCGTTGTTTCATAGACCCGCCTGTCGTCAAGGTTGAAGATGCTTGCATGTCTGTCCCTTAAGCCGCCGACTCTAAGGTTGCACTTAGCGATGGATAGCCCAGCAAACCACTTTCAGAAAACGCAACATAGCGAATATCATTACGGCGCAGATTAAGTTCATTCGCCTGTTTCACGGGTACGTCCACATATAGAGCGTTGGCCATTGGTGCATGTTGCATTGCCACTTCGACGCGATAGTAAGACCCTTGAAATTCCTTGGATAACACTCTGACAGGAATAGCGTTCGAAGCGTGCTCGACAAAGTGGAGACTCTCCGGTCGCACGGCTAAATCAAATATATCGCCATGCTTTAGAGTCATATTGTCTAACGCAGGCAAACGCAGCATCGACTCAGCCACGCGCATAGTGTTAGCAGATGGCACCGATGCTTCGATAAAATTCATACTGCCAACAAAATCAGCGACAAATCGAGTCGCAGGTTGCTCATACACCTCTTGTGGCGTTCCAACCTGCTCAATCACACCGTGGTTCATCACCACAATGCGGTCAGCCATAGATAGCGCCTCTTCTTGGTCATGAGTCACCATAATGGTGGTGATACCAAGTTTGCGTTGCATCTGACAAATTTCATCTCGCAGGTGAGTACGCACTTTCGCATCCAATGCAGAGAGCGGCTCATCCAGAAGCAGCAGACCCGGAGACAACGCCAATGCACGAGCCAGAGCCACACGCTGTTGTTGACCACCTGATAGTTGGTTAGGAAACTTCTCTCCCGAGGTTGGCAAGCCGATCATTTCTAACCAGTGCTCTACTTTTTCAAGCGCCTCTTTGTTCGACATCCCTTGGTTCTTAAGACCGATAGCAATGTTCTCTTGTACCGTCAGATTTGGAAACAACGCGTATGACTGGAACACAATGCCAAAATCACGCTTCTCTGGTGGTAAAAACGTAATCGCCTCATCCGCTTGATGGATTTCTCCTGAGGTTGGAAGATCCAAACCCGCAATAGCGCGGAGCAACGTCGTTTTACCGCAGCCAGAAGGGCCGAGGAAACAGACGAACTCGCCTTTATTAATGGACAAGGAAATGTGCTTTAATGCCGTGAACTGACCAAATTGCTTCACCACATTGTTGATTTCTAGATAAGGTTTGGATACTGACATCGTTTACTCTCCAAATGGTATATACCAAATTTAAATCTGGTATATTTCATTGGGATGACAGTTTTGTAGCAGGTTGATTGCAGTTTAATGATTGGCTTTTCTGGTGTGATTGGAGAGCAGAAATGACAAGAGGAAGATCAATAACAATCTCCCTCAATAGCTTATAATCTACCAATTCCCAGTTATTTTATTTCTTTAAAATTAGGATTTAGGCTCTGACTTTCCATCAAACTTTTTCGACCATGTTTTTAAGATCTCAGCACGATCGGCACCCATTTTCGCAAAATCCATCTCAGCCATCGCACCTTCAACTTCAGGGTAGTTCGAGACCACTGCTTTCACGTCTTTATGAGCAACCACTGGGTAGGATTCAACGTAGAGTTCGTTCGCCGCTTTTGACACTGACCAGTCAACAACACGCTTCGCCGCCTCAGACTCTTTCACCAAACCCACAGCCTCTGATTCCCAACCAATGCCTTCAGGTGTGATAACCGCGAGAGGCGCGCCTTGATTCTTGAGCTTCGCACCACGCACAGCCATCGAAATACCGATTGCCACCTCACCCATCGCAGCTTGAACACAAGGCTTTGAACCAGAATGCGTGTAATGTGCCATGTTGTTATCGAGTTTTTTCATGTAATCCCATGCTTGGTCCTCACCCATGTTTTGTAGCCAAGCTGAGACTTGCATATAACCTGTTCCTGATGAAGCAGGATTAGGCATGGCAATATGACCTTTGTACTCTGGTTTGGTTAAATCTTCCCATGACTGTGGCTTAGGTAGGTTGAGTCGCTGTGCCACCGCTTCGTTAAAACACACAGCATTGAAAAATGCATCATTGCCAAACCAAGCTTGATTAGATTGTGGGTCATTCAAACTGGCATTTAGCTCATCTGCACCTTTTGGAGTATAAGGCTTAAGAATCCCCTCTTCTTTAAGCAATGCCATAGAAGAGCCTGCTAATCCCCACACAACTTCGGCATGCGGATTGTTTTTTTCAGCAAGAAGTTTGGCCGTCATGATGCCCGTTGAATCTCGAACCCATTTGATTTTTACATCAGGATTTTCTTTCTCAAACGCATTCTTATATTTCGCCAGAATGTCAGTTTCGAAAGCGGTATACACCGTGACTTCTGTTGCTGCTAGTGCATTTGTCGCTAGTAGAGAAACCAGTGTCGCTAGTGTTCCCTTGATCAAACGGTTTTTCATCATTCTCTCCAGTTATATTTGGTCTGTACCAGTTTGTGCATTAAACGTTAAATTCCGATTATGACGATTAAATGAACGAATAATGGCAGTTTGAAGAAACTTTGATTGGCAAGAAGAGCGAGTGTGAAAGTTTTATGAAACCTTAAGTTGTGCCGTTTACTTCCCCTAATTATCGCTGTTAGATTAACCAAAACAAATTGGTATAGTCCAAATAGAGAAATAACATGAAGAACGATTATTTGCTGTTAACTCCAGGTCCTTTGTCTACATCAGAAACGGTACGTCAAGCGATGCTTAAAGACTGGTGTACGTGGGACGATGAATACAATAAAGATGTCGTCGAAGTCATTCGTGCCAAGCTGACCAAGTTAGCGACTTCCCATCACGGTTATACCAGCGTTTTAATGCAAGGTAGTGGTACCGCATCGGTAGAGGCAACTATTAGCAGTGCCGTCAGTAAAGACGGAAAGTTGCTTGTCATCGACAATGGCGCGTACGGTGCGCGTATCGCCCAGATCGCAAGCTATCTTAATATCGCAACCCAAGTAGTTGCTCCTGGCGAGGTTAACCAACCAAATATTGATGCTATTGATACGCTGCTCAAGCAAGATGACACGATTACTCACGTTGCCATCGTACATTGCGAAACTACGACAGGCATGCTGAACCCTATTAAGCAAATTGCATCGTTGGCAAAACAACATAGCAAAGTGGTCATTCTAGACGCGATGTCGAGCTTTGGTGGTATTCCAATGGATATTGGTGAGTTGGGTATCGACTTTATGATCAGCTCTGCCAACAAATGCATCCAAGGTGTTCCTGGCTTTGGGTTTGTTATTGCCAAACAAACAGAGCTTGAGCAATGTAAAGGTCAGGCCCGCTCTCTCAGTCTCGATCTTTATGACCAATGGCAATGTATGGAAGTTAACCACGGCAAGTGGCGCTTCACTTCGCCAACTCATACTGTGCGAGCCTTCTATCAAGCATTAATTGAACTGGAACAAGAAGGTGGGATTCCCGCTCGTCATCAACGTTACTTTACCAATCAGAAAAAGCTGGTTGAAGGCATGCGTTCGCTAGGCTTTCGCACACTTCTTAACGACGATTTGCACTCACCGATTATCACTTCATTCTACTCGCCAGAGCACAGTGATTATCAGTTCAAAGAGTTCTACGACCGTCTAAAACAGCAAGGGTTTGTAATTTACCCAGGCAAAGTTTCCAACGCGGACTGTTTCCGTATCGGTAACATTGGCGACGTACACCCTGAAGATATTGAGCGCCTTATCATTGCCATCAAAAAGGCAATGTACTGGGAGGTAGCATAATGCCAGAGCAAGCGACCCATTTACGCAGCGAGGGGGACGTGAATAATACGCCCGCTCGCCACGAGTGGAATCAGAACATTCAAGACCAAGCGACTCAAGCACTGCTTAAACGTGACTCGGATGTGTTTCTGCATCAATCAATGTCCACGCCTTGCTTGGATTCTTTAGAAGCAGCTGAAGGTATCTACATTCAAGATACCCGCGGTAAGCGCTATATGGATTTTCATGGCAACAATGTTCACCAACTCGGCTATGGTCATCCTCATGTGATTAAACGAGTGACCGAGCAGATGCACTCGTTACCGTTTTCGCCACGTCGCTTTACCAACGAAACGGCGGTGCAATGTGCAGAAAAACTAACGCAAATTTGCGGTGGAGATTTGAGCCGTGTGTTATTTGCGCCTGGAGGCACTTCCGTTGTTGGCATGGCACTTAAGTTAGCACGCTACATTACCGGCAGCCACAAAGTAGTTTCATTATGGGATTCTTTCCATGGTGCGTCACTGGACGCCATTTCTGTCGGAGGTGAAGCCTGCTTTCGTGAAGGTATGGGGCCTTTGATGGCAGGTGTTGAGCGTATTCCACCCGCAGTGTCCTACCGAGGTGCCTTGCCTTCTCAAGATGGCAGCGATGTACATTATGCAGATTATCTAGAATACGTTATCGAGAAAGAAGGCGGCATAGGTGCCTTTGTTGCTGAAGGTGTTCGCAATACCGATGTTCAAGTGCCAAGTAAAGCCTACTGGCAACGCGTACGCGAAATATGTGACAAGCATAATGTGCTGTTGATTATCGACGACATCCCAAACGGTATGGGTCGAAGCGGTGAGTGGTTCACCTATCAAGCCTTTGATATCGAACCGGATATTTTATGCATTGGTAAAGGTTTCGGTGGTGGTTTGGTGCCTATCGCCGCCATGGTAACCAGAGAAAAATACAACACCGCTGCAGAGATTTCTCTGGGTCACTATACCCACGAAAAGAGTGCGCTTGGCTGCGCGGCGGCACTGGCTACCATGGAAGCCATTGAACAAGAGAATCTTTTAGAAAAAACACGTCGTGACAGTGAGTATGTCAAAGCTCGCCTAGAAACGATGAAGCAACAGTATCCAGTCATTGGTGACGTACGCGGTATTGGTCTACTCTGGGGTGTGGAATTAGTGAAGAGTCATGTCACTAAAGCACGCGCATTCGATGAGGCAGAACAAGTTCTTTACCAATGTCTGAACCACGGACTGAGTTTTAAGGTGTCGCAAGGCAACGTTATTCAGCTTAGTCCCCCCCTCGTTATTACTCGTGAAGAGCTGACGACCGCACTCGATATTTTCGAGCAAGCAATCACTAAAGTATGTAAGGATTTCAACTATGTCTAATTCATCTCCAATTCAAGCCATTGTATTCGACTGGGCAGGAACTATCGTGGACTTTGGTTCATTTGCACCAACGAGTATTTTCGTGGAAGCATTTAAACAAGGTTTCGACTTCGATATTACGCTTGCCGAAGCTCGTGAGCCTATGGGCATTGGTAAATGGGACCACATTAAAGCGGTCGGCCAATTACCAGAAGTAAAAGTGCGCTGGGTTGCGCAATTCGGCAAAGAGATGAGTGATTCAGATGTAGACGCTATTTACGCTGCTTTCATGCCTTTGCAAAAAGCCAAAGTCGCCGATCATGCCGAGCCGATTCTTAATGCCGTTGAGGTGGTGAATTCATTTAAAGATAAAGGAATCAAGATTGGCTCTTGCTCTGGTTACCCGAGAGAGGTCATGGATGCACTTATTCCTGTCGCTGCGGACTATGGCTACAAGCCGGATTATGTGGTTGCCACAGATGATCTTCCTCAAGGTGGTCGCCCTGCACCATTTATGGCACTGAAAAACGTTATTGAGCTTGGTGTTGGCTGTGTTGGCGCTTGTGTGAAAGTCGATGACGCTGCGCCGGGCATCGAAGAAGGTCATAATGCGGGAATGTGGACCGTTGGCCTGCTGCTATCAGGCAACGAAGCAGGCTTAACGTTTGACGAATACCAATCAGCGGATCACGCCACTCTTAATGCAGCTCGTGAGCGCGCTCGCACGAAACTTGGCAAAGCATCACCGCACTACCTCATCGATACCATCGCCGACCTCCCAGACGTCGTAGCGGATATCGAAAAACGTCTTGCTGCTGGCGAACGTCCTTAACGAGGACACTTCGACAGTACAAGAAGCGCTCTAAGCTCCTTTGGCTTATCGAGCATTTGAACGCAAAAACCCGCAGCCTAGCTGCGGTTTTTTGCGTTCTGTTCGCAGTGCGATGTTTTGTAACGATATTTCGACGTGGGATTGCGTTGTTCAACTGAAGTAATCGTTCTGATCGTAAGTTACTGATTCGACCCTATCGAATTCCACAACAAACCTAATACTAGCAACCGCACTCTACGACTAATGTCTAACTGTCTGAGACTATTTGTTTTTTTTCGATTGGTATAAGGTACTAACAACTGATTTTCAGGCGTCACAAAAAGAGTTCTCGAGTCTTTGTCGTAGAAAATATGTAGACAACTACTCGCGTAGTCTTCGTACAGTGAATAAATAACGTTGGTTGGAAAAACACACCTTAGAGTGTGAGCGAAAGGAATCAAAATGAGCAGTACTATAGAGTCCGTGCATATACGAGTAGATAAGCCTCAGGTCAACGAGGATGAACTAACTTATGAACAACAACATAAACCAAGATCGAAATTTGATACCCGAGAACAATATTTAGAGCATGAATTACAAATCATGGCACCCAAACGCTGGCGCGCCAATCTGCCGTTTAAGGATTATCGATTTGAGCTCGAAGACACCATCCCAGCTATGGCGGCGACGATTGGTAAAGTAGTTATGGTGGGCGCCATTGCAGCCACTTTTGCTGGAGCGCTTGGGCTAAATGAAGGCTTTGTTTTGGAAAATGTTCGTTATGAATTACTCATTGCATCTGTTTTCATTATTCTTTTCTCAGGATTCTTATTACCGACTGCTAATCTCGCAGGCACACACGGCCCACTAATCCCTTTAATTCCTATTGTCGTCGCAGCAGGCGGGCACCCTATGGCTTTTGGGTTGCTGATTGGCGCTTTTGGCTTAATCTTAGCCATCAGTAAAGGCGGCAGTATGTTGGCAAGTCTCACGAGTAAAGGTGTGTGTGGCGGTTTATTACTCTACCTTGGCTTTGTTGGAACCGTTTCTCAAGTTAAAAAACTGTTTGCTTGGGCTGAGGGAATAGGCATGAGTCATATTGCGTTTGTCGTGATCTTCTGCACTATTATTTTGTATGCTTTATTGGAACATTTTCGTAAGCGTTGGCTAGCCGTTCCTCTTAGTTGCTTGTTAGGTGGTTCGTTAGCTTTTGCCATGGGTGCCCCGTTTTCTTTTCAAACCGAGCCAGGGTTACCCAATATGAACCCTATGTATTGGTGGGGAGAGGATACTGGCTGGATGCTCGGCTTACCCACAATTGAACATTTCATGGTGGTACTGCCCTTTGCTATTTTAGCAGTGGCCATGTGGTCGCCAGATTTTTTAGGGCATCAAGTGTTTCAAAAAATCAGCTATCCAGATCGTACAGAAAAAGTCCATATGAACATTGACGATACCATGACCACGGCTTCAATTCGTCAAACATTCGGCTCTCTGCTCGGTGGTACTAATTTTACTTCTTCATGGGGCACTTATATCGTGCCGGCCGCTATAGCTAAACGCCCTATTCCTGCCGGCGCCTTGCTGACAGCACTGTTCTGCATCATAGCGGCAGTTTGGGGCTACCCTATGGATTTAGCTATATGGCAACCTGTACTTTGCGTTGCGTTAGTTGTTGGAGTGTTTGTTCCACTGCTAGAAGCAGGGATGGAAATGACTCGTGAAGGGAAAACCACGCAATCGGCGGCTATCGTTGTATTTTCTTCCGCACTAGTTAACCCAGCATTTGGCTGGTCTCTGACCATGCTGTTAGATAACTTAGGCTTAGTCGGCTGTAAAGAACGTAGCGGTGAGCTAAGTAAAATGAGCCGTTGGGTGCTACCTGGAGTTATGTTTATTGTGCTAAGTAGTGTGATGGCGTTGGTTGGTCTTCTACCAGGGATACCTGCGATTATCCCAAGCTTTCGTTAACCTTTAGATAAGCTCTCTATACGGGAGAATAGTTTGAAGGTACTTTTTCTAACCTGATAGAAACGGTTTAGTTCAGTGGTTCTAAACCGTTTATTCCCTTTTCGATGCTACTTGCCATCAAATATCCAAGTCCAAATACGGTCATTCCTGCGAAGGCAGGAATCTACTGACAGCGCTCACTGAATCATATGGCCCCCTCCACAAACTGAGTGACGAGGCTAACTTATTTTTGCCCCTTTTTCGTGTTCACAGCATCCCCAAAAATTACAGTCATCCCCTTGAAAAAGGGGATCTCATTCAGCGCGTCCCGCAGCCGAATTACGTGACTTAGTCACCAATTTTCAGTCACCTACACGCGGTAGGAGGTCCTCACTTTCGTGAGGATGACGGCTATAGGGGGCGTGTTAGAAATGAAGGGATGTAGAGCATTTCTGTCCAAAAATAAGCTTGAGCCAGCCTACTGAAATATTAGCAACCTTTATCACTAATGAGAGTGCCACTCGCAGCACTACAACACATACCCATACCAGCTCCCCACAAATTAAATTACAATTAACCCAAAGCCCCTAAATCAACAATACGGTATCAATGATCACTTGGAAGCAGTCCCTTGAAGGGTACGAATGGTTAATTCATCAAGTTTGGTATCTAGAGGTTAAACCTAACGAGGTAATTAGTTCGCCTCCACAATTGATCCCGAACCCGAGGGCTCACCTGCTATTTACGCCACCGGAGCAGCGTTACCATTATGACAATGGCGAACAGGTAATGAGTGGGCAAGGCAGTCATTTACTCTCGGCCTCCGAACACTTGTTGCTAATGGATGATGTTGCTCCTTTAAGGCGCATTGGCATCACCTTTCAACCTGACGCACTTTATTTACTCAATCCACAATCCTCTGAAATACTAAATCAATGTGGCTGGTACGATTGGTTAGCCTTATGCTTTGACAAGTCATTTCAGGCTTCGTTACTCGACTGTATATCTCAACAAGAAGTCGTCGGTTGCATAGAAAAGCAGCTTGAATGTTTAGGATTAAGCTATCAACAAGACAAAGCCCATTCATTAGTTTCTAAGGCTCTCTCCGTTGTCGCTAACCAACTAAGTAGTGATGAAGCCAGCGAGCTAAATGTCGAACAACTGGCGCAAGATTGCAATAGCACTCGGCGCACGCTTGAGCGGCACTTTCGCCAAGTTATGGGGCTCAGTATTAAGAAATACCAATCAATGTTAAAGCTGGAACAGATGGTGCTCGCATTATACCAAGAACCAGGGCCTGTGGATTGGGCTGCATTCTCTCAACGATTTGGTTTTAGCGACCAATCGCACCTCATAAAACAACTCAAACAGCAGATCAAACGAACACCTAATCGCTACCTGAGTCAACGCGACCTTACTATAGACATCTATGGTGACTTTGAGACGTAGTTTGTCGCAAAAGTACAATTCATCTTTGGAAGAGTTCATTAACATGGCCCGCAAATAACGAGGTAAACAATGTCATATTCAAAATTAAAACACGGCGAGTCAGTACCATTTAATGAAACGCTATCTATACAATTGATCCAACAAAAGGATCTCGTCGATATCTTCAAGATGTTTGATGACGAAGAAGTAAATCAATACCTATTTTTTGCCCCTGCAGACCAAGCCTTATACCAGGGATTTTTTGCTCCCATTGTTGAAGATACTGAAAAAGCACTCGAAGAGCAGCGCTGGCCCGATAACCCAACGTTTGTCATTCGAGACCATCAAGGGCAATACATGGGGATGACTGCCATCACCCAAGTTATGTTCTTAGAGGGTAACCACGAGGTAGGTTATCAGCTTCCAAGGCTCGCTTGGGGACAGGGTATTGCTACCCGTGCATGCCAACTAATGACGGTTTTGGCATTCAATGAACTAGGCAGTCATAAAGTCTGTGCCGACTGTTATGGTTCAAATGTTGGCTCATATAAAACGCTAGAAAAATGTGGCTATGTCAGAGAGGGCAAGCATGCTGATTACTACAAAACCACGCAAGGTTTTGACTCTAAGTTGTTTTATGGCATGACGAAACAACAGTACTTAAAACGTACCTAAACCTTTCTGTAGCATATGGAGTGGTTAAAGTGTTCGAATAATCTGCTTACTCTTTAACCACTTCAGCCCTTCTCGCTTCGCTATCCCTTCAATTCGTTCTGTTTCTATAAATCGCACGACAGATTCTGCATCGGTTTTTGAATATTCTCGTAATGCCCAACCTATTGCCTTTTGGATGAAGAACTCTTTATCTGATTGGTTTTCTCGGATCAATTCAAAAAGCAAAGCTCTATCGGTGTTTTGCTTGAATTTTAACTGATAGAGGAGCGTTGAACGTCGCAACCAGATATTTTCCGACTGCCGCCAATTCCATATGACTTGCGCAGTTTCTTCGGGAAAGCGAACAAAATAACTCGCCAAAATATGTGTTGCTAGCATATCGACAGTGTCCCACCATGATTTCGTGGTTAACCAGTGCTCTAAGTCCTTTAACATCGCTAACGGTAATTGAGTTTTGAGTTTGATAAGCAAGTCAACTGCGACCATTTGGAACTCTCGCTCGGGCTGCAACCATAGCTCATCAATCACACCTGAAAGCTCATCCAAAGAAGGAAGTTGGCTCTTGGTAAATAACGTCTTTAAAGCTGCTCTTCGCGGCGTAGACTGAATACCGTAGAAGGTATACTGGTCACGCATGTAGGCTTTCATAAAGCTGGCGTTTTCAGCGTTTGCCAATGGTTCTAATACTGCTTTTACTGTTTGATTCCATGGGTGCATATCTTCAACACTCCTCCTACGAATTATTCAACCATCTACCAATCTGAGGAAAAAAGCTGTCTAAAGCGTACACTACCCCTATGACTAAAGACCACCTGAATTAAGTCGCAATCACCATGGTTCTGTTCCACACTCCCAATAAAATGGTTGCGAAAAGAACCCATACCATAACAGCGGAAACTAAGGTCCCACTTAGAGTTAAGAAGTAGCTGAAATAGTACACAGCCAATAGATAGGCGGCATACGGGAGTAATGAATAGATTCCAAACAGTGCCGTCATACGAAGCGCTTCCATATTGCGCTCAGTACCCACGATGTAATGAGCGATAAGCGCAAAGCTAGGAAATAGTGGCACTAACCCAGCGATATAGAAACTTTTACTTTTCGAAAGAATCGCAATAAGCAAAACCGCTAGAGATCCAATCAAGCACTTAATAAACAAAGCGATCATTGGTTAAGCCAAATTGAAGAATAGCTCGTCGTCGGTCATGTATTTATGCTTACTGCCTAAGTTGCGAACATGCATAAACATAAATTCCGGGAAAGCTGGAGCTAGCAGGTCGTTTGGCTCCCACACTACTCCACCAACAAACACATATCGCCCTTGCTTCTCTTCATGGTGGTGAGGGTTATTCAACTCGGTAGAGAGTTCGGCTCGTGCGCCATCTATCACGCACACCACTTGCCCACGAGCAACACCAATCACTCGATTCACCAAGTTGGCTTTCATTCCACACTTCCATGCTTGACGAGTAGCCCACTCAAAGCCGAGTTTGCGAACACCTTTGTGCACGTTGACGATTAAGTTCATTGCTTGCGATCCATGATTGTCGGTCATAACAAGCATCAGGTTAGAGCGGATGGTAAAGACTAGCGAGGAATAGGTAGAGGTGAATTCTCAACCGATGGTAAAACATGCAAACAATCGTAGCATTAATGAGGCAGCCTACCATTGTTTAAGCTGTAGGCTGCCCAGTTTGGATTAGGTTAATGACTTGTTTGTGATTTTGTCAGATTGACGAGACACAATTTCCGCTTCGAACCAGTTTTGAATCTCAAAACCCTTGTTCTCCAAACGATTAAGCATCAGTTTGGCCATTTCTTCGCCCACACTATGCGTATCGTAATGCAAGGTTGTGATGGAAGGTTTACTGTAACGACTGTGCTCATAGTCACCATAGCCGGCAATCGCAATATCGACACCAGGCTGATAACCAAGCTCCTCACAAGCAGCTATAGTACCTAACGCCATGGTGTCATCAGCACACAAGATCGCCGTTGGGCGATGAGCTAATGACAATACCTCTTTTGCCATCTTGATCGCGTCTTCTTCGTTCAGTTCACCGTTGAGCAATAAACGGTCATCTGCACATAGACCGGCCTCTTCCATAGCCTTAACATACCCTCGCTTACGAGCTTGAGAGAGCGTCAATTCAATAGGCGCGTCTAGGAAAGCAATACGCGTATGTCCATGCTCTAGCTGACGTTTTGTCATTTGATAAAAGGCATGTTCATTGTCAACGTCGACAAAGCAATCTTCCTCAAAGCCGATATCGTAACCATGACAGATATAAGGAAACTGCTTCTGTTTTAGCATGGCAATACGTTCATCATTGCTGCGTGTACGAACAATAAAAAGCCCATCGATCAGGCCACTTTCAATGAAATCTGAGTAGACCTTATTCTCATCTTGGCAATCAGCAATCGTTGTTACGATCAGTTGGTAATCATGACGAGCAAGAAATGCTGAAGCTCCCGCCAATACTTTTGAGAAGGCGGGTGAAACGAACATCCGCGAGTTAGCCGGTAGAATGATACCAACGTTTCTTGATTTACCAGATGCGAGACGCTTCGCTGTTGGGTTAGGTTTATAGCCTATCTCTTTTGCCGCAGCCAAAACCTTTTGTCGAGTCTCTGTGTTTACATCGTTGTATCCATTTAACGCCCGCGAAACGGTAGATTTAGAGAGCCCTAAATGTTCTGCTAGTTTTTTTATCGACATAATATCCTTAGCACTCACTGACCAATAGCTGACAACGACCGATAGAGGTAACCGCTTGTGGCGTCAACACTCCGTCCTTCAATTGTGAATAGTATTCTTGCCAACCTTTTTGATTGGAGATGACCTCATTCTCTAAATCATTTTTACAATAATTCAAGCAGTTAACCAAGCGGTGTGCACCATCATCTAAGTAATCTTTGTTTCGATAGCAACCTTCTAACATAAACCTCAACAGTGCAAGTGCGATTGGTGTTTTCGAGACAAACGTACCGGTAAAGGGATACAGTTTTTCCTTTAGCGCTTCAATTCCTAATGGATGCTGTTTAGCGTAGCCACTAAACAGCAGCACTCGTTCAATATCACCGAGCACCTTTCCAGCCTCCGATACTTCCATGACTCGCCCCGCAAACGCTTCTTTATCGTGACGCATAATCAACCCAGGTTGATGACTGTACGCAAGGTAATGATCATCGATTGGGTTAGCTAAGGCTGACAATATAAATGCCTGATCTTCAGCTCGATGGATAAACGTTGGCGTATAAGGTTGGAACTCATACAGCGCGTCAATCAAGATTCCATTGGTTCCACCTGTGACGTGCACACGCTGGATGTCATATCTCTGGCTGATGACTTCTTCTTGAGTGGATAGAGCCTGCCCCCAACGAGCACAGAACAGCTGCTCAAACATGGCATAATCACTGCCCGTCGGCAGCGTCACATCAGGGGTAAACAGACCCACGTGAGCATCGCTTTCATTGACCAGTCCACCAGCAATCATGCCCAGTTTGACTTTGTGACCATTGTTATCAACAGCGCTAGCACCCCAATTAGAATCCAAAAAGTGTTCAAACGCAGATTTGCCCGTTTCGTTGATGAGCATGGTTTGGTCGAACACTTGGTCAAGGTCAATTTTGAATGTGGCTTTGAGCTCTGGGTTCACTGCTTTTTGCCACAAAGGCGCAACAGCTTTAAGGAAGCTATAGTGTCTTCCATATGCCCCGTTTACTCCAAATACACCTTTAAGATCATCACTCGCCTCTGGAAATGCATGACGCAGCACCTCAAGACATTCACTTTCACCAAAAACGGCTACATTGAGGTGTTTGAGGTTAAGGTGCGTGTTGATCTCAAACTCGACATACTGCTTCGCAATGTCGGCCAGCGCAGGGTGTGTCACCGAGCATGACAGCACGATAGTTGCCTTAGCGTCTGGTGCAAGGTTGCCTCGGTCTACTTCCCCAGACAACGCTTTATCAAGGTGCTTTAAACCGTAAAGGATCTCATTCTCTTCGGCAGAGATACCAACAGGAATTGGATGATCGTACCAATACTGTTGCTGCTGGTTTTGAGCCTGCTGTAAGGTTTGATGGAAGCACTCCCCCAAAGTTAAGTGGCTAACATCATCCCCTCGGAGTGGCACACCCAATAACACATTGCTCGTGAACAAGACCTGTTCAGCGACATCTGTAATCGCCTGTGACGACTTGGTCATATTATGCAGAGTTCGATTGCGGTGAATATCCTCTCTTACCTTTTCGGGTGTCGATTTAGCCACTATAGCTTCGGGGCTGAATAGTTGCCACAGAGGATTATCGCCTTCGGGTAACTCATCATAGTTATGTGAAAGCTCGGCTTCAGCGTCCGGTACAAACGCATCTAAAAACTCCAAGACAGGATGGTGTTTATTTATGGTAAGAAGTTCACAGGCGACCTGATATTCAACATGCTCAGACTGCTGGCTAATAAACCACGCGTGACAAAGCTGACTTGAAAGATCAGAGCCTTTTAATAGGGAAAACTGATTGTTTACGTTGAGATATTCACAAATTTTCGGCAATAGAGACATATTGGCATCCATAAAAAATCCCCTTCACAAACCTATGAAGGGGATTAGCAATTAAAGGCGTTGCTCTGTTTTCACATCAAACAGAAGGACACGAGATAAGTCGACGAGCAAGTCCATTTTTTGGCCGCGTGTTACTTCTGAACGAAGGTCCAAGCGTGCTTTCACGTTCTCTTCTCCCAACTTAAACAACACTTCTTTATCAAATCCCATCGGTTCAACTAGGTCGATGTTGATGTTATCGAAGTTAAAGGTTGTTTCACTCTCTCCAAAGAACTCCTTGTCATTAAAAAAGTCTGGACGAATGCCCACTTTTACGGCAAGTCCTTCCGCCGGTACAGACTCATCAAAATGAACTCCGGTCAGCAGGTTTCTAGGCAGTTGATATCCCCCTAGTTCCAGATACTCGTTGTAGAGCGTACCGTCCATGATGTTCATTGACGGAGAGCCAATAAAGGTCGCAACGAAAATATTGACTGGATTGAGGAAGATCTCCATCGGAGAGCCAACTTGCTCAATAATACCATCGCGCAATACCACCACTTTATCCGCTAGCGTCATTGCCTCGACTTGGTCGTGAGTAACATAAACACTGGTGCGGCCAAATCGGTTATGGATTTGCGCAATCTCGGTGCGCATGTGGTTACGCAGTTTGGCGTCCAGATTTGACAAAGGTTCATCAAACAAGAAACAGTCAGCATCACGTACAATTGCACGACCCATAGCAACACGTTGGCGCTGGCCACCAGAAAGATCAGCAGGCTTTCTCTTGAGATAATCTTCCAGCTTGAGCATTTTGGCAACATCTTCCAACCGGCGCTGGATCTCCGACTCTTCCATCTTTAAGCGGCGTAGAGCAAACACGATGTTCTCTTCAACGGTTTTGTGCGGATACAGTGCGTAGTTTTGGAACACCATTGCGATATTACGATGTTGTGGTTCGACATCGTTAACCACTCGGTCACCAATGGAGATCTCACCTGATGTCGCCTGTTCAAGGCCTGCAATCATGCGTAACGTCGTCGATTTACCACAACCCGATGGGCCAACTAGCACCACAAATTCGCCATCTTCGATATCAAGACTGATGTTTTTTACAACCTTGGTGTCACCGTAGTTTTTAACAATATTTTTTAATGAAATAGAAGCCATAATTATTAACCTTTCACACCACCATCAGTTTTGCCACCATCCATATGACGCATAGCAAACAAGAAACACACTACGACTGGAGCCAGAGTTAACATGGACGCTGCCATGATTCGATCCCAAATCGCATTTTTCGATACAAATAGCTCTTGTAGCGCGAGTGGCAATGTGTAGAACTCTTTGAATTGTTTTAAGAATACAGACGCAAACAGGTATTCATTCCAGCCGATAATAAAGCAGTACATAAATACGGTTGCGAGCATAGGTACCGATAGCGGCAATACCACCTTCCATATTGCTTCTTTGCGTGAGTAACCATCCATCATCGCCGCCTCTTCTAACGCAAAAGGAATCGTGCGGAAGTAGTTACCCAGCATATACAGCGCGACTGGCAATGTTTGCACAATATAGATGGCGAAGAGACAGAACAGACTACCCCACATACTGGTCGCTAACCCGACGTTTACCGCCATTTGATACAGCGGTACCATCAACAGTACGCCGCCCACCATATAAACGAAGAGCACCGAGCGCTGAACAATTACCTGCCCAGTAAATCGCAGGCGCGAAATGGAATAAGCCCCCATGACTGCGAATATGAGTGACACCGTAGCCGCTCCCGCAGATATGGCGAAACTATTCAGCATAAACCGGCCAAAGGGAAACACATCAGAGTTACTGGCGTATTTCGCCATAATGGCGTCTTTCTTATCTTGAGGCAGCTTAGGGTTCTCAAGAATCTTTTGTATTGCTGCCGGTATCTCTACCTGTTTTTGCTCAGTTAAACCTAATAATTCCTTATAGGCGTCGAGATTAACGACCTGCGGAATCAATGACGGGTTGCCCCAGTCAAACTGATGTTTTAGTGAAGTCGACAGAATTTGCGCAAATGGAAGTAAGCAGAAGCTCACCAGTAAGAAAATTGCTAACGCAAATCCAATACGTCCTTTAATTGTTGGTTTTCCTAACATAATGAATTACCACTTAAGAATTTTCTTAACATAGAACCAAATCAGCACACACAAGACGCTGAACTGAATCACGGAGGTTGCAGCAGCAAGCCCTTGATCAATGACCCCGGTGAAGGCTTGGTAGTACGTAAATACTGGAAGAGTTTGAACATTGGGCGCTAAAAGGAACACGTCTTCAAAGCGGTTCAGGTTCCAAATCAAACGTAGAATCACTACCGTTGCCAATACGAAATAAATCTCTGGCAGCGTCACATGGAAGAAACGTCCAATTGGTCCATAACCGTCAATCGCCGCCGCTTCGTATTGATCTTTAGGAATCGACGTCAACTTGGATAGGATCAATAGATATGCAATTGGGAAATGCTTCCAAACATCAAAGATAATAACGACCCAAACAGCCGAACCCGGCTCACCAATGAGGTTGGTTCGTTGATTCCAGATATGCAGTACATCAACCATTAACCAGTTAAAGACACCGTTGACAGGGTCAAAAAGAAATTGCCAACCAAACACAACGGAAATAACCGGCGCAAAATATGGCATAAGGATAGCGGCACTCACTAGGCCACGACCTCGGAACGGATTACGCATCAATAATGCGACTGCGAGTCCTAACAACGTAGTGCCAGCAACAGTGCCAAATAGGTAAATACCGGTTGTTGCAATTGATGAGTAATAGTCTGGATTTGCCAGTAAGCGAGCGTAGTTGGCAATCCCGACAAAAGTTTTGTCACCGTTCAGCTTTACATCAAAGAAGCTTAGGTAAACATTAAAAACGATTGGATAGAGTATCAAAAGCCCAATAATGCCAATGGTCGGAGCGACAAGCTTCCACCCGAACCGCGCTTCTGCTCTCTCTAATGGTGTCATGGTAATTCCTTGTTAATCTGAGGCAGCGCACCATGCTGCCCCGTAAAGGTTCTTAGTGAAGGTGCGCCGCTGGTTAGCCAGCGACGTCTTTCGCTATGCAGAGTTAGTTTTTGATAAGCTGCTGCATCTCGTTTTCAGCCCAATCCAACGATTTTTGCGTGTCTTGTCCTTCAATCACAGAGCTATAGATCATGCGTGGAATGATTTGTTTCGAGAAGATTTCACCAGATTCAGGGAACGCCTTACCGTCCACAATGGAGAAGTTCTTGATGTTCTCAAAACCGGCAATGATCTCCTTAATGGACTCTTTACCATAGTTAGCAAAAATGCCTTTTGGATCATTAAGGAATTCATCAGTTTCAGCGATGTCTCGAAGCATAGGAAGGTGGCCACCAGGTGCCATATGAGAGTATGCAACAACCTGATCTTTCTCGTTCATGTATTCAATGAACGCTTTAGTCGCTTCCACTTCATCCTTGTTGTCGTTCTTCATGATAGAGAAACCAACCAAGGTACCAAATGTAGAAGCTGAAGTATGAGTGATTGCTGGAGCTAAACGCGTGTTCTTCGCTAGATTAGGATCAAATGTCGCGCCTTTAAGATCTTTGAAGTTCTCGTTACTCAATGAACTTGCCGCAGCTTCGGCGAGTGCAATGTCATCCATGATATACGTGGAGTAGAAGAACATCGCTAGCTTGCCTTGCAAATAGTAGTCACGTGCGCGCCATGTTTGTGGACCCGGAGGTGTGTACTTTGAAAGATCTTTATAAAAGTCTAAAACTTCTTTTTGCGCTTCAGAGTTGAATATTAGGTTGCCGTCTTTATCAAACTGACCTGCATCGTTTGATAGGGCAAACTGCGTATAAACTTGCTCAGCATAGCTATCCGCTTTAGTGCCAATTAAGATGCCGTATTGGTTTTCCTGAGGCTTATTAAAGTACTTCGCCGCTTTTTGAATGTTTTCCCATGTTGTCGGTGGCTCTAAACCCGCTTCCTCAAACCAGTCAGCACGATACCAAATACCTTGAACCCAACCACGATATGGTAGAGCAACAAATTTATTGTTGTCTGGGTCTTCTACCAACTTCAATGAACCTTTATAAAAACGGTCTTTACCTACTGCTTCTATGGTTGCGGTCGTGGCGTCTAAATCAACAATGCCTTGCTCAGCAAACGCTAATGACAGGTTAGAGCCTACTTCAATCATATCTGGGAGCGTATTCGATGCGGCTGCTGCAGCAATCTGCTTTGGCATGTCATTTTCATCTACTGCCACTACTTTTACATCGATACCTGGGTTCAATGCTTCGAACACATCAGCCATCACTTCTATCGTCTGAAGGCGGTCTGATTGGGTTTGTGTTGTCCAATACTCAACTGTAGTCGCTTGTGCAAGGCTGGATAAGCCTAAACCAGCTACAGCAAGTCCAAGGGTCAGAGTTTTTAGTTTCATCGTTATATCCTTTACGATTTAGGATTCATGTAATTTATGAGTCGCCAGCTAGGCTGGCTCTATTTTCTACTTAGCTAACCACATCACTTGATATGGTTGTACAGTAACAACACCACTTAAGTCGTTACCAGAAATCAAATCGTGAGAGACTCCTTTAAGCACTGCATTGGTATCTAGCTCAACCGCTTGATTTGAAATATTAATAGCCACCAATACTTGCTCATCACGCACAAAAGTGACCAATTGCTCACTGGTTGCCACTACACGCTGACTTGCGCTAGGAGCAAATGCTCTCTGTTGCTTACGAATACCCAGAATATGTTTAAAGCGAGATAGCACTTGGGCACGACGAGATTCTGGATTAGCCAACTCAGTTTCCACTTCAGTACGTTCGAGCTTTTCACGGTTAATCGCGCGGTTATACCCTAGGCGTTCCAATCCTTCTATATCGTTTCCCGACCCCAATAGACTGTGTACATATATTCCAGGAACCCCCGCCATCGAAATGAGAATGGACTGGGCCGCCATAAAGCGATCTAGGTTAGTTTGGTCATCCGAATTCGCATCACGGATGGCATCGAAATAGTTGATATTCAGCTCATAAGGGCTTTGTGTACCGTCACCGTTATCTTTGTATGAAACGCGGCCACCATTGGTCTGCACTACCGATAGTAAATGGTCGACTTGCTCTTTGTTTAAGATACCTTCTACAGGACGCACACCAATGCCATCATGAGAGGCTAAAAAGTTGAAGAATGTGGTCTGTTCCGAACACGGCTCTAAGCTCGACATCCATTCAACAATCTTTTCACTGTTACCAGTTTGCAATGTATGCAGTGTTAATGGCGGTAGCGGGAACTGGTACACCAAATGAGCTTCATTCTCACCATTGCCGAAATAACTAATATTGTCGTTATGCGGTACATTGGTTTCAGTGATCAATTTAACGTGAGGAGCCACGGCACTCATTAATGCTCGCAGCGCCTGAACAATGGCATGAGTTTGGGGCTGATGAATACAAGGGGTATCCAACTCTTTCCACATAAATCCAATCGCATCAAGGCGAATAAAAGAGGCTCCTTGCTGAGCATAAAACAGCAGTAGCTCGGCAATTTTCTGAAACACTTCAGGACAACGGAAATTAAGGTCAATTTGATCTTCGCTGAACGTAGTCCAGATATGTTTTGTACCGTTTGCGGTTTCAAAAGTCGTCAGTAATGGTAATGCTCTAGGGCGTGTAACTGAACTGTAGTCTCGGTTTGGATTAGCTTCGGTGAAAAACTCTCGATACTGCGTTTCCCCTTTTAAATACCCTTGAAACCAATCACTGGATTTTGAAATATGGTTGATCACCCCATCAAACATTAGGTCATAGTTGTTCGACAATGATTGAACATCTTGCCAATCACCCAATTCTGGGTTGATTTTCCAATAATCAACGACAGAAAATCCGTCGTCTGAGGTATAGGGATAACACGGGAGAATATGCACCGCAGAGAGCACATCCGCAGCATTATCGTTTAAAAACTCTCTTAGGGTATGAAGAGGTGCTTCTCCTTGTTTTTTGATTGAATCACCATACGTAATCAGCATGATGTCGTTTTGATCTACCCATTGCTTTTTGCCCACATACTCAGGCTGATTCGCAATAACATTGAGAAGGTTGGGGATGAGTTCATTAAGTTGAGCTGGCGAATACACACCTGCCAAGATTTGTTGCAGGTCTTTTTTAACTTGAGAGTTAGCCGTCTGTTCCTGAGCCATGTTGATATCCATTATTACAAATCAAACAACCAAAACCGGTTTTGATACTTTTCCAAAAAATAGTGGCTTTTAATTTAACCACTTGATAAATGCGACTTGTACCTAGTCTAAACAGGCTTTGTTGATTATTAATTGAGCCAAGTCTCATTTTTTCAGATAACCAAAACCGGTTTTGGGTTATCGTGAATTCGATCACTAATTTGTAAAACTATCATTATATCCGTTTATATAATCCTCTAAATTACGTCCAACCACATTCAGAAATTATAGGGAAAGTGAAACATGAATATCCTCCTTACACACTTTCGTGTAGGCGAAACTGATGGCGTATCTCTTGAGATGGACAAATGGAAATGGGCTCTGGAGAGCTTGGGCCATAAGGTTTTCTATCTAGCAGGGAGTTCAGGCAGTACAGACGCTGATCTCGTGCCAGAGTTACATTATTTAGAGCCATTCAACGACAAAATCATTCACAACGCTTATGTGAGCCGCGATGATTACGCATCAGAATCGGTTTTGTTAGACGCCATTGAACATCGAGCCAATGACATTGCCGCAGGTATCATCAAGGTTATCGACCAACGAGATATTGACATTATTGTCCCAAATAACATGCTGTCACTTGGCTATCACCTACCAGCCGCACTCGGTATTATGAAAGCGGTCGAAGCCACGCAGACTCGTGTTATTTGCCATCATCATGATTTTCATTGGGAACGTGTTAAATACTCAAACCCAACGTCTCCAGGCATTCAGCAACTGCTCAACACCCTCTTTCCTCCTAAACACCCACTGGTTGAGCACTGTGTGATCAACCGTATCGCGCAAACAGAACTTCAAAAACGCCGCGACATCGAATCTACGGTGGTGCCTAATGTGTTCGATTTTCAGGGCAGTGATTGGAAAGTTGATGAATACAATCAAGATCTGCGAGCACGATTCGGTGTCGGCGCAAATGATATCCTGTTTCTGCAAGCAACACGTATTGTTGCAAGAAAAGGCATCGAACTGGCAATCGACTTGATTGATGCAATGAGCAGACAGCGTGAAGAGCTCGTTGGAAAAACGCTCTATAACGGAGAAATATTTAGTGTAGACAGTCGCTTAATCCTTATGTTTGCAGGAATGTGTGAAGAAGACAGTTATCTTGACTTATTGAAGAATAAAGCCAAGGCCTGCAACGTGGAATTACTGTTTATCAATGATTGGGTAGGTCATTCTCGCGGTGAGAAAGAAGGGCAAAAAGTCTATTCTTTGTGGGACGTCTACTCACACGCAGACATCATCACCTACCCTAGTTTGCTAGAAGGTTGGGGAAATCAATTTCTAGAAGGACTTGTCGCTAAAGTCCCTATGGTAGTGTATCGCTATCCTGTATTTGACTTAGATATCGCCGATTACCAATTTAACATTATCGACCTTGGCAATGACCATCAAGTGGATGAATCTGGACTCGCTGTCATCGCTCCAGAAACGTTAAACGGCGCCGTCAATTCAACACTTGAGTATCTGTTTGATGCTGAATTGAGATCATCCGGTATGCAACAAAACTATGACATTGGCGAAAAGCACTTGTCTTATGGCGCATTAAAAGCGATGCTTTCGGACATTTTTCAAGGATAAGGTCTAGTCATGAAAGCACTTAGCTGTTTTAAAGCTTATGACATTCGCGGCAAGTTGGGAGACGAACTCAACGAGGATATTGCCTACCGCATTGGCAGAGCATATTCGCAATTTCTAAAACCTAAAACCGTAGTTGTGGGTGGCGATGTTCGTGAGACATCAGAAAGTCTTAAACTTGCCTTGGCGCGTGGCATTATGGATGCAGGTTCCGATGTTGTTGATATCGGTATGACAGGTACAGAAGAGATTTACTTTGCGACCCAGTCACTGGACGTAGATGGCGGAATCGAAGTCACCGCAAGCCACAATCCTATTAACTACAATGGGATGAAACTGGTTCGAGATAACGGTAAGCCAATCAGTGGTGATACTGGTTTGAACGACATTAAACAGCTCGCTGAACAAAATGACTTTGAGTCAATTGCTCAAGTTGGACAATACAAAAAACTGTCTAACCTTGATGAATACACCGAGCATTTGCTTAGCTACATTACGCCGAACAACATCAAGCCACTTAAGCTGGTAGTAAATTCAGGCAATGGTGCTGCAGGTCATGTTATTGACGATCTGGAAGCAAAATTCGCCAAGTTGGGCATTGCCATCGAATTTATCAAAGTTCATCACCAACCTGACTCTAGTTTCCCAAATGGTATTCCTAATCCACTACTACCGGAAAACCGTGCCGCCACTTCTGAAGCAGTTGTAAAACACGGTGCTGATATGGGTATTGCATGGGATGGTGACTTTGACCGTTGCTTCTTGTTTGACGAGCAAGGTGAGTTCATTGAGGGCTACTACATTGTGGGTCTATTAGCAGAAGCGTTCTTGCAGAAGAATCCAAATGCTCGTATCATCCACGATCCTCGTTTAACTTGGAATACCATCGACATCGTCACAGAGAATCGCGGTACTCCGATAATGTCTAAAACGGGACATGCTTTCATCAAAGAGCGTATGCGTTTGGAAGATGCAGTGTATGGCGGCGAAATGAGTGCGCACCATTACTTCAAAGACTTTGCCTACTGTGACAGTGGAATGATTCCTTGGCTGCTTGTCAGTGAGCTTCTTTGTGTGAAGCAGCAGCCGCTCTCTAAGTTGGTTGCCGATCGTATTGTCGCGTTCCCATCTTCGGGCGAAATCAACGCCAAACTGCAAGATCCAAAAGCTGCCATCAAGCGCGTTCAACAAACTTTTGAACACGATGCCCTTGTTGTCGATTATACCGATGGTCTCAGCATGGAGTTTAATGACTGGCGATTCAACTTACGTACCTCTAATACTGAACCAGTGGTGCGACTGAACGTAGAGTCACGACACAATACCGAATTAATGTCCTCAAAAACTCAGCAGATTCTCGATCTGCTTAGCTAGCCTTCAGAGAGGGAGTGACCACTCCCTCTCTCTTTTCTCTTCCTCAAAAAAATCTCAATTAAATTAACTAGATTAATATAAGCCGACTATTTATATGCGTTAGATCACACTATTCAACCTTTTTCATCAGTAAATCCGTCAATAACGCTTATCGCGTGACCACTTTCACAGATCAATTAAATTAACTTAGTTAATATAATTGCAATAATGAAGCGCTAGACTCCAAATCTGTGCAAACTTCTACTGAAACGGAATGCAACTCAATGTCCCGATTAGAACTAAAAAATATCTGTAAAAATTTTGATGATTTTGTCGCATCTAAAGACATTAGCTTTGTGGCGGAAGAGGGAGAGATGGTTACTCTTCTTGGGCCTTCTGGCTGCGGCAAAACAACGTTGTTAAAAATGATCGGTGGTTTCCACACTCCCGATTCTGGTGAGATTCTAATTGGCGATGAAAACATCACTAATGTTTCTCCAGAAAAGCGCAATACCTCTATGTGTTTTCAATCTTACGCGCTTTTCCCTCACTTGAGCGTTGAGCACAACATTGCCTTCGGTTTGAACCAAAAAGGCGTAGCAAAAGCAGAACAGATTGAGCGCGTTCAAGAAGCCGTCGCACAGGTCGATCTGGGTGAACATTCTCATAAAATGCCAAGCGAATTGTCAGGTGGACAACAACAACGCGTCGCACTTGCTCGCGCGATGGTGACTCGACCTGCTGTAATCTTATTCGACGAGCCATTATCTAACCTAGATGCGAAATTAAGAGAGTCGGTTCGTTTTGAGATCCGCGAACTTCAAAAACGCTACAATCTTACTGCTATCTACGTGACACACGATCAGGCAGAAGCACTAGCCATGTCAGACAAGATCGTTGTGCTTAATCGTGGCCGTATCGAACAAATTGGTACCCCGGAAGACATCTACTATCGTCCAGCAAACCGCTTTGTTGCTGACTTTATTGGTGCCGCTAACATTCTACCTGCACAAGTAAACAAGACAGAGCAAGCCAACACTTACTCGGTCACAACAGAAATTGGTGATTTCATCGTTGAATCTGATGAACCACCAAAGTCAGACAATATTTTTGTTTGTTGGCGACCAGAAGACGCTCGCTTAGCTGAAGATAGCGATATCAACCGCTTCCAAGTGCGCGTCAATCAAATGGCTTTCATGGGTAATGTCACCGACCTTCTAGTGGAATCACTTAATGAAGTTCCACTAGAAATGCGTATTCAATTACCAAAACAGCCTAAGTTCCAAGATAACCAGTTAACATTCAGTTTGCCTAAGACTGGCATTAGGTTCCTTGAAGAGGTGCCGCATGACTAGTCTACGCACCCACTGGAAAACCTGGCTCATGCTATTGCCTGGCGTAGGCACCATCTTACTTTTGATGGGTTCAACGTTTTACATGGTGGTTGCCCAGAGCTTTGGTTTTCATAACATGATGGGAGAGAGTGGCTTCTCCACTGAATTTTGGCGTGATGCACTTGCTGACCCAACACTTCACAAGTCACTGATTTACTCTATTAAAGTATCAGTCATTGGCGCTCTTGGCGCGGTGTCTCTGGCCTACCCGCTTGTGCTCTGGCTACGTAAGCCCTTTACCGGTTCAACCACGATTACAGGTCTATTGCGCGCTCCTATGTTCATTCCAGGCTTGGTTGCCGCTTTCTTGTTGGTTAACGTGATTTCGTACCATGGTGTGGTTAACCAAGGCTTGATGTGGCTTGGCATTACTGAAAAACCGATTCGTATGCAAAACGACAACTTCGGTTGGGGAGTTATTATTCTTCAAATCTGGAAACAGCTGCCGTTTGCAATGATTCTACTTGCGGGTGCGGTGAACTCGATTCGAAATGATGTTCTCGATGCCGCCTCAGATCTTGGCGCAAACGCATGGCGTCGCTTCACTGGCATCGTGTTCCCACTATCTATACCAGCCCTGCAAGTCTCTTTGATTCTAATTTTCATCGGTGCTCTAGGTGACTACTCGTTCTACTCGATTGCGGGTCCTAAGAATACCTACTCGCTATCTATGCTAATGCACATTACCTCTACAGAGTTTATGGAATGGAACAAAGGTGCTGTTGTGGCCGTCATCATCATGGTGACCGCTGTGATCGCCTCACTGGCTATCTCTCTACTGACTGCCCCACTAGCCACTAAGAAAGGGAAGCTGAAATAATGACTGCACTCGCTTCAACAGCAAAAGCACCACGCCGTAAGCTGCCGAAAATCAGAACGGCAAATGGCAAACTGATCAACAAAATCGCTATTGGACTGTTTCTTGCGGTCAACTTCTTCTGGTTAGGTGTGCCATTTATTATGGCGCTCATCTGGTCACTCGTAGACCCGGAACACCCATGGAGCTATCCAGATGTTCTTCCACCGGTGATGTCATTCGGACGTTGGACAGACATGTGGGAAAACTCAGGTCTAGTGGAAGCACTAACTAACAGTTACTCGATTGCTCCAGCAGTCGCTCTTTTGACAGTATTGCTCGCACTTCCAACGGCTTACGCACTAGGCCGCAAGGATTTTCCGGGCAAGAAAGTGGCCGAAGTTGTCACACTTCTACCGCTTGTTATGCCGGGTATGATCATCGGTGTCTTCTTTAGCTCGATGCTGATCAACCTTAATTTGTCTAACGCCTACCTTGGCATTGTGATTGGCCATACGGTACTGGCTTTGCCTTATGCTATCCGTATTTTGTCAGCCAGTTTCAAAAGCGTTCCTCAAGATCTTATTGAGGCAAGCCGTGACTTAGGTGGCAGCCCTTGGACAACATTTAAACACGCGTATCTGCCAATGCTAAAACCTGGCTTATTGGCATCGTTGATCTTCTGTCTGGTGATCAGTATTGAAGAATTCAACATCGCCTTTGTTCTTGGATCACCGGATTATGTCACCGTACCGACCATCCTGTATTCCTACTTAGGTTACTCTTTCATCCGTCCAAACGCGGCGGTGGTATCACTCATCCTTGTGATTCCAAACGTAATTTTGATGCTCATTATCGAGCGTTTGCTTAAAGGCAACTATCTGGCGGACTCTACCGGTAAAGCCTAACTGTACCTACAACTATAAAGATATTAAGAGAATGGATTTATGAAAAAATTAGTTCTAACCGCAGCCATGACTGCACTTGCAGGTCTTTCTACCAATGCATTGGCTTATGACCTAAACGACATGACATGGGATGAAATTGTCGAGCAAGCGAAACAAGAAAAAATGGTGAACGCTTACATCTGGTATCTACAGCCTGAATTCAGAAAATTCTTTAAAGAATTTGAGAAAGAGTACGGCATTAAAGTTCGCGTGCCAGAAGGTAATGAATCAGGTAACCGCAATAAGCTACTTGCTGAAGCACGCCGCGACCAAGGCAGCATCGATGTGATGGCACTCGATACTGTGAAACTGCCGATGCTACTGCAAAGCAACGTCGTTTATGGTCCACTGACCGATATTATTCCGGGTAGCGAAAAGTTAAGAACTAATCTTGTTGGCGTCGACACTCAAGGTTATGCCTATGCGTTCTGGGGCAACCAAACAGGTTTTGCTTATGACCCAACTCGAGTCGATGAAAACAACCTGCCTCAGTCTTTTGATGACCTGACAACTTGGATCAAAGAACACAAACAACAGTTTGGTGTGAACGATCCAAACAAAGGCGGTGCAGGTAATGCCTTCATTCAACGTGCAATTTACTACGCATCAGGCAACAACGATGTCTACTTCCAAAATGAAATGGACAAGTCTGTAATTCCTACTTGGTCAAAAACGTGGGAGTGGTTTGAAGGTAATCAAGACAACATCGTTATTACCGCTTCAAATGCGGACAGCTTAACGCGCATCAATGATGGCGAAATCTCTATGGCACCAGCTTGGGAAGATCATCTAGCAGGTCTACAGAAAAAAGGGGCGATCACTAAACGTATCAAGTTCTATATTCCAGAGTTTGGTATGCCAGGTGGCGGTAACATCATCCTAATGCCGAAAAATGCTAAGAACAAAGCAGCGGCTGCGGTATTCATCCACTGGATTACGTCGGCACAAGCACAAACGGGCTTAAACGCAACGTTTGGTGCAGCACCGCAGCACCCAGATGCTGATGACTCCAACGCACTTATCGACAACGCACAGCGTAAGTACAGCTCTGAGTTCTTTACATCAGAGTACGCAACGGAAGCCAAGAAAGCATTTGTTCAAAACGTACTTATGTAACATTTTTGCCCGGTCTTTGGCCGGGCCTATTTAGCTTTCAAATCAAATAGAAAGAGATTTTCAGTTAAGGAAACACCATTGATAGATTTCGGAACAGACACACAGCGTTCAATTCTTGCATTGATCCGTCAACAAGCACCAACCACACGAGCAGCCCTTGCTGAGACCAGTGGTTTAACGCCTGCGGCCATTACAAAGATCACCAAGAAGATGCTTGATGAAGGTCTTATTGTCGTCACTGGTAAGCAACAGGGGGGCAGAGGTCAACCTGGTATTGAGCTAGGTATTAACCCTCAAGCAGCCTATAGCTTAGGGGTAAACATAGAGCTGGAAAAAATCAGCATTGAATTGGTAGACCTTGAAGGAGAAGCTATTTTCTCTAAAGCCATTCAAGGCATCTATTCAGACCCTCAAAGCGCACTTGAAGAACTATCTAGTCTTATCGATGTCACTTCTGTTGCCTTTGGTAGCGAGTTTTCTAAGCTAATTGGAGTTGGCGTTACGACCAGTTGCAACTTCAACAAAGAGTCTAACACCCTCACCATGCCTCCTCACTTAAAAGCCTGGGAGCAAATCGACATCAAAGCCGCGGTAGAAGCTAAATTCAATTTGCCATGCTGGATTGAGAACGACGGTATAGCCGCAGCATTGGGTGAATCTGTGCGCTCCCGCCGAAGTACTGGTGCGAACTTTTTCTATCTATATCTTGGTTATGGTATTGGTGGCGGTCACTTCTTTGAAGGCGAAGTATATCGCGGTGCACGAGGCAATGCGGGTCGCATTGGTAAGCTGTTTCCTGAGCGTGACAATCGTCCTTCTCTGTCTTGTCTGTATGAAAAACTAGGGCTATCGGAGCCTAGCGCTCACCGAGCCGATACGCTTGCGACTTTGTTAGAAAAGAAACCGGAAAAAGTGGTCGAATGGAAAAGTAATGCTCAGTTGCAACTAACGTCTGCGCTGCAAGCTATTCGCTCTATTTGCGATCCAAACGAGATCATCATTGGCGGTTTGTTACCACCACAATTAGTCGAAGAACTACACCTTGCTGCCATTGCATCCATTCAACAGTATCTCGAACCTGATGAAGCCATGCCTAACATTGTTCCGGCGGCCATTTCCGGTGACAAAATTGCAGCCACAGGTGCGGCTATGCTACCTCTATACAACCTCGCTTACTAAAACAACTAGCACGAAATAAGAACAACAACCATGAACACCAAATGTTTTCCAGAGCGAGTCTCTAACAACGTCACAAGCATGAATTCCCAATGTTGGGAGCCTATTGATATCGAGCCAAATCGTTACTTCAACCCATCAGTGGTGCCTGGCTACGAAATTAAACATGGCCCGAAAGGCAACCCTTTACATGGTTGTGTTGAGCCCGCCTTTGAACAAGGACTGGCACAACGATACCAACAGTTGAAACTTGAAAAGCCATCTTTAAAGGTAAAAAGAGCGCATTTTGCAATGCCGCAGCTTGACGCTGCGCAACTTCCTAGCGCCTCGGATTACGAGCTAATTAGCGAGCCTCGTTCACTGTGTTCTACATCCGTTTCTATAGTGTTAGCACCACAAGCAGACATCGATAAAGCGCGCATTGGCTATCACTTCAAGGGCAATAAGCTAGAGGACCTGAGAGATCGACTTGAATCAGAAAACAATCTGGATGGGTTGATTGGTAACCTTGGCTACTTTATGACTAAAGAGCTTAATATCGGAGACCATATTTGGTCACACAGACGCCGCTTTCCAAACCCAGACCATCAACTGCCAGAAGTGCTGTCATACCTAGGTTTCTACTATTTCTCAGATGAAAATGGCAAGGTTGAAACTGCCGGTTTCCCAAGCGCCCATGATGCAGCTGTTGCCATAGATCGTGCAGGCAATGTGCAGATCGTTCCATCTCTGACTTTTCGCCAATTTAACGTCACTATTGGCGGAACAAACTTTGATGTTGATTGCTTTAACCCGTCGCTAGAGTCACTTTCACAGCACGATGTCGCTCTGTTTAATGTGAAGTTTCCGATGAAGCACCAAGGCGACCTAGTTGAGTTCTCTCCAATGCTTGAATTAGAAGGAAGAGTGAACCTGTTTCTAGCTAATCAAGGCGACGGCGTTAAGCCATTCGAAGAGGTTGTCGCGATATGGAATGGCACATGCCCTCTTCCTTCTTTCGGAACGCTAATATCCATTGAGGAGGGATATTTTGAATCGCTGTTCTCTGAGACACCTCAAGTCGGACAAGCGGTTAAGGTTATCCCTGTCGCAAACGAGATTGACCTTTGCGACTATAAACAGATTTTAGGTGGTCTAGTTCCTTCTGTTATTAACGGACAATCGTTGGTTCCAACTGGTCCTACAGTATCCGCAATGCAAGCAGAAGCCGCACTAGATGCTGTCGCCAACACCGATTCTCCTCTATCGCGTTCAGGAAAAGAAACCAACAATTTTGATGCGCTCATCCGAGAACCTTCTGGTCTATTTATCGAAACTGAAAACCACATCGGTTACCTGCTGTTTGATGGTCGACACGAGATGAGTATTGGCGCCAACATTGTTGACGTTGCCAACCTTGTTCAGCGTTTATCACAACCCGATATCGACTTCTTCGATGGTGAATCTGTCATTAACGCGATTTCCATCGACGGTGGCTCAGCGATGAAGGTATACGCCGCAAAAACAAGCACCACTGAAGCACCAACAATGGATTTACTTAACCGCGTTGCGGCCGGAGGTAGGAACGCTCCAGGAAACGATCCTCAAGGCCTCAACTTGTATTCAACGGTCATCTTGGAACTCAATAACGCATGAGAATACTACTAACGCACTATCGTGTTGGCGAAACCGACGGTGTTTCGCTAGAAATGGATAAATGGAAGTGGGCATTAGAGCAGCAGGGTCACCAGGTTTTCTATCTGGCAGGCAGTGCTGGAAATGTTAATGCTTCTTGTGTCGAAGCACTTCGTTATGAAGATGAATTGAACGCTAAAATTACTCACGACGCTTTTATTGAGCCTAAGTTTTTCACTAGCTCAGATGACCTACTCACTGCCATCCACACTCAAGCTGATGATATTGAGCACGCAGTAACGGCTATCATTCGAGACCTTGAAATAGATATTATCGTTCCTAATAATATCTTCGCAGTCGGGCACAGCCTCGCTGCCGCAATTGGATTGGAGAAAGCCATTCGCAACACTCATGTTAAAGTCGTCAATCACCATCACGATTTCCACTGGGAACGCGAGAAATTCGCTAAACCCGTGTACCCAGAAATCCAAGACATATTAGACGAATACTTTCCTCCACGTCGCGACGCCGACCAACACTGCGTAATCAATCAGATTGCTTTTGAGTCACTCAAGAACAAAACTGGCAAGCATGCCACCGTCGTCCCCAATGTGTTTGATTTCGACAACAGTCATTGGTGCCTTGACGACTATAACCGAGACTTGAAACAGAAAATCGGACTAACCGATAACGACATCGTCTTTCTACAAGCCACTCGAATCGTTGCACGCAAAGGTATTGAACTGGCGATTGACCTTATTGCGAAGCTCAATCAGCAACTGCCAAACTGGGTTGGACAAGCACTTTACAACGGCAAAACCATCACTAAAGAGAGTCGAATTATCCTTGTTCTAGCAGGTATGAACGAAGAACAAGAGTACTTTGATAAGCTGAAGCAAAAAGCAGATCAAAACAATGTGCAGATGCTGTTTATCAATGATTATATCGAACACAGTCGTTGTGAAATAAATGGCGAAAAATGCTATTCCCTCTGGGACGCTTATGTTCATGCGGATATTGTTACCTACCCGAGCTGGCTTGAAGGTTGGGGTAATCAGTTCTTAGAAGGGTTAGTGGCTAAAGTACCACAAGTCGTTTATCGCTATCCTGTTTATGAAACCGATATTGCGCAGTTCAACTTCAATATCATCGATCTTGGAGAGAACCATTCGTGGGATTCACAAGGCTTAGCCACGATATCTGATGAACAATTGTCACTGGCTGCTGAGCAAACCAAACAATATCTATTTGATGCTGAGTACCGCCAGAAAGCGATGAATGACAACTTTGTCATTGGGCAAACGCATTTGTCTTATCGAGCACTTGGCGAAATTCTAGGCAAGGTCTTTAATTGAGTTAAGGTGGGATGAAAAAACGGAGTCGATAGACTCCGTTTTTTATTATATGTCAGTAAGTTACTTTTTCAACGACAACAGTTTTACTGGTTTGAACTCAAACATGTCCTCAAAGACACAGAACTCCACCGCGCCATGAGTAAGCACTCCAAAAGAGTGATTGAGCCTTTCTTCAATACGCTGGCAAGTTTGCTCCAATTCGGCTTGTTGCTTTTCGTCAAGATTAATAACCTTGTAACTTAGCGTAATATGGAAGTGGTACTCATCATGCGTTGGGTGACGAATACCCGTCAGTTCACTCAAATTATCACGACATACTTTAAGTGCAGACTTAGTTTCGTCGTTCGCAGGCTTAAGCCTTAATACGGTTCCGCCCGCGCGACTGTTGTACACGTAATCAAACTTCATTTGGAAGTTAGGTGTCGCAGCAGCCTCTTGTAACCAAGCTTGGAAACTTTCTGTTGCCGATTCAATATTCACATCTTCGGCCAACTTTGAGCTCCAGTGTGTCGTCTCTCGAATCTGATCGCACAGACCTTCAATAACCGTCATATGCATACTAGCTTCTGGCAAGAAGGCATAGTTAGTTGCGCACTTCATCGCTTTTAACTGCTGCTGTGCCCATAACACTTCTTGGTATACCGGGCTGGTTTTATCAACGTGACAAAGGAAGGTGTTGCCGGGGAATCGGCGAACGGTGCCGTCCTCATTAAATTTGACACCGACAGACGGAGCATAATTCATAGGGTTCTCTCCAAATTGTTTCTATTGACACATTCTATAGTAATTAAATTAACCTAGTTAATTTAATTACTATCATCGTGGTAATTTTGTGAGCGCTGCATAATTCCGCGTCAATGCACTAGGCAGTCCATATTGTGAATACTAAAAAAGCGCCCCAAATGGGACGCTTTGAATTCTTGTATTTCGTTAACACGGTAAGACTTTACATCGTGCTCGATCAACTATTGAAGTACAAACACACTCGACGACCATCTACGTCACGGATATCAAATGGGATCTCGTAGATGGATTCCATAATCCCTTGCTGCACTACTTCTTCGACTTTACCCGATTTAACCACCTGCCCTTTTTTCATCGCCACAATGTTGTCCGAGTAACAGGATGCAAAGTTGATATCATGAATCACAATAACTACAGCTTTGTTGAACTCATGAGCCAGTCTGCGCAGCGTATGCATGATCTCTACAGAGTGTTTAATATCTAAATTGTTTAACGGTTCATCAAGGAACACGTAGTCTGTGTCCTGAGCGACAACCATAGCGATAAACGCCATTTGACGCTGACCGCCACTGAGTTGGTCGAGGTATTTATTTTGGATCTCTTCAATACCTAGATGCCCTAGTGCTTTATCGATAATTTTATTATCTTCATCGGTTAGTCGACCTTGAGAATGTGGAAAGCGACCAAAAGAGACCAACTCTCGGATCGTGAAGCGCATGTTGATGTTGTTTGATTGGCGCAGTACCGCTAAGTGTTTAGCCAGTTCTTTGGTGTCCCACTGAGCGAGCAACTTGTTTCCAATCACAACTTCACCCGCATCACTCTCCGTGAGGCGACTTGCCATAGACAATAGAGTACTTTTACCGGCACCATTTGGACCAATAATTGACGTCACTTCACCTTTAGGAAATAGTGCATCGGCATCCTTAACAACAAATGTCTTCCCGTACTTTTTACTTAGACCTGTTAACTTAATCACTTCATTACCCTTAATTAATTCTGTTTCTTAGTAGTAAGAACAGGAAGTAAGAACCACCTACGAGGTTAATAATCACGCTGATCGTGGTTTCGAATGCGAGAACTTTTTCTACGAACCATTGACCGCTAACTAACAGTAATACCGCGAGTAAACTGCTCGCGATAATAAGAAAGCGATGCTGATAGTGATTGAACATTTCTCGGGTCAGACTCACTGTAATAAGTCCGAAGAACAGGACAGGCCCCACCAGCGCCGTTGAAATCGCGATCATAATAGTAATCAAGATCATAATCCGCTGAGTAAGCTGTTTGGTGTTAACACCCAAACTGGTCGCATTATCAATGCCTAACCACAACACATCCAATTTCGGAGCATAGTAGAACAGAATCGCCAAACAGAGAGACAGTGGAATCAAACTCCAGTACACCAGCTTAGCGTTGACGTTATTAAAGCTCGCGAACATAGAACTCTGGATGGAAGCAAACTCATTTGGATCAACCAACATCGTCAAGAAACCTGTGACGCTGCTGAACAAACTTCCGCAGACAATACCAATGAGCAATAAGGTAAACACATTGCTATCCTGGCGTTTGAAATAGAAATGGAACAACAACAGTGAAAAACCAATCATCACTGCAGTGGACAACATAAAGTTGCTCATCGCATGGATAACCCAAAAGCTTGTACTGCCTAGAATTACCACCATTAGCACCTGTACCATAAGATACAAGCTATCAAACCCGAGTATGGATGGCGTTAAAATGCGGTTATTGGTAATGGTTTGGAATACCAAAGACGATGCTGAAATCGCAACGGCCGCCAGAATAATGGCCAATACTTTAGGAATACGACGAGACAAGAAAAACTGGTAGTTATCCGCTGTCAACCCCTGTCCAATAAACCACGCAATGATCGCCAAACAACCTGCGATAAGTAGAGTTACTTTCAACGAATCACGCATTGGCTTTATCTCTCAACACCAGATAAATAAACACAGCACCACCGAAAATACTGATGATCATCGAGATTGGCATTTCGTAAGGGAAAATAATTAAGCGACCTAAGATGTCACAGGCGAGAACCAGAATAACGCCCCAATACGCCGTCCAAGGTAGAATGCGCTTCATATTGTCCCCCATTAATAGAGAGACAATGTTCGGTACGATCAGCCCTAAGAATGGAATCACACCAACAATCATTACCACTGTTGATGAGCTCACCGCCACCAAAATAACGCCAATGAAAACGATTTTTTGGTAATCGAGACCTATATTCTTAGCGAAGCTCTCACCGACACTAGCCGCGCTAAACTGACGTGCATATAAATACGCAAGTACGCATGCTGGAACCGCAAGATACAGGATTTCGTAATTCCCTTGCAGCACACTCGCAAAGTTAGCCACCGTCCAAGAAGACATGGTCTGCACTAGGTCGTGCTTATAGGCAATAAAGGTTGTCAGTGCGGATATCACATTGCCATACATAATACCGATAAGAGGTACAAGAACCGCATTCTTGAATTGCAATCGTTGCAAGAATTTCACAAAGATCAATGTGCCTGCAACGGCAAAAAAGAAGATAACACCAAGATGCATCCACTGACTGGCACCACCCAAAAAGATAAGCCCAGCAACGTAGCCTAAAAGAGCGCAATCGATAGTGCCTGTCGTTGATGGAGAAGCGAAGCGGTTTTGCACGATCTGTTGCATGATAAGACCCGCAACGCTAAGACCAGCACCAGCCAGAATTATTGCTAGTAGTCGCGGAACTCGACTGACAACATAGATGGAATAAGCATGTTCATCGCCACGGAACAAGTCCGCAATGGACACGTGAGCAGCACCGAGTACGAGGGAACTAACCGCTAATGCGACCAGTAATGTGCATGCAAGAATGTATTTATGGATGGTCATTGAGAATGTGATGGCCAGTAATTAACAACAAGAATTAGAAAAGTCTCTCCTAGAGAACTAAGAGAGACTTTTTGAATACTTTAATTAGTTCAGAGCTTTATCGATATCAGCAATCATGGTCTGTGTAGCGGTTACACCACCACCTGAGATATACCAAGCATTTGGATTGATATAGACGATTTTTTTATTTTGCGCCGCAGGCGTTGAGTTCACTAGAGGGTTGTTAAATAACTCTTTCGCCTTACCCACACTGCGACCAATGGCTTGTTCACGGTCTAAAATGAAAATAACTTCAGGCTTTGCATCAGCCACATATTCAAATGAGATCAAGTTACCGTGAGACCCTTGGATCGGCGCAACATTTTGACTAGTCGATTCACCAAAACCAAAATCATCAAATACGATAGAAAAACGGCTACCTTTGTTGAACATCGCCACGTTGTTGCCATTGTTCATCAACATAAGTGCGTCCAAATCTTGCTTGGAAACCGCCTCAGCTGCTTTATCAAATTGAGCTTGAGTCTCTGCGATTAGCTTTTCTGCTTCCGCTTCTTTATCAAACAGTTTGCCAAGCATACGCCAGTTTGCTTGCGTATCTTGCCAATACTCACCGTTATCAACATAAAACATCACTGTTGGCGCAATTTTATTTAAGTCATCGTAAACGCGAAGCATGCGGTTTTCAGCGATAATCACATCAGGTTTCAACGTGAAGATAGCTTCAAAATCAGGCTCGCTTACTGAACCTGTATTCCCCGTCGACGCTTTGTACTGCGCTAAATAGTCTGGAAGCAATGAATGTGGAGCACCAACTGGTTGTACACCTAAACGGTCTAGAACATCTAAGCTACCATTACCTAACACCACTACTCGCTTAGGGGTTTCATCAAACTCTGCTGTGCCTTTGAAGTGCTGAATAGTTACTGCACTTGCGTTCGCAACCATGGCGAAGCTGGCCGTTAGTGTCAGCGCGACACGCTTGATGAAACTCATAGACTGACTCATTCCGTTTTCCTTATATATTTTATGGTTATATTAAACAGAATCATTATCACTTACGATCAAATGGGAATCAATATCATTTTCATAGCTAATTGCATTTTTATTGTTATAACGCAAAGAAATACGGATTTTTAGCTCAATGGTGTAACCAGTGATAATCATTGGCGGAAAGACAAACAAATAAGAGGCAAGAAGAAAACTCGATCAATAACAATATAATTTAATAAAAATAACCATATTGTTTTAACTGGTGGTTTTTTTGGCTTAGTATGAAGATTGTTTATCATGTTGCGAGAATCTATTCACTATGTCCACCACCAAAGCTAAGTATTCTGATATCTATCAGGCGATCAAGGAGAGGATTCTCTCTGGACAGTACACAACTAACCAAAAATTACCTGGTGGTAGTGAGTTAGCAGTAGAATTCGGATGCAGCGAGCTCACCATAAAGAAAGCACTCGATATTCTTGTCACCGACGGTTTAGTGGTGAGAAAACGAGGGTCTGGCTCGTATGTGAAACGTCCTCTTGGTAACTCCGGTTATAAGCATCTTTACGGCACCAAAGCCAATGTGCAAGACAGTGGTCAAACCCTAACCACAAAAGTACTGGAGTTCTCCGTCGTCCCTGCAGACACCTTCTTAGCAGAGAGATTGAACTGCGACATTGAAGATATGTTGTACAAAACAACGCGGGTACGCATCATTGATGACATACCGGGTGCGGTTGAGGAGACTTATATGCCTATTAATGTCATTCAAGGTTTAAAGCGTGAACATGCCCAAGATTCTATTTATAGCTATATCACAGACACACTAGGTCTCAAGATCCACAGTTCAACGATGGAAATCACGGTCGTCAAAGCGAATGAGTTTTATGCCACTGAGTTAGACATAAAACTAGGCGAACCTTTAGTCAATGTAGAACAGATTGTTTACCTCGATAATGGCGAAATTTTCGAGTACTCCAATGTGAAGCATCGATGGGAAGGTTACAAGTTCGCCACTAACTTTGTGAAACTGTAAGACTTATCTGGTTGAACACCGACATTTGCTTGCTAGCTTGTTAAAGTCCTAATTAGTGTTACATTTGCTTACAGGCATGACGACTTTTTCGCAAACAGGTAACGCTTATGGCTGGTTTGAGTCTATTAACTCTTCTCGATGATATTACTGCGGTATTGGACGATGTTGCGCTGCTCTCAAAAGTAGCAGCAAAGAAAACCGCTGGGGTATTGGGTGACGATCTCGCCCTTAATGCCCATCAAGTTTCTGGCGTTTCCGCCGAACGTGAAATCCCTGTTGTGTGGTCCGTCGCGAAAGGATCCTTTAAGAACAAATGCATTCTTGTACCCGCCGCGCTCATTATCAGTTTTATTGCTCCTTGGCTGATCAATCCATTATTGCTGCTTGGGGGACTGTTTCTCTGCTACGAAGGTGCTGAGAAGATTCTGGAAAAGCTGTTCCACAGCAAAGAACACACTGATGATCAAACCACACCGGATCTTGGTGGTGACTCCGTTGAGGAATACGAGAAAAAGAAAATTGCCGGCGCGATTCGCACTGACTTTATCCTATCGGCGGAGATTATTGTTATTGCTTTAGGGACGGTCCAAGGACAGTCCACCAGTATCCAAATCATGGTGGTTAGTCTGATTGCCGTTGTAATGACTATTGGAGTATATGGACTGGTTGCGGGTATTGTTAAACTCGACGATTTAGGTTTTTACTTAGAACGAAAGTCTCAAGGAAAAGGACTATTATCCAGCATTGGTAGAGGATTGATTGCCTTTGCCCCTAAACTGATGCGCACGCTCACTATCGTTGGTACTGCGGCTATGTTCTTAGTGGGCGGCGGTATTGTTGTCCATAACGTACCCGCCATTCACCATCTTATTGAACCTATCATCATGGATATTCCCAACCTATCCGTTGCTCAAGCCATTATCCCAGCTCTGCTCAACGGCGTTATCGGTATCATCGCAGGCCTCATTGTTGTGGCTGTATTTAGCGTAATCGGCAAACTTAAAGCCGCCGCTTCTTAACAATTGACTGAGGTTGTAGCTGACTAACAGCTACAACCGCATGATGACGTATCACCCGACTTCACTTGCTGCTTGAAATTTTGCAGCGACACTTTTCGGATTTGGTCGAGGTCTCGACGCTTAACTATCACTTCTGTATTCGACTTAGGCTTACTTGAACAAGCATAAGTTTGCTGGCCATCCACTTCAACCAAACACGCTTTACAGCAACCATGCTTGCGTTTATTTTTCAAACATGGAGCGGGGATCCTTACCCCTAATCTGCTCGCTAATTCGACTAAGTTCTTTTCTGAAGCACCAATAACTGTCGTTTGACCATCAATAGTCAAGGTGGCAGGTTTAATCTGAAACATATTTCTCAACTGTTCTGTTTTAACTCTCTTAATAAGACGAAGCAAAATCAAAAAAGACGACCAATTCTCGAAATATTATTCAATTTAGTGTTTAGAACAAGTTCAGATCTTATCTCGCGAGAATCTCGCATGATAAGGGTCGAGCTCATTTCCCTGCTTTTCGGTTAGCTCTTGGTATAGCTCTGGCCTGCGACCGCGAATCCAGCGACGGCCAGTACACATTTCTAACTCCTGACCGTCCAGTACAGCGACAACCATGTCGTCATCAAGACTCTTTGACTCAGTAATCACTTCACCATAAGGGTTAAGAATCATCGCGTGTCCCGTGCGCACTTCATTCATGTCCACACCAACCCCATTACTAAATACTACAAATAGTCCATTATCATGAGCTCTAGCAGGCAACCAGCGCATTAGCCAAGCACGGCCTTTCCTACCTTGCATTTCATTGTAGATAGTCTGTGGATCTTGATGTCGATTATGCCAAAGCTGAGGATCAATCAGCCCCATAGCATTTGGGCTTCGAGAGTCGCAACCGCCTGTTTGATGGGGCGCAATTAAGATATCCGCTCCTTTTAACGCCGTGATTCTCACGTTTTCAACCAAGTTGTTATCCCAACAAATCAGGATTCCAACCTTACAGCCGTGAGGGGTGTCAAACACCGTATACTCATCGCCACTACTCATATGGGGGCTGACAAATGTATGCAGCTTTCTGTGCTTTTGAACCACACCGTTCGGCATCACAAACACGTAGGTGTTGTATAACTGACCGCATTCACCCTCTTCAATCAGCCCCGCGCCAATACTCATATTATGACGTTGTGAGAGTGCCAACAGTGCTTGGCTCGTGTCGCCCGATGGCACAGGTTCTGAGAGTTCAGAAATCTCATCACGAGTAAGCGCTGAAACATGCCAGTAACCAGTAACGCACATTTCGGGAAAGCTGATGATATCTACCTTGTTAGCAGCGGCTCGAGTCACAAATTGCTCTATTATCGCTAAATTGGCAGATTTATCTCCCGACTTATGATTGAACTGAACTGAGGCTACTTTTACCGACTTCATACTTTCTCCTTATGAGAGCTTAACAGTGAAGTCACAGTGTAAAAAATACTGTTGATTCCGTATAATGAATTTAAATCACAAATTGATTACCATTTGGAATCATGAATATCGACCTTCTAAAAGCGTTCGTGACCTTGGCTCGCAGCGATACCTATCGCAGTGCTGCTGAGGCACTGTTTATCACTCAGTCAGCATTGACGAAAAAAATATATCGGCTAGAGAGTGATATTGGCGCGACCTTATTTGACCGTAATCGAGGCGGGACGAAATTATCCATTGTTGGAGAGTGCCTGCTCCCCGAAGCGAAGCGCGTCATTGCGAGCGCTGAGAAGTTTGATCAGTTATCCAACCAAGTTGCAGCTGGGCAATCCGGTTATCTTAATGTTGGCTTCGGTATTTCGAGTTTTGACATTGCACCTCGACATATCTCCGAGTTCAAGCAGCGTTTCAGCGATGTCCATGTCACGCTTAACGATCTCCCATCTCAGACACAGACAGAGCAACTCCTGTCAGGCGAGTTGCATATCGCCTACTCACGCCTCCCATGTGAAAGCAGTCTATCTTCAATCACACTCTCCAGTGATCGACTTTGCGTAGCGGTCAACCGCAGCCATAGTGAGTCTTCACTGACGTCTATACTTACTTCTCTTCCCTACTTAGCATTGAGACCAGAGCGAGGAATGGGGTTACACCAACAGATCTCAAAGGTTGCTGCGGAGCTAAATTGGCAGTTCACACCAAGCCAATTTGCCGATGATATCTTGACCTTGCTGTCATTGGTTAAAGCCAATATAGGATTTGTCATTGTTCCAGAAAGTGCACGCTCATTGGTTGATGACACGATACGTTTCCTCCCGATCCCCTCGACAGATAATCATTGGGATATTGGCGTTATTTGGAACCCCGATGTTATCAATCCGGTAAAAGACCGCTTTCTCGATATGTTGAAAGAAAACGGCCTTATTCTAGATTAAAGTTGACGATGGACTTTGAAGCATAGAGTGACGATCATAAGCATTGAGACCGCAACGAGTGATAACCCTAGGTTAGCCACTGCACTTGATGCCGATAATCCAACAGCAATCATTATGTAGTACAGCAGACCTAAAATCGCACTCGCACTACCAACCGATTGTTTGTAGTTCACTAACGCTTGACTTAGTACGTTAGGAATACCAACACCAAACACCATAACCACGACCATCATAGGCAGTAAGAACCATAGGCTGTCTTGCGTCATGTAAACACCTAAAGAGCCCAGGGCAGATAAAGTAACAGCCAATTTGATTAACGATGCCGAGGTTTTACCTTTGGTAAGAAGCCGTTTGTTTATAGAGCTGCCTAAAAACGTTCCAAGCGCCAATACCACACCTGAGTATCCGAACTGTTGAGCGTCAAAACCCAGTTCACGAAATAAAAACGGGCCAATCTGGTAATAGTTGAATACTACGATATTAAAACCAGCGACCAATAGTGCCGACACCCAGATATGTTTATCAAGCAGCATCTGTTTAGCCGTCTGGGTTAAGGACGTTTTGCGCGACTCTTGGCAGCCTGTTTCTGGCAATCGTAACGCACTTTTACCAAGCAGTATCACTGCCAGTAGGCATAGCGCCCAAAATACGTAGGTGTGTCCGCCTAACTGGGTGAGCTGTCCGCCTACGAACATGCCAACAACAGGACTAATGGCGATGCCCATCCCCATTAAAGAAAATACTTTCCCTAATTCCTCACCGGAGAATTTATCACGCAGCATGGTTTGTGTGACCACTGAGCCTGCTGCTGCGCCAAAAGCACTAATAGCACGAGCGACCAACAGCATCTCGAACGATGTCACAAATACGGCCGTAAAAACACCGATAGCGTAGGTTGCTAAACCCAATAGCATACTTGCTCGACGTCCTAATACATCAGACAGAATACCCCAAGCCACGACTCCTATCGCAAATGCATAAAAATACGTTGCAATGGTTGCTGCCGCAAGACTATCACTCACCCCAAAATGTTGCCCAATATCTCCTAGCGCCGGGCTGTAGATAGTTTCAACAATTTGAGGAAACATAATAAGTAGTACCATTAACCACAAAGGGGGTTTCGCTGTTTCCCCATATTTCGTTTGTTGAATCATTGTGATTCCTCCTCTTAATTTGATGGTGAGGAGTTTAGCCTTAATGGGTTTTGTACTAATATCATCATAAGAACAAAAAACATCGAAAATAAGACAAATGGCGCTAATTGATCACCAGACACGTTTCGATGCTGACGCATTGAGTGCACCTGTTATTGGTATTGCAGCAAGAGTGGGCAAACATGATTCAGGCATGCACCAGCATCAGAAAGGACAACTGCTCTACGCACCTCAAGGTTGCATGACTATCGAACTTCAAGGATGTCGTTCGGTTTTGCCGCCAACTCAAGCCGCTTGGATACCACCAAACACAGAACATCGAGCGAGCATGAATAATGTCGTCGAGTATCGCTCGCTATACTTTGATACCAACCTGTTTATTAGTGCCCCAGACACCATACAGTACCTTACCGTAAACGAGCTGTTGAAAGCCTTGATTGATAGAATGAGCTTTTGGTCTTGGGACATTAGTATCGAACAAACCCGCAACACCACAGCGCTGTTTTGGGAAGAGTTTCAATTAGCGTTAGCAGAGGTGCACCTCTTACCTATCCCCAGCGATCCGAGAGTCACGGGCATCTTGAATCATTTTTTGACCGGAGAGCAAAGCCTCCCTTCACTAGAGGAATTTTCCCGTCATGTGGGGGCCAGCAGCAAAACCGTCAGTCGAATTTTCGCTAAAGAAACCGGTATGAGCTTTCAAGCTTGGCGACAACAATGGCGGTTGCAGCGAGCCACAGAGCTATTGGCACTGGGGCAAAGTGTTCTAGATGTTTCTTATACTTTGGAATTTTCAAGTGACAGTGCTTTTATCGCTTTCTTTAAACAACATATGGGGATCACCCCCAAACAACTCTTTTAGTGTCGGAAAATAATATTCCATGATTTGATTTTTTGATAAAGCACTGATATTTCCGCCAAACATTCACAATGAGATTTTTCCTATACTACTTAATAAAAACAGTACGTTAGCTTATTAAACATTAGCTACATTTATACTTCGCTTCAACGATAACTAATGCCAATATATCGATAAATATTTGTTGTCGTTATGGTCATTTTTTTTAGTTTTACTCCTCCTCTTTCAAGCCTCATAGTCGCGGCGAAAACCTAATCAATTTCTCAATTCTGTTTCGATTTTCCAACGACTATTTAGGAGGCTCTGCTAGTGGAAAACACACCTGATTTCGCAGTAAAAACTGGCTTTAAAGTACCTGTTATTGCGCTATCACTTTATGCCGTCGCATCAGGTTATTTGATGAGCTTAATCCCGCTTATGCTGGGTGAATACGGTATTGATGCAAGCAACGCAAGTTGGCTAGCAAGTGTGTTCTACGCGGGTCTTTTAGTTGGTGCTGTTGTTATTGAACCGGCGGTAAAGCATATCGGTCACCGTGTCGCATTTATTGCCTGTCTAGCGCTATTTATCGCTACGATCGTTGCGTTGCCACTGATGCCTGTCGCATGGGCTTGGCTGATTGCACGCTTTGTCGCAGGTATTGCTGTCGCGGGTGTCTTCGTTATCGTTGAGTCATGGCTACTTGTAGGTGATGAATCAAGCCGTGCCAAACGTCTTGGCCTCTACATGGGTTCGCTCTATGGCGGCTCTGCACTAGGTCAGCTTGGGATTGGTTTTATCGGTGTTCAGGGTAGTCTGCCATTTGTGGCGATTCTCTCTATGCTAAGCGCAGCTATTCTGGTTCTGATGTTCGTTCCAACACAGCAACCACAGAGTGCTCACTCGGCGACACTATCGTTCAAACAAATTGCAAAACTGAACCATGCTGCAATCATCGGCTGTATTGTTTCAGGCTTAACCCTTGGATCTATCTATGGTCTGATGCCTGTAGAGTTAACGCACCGCGACGTGTCACAAAGCAGTTTAAGTGCATTAATGGCCTTAGTGATCCTTGGCGGTATGGCAGTACAAACACTAGTACCTCCACTACTTAAAATAGCGGGTCGCACTCCTCTAATGGGCATGTTCTGTTTATTGGGTGTATTTGGTGTCGGCCTAGTTATTCTCAGCGATGATCTGAGTGTACTGGCGATCAGCTTATTCTTAATTGGGATGGCGACGTTCGCCCTGTACCCGATTGCTATTAACTTAGGCTGTGACAAATTGGACGAGAGTTTTATTGTCTCTGCAACGCAAGTTATGCTGTTTTGCTACAGCATCGGCTCAGTCGCTGGTCCGGTACTTGCGGATTGGTTTATGGACGGTACGCAAGGTTTGATGGCTTATTTACTTGCAACCATGATGGCAACCGCTATCTATATGTTCATTGCCAGTATTCGTACCAAGAAACACTTGGTGGCTGGCGAGTAACATCACACTTTAAGTTCACGTACAGCGTAAACAACAAAGCGGCTTTCAAGGCCGCTTTGTTACTTTGAAACCTTCAGTTTCATCTCTGGTTCATGTTTTAAGTACTATAGTTAAATCAAGTCATTACAGGGAAACGATTATGCTATCCGAACAAGACCAACAAACTAAAACTAACGCCATTGTCGCTTACGCCTGTTTACTTTTAGGAAGTTTCACTGGCATTTTCTATCTCGTTGGCGGTATCTGGGCCATGCTTAAGCGCAGTTCCTCAGCAGGTAGTCCGTTGGCTGATCACCTCGAAAACGCAGTACAGACATTTCGGGTCTCCATTATTTTGACGATCGTGGGTATCTTCTCCATGCCGCTGTTTGGCATTGGTTACTTAATACTTGTTGGGACATCCGTTTGGGTCATCTATCGCTGTGTGAAAGGACTCGTTAGGGTGCTCGACAATCAAGGTTACAACTAAAAAAGAGAGGCTCGATTGAGCCTCTCTTTTTCGTCAGTCAGTTAGGGCAATGACTTTGTCTATCCTTAACTGCTCTATGAATCCCATATCATGACTGACAACTAACACAGTCCCTGCGTATCCGTTAATAGCAACAATCAACTGTTGTTTTGCTTCGAGATCCAAGTGATTATCCGGTTCATCCAATAACAGGGTAGCTACCTGTTTTTGGTGCGAAGCAATCAACATGGCTAGCTTCATTTTCTCGCCACCACTGAGTTGCTCGACTTTGTCATAGACTTTGTCTCGCCTAAAACCGATGCCAGCTAATAGAGTACGAGCAACAGGAATTGTCATCTCATCACACCCTTCACACACAGCGTCAATCAGCGCTAAATCACCGTTAAGTATAGAAAAGTGTTGATCTAAGTAAAAACACTGCGTATTGACTCGAAGCCCATCAGTCACATCACTTGAGTTTTGGCTAACAGCGAGTACTCGCTTTAAAATGGTCGACTTACCCGAGCCATTACGACCTTTTAGCCACGCATGCTCGCTGGTAAGTACCGTCGCACGAATCGGTACACCAAGCACATTAGCATGCTGAAATGCGTCAAACGCGATGGCTGTCTTACCCTGCGTTTGAACCACTCCGGTGTACCATTTCTGCGGTTTATCCTGTTCTATTTGATCCTTCACTTGCTGAAGTTTTTGGTCCAAAACCGCGAACTGGCGTTCACTTTGAGCGGCAATCGCGGCGTTAGCATTCTGTGCGCCTTGCTTTTTACCATCCATCAGTATTTTTGGCTGGCTACCACTCGTCCTTTGCGCTTTACCCCTTGTCGCGAGCTTTTGAGCTGTGATTAGCCGTTGGTGCGCTTTCTCTGCTTTTACCTTTCTCTCCTTAATCAGTGATTTTGCTTTGTCCTGCAACGCTTGCAGATACTCATTTTTTTGAGCTACGAATGTTTGGTAGTTGCCTCCATAACAGGTAATACCTAACGAGTTCAGTTCGAGTATTTTGTCAACGTGATTGAGGAACGCAATATTGTGGCTTACCACCAGCACCGGTCTGTCTATTGTTTTCAATTGCTTCACTAACCAATCAACATGCTCAGAATCTAAATGGTTAGTAGGCTCATCAAGAACGAATGCGTCATAATCTTGCTGCAGTAGTACATAAAGCCTTAATACAGCACGTTGCCCACCACTTAATTGCGCCAGTTTGATATTGAGATCGGTAGGCAAACGCAGTTGCGTGAGTAGCCTTGCTAATTGTTCAGCAAGATCCCATTCATCATCGGCAATCATGTCAAACCAATGACAAGAGCTATCACCTTGCTGAATGTACTCAAGGGCGAGCAACTTTTTTTCCACACCTAATAGTTGAGCAATACTTTGAGACAAGTCTGATTCACTTTCTAATTGGTTATAGAAGCCAACAGATCTGATCTGGTTCTCCCACTCCACTCGCCCTTCAGACGGTGGGGTTAATTTAGCGAGGATCTGCGCCAAATGACTCTTGCCACTGCCATTTTTTCCTACTAACGCTGTGATGCCTTCTTCAGTTGAGAAGCTAATCGATGAAAATAGTCGGTCTCCATCAGGAAACTGCTTTGAGATTGAAATTGCATGAAATGCAGTCATACATCCTCCTTTACAGAGCATGTGACGCTTGGCAGATAGTACTATTTCAAGTCAGCTATATGCTGATGATAGAGATGTGTAGATAGAACGAGCCAACGCCCACTAACTCTGCGATTTCAAAAGTTACTTGTATAAAACGATCGAAATTGAGTTAGTTGTTCATGTAGGCGTGTACTCCTAGGAAAGTGATAGTGAATTTATAACTCAAGCGGCATGAGAAAACTACTGTTCTGCTCAAAAAAGCAAAATTCTCTGCGTCTTTTTTGAATTAGCACCGTCTAATTTAATGACCACTTATTTATGATAAGAGAAACCTATGTTTAAAGTAACCTCATCAACGTCCGCTACGCAGAACAACGTTATCAAACATGATTCTGCCATGTTGAACCAGTTTTACGGAACAAACGATGTCGTACCCTATTGGGTCGCTGATATGGACTTTCCCATTGCAAATCCAATTACGCAGGAATTACAACGTCTTGTTGATCGCGAAGTTTACGCTTACGAGTTCGACTCTTCTCGAGTTTTTTCAGCCATTGCGCGCTGGAATGAAACAGCACATAACCTGTCATTAGACCCAAATCACTTCGTGCAAGTACCGGGCGTCTTGAGTGCTATTGCCCTGTTGATTCGCCAATTTACCCAGCAAGGCGACGGCGTATTGATTCAAACACCGGTTTATCATCAGTTCCGCAGATTGATTGAATCGGCAGGCAGAGTGGTTGCAGGTAATTCTCTCAAGATCGAAGATGGACACTACACCATCGACTTTGACGATTTTGAGCAGCAACTCAAACAGGGCAATGCCAAAATGGTTCTTTTGTGTAACCCTCATAACCCTGTTGGTCGTGTTTGGACTCGCTCTGAACTTCAAACGATGGTCGATATTGCCCGCCGTTACGATGTGATTATCGTTAGTGACGAAATCCATGCCGATATCGTTTTCGACGCTCATACATTCACATCAATTGTCTCTTTGGGATACGAAAAAGCGATCTCCATTATCGGCTCACCCGCTAAAAACTTTGGACTTAACAGCATAGCGAACGGATATATATATACCGATAACGACACTTTGTATCAACAAATCAAATCAACCGTGAGTTCATTGGCTATCGACCATGGGAATGCGCTAACAACTTATGCCACCATCGCTGCTTACGAGAAAGGTAGAGAATGGTTTGAAGGCTACTTGCAATACACTCAAACCACTGTTCATTGGATCGCCGAGTTTGTTGCCTCATCTTTGCCAGAAATCACCATGTATAAACCTGAGGGTACCAACCAAATCTGGTTCGATTTTTCCAAGTTACAACTAGCGCCGGATGCGCTGAAGTCTTTGCTAGTTAACGAGGCAAAAATGGGGCTGACTCCGGGTGCATGGTTTGGCGAAACCAACCCTAATTACTATCGCATGAATATCGCAGTGGACAGAGCACAGATCCAAGCGTCATTTGCTAGGTTGCACACCGCAATTAAATCTCTCTAAATCCCACTCCCCTTAATGGCTAAGGGGAGATTCACTGCCGATTTAACCACGCTTCCTTTGGAGCATAATCGGTCACACCGCCGTGACCGATTTCGATATCACAACATCGCATGATATGCTCCCTCAGCTTGATTCGGCTTCGTTGAATTCGACTCTTAGCACCAGATAACGATATCCCCATTCGCTCCGCTATCTCTTTTTGAGATATTCCCTCAAGTTCTGCCAGTATTAAAGGTGTGCGATACTGCTCTGGTAATTCATCTATGAGCGGTCTTAAACATTGTGCCACCTCTTGATGAGCCTGCTCTGCCGTATCCGGCTCTTCATGAACAAGATCTTGCGGTAATTGGTCGAAATCACGACGCTGACGGTAGTGATCCATAATCGTATTATGGGCAATGCGAAATAGCCAGCTACTCAAACTTCCTTGGGACTTGAGCTGATGTAAATTATCACTCGCTTTGATGTAAACATCCTGCAAAATGTCGTCAATAAAATGCTCATCATCCACTTGTTTCGCGATGTAATTTCTTAGTTTTGTTTTGTGATTTTGCCATTCTGCAAGCATAAACCCAGGCTCCTAACCCCACATTGCCTTAGTTAATCTCTTTAAGACGAAGCAACCCCATAAAAGACGCAACTTTTCTGCCGATGCATTAAGGTCATGATAAAACACGAATAGGCTGAATATCTTGCGTCTCTGGGAAAGTGTTGTTGAGCGTCGTTTGATCCGCCCCCATATGCTGCTCTAATACACCTTTGATGACTGCACGAACATCCAACGTTGGTTGTAAGTCACGCCCCTGATAGAGCTGATTGCTAGCTAATCCTGGCCAATCGGATAAAACCCTAGAGCGTTGTACTGCTCCTCCCATTACCAACATCGCATTGCCTGTGCCGTGATCGGTCCCTTTGGTCCCATTCTCGGCGGCAGTTCGTCCAAACTCACTTGCTGCAATGACCACAGTAGACTGCCATTTTTCGCCTAATGCGGATTTTAACGCTGCCATACCTTGATCAAACTTATTGAGCTGATTGGCAAGTCTTCCTTTGTCCGCCCCTTGCGACGAGTGTGTGTCCCATCCGCCCAGCTCTAGCACTACGATATTAGGCCCATTGGGCGAGCTCACAAACTTGCCAGCCTGCTTGGCTAAGTTGGTAAATTGTTTATTTTGATTGCCGCCCATGGACATTGACTCTAACTTCATTGCTTCTTCAAAGTTTGCAGAGAGTTTGGCATCAGATTGGAACATTTCGGCAAGTAACTTGGCTTGTTCTTCTTTAGCTTTTAGCTTATGAGGAAACCAACTGCTGACTTTGACATCACCTTGAGCAATCAATGGTAGCCCGGCATCAATAGCAATCGCTTGGTTGTTCTGTTGTGTCGACAAAAAGCGATTCAACCACCCCACAGGATCAAATGGATCCGTGGAGCCATTTTCTAGAATCTTCTGACCATCAAAGTGAGAACGACTTCGATATCCAGTGGCACAAGCATGAACAAACATGGCTTGCTTGTCTTGATACATCTGATGAACACTTTTTAATGCTGGATGTAAGCCAAACCCTTTATCTAACGGGTTAAGCTGATCTTTGGTGAGTGCTATTGTTGGCCGCAATTTTTGATAATGCTCATCAAAACTTGGTACTACCACGTTGAGGCCATCCATCGCGCCGCGAAGTGTTATCCAAATCAGTACATTTGGGCTTTGCGTTGACGCAAAGGAGAAATTGGGTAGCAAGGTAACCAGAGACGCCGCTCCTACGCCTTTCAAAAAATGTCGTCGTGTCGTCATAACCGTTTACCTATATTGAAACTGTGGGCTCATCCAAAGCGTAACAAACTTGGAACTGGCATCTTGTGCCTTTTCTAACGCAGTCAGTAGGTGTTCATCGACTTCATTACCATAAAGGCGTTGTGCAATCTGTGTCACCCTGTCATCCGGGTTCTGTTTACTGCGCTCAATCTGGGTAATCAAAAGCTTAGCCACTTGGTTGGCGACTTGCCAACGCTGAGTCAATGCGGCCGAGCTATTATAATCAGCATCGTTATCAGACCATCCTGCGGGCGACCCTGACATAAACGGTTCTTGCCCTAATTGTCTCAACATTGAATGCATCTGCTTCTGGTTGGGTTCAAAATCGGCGCTGCGGAGCACGGCAAAATACCATTCCTGAGGTGTACGAAAACGCAGGCGCTCATCCTTATTTTTGAGGCTGCTATTAATCAATGTCAGATATACCGGAATTAACATGCCTTCGTTATCTATCCAGACTTTGGTGAGTTTATCTACCAATGAAGAGTGTCCTACACCGTAGAAATGCTCGACCAATTTGCCACATAGATGTCTTGCGGTATTTTCATGATTTGCAAGATCGCGAAGACAGCTCATGCCCTGTTCTTCACCTTGCTGATCGTACACTTTACCCAATACGTTAATCGCACCAGGTTCATGCATGGTCGATGAAAAGCGATAACCTGGACTGTCCGGTTTAAAGCTCACCGTCCAACCAGTGATACCCTGCGCGAGCTCAACAACATCGTTTTGTGTATAGCCACCATCCACGCCTAAAGTATGCAACTCTAAAATCTCTCGAGCTAAGTTTTCATTGAGTCCTTTATTGCGCTTTTGCCCTGCTTTGGAATTAGGCCCAACTGACTGGTGGTTATCAAGGAAGATCAGCATACAGGGGTGTTGAATCACGCCTACCAGCATACTCGGAAAATCGATAGACCAAAGCTCTCTGATTACTTCATTCTCAACACCAGAAGCAATTGGACGGACTCTACGTGTATCCGCGGAGATCGCAAAATGGTTGCTCCAAAATTGGATTAAACGTTCTTGAAAGCTTAGTGGAGTGTATAGGGTTTGTATGTTTCTCGCATGAACAAGATTGCGAAAGTTTTCTTGAAAAAACGCGTTATTGGTTTTGGTAAACTGTTTTTTCTCTTCTGCGCTTTTTGCTGCCTTTCGTCTTCGATTCAGGTCACCAAAATGTGCCAACATTTCATCGGTAGATGGAAGCGATGAAATCGCCTTATGAGTATAAGCCTGAGCTTTGAGTTGCTCATTTAAACTGGGTTCAAGCTTAGCATCACCAACTCTTGGCCCAAAACCAAATCGCTGCGAAACAATGTATTGAGCAGTGTCCTTGTTCTCCATGGCAACCTCTGTAAGTATGCGATACCTAAAGCATTACACACTAAGCAAAAATTGCACACCTGCCCTGACGATAAAATAACAAACGGCGCTCATTTGAGCGCCGTTTTGACTTTATCCGGATAGGATTAAGAACGTTTAGGTTGCTTGTAAGTCTTACCTGCCGCCTTATACGTGTCACTTTGCTTCATTTCGAACATAGCGTCGAAGAACCAAGCGACAAACTTAATGATATCGTCACCTTCGTTCATAATGTGCTCTACGTATTCTTGCTCGTCACCGTTATCATCGATATCGGTGAATACATGATAAATACGCTGTTCACCATCGACATCCGCTAATGCAAATTGACCGCTTAAACTGTTTGCTGTCTCGACAATCTCTTGGTTCTCGACGCTTTTAAGCTTATTCAATGCATCTGGGAGCGTTTTGAACTCGCAAAGCTGCATGACAAGTAGTTGAAATTCTAGTTGTTGCATTATCAATACCGTTATTAACCTAGCGAACTACAAGCTCGCCAGTTTAGTTTCTTGTTTCTCAAGCATAGAGTCTAACTCATCGCGACGAGCAATAAACTGCTTGAGCTCGTTCTTGGGCACAGAGTCTGCCATAGGAATGTTCGCTCGCATAGCATTAACTGGTCGCCCACGAGAAATCAATTCGTAATGCAAGTGAGGCCCAGTCACTCGCCCAGTCGCTCCAGACAAGCCTATACGAGTACCACGAGTCACTTTTTGCCCTTTCTTCACTAGAATCTTACTTAAATGAAGATAACGAGTCTTGTACGGACCACCATGGTCGATAACGATATACTTACCTGCATATGGGTGGTTGCGCACCATAGCAACAACGCCATCACCAGTGGTATAAACATTAGTACCAGTACGAACACCGAAATCAGTACCGTTATGCGGTGCAATCCTGCCTGTTACAGGATGACGACGATTAGGGTTAAAGCCTGAGGTAATTCGATGATTTTTCACCGGATAGCGCATAAATGCACGCTGTAAACTGTCACCTTTGGCATCATAGTACTGGCCATTAGTATGAAGGTAAGCTGAGTACATCGTGCCACGATTAAAGATCTTAATCGCTTGTATTTCAGAGTTACCTGTCGCGGTACCATCAACAAACTGGCTGTTTTTAACAACTTCAAAACGGTCACCAGCACGAAGGTCGCGAGTGAAACTCAGTTTGTCTTTAAGCAGTGTAACAACTTGGTCAATCTCACGAGGGTTTAAACCCAATTTGTTCGCTGAAGAAGAGAAGCTGCCGTGAATTTCACCGACCAAAGCCACGCTTTCCCACACGCCGGGAATAGAGACATCCTTAAATTCAAAGCTACCGTCGTCTAGCCGAGTATAAACGGCTTTCTCGGCCACACTACGTTGAACTTCCAATTGACCGAGTGCGCCAGTGGCTTCATCTTGCCAAAATCGCATCTTGTCACCGGGACGCAACGTGTCGAGCACTAAGTAATCCAAATCGGTTTCCATTACTGACATCATGTCTGAGTAAGGAAAACCAAGTTGGTCGAAAATTTGGCTCAAGCTGTCACCTGACTTTACGGTATAGGCGAATTTAGGTGGTAGTTCAGCTTTGGTTGGCTCAGGAGTAATGGCTTTGGCGATAGGTGAATCATTAAGGTCTAGCTCTACCGTTCCGTTGAGGTTTGAGCTAGGCAGACTATGAAGAAACAGAAACGCCGCGATAAGAGGCACAGTAAAAGCGAGGCCACGTTTTAGTTTTCGTGACGGCGTCTTTGCCGCGCATACGTCGTCTATAGATTGATTCGATTGCACAATGGTTCCAATGCATTCCATTAAAAAGAGCCAACAGGTTAATCGTTTCTTCGGCGAATTGCATCCGATTGAGGGGAAAATTAAGGTAAAACCTGTGATGAGAATGTAAAAAAGCGAAGCTTGTCGCTTCGCTTTCTACAAAATCAGCATTACTGAGAATCAGGCTTCACATGCCTGTTCTGTTTTTATAATACAGTTGTCGGCGCCGAAGCCATTTGGTACATAGTTATCCGCTTCAGCATCATTAACCCAGTCGTTCTCATTCACAAGGTAGCGGAACTGAAACTCCGCGTTTTTTGGTAAACGAGTTTTATATTTGAAAGATTTGGTTTTCGCAACTTTCTTCATTGGCATAGGTTGCCAATCGTGAAATTCTGCTACTAGTACCGCACTTTCAATATTGGTCGCATCCAGTTCGAACGTGACTTCTACTTCATCTTTAGTTTTAAAAAAACGCTTATTGATCATTTGCAAGCTCCGTTTGTCTAAAAAATAACAACATCAAAGTGTCATATTATGTAATCAAGCTCACATTCTCAACATAATAAGTGACAAAGATGCATATCATTTACGAGTGGAAACAAATTCCAATTAACATCCTGTCAATTTGCCATTTTTCAGTATGCAAACCAGTGAATTTTCCTTTGTCGGCGTGTCTGTCATTGACTGTTCAGGGCCATGGCTTTTGAACATTAATGTTGCAACCTGTCCAGATAAGTCTAAAGATTCAATGTCCACTCGATCCCCAGCTAGTTTAGCGTCTGTAAGAATTACTCGCTGCCTTGATTCGTCCCAATTAAACAAGCCAAGGTAATAGAAGACTCCCGAGCCTTGGTTACTCACGGCAAATGGTACAACAGCGAAATGAAGCTTATTGTTTTCAAACATGAGTTGCTTAAATTGATACAGTAGGTATACGTTGCCACGCTCCATACCATCATCATAACTACCTGCAGCCACTTGTTTATCAATATCGATGTCAGTGAGTAGAGAGAACGCACTGGTTTCTGGTACCTGAATTGTCCATGGATTTGCCACTTTAACGCCTAGAATAGTCTCTACGACGACATCGGCCTTTTCTGCTTGATGAGATGGGAATTTGGCCAGTATCTCCTCATCACTCATCGAAAATCGATAGACTCCAGCCACAATGACAACGACGAGAAGACAAAGTGGAATCAGTAAAATCAGTGGCACTGGAAGTTTCTTGCGAGGCATTGTGATGATTCTCAATAAGTTAAGTTCTTCGTTCAGTGTAGCGCTTTCGATTACTAAGCTCAAAGAGTAACAACCCACTATACTTAGACAGATCTACACAACCTTAGCACCGAACATTGTTTTGCATATCATTTGCGACATCAGTACTAAATTGTGAATATTTAGTCTTTGTTGATGAATAGTATTGCCTTGATTGATAAAAAGCAGTAATCTTGCGCGCAATGAGCAAATATGGATGTTTAGTGAATAAATAGGCAATGGAATTGTCCATTATTAACTAGTTGTAACACGAGAGAAAAATGCAAAATAGCGCTCAATCTGTTCCTGAGTCTGGAAAGAAAGGCAACTTCTGGATGTTCTTCATCCCGTCTTTAATTGGCCTGTTCCTGTTCATGGCTCCAATCACCTTTGACGGCGGTTTAACTATACCTGTCGCTGTCTTAGCTAAATCACTACAAGCGGCGGTTGGCGATTTCATCGTACCTCTAGTTACAGCTATCATCGCATTTATGGCTATCGCGTCAGCCATCACCCGCATTGCTAAGCCTGCATTCATTAATAACAATGAATTTTTAAACGGTCTATTTAATCCAAGCCCAATGTGGTTGGCAGTTCGTTTGATCGGTGGCTTAGCGGTAGTAATGACGTACTTCCAAGTTGGTCCTCAAGCGATTTGGGAAGAAAATACCGGTGGCCTAGTACTCGAAGGTCTGCTGCCTACTCTATTTGCTGTATTTATCTTTGCAGGTTTATTGCTACCTCTTTTACTTAACTTTGGTTTGTTAGAACTATTTGGTGCGTTACTAAGTAAAATCATGCGCCCTGTATTCAACCTACCAGGTCGTGGCGCTATCGACTGTATGGCATCTTGGTTAGGTGACGGTAGTGTTGGTATTCTTCTAACGAGCAAGCAGTACGAAAACAAATTCTACACCATGCGCGAAGCAGCGGTGATTGGTACTACTTTCTCAGCAGTATCAATTACGTTCAGCTTAGTGGTTATCGCTCAGGTTGAGCTTGAGCATCTGTTTTTACCGTTTTATGGCGCTATCTGTTTAGCCGGTGTTGTTGCAGCGATTATCATTCCTCGTTTGCCGCCACTACGTAACAAAAAAGACGTGTTCATTGACGGTACTAAACCAGCTAAAGATGCTGAAGTGATTCCTGAAGGCCATTCTACTTTCTCTTGGGGTCTTGATTTAGCACTTAAACGAGCAGGCACTGTCACCTCTGCAAAATCGGTATTTGGCGAAGGTATTAAGAATGCCGTAGATATGGTGTTTGGGGTTCTTCCTGTGGTTATGGGGCTAGGTACAGTCGCGCTTGTTATCGCTGAATATACTTCAGTGTTTGAAACGCTCGGTACGCCGTTTATTCCTTACCTAGAATTACTGGGTGTGCCTGAAGCAGTTGCGGCATCCAAGACTATGGTTGTTGGCTTTGCAGACATGTTTATTCCGTCAATCCTAGCAGCATCAATCAATAGTGAAATGACACGTTTTGTTATCGCTGCAATGTCCGTTACTCAGCTTATCTATATGTCTGAAGTGGGTGCTCTACTACTTGGTAGCCGTATCCCAGTAAACATCTTCGAACTGTTTGCTATCTTCATCCTGCGTACTTTGATTACGTTACCTGTTATCGCCGGTGTCGCGCATTTGATTTTCTAGTAAAACATATTGCTCAGTTAAAAGGCTCACTTAAGTGGGCCTTTTTTGTATGACTCATCTTTTGCTTTTCCATTCAAGACATCGTATCGACCATAATTCTACCCTTCCCCTAACTAGCTGTTGTAGTCAATAACAAACTCGCTAATTTTAGCCCCCATATGGCAACACAGTAGTGTTGTCTTTGATTGTTAGACGATTCCTACTGCCATTCGATACGAGCCAACATCGCGTAACGTAGAGGCTTTTTGAAGAGATAAGTTATGAGGAAATCAATGAGAACATCATGGTAACGGTGGGACATGGTAAGCGTTCACCGAAGACAAGATGCAGGCGGAGTGTTTCGGCGTAATCTCAGGCAGTTGTACGACGATTGAAGCTAGTAGTTTAAACAAGAAAACGGAGCCGATGGGCTCCGTTTATATAAGGCAGTGTTTCTGTTCTATACGGCTAAGCGCTTAGAAGAAGTACTTGAAGCGTACACGAACACCTTTGTCTGATTCTTCTTCGAATGTTTTGATATCAGTTTGGTCATCGATAGTCGTGTAGTATGCACCAAGATAGATTGAGAAATCTTCAACTTGAAGCACATCAGCAAACTCGTAAGAAGCATATACAGTATCTACTTTCGCTTTACCATCTGCAGAAGTTGCGATTTCTTTACGCTCATAGTCGTTATTTGCGTGGATATAACCTAGACCAAAGCCTTTGTACAATGCGTTCACACCAACAGTCATGTTATTCTCATCAACCGCATCCATGTATGCAAAGTTAGCAATCAAGTTCCAGTCTGCTGTTGTGTAGTTAGCAGTCACACCGTAACCCATACGGTCAGAGATATCTACGCCGTCAGTAGTAACAACCGCATCTTTAACAAGGTTTGTCTCAAGAGACGCTGCGATACCGAAGTTACCTGCTTGGTAGCCAACTACTGGACGCAGAAGTACAGAGTCCTTAGTGTTATCGCGGTCTATAGTTGCACCGTGATAATCTGTGCCTGAGAATAGATCAGAGCGGTCACCGATCATCGAACCTAGTTCTAGGTACAGGTTGTTGAAAGTTTGGCTATACATGATCTGGCCGTCAGAACCACGACCACGAGCTTCTTTCATTTGGTATACATAAGGAGCTGCATCAGAAACTAGTTCGTTAGAAGTATCACCTGAATACTCTAAGAACGTATCTTGACCTACAGGGAACATATCGAACGCTTCAAAACGACCCATACGTAAGTTCCAGCCATCTTGCTTACCGAATGCAAACCATGCGTCATCCAGTGCAACTGTACCATCGCTTTGCATTAGAGGTTGAACATTCACTTGGAACACATGACCAGTTTCAGTGTAACGCTCGCCAGCAAATTCAAGAAGGATACGACCAGTTTGGTTGAAGTTATTGCTGTTCTCACCTTCTAAATCTTGGAAGTTGAAATCGAATTCAACATCACCACCAATTGAGAAGTTGCCTGTCTCGCTATCAGCGATAGAGATACCAGCGTTTGCCGCCATTGCAGAAGAAACAAGTACTGCAGCTAGCGATAGTTTGAAAGTATTTTTCATTATTAACCCCAAGGATTGTAATTAACTATTTTTGTTATTTTTTAAAAGCTATTGAGTTGTCGTGAATAAGCGTCGTTAAACTTTGAAAACTCATTCACCAGTCACATCACTCAAAAGTTTGAAAATCATGTACCGAATGAACGAGACAAATTTTCACTAATATCCCGACATGCAGCAATCCTAAGAATTTGAAAATGCCTATCTAAATCACGTTTTTATAAAAATGCATATAATCTTATTTATCAATGACTTATATATAAATAAATATACATTTAGCTTTAAAAACATTTATTGAGGTAATTTAGGGGAACTTTTTGGCAGATAAATTACTTTCAGTGATCTTGCTCACACACATAGTAATTCTTAACTACTATTTAAATTATTAATTATCAGTTTCCAAAATGTAACAATGGTGTGAATGTATTTTCTATATCACCTCTAATGCTCATGTTTATTTTTTCCACACTATTTGTATTGCCTTTCTATTAATCTAGTTCTCGTTATCCATGCAGTGTTATAGATATCAAGTGTAACAATATGCATAAAAAGCCTTGCTATTAGACTCATATGGTCTAAGTTAGAGATAAGGAAAAACAAAGGAGTGATGCTGATATGAACCATGCGCTAGAAAAAGACATTGTCGACGCTATGCATCATTTAAATACTGAGCAGCTTCGCGACGTGAAGCGATTTGTTGAGCGTTTATCAACACGCCAACAGCCCAGCGATTTGGTTACGGAAGAAGAATTAGCCATGATTATGGAACTAAGCACATCCAAGCGAAGCTACCGCTAATCTAGACGAATGACCATACCTAACAAAAACGACCAGCCTAGGCTGGTCGTTTTTGTTTTCATCTATTCGTAATGAATACCACTTAAGTAATGTATCTGTCCGGTTGCTTTGGACAAATGAAGTTGGTTCAAATCGCTAACGAAAATACGTGATGTGAATACCGTCTCTCCGAAGTCACAGAATATTTCAATACTGGAATGGTCGACAAACACACGCACTAGGCTGTCATTACTTTGCCGCAGAGCGTATCGAACTGTGCCAAACTGCTCAGCATGTGTTTCCGTCACATGTGTCCTGTCTAAGCACCACTCCGTTTCATTGCCAGAAAACGTCATTTTGTCGCCACTCTGATTAGCAAACTCTATAACGAAGTCTTGCTCCACACTCACTTCAAGTTCAAAAGCTCGACTAATTAGTTCATGTTGTGGCCTTAATACTTCACTACTTTCGCGCAAGTCAGTAAGTTCCACGAGCGGTGTTTGGCGCAGTTTATTACCTTCTATGCTTATCTCTCTTGGCAATGTCAGCATATGCGCCCAGTAATTCTTATCCGTTGGATACTCGCTTTTCGAATTACCTAACCAACCAATCAGAATGCGGCGTCCTTTGTTGTCTAAATAAGTTTGAGGGGCATAGAAATCAAAGCCTTTATCGAGTTCAAAGTAGCCCTGATGTTCGAACTTAAGATTCTCAGTATCTAACGGTTTACCAACGATATAGACCACAGAAAACACATTATTAAAATCGTACTTACTATCAGAAGTGACGCCTTGAGGAGAGAAAATAAAGACGCCACTACCAGCCTCCTCATAGTAGTTAGGGCACTCCCACATATAACCAAACTCACCAATGCCTATATCAACATTCCCCTTGTATTGGTAGGCATCGATTTGTCTCCCGTGATAAAGCGCCAACTTACCTTGCTGTTGATGGCTCTCAGCACCAATCAACATATAATAGTCATCTTCTCTCTTCATTGTGACAGGGTCACGCATGTTATGTGTGTAGTGTTGAGAGTTGTAGTCAACAACGACTCCTTTCTTCTCTATCTTCCCTTCTTTATCCATCACTGCGAGAACTTGAGTCGGGTGACCGCTTTCTGGTTCGCATACCAAATGTCCGGTATACAGTAGGTTAAGCTGCTCACCCTCAACGACTGCCACACCAGTATGACACCCGTGTTGGTCGTAATCCTGATCAGGATACAGTGCGACTCCTCTATCTTTGAAGTGCACGAAATCCTTCGTTGATACGTGATACCAGTGCTTAAGTCCATGAACGGGCCCTAATGGAAACCATTGATAGAAAATATGATGTTCACCATTAAAGTAACTAAGCCCATTTGGGTCATTAGCCAACCCATGTTTGGGTGCTATATGGTAACTCGGATAATAGGGGTCATTTTGAGTCAATGACTCAATATGTTCCAGATACTCTGCTGACACTTCGTCTAGCCGCACGAAGCGGTTTTGACGATTAGAAAAATCCATAACGACTCACTGTAGCTTTAAAACGCAAAATCCCTTCATGTCACCTAGTCGCGTCCATGAAGGGATAAAAAGGAAATAACTTATTGAGGTTCTTTGTAGAACAACTTAGTCATGACAAAAGCTACCAAAGCAGCAACCAACATGACCACGATATACATACCAAGACCACCACCGAGGTACAGCAGCATTCCAGGAAGCATCGTCGCCCCCGTACCCGCTGAACCAATTCCTGCGATAGCACCTAGGCAGCCACCGATTGCACCGCCAACGCATCCATAAAGGAATGGCTTAACGCGAGGTAAGGTCACTGCAAACATTGCCGGTTCAGTAATACCAAATAACGCAGGTAGCGCTGCCCCAAACATGCCTGACTTTTTCACCTTGCTGGTTTGCATAGTCATCACCGCAATCGCCGCACCAAATTGACCTGCAATCGCAGCGGTACCCAGTGGGTTGATATAGTCAAAACCAGTTTCTGTCACCATGGCAATGGTAATTGGGACGATAGTATGGTGCATACCCGTAACGGCCATGAACTGAATCGCGCCACCGTAAATCAAACCGCCAATACCGTATGGAATTTGTAAAAAATACACCACTACATCGGTAATTAGCTTTTCGATACCTAATAGTAATGGTCCAACGAAAACTAATCCTGCAATCAGCGACACCAACAGTGTAATGAATGGAGTAAGGATAAGATCCAACACCTCCGGCACGTACTTGCGTGATGTTTTCTCAACAGTTGCAGCAAACCAACCCATAAACACGGCAGGTAAGATAGAACTTTGCAAGCCAGTGACGGCAATATTAAAGCCGAAGAATGGAATCATCAGTGCTTCTGCATTACCAAAAGCGACATCCCATTTGCTTGCTAATTGAGGAGCAACCAGCATCAATCCGAGTACAATACCGAGTACTGGATTGCCACCGAACACTCTCATCGCTGACCATGTCACTAAGACTGGAATAAAGATAAACGCGGTATCAGTAAGCACTTGAGACAGCGTCGTCAATTGAGGTGACAATTCCACCCCAAAGCCATTAACGATCAGTCCGCGCAATCCCATCAATAAACCCGTCGCAACTAGCGCAGGAATAATGGCAACAAAGATATCTGAAAACGTACGAGTCACTCGTTGGAAAGCACTACCCGCTTGCTCTTTTTTCGGTGCGGCACTGGTTTCAACATCACCATTGCCTGTTAATACCGCAAACACCTTACCAACAAAGCCCGTACCTAGTATGACTTGGTGTTGGCCATTTTTAAAAAAGTAACCGTGAACGCCTTCTGTTTCGCCTAGTTTTTCCGCATCGACTTTAGAGTCGTCTTTCGTCACGACCCGCAATCGCGTTGCACAATGTGTCAACTGCTCGATATTGGTTTCTCCACCAAGCAGCGCCATCACTTCTGTTGCAACGATTTGAGCATTTCTTGCCATTTTTTCGTTCTCTCCCAAGAGCACAAGATAACAACCTGTATTCAACATGTATTAATGTAATACAGGATAAATACAAGTTGTATCTATTTGTGCTTTTGAACTTTAGAAACGTGCTTATCATCACATTCAATAATAGTTAGCTCAGATACAAGAAAACCACCTCATTAAGAGGTGGCTTGGTAACTAATTGATAAGATTATTAAAGTCTGGCAGTTATCTCAAAGTCATAGACACTGGACTTATAATAGACAATGGAGTACTCATAAGGCTGAGATTCAGTGCGAAAATTGATCGATTCATTGATCAGTATCGGCTCTAACTTATCTACAGACAGCTGCTTTTGAATGAATAGGCTTGGCAACGCTGGTTTTATCTTTTGTTGTGTTTTCACCATTTCAATATCACGTTGCTTAAGATAAGCAAATTTGGAGCCCGAAAGAGACTGGGCATCTAAATCTGGAAGTAACGCCCATGGTATATAGAAATCTTCGTAAGAAACAACCTGTTGATTTACAACGCGCAGTCGACCGCAATGATAGACGAGATCGCCCACTGTTATAGACAGCTTGGAGGCTAATGATTCATCTGCTTCCACCTTCTCAAAGTGAATCACTTGGTTGTGAGCCTCAAGCCCCGCTCCCTGCAACTCTTGAGCAAAGCCCGCCATCCCTAAGAAATCATGCTTAAGTTTTTGATGAGCAACAAAAGTACCTTTACCTTTTTCGGAGGTGGTATAGCCAATATCGGCAAGTTGACCTAACGCCTTTCTGACCGTGACACGACTTACACCTAAACTCTCTACTAACTGACTCTCGGAAGGCAACTTCGAGCCTTGCGGATATAGCCCTTCATCAATCCGCTGTTTTAGCGTATCGGCCACTTGAATATATAAAGGCTGTAGAGATTTTGATTCCATGTCCGGTTAGTAACTCCGCTGATGAAGGTGCGCTTTAACACTAATCTTGCTTTGATATTGAGAATTAGACAAGGTCTTTTGTAGACAGTCAAAAATCTCCGACGCTAATTCGACACAATTTTGCTCTATAGAGTTTATTGGTAACGGTAAGCAGTCCAATATGGCGTAATTATCAAACGTAGCAATTCGCATCCGAGCATTGGTTGCTGTTGCAAACAGATCATGTTCGTTAAGATAGCGCAGCACCCCTTCTAACAATGAATAAGATGCCGTAAATAAACAGTGTGGCAATCGACCAAGTTCATCAACACACGCAGCCATCATGTCGTAACCACTTGAAGGCTGATAATCACGATTGAACACTAAGCTCTGATTCAACGGAATTTGGTTTGTAGCTAACGCATCTACATAACCTTGATAGCGTTCTTTACTTGGTGAAAGTTCTAATTGTCCACCAATAAAAACACACTCTGCCACGTTTTTCGTATGTTCCGTTAATAACAGTCTCGTTGCATCGTAAGCGTCAGTGGTCACCATATTAAAATCTGAAGATTCGAACGAACGGTCAAAGAAAACAAGCGGAAGATCGTCAGGTAATCCACTATAGAAAGCATCACTGGTGAGACAAGACGCAATCATGATGCCGTCGACTTGACGTGATATTAGATTGTCTACTGCGCGCATTTCTGTTTCAGGGTCATCATCGGTTGAAGCCAGTAATAACTGATAGCCTGATGCTAAGCAGAGACGTTCTAATTCTTTGGCAATAGACGCAAAACCAAGGTTGAGTAGGTCGGGGATCACAAGTCCAAAAGTAGAGCTCTTTTTCGATTTTAGCGCTCGGGCATAAACACTAGGCGAATAGTTATTCTCTTGCACAACATGCAGTACTCTCTCCACGGTTTCTTTCGTGATTCGATGCTTTTCTGCATGCCCATTCAATACAAAACTCACCGTTGATTTCGATACACCAGCGAGTTTTGCTATGTCAGCAAGTTTTAATTTTTTGCTCATTCCTTCCTACTCATCCACTCGGTCAGTTTGATCTTGTTTTCCTAAAAGATCGTGTGTGAGATCACAAATTCATTTTCAATCTATTAGAGGTCTATTAAAACACATTTTCTTTGCTAAATCGATTTAGTAAACTAAAAACAACTTAGTTAATACAGGATTTTTCTCATGAGCAAAGTGTGGGTAACCGGAGATGCTGTCGTAGATTTAATACCAGATACGGCAACTACCTATTTGAAATGTCCAGGTGGTGCGCCTGCAAACGTAGCTGTAGCTATCGCACGTTTAGGTGGTAACACTGGATTTTTCGGTCGCGTCGGACAAGACCCGCTAGGTCGCTTCATGAAGCAGACTTTGAGCGACGAAAACGTCGATACCAACTATATGCTGCTTGATGAGCAACAGCGCACTTCTACCGTTATTGTTGACTTAGATGACAGCGGTGAGCGCAGCTTTACCTTTATGGTTAAGCCTAGTGCCGACCAGTTTATGCAAAAAAGTGACATTCCTGCTTTCGAAAAAGGCGAGTGGCTGCACGTTTGTTCAATCGCCCTTGCCAATGAACCTAGCCGCAGTTCTACGATTGACGCAATGAAACAAATTAAGGCTGCTGGAGGCTTTGTTAGCTTCGACCCCAACTTACGTGATGAGGTCTGGGGCGTTCAAAACTTAATCAAACCTGTTTGCCGAGAAGCTATTGCGCTGGCCGATGTAGTTAAGTTTTCAGATGACGAACTCATGTTCCTCACAGACACCAACACCTTAGAAGCAGGTATTGAAGCACTTGAATCCTTTAGCAATACATTGGTCTTGATTACTCAAGGAGCGAAAGGAGCACTGGTTATTCGTGGCGCACAACAAGAGTTGATTGCTGGCACTCCAGTAAAACCCGTCGATACGACAGGTGCAGGCGATGCCTTTGTTGGTGGTCTGCTAACTCGCCTGTCGAAAACAGAAAGCTGGGTAAATGATGAAACTATTCATGACGCTGTACGATGGGCTAACGGTTGTGGGGCATTGGCAACCACGCAAAAAGGCGCAATGACCGCACTGCCTAATGAAAAAGCACTTTTGGAATACATCAAGTAGCTCCTGACACAACACAAAAACGCCTAACATGATTCATGTTAGGCGTTTTATTAGTTCTATTGTTTGAAAAGGCAAACTACACCGACACAACACACTGTTCCATCAACGCTTCTGGATTTTTCCATACATAGATAAACTCATCGACGTGGCGCCCACATGGCGATTCGCCACGCTGTTTCATCGCTCTGTTCGCACCTATGGATTCATAGAACTTAATGGCGTTCGAATTATCCGCCAGTACTTCCAAAAACACACCATTGTCCGGATAGTACTTACTTGCCCATTCCATCGCCAACGCAATCAGTTTCTTCGCCACACCTTTGCCTTGCGCACTTGCCCTAACGTGAAGGTTATCAATGATAGTACCGAACTCGACATTGTGATTACCAAACAGGCAGATAAAACCCGCTAATTCGCCTTGGTGCTCGGCAATAATGACATGTTGGCTGAAAGGAGGGTTTAATAGTCGGGTTTGCCAAATCAGTTGCTTGTCTTCAAGAACCGACTCGTCTAAATACGACTGACGCATGATACCTTTATAGGCTTTTTGCCAACTTACCGCGTGTAGTTCCGCCACACTTTGGTAGTCAGAATATTCTGCTACTCTAAATTCCATTTTATAGTACCTACTGCTTAAGTTTTTACATATCCTTTCATTACATACTAATTATCTGCAACTAAAATGCAATCCATGCTGCATAAGTAATAGGCAAGTTGCACAAAAAAAGGGAGATCTTTCACGATCTCCCTTTATAAGTAGGATTACTGCCCTACTGGCAGCATATTACGCTAGCAATAGGCTCTTGCGAACTTGCCAGCACAAGTCACGCTGTAGTTACCCGCAGAAGCAGGGATGAACACTGAATGACCGCGTTCAACCGTAATGGTTTCGCCATCTAGATGCGTCAATACGATTGGCTCATCCAATGCAAATAGAATCTCTGGTGTTGTGACGTTGACAAATCGGTCTTGCTGGTCAACGTAGACGCTAAATTTAAAGTCTTCTACCGGAATTGGATAGTGCTCTGCACCATTATCCATTTCTGGTTGAGTTAACAACTCCTCACGCAGTTTAGGTTCAAAAATGGTACAAGAAGCCAGCTCTTCAACATCAATGTGTTTTGGCGTTAGGCCTGCACGAAGTACGTTGTCTGAACTCGCCATAATTTCAAGTCCAGTACCACGACAGTATGCGTGTGGAGTACAAGCGTGAAGGAACATCGCTTCGCCCGGCTCAAGCGTCAATACGTGTAAGAATAATGGCGAGAAAAGACCGATATCACCAGGGTAGAGATCTTTTAGCCATAAGATGAGTTCAAAGGTTTCGTCGCCTTGTTTGGTCTCAGCGAAAGCAAGCAACTTATTCAATGCCGTATCTTTTGCTTGGCCGTCAAGCTTCAGCATACTAACAAACAACGCCTCAAGACCTGTTGCGTCCAGAGATGCTTTATAAGCATTAATAAGAGGCGCTAACTCCTCAATATTAAGCTGTTCGAAGTTGTTTAAGATCTCTTCATAAGAGCGGAAGCCATTCATTGCTTGGTAACGTGTCAATGCGTAAACCAACTCTGGTTTATGGTTTGGATCTTTATAATTGCGGTTTGCTGCGTTACGGGCGATACCAGCGGCTTCTTCTTTGGCAAACCCTTGTTCTGCTTGAGCTTTGCTCGGGTGAACCTGAATAGACAAAGCGCTCGCTGCTGCAAGGACTTTGAACAGGTAAGGCAGCTCACCAAATTTCTGGCTAATGGCTTCACTCAAAACATCATTTAGGTTATCAGAAACAAACTGATCCAGACGCAAAGTCTTATCTGCGGTGACCACTTCAGAGCAGCCGCCTGGGTGTGCACCCATCCAGATCTCAGCTTGTGGTTTGTTATCTGGGTTGGCAATGCCAAACAGAGTGTTAATAGACGTCACGCTACCCCAAGCATAATCTTGGATTACGTTCTGCATAGGTAAGAAATGTTGATGTTTCATTTTTCAGTCCAAGCGATTATTAAATTCTTCTGAGCAGCAATGTATCTTAATCATGGTGTCGAGATTTTGATCACTCTCATTTTGTCAGCACAAATTAGCAGACTTTAGAGTAAAACTGTATAGTTTTTAAGTAAGAGATTGAAAAAAGATATTCAACGCAGAAATGGTATCTTCGGGAAGAAACCAATCCATTAACCCGCTGTAATCAATACATTTTATTTCATTGCTTAAGCGGTTAGAGAGTATTAACCGCTGAAGGGAACAGACAAAAACTGTGATAGACCCAAGATACAATTTGGTTTATCACTCCTAGACAAATTGCCATGAACATTAAAAAAGCCCCCTCGGGCTCGAATCGAGGGGGCTTATATTATCCTACGTAACGTCGTTCTATTTCGCTACTTCTGCGATGATGGCTTCCAGTTTGTCTAAACCTTCTGCCAATACATCTGATTCAATCGTTAGTGGCGGGAGCAAGCGAATAACATTGGCTTTAACGCCACAAGACAACAGAATTAAACCATTTTCTTGTGCTTTGCTAATCACCGCTTTGGTAACATCTTGAAGTGGTTGCCCCGATTGTGGATCGGTAAACTCAATCGCCATCATTGCACCAATGGTGCGAATCTCACCAATCGCAGGCACCGTTTTTTGAAGCTCAGCCATACGTGCATTAACCACTTCACCAATACCTTGGGCTTTAGCGCATAGCTGCTCTTCTTCAATTATCTTAAGCACTTCCAAACCGGCAACACAGCCTAATGGAGAACCAGCATAAGTACCGCCTAAACCACCTGGTAACGCAGAATCCATAACTTCCGCTTTACCTACAACAGCAGAGATTGGAAAACCACCAGCAATGCCTTTCGCCATCGTCATCATATCTGGTTCAATATCCAGATACTCCGTTGCGAACATTTTACCGGTGCGGGCAAAGCCTGTTTGGATTTCATCAGCTATTAGCATAATACCGTGCTGGTCACAAAGGCTGCGTAGTGCCTGAGCAAATTCCGCTGGCGCTTGGTAAAAACCACCCTCGCCCTGTACAGGCTCAAAAATGATCGCAGCAACGCGACTAGGTTCAATATCGCAAGCAAACAAATCTTGTAATGCCTGTAAGCTATCTTCTGTGCTGATGCCGTGGAACGCATTTGGATAAGGTGCATGGTAGATTTCGTTCGGGAAAGGACCGAAGCCCGCTTTGTATGGTGCGATTTTTCCAGTCAATCCCATGGTCATATTGGTACGACCGTGAAAACCACCTTTAAAGGCAATGACGCCGCTACGCCCAGTATGAGCACGTGCTACTTTCACCGCGTTTTCAACCGCTTCGGCACCCGTAGTTAGGAAAATAGCTTTCTTTTCCGAGTCGCCCGGAGCAATGTCAGTCAGCTTTTCTGCCAGCTCAACAAAAGATTCATACGGTGTCACCATAGCGCAAGTATGAGAGAAGTTGTCGATCTGGGCTTTTACAGCGTCAGTGATGCGCGAGTTTGAGTGCCCAGTATTTGTCACCGCGATGCCCGCTGCAAAATCAATGTATTTGTTACCATCGACATCCCATACATGAGCGTTGTCAGCCTTCTCAACATAAAGAGGGTACAGCGCGCCCATACCCTGAGCGATAACTTTGCTTCTTCTTTCGTGTAGTTGTTGGTTTTTCATTGTTTAATCCTTTATTTGTTACCGCTAGACGTTTAGTTGCCACCAAAGCACAGGTATTTCACATCCATATATTCGTCGATGCCCTGCTTCGCACCTTCACGTCCAATACCCGACTGCTTCACACCGCCAAACGGCGCTACTTCTGTCGAGATAATACCTTCATTAATGCCCACCATGCCGTATTCCAGTGCTTCTGCTACTTTCCAAACACGGTGGATGTTCTGGCTGTAGAAGTACGACGCCAAACCGTAAATCGTGTCGTTCGCCATTTCGATAAGTTCTTCATCCGTATCAAAACGAATTACCGGAGCCACCGGACCAAATATCTCTTCTTGAACGATATCCATGCTGTGTTTCACGTCTTTGAGGACGACTGGCTGCATAAACAAACCGTCAAGTTGTTTAAGAGGGGTGACAGGCACTGCACCTTGCTCTACCGCACGGTCAATCAGTGCTTGAATGCCCTGTTTTGCACTTTCATTGATAACTGGTCCAATGTTGACACCTTCATCTAAGCCGTTTCCGACTTTTAGCTGCTGTACTGCTGCATCAAATTTCGTTACGAACTCATCGTACACTTTACTATGCACATAGAATCGGTTCGCACAGACGCAAGTTTGACCCGCATTACGGAACTTAGAGGCCATAGCTCCCTGCACGGCTGCATCAATATCAGCATCATCGAAGACGATGAATGGCGCATTACCACCCAGTTCCATTGACGTGCGTTTGATGTCTTTTGCGGCTTGTTGCATTAACACACTGCCCACTTGAGTAGAACCAGTGAAAGACAGCTTGCGAATCAGTGGGTGAGAAGTGAAGATCGCACCGATTTTGCGTGAACTTTCACCTAGAACCACTTGCAGCGCGTCTTTCGGAATGCCCGCTTGGTACGCGAGTTCCACAATTGCAAATGCAGACAGCGGTGTTGAATCCGATGGCTTAACGACGAAACTACAACCGGCAGCCAATGCAGGACCTGCTTTACGTGTGATCATAGCGATAGGGAAGTTCCATGGCGTAATCGCACATGCGACACCAATAGGTTGCTTGATGGTTACCAAGCGCTTGTCTACCGTTGGTCCAGGAATGGAGTCACCGTAGGTGCGTTTGGCTTCTTCAGCAAACCATTCAATAAAGCTGGCACCATACAAAACCTCACCCGCAGCTTCTGCCAATGGCTTACCCTGTTCAACAGTCATGATACGAGCAAGGTCGTCTTTGTTCTCAAGAATTAATTGATACCAGCGGTTTAATAATACTGCGCGCGACTTAGCCGGCACTTTGGCCCACTCTTTCTGCGCCACATGAGCTCGCTCAATAGCATCCATCAGCTCAGGTTCAGATGAAATAGGAGCATGACCCACAAGTTCGCCTGTTGCTGGGTTTGTCACGGCTACAGCGTTGTCCGCTGCCGTTACCATAAAGGAGAGTAAGCTCTTATTATTTATTTGCTGCATGGTGATTCCTTTTGTTCCTACTCCTAGCTTTCACTAGGAATGCTGTGGATAAAAAGCAGATGAATCCTAAGCGGGAATCTGCTGGGTAATGCAGTGAATATTGCCACCGCCTAGTAAAACTTCTCGTGTTGGTATGCCAACAATCTCATAATCGGGAAGCGCTTTTGTCAAAATCTCGATAGCAATATCGTCATATTGGTCATCAAGTAATGGCAAAAAGATATGTCCGTTCACCATCAGAAAGTTAGCATAGGAAGCACTCAGTCGCTCCCCTTCGTGACGATTCATACCATCGCTTGATTCAATTCCATTCGCTTCTTCTTGCGAATAGTAAAGAGGACCCGGAACTGGGATTTTGACAATCTCAATGGCTCGACCTTGTGCATCGGTTTGTGCACTAAGCGCCGCATGCGCTTCACGTGATAACTTAAATTGCGGATCGAAGGGATCATCCGTCCAACTGAGTACCACTTTTGCTGGAGCGACAACGTGAAGTAAGTTGTCGACATGCCCATCCGTTTCATCATTAAACAAACCATTTGGAAGCCAGACGACCTTTTCGATACCAAGATACTCGGCTAGTAGCGCTTCTATCTGTTGTTTACTTAGTTCTGGGTTACGTCCCGGACTCAATAAGCATTCTTCAGTTGTGTATAACGTGCCTTCGCCATCGGTATGAATCGCGCCACCCTCCAGGACAAATGGAGCGCGATAATGATCGATTCCCAACACATCACAGACGGATGCGGCAACTTTATCGTCATCACTCCAGTCTTCGTAAAGGCCGTTAAACTCGCCCCCCCAAGCATTGAACTTCCAACTGACGCCGCGTCTCTTTCCCGATGAATTCACTACAACAGTAGGACCGATATCGCGCATCCAAGAATCGTTGAATGCCATTTCAACCAGTTTGACGGACGAGTGCAGCATGCTTCTTGCGGTTTCATATTGCGAAGAGCTTACTGCAACAGAAACACACACTACGTCCGCAATCGCATTCGCCACGTTGGCAAAGGTTTGTTGCGCAGGTTTTGCACTAGCGCGCCAATTATCACGACGCTCAGGCCATGCCAACCAGACCTCTCTTACTGGTTCATATTCAGCAGGAAAATAGAAACCGTCTTGCTTTGGGGTCGTATCGAGTTTCATCGTCCACCTCGTTACTTAGCTAAGCTCATTATGTCTTGATATAAGTCCGGACGACGGTCACGGAACAATCCCCACGCGTGACGCGCTTGCGCAGTAGCCTGTAGGTCAATTTCCGCGTAGATGATAGTTTCACCTTCTCTTGGAGCTTCTGCCAGCTTACCGCCAGTATGATCAGTGATGAATGATGAACCATAGAAGGTAGTTTCAATGCCATCATCCACTTCTACCCCTACACGGTTAGACGCGATAACAGGTACAAGGTTGGCAGCCGAGTGGCCTTGCATAGTACGCTGCCAATGGTCACGTGAATCCAGAGATAGGTCTTGTGGCTCTGAACCAATTGCTGTTGGGTAGAAAATAGCTTCTGCACCGTTAAGCACTAAGCAACGTGCCAGCTCAGGGAACCATTGATCCCAACAAATACCTGCACCGAAAGTACCGAACTTGGTTTTCCATACTTTAAATCCTGTATCACCAGGGCTGAAATAGTATTTCTCGCTATAGCCAGGACCATCTGGAATATGGGATTTGCGGTAGTTTTCTAGTACCGTACCATCTGCATCGATCATCACTAAAGAGTTGAAAAAGGTGTTTCCCGCTTTCTCAAAATAGCTCACAGGTATAACCACATTCAGTTCTTTAGCTAGCGCGCTAAGCTCTTTGATCAGACGAGAATTATCCGTTTCTTCAGCAAGTTCAAAATACTTGGCTTCTTGCTTCTTACAAAAGTAAGGCGCTGCCATGAGCTCTTGAGGTAGTACAACATTCGCACCATTTGCCGCAGCTTCGCGAATCGCACCTTTGATTTTTTCTAGATTCGCTTCTAAATCCCAAGTTTTGGTTAACTGCATCGCAGCAAATTTAACTACTCTACTCATCGGATCTTCCTTTATCTATTCTTTGTTTGAGGCTGACTGAGTGCCTGTCATAGCAGGCACTTCTTGTTATTTTCTGAATTAGATTGCTAGTTTGTCGCGTAAGTTGTAATAAGCTGCCCCCATCGCTGTCATCGGGATAGCAAAATGACGACCGCCAGGGAACGCGATGTGGGTTAAATCAGCGAACGCGTCAAAACGTTCTGCGTGTCCGGTTAGTGCTTCAGCCAACAGTTTGCCAGCAAGGTGAGTACAAGTAACACCGTGACCACTGTAGCCCTGTAGGTAATAAATGTTGTCTGCAAAAGCACCAAATTGCGGCATGCGGGAATAAGTCAGTAGGAAGTTACCCGTCCACTTATAATCAATACCGATACCTTTTAATTGTGGGAAGATCTTCTCCATCTTAGGACGAATGATGCCTTCGATATTTTCTGGGTCACGAGCACCGTAAACTACACCGCCACCAAATAGTAAGCGCTTGTCCGCGCTAAGACGGAAGTAGTCCAATAGATAATTGCAGTCTTCAACACAGTAATCTGATGGCAAGATCTCTTTAAGTTGCGCCTCGGAAAGAGGCTCAGTGGCTACGACCTGAGTACCACACGGGATCGCTTTATTGCTGATGTTTGGAGCAAGCCCACCAAGGTAAGCATTGCCTGCAAGAACGATGTATTTCGCTTTTACGCTGCCTTTTTCTGTATGAGCAACAGGATTGGCGCCTTTTTCCAGGCGAGTCACACCGGACTGTTCGAAAATTTGTCCGCCAAGTGCCATTACAGCTGCTGCTTCGCCCAACGCCAGTTTGAGTGGGTGAATATGGCCACCACGCATATCCAGTAGAGCGCCTTTATAAGCTGTGGTACCTACTGCGGCTTCCACTTCGCTCGCATCCATCATACGAAGCTGATCGTTACCATAACGTTCCCAGTGCTTTTTGTGCTCTTCTAGACCTTTTAATTGCTTATTATTCAGAGCAGTAAACATTCCCCCCTGCTTGAAATCACAATCAATGTTATGTTTGTCGATAAGGCCGCGAATGATATCACCACCTTCAAAAATCATGTCACACAGTGCCTTAGCTTGCTTTTCACCATAGCGACTCTCAATAACGTCTACGTCGCGGCTATAACTGTTAACAATCTGGCCGCCATTGCGACCTGTCGCGCCGAACCCTACTTTCGCATTCTCCAGCACTACAACCTTAAAGCCTTTTTCTGCTAAATGAAGAGCTGAGGAAAGACCCGAGAAACCCGCGCCTACGACACACACATCACACTCAATATTGTCTTGCAGTTGTGGGTACTCACTTACATTCGGGATTGAGTGAGCATAATATGAATCAGTATGTTTGTTCATGGTTATATTCCTTTCGATTACAGCTTCAGGCTTAAGGTTGGAGACGAATCCATGTCGTCTTGGTTTCAGTGAATTTTTCGATGGCATGAATCGACTTGTCACGTCCATTACCACTCATTTTGAATCCACCAAATGGGACGGTCATATCGCCCTCGTTGTAGTTGTTCACCCACACAGAGCCAGCTTCTAACTGCTTTGCGACTCGATGTACGCGATTAATATTGTCACTCCAAAGTGCAGCGCCTAAGCCATATTTGGAGTCATTAGCAATAGCGATAGCTTCTTGCTCTGTTTTAAATGGAATGACGCATAACACTGGGCCAAAGATCTCTTCTTGAGCCACACGCATACTGTTGTCCACATTATCGAGAATCACTGGTTCAACAAAGGCGCCTTTACCGCCTGCGTCACCACCACAGCGCAGCGTAGCCCCTGCATCTTGACCTAACTTAACGTAATCGAGCACTTTTTCTTTGTGTTCACGGTCGATAAGCGCCCCCATAGAAGACGTGGGATCCATTGGATCTTTAGGTATGAAACCCTGAGCTGCGCTAATCACTTTATCGATAAATAAATCTTTAATGCTTTCGTGAACCAAAAGGCGTGTTGCTGCTACGCATACTTCACCTTGGTTATAGAAACAACCTGCGGCTGTTTCTGCAGCTGCGCGGTCAAGATCGGCATAATCATCAAAGACTATATTTGCGTTCTTACCACCAGCCTCAGCCCAGACACGTTTTAGGTTAGTTTCACCGGAGGCAATCATAAGATGACCAGCCACACGAGTTGAGCCTGTAAAAGCGATACAATCTACATCTTCGTGACGTGCCAACGCTTCTCCCGCTTCATGGCCATAACCAGTAATAACTTGAAATGCACCCGCTGGAATACCTGCTTGATTCGCCAGTTTGCCTAAGAAGATTGCCGATAATGAAGACTTTTCTGATGGTTTTAGGATGACACTGTTACCCGCAGCCAAGGCTGGACCTAACTTCCAACAACCAATCCATAGCGGGAAGTTCCACGGAACAACAGCAGCGACAACACCGATCGCTTGATGAGAGATAAAGGCGTGAACATCTTTTTCTGTAGGTGCAACTTCACCATAAACTTTGTCGATGGCTTCCGCATACCAGCGAATAGATTTCGCTGCGCCGGGAATATCCGTCGATACACTGTGTGCAATCGGCTTACCAGTATCAAGTGTTTCTAATAGCGCTAATTCTTCAACATTTTCATCAATAAGAGCAGCAAACTTCAACAGTACGTCTTTACGCGCCGCTGGAGCAATTTGACTCCACTCACCTTGTTTAAATGCTTGTCTTGCGTAATCTACAGCACAATCAACATCGGCAGTTTGGCAACGTGCAATATTAGCAATGATTTCATCGGTAGCTGGGTTTACGACCTCTAGCGTCTTGCCATCTGCTGCTGCGGTATACTCACCATTTAGAAACGCTCTTTGCTCGATATTTAGAGCATTTCGTTGTTCAATCCATTGTTGCTGCGTTTTCATACGCTCTCCTTGGTTACCTCAAGGCGCTAGAATGCTTTTGGCGTGTGTGCACTTATCATTCTGCAAGCCTTATCGGAGTGATTAGTAAATTTATGTGGAATCGTTGTATCAATAACGTAAGACTCCCCTGCCTTTATTAGGTAGGTCTCCCCGTTATATTCAAGTTCAACTTCACCACTTAATACGGTGCCGACTTCTTCACCTTCATGCTTGATATTGGATGCGCCCGTTGTACTGTTAGGCCCATATTCTTCAATAAGAAAGCCGATTTCTTGTTTATTGCTGCCATTGTTAACCAACTTCATTGAGACATTTTCACTGCCAATTTCAATGAGGTCTTCTGGTTTAACCACGACCTTAATCTCTTTATTTTCTTGTTGCTCAAGAGTAAAAAACTCTGAAAGAGACAACGAAAAAACGTTCACTATTTTTTGCAGAGAACTCACCGAAGGACTCACTTTGGCATTCTCGATTGAAGAAATAGCGCTGTGGGTGATGCCCGCTTTTTCTGCCAGTTCTCGTTGTGAAAGTCCTCGCTCTTTTCTTAGTTGAGCGATATTTTTACCAATCTGGTGGTTATCCATGCATTCAGCCTCTAAATTACTGTGAAGCTGACATAATAAATTCTTTAAATAAAATTTGTGAGAAATGATTGTGTTTTGCTTGCCATTCTGGGTGCCACTGCACGCCAACAAAATATTTTTGACCAGGCAGACTAAAAGCTTCTACAAGACCATCAGGCGCTTTAGCTTCTACTTTTAATGTTGTAGCCAGCTTCTCAACTCCCTGATTATGAAGCGTATTTACTTCAAACTTCTCCGTTTGATTCCACTCTGCTTTAACTAACCATTGTTGAAAGATACCGTCACTTTCAACATAAACAGGATGAGCGGGTGCATACTTCTCATTAAAATCTTTTGATTCGCTTTCGCGATGGTCATCGAAACCTGCTTCGTGAACCGCAGGGTTTAGGCTTCCCCCTAACGCCACGTTCATCTCTTGGAATCCACGACAAATACCAAGGCACGGAATGTTCATATCTATAGCACGGCGTATAAGCTGAATAGCTAATTCATCTCGCGCTTCATCTTTCTTTAGTTCTTCATGTGAACCGTTGTATCGATGAGGCGCCACATTGGAATGACTACCAGGGAATAACAGTCCATCACAAACCGCCAACACTCTATCTAACTCATTATCTTCTATCACAGATGGAAGAATGATGGGTGTACCACCGAAGTCTTTCACGGCTTGAAGGTAGAACTCATTCAATGCCTGTATCTGATATCCAGCGAGCTCTTTCTTACAGCTTACGAGTCCTATTATTGGTTTTCTTATCTCAGACATTGTCACACTCACGTTCGATTTATTTAACAAAAACCGTACAACCCATGTACAAAATTATCAACACAAGTGTTCAAAATAGGTTCCAAATCGTGACTTTGATCTCTATTTTGTTCAAAAAAAGCACTAATTTCGCTCGATATATTGAGCAAAAGGCGATCAACTGTTACAAATTAGTTAACGTTTAACAAGGTCGAAATGATCACCAAATTAAACAAATCACAATAAAAACAATTACATAAGTTTATAAAACAGCCAAAAACCCCATTTAAGACATGGCTTTTGTGTTCTTTTTGTTAAACACTAAGCTAATTTTTCATCAAAGAGTGGGGCCACTAGGAGTAGTAAAGATGGATACCTATTTACAGGAAGTTAAAAATTTTCGACAAAGTTGGCCAGAAATTAAGTACGTTGACCTCATTTTCACGGACGTCAACGCAACACCACGCGGTAAACGCATACCAGTAGATTCCTTAGACAAGTTAGTGAAAGGTGTTGCTCTTCCTCTTTCTACTATTACGCTCGATACCAAAGGTGCTGTTGTTGAATCAGCAGGATTAGGTGAAGATCTTGGCGAACCTGATAACCTTTGCTTTCCTGTCGCTGGCACTTTGCTACCAACGGCAAAGGAAGGTACCGGACAACTGCTACTCAGCATGATGGAAGATGACGGAAAAACCCCTCACCGTTTGTTTATCCGCAACATCATCGACCGTATGTTGAATACTTTGCATTCAAAAGGCATGTTTCCAGTTGTTGCTTTAGAGCTCGAGTTTTACCTCATTGATAAGGAACGCGGTGAAAATGGTGAACTGCAAACCGCTATTAATCCGACGAAGAACCGACGAGAAAGAGATACCGAAGTTTATGATGTCGATGGGCTTGATGATTATGCTGACTTCCTAGCTGAGCTTAACGCTGCAGCTGCTGATCAAGGTTTAAATACGGCCGGTGCGCTATCAGAATCTGCACCGGGTCAGTTTGAAATTAACTTTAATCACTCACAAGACGTACTTCGCGTATGTGACGAAATCATTTTCTCTAAGCGTCTTATTAAACAAATCGCCCACAAACACGGTTTTGATGCCACGTTCATGGCAAAACCTTTCCTTGAAGAAGCAGGAAATGGACAGCACATGCACATCAGCCTTATCGATGAGCAAGGCGATAACCTGTTTACCAATAAAGACGATGACTCTGCAAGCCCACTGTTCTACCAAACTATGGCTGCAATGTTATCGCAGATTTCGGATGCGATGGCCCTCCTATGTCCTAACGTGAACTCTTACCGCCGTTTTGTGCCTGGTGCTTACGTACCAACAAAAGCGGATTGGGGTGAGAACCACCGAGGCGTAGCCCTTCGCGTTCCAATTAGCGATGGTAAAAACCGTCGTATTGAACATCGCATCGCAGGTGCGGATGTCAATCCATACATTCTCGCTGCAGTAGTACTCTCAGCCGTATTAGCGAGTGATAACTATACCCAAGAACAATGTCCATCAGCTCTTAGTGAAAACGCCGTAGACCTACCAACGCGTATGTCTGATGCACTGACACAGCTTGAAGCCAGTGAATTAGGTGCCTTTTTCTCTCAAGACTTTATTGATATGTATCTCGCTTGCAAACGAAGTGAACTGGCCGAATTCGAACGCATTATTACACCGTTAGAAATTGATTGGATGCTTCACTCTGCATAACGAAAGGAATGAGTTTTATGACTACGCAGACAAAGGCGCTGGAGGCGCCGCTCAAAATAAGCAGTAAACATTTGGCGGTTAGCCTTACAATAGTCTTCCTGTTTATAACCTTCACCTCGATTGGACTCAATCATGTCGAAGGCGAAAGCTACGGCTGGTTGGCACTGTTACCGACATCGTTAGTACTCGTATTTGCATTAACTACACACCGCACCGTTGAAGCGCTATTCAGCGGCACAATTGCCGGAGTGTTACTACTTGACCCTACTCAAGCAGTAGAACAGATCGTTGGCATTTCGATGGATGTGATGATGAATGAAACCATCGCATGGATCATTCTCGTCTGCGGTCTAATGGGTGGCCTGATTGCGATTCTAGAAAAAGGTGGCAGTATCCTTAGCTTCAGTGACATGCTGGTGAACAAAGTTAAGAGCCGCAATCAATCGCTATTGATGACATTTTTTCTAGGTATTCTGATTTTCATTGATGACTACTTGAACGCCATTGCGATTTCGTCATCAATGAAGAAAATTACTGATGGCTATCAGGTTTCACGCGAGAAGCTCGCTTATCTTGTTGACTCAACGGCAGCACCTATCTGTATTCTGGTCCCAATTTCTACTTGGGCTATCTTCTTCAGTTCTCTATTGGAAGCCAATGAAGTTGCTGAACCGGGACAAGGTATTGCTGCGTACATTCAAGCCATTCCGTATATGGCTTATGGCTGGGTAACGTTGGCGATTGTTTTCTTCGTAGCTATTGGCAAAATGCCAGACCTAGGCGCAATGAAAAAAGCAGAAGAGCGCGCTCGCAACGGTCAAGTTAAACCAGATGGCGCAACAGATATCGACTTTGGTGCTGACATCAAAGCACACTCAAACCCGACTATGGGACTAATTAACTTCCTATTGCCAATGGTTGTTCTGGTCGGAGCCTCTTGGTACTTCGGTATTGACCTATTAGCAGGTGTGTTTGTTGCCATTATCTTTACTATCTGTTTCTACGGCATTCAAAAACTAGTCACCATGAATGAACTGTTCGATGCAGTGTACGATGGCATTAAGGTCATGTTACTGCCTCTAGCTACAGTGATTGGCGGCTTTATGCTTAAGAGTGTTAACGACTCATTGGGGCTAACACAGTACGTAATTGAGACTGTAAGCCCATACTTGTCAGCACAGTACTTCCCAGCCCTGATCTTCCTAGTAACAGGCGGCCTTGTCTTTGCATCAGCATCATCCTGGGGGACCTTTGCGGTCGCAATGCCAATTATTCTTCCTCTCGCGGAGCAAATTGGTGTTCCACTGCACTTAACCATCGCCGCTATGCTGTCAGCATCAGCAGCAGGTAGTCACTCATGTTTCTTCAGTGACTCCACGGTGCTATCGGCTCAAGGATCCGGATGTACATCAATGCAACATGCCGTAACGCAGTTCCCATATGCGTTAATTGGTATTGTCGCGACCACCCTATTCTTCATAGTCGTTGCATAACAGCGATCTAAGAATGCCAAAGGGATACCTACTCAGCGGGTATCCCTTTTTTTTGCTTGAAATTCCCGCTTATCCGCGATGAACCTTTTTTGTTTCTAGGATCGGTTCGGCATGAACCTAATTCCAGTTAAGTACTCTTACCTCATTGCCTTCTTCAGGCTTTCGAGGAATGTTAAGTGACAACAATAGTGAAATCGCGGCCATTCCTGCGCCAATATAGAACACACTTGAAGGTGAAATCAGCCAAATGAATCCAAAGGTAACAGGAATGACAACAGCTGCAATATGGTTAATGGTAAAGGATACTCCCGCTGTAGACGCCATATCCGCTGGGTCTGCGATTTTTTGGAAATAGGTTTTGATAGCTAACGCAAGCGCAAAGAAAAGATGGTCAATAACGTAAAGCGCCGCGGCCCATTCTGCCGTTTGAACCAGTCCATAACCCACAAAAACAAAGATCAGCCCAACATACTCAAACATGAGAGCCTTACGTTCACCAACAACACCAATAAACCGACCGATTTTTTTAGCAAATAGGAAGTTAAACAAGTAGTTAATCAAGAAAAGGAGTGTGATATCAGAGACGCTATAACCAAACTTTTCCACCATTAAGAAACCGGCAAAGACGGTAAAGATCTGCCTTCTTGCTCCACTCATAAACGTAAGGGCGTAATACAGCCAGTAACGCTTACGCAGCACCAGCTTTTTAGTCTGAGGGGTTTCGGTTTTGAATTGTGGGAAAGCCAAGGCAATAAACAACACTAAGACAAAACCAATACCGCCACTGATTCCATAAACCCATACGTAGTCTAGCTTGAACACCTCAACCATCACCCATAGTGCGCCATAGGTCAAGAGCGAAGCTAATGCTCCTACAGAGATGAGTTTGCCCAGCACTTCAGGCGCCTCTTCTTTGCTTAACCATTGCAGTGATAGGGATTGCTTTAATGTTTCAAAGTAGTGAAATCCCGTCGACATAATTAATGTCGTAATTAGCAAACCGGCAACCGAGGGAAACATACCCGTAATCGCCGTGCCAAAGGTCAGCAGTAACAAAGAAACAATCATGAACTTCTGTTCTCGAATGAACAGTAAAACAAAGACGGTAGTGAAGGCTAGAAATCCAGGAATCTCACGAACGCTTTGCAATAGACCAATATCGGAACCATCAAAATTAGCTTTCTCAATCACGAAGTTGTTCAGCAATGCCATCCAACTCGAAAACGCAATTGGCACTATAATCGAGATAATGATGAGAAAGTTTTTTGGGGTTCGCCATCCGCTAGCGCTTTGCGTTGAAGACATTATCAATTCCTAAGGAGCTGTTATTTTTAATTTGGGAAATGTATGCTCACGATTAGACATGAGTTTTAGTGGAGTCTAATACGTTGACACAGATAAATAAATTAAAAGTCACCACCTGCAACTTATGTAATTTTGTTGAGCCACCGTTTGCCTATTATGAGATGGAGAACATCTACACGGCAAAACAATGGCAACAAAAAACACTGTGGCTAAAGCAAACGCTGAGCGAACTCAACTCCGATGTCATTGCTTTTCAGGAAGTGTTTTCAGTAGAAGCGTTGCGGGCTTTAGTTAAATCATTGGGTTATGGTTATTTTACTTACAATACTGAGCCACGGTTAGAATCCGGATATATATATTCTCACCCTGCTTTAGCTTTTGCCTCTCGTTACCCAATCGTCCGCCATTCAAATCTCACCTCCCTTGCGCCCTTTGAAGGCGAGTTCAGCCGTCCAGCATTACATATTTCCTTGAATATTGAGGGGTTAGGGGAATTGGACATGTACAATGTTCATCTCAAGTCAAAAAGACCAACGCTTCCTGACGAGAATCTAGACGATAAGTCTACTGTCGATGCTTGGCTCGTTGAAACGCAAGGTCAGACACTTTCATCGCTGATGCGAATTCAAGAGGCAGGCGCGTTGCACCAAGCAATAGTGCAAAATAAACAACGCTACCAACGACCTTTTTTACTGCTTGGCGATTTCAACAACAATATTGGCAGTAACGAGTTCGAACCCTTTCGAAGCCAATACCGTCATCGAAGGAAAGATACCCGCGCAGACATCAAAGCTTATCATTTTCACGACAGTTGGGATTTAGTGCCTAAAGGTAAGCCGGTTCGTCCGGAGGATGAGATTAAGCCACCTATCACTCATTACTATGGTGAATCTGGCAGTAGATTAGACCATATTCTTCTATCCAGTGAGTTTTGCCCTAACTATGAACGCTCAATGTTTGAGGTGACTGAGTATCAGCTCACTAACAAGCATATTATTGACCCCATATTTGGCATTGATGATCTTAGTACCGACCATGCTTTGGTTTCTGTCTCGTTTGAAACACGTGCCTAATCTCAATCCAATAAGATAAAGCGCTTGCTTATGATAAAAAATTCAATTAGTTATAGGGGTTAACAACATCACAAGCGAGGAGGCTGACATGAACGTTATTATTCGACCAACAGAACTACGAGACGCAGAGGGTCTGAGTCAGCTCTATTCGCAACCAAAAGCACAACGAGAAACCCTACAACTGCCCTTACCTTCGGTCGCAATGTGGCAAGAAAGGCTAAGTAATATGCCTGCCGGAGTGTATAGCTACGTAGCCGAATTAGACGGCAAAATTGTCGGTAATATTGGACTGGAACACTCTCAGCGCCCAAGAACGGCACACTGTGCAAGCTTTGGAATTGGAGTTCATGATGAATACCATGGTTTAGGCATTGGTAGTCGATTGGTGGAAACCGTGTTAGACCTAACAGATAATTGGCTCAATGTTCAAAGGGTACAGATCGAAGTAAACGCCGATAATAAAGCAGCTATCGCCCTCTACTCTAAATTCGGTTTTGAGATTGAAGGTGAGGCGCTGTGCTCAGTCTTTCGAGACGGTGAATTTATCTCGACGTATTATATGGCTCGACTGAAAGATCAATTGTAGTGTCAATTTTACCAAGAACACGAAGTCACCGTGTTCTTGGTATTCGCTCGTTACTCTTCTGTCAGCAAATCTGTCCTGCTCCCACTTTACTGTCTTTCTCACAATTAATCGCAACCTGAGCCGCAAGTCTCAGCCCCTCAACAATCTTATCCAACGACATAGTGGGCTGACTGCCGTCAATATCTTGCTCAGGTAACAATGGAACGTGAATGAAACCATGTTTAATACCACTACCCCGCAAGTAATGTTGCACACCGTAAAATAGGTGATTGCACACAAACGTCCCCGCCGTATTGGATACCTGACAAGGAATACCCTGTTGTTGGAGTTTTAGTGTTATCGCCTTAATAGGCAGCGTGCTGAAATACGCATCGGGCCCATCGTTCACAATAGGAACATCAATCGGTTGATTACCATTATTATCAGCGATACGGAAATCATCGACATTAATTGCAACTCGTTCAGGTGTAATCGCAGCTCGTCCTGCACCTAACCCAACCGTTAGAACTACATCGGGTTGGTGAGTCTCAATAGCGGCAATCACTGTGTCGATAGATTCATATTGTGTGACAGGTACTTTGCATACCTGTATTTTTGCACCCTTGAGCTGCTGATTGGATAGTTGCTTGATCGCTTCCAACGCAGGATTAATCGTGTTGTCTCCAAACACATCAAAGCCCGCTATCAACACTTTTTTCATTTACTACCCAGCCTATTATTGGTTTCTTGGTTTAACTTAGGTAGAGTACGCCACCAGTCATTATCTGCAAGAGATAGAATCTGATGAATATTGAAAATGATGTAATTGAAACGCTTGAGCAGCTAGAGAACTTTCTCATTCAAGTAGAAAGTGGTGCATTGGGACTAAAAGATGTTGCTGGCATCGCGTTAGCAACCTCTAATTCTGACGGTCGTCCATTTGTGGCGGTATTAAGCGACAAACACGAGCTTCTGCTAGGGCGTTGGGTCTCTCAAGATGTATATGAAAACGGCAAAGACTTGGTGAGAACTGGTCCAAAGCGTAACTAACATCGCCGACAGATTGAAAGTAAAAAGGTCTAGACTGTGCTAGACCTTTTATTTATCACAACAATTAGTACTTCACTTGATAGTTCAAAGTAAACGTACGTCCGCGACCTTTGTAGTCATATAGTGCTGGAGTACCTCTATACCAGTAAGTTGCACGCTGGCTCCAAGTAGTTTGGTAGTCAGCATTGAACAGGTTCTTAATACCAAACCCAAGGCTACCCACTGGCAGCTTGTAGCTACCCATTAGGTCAACAACGGTAAAACCTTCTAGTTTACGATCATCCGCATCCTTGTAGTCAAACGATGATAGACTTTGCAGCTTCACGTTGTAGTTGTCTTCATACCAGCCTAGCCAAGCACTTGCTTTTGGAACACTGGCCTTCCTTGCATCATATGCTTCCCAACCAGTCGCCGTATCTTCTTCAGAAACTACATAATGACCTGTTGCACCCAATTGAAGATTGTTGGTCGCCCAGTACGTTAATTGAGCTTCTGCACCGTAAATGCGGATTGGGTTGGATATACCTTTAATACTTTGATCAGCCGAGTATTCAACCGAACCATCAGAGTATGAGTAGTATGCCGCTGTTTGCAGTGACACTTTATCCCAATCGCTACGATAACCCACTTCGTAGCTATTGGTACGAATACCATCTAGTTTAGTATCGTTAACATTGACCGACGGATCTTTGCCGTAGTACTTCGCTGGGTTTGCTAAATCAAAGCCCTGAGAGAAGTTAGCCCAAACTTGCGAGGTTTGATCAAGATGGTAAATAGTGCCCAAGTTGAACAAATTCGCAGAGTAGTCCGTTTCACCACCCGGAACGAGCGCTGTACTGGCATTTTTCTTAAAGTCATCTACTTTGGTGTTCATGTACTGATAACGATAGCCACCTTGGAGCATCCAGTCAGTAGTCAGTGCGTATTCAGCTTGAACAAAACCCGCTAAGGCATAAGTATCAATCCCTGGATAACGTCCTTGAATAGAATCAATTTTGTTAACCAAGCCACCGGTATTTTCCGTGATGGTTTGGTTATAAAGTGCCTGATCGCTTGAGAATCGGTCAATAAATCCATCAACACCATAAGTTAATTGCAGCTTATCAAACGATTTACTTAACGCCGTTTTTAGCGCGAAGATATCGGTATTTTGGTTAGATGAACTTAGCTTAAGTGATGTTCCACCATCTTGGGTGTATGGTGAGAACGTATGATCTTCCTTACGATACGATAGCTCAGCAATGAGCAAATGATTAAGGAAGCTTTGATTGGTGTATTGTGCACTTAGCATATAGCGCTCAGTACCTTGCTGACGATCAGCTTCATAGCCTTTGCGAACATCAACAAACTTATAGACGCCATTGTTGTCCTGTTCAAAGTACAAACCGTAAGGCGAATCTTGTTGACTATTGTAGTACTGAGCTAATAGGTTAAGGTCTTGAGTATCAGTAAGGCTAATTTGCATATTACCCAATAAGTCGACTGTCTCGTTGAACTGAGTCGAGCCTTGAGTGATATCTGGCGTCACCATTTTACCATTCGCATCGTAGTAAGCTTGTGTCTTGGTGTAAGCAACCGATGCACGACCACGCACTTTGTCGCTACCACCAGAAACAGACTGAGCGAGCTTATAATCACCGTCTTCACTAGAGTTAAAGCCTGATGTACCCCCGACAAATGATTCAAATTGAAGATCGTTGCTTTGTGCTTTTTTCGTCACAATATTAATGACACCACCACTCGAACCAGCGCCATATACCGACGTCGCACCTGATAGCACTTCAATACGTTCAATATTAAACGGGTCAATGGAGTCTAACTGACGACTAATAGAACGAACAGACTGCAGTGACACACCATCAATCATTACCATGATGCTTCGACCACGTAGGTTTTGACCAGAGTGCGTTCGACCACCACTACTTACATCTAGTGAAGGCACAGTTGCCGCAAGAATTTCATCCAAACTCTTACCTGCGCGATATTGTTCTTCAATTTCCTCTGCACCTACATACCAAACCGTACCTGGAATTTCACTAATACTTTTTGGAGTGCGGCTCGCTACCACCACCATTTTTTCATCGGTATTCGTAGCGGTATTTGACGATTCAGTTTCCGCCACTGCTGAAGCTGAAACACCTGACACTATCATGGTCGCCAAAATGGCGTTAAGGGGGAACTTCCTTGAGCTGATTTTCATTTTATGACTCTTTTACATTTTTGGTTATTAACTCTAATTATCGGCAGCGCTTCTTGTGTAGCACGTCCGTCCCACAAGCGAAACGAATGATAAATGATAATTATTACTATTTCTATTATTAATTTGTCACGTTTTGCAATAATTAGTCGTTAATAACCCTGTTATATAGTTGATGTTTTTGTTATTTAAGAAGTGGCTAATTCTTTTAATGCCCGTTCTTCACAACGCTCCATCTTAATGTTTCCCCAATTCATAAGACCATTAACGGCCTCGATATCAAAAGCTACTTGGCCCGCAACTTGATTTATTATTTTCGCCGCACGCCATGCTGCCAAACTTAATTGTGGCTCAGCAATTCCGTGTGAATGTAAACCTGCATTCACCACAAATACATTACCTATTTCATCGCTGTCACTCATTTCAATAGAAAATGCTCCATTGAGTCGAATCTGTCTGTTTTGGTCACGCTTAAAACTACTTTCAAGTGCTTTAGCACAGGAAGGTAACTGCCCTTGATACCCCGTTGCTAGAATGACTACGTCGGCATTGTCTTCTTCGTCTATTTCAGTGATGGCGTTAGCGTAGTTTAGCTTCAGCCCTTGTGATGTTTCTTCCAGTGCCGTCAGAGTGCGATGCGGGAGAAGCTCTATCCAACGCTCTTCTTTCATAACGTCAAATCGTTGATATAACTCTTGATATATCTCCAATAGGCATTTCTGAGTAACACCGTCAGAAGTAAGTTTTTGATGGGCGATTTCACGTTGTTTTACCTTGTCGTTTAATCCAATAAACGTATCAACGTATTCCGGGGTAAAGTATTCATTGGTAAAGGCAGCTTCATCTAAAGGTTGATAGTTCGCTCTTCTTGTCACCCAGTTTAAATGACTTGGTTTACCCCATTTCTCCCTTAAAACATTTAGGAATATATCAGCACCAGACTGGCCTCCTCCAATAATGGTGACTCTTCTTCCTGTTAAGTTCCGCTCTCGCAGACCAATTTCGGCAGCATGAAATACATTGGCACCTAGAGAAGGCTTAGTGCATTCGGGGAAATACGGCGTTTTGCCTGTTCCAAGACAAATATGTCGGGCACGATAAACCGAATCTTTAGTGTGAATATGATATAAGCCATCGTGCTTCTCAATATTCTGTACCGCACTATCAAACACAACGTTAGGCATATTTTTACTTGCCCAAGAAAGGTAATCAGAAAATTCTTGTCGACTAATACAACTCTGTTCTGTACTCAAAAAACGATAATACTTTTTATTAGATACGAGGTAATTTAAGAATGAATATTCACTCGTCGGACAAACAGCGCTAACAAGATCTTTTAAGAAATGAGTTTGCATATTAGCACCATCCAGTAATAAACCCGGATGCCATGAAAACTCACTTCGTGCCTCTAAGAATAAGGTTTTTAGTGTATTAACTTCATTAGACAGCGCAGCAATGCTCAAATTGAAAGGACCTGCGCCTATCCCTACAAGATCGTATATTTCGTGTTGCTTTGAATTTGCCATAGTAGTCGTCCTTATCGCTCTGAAAAATAAAGTGGGTTGTCCATATAAAGATCCATATCCGGAAGCATACGGTCGCTACTGTTGTCGGTATCGTGTCTGAATTTAGACAGATTGAGGCCCAGTTTTAGGATCTGTGGTTTGAATAGGTTCAGTGCTTCATAACGTGAAGCAAGCTCTGGATGTCGGCCTTGATATTGTCGGATGGTTCTCGCTAATACGGAGTAAAACTCCAGCTCTGTCACCTCAATTTTCTCAAGCAGCGGAGATAAAAATCTAAGTACTGTAACGAAATGACCGGTTTGCAGATCATGAATAATCAGCTCTTCCGGTAGGCGTGTAGTGACTTGCTTGACGATATCTGGCAGTGCATCTAGTTCAGGAATGTCCGTTTGAACTAATCGCATATCACCTTGAAAATCTTTTAATAGAATTCGCTCAGGAATGCCGTCACGACAGACTACTGTCACGTTTTGCCCATGAGCGATGAGCGATATTCCATACTTCACCAACAAGTGATAGTAAGGAACCACAACCGCGGTAAACAGTTTTTCCAGCCATAGTGTCGCCGTCAGACCAGACTGCTTGATCAGTTCTAACACCATAGGTTGACCATGACTGTCCATCTCAAACAGCAATGCCATCAGATAGGCACGTTCACCTTGCTCTAGTTTACTCTCCGCCGACTCTCGCCAAATAACGCCGAGTAACTCGTGAAATCGATAGGGAGCGTCTTGTAACTGTGAATAGGCAGTGGACGCTAAATACGCACTTGCTGGCTCTTCCAACGCTTGAGTGCCTAGCTGTTGCAGTTCAGCATCTGTTTCGCATTTCTGTTTTATCCAGCTCGAAGCATAAGGTCCCGCTTGGATATATCGACTTGGAATGCCTCGGTAACACGAGGTATTCATAATAGTAAGAGGAAGTTTGATATCAAACGCTGGAATACCGCTCGAATCATCAATGACACTCAAAGTGCGAATGGATAACTGCGGCGAGACCTGCTTACCAGCTCCGCCAAGATAAACCAGTGTCTTATCACTTATCTCTTTAATGTAGGCCATCGCCAACTTATTCTCCCATTGCCATGGGTGAACAGGTATCAACAGATAATCTTCTGGAGCCAGCGAATCGGCAGCAAGTTTGTTCTCAAATAGAACCATTTCAGATGGAGATAGCATGTTTGCTACAAGATCGTGATTCCAGTTTAAATTGTTGGCAATACCAACTTGTAAACTAGTGCGACGAATCGCCAACCAAACGAGCTGGAAGTGACCACTAAATTCTGGTGCGTAATGTTCTAAATCACTCACACCCCAGCCTCTTCTTCCTTTGTTGAAGGCGAACTTAGGGTGCCCTGCAATCGCCGCCTGCTGTTCAATTAGGCTCATCGAACACATGTCACTCGCAGTTCGCTTTGCATTCTCAGCCATCATCAAGCAATCGGAATACAGCGTGGCGTTCATATCTTCGACGTGCTCAGCGACTCGATGATCACTCATTGAGAGATGAAGCTTGAGGTCAGCCAATAGTAAGTTTGCCTCGACAGCGGTCTTATTTTGCTCTTCACAAACACGCACTAATGAGTCGGCATCAATGCGATAGCTGCCCCATATCTGCTTACGCCCCTGAAAATGATACTGCGCATTGCCGATACGAGCGGCACAGAGGTTTGAATCTGAGGTCTCGCCTATTTCAAACGCCCCCTCGTAGTGAAACTCACTGATGATTTTTGCCACCAAATTCCGATTGGCGTGCGACCAATACTGAGAAATAGTCTGACTAGCGTCCATACCTTATGTCCTCTCACTATCCATCGACCAAGCGAGATTGAAAAACAATTCTCGTTTCATCATCATTAATGCCGAACGTTTGTGTGGAAAGTTGAACTCAAACTGCTTTTCGAACGCACTGCTCGCAAGACGTTTGAACAGCTTCACATTGTCGAACCTAGGTTCCATGACAATACGTTGCGTTCGAACATCGTCTAAGAAAACGTAATGGCACAAAGCACGCAACCATGCATCGAAGTACTGCTTGCCTCGATAATTTTCGTCACCAACAAGCAGATGGATTCCTCGATCAAACTCCTGAAAATCATAATAAGGCGCTAACCTATCTTGGGCGGCCCAATACACTTCAAAATAGCCAAATGGTTGGCCGTCAATTTCGCCAATCAAGGGCAAAGTAAAACCATCAGAGAATCGGTTTTCAACAAACTCTTTGAGCTTGTCTTCCGTCCAAGCTTGCTCCCAGAATTCAGCGACTCGAGGGTTGTTCATCCATTGGGTAAAGCGAGCTAGATCTTTGTCGAAATCAAACGTTCGAAACGATATGACTTTCTCTAACGCCACATCAAATCGACGGTAAACTTCACCTTCGGGCTTAGGTGGACGTGTAGCCAAATAGCCTCTCGTAGGGTCGTCTTGCTGCTTACTATAAGGAAAACGATCAGAAGGCTGATGGCAAAGGCCGGTGTGGTTAATTTGGAAGAAACAAGCTCTATCAATTCCCGTTTTATCTAACCACTGCATAGGAAAACCTAAAAGCTGGCATTCTTGTTCTGTTAGCGAAACTGCCCCTAAGTTGGGGTGATGAGTAAACTGCGTCTCAACGTCACGCACAAGTTGTTCTGTATTCACGACGTAATCCTTTAATCAACGTGATAAATAGTTAGGAAGTTCAAAATAGATAACCGAAGGATCGGGAATAGAGTTCTCGTTGAAACCCTGGAGGTAACAATAGAAGTTGCCTTTGCAGCACAATGAGTCAGAGTTGAGCACATAATGCAGGCAGTCTGTATCGGCTGGGGCAGATTGGTATAGTTGAGTTAAACGCTGCTTCAACAGGTCAAATAGAATCGCTTCTTCAACTAATGGCGATAAGCTTGCTATGACGCCGTAACATGAATTCAAAATCAGATAGTAGGGGAAATAGCGGTTTACTTTTGCTCTATCCCAATAGTTCTCTGTCGTCTCAGGGCTCCCCAGTTGTGGGAAGTGCTCAAATGCGAGTTTGGTAAACCCGACACCTTGGCAGTCTCTAAAGTAACCTTTGGTTGGCATACCTTGCTCTAGCTCTACAACGATATTCTGTTGATGAGCGAGTAGCACAATGCCTAACTGGCTTTGCAACTCGAAAATCGGTACTACAACATTGTCACAAAACGCTTCAAACCATTGCGTTGCCAGAGTTTCGGCATCTGCTTGATTTCGGTGCGCCAACATGAGAAGTTCGTTGGACAATGCATAGCCGCTTTGCTTGTAAGGAGTCTGCTGGCAAAGGGTCGCAAGCACGCCATGAGATTTCATCGGCTGTTGGTCATCAACCACAAACGGGTTATCGCGCACGGTCGCCAATGATTCATCGATAACCTCACCCTTGTTGTCCTTTAAACCAAAGTAACTGGGCTCGTGGATGATAGACAATCCATTGGCAAAATATTTCCTCGCATCTTCAGAGAGTGATTGGCAAATATCTGCAAGTGCCGTCCCTCTCTTCACTTCCTTCTCAGATAACAAGCGAATCGAATTGGTCAATTTCACAGTCAGCGAGAACTTGAGCATAAATGGTGCGGTCGGATTATAAATAGCGCGAGTGGATGACGTTGCAAACCATGTAGAGTGTCCTAATCCAAGATCAATTAGCTTTCCTGAGTTTGTCAGTTCCTGAACTTGAGGCAGCGCTAATAGCTGTGTCGCTTGCCAAGGATGCATCGGGAGAACCTGCCAACCGGTACTATTTAAATACGGTTTGGCGGTGTCGGGTAATGTCGTTTCGCTCACCTGAAGCTGCTTAACATACTCTCGCCAATCACTACCCGTTGCCGAACCACCAAATACATACTCATTGCGCACTGCAAACCAACGTAAAGCAAAATTGGCTTTTAACTCTGGAGATAATTGTTTACTGATTTCAAGGCTAAGATTGGAGCGACTTTTCGGCGCTGGGTGCAACGAATGCCCGACATACAAACTCTGCTCAGATTCCTCAAACGATGTTTGCTGATCCCCTAGACTTTGACCATACTGCTCAAGTGCCACCCAGGTATTGCGATGACTTTCCGATACAGCTCCAAGGAATTGCTTGCGCTGCGTAGCGTCGATGCTACCAACAATATCGTCATTGGCAATGATGAGTTCACAGGCCTGCTGGAAGCTTAATGTCTCTGCGTAATCACCAAGTGAATTGCGCAGCTCAATTGATGGTGAATAACGGTTAATACCGGTGCTAGACTCACTCAATACCTCAACAATAATTAACTTGCCGTCTCGAATTGGAGCGCAAAGGTACTTGGTACCTTCCTTACTCACAATCTCAACTAGAGCAGACTCACGATACAGTCCATTCCAAAAACAGTTCGCCGCCACATCAGTAAAATGGGCATGATGGGTTGTCATTTTTCTTACCTCTTCCGTAACCCTGACAATCAAATGCGAATGCTAATGATTATCACAATCAACATCAATATATTGAATCTTTACCGAAATAGCATCAAACAGAGAAATAGCCATCACCCAACAAGGGACGAACGTGAAAAGAAACAAGTGTGCAGATAAGATCGGGGAAATGACGTGGAACAGGATGATAGAATCATCAGAAAGCAGAAATGAAAAATGGCACTAAAATGTGCCATTTTTATGATACCAGTCACATTTTACTGCGTATTTTTAAGCCTTTCGTAGTAGAAGGAGGAAGTAACCACCACCAACAACAGAAGCCATTAAACCCGCAGGAAATTGCCATGGAAACCAAAGAGTTCGACCAAGCCAGTCAGCAGATACCATCAATATCGCCCCTACAAAACAAGCAACGATAAGTTGGTTCTTCGCTTTATATTGGCCTAATGCACGAGCGATGTGAGGGGCAAGCAGTCCGACAAAACTGAGTGGACCAATAACCAGTGTCGACAGAGCCGTCAGCAGAGACGCCATCACTAGCAAGAACAATCGAGTGCGCTTGGTATTCACTCCAACCGAGACAGCAGATACCTGCCCTAGATTTAGAATATCCAACCAACGACTCGCGATAAACGTCCCGCCTCCCAATACCACAACGCCAATAGCCAATGCCGACACATCACTGTAACTCGCCAAATAAGTTGAGCCCGACAACCAGGTTAATAGTGCTTGTACATTATCTTGACCAGATGACAACGCCACTCGAAGGATAGCATCTAGCGCCGCGCTCACAGCAATACCCGTGAGAAGTAACTGCGATGGGGCATAGTTCGAGCGTTTACTAAACTGCAAGATCACCATCATCACTAGTGCCGCACCCACTCCTCCATAAAGGATTTGTTCGCCTCTTGTTGGTGTGAAGCCAAACCACGCGCAAAGTACCAAAGCCAATGCTGCACCAGAGCTAATACCCATTACCTCTGGGCTCGCCATTGGGTTAACTGTGATTCGCTGTACCATGGTCCCCGCTAAAGCCAGTCCACAGCCCGCAAATATTGCGCCTAAAACACGAGGAAGACGAAGGTTGAGAATATTAAGGTCCGCTGTAACACTCCAACCTAAATGAGTTCGCCCCAAGAACAGCGCACAGCTTGCTATCGTGAGTAATATCGCAGCAAGAATCAAAGAAACTAGAACAAAAGGTTTTGGATTGTAAGCTTTGCTGGCAACTTCTTCTGCCTTAAAACTGGAAGCAAATTTGTGTTTAGTCAGTAACCAAAGAAGGCATGGTGCCCCAAACAATGCAGTCATCGCGCCGGTTGGCAATAGTTCACTTGAGACACCTGAGAATGGCTGAATGATCAGATCAGCGGTTAACAGCAGTAATGCGCCAACACCACCGCTAACAAACACTCGATGCACGAACCGTCTAGCACCAAGCATTTTGGCAATAGTGGGAGCGACAAGACCAACAAAGCCAATCACTCCCACTGTCGCCACAACAACCGATGTCACGATAACCGCAAGCGTCAGGCCGATGGCTCGAACTCTAGCGACATTCACGCCAGCCGACTCAGCAACTTCACTACCTAGTTCTATGGCAGAAAGCGGCCGTAGCATTGCCATGACCACCACTAGAATCACACTCAACACAGTTAAAATTGTGATGCTATTGTCCCAACCTTGCTGGGCGAGCGCACCAGCTCCCCAAACAAACAGACTAGTTAGCTGCTGCTCATTAAGCATAACCAACATCATGTTGGTCGCCCCCAAAAACAAAGTCACCACCATACCAGCCAGCACCATTTGCAAAGGAGCGAACCCTTTTTTAGCGGTCAACAAGAACACTAACGCGGCGGCAACCATACCGCCACCAAAAGCAAAGGAGTACTGAATAATACTGCCACCAGCAATGCCAAACAGCAGACTGGTCGTCATGCCAAGTTCTGCTCCAGCAGCCACGCCAAGTGTTGTTGGAGAGGCCAACGGATTTTGCAAAAGATGCTGCATTAAGCATCCCGCAATCGCCAACGCGGCGCCACATAGCAGCGCCATCGATAAGCGAGGGAAAAAGGTAAAATGGAGGATCAGTTGACGGTAGTCACTATCATCTCGATGGAAAAAGTAGGTCTGCCACTCTGTCGCCGATAATTGGTAGGGTAGCGCGTTATCTACTAGCCAGGTCAACGCCACTAATCCAAGGAGCACTAAAACAAGAGCTTTAATGTTATAGGAAGTGCGCTGTGTTGCTGTTAACTGCATCTGCAAACCTGTTAATGACCAAGTGTTGAGACTTGATTGACGACTTCATCACTGAGTCTCTGCATCGCTATCAAACTGCCAAATGTCCATACTTTAGGAATAATTTTCACGCGATGTTCTCGTGAAAATGCCATGGCTCCCCAAAGTGGAGACGCGTTAAGTTGCGTTTGCTCTTGCTGGGTAAGCGGACCAAAAATAAGTACGTTACTGTCTTGATACTTGGCAAGCTGTTCAACACTTGCAGAAGAAAATCCCCAACTGTTAGTTGGACCATTCCAGCTATTTTTAAGCGACATAGCCGAGATAGTGTCATTCATCAGAGAACCTGTACTGTGGACTCGAACATGTTTATCGCCAATAAAGCGCACCATTAGGAATGGTTTACCGTTATTCAACTGCGCGACCTTAGCGCCATTATCTGCCAGCTTTTTCTCTGTCTGCGCAATCACTGATTTGGCTTGTTCTTGTTTATTAAATACCTCTCCCAACATAGTCACTAATGATTTAGCATTCTCGTAAGGTTGTTGCTTGTCGTTGTAAATACTCATCGCAATGGTTGGTGCAATAGCGTTCAGTTTTTCATAAGCAGGCGCTAAATGACCACTCATCAGAATAAGGTCAGGTTTTAAGCTAGCGATAAGTTCTAAGTTTGGTTCACGGCGTGAACCGACATCGATCGTGTCTGAGGGTAATGCCGGCGACCCTACCCAATCTTGATAACCTTTGACGTCAGCCGCAGCAAGCGGCTGCACACCAAGCGCTAGCACCGACTCAGCTAACGCCCAATCAAGCACCACGACACGCTTCGGAGTTTGCTGGAATGTCACGGTTCCCAATTCATGCTGAACTGTTTTTGCCATAGACAACGTTGACACCACACTCAGCATAAATGCCATGAGCGTAGTAATGATGACTTTTGATTGAGTTCGATTTAACACAGCGAGCTTTCCTTGATTGGGTTAACGAACGTAGCTGATGACGTTCTGAGTTTGTGGGTCAGTAAAGGTAGAGAGAGGCATTCCGTAGATTTCTGATAGTGATGTTTCATTCATCACCGCTTCTGGCGAGCCATCTACAACAATTCGTCCTCGTTTAAGAGCCACCAGACGATCACTAAACCTCGCAGCCATATTGACGTCATGGATTACCATAATCACCGTCAGACCTAGGCTCTGGTTTAATTCTCGAATCAGTTTTAGTAACTCATATTGATGGGTAACATCGAGTGCGGAGGTTGGTTCATCAAGCAAGATACATTCGCTTTGTTGAGCCAAAAGCATAGCAACCCAAGCACGCTGCCTCTCACCTCCGGATAACGTACTCACGAAACGTTCAGCGAACGGCTGCAAGCCAACACGTTTAATGGCATCTTCGACAATCTGATAATCTTCAGCGTTATATCTGCCTAACACGCCTTTCCAGGGATAACGGCCAAACATCACTAGTTCACGAACTGTCACACCATCGGTGATAGGTGGATGTTGAGGAAGGTAAGCCACTTTCTTAGCAAACTCTTTTGGTGAGTAATCATCAATGATTTTGCCTTCTAGGGTCACCTCTCCTGATGCAGTTTGATTCTGGCGGCTAAGCATTTTAATCAAGCTTGATTTACCACTACCATTATGACCTAGCAGCGAGGTGACTTCCCCAGCAACAAAGTCCAAATCAAAAGGGACTAGGATTTCAAGTGAGCCTATTTGGAAGCTTGCTTGCTTTAATGAAAACATAATAAATTGAGCATCTTATTATTAAAGCAATTAATATAATTGCAAATGAGAAAGATTTGTATGCGCATTGTAATTACTTTAGAGTGTTCTGTCACCACTCTATAAAACCTCATTGCTATGCTCGACACTCACACCATTCCAGCGAAACAACGTCCGACCCGCAATCTGTGGCTAATTGGCGCATTCGCTTCGCTGATCGGCTTTGGACAAAATGCGCTACTTGTTTCACTACCGATACTGGTAATGACCACAGATATTGACTTGGGCACATGGTCGATACTAATTGCCATTGGAAGTGTTCTATTTCTACCTAGCGCTCCATACTGGGGAAAGCAGAGTGATAAGTCTGGGCCTAGAAAAGTGGTCTCTATAGGATTGTTGGGCCTTGCTGTTACCTTTATCGGTTTTGCCCTGATCATCCATGCCCTAGAACAGAGCTGGATTTCAACGGCGACAAGTATTTTGTTATTGGGTACATTGAGAATAATCTATGGTTTGACAGTGTCGGGATTAGTGCCAGCCAGTCAACTCTGGGCAATACAAACTGTTGGGAAAGAAAATCGCTTGAGCGCAATTACCTCTGTCAGCGCCGCACTTAGCGTTGGCCGAATTGGTGGGCCATTGCTATCCGTTGCCTTAGTTAAGTTAAATCCGCTACTTCCTTTCGCTTTCGTCGGTTCCTCCGCGTTATTTCTGGTGACACTGTGTCTATTGCAACCTTCCATACCATCGACAGTAAGCCCCAAGAAGATAAAAAGTCGTGCGCTTCTAGGTAGTATTAAAAGTTATATCACCATTGGGCTTTGTCTCTGTGCAGCCGTTGGCGTACTGCATTACTCGTTAACGCCGTTGCTGCAAAGCATACCTGAATTAACACCCGAACAATGGTCAGATTGGGTTGGCTATTTGCTGACAACCAGTGCAGTGGCAACGTTATTGACGCAGGTATTTGTCGTAAAGAAAAAGCTGTTCTCAGTCAATCAGATGCTGACTCTGGGTGCCACTCTCACACTCATTGGCTACGGACTGTTTCTGGTACCTAGCATTACCACGTACCTAGTTGCTATCATCGTTCTTTCTTCAGGTAATGCTGTAATGGCTCCAGCCTACACAGCAAAAGCAATGCAACATCATAGTGAAAATCAGGGACAGATCAGTGGGCTTATTGCAACAGGACACACTATCGGGTTTGGATTGGCAGGCCTTATCATGTCATTGAGCGCCTACTTAGACGTTGCTCCAATAGGGTTTAGCATCTTGCTTGCTGGTTTGATGATTTTACTTACATTTCGACAGCTCAAGACATAGACTTTTTGGTTAAGATTGGAGCAGAATCGCAAACTAAATATGCAAATAATTGCATTTTGAAATTATCCATTATTCTAGCGCCAGAGTATTCATACTCTCTACGTCAGACAAGGATAATCATCAGATGAAAAATAAGATAACACTCGCTCTAACTCTCACATCACTGCTGCCATTCTCTCAAGCGGTAGTCGCGCAAAGTTGGGGATACGATTCAGATAACGGCCCTGCACACTGGGGCTCATTCAGTAGCACATGCAGCCAAGGTAAAAATCAAAGCCCCATCGATATAGAAACACAATCGCTTACCGCAGCAGAGATGACGCCACTTGAGTTTGACTATTCAGGTAGCATTGGCAACGTTGTTAATAATGGGCATACCATTCAAATCAATGTCACGGGTAACAACACCTTGAAACTGGACCAACAAACGTTCACGTTAAAACAGTTCCACTTTCATACTCCGTCTGAGAATACCATTAACGGTAAACACGCCCCGCTTGAAGCGCATTTCGTCCACGCCAATGATAATGGTGAACTCGCGGTTGTTGCCGTTATGTACGACATAGGGAAACGAGAAGACTCTGCCCTTTCGGCTCTTCTGAATACACTGCCAGCAAATGGCCAGTCAATAAAAGTGGAATCAGATGTAAAACTTGAATCAATGCTTCCAAGAGTTCACAGCTATTATCGTTACAACGGTTCACTAACCACTCCACCATGTAGCGAAGGAGTACGTTGGATTGTCTTAACTGACCCACAATTTATTGAACAAGCACCTCTGGATAACTTATCTGACACTATGGGGAATAATGCACGTCCTATACAGCCACATAACGCCCGCCTGATTCTAAAGTAACTCAGCTCTAAATTGACAAGGGTGCTCTCTGCACCCTCATTTTAATTAACAAAATCATTACATTAGTGGTAATTTTTTTTGATCAACCTTCCAGAAATACGAATCCCAACCTTTCGAAAATTAACTCTTTGAACTGCTTCAAAGTTTACCGTACGCATAGCGTGTAACTTAACTGTTAAACAAAATTTAGAATATGTTGCAATGATGAGATTTTGAATAACACGATGTTCAAAAGCATTCCTTACTGAGAATAGTAGGTTAGCCTTGAATAGCGGTGGGCAAAACAAGGGGGTGCAGTATGCAACAGTGTGAGATCAACGTATACGATATGAGGAATAAGCAGCGGTTTATCGTGCTTAATATCGGCTTTAGTGATACCACCAAAGCAGACTTCATGTGGAGCAATATGCCCACAACGAGTTGCAGAGATTACATTTCTCACCTGGTGGTGTCAGGCAACGTGGTCGCCAAAAAGTATATTACAGAAGATGACTTAAGTGACATGAATCGAGCTGTGTATCGCCAACAGCAGATGTCGATGAGTTGTTGACAGCGGTGCACTCAGATGCACCGCTATGACTACATTGGGTACGCGCCGTAGCGAGCTTATACCGCCACTGCTGCTAGTGTTTCTTTTAGGCCTTGTGCTACGTTTTTAGCAATCAGAAGCTTGCCTTTCTCATTACTGCCTTCTGCAGAAGTCACAATAAGATCCGTTAACTCTTCACCACCAAAACCGACCATTGTAGGGTTTTCTGATGGCACAGCAATCACGTCAATAACGTCGCCATCAGGTGAGATTTTAACCACAGATTGACCTGCATACATTGCTACCCAGTAGTTCCCTTCAGCATCTACACTTGCACCATCAGGACGACCATTGTGTTCAGTAAGGTCACAATGCACTAGTTGCTCACCATATTGACCTGTTTCAGCGTCGTAGCTGTGCTTATACACTTTACTTGAACCTGTATCTGCCCAGTACAACCATTGACCATCTGGTGAAAACGCTAGGCCATTACATGTCCAGGCGAACATTGGTAGCGCTTCAATCGTGCCATCAAGATGTAACTGATGGAATTGCCCTTGGTCACCAACCTTGGCGCCATTACGCGTACCAGCAACAAAGCGTCCACCAGGTGCAGTGCGACCATCGTTGTAACGCATGCGTGGAAACTCAGAGACTAACGGTGCCAAAGACGTTTTTTCTGCACCCCAATTGCTAATGTGATACATACCTGACTTAAGCGCTACGATGAACCCTTGTTCACCATGCATAGCGAAACACCCAATAGGTTCGCCAAACTCAAGTTTTTCGTTCACACCGTCTTTTTGGCGCCAAAGCTCTCCGTCACAGATGTTGACCCACATCCAAGATTCATTACGCCAGTCCCAGCGTGGACATTCCGCCAAATCAAAATCTAGATCGACGAACTTTTCAAACTGAATAGGTTGTGCCACGTTCATGTCCTTTTTGTATCAATTAAGGTTGGTAATTTTCTGGCACTGTTGTAACAAAATCAGCGCTAGGGTGCTAGCGCTGATTAACAATTTGAAGGACAAATTATGTAAGCAAGGGACGGGGAATCGCCCCTATTGAATAATCAGTGGAGCATTCAGTCTCTATCGCCCGCTACTTTGAGCTGATTGGGATTGTTAAGCTGGAAGTCGGATTTTAGATACGTGGTATTCGATGGCAAGGCAAATTTGGCTTCATGCTCAACAACAATCTGATTTATCTTCATCAGTAATTCTTGCTGAATGGTCAAGAATGCTTCCCGCTCTTGGGTATCAATATGGGCGAATATATCAATATCCAGACTGTAATCGCTGAACGAAGAAAAATGTACTCTGAGTGGTGATGCCAAAATCAACTCATGTGCTTCCAACATTGAACGGATATCGCGAGTCAAGCTCACCATCGTTTCCATTGGAGTTTCATAGCGAAGATTGAGAGTCACCAAAAGTGGATAACGGTCCCTGCGACTGAAATTGATGATTTGCATTTTCACTAGATCGCCGTTAGCGATAGTGACTTGCGTTCGGTCTTTAGCTCGAATCAATGTAGAACGAACACCAATTTGCTCGACTACTCCAGAAACACTACCTACTTTACAGAAGTCGCCAACAGACAAAGACTTGTCCATAAATAGAATGACCCCGCCTATAAGGTTTTCCATCGTAGGTTTTATCGCCAGAGCAATTGCCATACCACCTAGACTTAGCCCGGTCACAATCCCATACACTGGGACACCCAAACGATGTAAACCGAACCCAAGAATTGCTACCCCACATAAGGTACCAAGAATGGTTCCCGTGATTTGACTCAAACTCTTCTTCAAGCCACTAACCTGGCCATTACCAGCGAATAATACTTTACAGCTTGAGGATGCGACGATGTATGCGACTTGTGCAATCAAAGGCCAGAATAATAACTCCCCTGCCACGTTGAGAAGGTTCATCAGACCACCCGTTAGATTGAGCTGATAATCAGCAATCCATGTATAGCCAAACAATCCCAATGCCATCAAAGAGGGCTTCAACAGCGCATGGTGCACCTGTCGATAGACCAAATACGCGTAACCTGTAAGAAGAGCGGTTAATAATAGGAACGCAACCCATTGCCATACCGCTTGATCGGCGATTTCAGACATCATCGAAGGAGGCAGCGAGTCAATAAGTGAAAACCACGTTGGCGGAATCAATCGTCCTGCACTCAATGAATAATATTGATAATAGTCAGGCGTAGAATCTAACTTCGAGGGTAAGTGCTTCACTAATGAGTAGTAATCATGAAGATTCGCCACAGTCTGTCTAGAGAAGAGATAATTACCAGATTCTTGCTTTACTATTTGTATATTAGTATCCGGAATCGTCCAACTTTGAACGTCTTTAGAGTCGGGTATCATTGCCGGGTCAAAGCTCGGTATACGATCCAGAACCTCTTTCATTAACATTACCGATTCCATCGCAACTCTATGACGATTAAGATCGGAAATAGCGGAAAGATCAAAAGTTTGTGAGGCTTTGTCGAACAGCGCGTAGATATTCTGCTTTTGCTCCACACTTACATTGGCAATATCACCATAAACCTCTCCCAGAGCCAAATTCGCCTCAGTTACCCGCTTAAGGTAACTTTCATAAGTTGCTTTAGGCGTACTGGTATCCGGGGGGGCTAAAGGAAAAGCACTCTCTGCCCAAGAAGTCATGACGACACAATAACTCAAGAATACTATTAGCCAGTGTTTCATTTGGTCATCCATTAACAGTATGATTTTCTATAAGAATAGGATCTAATTCTTTGAATTCTCGTTTTTTCTTATTGAAATTATAAGAGTTCGAAGTAATGTGATTTATCTCTCCTAGAACAATTTAAGGGCCAGAATTGCATGACCATAAAAACACTAGATTCAAAAGTCGCATATAAAAACAATTGGATGACCGTTCGCGAAGATAGAATAGAACGCCCCAGTGGCAAAGAAGGAATCTATGGTGTAGTAGATAAACCCGACTGCGCGGTTATTATTGCCCTTGACGGCCAGAACATTCACTTAGTTCAACAGTTCCGATATTCGGTGGGTGCTCGCTTCTGGGAGCTTCCTCAGGGTGCTTGGGAGTCGAATCCCGATGCAGATCATCTGGATCTCGCCAAGGGTGAGTTATTAGAAGAAACCGGACTTGAAGCACAAAATATGACATATGTAGGCAAACAACTCATCGCGTACGGTTTCCTCAATCAAACCTGCCACGTTTACCTCGCTACTGAACTGACTCAAAAGCAACAGCGCCTTGATAGTGAAGAAGAAGATCTCATCACTCAGGCCTTCACGATCAAAGAGTTTGAAACTATGGTCATCGAAGGCGAAATCCAAGATATCGTTACCACGGGCGCATGGGGACTGACCAAAATGAAAGGCTTGATTCCTTAAAAAATCGGAAACTAGTCACAAAAGTACTTATAAAGTTCGATATTCGGTAATTATATCCCAAGCTGGAAGAATACGACCCTGATTGAGGAATGGCTATGGATCAGTTAACTCTTCAAGAGTGCTTAATCGACACACTTCGGCGACTAGAAACATACAAAACTACAATGTATTTGAGAGAGGACGCCTATGATCTTGAATCTGCGATTAGAAAGCTCACAGAGCAACTTTTTAGTCTTCAGATACTGAGCGAGCTAAAAGGGTCAATTGACGATATTTCTTCCTCTATCGAGATCCTAAAAATGGTCACTAAAGAAGCAGATAGATCATTAGATCAAGGCTTTGAACTTGATGACGCACGAAAGTTAATTGCCCACACTCTCGAAGCTGATCGTGCATTATCTAAAGTAACACTTGGTGAACTCGGTCACATTTAACCATCCGTATTACTAATAGTTCAGGGTACTCAATACCACAAATAGTGATAGGCCACTCCACAAAAACCGCTTAACCAATTGTTTTAAAAGGGTTAGTACATAATTTACACTAAATCTATCTCATACTAACCCATTGATTTACATCATAAGAACTTGCTCTTGCCCATGTTAGCTTCTCGCTATCATATACATCATGGCGAATAGCAAGGAGCATTCAAATGAGCAGTTCTATTATCCTTCCCTCTACCAATTTATTAGGCAGTGGTTGTTTATCTCAAGCCGTAGATACCATTCACCAACAAGGCTTTAGCAAAGCGCTGATAGTGACGGATGCCGTTTTAACTCAAATTGGCCTCGTGGCAACGATTACTGAGCAACTCGCCGCCAAAGGCATATCTTTTGCTATTTACGATGGAACACAGCCTAACCCTACCATCGACAATGTAGAACAAGGTTTCTCTACGTTAGTAGACAATGATTGTGATCTTATTATCTCTGTTGGTGGTGGCTCACCTCATGACTGTGCAAAAGGCATCGCCTTAGTCGCAACTAATGGCGGAAAAATCACCGACTATGAAGGGATCAACAAAGCGAGTAAATCACCCTTCCCCTTAGTTGCGATTAATACCACAGCTGGCACCGCTTCTGAGATGACGATGTTCAGCGTCATCACGGACGAAAGCAGACAAATCAAAATGGCGATCGTTGACCAAAAGGTAACCCCATTGATTTCAGTAAACGACCCTCAGTTAATGCTTGCCATGCCGAGCTCACTGACTGCTGCAACAGGCATGGATGCACTTACTCATGCTATTGAAGCTTATGTCTCAGTTGCCGCGAACCCGATCACAGACACGGTTGCATTAAAAGCAATTGAGCTAATTACTAAACATTTGCCAACGTGTGTCAGCAACGGAAGTAACCTCGAAGCTCGGGAGTAAATGGCTTACGCTCAGTTTATGGCAGGTATGGCATTTAACAACGCGCTTCTTGGCTACGTACATGCGATGGCTCATCAGTTAGGCGCAACTTATCACCTTCCACATGGTATTTGTAATGCTGTACTCCTTCCTCATGTACAACGTTTTAATCTCACGGCTAACCCTGAAAAATTCGTCGATATTGCGCAAGCAATGGGCAAAGAGGTTCATGGATTAACAACAGAAGAAGCTTCTCAGCTGGCAATTGAAGCGATGAATGAGCTTGCAAGAAAGGTAAACATTCCTGCGACGTTAGCAGAATTAGGTGTTAACCAAGGTGATATTGATAAACTATCAGAAAGTACACTGAATGATGTTTGCTGTTTAACCAATCCTCGTCAGGCAACTAAACAAGAAATCGCGGAAATATTCCAAGCGGCTTGGTAGTTAAATTGAAGTAGTCACAATCCCTAAATGTAATAGGCATAGCACCTCAGCTATACCTTGCATTTACATTGTAAATCGAACTAAAAACCGTTAAAAAACGCCTTCTCAACCTCCCGGCCCCAAAGCCTGACCGAACATTATTTGAACAATTTGACGACTGACATCGTAAGAAATTTGTCTAGCAAGGAGGAGTTAGCATGAACACAAAATTAAGCGCTTTAGAACAGTTTGCTCAGTTTGATAAGTTGGTCATACACTCACTTGAAATGTCGCTTTATCAAGCATCGGTGATTATTGATGGTGACGAACACTACATTACAGAAGAAGATGGGCGGCTGATACGCAGTCACAACATCGTTGATATGCGCAGATTATGCCATAACATTGAGGCAAAGGAAGTCGTTCTAAGACAAGATAATGCGTATGACGAAATGATTGGAAGTCCGATCAGAGTCGGTGAAAACACTTTAGAAGTGCCCTTGGGAAGTTTTAGCTCGGTAATGTAACATCTCGCGATTAAGATAGTGTGCAGTGCCCCATAACCAGTACTGCACAGAATTCAACCAAGGCTGAACGCTTAACACTTATCACATTTCGATTTTTTCGCTTCGTAATCCATGACAGCACCTTGCGAGTCGAAGGAGAAACGGCAACATTGCTCATAAACAGCTTTCAATTCTGTACGACTTTTTTGCACTCGCGACTTCAGTGTTGAGTAACTAACACCTAGATGCTCAGCAACTTCTTTCTGCGACTTACCATCGATATCTATCGACTGTAAAAGCTCGGCCGAAGAATCAGACAATGAGCTCATCAGTGGCTGAATACAACTCGCGAGTTGTTGCTTGGCATCTTCTTCTGAGCTTTCGTACCACAAGGTTTCTCCCTCTGCCAAAGAAGCTTTACCATTTGCTCGATAAAAATCGATTACGGAACGATTAGCGATTTGGAATAGCCAAGATTTGATGCTGTCTGGGTTCTGTAGCTTGTCGAGATTCTGATAGGTTTTTATCAAAATTTCCTGCAGCACATCTTCCGCATCCGATTCGTTGGAAATCTTACTTCTCAAGAAGTTTCGCAAGCCCGATTGATATTCTGACCAAATCTTTTCTAACATCATCAATTCTCTATGCTAATACTTGGTAAACTGATTATTTCACGGCGCCGTGAGAACGGGCGCGTTTTAATCCATCTATGGCTAATATTAGTAAAGCAACCATCACCAATAAATACGTCGGCATGTCACTCGCAGCCACACGCTCCCCTAACAGTAGTCCTACACAGAATACTAAAACAGGTTCAACATACCCTAACAAGCCAAAGAGCGACATAGATAAAGACTGTGACGCAAACAAAAAGAGCAACATAGGAACTGAGCCAGCTACCGCCAAGCCAACATAGTAAATCCAAACCGATGCATCCAATTGCTGGATATAACTCCATGGTTGAAGATAGAGTGTGGCCCCTAACGCAAATGGCAACAGGAATAAATTATCGAGCGCAAAACCAACATCGCTTTTGACACCCAAAGTCCGCCTATGGACAAAATAAACTGGATAGCCAAGCGCAATCAATAACACGATCCACGATAACCCTTCAGCCATCATATAAGCGTATATCACCCCGGCACCAGCCACACAGCAAGCCAGAGTTTGTAGCGGTGTCAGTCTATCGCCATAAACAAATCGCCCAACCACCACCAGCACTAAAGGTAGAGAGAAGTAGCCTAAGGCGACTGACAAGGTCTCCCCATATAAAGGTGCCCAAACAAAAATCCAGTATTGCGGTCCAACGAGTAACGCAGAGAACAAATACCGATGCCAGCGGTTGACTTGTTTTAGCGCGCTAAAAAGCATACCAATTCTTCGGCTCAGCGTAAGAAACAAGAGCACAACAAGCACGCTCCAGATAATACGCTGTGCCGCGATCCAATGCCCTTCGCCTCCCGCAACATTAAATGCTTCTAACTCGGGCTGAAATTGAACATAGAGAGGCAATAAGCCAAACAAGCATGAGGCTAAAATCGACGCGCTAATCCCTTTCGCTGTATCGGACAAGCTTAAGAACTTATTAATCATTGGACGCTTTTTATTTGTTAGGAATAACACGCGGACATTACCGCATTTTGAGCCTATTTTATATAGGATTTTTCGATGTCTGATTCACTTTTTATGCACTGTTTGCTGTGATAATTATCACTACTCTGTATCTTTTGATCCCTTTCTTGCTCTACTCAGCACACTAGAATTTATTGATTCAGTTAGAGCACAGTTTTAAGACCACTAGAGTAAACCCACTAATGTCCAACTAATACTTATAAAGCATTCGAATAGGTGGCACTTGGAGTATTTGTCCATTCGTCGTTAAACTACACAGTTCTGACTTAGGAAGACCAGAATCCTTTATAAAATAAAGGAAAAATAGGGAGTCAACTTCACCTAATAGGCCTAACTAAGTAACAACACATGCAAATACCTAATAGAACCCACCTATTCGCTTTACTGTCACTACCACTTATTTTCATTTCAAAAAACACCAGTGCGGGAATGATGGACAGTTTTATCGACCCTACGGACGGCAGACTGGATGGCAGCCAATTTATCTTGGATAACGCAGCTGGTTTTTTGCCAGTTCCCCTTACAGTCACTGACCCAGCAGTTGGCGTCGGCGGTGGTGCAGCGTTGCTTTTCTTCCACGAATCAGACGAACGTAAAGCGAAACGCTTGGCCGGTGAAAAAGTTGAAGATATTCCAGCCAGCACTTCTGGGTTGATGGCACTTGGAACAAGCAACGGCTCCCATCTTTATGGTGGTTTTCATTCTGGCAACTGGCGCAACGATAAAATCCGTTATCTTGGCGGTTTGTTTGGCGCACAGTTCAACTTGAAAATGTACGAACAAGATACCCCTCTCGATCTAAGTTTAAGAGGGCTGTATTTCTTTCAGGAGATTGATTTTCGACTAGGAGAGTCAAACTTCTTCCTTGGTGGCGCTTACAGCTATATGTCTTCGACATCGACCTTCGACCAATTGAATGAGTTAGCATTAAACTCTAGAGATGGACGAGTGGGCATTCGAGCGATGTACGATAGTCGTAACAACCAGTTCTCCCCAAGAGAAGGGACTAAAGCGGGTATCAAACTGGATTACCATAGAAAAGCCTTCGGGGGTCAATTCGACTACCAAAAATACAATGCTTATTTCCTCAACTACTCGAGACTTTCATCAAAATGGGGGCTAGGGCTGCGCGCAGATGTGAAATCTATTTCGGACAACGTTGACCCACGAGCAGAAGTGTACGCCAAACCATTTATTGAAATGAGAGGCATAGCAGCCATGCGTTATCGTGGCGACAATACGGCCTTGGGTGAAATCGAACTGAGCTATGACATTGATAATCGCTGGACGATTCTTGGATTTGCTGGTGCAGGTACTGCATTCAATCATGATGAAAGCATCTCTAGAAGCAAAGTATATTATACCCAAGGTGCCGGTTTTCGATACTTGCTTGCCCGTCAGCTTGGTTTGCGTATGGGTATCGACATCGCAAAAGGACCTGAAGAGTGGACAACCTATATTCAATTCGGTAGCGCATGGAAATAAACCTTTCCTCCGCTATGTTTAATGTGGCTAGTTGGGTAACCAATCTAGCCACAGTGATATCTTAGTTTGCCTGTTTCATACTGTATACCGAGTACAATACTAAGCATAACCCAACGGCGTGATAGACAGTAAATGCCTCACCTAGAACAAGCACCGCCGCTAATGCCGTAATGCCGGGGCCTATATTTGACGTGACACTCAATTCGGTCGCGGTTAGTCGTGCCATTCCAGCTGCGATAAGGTAAGAGGGAAGCACTGTGCAGAAGATTCCTAATATAATACCCAGCAAAATTAGAGGAAACGACCAGTCACTCGGACTAATCCCTGATAAGAACAAATGCACTAGGATCGCTAATCCGGCGCTACCCATGCCAATACTGGTAAACAGCTCGCTTCCCATCTTACTTATGATGTTTTTACTTAACATTAAGTAAGCAGCAAACACGATGGCCGATGCTATAGCCAAGCCACTCCCCTTCCACACTTCTCCGCCAAAAGACTGTAAGTCGTGAGCGATAATAAAACCAATACCTAAATACCCTATACCAACGGCTTTAAGCACAAGCTTGGATGGCGCTTGTCCCAAAAATACCCAAGAAAATAGCACCACGAAGCTGGGGAATAGGAATATAAGTAACCGTTCGAGTTGAGCACTGATGTACTCCAATGCGGCTATATCTAGATAACTGGCAACGTAGTAACCTAAAACGCCTACTAATGCAGCTTGCCACCCATGACGTCTAACGTGCTGGCGCCTTTCCGCTGAACGACAAAGAACACAAAGCACCAATAAATAAAAAGGCAGCGAGCTAAATGCGCGTAACGACATGATGGTTGTAGCATCGCCACCATATTGAAAAGCGATTTTAATCAATATCGGCTTGAGTGAGAAAAGCGCCGCTCCAGATAAAGCGAACACTAACCCTTTAACATATTGAGGCTTCGATGACGTTTGGGATGATTCTATCGCGTTGCTCATTCTTACTCCCTTTCAATAAAGGCTACGAGAATAAGCGGTGTGGACTGGCTACGCTTTACTCGTAGCCAGGCACAGAAAAACCTACCGAGCTACTGGTATATCGAGTAGAAGCCAGAGGTAGTTAGACTGTGCAAACATATGAATTTCCTTAGTGATGAAATAACAGACTATTTCATCACCTATCAATATGCAACTGCCAATACGGTTTTCATAAACAAGCAGCTAAGGTTTAAGCGAGATTTCGAAGATAATTACATAGCCATGCGATGGCATGATCGTTAATGCTAGCTCGGTTCCACACCAAACTGTATGCCACCTTACCGTATTCAAAAGGCAGGGGTTTTGCTACCAATCCTTTTGCTTGAAGCGCAATATCGGCCCATTTTTTAGAGCAAGTAAACAGCAAATTGGATTGATGACACAGTACAGCTGCCGCACCAAAGTCTGAAACATTCACTTTTACATCTCTAGCGCGATATTTCTGGCGTAGAGTCTGCTCAAAATAAGGGCGATTGAGTTCGGCATCTGAAATACCGATATGCTGACTATTTAGATAATCATCAATTGTCAGTTCACGTCCTGCTAACGGGTTTTCAGAAGACATTAGGCAAACCAATTCATCTTCCAGAATCACTTCCCAAATCAACTCTTTGGTATTGGTTGGGGCTTGGCTCACATCGTGAGGGAGAATAATGAAATCTACTTGGCCACTGTGCAAAGCGTCGAAGCCAAATCGAGCCTTTGTCATGATTTGGAGTTTGGCCTTTGGCGTGCACTCTATGGTAAGCCGCGCCAAGGAATGCGCAAACAACTCAAAAGTGCTTTCTCTCATCGATAGGCTGAACCGACCTTCAAATGAGTTTGGTTCAAATCGTGTTTGGTTCAATAAGCCGTTCATACTTGCCAGCATAGAGTGAATCAATGGCGCGATTTTTACGGCATAAGGGGTTGGCGTGAGTTGAGAACCATCACGGTAAAACAATTCATCGTCTAATATTTCACGTAACTGAGTGATGGTTTTGCTCACACTGGATGGCGTAACCGACAGTACTTCTGCTGATTTGGTGACACTGCTTGTGTCAAGCATGACATGAAGCGCCAGAAGGTGCTTAAAGCCTACTTTTGATAATCCTTCGATATCCATCAAGTACTAATCCATTAGGTTATTGGTCAATTGTTCACAGATTCGTTTTAATGTCAGCGCGTCTTCCAGTTCCAATTGAGCCTTACATGCAATGGAGTTGGGGACTGACATGGCTTTTTCACGCAGAGCAAAGCCCTGTTCTGTGACAGTAATCATTCTCGCACGCTCGTCTGTTTCACTGCGTTTTCTCTCCACAAGCCCTTTCTGTTCAAGTCTTTTAAGTAAAGGAGTGAGCGTTCCAGAATCCAACTTCAAGTCTGCACCAATGTCTTTAACGTTCATCGGGGCTTTCTTCCACAATACAAGCATGGTCATGTATTGCAGATATGTCAGGTCAATCTGTTCCAAAATTGGTCGATAAGCTCGCGTCAGCGCATTACTAGCGCTGTAAAGTGCAAAGCAAACTTGCTTATCGATATCTAATGACTCTAGTTGGTCGAACTTCATATCTTTCCAAACCATTTATTTATATTGCGCACAATATACTTGCAATCACTCTTATTTGGCAATATGATTTGTGCACAATCTAATTACACGCAATCATTATTAATACATAAGGAATGAATCATGTCTGCACTTTATACAACTTCTGCTACCGCTCTTGCTGGACGTAACGGACAAGTGACTACAGATGACGGTCTATTAGATCTTGCGTTGTCATATCCTAAAGCACTTGGCGGCACGGGAACGGCGACTAACCCAGAACAGCTTTTTGCTGCTGGTTATTCAGCGTGTTTTTCGAACGCAATCCTTCATGTTGCTCAGCAGCAGAAGCTTGGCCTAAAAGCGGCGCCGACAAAAGCAACGGTTGCATTAAAAGCAAACGAACAAGGCGGATTTGTTTTGGATGTTGCGCTTGATGTGACATTAGATATGGAAGATGCCGCTGCTATTGAACTGGTTCGTGTTGCACACCAAGTATGCCCATATTCAAACGCTCTACGAGGCAATGTCGATGTTGCAGTTACTGCAAACGGTCAAGCTATCTAAAGAATTCTAGAGGGTGCATCGCGCCCTCTTAGCTTTTCACCTCAAAAATGACCTAGCTTACGCGTCGTAACCACTTTATTTACCTATCGAAATTTTTAACTTTCATCCCTTTCACTTTGTCGATTTTGTCGACATAAAGCTAATGAAAAGCGATCCCGATCAAGAAAAATCGCAAAATTCACAGAAAAGTAATAGCCGACTCGAAAAACTTATTTTATAATGCGAATTAATGTTTCAGAACAAACTAAATTCTATTATTAGGGGATCAACATGAGACTTATTCCATTACAAAACGCAGAACAAGTAGGTAAGTGGGCAGCACGCCATATCGCAGAGCGTATCAATGCATTCCAACCAACTGCTGAAAAACCATTTGTTCTAGGTTTGCCAACTGGTGGAACACCTCTTTCTACATACAAAGAGCTGATCGCACTATACAACGCTGGTGAAGTAAGCTTCAAAAACGTTGTTACTTTCAACATGGATGAGTACGTTGGTATCGACCCTGAGCACCCAGAATCTTACCGTTCGTTCATGTACAACAACTTCTTCAATCATGTAGACATCCAAGAAGAGAACATCAACCTTCTTGACGGTCTTGCTGATGACATCGATGCTCACTGTGCTGCGTACGAAGAAAAGATTCGTTCATACGGCAAGATCAACCTATTCATGGGTGGTGTGGGTATTGATGGTCATATCGCATTCAATGAGCCAGGTTCTTCTCTAGCATCTCGTACTCGTATCAAAACTCTGACAGAAGATACTCGTATCGCTAACTCTCGTTTCTTCGATAACGATATCAATCAAGTACCTAAGTACGCACTAACTATCGGTGTGGCGACTCTTCTAGATGCAGAAGAAGTAATGATCCTAACTCTAGGTCACAACAAAGCACTTGCTCTACAAATGGCAGTTGAAGGTTCTGTAAATCACATGTGGACAGTGACAGCACTTCAAATGCACCGCAAAGCGATCATCGTTGCTGACGATGCAGCTCAGCAAGAGCTTAAAGTGAAGACTGTTCGCTACTTCAACGAACTTGAAGTTGAGAACATCAAAGGTCTATAAACCAACTTTTTGAATAAGGGTAATGGAACTTTTTTGTTACCCTTTGTTCTAAAAAGACGTCACTTGCAACAAAAAGTGACTAGCAATGGAGTGCTAACGTATTCCAAAGCTCCGTATAAGTCGGGCTTATATGTCAAGCTAAGCCCGACTATCTCTCCTTCCCCTTCTTTCCTACTTAATCCGTTTTTTTGATTTCTAAACCATCGACTACAACTTTTATTGCATCCTTTCATTGAGTTAACCCGAGTAACCTCAAGTGACAACAGACTGCGCTTGAAAACTATCGTCACGATTGAGAAACTGTGTCGACCTATCCGAATATAGCCAAACCAATGACTCCACAACAATTACTCAAATCCCTTTTTGGTTATGATGAGTTCCGTCATCAGCAAGAGTCCATCATCAACACTCTTATATCAGGAAACGATGTACTGACCTTAATGCCTACTGGAGGCGGTAAATCGATCTGTTATCAGATCCCTGCCATTTTGCGGCAAGGGGTTGGGATTGTTGTGTCACCACTCATTGCTTTGATGCAAGACCAAGTCGATGCCCTTCATCAGATAGGTGTAAAAGCTGCATATTTAAACTCAACTTTAACGCCCTATGATCAGCAGATTGTCGAACAACAGCTAAGATCTGGCGATATCGATATTTTGTATGTAGCTCCAGAACGACTGATGCTGGAGCGAACGCTTAGTCTGCTAGAGCAGTGCCATTTATCATTATTTGCCATTGATGAAGCACACTGCGTTAGCCAATGGGGACACGACTTTCGTCCTGAATACCAAAAGCTAGATGTCCTAAAGCAGCGCTTTCCTTCTGTTCCACGAATAGCACTTACCGCGACTGCGGATAGTCGGACACAGCAAGAAATTATCGAACAGCTGGCCTTAAAGAACGCCGAAGTCTTTGTTCACAGTTTTGATAGACCAAACATTCAATACCACGTCTCAGACCTTAGTAATGCCAAGCAAGAACTCTGGTCATTTATCCAAGCTCATCATCCAGAAGATGCAGGTATTATCTATTGCCTGTCCCGAAAAAAGGTGGAAGAAACAGCTCAATGGCTCAATGAGTTAGGTAAAGTTGCCCTCCCTTATCATGCGGGTATGTCTGCGGATCAGCGAGCGTTGAATCAACAAAGGTTTTTACGAGAAGATGGCATCATCATAGTTGCCACGATTGCGTTTGGTATGGGGATTGATAAGCCTAATGTACGTTTTGTTGGACACTTAAGTCTGCCGAAGAGTATCGAAGCCTATTATCAAGAAACAGGACGTGCCGGACGTGATGGTCAGCCAGCCAATGCCTGGATGGCATTTGGCATGCAAGATATGGTATTACAACGCCAAATGGTGCAAAACTCCGACGCTTCGGAGCAATTCAAATTTACTTCCATTCAAAAACTCAATGCACTGCTAGGCTACTGCGACCTTGCCACTTGTCGCCGCCAAGCACTCTTGGCTTATTTTGGAGAATCACTGGAACAGCCATGCGGTAACTGTGATAACTGCCTTACACCACCCGAGACTTGGGATGGACTAGAAGCTACACAAAAAGCACTTTCTACCGTGTTTCGTACCGAGCAACGCTTTGGTGCTAGCTATTTAATTAATATTCTACTTGGCAAGTCAGACCAAAGAATTGAACAGAACCAGCACCATAACGTCTCTACGTTCGGTATCGGCACCGAATTAAATGCGAAACAATGGCAAGGCGTATTTCGTCAATTGCTTGCAATGAACCTGCTAGAGGTACATGGCGACCATGGCAGTCTCCGCTTGACCGAACATTGTCGACCATACTTAAAAGGTGAAGCCCCCATCCAATTACGAAAGCTTCGTAGTTCTAATTCAAAAGCTCGCTCTAGTACTAAAGGTCGCCGTACTGGACTTTCAACAGGAGACATCAAACAGTTTGATGTATTAAAACAGGTGCGCTCATCCTTAGCGACAGAGCAACAAGTTCCGGCCTATATCATTTGTAGCGACGCGACACTAGAAGCGCTATCGATTGAGAGACCTCAACAACTTGACGAGCTGCATCAAATCTCAGGGTTTGGCGAGACTAAAATCAGCAAATATGGTCAGCGCTTTATTGATGCTATCGAACCCAAAACAGAGCAAGAAATCGTCTTAAATGAGACTGAGCTTGAGTCACTAACACGACTTCAACAAGGATTGGCGCCTGAACAGATTGCGACTGAGCGTAATATAAAACCAGCAACGGTATTGGCCCATTTAGCCAAAGCAATAGAAATCAATGCCTGCCAACTCGAACAGGTCGTCGATATTAGTGAGGCAGAGTTTGATACCATCACAACAGCGGCAATTAGCTTAAATACATTACAAGATTTCAAACTCAAGCCGCTCTATGAGCACCTAGAGCAGAACTACGACTATGCGGTTTTGAAGTGCGTCGTAGCAAAAATCTCATCAAACGCAAAAAATTCTGTGAAATAAAAATGAAAAATCAGTTTTCAAGTTTGCTATTCGCTTTACCACTTTAGTCTAATGTTCCAATCGGAGTGGTGAATATATGATCAAACTGTTTCTACATCATTATGTAGCCAACGATCCTTAAGATTTTTGTATTGGGAGACTCAGCCCTCCCGAGTTTACTATTACTATCTTTCACACCGAGACTATGTTCTCGGTGTTTTTTTATCTGTCATTTTTCCTATGTCCACAGTGGGAAGTTAGGGAGTAATGGAAATTCAAGATCACTTTGTTTTCAAGCTTTGAATACATTGCTTTGAAGTTTGGATTAGCCAACGATGGAAAGCGTTATTTTTCGCACTAGAACTGTATGCAGCAATCGTTAATAAAGGGACTTCAACGTCTTGCATAGGAGTGACTAGAACTAGCTCTTGGGGAACCGAGTTCGCTGCAAGTTCGCTAACGGCCATAATGCTATCCGTTTTCTTAAGAATTTCGAAACAAATATTCATCTGATCGACCTTAGTCAACACATTTACTTCGAAGCCATGTTCTGACAAGTATTGCTCAAGGTAGTGTTTGGCCGTGTATTGATGCGGTAAGATCATTAAGGTAAGAGGATAAGATGCAATTGTGGCGACAGATGCCCCCTGTTCCACTATAGGATGATCTTTTCGGCAACAGATTTTAAAATCTGATTGGCCTATTTGTTTCTGATGGATCCCTTTTGAAATATCAATGGGAGAAAAGTTGATTCCTAAGTCTAACTGACGGTGTTTCAATTTACTGTCGGTATCCCATGACCAGTTTTCGAAATGGAGTTGTGCATTTGGTGCTTGCTCGTGTAACAGTTCAAAAAGTGTGGTCACGATAGGTTGATAAAGAACAGGACTAATCCCAATACGAATGGTCCCAGAGTATTCCTGCGGCGAGAAACCTTGCTCTATTTCCAGCGCCTCTTCAAAACTTGTGTATAAATCGGGAATGCGAAGCAGTATTCTTTCGCAATATGGTGTGGGAGTGAGACCATGAGGATGACGTATGAAAAGTTCATCTTGCAGCTGCTCGCGAATTTTCTTAAGAGACTTACTCACTGCAGATTGGGTAACAAAGAGTTTTTCTGCAGCTTTAGCAGTACTTTTTTCTTGCCCAAGAACTTGAAGTAGATGCAAGCTATTCAAGCTTAAAGTAGATATTGAGCGACTCTTAATCTGTACCATAACCTCAAGCTATCCTTAATGCTATCAAGTCCCTAAATAGAGAGTAAAAGAGGCTTTATTCAGTGCCTTGCTGACTACTACCATATACATAAAAGAAAAAGCCATCAATCATAAAGAGAGATGGCTTTGAGATTTAATGGAGCGTCACGTAGCTTTTATTCGGAATCAATACGTTGAATATCGCCCAGCATAAAGTTACCATTGAAGAAGTCGGCTTGAGGGCCGTAAAGCCTAAATAGAGTAAAGAACTGTTCGCCTTTAGTGGTTGGCATGCAATTGGTGTAGTCTCTGTATTCACACTTCGAAGACCAGTAGATATCAGTACTTCCATCTTGGTTGAATGTCATCTCTGGCTCATTGGATGCCCAACCCAAACGGTCAGCTCCGTAGATGAAGCTTCCTGTTTCCATAGAGTAAGTGAGAAATGACCAAAAGCGTTCCGCTGGTACATCAACGGGAACATGTATCGTGTAATCGTAATCACCATACATTGGGTTCCCTTCAGCATCGAGAACACCTTTGATATAGGTTGTCGACCGAGATTCCGCCAAAGACTTAGGCGGAGCTATGTAATAAGCGAATGTCGTTCCTCGGCCTGCATAGTCGTGCCAATAAGCAGTGGTGTATGTTGCATTGGTTAGCATCATTTCTCTGTTTACAGGAATCGTCCACTGCGATTGTTCACCCCACAATTTGGGCGCGTAATGTGTGAAGTTATCTTTCATTTCTGCGTGAAGGTTCGCGATTGCCTGATTTAACATTACTTGCTGCTCTGGAGATGGTGCGAAATCTTGTCCTTTTTCTAAGCCAAGATAACGCAACATTCCGTACATTGCTTTCTCATCATGCTTAATAACTTCGTTTTGAAGTGCTTGATGTGCTCGCTCCCAAAATGAGGTTTTGAAGTGATCTTGCCATTGGAGATGTGTATCTACGATGACACTATCCATTGCTTTGAATACTGTTTGAGTGTTACTTGAACCCAGTGGGTATATTTTTATGCCACTTTTCACGTAATCGACATGGCTTTTCATATCTTCATTTGAAGTCGTTTTAGTCATCGATCGTATGGCGGTATAGCCTTGAAAAGTTTCTTGTTCCACGACAATGTAGCCTTCTGTATCACCCTGATAACCATGTGGAACGATTAAGTACTTCCCTCCTTTGCCCTGGTCAGCGCCATCGGGACCTAAGTCAATTAGAGGTTTATGCCAAGAGTCGAGTAATGTGCCAAAGAAGGCATTATCTTCAGTTGCAGCCGGAATCTCGATGACTACCGGACCATGTTCAATACTATGATAGGTGTGGACATACGGTGTATTATTATTGCCAGTCATCATCTGAGTATGCCAAGTCACAGGGCGTTTAAAAAAATACACCGTGTTGTTACGGTCACCACCAAACTTACCAATGGTTTCAGATGCCATCGTTTCGTAAAGAACTTGTGGAATGAACCAGGTACCAGCTTCAAGCGCTCTGCGTTCAAACCTTTGTTCAGCAAAGGAAGATGCTTGATTAGGCGAAAGGATCTCTGTGTTAGCAAAAGAATAGGAGAGAGGTGTTACTGCAGTCGCTGCACATAACACGAAACAAAGCACTGTTTTGTTCATAAAAGCCTCAAATGAATTATAAAATTAGTCTTGAGGCTTATGATAGAGATTAGTTGACATTTAAATACTGAATGAAATTCCGATAGGTATTCCAACGAAGAATATCAGTTAATCCCTTTGTAAAGGTGAAATGATAAACCTAATGTTCGTTAGCCTAAGGGGGGAAACCTATTATTCCAATAAGCTATTCTTATCTGACAAAACAACCTGCAATGACAGAATTTAGACTTGGTCACTTATTGGTAAGTAATGTCGAAAGGGGCGAAAATGAGTTTAGCAACATCGTCCTTGTTAGATTCTAGGAGCACAGAAAGCACTATCGATATAAGAACCTTGCGTGAGTTCAGTCCTCCCTTGCAGACTCAAGCACTGATTACTTAAATAAATATAAATTCCAAATAGTTATAAAAAACACCCCAACATTAAGAAGACTTAGTCGCAAAATAAAAAAAACCGCGCTCTAAAGCGCGGCACCTTGGGCTCGGTTTAATTGGGGGTGTATTTTTTATAGTTGATTGTTTAGTGTTGGGTTGCTTTTAGCTTCAAGCGCATCGCATGAAGAACAGGCTCCGTGTAACCATTAGGTTGTGCACAGCCTTCAAATACAAGCTGGCATGCGGCTGAAAACGCAATGCTACTTTCAAAATCAGGCGCCATATTTTTGTAGTTAGGGTCACCTGCATTTTGCTCATCAACAACTGCAGCCATACGCTTCATGGTTTTCATAACTTGCGCCTCATTACAAATGCCGTGACGCAGCCAGTTAGCGATATGTTGACTAGAGATACGTAGTGTCGCTCTGTCTTCCATCAGGCCAATATCGTTGATATCCGGTACCTTAGAACAGCCAACACCTTGGTCAATCCAGCGTACAACATAACCTAAGATACCTTGCGTATTGTTATCTAACTCGCTTTGGATATCTTTCGCCGTCAACTTTTGATTGCCTAGCAACGGAATCGTCAAGATGTCGTCCACATTCGCTCGAACTCGCTCGCGTAATTCTTTTTGGCGGCTAGGCACACTCACTTTATGGTAGTGCAGCGCATGGAGTGTTGCCGCTGTTGGTGATGGAACCCAAGCGGTATTAGCACCAGCTTGTGGGTGACTAATTTTAGCTTCCATCATCTTGGCCATATTATCGGGCTCAGGCCACATCCCTTTACCGATCTGTGCTTTACCTTGCAATCCACAGGCAAGACCAAGGTCGACGTTTTGATCTTCGTATGCACCAATCCAAGTCATACTCTTCAGCTGTGCTTTAGGAGCGAAGGGGCCAGCTTCCATACTGGTATGAATCTCATCACCAGTTCGGTCTAAGAACCCAGTGTTAATAAACACCACACGATCTTTCGCCCCGCGGATACACTCTTTTAAGTTAACCGACGTACGGCGCTCTTCATCCATAATGCCAACTTTGATGGTGTATCTCTCTAAACCTAGGGCATCTTCAATACGACCAAACAGTTCATTGGTAAATGCTACTTCTTCAGGGCCGTGCATCTTAGGCTTGACGATATTAATGCTGTTAGCGGTTGAGTTTTGATACTGGCTGTTGCCTTTCAAGTCATGCATTGCAATTAACGATGTAATCATGCCATCCATGATACCTTCAGGCACTTCATTACCTTGTGCATCAATAATAGCCGGGTTCGTCATTAAGTGGCCCACATTTCGTATAAACAACATACTGCGGCCTTTGAGCGAAATTTCTCCGCCTGACACGCTAGTATAGTGACGGTCGGGATTGAGACTACGAACAATGGTTTTACCATTTTTCTCAAGCGACTCTTGTAGGTCGCCTTTCATCAGCCCTAACCAGTTTCGATAGGCAAGCGCTTTGTCTTCACCATCCACTGCAGCTACTGAATCTTCGCAATCCATAATCGTAGTCAGTGCCGCTTCCACCAGCACGTCTTTGATACCCGCGGCATCAACACTTCCAATAGGAGCTGTCGGATCGATTTGAATCTCAATATGCAGATTATTATGCTTCAACAAGATGCAAGATGGTGCGCTTGCATCCCCTTGGTATCCAATGAACTGATCACTGTCGATCAACGTAACTTCCTCACCGTTTTCCAACGTTGCGGTTAACGTGTTGCCGATACTGACGTTGCTGATACTGTATTTAGTCACGTCTTTATGAGAGACACCATTTAGCGGTGCTGCTTCATCAAGAAACTCTCGGGCATAAGCCACCACTTTTGCTCCACGAACCGGATTAAAGCTTCCACCTTTCTCTGCACCATCATTTTCACTGATGACGTCTGTTCCATAAAGCGCGTCGTAAAGACTTCCCCAACGAGCATTAGCAGCATTCAAGGCAAAGCGAGCATTCATAATAGGAACAACCAACTGAGGACCTGCTTGCGTTGCAATCTCAGGTTCAACATTGGCAGTGGTGACTTGGAAATCATCGCCTTCTGGTACTAGATAACCAATCTCTTGTAGGAACTGTTTGTATTCCGCAGCATCTATTGCATGCCCAGATCGCTCTTGGTGCCAAGCGTCAATCTGATGCTGTAGATCATCACGCTTAATTAATAGAGCACGGTTTTTAGGCGCTAAGTCTTTAAGAATGGACTCAAAAGATTGCCAAAAGTCGTCAGCATTAATGCCAGTGCCTGGCATCACCTGTTCATTAACTAATTGGTAGAGGGTGCTATCAATGTTCAAGCTTCCCTGTTGAATACGATTGCTCATAAAATCTCTCTCGAATTAATCGATGACTATTCAATAAATTTACGTAACAGACAAAAATTTAGCTAATTTATGCCATTTATAGTGAACATTCACATAATAAATACCCAATTTCACTACTCTGTTACACCACTTTCTAACTCGTTTGCCACACTCTTAATCAAGCGTCTCATCCATTGGTGATCCGGATTACTTTGCAAAAGTGGGCTCCATGCCATCTTCACTTCAAAAGGCTCAATCGCAAATGGTGCTGGCTTTATCAGAAGCTTAGGATTATGACGCTGAAGCTGCGCCGCTTTGGTTGGAATGGTAAGGATCAAGTTTTTCTGCTGGGCAAATAGGATGGCCGACAAATAGTGTCGAGTGAACACCGTAATGTTGCGGGTCTTACCAATACGCATCAGCGCTTCATCAATCCAACCGAGCTTTTGCGCCTCACTTGGATTAATCCCAACCCCAGTCCCCATCCCGGTTTTACTTACCCAAATGTGTTGCGCTTTCAAATACGACAACAAGTCAAAATTATCTGCAATCGGGTTATCGCAACTGAATAAGCATGAGAATCCGTCATGCCATAAGCTCATTTGGTGGAATGACTGAGGAATATCATCAAAGCGGTTGATGATGATATCCACCGTTCCTTGCTCTACATCTTGGTAACTAACATCACTAGGCGTCATGATATCTAGACGGATTTTCGGCGCTATTTCACTTAGCCGCTTAAGCAAAGGTTGAATAATGGTGGACTCCGCATAGTCACTAGCCATTATGCGAAACACCCGCTCACTGTCATCGGCATGGAATTCAGTGGTCGGCTGTAGTGTCTTTTCAACGTTTGCCAAGATATTACGAATCACTGGTTGCAGCTTTTGCGCACGCTCTGTCGGTATCATTCCCTCGCTCGTTCTAACCAACAACGGATCTTCAAACTGATCACGTAATCGGCGTAAACCATTACTCATTGCGGGTTGGGTAATACCCAACTGATTTGCTGCTCTGGTGACATTTCTTTCCCGTAGCAACATGTCTAAATACACAAGTAAATTAAGGTCTATACGAGCAATATTCATATAAAAAATACCGAATATAATAACTATAAATTAACAAAATTATCACACATGCGGCTACGATTTGTCCATAACAACAAATTAAACGGGTCGTCCCATCTGAAACATGAAGCCCTCAGAGAAAGATGACTAAGCCATTTGGCCAATAATATCCAACGTGAAACTAAGGAATAGTTATGTCGCAAATCACTCAAGATATCGAAATGATAGAAGTTGCAAAACGCGCTGCTGGTGCTCCATGGGATGCTATTAATCCAGAATCTGCTGCTCGCATGCGTGCTCAAAACAAATTCAAAACAGGTCTAGATATCGCGCAATACACAGCAGATATTATGCGTGCTGATATGGCGGCCTACGATGAAGATAGCTCTAAGTACACTCAATCATTGGGTTGCTGGCATGGTTTCATCGGTCAACAAAAACTGATTTCTATTAAAAAGCACTTCGGTGGTAAAACCGACCGTCGCTACCTTTATCTTTCAGGTTGGATGGTTGCAGCACTTCGTTCAGAGTTTGGTCCACTGCCTGACCAATCAATGCATGAGAAAACATCGGTTGCTGGTTTAGTAGAAGAGCTATACACCTTCCTACGTCAAGCCGATGCTCGTGAGCTGGGTGGTTTATTCCGTGCTCTAGATGCTGCTCGTGAAGCGGGTGATGTGGATCTACAAGATTCTATTCAAGACCAAATCGATAATCACGTAACACACGTTGTACCTATCATCGCGGATATCGATGCTGGCTTTGGTAACGCAGAAGCGACTTACCTAATGGCGAAACAGATGATCGAAGCTGGTGCTTGTTGTCTTCAAATCGAAAACCAAGTAGCGGATGAGAAACAATGTGGTCACCAAGACGGTAAAGTAACGGTACCTCACGCTGATTTCCATGCCAAACTTCGTGCGCTACGTTACGCCTTCCTTGAGCTAGGTATCGATAACGGTGTTATCGTTGCACGTACTGATTCACAAGGTGCTGGCCTAACAAAAGAAATCGCAGTAGTTAAAGAGCCAGGCGACCAAGGCGACATCTACAACTCTTACCTAGACGTGGAAGAGATCGATGTAGCAGATATGAAGCAAGGCGACGTTTGTTTCAACCGTGAAGGTAAGCTGGTACGTCCTAAGCGTCTACCTTCAGGTCTATATCAATTCCGTCAAGGCACTGGTGAAGACCGTTGCGTATTTGACTGTATCGAGGCGATTAATGCTGGTGCCGACCTACTGTGGATTGAAACTGAGAAACCACATATTGGTCAAATCAAAGAGATGATGGACGGCGTACGTGAAGTTCACCCGAACGCTAAGCTAGTTTATAACAACTCACCATCATTCAACTGGACACTTAACTTCCGTCAGCAAGCTTATGATGCAATGGTTGAAGCAGGGGAAGATGTATCAGCATACGAGCGCGCTAACCTAATGAGCGCTGAGTACGACGAAACTGAACTGTCTAAGCGTGCTGATGAAAAGATTCGCACTTTCCAAGCGGATGCCTCTCGTGAAGCGGGGATCTTCCACCACCTAATCACGCTACCAACATACCACACTGCTGCATTGTCAACTGACAACCTAGCGAAAGAGTACTTCGGCGAGCAAGGCATGTTGGGCTACGTAGCCAATGTTCAACGTAAAGAAATCCGTCAAGGTATTGCCTGTGTGAAACACCAAAACATGTCTGGCTCAGACATAGGTGATGACCACAAAGAATACTTTGCAGGTGAAAATGCGTTGAAAGCAGCCGGTGAACTGAATACTTCTCACCAGTTCGACTAATTAAGGTGGCGATTTGCTCTCTACACACTTATGAGAGTAAATTGATAACACACCTAGAGAGTGAGAATTGCGCCCCAAGACGCAGTCTCACTCTCCACTTCTGTTAGACTAAATTCATTCATGTTTGTTGAGAATGCCTATGACTACAGTTCCTTCCTATCTCCAAGATGCTAAAGAGTTACTATCACAAGATGGCTTTGAAACCAGTGATGTTTGGTACCACGGCACCTCATCGGCGCTCCTGAGCTCTATCCAAGGGCAAGGGCTTAAGCGCTCCGGCGACAAAGCTCTTAACCAAGCCGCGAAAAAGACCATGGCAACGATAGGAAACCATTACACCGAATCTGTCGAGCCTGTTTTTCTGACTCAAAGTAAAGAATTGGCTTATTATTGGGCGCAGCAAACCGTTCGAGACCGCAGCGTTCGTTTTGAAGGTGAAGAAGAACCTATTGTCCTTGCGGTGAATTTATCAGAAAAACAACGTGCCAAAGTAAAGCCCGATGTGGGGGCGATGAGCCTACTAATGATGAGCGTAGGTGAGCGGTTTATGGCGCACTTAGCGCAGATTTATCAAAGCAACAATATTGAAGGTCCCGATATTGACCTGCGAACCGCGGATAGAATGGATTACTTAAATAAGCTCGGCATGGCCTATATCGATCAAGACGTCAGCCTTGCTTGTGTTAGCGTTGTTTCTGAAACATAACGTCTGCTAGTTTTCCCCCAAGATTTCGAAACCGAGATATCAAATCTCGGTTTCTTTCATTTAACGAACATAGATTTCGCCTTACATTCGCTTGTGGCCTGATGTATTAAGCCCATCACCTTCATGAATCACATTGCCATTGATGGTTATCGAGTCTGGACAGGTCAACGTTTTGCCCCATTTAAGCTCTACGGGCTCTTCGGTACTGCCTTTATAAAGGCAGGTTTTTACTTTTGTGCTGACCACATTCCTAACCAATACTTCCGCTTCACCAACATACTCACCATGTCGCGGCGTTTGCTCGTTAGCAAATGAGAATGATGAAAGTGAAAGAAGGACCGAAGCCAATATGATTTGAGTAAGTTTGCTCATGGTAATTCCCCTTGACGTTAATCGTTAGCGAATAGCCGAATACTCCTTTACTCTGCTCATGTCGAATACTATAAGGTGTTTTTTTGACCAATAAAAAACACGTACCATCAGGCAAACTGATACATTTTCATAAGTCGTTGTTTCTTTGCATTGAGAACAACGAACTATCATCACATCTCATATGTAGTCAAAGATTAAAAGAGAATTGCATATAGGAGAGACAACTTAAGCCGATCAATGAATTTTAAACTTCACAATCAACTCACAATCATTTGTCGTTTGCATGTCAGCTATATGATTTGCAACCTTTGGATTCGGATGGCGTTTTAGAAATTCGACCAATGCAGACTTGCAACACCCCAGCGAAGAGATAAAACGATCACAACTAGTACGCGGACATTGAGGTAACAAGGTCATCACTTCTTCTGAAGCTAGTTGTAAGTACTTCAGTTCATATTCACTGTCTCCTTGTGCACGCCAAAAGTCAGCAAGGTTATGGCAGGACATTACTTTAACCGCCAGTAGATCTTCCAACTCTTCAAGGTCTGATGTATCAAATTTCATCTGCTGTGATTCAGACAGCGCGATTTGGTAATGGGCGACCGCTGCCATCAACTCCCCTTGTTTCTCCGCTTCGTCGGCTAACAGTGTATGTCTTTCCCATTTTTTCATATCCATCGCTCTAACCTTCAACTCTCCATACCAAGAAACTAGATGATATTGATTATCATTTAAATATCAACCGTAACTTTGTTATGGATTAGTCATCACACAAACCACCATTGAAATTTCTGTTGCATTCTTCATTCGATAACGATTATCATTTGCAATGTTATAACATAACAATTGGAGGCATTATGAAACCGAATATTCATCCAAATTATCGTCAGGTTGTTTTTCACGATACGAGCGTAGACAAGTACTTTATCGTTGGCTCAACGCTGGAAACAGACCGAACTATCGAGTGGAAGGATGGTAAAACCTATCCGTATATGACTATTGAAGTGTCATCGGAGTCACATCCTTATTACACAGGAAAACAAAGAGTTATTCATAAAGAAGGACGAGTGGCTAATTTCAATCGCCGCTTCGGCCATGTCGCTACCAACAAGTAAGGAACACAAATGAAGGTACTTAGCTCACTCAAAAGTGCTAAACAGCGCCACCATGATTGCCAAGTCGTTAAGCGCCGCGGCCGCATTTATGTAATATGCAAATCCAACCCAAGATTTAAAGCGGTTCAAGGAAAAGTGAAGAAGAAAGCCTGACTGCAAGTTATCGGTAATAAAAAAGGGCAATGAATGATGACTTCACTGCCCTTTTTTGTATATTTGCTCGTTCTTTTACATTGAAGAAAGTGCCGCTTTCATGAGGCTAAAGAGTGTTTTTGTAAACGACACCATCCTTCATGATGATTTTTTGTCTATCGCAATTCATAACACAATCTACGCCATTGAGCGGGTTACCATCGATAATCAATAGATCCGCGTAAGCTCCTTCAACAATCTGACCCAGTTTCCCTTGCGGGTATGGGTGCTGGTACGTTGACATCTCAAACAAGCGCCCACAGTTTGAAGTTGCCATACGCAGCGCAGTTATCGTATCGAAGGTTTGCTCGATAGCCGCCAACTCATTAAGTTGAGTCGCGTGCACATCTTTCTCACCCACACAATCAGTACCGAATGCCAAGTTTTGGATGTCGTATTTCTTAATAAGCTCAGCGGAGTAAAACATAGCTTTACCAACTCGCTCAGTTTTGCGATAAGTTTCTTCATTTGGCAGCGGTATTTTTCGCTCTGCAATTAAGGACGACGTGAAGTATGACGGGATAACCCAAATCCCCTTTTCTTTGATAGTTTGTGCGATATCGTCATCCATGATTGTAGCATGTTCAAAAGACATGACTCCCGCTTCAGCAGCTCGGCGCATCGCATCTGCGGTATGAATATGCGCCGCTACGTAGGTTCCATAATCAGAGGCCGCCTCAACAGCCGCTTTCATTTCATCCAACGTGTACTGCAATGTATCTAGTGGATCGAATGTTGAGGAAGCACCACCACCGGCCATAATCTTGATTTGAGAGGCGCCCATAAACAACTGCTCGCGTACTGCTTTTAATACTTCAGCACGACCATCCGCGACTTTCATCGCTCCCAGTTTCATCATCGGTGAATCTTCGTGGTCACCTTTGCGTTCTTGAGCTCGGTTTTGGCGGTAGTCAGAATGACCACTCGTTTGAGAAATAGCCGCCATAGACGGCAAAATGCGAGGTCCTAATGCGTAACCATTATCGATACTGGTTTTGAGTCCAAGCGTATTACCAGCCACGTCACGAATGGTGGTGAACCCACGCATTAGCATCTCTTCGGAAATCTTGGCCGAACGAATCGCCACTTCCTCACGTGTCATGGTATCAATAACATTAAACGGTGCAGAGAGAGTAATATGTACATGGGCATCAATCAGACCAGGCATAACTGTGCCACCCTTCGCATCAATAACTTCATCAGCAACTGAAAGATCAATATCACCAATCTCTACTATCAAATTGTCTTCAATGAGAATCGATACATTTTCTATCAGCTTGTCATCGACACCGTTAAATACATTTGTATTGATAATCACTTTTTTCATGATGGCTTCCTCTAGAACACTATTAAGTTGATGGAGGCATCATAGACAAAGCAAAGGTTAGTGAATTGCCATTTGGCGACATAACTGTTGATTATTTAGGCAGGCCAAATATACCTAAAGGGTTTCACCCTTGATAATACTGCCACGCAATTTGCTTCTTAAGTTACCGATAGGCTATATAGTCAAAGCTGTATTGATTTACTCTAAAATAGTGCACCGTATACTCAAACACGATACCACTTTCTAGCTCACCAACAGAATCGACGCGAATAACCGGATCGGCCATATCCATATTGAGTTCGTCAGCGGTTTTTTTATTCAATATTTCGGGCTTGATCGATTGACGAGAAAGTTTGATTTTTAGTCCTTTCGTCTTTTCTATGTAGTCGTATTTGGAGCTGCGCATAGCTTTAATACTAAGATCGGGAAATAGAGAAACGGGTAAATACGTGTGTTCTAGCACTTCAGGCTCATCATCTATCATTCGTAAACGGCGGATTGAATACACCTCTTCTCCAATTGAAACGTTAAGCTTATCTGCCACTAGCTCATTGCATTCAATAAGTTCAAACGTAATTATCTTCGAGCTTGGCGTCTTGCCTTGTGCTGAAACCTCTTCTACGAAGCCGCTCAACTGTAGAGCATTATGTTGCGCCTTAGGTGCTTTAACATAAGTACCGCTGCCCCTTTGGCGAAACAATAAATCTTTATCCACCAGTAGTTGCATTGCTTTACGAATAGTCACTCGGCTTACATCAAACTCTTTTTGCAGCTCGCCTTCAGTTGGCAAGATAGAGCCTGCTGACAGTTCACCATTACTGATCTTTTCAATCAAAGTATCAGCTATCTGCAAGTATCTAGGTTTACTCATCTCATCTCCTTAATCTCCATGCATGATAAAAGTAAACTGTGATCGACGATACATTTAAAATACTTTTAAGCTCGATTATTGTGAAGGATATTATAATTTACACTCAAAGTATCTTATATGTATTGCTCAATATAATACTTTTAAGATACTTTTGTGCCATCAAGTTAAACATCAGGACATTTCAATGAACAAGCAAAACCTAACCGTTGTTGGCGCAGGCAGTACCTACACGCTGGGTATGATGAACAGCCTAATTGCAGAAAAAGATACCTTTCCTTTAAAGCGTGTTGTTTTTTATGACATTGATGCTGAGCGCCAAGAATCAAATGCCAAAGCGACAGAGATTCTATTTAAAGAGCACTATCCGGAAGTTGAAGAATTCATTTACACAACAGATAAAAGTGTCGCATTCTCAAACTCAGACTTCTTCTTTATTCAGATTCGTACTGGCGGCTTAGAAGGGCGCGAACGAGATGAGCAAATTCCGCTCACTCACGGCTGTGTCGGTCAAGAGACATGTGGTGCTGGCGGTATGGCTTACGGCCTTCGTTCTATTGGTGACATGATTGAGTTGGTTAACGATATCCGCTCGTACTCAAAAGAAGCATGGATCCTTAATTACACCAATCCAGCAGCGATTGTTGCAGAAGCACTTAACCGTGAATTCCCAGATGATAAGCGCATCCTGAATATTTGCGATATGCCAGCCGCTATCATGGTGAGTTACGCAAACCTATTAGGTTGTGAGTTCTGGGATCTAGTACCTGAGTACTTTGGCCTAAACCACTATGGTTGGTTTACCAAGATCAAAAATAAACAAGGCCAAGATCTGACGGATGAAATCAAGAACATTATCCTACACCAAGGAATTAGTGCCGTTGATCCTGAAATTGCTGATGATCCGTCATGGCAAGCTACATTCCAAAATATGAAAACGATGCTTGAGGATAACCCAGAGTATCTGCCGAATACCTATCTCCAATACTACTTGTATCCAGAAAAAATGGTCGCAAAAGAGCAGATCAACAACACTCGAGCACGCCAAGTGATCAACGGTCGTGAAAAGAGAGTGTTTGAGTTAAACCAACGCATTATTGATGCTGGGACAACCGCTAATGAGACCTTACACGCTGACATTCATGGGCGCTATATGGTTCGAGTAGCAGCATCCCTAGCATACAACATGGGCGACACTTATTTGGTCATCGTGCCAAACAATGGTGCGATTTCAAATCTTCAGGATGATGCCATGGTTGAGGTGCCTTGTGCCCTAACTAATGACGGCCCTAAAGCGTTTGCAGTTGGCACCATTCCAACATTCCAGAAGGCCATGATTGAAAGTCAGTTAGGATACGAAAAATTAGTCGTAGATGCATGGTATGAAGGTAATAGACAGAAGTTAATCAATGCATTAACCCTCAACCGTACCGTTATTAATGTCCCTAAAGCTAAAGCTATCGTTAACGATCTTCTAGAAGAAAATAAAAACTATTTGCCACAATTTTCCCAATAACTTGAACCACCTCTAAGCAGGAAGGAACTCCTGTTTAGAGGTACCTTTGAGGTCACTATGAAAGACATGATACAAAGATTTGGGGCAGCCATGTTTGTCCCTGTTTTGCTATTCCCTGCGGCAGGTATGCTGCTTGGATTTACCGTTATGCTCCTAAACCAAGATCTGTTCCCTTGGGCAGTTCCTGGTTCAACATGGCACAGTGTTTCCACCATTTTGCTACAAGCGTCATTAGCTGTTTTCAAAAATATGTCTCTTATTTTTGCAGTTGGCTTACCCATCGCGCTAGCAAAATCAGCGTCAGGTCGTGCGGTACTTGCCACCCTCGTCTCTTACATCACGTTTAACTACGTTATTGGTGGAATATTACAATTTTGGGGGGCTGATCTTGGCGTCAATTATGTTGCTGGTGAGCGTGGTCTAACTGAAATTGGCGGTATCTTAACACTGGATACCAACCTTTTAGGTGCTATCGTTATCGCGAGTGTATCGGTTTGGGTTCATAACAAATACTTTGACCGTAAACTACCGGACTGGGCTTCTGTGTTCAATGGCACCCCATTAGTGGTTATTATTAGCTTCCCTATGATGGTTGCACTTGCTGTTATCACATGCTTTGTATGGCCAACTATCCAAGGTGGTATCAATGGTCTACAAACGTTCTTAGTCAACTCAGGTTCGTTCGGTGTTTGGGCATTTACTCTTCTTGAGCGTCTATTGATCCCTACTGGTTTGCATCACTTTGTTTATGGTCCTGTATTCTATGGTCCAGTCGCGGTTGACGGCGGTACTGTTGCTTACTGGATTCAGCACATTCAACAATTTGCAGAAAGCAGCGCCCCCTTAACTGAACAATTCCCTCAGGGCGGCCTCATGTTAACTGGTATGGGCAAAGTGTTTGGATGTACAGGTATCGCACTAGCCCTTTACTCAACCGCGAAACCAGAAAAGAAGAAGATGGTACTAGGACTTGTTCTAGGTGCAGCCATTACCGCAATTCTGACAGGGATTACCGAACCTATTGAGTTCACATTCCTATTTATTGCGCCTGCTTTATTTGTTTTACATGCACTACTTTCAGCAACAATGGCGACGCTTGCCTTTATGCTCGGTGTCTCGGGTAACTTCCAAACTGGATTAATCGACTTTGTTTTCCAGAACTGGCTGCCATTAGGTGCAAACCACATGGGTACGTATGTGATTCAGATAGCACTAGGTCTCACCTTCACGGCTATATATTTCTTCAGCTTCCGTGCAATTATTCTGAAGTACAACTTAATGACTCCTGGGCGCGATGATGCGGAAGTGAAATTTGTGTCTAAGGCAGAGTATCGTGCATCACAAAAAGGAAATACTGTAAACGGTAGCGAAGACGGCCAAGCCAATGCATTCATTGAAGGCTTAGGTGGGCGCGACAATATCGAGTTACTAACTAACTGTGCTACACGACTACGTGTGAAAGTCAAAAACGCTCAGTTGGTTCAACCAACATCCTATTTCCAACAACAAGGTGCTGTTAACGTGGTTCGTAATGGAGAGAGTTTCCAAATTATTGTTGGCTTGACTGTACCACAAGTTAGAGAAGAGATGAGCCAACTCATTCAAGCCTAACTTCCCTACTATTTTTGTACTTCTACTAAGCCTCTGTTTATACGGAGGCTTTTATTTTGAGGACATAACAATTAATTTTCTTAAGATACAAAAAAGATAAAAACTTTTCTCCTAAACAGGGCTGATTACTACCTGATGTAACAGCCAAGAAGTGACAACAAAGATCGAAACTTTGACTCCATCATCGTTGCTATCCAAACAGATTGTGACAACAAAGTTTGAAACTCACTTTTGGACAAAAGTTTGTCAGTGACTTTACTAAATTAGTAAATCATTAATAACTACAGGTATGGAAAGTCGCTTTGACCCGCCCCCAATAACTAAGCTGAATCAGGAAAAAAACTCAATAAGGAAGTTCCTCTATTGAGTATTACTCAAGTAAAAAACTGGATGGTTTTAGTTATATGAGAAAGACAACTCTAACACCTTGAAGTACAAGTAACCCGACATGACTATTTATTATTAAATAATCATGCCTGACTAAGAATTAGACCTCTGGCCAAGGTTTGCTTTCACCAAAGATAGTGTTAATACCACTCTCAATGTCCGATATATCATCCAAGTAGAGCACTCTGAGATTTTTTATCGCTCTCGAGCAAGCAACATAGAGCAAATTTTGTGTCTTAATATGATTTTCTTCAGTCACGGAATCAGGGAATAAATGTTCTTTTTTTATTGCATCCTGTTGCACAGCATTAAAATAGTTTTTAAATTTATCTTTATTCTTTTTACCAAAGCTATGCTCTAGGATGATGGCAACATTCTTATACTCTTCTCCCTTAGTGCCATGATAAGTATGATAGGTAATATCATCGACTTCGATACCATCAATAAAGTTAACCCAATTTATTAATGATGTAATTTGTAAATCTAAAACGCTATCCACTTTCTCTTTAGCTTTGTCATCATCTGAACCTTCATTCATTAGAACGTTAATACTTCCTAACAATGTTGAACGAAATGCATCAGCAGAAGCAACGTTATCATTCTCATAATTAACTCTATTAATCAGAGCTTTACCTAGTGCATCTTTAGATTCGACTTTTCCAAGTAGCTCAATGACTAGATCAACCCAATCTCTGAATGATTCAATGCTTTCATTGTTTAATTCACGAATAACCAAGCTCGCCTTTGAAAAGGAAAGATTCTTACTTGATGCACCAAAAATATCATAGTAAGAAACCTCTCCCTGCTGTATATCTTGATAAAGCTTAATAAGATGGTAGATAGTCAAGACCGTTGGATTAAGCTTCTCTAATTGATGAGATAAAACTTGGGTATTTAAGTCATTATAGTAAATAGTTGACTTGCTATACACATCATACACTCTCTCAAATCCATTAAAGCTTGCCATGAGTCGGTTCGTTAAGACTAGGCAATGGATCTTAGCATCATCGGCAGCTGTATAGCCTTCTTCCTTACTAGCTTTAGCTAAATCACTTTTATATTCAGCAATAAATTGCTTTGCTGTCCCTAACTTATCCTCAGAGTTATTATAATAAAAGCGTACAGAACCATCATTTCTGTCATCAAAGATAGGCTTTTGAATTATTTCGTCATTACGAATTTTATTAGCCACATCAATAACTTGCTGGTGTGAGCGACGATTAAATATCTTTTTGACATCATAGAGACCATCATGAAGCGCTGTGATATTTTTCCCAACCCCGTCCTCATAGATACACTGTGCAGTATCACCGAAGTAACCAACCATCCATTCTTTATTGTTTTTAATCGCATAGTCATGAATGGTTTTGACGAACTTAATCACGTTTCTATGTGTATCCTGATACTCATCAATAAAGAAATAAGGGTAACTATCAATAATAATGCGACATAGAGTAGGATATGTTTCAACGAGTTTCAGTCCATACTCAAGTAGAGTATCATGACTAAACTTCATACGATGCAACCTATCTGTATTTACCTTGCTATCATAATTAACACGCTCTTCTTTTCCATCACCAATTTCTTTCAAACATTTATCAAGGCTATAATTCTTATACACCAGCCCAACAACATATTTAAAGTTTACAACATTACTTAGGCATTCATTAAGAAAATCTGGCTTTTTTATTTCAGTATTATTTATATAAGCCTCTTTAAAAGGAGTAGCCGCTAATTTATTTGACTGATAGAAAAGTTCTTTAGTTTGTATGGCAAAATCAATAAACTCTTGTTGCTTTAACATATCAAGGGCGTTAAAGAACTTTGCTTTCTTAGAACTATATAGCTCTTGGATGTTTTTATTTATAACCTCCTCTATTTTTTCTTTATGACATTTCAAAAGCTGAGGCTGAGCTCTTTTTATTAATTCCCATAACCTTTCGTGAATAGTTGAAACATGTACCACCTCTGTATTTCCAAGTCGACTCTTAATCTCATTAACCGCAACATTGGTATAAGTGATACAGACCACTTTTTGCGGACTTTGGGTAGCTGAAATCTTATTGATGGTAACGTATTTTAATGTTTCTATCAGTGCATAGGTTTTACCCGCACCAGCACCTGCATTGAAACGAAAGCTATTAAAGCCATCGATATATTTATAGATGCTTTTCTGAGTATCAATTTCCATAATCTCATTTGGCATCATCGGTTATGACCTCCGCATCATCTAATCTCATATTTTCAGCTTCCATATCACCCCCTGCTTCCACTTGATTTAAGGAAAGCATATCATTTACTTGAAGATTTCTTACAAGCCACTCTAAACCATCTTCTAGGTAGTTTGGTAAATTAGGCAAATCATCACTATTTTCTGAAGATATAATTCTGAAAATTAACTTATTAGAGAAATCACTTTTACTGTCCGATAATTTCTTCTGTAGTTTGTATGAGTTATGGATTAAGTTTTCTCGTAAGTCTTTACGACTGTCGTCAGACTTTAGAATTTGATTATAGATTTTTGGCCTACAGTCTTTTATCACATCATTAATAATATCGTTTTTATAATTCGTTAAAATGAGTGCTTCTTCTAGGCTAGTTGCATACTGCCCCTCAATAGGATCTTTTTGAAATACCACATAAATATTATTATTATCAACGAACTTTATATCATTAAGAATTTCTTTTTCACTATCAGACTTTCCTGCAAACTCTTTATTTATGAGTTTAATCGTTGAGTTGGTTGTTATACGGCCATCAAGACTAGTAATTTGTGTGTAAGTTGGCTTGATATTTTCAGGCTTTCTATCGCAGCGGGTACCATAGCTATTAGTTAGCGTGCCATTAGAATATATTCCATGTCCACATCGATTACATTTATCATATTTCTCATGCTTTTCGTTCTTCTCACACTTTTCCCGTTTGATATCTAAGTCCGTCACAATCAAACTAGGAATACTTAGTTTTTTCGCCAATGGTAGATACAATTTCCCATGAGCACCATTTATATTAAAAACAGAAATATAGTAATTACTTAGAATTGAGTGGTTTTCCAAATGGTAATTTAGTAAGGTTTCTTCTGTAACTCCTTCAACAAATATGATAGCGTCAGAGAAGAATAACTCAGAAACTTTGTACTTTATATGCTTCTTTAAGAAGTTAAGCTTTTCATTGGCATCACTATCTTCACTAGAAACCACCGCATCATCTGTCAGATTAACGACTTTTGTACATTTATTGATTGAAGTTAAATAATTAAGATTATTGAAAGTATTACTGCTATGAATCTTACTGTTAACAATATGAGAAGAGTGAGTTGTTATCGCTATCTGACACTGTAGTGTTTTTTTACCTTTTGAGGCGGAATTTGCGATATCTAATGCTTTTATTACCGCATTATCAATACGCTTAATAAAGAACTCTTGCATCTGAGGGTGCATAAACGCTTCTGGCTCTTCAATGAAGAGTAAATTAATGTGACTAAAGTGGCTTTTGTCTTCATAACTATCTACAAAGTGGATGATTTCACCAATAATGTTTAGTAGATTTATATAGCCTAATCCAAACTGATCTTCAGGGATATAATCTTTGCCATCCATAAAGTTGTATTTAATTAGCCCTTTCATTACGGCATCGTAAGTAACATTGCCCGATAGACTAAGATCAACCTTGTTTGAGCTTTCTACCTTTCCCAAGACTTGAGAAATATTTTTACTTTTAGAGCTCACATCTCCAGATATCAGTGTATTTATCGACTCTATGCTTTTTTCTAAAGCAGAGCGAGAGCTATTATCATGAGAGAACTGAAAGGCAACTATTTTGTTAAAGACGCTGCTTAGTACATCCTCTTTAAGGTGGCGATTGGCTTTGATTTCTTTAATATTAATCAGTTTTTTAAGGGAAAATTTCTCTGTTGTGTCTCCAAGAGAATCTATGAATGCAATTTGATAAAGGTTCCCCTCTGTTTGAATAACACTAGTCTCTTTTGAAAGCAATGCGTAAAACTTCTCAAACCAATGACTAGTTTCATCTTCTAAGTGACTAGTATTAAAAATCTTACTTGCTTCTTCTTTAAATGTAGATTCCTCGCTAAGTACTACCTTAACTATGATGCAAACGCTAACAGGCTCACCATCACCTTTTTCACTAATTGAGATAAAAGGTGCAAGATGAGTCATTAGGTCTTCATCATTAAAGTCCACTTTAACCTTCAAGGTGAATTCTAAGTTTGGCGTTTCTAATCCTTTAAATTTTGTAGCATTATCCGCTTCAAAAGCTTGTTTGTACTGGTTGAACACGTCATTTAAGTAGGAAAGGTTAAAGTCTGATGCCGAGGGTTGTTCATTATTGCATAGCATCTTTAAGGCATTGACGACGGTAGTTTTACCTGCATTATTCTTACCGATAATTAAGGTTGTTGAAGGAGCAATCACTGACCTTGATTGATTTCCTTCAGAACTCATATCTATAACTTCAGGCTTAACAAAGCATACTGTGTTATCTGTAGAACGAAATTTTCGGTAATTCTTTATGGTTAGACTTTCTAAATGCACGATATTTACTTCCAATAATGGTTGACGCCCCCCAGAAGAACCAAACTATGTGAGGCTAAATGCATAACGGTATTCCATTCTAGCAGTATGTGGTCTCCATGAAAATGGATTAGGTTTAGCTGGGCAAACGTACATAAAGAACATGTGAATGAGTTAAAGATCTAACGCATAAAGGGGCAAAAATAAGCTAGCCTCGTCACTCAGTTTGCGGAGTGGACCATATGATTCAGCGGGGGCTGTCAGTAGATTCCTGCCTTCGCAGGAATGACCGGATTTGGATTTAGGTTATTGACACGAGAAGGGGCAAAACCTTCTCAGGGAAGAAGGCAAACTACGACAAAAAGCATCGAAAAGTTTCGCACTTTATTGTCGTAGTTCTAATCATTATTGTCGAGTTTCGATCTTTATTGTCCACCGACAGCTCTTTGTCGATCTTTTAATTGCTCTTACTCAACCGTTACCGCTTTCGCTAAGTTACGTGGCTGGTCCACATCAGTACCTTTGATTAATGCAACATGGTAAGACAGTAGCTGCATTGGTACGGTGTAGTAGATTGGTGCGATGATGTCATCGACGTGTGGCATTTGGATGATCTTCATGTTCTCATCACCTTCAAAGCCTGCTTTCTCATCAGCAAATACATACAGTAAACCGCCACGCGCACGTACTTCTTCAATGTTCGATTTCAGCTTTTCTAAAAGGTCGTTAGTTGGCGCAACAACTACCACTGGCATGTCTGCATCAATAAGTGCTAGAGGACCGTGTTTCAGTTCACCTGCTGCATAAGCTTCTGCGTGAATGTATGAGATCTCTTTGAGTTTCAGCGACGCTTCCATAGCAATTGGGTAGTACTCACCACGGCCAAGGAATAGTGTGTGATGCTTATCTGCAAAGTCAGTTGCTAATGCCTCGATTTCTTTGTCGAACGCTAACGCTTTTTCAATGTTTGCAGGAAGTTCATGTAGAGATTTTACGATTTCAGCTTCGCGTTCTTCAGTCATACGACCTTGCAAACGAGCGATAGACACTACCATCATTAACATTGCTGCTAGTTGAGTCGTAAAGGCTTTCGTCGATGCCACACCAATCTCAGTCCCTGCACGAGTCATAAAGGCAAAGTCAGACTCACGAACCAACGATGAACCAGCAACATTACAGATAGTCATTGCCGACATGTAGCCTTTTTCTTTCGCTAAACGAAGAGCAGCCAAAGTATCAGCCGTCTCACCAGACTGAGACAATGTCACTAACAAGCTGTTTGGACGAACCACAAAATCACGGTAGCGGAACTCAGAAGCGATTTCGACATCACAGCTTACGCCTGCGATCGACTCAAACCAATAGCGAGCTGCCATACCTGAGTTATAAGACGTACCACAAGCGATGATTTGAACGTGGTCGACCTTCTTAAGAATATCTACCGCGTTAACACCAATTGCTTCAGTGACTACCGCTTTGTCGGTAATACGACCTTCCATAGTGTTGATCAACGCACGAGGCTGCTCGAAGATCTCTTTTTGCATAAAGTGACGGTATTGACCTTTGTCGCCAGCATCATGTTCCGCATTAGACTCAGTGATTTCACGCTCAACTGGGTTGCCGTCTACATCGATAACAGTAACCTCGCGACGAGTAATTTCTGCCACATCGCCTTCTTCAAGATACATAAAACGGCGTGTCACACTCAATAGAGCCAATTGGTCTGAAGCCAAGAAATTCTCACCAACACCAAAACCAATAACGATTGGACTACCAGAGCGAGCTGCCACAATGCGGCTTGGGTCTTTACGGTCAACCACAACCGTACCGTAAGCACCGTCAAGTTGAGCCGCCGTTTTTCGCAGTGCTTCCACTAGGGTTGCAGAAGTACGCAGTTCCCATTCAACTAAGTGTGCGATAACTTCCGTATCGGTTTGAGATTGGAATACATAGCCACGCTCTTGAAGCGTTGCACGTAGCTCTTCATGGTTCTCAATGATGCCATTGTGAACCACAGCAATATCACCAGATACGTGTGGATGAGCGTTCGCCTCTGAAGGCTCGCCGTGTGTTGCCCAGCGAGTATGAGCAATACCTGTACCACCAGTCACATCCTGAGAGTCAACCGCATCCGCGAGCTCTTGAACTTTACCTAAACGACGAACGCGTTTCAGTTCTGAATCTGCATCAACAACGGCTACACCCGCTGAATCATATCCACGGTACTCCAGACGGCGTAAACCCTCTACCAAAATTTCCGCTACGTCTCGTTGTGCTACCGCACCTACGATTCCACACATATCAATTCTCCGTTTCTTATTTCTGTCTCCCTCTCTGAGTGCAAGCAAATCAATGATGGAGGGAGTAATTTTGTTAAGCGCAAATCACCTTTACGCCGTTCGATTCAATTTGAGCTTTCTGCTCGTTAGTTAAACCTTTGTCTGTAACGACGACATCAATGGCATCCCACGCTAATTCTAGATTAGGAATTTTTCGGCCTATTTTCTCGGATTCAATCATTACCACGACTTCGCGTGCGACTTCTGCCATAACATTACTAAGACCGATTAGTTCATTAAATGTGGTGGTGCCGCGCGCTAAATCGACACCATCGGCACCGATAAATAACTGGTCAAAGTCGTAAGAACGAAGTACCGACTCAGCAACCTGCCCTTGAAATGATTCTGAATGACTATCCCAAGTACCGCCTGTCATTAATAGCGTTGGTTCATTTTCCAAGTCATTGATTGCATTCGCGAGTGACAACGAGTTTGTCATTACCACTAGTCCTTTCTTACTGCCAAGCCTTGAGACCAAAGCGCCTGTTGTGCTACCACAATCGATAACAATTCGATAATGATCATTGATTAGACCAACTGCTGCCTCTGCGATGCTCTCTTTCGAGGCGGACGTCAAACTCGACTCATTCAGCACCTCATCTACGGCTTCTTGAGGTAGTGCTACAGCACCACCATAGCGTCTTAGTAACTGGCCGTTCTTTTCTAAAGAAGTAAGATCTTTACGAATCGTCACTTCAGAGGTGTCGAATAGAGCGGATAGCTCTTCTACGCTCACCTCTCCACGCTCTTTAACAAGTTGAGCAATGGAATGACGTCTGACTTGAGTATTTCGCTTTCGCATTTTAATTTCGATTCAAAACTTAACTGATAGCAAAATTATTTCACAACGTAAGTTATCACGCAAGAAATCCGCTGTATTAAATCTAAGACAAGGTTCACCTGATGAAAAAACACACACAAAACTTTCGTTTCGAAAGATAATATCACGAAGAATGGGTAGTATTTTGAAAAAAAGCCGAGGGAAAATTGAGAATAAACTAAGAAGAAAAGAAGGAGAGATAGAAATAAAAATATAACTTCGGCACAGGATAGTGCCGAAGTTCGTCACTATTTAAACCAGTGGGTTATCTCGACACAGTGTTTCAACCAACTCGGTAATCGCCAGAATAATGGTGGATTTAACGCGTTGATAGTGGCGTTCTAAAAACATTTCCAGCATCACCGCATCTAGGCCACCTGTCATGCTTTCATCGTATTCGATCGGCATCATTTTTTGGATAGCACTGATTTTGTTCAACTCAAACAACACGTCTCTTTCGGTAAAGCTCACATCATTTTCTTGATGCTTGGTCCATTCACGCAGTGTTACGAAGATATCGATATCATCGAATACTTCCTTGGAGATAACACCTAGACCTAAAAGTAGCTTAGCCCGAACGAGAATATCCCCTAGCGGACCATCGTTGGTCAGAAGAGGATCCACCACGTACTTCACTGCATAGTCGTCTTTATGAAAAATACTATTGATCAGCGTATCTAACGTATCATCAATCGCATCATAAGCCGCCATAAGGCACTCACTCGCGTCTTTCGCTTCAGACAGCGCCTCTAAAAGTTCAGTTTCATTAGGTGGGTGCAGTGGCATAACATCTCTTAATACAAAGGGTGCCACTTGCGTGGCACCAACAGCTTGAATCATTTGAGCGCTAGATACGCTTCGTGCGCTAGTGTAACAACTTCTGAATCAACATTCAGCTCTGAATAATGAGCGAGTGTTTTAGCAAAGCCTTGTTCAGCAAACATAGCTTGAAGCTCTACTGCTTGTGGATCATCGTCATTCTTATAAAGAAATGCTGCCGCAATACCTTTGATTAAGTGAGAGTTAGGTAAACCGTATTCAATCGTACCGTTTAGTGGTTTGATCAAACGATCTTGTGGGCTTAGCTTACGAATTGGTTGACGACCAACACGATCTACTTCATCACGTAGGTATGGGTTGGCAAAACGGTTAAGTATTTTTTGAATGTACGCCGCGTGCGCTTCTGCATCAAAGCCGTAACGACGAATTAATACTTCACCACTTTCCTGCATAGCTGCTTGAACATCTGCAAAGATCGCAGGGTCTTCAATAGAATCTTTAATTGTCTCATGGCCTGCAAGCACACCCAAGTAAGCCGTAATTAGATGGCCAGTATTCAATGTAAACAGTTTACGCTCTACGAACGCCATTAGGTTGTCCGTGCATTCCATGCCTTTAATAGCAGGGATGTCGCCAACAAACTGAGTTTCATCAACAATCCATTCGCTGAACGTTTCTACAGTTACTGCCAGAGGATCGGTTTCGCCTTCCTCAGCAGGAGGAACGATACGGTCTACCGCAGAATCTACAAAGCCAATGTGCTCTTGCGCAAACGCTTTGGCATCTGCTGATAGATGCTCAAACACCATCTCTTTGAGCTGGCTAGTGCCACGAACCATGTTCTCACATGCGATAATATTAAGAGGTGCAGTATTGCCACTTTCTAGACGTTTTTCGATACCTTGAGCAACAGATTTAGAGATAATTTTTAAAACCGTAGGGCCAACAGCGGTTGTTACCATATCAACAGTCGCGATGAGCTCAATGATGTCTGTGCTCGTTGAGTTTACGGCAGTCACATTGTTAACTTGCTCTACAATACAATCTTCGCCAACGATTTTTACTGGGTAGGATTGACGTTCGATTAGGGCATTAACCACTGTTTCGTTTACATCGGCAAATGTTACGTGAATACCCGCATCTGCCAATAGTTTACCAATAAAGCCACGACCGATATTACCTGCGCCAAAATGTAGTGCTTTCATAAGACGTCTTCCTAAATAACTCATTAAAAAAAGAAAAAAACAAAATCAAAAATGAGACCAACAGGGGGAGCGTTGGTCTCGTTTCACTTAGGAGCTATGACTTAAAGCCATGGTGATCATCACCATTTATGCTACTTACCACTTAGGATGCGAAGTACATCCTCAACGTCAGTGGTAGACTTCAAACATTCAACAGCTTCGTCGTCATCAAGTGAATTCGTAATCGCTGTGATAACTTGAATATGTTCATCACCTTGCGCTGCGATACCAATGACCATCTTCGCAACATCATCTTCGTCCTCACCCCATTGAACACCTTCAGGGAATTGGCAGAACACGATACCGGTTTTGTTGACGAACTGTTTTGCTTCAATAGTGCCGTGAGGTACTGCAATCGACTCACCAAGGTACGTAGAAACCAACTCTTCGCGAGCCAACATGCCTTCAACATACTGCGGTTCTACATAACCAAGTTTTACGAGTTGCTCACCAGCAAACTTGATAACTTCTTCTTTGGTTTTTGCTTCCATACCTAAGAAGATATTTTCATTCGAAAGCTTAAGCGTTCCTTCTTCGCTTGAGCTAGTGTCTGCTGGTGCTTCAGGCTTTTTTGGCTCAGCACCCGCTTGTTGTGCATTCACAAGGTCAGAAACCAGACCATCATACAAAGCACCATCTAGGAAGTTGCTTAGAGAAATGTGATGTGAGTTTGCGGCATGTTTACGTGCACGGTCAGTCAGATCTTTATGAGTAATGACGATATCAGCGTCATCCGGTAGGCTGTTGATCGCTAAGTTAGTTACCGAAATGTCTAAGTTAGCAGCATCTACCTTCTTACGAAGCATGCTTGCGCCCATCGCACTTGAACCCATACCCGCGTCACACGCTACGATGATTTTGCGAACTTTTGCTAAGTCTAGAGCTGCACCAGTTTGACCTTTTGAAGACGCTTTCATGCTTGCCATTTGGCTTGCAGCTTTTTCTAGAGATTCTTCTTCGTCATCTTGTTTAGATGTTTTCATAAGTAGCGATGCGATGAAGAATGTCACTGTTGCTGAGGCAATTACAGATAGAATCACGCCAACAAATGAAGACTTAGGAGTCATCAGAAGTACAGCAAAGATTGAACCTGGAGACGCTGGAGATACTAGGCCTGCGTCGAACATCGTTAGTGTGAACACACCCGTCATACCACCAGCAATCACTGCGATGATCAGACGTGGGTTCATTAGCACGTATGGGAAATAGATTTCGTGGATACCACCAAAGAAGTGGATGATCGCCGCACCTGGTGCTGACTCTTTAGCATTACCGCGTCCAAAGAACATGTAAGCAAGTAGTAGACCTAGACCTGGACCTGGGTTCGCTTCAATCAGGAAGAAGATTGATTGACCCATTTCTTCGGCTTGTTGGATACCAAGTGGCGAGAAGATACCGTGGTTGATCGCGTTGTTTAGGAACAGGATCTTCGCAGGTTCAACAAAGATAGAGGTTAGAGGCAGAAGACCTGCGTTAACCATTACGCCTACACCCGCAGCAAGTGCAGTAGAGAGTACCTTAACTGCTGGGCCAATAACTAGGAAAGCAAGGATGGCACAAAGCATACCAACGATACCAGCCGAGAAGTTGTTAACCAACATCTCAAAGCCACTCTTAACTTTACCTTCAACTGCTTGGTCAAATTTCTTAATCGCTAGACCGCCAAGTGGACCTACAATCATTGCACCCATAAACATTGGGATATCTGTACCAACAATCACACCCATTGTTGTGATAGCACCAACAACCGCACCTCGGTCGCCAGCAACCATTTTACCGCCGGTATAACCAATCAATAGCGGTAAAAGGTAAGTAATCATCGGACCGACCATCGAACCCAAAGTTTCGTTTGGAATCCATCCGGTTGGAATAAATAGTGCCGTAATCAAACCCCAAGCGATGAATGCGCCAATGTTTGGCATCACCATGTTGGAGAGGAAACGACCAAAGTTCTGTACTTTGATTTTCGCTTCAGGAGATAGCATAAGGTCATCCTCGTTATCAGAAAAAGTAGTCCCTGGACCAAAAGTTGTTATTCAAAAGTCCATTAAAAAGTAACACAAGATTTCCAAAAGTCAGCATGACGGCATTTTTGTGATCCAAATCACTACACAAAAACCACAAACAACAATAACAAGTGATTTAGATCACGTAATTGCAGCGTTGATAAATTACACAGCAGCTTTATTGATAATAAATCTCATTTATTGTTGATCAACATCACATTTATTAACCCGTGACACATAAAATAATTAGAGACTCAAGTCACACTTTGATTAAATTACCACTCAGAATGCTCATCTAACCCTACTTAAAGCCGACCAATATAGCTCAACAAATAGTCGAAAATCGCCATAATGTAATTTTATTACAGATGTGTTTTTTGACTTTCATTTAATCTCTGACAAAGTAGCGCTATAAAAACAAAACGTGAAACCTAAGAGGATTACCTAAATGATCTCCGCACTTTTATTTGATATGGACGGATTGATATTCGATACGGAAACGGTCTACAAAAAGAGTTGGCAATACGCGGCTACCCAGATGGGGTATGAATTAACCGACGACTACTATCAAGGTTTTATTGGCGTGCAAGACCCTGACTGTGAACGAATGTTGTGTGAGCACTTTGGTGAAGGATTTGACTTAGCCGCATACAAGGTCATTCGCGACCAACATTTTCATGAAACAAGAGAACAAGGAATAGAATACAAACATGGGTTCCACCAGCTTTTCAAAACAGCTAAGGAACTCAATCTTATCACTGCACTCGTCACCTCCTCCCATTTGCCTGAAGTAAAACATAACTTTCAAAACTCAGACTACCTTGAGCAATTCGATACCATAATTACCGCAGAAGATGTACAAAATGGTAAACCTAGGCCAGATTGCTACATCATGGCATGCCAACGCCTTAACCTGATTCCAAGTGAATGCTTGGTACTGGAAGATTCGAATAATGGCATGCGCGCAGGAAAAGATGCTGGATGCCAGGCAGCGATGATTCCAGACATCATACCACCCCAAAAAGACATCGCTGAAATAGCTGACTATTTATTCGAGTCATTGGAACAGGTCACCGACCTCATTCGTAGCCAAACGAGTTCTTAAACAACGTCGGTGATTACGCAAACCAATGGTGTCAACCTAGATACCATTGGTTAATCCCACCAAACCTGTTGATTCTCAGTTGCACTCAACTCTCGTATGAGTACCTTTTCTCCAATTTTCGGACATACGACATTTACATTGCGTTCACTAGCTTCTCGAACTAGGCGTTTTAACGGCTCATTCCAAGCATGGAAAGAGAGGTCGAACGTGCTGTTATGAATGGGCAACATGACACTCCCTTTTACATCGATATGCGCTTGAACACTTTGCTCTGGAAGCATGTGAATACCGGCCCACCTATCATCATAAGCCCCCGTTTCCATCAACGTTAAATCAAAGGGACCATAACGTTCACCAATATCGCGAAAACCACTGAAATAACCAGAGTCACCACTAAAGTAAATATTTGATTCACTACCCTGTATCACCCAGCTTCCCCACAACGACAAATCACGCTCTTTGTAGGAACGACCAGAGAAATGTTGAGTTGGAGTGAAAACAAACGTCAATGTCCCAATTCTCTCCGACTGCCACCAATCCAATTCTTGGATTTTATTTCGCGCCACCCCCCAGCCAAGTAAATAGTGTCCGACACGCTTCGGTACAAGAAATTGATCAACTCGTTCATGAAGTTGTTTAATGGTTTGTTTATCAAGGTGATCATAATGATCATGACTGATTAAACAGATATCGATGCGAGGAAGATCTTCTAAAGAGATAGGTAAGGGGTGAAAACGCTTGGGACCAACCCAAGACAAAGGCGATGCTCTGTCGCTGAATACAGGATCAGTGAGCAACACTTTACCGTCTATTTTCATTAACACCGCAGAGTGCCCTAAGCGAAATACACAATCGCCTGTATCTGACTCAATACTGTCACGTCTAATCGTTTCAACCGGAATGCTAGGAACCTGAGAGTAGATTAGCTTATCCACATTTAAATATGAACGCAGTGTCGCTAGCGTATCTTTGAAAGAGGGATTGTAGATGAGTTCGGTATTGGTGAATGGTTGAAGCTTATCTTTGCGGGTAAATGGCAGCGCTTTTACACTGCGAGATAACAACACTGGCATACATGACTTTCCTTGTAGCTGATTATGTTCATTCAGTGTTGCCTGCCAAAATGACATCGAGATGCAAAATACACGAACATTATATGTCGTTAAATTGACCAAACTGAAACAATTGCTAGAGGTGGAGTCTGTATTATTTCCCAAGTAAGAATGACAAAGCCCCGCTTGATAGCGGGGCTCAATTAACTTAGTCGCAAACCGTTACTTCTTAAGTTGAGTAAAGTAGTCGAAGATTACTGGCACGTCGTTTTGAGCTAGACCTGCGTCAACCGCTGCTTGTAGACTCTTAGAAGTCCCTTCAGCAATCAAAGACTCAGTACCTAGGTCAGATACCATTTCTAGGAAGTAGCCTAGATCTTTGTTTGCATTAGCAATGGAGAAACCCAATTTCTCTTCGCCATCTACGGCGTAGAGCTTACAGAACTGCATAAATGGAGAATTAGATGGGCCTGCTGACATAATGTCGAATAGCTGTTGGCCATCAACACCGGCTAGTTTCGCAACAGCGAACGCCTGCGACATCGTTGCTACAGTGGTCATACCCATAAAGTTATTCACTAGTTTAGTCACGTGACCGGAGCCTAACGCACCAAGGTGGAATACGTTTTCGCCTTGTTCATCAAGAACAGGCTTTACCTTATTAAATGTGTCAATATCACCGGCAGCCATGATGTTTAGTAAACCATCTTTCGCGTGAGCAGGAGTACGACCCAGTGGCGCATCGATCATACCAGCGCCGCGAGCTGCAAGCTCTTCGCCAATCTTGCGAGTGGAAGCAGGGATAGAGGTACCAAAGTCGATAAGTGTTGAACCTTCTTTAATACCAGCTAGGATGCCTTCGTCACCATAAACGACTTTCTCTACTACTACAGAAGTGGTTAGACACAGCATTACAATGTCGCTGTTTTCAGCCAGCTCTTTTGCCGTTGTTGCTTCTTTAGCGCCACGAGCTACACAAGCTGCAACAGCGTCTTTGTTTAGGTCCATTACGTTTAGCTCGTAACCACGGTTTTGAAGGTTCTCAACCATGTTACCGCCCATAAGGCCTAGGCCGATGAAACCAATGACTGGTTTTGTCATGTGTGACTCCTAAAATACTATTGTATGACTATTTGAGTTAATCATATATGCTCTGTTTGGGTTAAGCAATCAATCTCCGGTGAGATTTTGTGATCAATGCTAGATAATGAGATCTACCACTCGAAAATTGGGCATATAATCATACAAAAGCAGTTTTTCATTACGTTCTGATAACAGAATCTTTATGAAGACTCCGTTCAACGTTAGCCAATTTCTATGACGGCCTGTATATCGTGACTATAGTTAACAAAGGCTCATTAACACGGGAAAACAGATAGGCATGAGCGAGTTAACAGAGATTCATTGGCCTGACTATTACCATCCTAAAAACTCATCCGTACACGTTAAGGAAGAGATTGTCGTACCTTCAGAATGTGAACGGATATGGGCTTGTATCGTTCAAGCGCCTTGTTGGCCTAATTGGCACCATAGAAAAACTGCGGTTCAGATAACAAAAGGTGACACGCGTGAGCTTCACAAAGGAACGATGTTCAACTGGATCACCAAGACCATGAGCTTTGAATGTACGGTAGTGGAATATATCCCTCACGAGCGTATTGCCTGGAAAGGGAAATGTGGAGGCGTTGATATGTACCACGCTTGGCTATTAAGTCCTTGCGACAACGGTTGCCGCATTGTCACTGAATCAACTCAGCGAGGTGGACTCCGTTGGCTAACCGGTAGATTCGTGACCAAACAAGTGGCGGCTCATCACCAACAATGGTTGCATCTACTATGTGAGCAAGCAAAAGGATAACCAAATCACAGAAGACAGGCAGCGTCTACAACAGCGAAAACACTGTGTCGCGTAACCAACGGTGAGCCACATCATTTTGCCATTTAGCATGCCACAGTAAATAGTAACAGTGTGACGGCAATGAAAATGGCAGCGGGTGAATGTCAAAGTCGGATTTGTCTGGCAATCTTTCTACAAGATACTTAGGCAGCGTTACCAATAAATCACTTTCTCGTACAACGTCCAGAGCTTCGCGAGCGCTCGACAACGTTAACGCTACATTTCTTTTTACCGATAAGTTGGCAAAAAACTCGTTCACCTCAAGATCAATATTCGCCACCAAATGCAGTAAGACATGCCGAGACTCAAGATATCGCTCAAGACAAAGCGTCTGTTGAGACTTGTGGTGTTCTTTAGACCTAACAACAACATAGTCGTTGTCAGCAATGCGCTTCCCATAGATGTTGTCCGGGATCCGGTGTGCTGGGGTGATCAGTATATCGACATCCTCCGTGGACAACTCATCAATATCCCGATGTTGCCACAATTCCATACTGAAGGAGGCATTCGGCGCTTGACTCATCAACGCCAAACTCAAGTCTTTTACCAGCGATAATGAACTAAAACTTGAATACGCTATTCGATAGGTGCGCTTTATTTCACTGGGCTCAATCGAACTGTCTGAATATAAGCTTTCAATGGCGCTAAGAACATGAGGTAGCGCTCGTTTAAGCGACTCCCCACGCGCCGTGAGCACGAATGTTTTTCCCTCTCGAATTAACAGAGGGTCAGAAAACTCCGCTCTTAGTTGAGTGAGATTTCTACTCATCGCCGACTGAGTTATTCGCAACCGTTCTGCAGCTTCAGTGAGGCTACGTGTTTCAAGTAGAGCTTGCAGTGGTCGCAATAACTTGTAGTTGTGTCCTATCATCCGTAACGCGATTTCCTTTTTTACGGTAGAGACTTAAGCATCCAAACATCGCAACCGTTATGCAGCGTACCTTCATAGGGTGCGTTTAAATGTGTGAAACCAAAGTTCTCGTACAATCTCACTGCTGCCGACATGGAAGTGAGTGTGTCCAAGTAGCAAGATGCGTAGCCTTGTTCAGTCGCGAACGCTAAACATTGCTGCACTAACTCCTTACCTAATCCAAGCCCGCGAGTTTCAGGTAGTAAGAAAAGTTTCTTTAGCTCGCATACGTCTTGATGATCACCAAATGGTGCTAATCCGCAACCTCCAACTACCTTGCCATCCACTAACGCAACAAGATACAAACTGCGATTTGCTTCACTGTAGTTTTCGCTCATTGCTAACACTTCTGGATCCGAAGGACCAAACCCTTCGCCCACTGCGCCAAACTCGGCTCCCACGGACTGAATCACAGCACACAACGCCTCATCGTACTTTGGCATCGCATTTACTATTTCGACTTTCATAATGTTCTCTACTTCTATTAAATGCCTTTTCACTGTATGCCGCTTTAAAGCTCTATAAAAGTGATATTTAGTTTAGTTAATCATGATAAAAAGTGATAGTTATACAATTATGCAGAGTAACTCTTATTAGATGGAAGTGAAAAACATAATATATAAGTTATTGGTTATTCCGTGAAAGGAGTCTGACCGTTAGGATAATGACTCGGTTGTAACTGATTGAAGCCCGATGAACAAAAACTTCTCTTTGGCGCTCACCGCCATGACGGCATTTGCGCTTAACTCTCTATTCTGTCGATTCGCTTTGGGAACCGAGGTCATCGATCCAGTAGGGTTTACTTTAATTCGCTTAGTCAGTGGAGCCGTCACCTTGGTTGCCCTTAGCTATCTATTGGACGACCAACGACAAAACCAAAGCTCACTTAAGCTCAGTCAATGTCAATCATTCTCCCTAGGCTTGTCACTTTTTGGCTATGCATTGCTATTTTCTTTTGCTTACATCACGCTTGATACTGGGACTGGCGCCTTAATCTTGTTTGGCACCGTACAATTGGCGCTGATCGCTTATCACCGAATCAGTGGCCATGAAATATCCAAGTTAGAGATGGTGGCTATTGCCATCGCGTTAACCGGTTTTGCTTCATTACTATTACCGTCCGCATCTCAACCTTCTGTTGTCGGCACTGTGCTGATGGTCTTATCTGGGGTTTGCTGGAGTATCTTCACAATATTAGGGAAAAGCGTCCCATCTCCTATCTTAGCCACTAAACAAGGTTTTCTCGTGGCCAGTGGATTCATGATTCTCTATTTTATTTTGAGCCTATTTGTTAGCTCAGAGTCGATTCTATTCAATGCATCCGGTGCTCTTTACGCCGTGTTATCGGGTTCGCTCGCCTCTGCTGTGGGTTACTTTTTATGGTATTCACTGCTTCCGAAGATCGATGTGCTTGATGCGTCATTACTGCAGCTAACAGTCCCTGTTATTGCTATGGCTCTTGGTTGGCTATTTATCGGTGAAACCGTGTCTGCCATGTCGCTCCTATCAACCTTTCTTATATTGGGCGGAATAGGTTTAGTGTCTTGGTTTAAGTTGCAACGTAAATAGAAAATACAGATAGGATACAAAACGTTAATTGGTATCTACCTTAAAGTTGAACTAAGTTAGTAGCATTAAAATAGTCACTTATTCTGCTTGGGATACCCATGAAAACGTTATTAACTATCGCCCTGACCCTTCTATTACCATTGCAAAGCGTCTTTGCCGCGACCTCAGAAACTACAGAGCCGAGCGAGATAGACGAGCCATTAGTCAATATTAAAATGATGCTAGATCTCAAGGGAATCGAACAGTCCATTGAACGCTCTGCAGTTGCCATCGATAATTTGGCGACGTCGTTAACTTTACTGTCAAAAAATGAAAGCTTGAATGAGGAACAACGACAAGTGCTCGTTGATACCATGGATAACATCAACGAACTCACTGAGATGTCCAAACAATCACTTATTGCCTTACCGGGCGCTTTAGAACAATCACAAAACTCCATCGCCAATAGCACCAAAAAATTTGCCTACGACGTTCGATTTAATGTGTTGTTATTGCTTGCTCTACTTGTCTTCGCCATTGTTCTAGCTTTGATTGCAGCGTACTGGTTAATTCTTCGTCCAATGCAAGGCACCATTATTCACGCCACACGAAACGTGTCCAAAATGGCCAGTGCGATCCATCAAACGGCAGAATCGTTAGAAACGACCACAGCCAATCAAAAGGTGCTAACCGAACGCTTAGCAGCGCACGAGGTTCAATCTACAGACCAAACATCACGTAATTGAGGCCAGCCCCAAGTCGTGATTTCCACACCTTTCAAGATGCCATGAAAGCTCAATGTTTGACGATGATGAAACATTGGGCTGGCTAACCCTTCATGTATCAAAAGCGAACCTAGCTGTTCTAACTGTTTTAAATAATCACTTGGCTTTGAACTCGCCCTAATCTTGTCAATCTCCGAAATAAGGCAATCACTGGCTTGTTTACCAATTGCAGAATGAAGTACGGGGTCACTAAGGAAAAACAATAAAGCCGATACCTGCCTATTATCATCTAAGTTTAAGCTGCTCATAATAAGCTCTTCTTCAAACCCTTCTGCCATAGCTTTTTCAATAAACTCATGAAACTTGTACAAATTGAGTTGTACTTTCACCCCTTGTCGCTCAAGAATTTTCTTCGCGGCATCAGCGCTTCGTAAAACACCGGGATGAGCATAGAAAGCTATCTGAATAGTTTCAGGTAGGTCAACGGGCTGAGCGGTATGAATTCGCTTAACGTTGTGCCAGAAAGGAAAGAAATTACTCGCTATTTCCGCACCGAAGGTACGCTGATCCAGCGTTAACTGGTGCCAAACATTTTCACCGCATAAGGTTTCACTAAACCAACGTCGTTGAGGATAAGTAAGTGCTCTACCATGCTGATTAAAGAGGAGAAACAGGCAACCATCTTCAATTCTTGCTCGTGATGTGGCACTGAGCAATTCATTCTGATCAAAGTCGATGGCGGGATGGGATATAGTCGACCTAGATGAGGGCTCGATACGCTTAATGGTGGGTGAAACACGGTGCGCACATGCTGCATCACGTTCAGTCACTTTCTCTATACTGCCATCCAAAGACCAAATCGTAACGTTATCGGTTAAGGCTCTTAGCCCAAAATACTGTTCATTAGCAACGAGGGAGAGTACTTGTTCTGAATGGTTATTAAGTGAAAAGACACCACTACCGACTATGTTTCGATCATTTTGTGCCAATTGCTCTGGCGGCTGTATCGAATACTTAAGATCGGTGAGCAGCGCGGCAAACCCTCTGTCAGGACGGCTAAGATTGATGGTCATCACATAGGGGGGCTTAACGTCTATGGATTCCAAATGGTCGAGTTCATTCGCATAGTAGCGATGTTGCTGAAGTTGCAACAATAAGCTTTTAATCGTCTTAGCATCAATCTGGTCACCGTTGTCAAAAAACACGGAAGGTCGTATGTAGAACGTCCAAGCTTGAAACGACGGGTCCACTTCCCAATGATGCGCCACATCTGGTTTGAGCTCGCCAGCTTTATCCATTGAAACCAGACAACTATAGAGCTGGCGATTCAAGAATCGTTCGCTATTTCGATGTGGAATATGAGGAACTAATCGAGTTAATGGCCGGTTATAGGTCAGTTGGACATTGACACGTCCTTCAGTGATTTTTGCACCTGAGGTTTGTTGTAGCAGTTGACCAAACGCCACTTGATCATTATCTAAAAATTCCAGAGCCCGATCATACTTACCCTCTTTAACCCATTGAGAAGCAATACGACGTTTAACCTCCCCTTCAGACAATAATCGAATGAGTGTAGAGCGCTGGTTTCGGCCCGCTCTGGGCACCCAAGTAATCCATTCCGCTTGGCTTAGGTGTTTTAGGATCGAACGCGTGTGCCTTGGGCTAGAAAAGAAACGCTCTGCGACGTCAGAAAGTGTCACTGCATGCTGATGACCGACTTCAAAAGCCTCTAGGCGCTTAAAGTAACGGTAAAGGTTAATACTTTCCAAAAACAGGTACCAATTCGTCTTAGTAATGTTCCTTATTTTAGCAATTTAAACCCGCATTCATAGATTAATCGCCAAAGCTTTACTTATAAGGAACATTTGAGACAAAAATAACTCTGTTTTTAACTGCCGCATTTTAACCGACAATGAGTTCAGATTCTGAAGCAAACTCAGGCTGGAGAAACATGATGAAACACACTAAGCCTAAAGCAAAACAAGATACAAAACGTCCATTGCGAGACTACTACTTGGCTCAACTTGCCGGCAGTAAATCCAAATTCAAATCAGAAACGTTGATTCGACTGGCCCAAACCTGCAACTACATGTAACCAAGAATTTAGCGACGGTAAGATCCATTATGTTTATGCTCCACCCCCGCAATCATAAGCTTGCTGTCGCTATTCCGACTAACTTCATTACCATCGAATATAAATAGGCGTGCCTATTTTCACTAAAGAAACAAGCTCATCCATCTCATCGTTAGTAATGGCAATACAACCATTAGTCCAATCAAAACTTTGTACGAATTGAGGTGGCTTAGTATTGTTGTTCTTCAACCCATGAATTTTAATGTTGCCGCCAGGCGCGACACCCAAACTCTTTGCACGATTTTTGTCTCTTAGGTTAGGATAACTAATGTGCATAGAGCGATAAAAAGCGGAATCGTCCATAACAAAATCGAGATAGTACTTTCCTTCCGGCGTTCGATTATCACCCTCTTGGATTTTATGTCCTCTCGGATTCTTACCAAGCGCGATCCTATATTCACGGATAACAGTATCGCCATCCATCAAGTACATTCGCCTTGCTGATTTCTTTACCTCTACTCTATCAATTTTGACATCTGGAGAGATCTCCAGACCAAAAGATCGAAATGGCAGCCCCACTATAACCAATACAACTAATAACCACTTATACATCAGTTCGTCCCCTAACAACTGACAGGAATTTTAACCCTTTCTGACACACGATCCAACGAGGTGTTTAGGTGCATATCTTTTTTAGTATAGGAACAGAAGGTTAGTTTTCATTGTTGCTATATGACAACACAGTTTCAATTAAATCCCCATATATCAACAATAATTCATCTACTACAATACACACATCTTCGAAAAAGAAGTCTAATCACAAATAACACTTAGAGGGTGAACAAATGAAAAAGCTGATTGTAATTACAGGTGCGAGTTCTGGTATTGGTGAAGCGATTGCTCGTCGTTTAAGTGACGCTGGTCACCCACTATTGCTTTTGGCTCGTCGTGTAGAAAAACTTGAAGCACTGCAACTTCCTAACACACTGTGTGAAAAAGTCGACATCACTGACAAAGCTACGTTTGAAGCTGCAATCGCTAAAGCTGAAGCGCAGTTTGGTCCTGCCGATGCTCTTATCAACAATGCCGGCATGATGCTACTTGGCCAGATCGATACGCAAGACTCTGCAGAGTGGAAAACCATGTTTGACGTTAATGTACTAGGTCTACTAAACGGCATGCAAGCGGTGCTAGCACCAATGAAAGCTCGTAACTCTGGCACTATTATCAACATCAGTTCCATTGCAGGTCGCAAGACGTTCGGCAATCACGCTGCTTATTGTGGTACTAAATTTGCCGTTCACGCAATATCAGAAAACGTACGTGAAGAAGTAGCAGAATCAGACGTACGTGTTGTTACTATTGCACCCGGCGCTGTAGAAACTGAGCTTCTTTCACATACTACTTCTCAAGAAATTAAAGACGGCTACGATGAGTGGAAAGAAGTGATGGGTGGCGTGTTAGCTGCAGATGATGTGGCTCGTGCGGTTGAGTTTGCTTACTCACAACCTCAAAACGTCTGTATTCGTGAAATCGTATTAGCACCAACACGTCAACAGCCTTAATAAGACTTGCTGTTGAAAAGCGTAAGGCGGCAATCTATTGTCGCCTTATTTTTTGATTGGTAAATGGCCGGTCTTAAACCAAATAGTTGTCGGTTGTTTTACATAAGGTGTATGTTGGCTTTCGTGAGGGCTTCGCGTCCATGTTCCTTTGGGGTACTCTCCGTGCTCGTCTATCAAGGTCCCTTCTATAACGAACAATTCTTCACCACCAAAATGACCATGTGGATGGTAGTTATCCGGACCATTCCAACGCAATAGCACAACATTCTCCTGATTGAAGGAGTGCAGAGGCAGAATTTCCATTTGACCTATCCCCGGTAGCCATTCTGCTTGGGTCGTATCAACTCTAACAGACTTGAGATCATTCTCATCAAACTGATTGAGTTTCACCAAGATGACACACCCTTGCTTACTAAATGGCGCGTGTGAACTACCCGGAGGGTTTCGAAGGTATGTGCCTGCTGGGTAATCTCCCGTTTCATCAGAAAACACACCTTCTAATACCAATATCTCTTCACCCAGTGGATGCGAGTGTTGACTAAACCGAGTTCCTGGGAGGTATTCAACGATGCTAGTAACATGACCTGACTCAGCGGCTTCTCGTTCTAAAGGCTTCCGGTTAACACCATTTGCGGGAGAAGCGATCCATTCCATAGTCAATGTATCGATAACAACTCTTTGGGAGAAATCCATATTCAACATACAACGTATCCCTTGTTGATTGATGATTTAATTATAAGATATTTGTTTCAAAACACGTACAAACATTTCAATATATCAAATTACATTCCCAGACTTGTCATTGTAAGCAGTTGTAAATTTATGACCTACTCGCTTTTTATACAATTAGTTCAAAGATAAAGTTCAATATATAGCTTGACGTCGCAATTAATATTCTACCAATGACATAAAATAAATAGCAGATAAATACTGTTCACGTTTCAAAGGAGAAGCGATATGGAGAAGATAATTAATACCATTGGCCTCTGCATCATAGCAAGCAAATATGCCATTGTACTACTTGTAGCTGGTATTACTTTCAGTACTGGTGCTTTAGCGACAGAATTACTGCTCTGCACTGGGTTAGAAAGCTCTGAATAGGACATAATAATACTTCGCAAGGAATGAGGGAATATTAGCGGCATTCATTTTTAACTTCTTTTAGTTGCTTAATATTTCAGGGAGCATTACTGCTCCCTTTTTTATTATCTATATCACTTCATATAATAATTCTTAACATCATCTATTTTAAATATTTTGTTACTTTTAGCGTGTCTGCGCGATGACAATTGTATACAATAGCAGCACCGCTGTTGTATTGTTGTTCTTTATAAAGGAAGTCCCATGCTCGCTGACTGGTTTAGTCACACGGCACTTATCGCGATGTTGCTGATCTTTTTGGGTTCGTTTGTACAAACTGCCATTGGATTTGGGTTAGCGATCGTTGCTGCACCACTGCTGTTCCAAGTATCTCCTGACTATGTACCGGCTCCTATCTGCTTGGTTGCATTATTTATCTCTTTACTTAATGCTGCGAAACATCGCTCTAATATTGCAATCGGCGGATTAAAAATGGCCATGATTGGCCGTGTACCGGGCTCGATTGCAGGAGCTGCGCTGCTTCTGTACGTTTCCACACAGGTTCTATCTCTGTGGTTAGGGGTATTAGTAGTATTCGCAGTTGTAGTTAGCCTGCTACCATTCAGAATAGAACCAACACCTACCAGAATGGGGGTCGCTGGCTTCTTCTCCGGCTTTTTTGGTACCAGCAGTGCCATTGGAGGGCCACCGATGGCTTTGTTACTCCAGCACCAAGAGGCGAACCAATTAAGAGGCAATTTGTCCGCTTTCTTTGTATTCAGTTCGATCATGTCATTAGTCGTGCAAGCGCCGATAGGTTTCCTAACACTACATCATTTGTATATCACAGTACCGCTTATCCCAGCAGCATGGTTAGGCTATAAGTTGGCTTTAATGACTACTCATTCTCTACCAAAAGAGAAGATCCGTATTGGCGCACTGGCATTATGTTCACTCAGTGGTGTTACCGCTATTGTTCAAGGTCTAATTCATTAACAACAAAAACAAAAAAGGAGGCAAACGCCTCCTTCTTTTTTAGTATACGAATGGTGGAACCATTACATATAAAATGCGCGCTTCAAAGCGAGTTCCACACCACGGATCTCAGCCAACCCTTTCAAACGACCGATACAAGAATAACCTGGGTTGGTTTGTTTCTTCAGATCGTCGATCATTTGATGACCATGGTCTGGTCTCATTGGAATCATGCGACTCTCGCCGGCGCTTAGTCGACGGTTCTCTTCTTTCAACAACGCATTGATCACATTGTACATATCGACATCGCCCTCCAGATGAGCTGCCTCATGGAAACTCATCGGATTATCTTCACGCTGAGTGGAGCGTAAGTGCGTAAAGTAAATTCGCTCTCCGTATGATTCGATCATTTTCACCAAGTCATTGTCACCACGAACACCATACGAACCTGTGCACATCGTGATACCGTTCATTTTACTCGGCACCGCCGTTGTTAACGCTTCAATATCTTCAATCGTCGACACAATGCGTGGTAGGCCAAGAATCGGACGCGGTGGATCATCAGGGTGAACCGCCAACTTGAGTCCATACTGCTCACAAACTGGAATCAGCTCTTGTAAGAACAGCACCATGTGTTCGCGCAGCTTCTCTTTATCGATGCCTTTATAGGTATCTAAGCGCGCTTGAAACTCTTCAAGTGTGTACCCTTCTTCGGCACCAGGCAGTCCAGCAATGATGTTAGACGTTAGCTTATCGATCTGAGCTTGAGACATAGCATCAAAACACGCCTTGGCATCCGCTTGCTCCTGTTCGGTATATTCAGCTTTCGCGCCTGGACGTTTGAGAATAAATAGTTCAAACGCTGCAAACTCGATTTGGTCGAAACGCAGTGCTTTTGAGCCATCAGCTAATTCATATTCCAAATCTGTACGCGTCCAATCTAATACCGGCATGAAGTTATAACACACCGTATCAATACCGCACTCAGCAAGATTGATTAGCGATTGCTTGTAGTTATCAATCCACTGTTGATAATTACCAGAGCGAGTCTTAATTTCTTCATGTACTGGCACACTTTCTACAACCGACCAAACAAAGCCTTTTGCTTCAATTATTTCTTTACGCTTTAGTATTTCTTCTTTTGTCCAAATTTCACCATTTGGAATATGGTGCAGAGCATTTACAATACCAGTTGCTCCCGCCTGTTTAATATCATCTAGTGATACAGGGTCATTAGGGCCATACCAACGCCATGTTTGTTCCATCTTACTTCCTCCAAAAATAAATAAAGGAAGCCTAAGTTAACTAATTAGCTCTATATCAATTTATCCGAATAGATATCCATCGAAATTAGGATCATCAATATTAGAAAGTTCCAATAATGTCTGTTTGACGTTTTCAAGATGTTGCCACATTGCTTCTTTAGCTCCGCTAGCGTCTCTTCGAACTAAGGCCGCTAAAATTACTTCATGATCATCTAACCACTTTTTACGGTAGTCTTTATTCTCAATACGAGAATGCAGCTGAGCCCACATCGCACTATTATGACGGCGTGACCATAAGTCTTTGGCAACTTGTGCTAAAACGCTATTCTGAGTTGCTTCAGCAATGAGACGGTGGAACTGCTCATCAGCATCATCTTCGATGTCTGATTGGTTCAAATCCGCATTATTTAAAAACTGTCTTTCACTTTCTAGAGCTTTTTTGAGTTTGATAATATCGTTCTTAGTTACTTGCAGAGCTGCTAGCGACGCTATTTCTGACTCAATATATTGTCGAGCTTGTAGAAGCTCAAAAGGACCGACATCTGCTAGTTCACTGGTAATGATTGCATTACCATTGATTTCACTAGCTCGTTGAATATAGATGCCAGCGCCTTTTTTCACTTCAACGACGCCTTCAATTTCTAGCATAACAAAGGCTTCTCGAACAACAGTACGACTGACATCATATGTTTCAGCAATTTCTCGCTCTGATTTATATCTGTCACCTATAGAATACCGGCCACTAAAAATATCTTGTTTTAGGCTGTTACCTATTTCTTGATATCTTTTTAACCCAACCGTACTGCTATTCATTAAATTATTCCTTAGTTATTGCCAAAAATTCTGACTTCAAAACCTAGCTCAGTGGACAATGCTACCATCTCTTGCATGACGTCACCGTAACAAATTGCAATATGGTTACTCATATAGTGCCCCATGATGGTTTCTTTACTTACACCGAGGTCAGTTGGTAATAGCGGCCACTCAGGTGTCGCACCATTCCACCACTCATTACGTTTTTCTTCTGGCAAGTCAACGATATTTCCGCGACCGATGTCCATTATCAACTTATCATTGATATTGTAACAACGTGCCCAGGTGATTTCACCCGGCTGACCTAAACCAGCAAATGTACCACCACCAATTGGGAACTTACGACGAACTTGTCGATATGAGTTTACACCTTCAAGCGAATCTACCTGTTTGTTAAAACCATAAGCACCACTTGAACCTGAGTTACACATCATCCATATGTCTTTATTTTCGTGCTCACCGCACCAACGTAAGTCGTGCATAAATACGGCACCGTGTAGGCCTTTCTTCTCAAGTAGTCGCTTAAGAAGCTCAGCCGGCATCGCATTACCTTGGTCCGCTTCCGTGGCACAAACAATGGACTTGCCATTTGATTCAGGTCTACAAGCTGAGTTCAACAAACCTTCAGCGAAATCTGAAGGTGGTAATACTTCTAGCATACCAATTTGATGTTGCCAGCCTAGACAGTCAGCTTTGTATTCGTTAACCATGTCCAAAACCGTAAGGTAATCTCGAAGCTGCTCTTTCGTTGATTCCGGAGTAAAGTCATCTTCCCAATGGAACTTAACACCTTTCTCCACCACAAATTTGAAAGCTTCTTCAATACGCTCTTGTGTAACAAACTGACCACGGTGAGCAATCCAAGATTGATCAAACTTATACTCGGAAAAGCCGTGCTTCATAAGTAGACGAGGACCAAAGTAAGAATTGACCATACCTTGGGAGGTATCACCCAGCATTAACATCGTAATACGCTTACGTCTGATTTCCTCCGCAACAGACTTTGCAATATCAACTGACTCAGAGGAGATAGGCATAACGCGCTTAATTTCAGAATCATCATACTGAATCTGTCCAGTGGTACACCACTCAGACAATCTTGACATAAATAGCTCATCACTAGACCAATCCTCTGCGTCGGTCCAAATGCGGCTATGGTCATGATCAAAAGACTTAAGGGATGCTGACGTAGAAAGAAGACCTACTAACCCAGGCCACTTTCTGTTGAAATTTGAACATAGCAATAGCGGTGTATCTTTTCCTATCACACCTTCTAAAGTATGAGTACCCCAAGCAAAGTGGACAAACAAACCGACAACTGGGTCCTTAATATTCCACAACTTCTCTTGAGCTTTATGGGGCCTATCAATACAACCTTCAATTACATAAGGTTCCCAACCTAGCTTTTCGAATGCTCTTTGTAACTGAACTAAGGCAGCTTCGGCCTCTGGCTGTGCAAGTTTGTTTGGTTTTTCATAAAACTCACCGGGCCAATATATCGCAACTCTTTTACTCATTGAGTGTTTCTCCAACAGAATTCATTAACTTCTCGACCATTCTAACCACACTGGCATGCCAATATCAATTTTTAAAAATACCAATTTAACTTCAGTTTTTATAGTTATGACGTATATCAGGTTTTTACAATGCTCTGACACAAATTCTATAAGCCACTGTTTTTTAATGACTTAATTGTTTATTTACCAATATTTAATGTGATTCCATTTTTTTGATGAATGACTCATTTACAGACTTGTCAGTACAAAAACCTGTGATGCATGGCACATAAATCTCAAATTCGACTGTTATTTGGTCACAACAAGCCTATATTGGCATACCAGTGAAACATAAAAGGACATTCACAATGAGTAAAAAAATAAAACTACTGACTACCCTCTCTACTGTAGCCCTTAGTATTGCTGCTTTTAATGCACAAGCACTTACGCTACGAATGGCACACAACTTGGCAGAGGATCACCCAACTAGCCAAGCTATGCAGAAATTTGCAGATGAAGTAAAAGAAAGAACTGATGGTGAAGTGAAAATCCGTTTGTTTTTTAATGGTGTATTAGGTGACGAGCGTTCAGTCGTTGAGCAAGTACAACGTGGTGTTATTGATATGACACGTGTTGGTGCGTCTACCCTTGAAACATTTGATCCTCTTTACTCTGCTTTCGCGCTGCCTTACCTATTCGATGATAGAGAACACATGTACACAGCTCTTGAAGGCGATGCAGGTAAGTTTGTTTACGAGCAAACGATGGATACAGGCCTTAAAGGACTGACGTTCTTTGATGGTGGTGAGCGTAACTTCTATACCCTTAGCAAGCCAATTATGACTCCTGATGATTTACGCGGCCAAAAGATCCGAGTAATGAACAGTCCAACAGCAATTAAGATGGTTCAACTGATCGGTGGTACACCAACACCACTAGCTTACGGCGAAATCTTCACTTCTCTTCAGCAAGGCGTTATTGATGGTGCAGAAAACAACCCGACTGCATTAACACTTGGTCGCCATGGTGAAGTTGCTAAGTACTATAGCTTTGACCGTCATAACCGAATCCCTGATTTTGTTGTAATTAGTACTAATTCTTGGAAGAAATTAACACCTGAACAACAAGAAGCAGTACAAGAGTCAGCGGACATTGCGAGAGACTTCCAAAAAGAGCTTTGGGGTACAGAAGAGAAGCTAGCGATTGAAGAAGCTAAAGAGAAAATGGGAGTTCAGTTCTTCTATCCTGAAATTGAACCTTTCCGTGAAAAAGTTGCGCCGCTCTATGATGAATATCGTGCGAACCCTGACATTGCTAAATTGCTAGATCTTATTCAAAGCTAACTAGTACATATCTTAGGCTCAATAGCGATATTGAGCCTAATCTTGGAGTTGTCGTTATGGAAATTATTTTTAAACAGTTAGAACGACTATGCATAATAATTTTAGTTGCGTTAGTCATTCTTTGTTTTTGGCAAGTATTTTCTCGGTATGGTTTAAATAACCCAAGTACATTTACTGAAGAATTGCTGCGCTCATTTTTGGTTTGGATGGTTATGCTTGGCTCTGCCCTTGCTTTTAAAACAAGAGAACATTTAGCACTAGTATTTATATTTGAGAAGCTTTCACCTAAAGCAGGTAAGAAACTTCGTATAATTAATGATTGCATTGTGCTCTTCTTTACTCTTTTCGTAATGGTATATGGTGGTTACGATTTAATAGTTTCGGCAGGAAGTCAAAAGACCGCCATTTTAGGCATTCCTATGTCTTGGGTTTATTCATGTGTATTCATTTCTGGATTGTTAGTTACGCTAATTCAAATCCAGCATATTCTCATAACAATAAAATCGCAGCCTGACAATAGCAGTACTGCAGATACTTCTGTAGCTAACTGAAGGTAATTAAAAATGTTTGAAGTCATTTCAGAGTTAGTATACGAGCCCCTATATGCTGCAGTATTACTATTTTCAGTTTTCTTTATTCTATTATTTATTGGCGTACCTATTGCTATAGCTATCGCCTTATCATCCGCAATTCTAGGCTTTTTCATAATGCCGGATATGGCTGCGTTTGTGGGTGCCCAAAAAATGTATGCGGGTATTGATAGCTTTACCTTGCTCGCCATTCCGTTCTTTATTTTAGCCGGTAACATCATGAATAGCGGCGGGATAGCACTGCGGTTAGTTAACTTTGCAAAACTGTCCGCAGGTCGTTTCGCAGGAGGACTCGCCCATACGAATATTGTAGCAAACATGTTATTCGGTTCCATATCTGGCTCATCTATTGCGGCGGCTGCAGCTGTCGGTGGCGTAATGGCACCTCTACAGAAAAAAGAAGGCTACAGCCCTGAATTCTCTGCCGCAGTAAACATTGCTTCCGCACCATCTGGCATTCTTATCCCGCCAAGTGGTCCACTTATTCTCTTCTCATTGGTAAGTGGTGGTACCTCAATTAGTGCACTTTTCATTGGCGGCTATATCCCAGGTATCATGATGGGCTTAGCTTGTATGATTGTAGCTTGGTATTACGCTAAGAAGAATAACTACCCTGTTGCTGGTAAGCCTACATTCCAAGAAGCAAAACGAGTAACCTTTGAAGCACTACCTAGTCTGCTGTTAGTCGTGGTAGTAATTGGAGGTATTGTCGCAGGTATCTTTACTGCTACTGAAGGTGCAGGTATCGCCGTTATATACTCTCTGGCTCTCTCCATAATCTATCGCATGGCAACAATAAAAGACTACATAGAGACTCTTCGTAAATCTCTGATCATGTCTGCTTCGATTCTATTGTTGATAGCTGCATCGGGAATTATGTCCTGGGTTATGGCTTTTACGGGTATTCCAGATGCAATCAGTGAACTGATTCTGCAGATTGACAACCCTATTCTTGTTCTGCTCCTTATAAACGTATGTTTATTAGTCGTAGGAACATTTATGGACCTAACACCAGCAGTACTTATTTTTACTCCAATTTTCATGCCTATCACCAGTCATTTAGGAATGGACCCTGTTCATTTTGGCTTGATGATGATTTTTAACTTAGGCCTTGGAAATATGACTCCTCCAGTAGGAAGTGTGCTGTTTATTGGCTGTAGCGTTGGCAATACAACGATTGAAGCGGTAACCAAACCATTAATACCATTCTTCTTTGCGTTATTAGTGATGTTGCTCTTTATTACTTATGTCCCGTTCCTAACAACTGGTCTACCTACTCTACTGAATTTGATGTAACTGATTTTTGAATTTGGATTAATAAAATGAAAACAACGAATAAATTAATTTCTGTGAACAAAGAGAACGACTGGTTCTCTATTCAAACAGAATCTATTGCTCTTAGAATGTACTTCTTATCAGATGATATCATTCGTCTACGTGCCGACTTTACAGAGAAGTATGAAGAGGCATCATATATTCTAACCATGACAGGCTGGGATGATAAACTTGACTCATTGTTAGGCAATGAACGCCAAAGAATAGAATTATTAGAACCAGAGTTTGTAGAAAACAAAACACATTACGCAATCAAAACGGCTTCGCTTACTGTAAAGCTGTTTAAAGACCCATTTGTCGTTAAGATTTACAACCAAGATGGCAAAGTGATCTACTCCGATCTTCCTAACCGAGCTATCCAGCAAGACCACCTTGGACGTGTTTATCATTATAGTGAGACTCGTGATGAGCGCTATTTCGGTTTCGGAGAGACAACTGGCAACATCAATAAAAAAGGTGAACATATTTCAATTAGTCCAAAAGATGCGATCAACCATGACCCATCTAAGACTAAGAATATGTATAAACACATTCCTTTCTACATGCGCGTCGATAACGAATCGCACCACGCTCTTGGTATGTTCTACCATAATAGCTGGGAATCTGAGTTCCATATGGACAGTGAAGTGTCTGGTTATTGGCCTCGTTATTCTTACTTCCGCGCTGAAGGTGGTGACATTGATGTGTTCTTCATCAATGGACCAAAGGTCACTGACGTATTGGAACGCTACACACAACTTACAGGTAAACCATACATGCCACCGAAGTACTCAATGGGGTATCTAGGCTCAACCATGTATTATCCTGAGCTACCACAGGATTGTGACGACGCAATCCTTGGTTTCATGGAACAAAACGATCGTGAACAAATTCCAGTAAGCGGCTTCCAACTTTCGTCAGGTTACACCGTAGGCTCTGATAATAAGCGCTATGTATTTACTTGGAATCAGAAACGATTCCCTGAGCCAAGCCGATTCTTTAAAGCGATGGAAGAGCGTGGCTGTCCGGTATCACCAAATATTAAGCCTGGTATTCTCGTCACTCACCCGTACTACGATGAATATGCTAGTAATAATGGCTTTATAAAAACAGCGGACAGTGAAAATCCATATACCGACAGCTGGTGGGGTGGTATGGGCTCATTTGTTGACTTCACTCACCCAGATGGCCGTCGCGTATGGAAAGATCAAATGAAACGTTCATTGATCGACCATGGTGTTACCTCTATTTGGAATGATAACTGCGAATACGAGATCAACGATCGTATGGCAACCTGTCACTTCGATGGATTAGGTGGTGTCGCTGGAGAACTGAAAGCTATACAGCCTACGCTTATGGGTAAAGTTGCTCAAGAAGCATTGGCAGAATCAGCTCCAGACGTTCGTCCTTACGTTATTAACCGTTCCGGCTCAGCCGGTATTCAGCGCTACGCTCAAACTTGGAGTGGTGACAACCCTTCTACTTGGTGTGCGATGCAATATGGTTTAAAGACCATCATGGGTATGGGTCTATCCGGCGTTCCAAATAACGGTGCGGATGTTGGCGGTTTTGCAGGACCTCGACCAGAGAAAGAGCTGTTCGTACGTTGGGTACAGAGCGGCGTATTCTATCCTCGTTTTTCTATCCACTCATGTAATACAGACAACACAGTTACTGAACCTTGGATGTATAAGGACGTCACTCAACTTATTCGCGATGCTATCCAATTACGCTTATCGTTGAGCCCATACTTATACACTTGGCTTCATCGCTCTACTCAAACAGGTGAGCCAATCCTACGTCCATTGATGGTTGACTTCCAGAATGACACGAATGTCTATGACGTTGAAGACCAGTTCATGTGGGGTGACAGCCTTCTAGTTGCTCCAGTACTAGAGAAAGGTGTGAAGCAAAAAGACGTTTACTTACCAGCAGGTCAAAGATGGCTTCGTTGGGGTACGCATGAAGTGTATCAAGGCGGTCAGACTATCACTTTGGATGTCGAACTAGACACCATTCCAATGTTCATTAAGCAAGGTGGTTTCGTAACATCAACGTCAGACATTAATCACCTAAAACTGGACCAAGTCGAAACACTCAAGCTTCACCTTGCTCCAGCGACAGCCAGTTATGAGCTGTATGAAGACGATGGTGAAACTAATAAGTTCCAACAGGGGGAGTATAAACTTTCTCGCTTCAATGTGGATTCCAAAGATATCTGCACGATCAATGTTAAAGCAGAAGGTGATTATGTAAGTCCAATCAAGATGTATGAGTGGCATGTAATCAGTCCTGAGAAAGGAGCTTTCTGGTGTAAGTTGGATGGGGAACTCATTCCACAAGTACTAGACCGCAACCACTTCGCTGATTGCGAGATTGGTTGGATTTTCGATTGTGCCGACAACACTGTTCGCGTTCGCTATCCAAACCTAAACAAAGACCACCAGCTTGAGGTGAGCTTCGAGAAGTTCGACCTAATCGGCATGATTGAGGAGACGGAAGATGAATAAGTTTGGGACTCATATTCAAGTTTGGAAACCAACGTGGACTCCAGGCGAAGTTGAAGCAGCGGCGAAAAAGGCGTCTGAGCTAGGTTATCACTTTTTAGAAGTACCTATCCGCGCTCCTGAGACAGTAGACACAGAAGCGGTTAAAGCGATCCTAGATACTTATGGTATGACCTGTGTGTGTCCTTATGTTCACGCTGCCGACCTAGATATTGCAACGGAAGATGAAGCGACTCGACAAGCTGCCGTTGAAAAAATGAAGAAAGGCATCGACTGTGCAGCCAAACTGGGTGCCAAGTGGATTACGGGGCCAACTTCCTCTGCACTAGGCAAGTTTGATATCCAACGTACAGATAAGGAAATAGAAAATTCTGTTCGTTCGATGAAAGAACTGACTACTTATGCAAAGCAATTCGGCATCAACATTTGCGTTGAAGCATTGAACCGCTATGAAAACAACCTAGTTAACACCGCTAAACAAGGTCTAGATTACGCGAATAAGGTTGGAGCCGATAACCTCTATATCCAACTTGATTCCTTCCATATGAATATCGAAGAGTCAGACATTCGTGGTGCTATTCTCACGTTAGGGGATAAATTAGGGTATATCCAAGTTGCTGATAACTATCGCGGTTATCTAGGTACTGGTGAGTTCAACTTTACTAAATTATTTCGTGCATTAGCTGAGATAGACTACCAGCACTTCATTGGTTTGGAAGTTTTCTCATCTGCAGTTTCTGAGCCTGCGCATTCCGGAAAATTAGCAATCTGGCGCGAAACATGGAGCAACAGCGAGGATATCGCAAACCACGCTTATCGCTTTATGGAGCAGCAAGTGGAAGATGCTAAACGCTACCACGCTATGTTGTCCAACGGAACTATCGCTTAATTAAGTTAGTTGAGGAGGCCGCCTTCGCGGCTTCCTCTTGGAGCAATACGTGGACATTAACTTTGCGCAAGCACTTGGCTTTGTCGGCTACCTTATCGGAATCACTCTTTCACTACAGAAAGATGACGCTAAATTACGCTTTTTACTCGTATGTATGTGTGCAGTGATGATGGTGCATTTCGCGTTGTTAGGCAGCTTCATATCAGCATTTATGTGCATTTTAAACGGTGCTCGAACGTATTTTTCAGGTAAGACCAAAAGCTTAAAAGTTATGTTTGGTTTTATCACATTAATGTGGATTTTAGGTCTATCTCAGTTCACAGAATACTATCAACTCATCACCATATTCACCTCTAGCTTAGCGACGTATGGGCTCTATAGAACCAGTGGAATTAAGATGAGGTTATTATTTCTTACCAATAATGTGGGATGGACAATCAACAATTACATCGTTGGATCCATTGGGGGAACACTCATGGAGTCAACATTTATTCTAATGAATTTAATCACAATCTATCGCCTAAGTATCGATACCAAAAAAGCCGCTATGCAGGACAGCAAATCATGCTAAAAACAATTCCCCCAATTATCTCACCAGAACTAATGAAGACACTAATGGAAATGGGACACGGCGACAAAATCGTACTCGCCGATGCCAACTTTCCTGTGGTATCAAATGCAAAGCACGTAATCCGTGCCGATGGGCATTCCATCCCTGAACTACTTGATGCCATCCTCTCTTTGATGCCGTTGGATGATTATATTGAGAAACCGACATGTGTCATGGAGCCTATCGCTGCCAATCAAATTCCAGAAGTCTGGAGTCAGTACGAAACGATCATTAACAAGCACGAAAAGTTTAAGGGTTGGGAATACAAAGAAAGGTTCGCTTTCTATGAAGAGGCTAAAACCTGTTTTGCCATCGTTGCTACGTCTGAGCGTGCACTGAAGGCAAACGTCATTCTGACCAAAGGCGTCATTAGACAAGCATAACCCTAAACAAGAATTAAATAGGCCAAGCAATGAATAATATCAGCAATACTTCTTTGAACCACACCGCAGAAACACCTAACTATGATCGCTCAACACTTAAATCTCGAATTGTTCACCTAGGATTCGGCGCCTTTCACCGCGCACACCAAGGACTCTTTACTGATGAGGTTGCTCGAAAATCACAAAGCGATTGGGGTATTTGTGAAATCAACCTTTTCGGTGGAGAAGAGTTAATTACTTCGTTACGCGCACAAGATCATTTATATACTGTCGCGGAAAAAGGCGCTCAGTCTACTGACGTCAAAGTTATTGGTTCAGTGACAGAGTCTCTACACCCAAGTTTAGAAGGCATCGATACTGTTATTGAGAAGATGGCTGAGCCACAGGTCGCCATTGTTTCAATGACTATCACTGAAAAAGGTTACTGCGCAGACCCTGCTACTGGTCGACTAGATAAGAACAATCCTTTAGTCATTGCCGACTTAGAAAACCCATCTTCTCCAAAATCAGCACTAGGCTGCATAGTTCAAGCTTTGAAAGTTCGTCGCGAACGTGGTCTATCACCATTTACTGTCATGTCTTGCGACAATGTACAAGAAAACGGTCACGTGGCGAAAGCGGCTATTTTAGAATTCGCCAAGTTACTAGATGCTGAGCTAGGTGCCTGGATTGAAGCAAACGTAACTTTCCCTTGCACTATGGTAGACCGTATCGTTCCTGCAGCAACGGAAGAAACGCTACGTGAAATCACTGAACTACTCGGCGTTGAAGACCCATGTGGTATTGCTTGTGAACCTTTCCGCCAGTGGGTAATCGAAGACAACTTCGTAGCTGGCCGTCCAGATTGGAACATTGCTGGTGCAGAGTTTGTCGCGGACGTTGTACCTTATGAAGAGATGAAGCTCAGAATGCTAAACGGTAGTCACTCATTCTTAGCTTACCTAGGTTACCTCGGGGGTTACGCTCATATCTCAGACACGATGACAGATGCCGGTTATCGCAAAGCCGCTTTCGATATGATGATGTTAGCGCAAGCCCCATCGCTTAAGATGCCCGAAGGGACAGATTTAGAAGCTTACGCCAAGCTGCTCATTGATCGTTTCACTAACCCTAGCTTAAAACACAAGACTTGGCAGATCGCGATGGACGGTAGCCAAAAGATCCCTCAACGTATGGGGGGAAGTCTAAAATTCCATCTAGACCAAGGTTCTGAATTTAAATGGCTTGCCGCAGGTATCGCTGGCTGGATGCGCTATGTGTCGGGTATTGATGAGCAAGGTAACGAAATCGACGTTCGCGACCCAATGGCAACAATGCTTCGAAGTGTCTGCGACCAGCACGGTCTAAACGTCAATGTCGTCCCAGCATTACTTGGTATCGAAGCGATTTTTCCAAGAGAGATTGGTCAGAACCCAATTGTGATTGATGCAGTTTCAAGCGCCTACCAATCACTTATCGATCATGGTGCTAAAGCAACTGTTGCTGCACTCTAAAGCTTCGTTAAGGACCTAAGTGATGAAAGACTTTCTCTGCGAAGATTTTTTACTAAGTAACGAGACGGCTCGTCGCCTATATCATGAATACGCGGCTGAACAGCCGATTTATGATTATCACTGCCACTTAAATCCAGCCGAAGTTGCAAGCAATCGTAAGTTCGATAACCTCGGTCAAATTTGGCTTGAAGGCGACCACTACAAATGGCGCGGTATGCGCTCAGCTGGTATTCAAGAGCAATTGATCACAGGTTCTGCCTCTGATTACGACAAATTTCAAGCGTGGGCAAAGACAGTGCCTATGACGTTAGGTAACCCGCTCTATCACTGGACGCATTTAGAGTTGCGTCGACCATTTGGTATTACAGGGAAGCGACTTAGTCCCGAGACGGCTGACACCATTTGGAACCATTGTAACGAGCTGCTACAAACGCCTGAGTTTTCAGCACGCGGTATTATGAAGCAAATGAATGTTGTCATGGCCGGGACAACTGATGACCCAGTCGATACGCTTGAACATCATAAAGCGATTGCTGATGATGAAAGTTTCGATATTGAAGTACTACCTAGTTGGCGTCCTGATAAAGCCTTCAAAATTGAGTTGGATGGTTTTGCAGACTATATGACGTTATTAGGCCGCGCAGCAGATGTTGAGATTAACAGTTTCGCAACCCTGCTTGACGCACTTGATCGACGTCTTTCTCACTTCGATGCTCACGGCTGTCGTGCAGCCGATCATGGCATTGAAATCGTTCGTTACGCACAAGTTCCATCAGAGCAAGCATTAGACCACTTGATGAATCGCCGCTTAAGCGGAGAAAAACTTACAGAAGAAGAGTGCGCACAATTCTCTACTGCGGTCCAAGTCTGGTTAGGTAAACGCTACGCCAAGCTAGGTTGGGTAATGCAACTGCACATTGGCGCACAGCGAAACAATAATACACGCATGTTCAAATTGCTTGGTGCAGATGCCGGCTTTGACTCCATCAGTGACCGTACCTTTGCATTCGAATTAGCTCATCTTCTTGATGAAATGGATCAAAGTAATGAACTACCTAAAACCATTCTTTACTGCCTAAACCCTCGTGATAACGAAATGATGGCAACGATGATTGGAAACTTCCAAGGTGGCGGCATTGCGGGCAAAGTTCAATTTGGCTCTGGTTGGTGGTTTAACGACCAAAAAGATGGCATGCAACGACAAATAGAACAGTTGTCTCAACTAGGACTACTGAGTCAGTTTGTTGGTATGTTAACCGACTCTCGCAGCTTCCTCTCTTATACGCGCCACGAATATTTCCGAAGAATACTGTGCAACGTTGTCGGAAAATGGGCGGAAGATGGAGAAGTACCTAATGACATGATGCTACTTGGCCCTATGGTCGAAGATATCTGTTTCAATAACGCTAAGCGTTACTTTACCAACATCTAACCACCGGAGAAATCATGATGAAACACATTGCGATTATCGGAGAATGTATGATCGAGTTAAATGGCAAACCATTTGGCGAGATGCATCAAACATTCGGTGGCGATACCCTCAACGCCGCAGTTTATCTTAGCCGTGCCTGCGCCTTAAACCCGGACCCTACATTAATTAAAACGTCCTATGTCTCAGCCCTAGGCATTGACCCCATTAGTGTCGGCATGCTGTCTCGCTGGCACAAAGAAGGAGTTGACACCTCATTGGTTCTTCGAGATCAACAACGTACACCTGGGCTTTATCTGATCCAGTTAGATGAACAAGGTGAACGAACGTTTCTATATTGGCGAAATCAATCTGCTGCTCGCTACCTTTTTCAGCAATCTGGTTTTGAGGCCGTCAAAGCTTCACTTAAGCAGGTCAACATGGTTTTCCTGAGTGGGATTAGTCTTGCGATTTTACCTGAGGAAGACCGAATACTCATGTTCCAACTTCTTCAAGAGCTGAAAAAACAAGGCGTAGAAGTCAGTTTTGATAGTAACTATCGTGCGAGTTTGTGGCCGATAGATGAGCTGAAAACCGTAAAATCAACCTATCAGCAAATGTATCAACTCACTGACCTCGCACTGGTTACGTTCGATGACGAACAGCTAATTTGGGGAGACACTACACCACAAGATACTGTGCAACGACTTCACGCTGAAGGCGTAAGACATGTGGTGGTAAAACTAGGCTCTCAAGGTTGTTTCATTTCCGAAGAATTTGCCACTAGTAGTCAACACATTCCAACACAAGTTGTTGAGAAGGTAGTGGACACCACTTCTGCTGGAGACTCCTTTAACGGTGGCTTCCTATCCTGCTACCTCGCTGGAGGATCATTAAGGCAATCTTGTCAGAGAGGCAATCGCCTTGCTGGAATCGTAATTCAACATAAAGGGGCAATAATCCCCAAGACTGCGACTGATGTCGTGACCCAAAAACATTAAGGAATTTACATGTCGACTATCAACGAACAACTACAGGCGCTTAAAGTCATCCCTGTTATCGCTATCGACAAAGCGGAAGATATTATCCCTTTAGGCAAAGTACTGGCTGAAAACGGCCTACCTGCCGCTGAGATCACTTTCCGCTCTGAAGCCGCGGTCGAAGCGATTCGTTTGCTAAGAGAAGCGCAACCAGATATGTTGATTGGAGCTGGTACGGTTTTAAATCGCGAGCAAGTGATTGCAGCAAAAGAAGCGGGAGCGACATTTATTGTTTCACCTGGATTCAACCCAAATACCGTTAAAGCGTGCCAAGAGCTTGAGATTGACATTGTACCCGGAGTCAATAACCCAAGTACGGTTGAAGCGGCGTTGGAAATGGGGCTCACTACTTTAAAATTCTTCCCTGCGGAGGCATCTGGTGGCGTTAATATGGTGAAGTCACTGTTAGCACCCTACGGTGATATTTGCTTAATGCCTACAGGTGGAATCAACCCTAAGAACATCAAAGACTATCTAGCGATCCCTCGTGTACTTGCTTGCGGTGGAACATGGATGGTTGATAAAAAGCTTATCGAAGCTGGCGAATGGGACGAACTTGCTCTACTTACTCGTGAAGCGGTTGCATTGGTGAATAATTAATCTGTATTGTTGAGGCTCCAGAAGGAGCCTCCCAAGCAGTAACGAAAAGGATTTTTATGAAGATTTTGTTCCTGCACACTTTATCGAGCAACATCACCCTCTTTAAACCTCTAGCCACAACATCGCTCCCTAAACACGAGCTATCCCACGATGTCCAAGAATCGTTTCTAAACGAGATACGCAAAACAGGGCCAACTCCTTCTATCGTCAAACAGATTCAAGATTATTTAAGCCAGCGGCTTACTCAAGGCTATGACTTTATTGTTTGCACTTGTTCAACCCTAGGCCCAATTGCAGATGCTTATCCTGATAACCGCGTTTTTCGAGTCGATCGACCGATGGCAGAGCAAACTATTAATTACAAAAGAGTACTTGTCGCCGTTACTCTTGAAAGCACCATTGTTCCAACTCGGTCATTGTTAGAAAGCACGAACCCGCAATCTCAGTTTGAGTTCTTATTTATTCCCGAAGCGTGGAGCCATTATGTCAGTGACTCTATGGATAAATTCAACACAAGTATCATCAATACTATTGATAAACACATCAAGAAATCTTCAGAAAACTATAACGCTGTTTTGTTGGCACAAGCATCAATGGCGTATGCAGTAGATTACTGCCAATTTAACATTCCCGTTTTATCTAGCCCAGAGAGCTGTCTACGCTATTTAGGGAAGCGACTAGAAAACGATTTATAGTGCACTCAAAACTTGGTTCTCAAAAAACACGAACCAGCATAAATGCTGGTTCAACACTTTGCCTCAAGTTATTAAAGCTTCGTCATCGTTTTCGGACAGGTATCGAGGTGAGTAGTGACAACTAAACCCGCTTCCGTTAGACAAATATTACCCGGTGCGCCTCCTTCCTCAGCTATAGAAGCGAACGAACACATAACGCCTAGCATAAAAATAAAGACTGCTTTCATATTATTCTCCATGTCATTACGTTCAAAAATGACGATTTCCTTTACTTCGTCATTTATAGCTTAGTCGAAGAAATCAACTCGCAAACTGATTTTTATCTTTATTTTTCAAATAGATAAACCACATCAATATGTTAAATGGCAAGATTTATCCGCTGAATCATATAATCGGTAATTTCAGCGGCAATCGTTCTCCGGTTACGGAACAAAAGCCGTTATAGAAAATTTGACAAGCACTTCTTCAAATTAGCTGACTTGAGGGCACAACCTTTATAAACCATTCAGGTAGAAGAACTATTTTCCAAACACCATTCCCTGAATAAATTTTAGGCACACCACTTGCTTTGTTATTGATACGCAACTCAATAATTGCGTATTTATTATAATAATTAGGATACGAATGTTATGAATTTGTCTATTCGAAAGCGGTTGTATGTCTTAACGATACTTCCTTTACTACTCGTTACATTAGGAATTTTAGGAGTCACTTACTCAAAGGTTTCTGAACTCAACCAACAACAATTTGATGATACCCGAGAAAGCTTGCTGGTTAATAAGAAACAAGAACTGCGCAACTACTTACAACTTGCTAAGTCCTCACTTCTCCCTCTAATTGAGAAAAAAAGCCAGAGAGAAGAGGTGCTTCAGCTACTTAAAAATCTTGAATATGGAGAAAATGGCTATCTATTTGGCTATGACTCGAAAGGAAATCGTCTGCTTGTAGGTAAAAATGGTTCAGGTCTAGGCCAAAACTTTATCGATGCTAAAGACAGCAAAGGCAACTTGTTTATTAAAGATCTTATTAATAACGCCAAATCTAATGCATTTACTACCTACTATTTCCCTAAACCAGGACAAACCAATCCTGAAGCTAAATTAAGCTACTCGATATATATACCTGAGTGGGATTTGATACTCGGTACTGGTTTTTACATAGACGACATAGACACCACTATTTCTGCTATGGAGCAGCAAGCAACAGAAGCGCTTAATGCGAAAATTATCACTATCATTTTATTATCTGGACTGACACTGGTTGTGGTATTTGGTATGGCTACCTTCATCAACCGAAGCATTATGAAGCCACTTGATAAATTCGATGCTTCGCTAAAAACGTTTGCGACAGGCGATGCCGACTTGACTGCAAGAATGGAGAGCTTCGATGCACCTGAATTTAAACGTCTTGGAGAGAACTTCAATGCGTTTGTGAGCAGTCTCCAGGAGATCATTACCAACGTCTCGGAGACCAGCCATATTGTTGTGGAAGAAACTCGCGCGATGAAAAGAAGAGCAATGCAGGTGGATAGCCTTGCTACCAATCAGCGAGAAGAGACCGAACAAGTAGCCACAGCTATGACTGAAATGACGACAACATCCTCTGAAATTTCATCTAACGCCACTAGCGCTGCAACATCAGCACAGCAAGCAGACGAAAATGCCCGAGACGCCCAACAAACGGTGAATACAGCTGCAACGTCTGTACAAGCTCTAGCTGATGAAGTCCTTCAGGCAAGTTCAGTTATCAGTAAGTTAGAAGAAGATGTCAAAAACATCTCTACCTCTTTGACCGTTATTCAAGATATTGCCGAACAAACTAATTTACTGGCATTAAATGCAGCCATTGAAGCAGCTCGAGCGGGTGAACAAGGACGAGGTTTCGCCGTCGTAGCGGATGAAGTTCGACAGTTAGCTAGCCGCACACAAGACAGCACAGGCGAAATCCATCAGATGATCGAGCAACTCAAAAGCGCTTCCGATGAAGCCGTCAGAGCGATGGACTCCAGCCGAACTAGAGGAGATGAAACGGTACGTCAAACCAATGATGCCGCTACCGCCATTGAAGAAATACAACGAGCCATCGCTAATATTCACGATATGAACGCGCTAATTGCAACGGCAACGGAGGAACAAGCGATTGTCGGTAAAGATATAGCTCAACGTATCGTGGTGATTTCAGACCAAAGTGGTGAATCCGCACAACTTGCAGGTCTAAATAAGAGCGGGAGTGACAATCTAAATCAACGCGCAACGCAGTTAGAGCAACTGGTATCCCGTTTTACCGTATAACCCGTCCTCCCCCTATAAGACCAAACGAACCAGCGATATATCGCTGGTTCGTGTTAGCTTCTCAATCATACATATGATCAGAGTTTGGTTGTGTTTTTAGGACAACGCTCCAGATGAGTCGTAATCACTTGTCCTGACTCCATCTGACAGATGGTACCTGGCGCACCACCATTTTCAGCAAAGCTTGAGAATGATGCAAAAATCAAGCTAAGTGTCACTAATAATGTTCTCATTTTGTCACTCCTTCTGTACTAGAATTAGACAGAAGCGCCGCCTCCCTGCCTCTGCATAACATAGACTAGGAAGAAACAATTCGATTTCAAATTATGCGCTTCTACAACCAAGCTAAATGAAAAAGTGAGGGATCTAAAATCAAGTGTTCATAAATATTCTGAATAAAAATTAACCTCAAAATCACACACGTTTATTAATAACTTTTTACAATCCACCTTTCACTTACCATTTAGGCTGCACGTTATGAAAATGAACAAGGCGATCGTTGCAATAATTGTTAGCGTATTTTTGCTAACCGGTGCTAGTATCATCACTCTTGATACCCCACCAACCAAGCAACATTTTCAGGCGTCAGCAAACGTGGTTAAAGACACCTACGAGTCACAATTATTTACTCTGTCTGCCTACAAACAAGGTCACTTCGGACTGCGTATGTATAGGCAAACACAAGACCCTAGATACAATGCTGTCGTTTTAGGTGATCTTGCCAACGTAACTTCTAGAGTGAATGAAATTGCAGCTGATGTAACCACGCCTAAAGCCATTCGAGCGTATTCTCTGCAAAGACTTAACGACTATAAAAAAGGCAAAGATGAACGCAGCCAACGTCGCTACGAAGCAACTAAAGAGCAACCTGAATATTTCTATATGGGACTGGACTTGTTGCGCTATTTGGCACGACTGAATGAATACGGTGTAGTTCATAAAGACGATAAAAAACTAAGGTCGATTTTACAGCAATACGATTTTGAAACTGTATTAACTGACCCAGAAATGATTACAGCTTGGGCTGCTCAACTAGCAAATCAAGCCTATTGGCTGAAGCAAATCGGTGAACAAGATCTTGTTGATGAATTTATCGCTGCATTTAGAAAAACTTACCCTGATGGTGAGGACTACCGATTAAGCAATCAGCAATTCGGTAATAAACTTTACGGCATGACGCATATTATCCTCGCAGACTCGGGTTATTACCAACGATTGGTCGACGAAAAAGAGCACCAGTGGATCTTCGACTACTTTAGAAAAAACATCGATGACATCATTTTGCATACTAAAGAAGACGTCGTAGCAGAAGTCGGGTTAAGTTTCTTGCTTGCTGGGTTAGATGAAGATCCTGTTGTAGCGAAAACAAGAGTGGCGATACAAAAAGCCATCGACAAAGATAAAGGCATGATCCCATCAGTTTCCGGCGACTTTGATTTTGCTTATGGGGAACATCGAAATGTCCTTGCTATTATGCTGCTCGATTGGCAACCGCCCAAAGAGGGACCAAGCACAGTCACAGTTCCAAAGCTGTTCTCTGAACTCCCTTACGGCGTAAAGAAGATTTCAAAACCTCAGTAGCACGTCGAATATGGCGATTAACTAGTAGTCTAAATTTCGAGTAAACATTCAACTGATGGAGTGGTTAATCGACCACCATACACCTCACTTATATAACTAATCGTTTTTCAACGATAATGCAGTAGTTTTACGGTACTCAGTCGGGCAATTATTAGTTACAAAGTAGTTCAGGTTAAGGAGTACTGAATGTCACTAGCAAAAGAGCGAGCCAAACTTCGCTTAAAATCCGATATCATTAATTATCAATTTCCACCCGGTCAAAAACTCAGAGTAAACGAATTAGCAGAACTTTATGATGTAGGCCTTTCTCCAATGCGAGAAGCCATAATTGCATTAAGTAGCGAAGGTTTCGTCGAATATAAAACGCATTTGGGAGGTTTTGTTTCAAACCTAACATGGAAAGAGTTCATCGAATCCACTTCCACTGCAAACTTCATCTTGTCACAGCTTTTATCTCAACGAGAATACCCCCTAGCACCTGCACAGCTGAAAAAAGCGAAGACCTTGGTTACTGAGTTATCTCACGCATTATTAGAATCACCATTAACACTCAACCATATCGATAGAATAGAGCAACTTTATCAGCGATTTCTGCTGACTCTCACTGAAGAAAAATCAAAGACTATTTCCCACCAACTGCTTAAGACAATACTTGGTGTACTATCCCGATATCGCCGTCTGTATTACCTGAAAACCAGAAGCTATAAACAGATGATTGATATTGAGTCACTATTCAGTCTACTGAATGGGTCATTCAATCAAGTAAGCTATGAAAATGAAGAGATTATTCAGCGCGCTGTACAAGCTAATACAAAAACGATTCAAGAAGTTTTCTGTTTAGAACAAAGTTACGATCACTAATTTCATCTACGTGCCTATAATTATTTTTAGTGTATGTTGAAAAGCTAATAAGTCTTTATGTCGAAAATGAATTTTGAGTCTTTGATTTTATCTCAGTCCCAAAAACTGCATGCTGGAGAAATCGAGCAATTTGTTGGCACATGGAATGCCTGCGCCTCAGAACTACTTGAGTTTTATGGTTTGGATAGACTAACGGTTTATCCAAACTCTCCAATACTACTCCGAGATCAAAAAACTCTCTCCAGTGCTCGTGAAACTATTCCCCCTCTGCATAAGTTCGATTATCTGTCGGATGATGATAGTCATTTACACTACTTGCGCTTGCTCAAAACGAAATCACTTTATCGAGTATTTGATGAAGTAGAATTAGCGACATCCAGTCAATACGTTTTAAAACGTATTTTTCGTCAAGGCGGACGTTGGCACGCCATTATTCCCCTATGTTTCTTTGCCAAACCGTGGGGAGCAATATCGTTAACCAACTTTGAACGAGGTTATGATGAGTTCACAGAGACTCTAGCTCGACAGATAAAAATGGTCGCCGAAATGTGGTTGTGTTATTGGCAGCATGCTGATTTACGTTTAAGTTTACATGGCAATGCTGGCAGTATTGCTCAAGAGTCCGACAATGAACGACTCATTAAACTGACACTAAAGCAAACGACCATCTTATCGTTACTTGCTCAAGGTAAATCCGCTAAAGAATGTGGAGAATTGCTTCATCTAAGCCCAAGGACCATTGAATCACACAAGTACCGTATGCAGATTGGTCTTGGTTTGGATAGCAAGGCGGAGCTCATTCAATTTGCTTTAAGAAACGGTTTAGGTTCACCTCTTAAAAGTTAAAGAGCCCCTGAAAGGAGCTCTTTGAATAATTGCTAACAACCTCTATTTAAAGATATTTCAAAGAAATACCCTCTTCATTAAATAAGTGAATTTTCTCTGGTTGCGCTTTTAAGTGAATGGTTTCACCTTTGTGGAAATCAAGGATACCTGGTAACTTTGCCACGACCGTTTCATCATGTCCTTCAACATTAATATGTAGGAGAGTCACTTCACCCAAGGATTCGACAAATAACACTTTCCCAGACATAAGTGCATCGGACTCTTCAGCGACTAAAAAGTCTTCCGGTCTGATTCCCAATTGTAACGTACAGCCATTGAGCTCTTGTGCTGCTGCAATTGGTATTTCTACGTTGTGGCCACTCTCTGCAGTAACCAAGGAGTGCTCACCTGCCTTCTCCATACGCGCTTTACTAATGTTCATCGCCGGAGAGCCAATAAACTGAGCAACAAACACATTCGCCGGATTGGTATAAAGCTCAAGTGGCGTGCCTACTTGCTCAATCTTACCTGCTGATAAGACAACGATTCTGTCAGCGAGCGTCATTGCTTCTACTTGATCATGAGTCACGTAAATCATCGTGGTCTCCGTTAACTCTTCCTTCAAGTTGGCAATTTCGATTCGCGTTTGAACACGTAACGCTGCATCTAAATTGGAAAGCGGTTCATCGAATAAGAACACCTTAGGTTGGCGAACAATCGCTCGACCAATCGCCACCCTTTGTCGCTGACCACCGGAGAGCGCCTTAGGCAGACGATCAAGATACGGTTCAAGTTGCAACATACGAGCAGCTTCCATAACGCGCTCATGTATAGCGTCTTTCGGCTCCTTCGCTATGCGCATCGCAAAAGCCATATTGTCGTATACAGTCATATGCGGATAGAGAGCATAAGTCTGGAATACCATGGCAATGCCCCGCATCGCGGCTGGCAACTCATTCACTCGAGCCCCTTCAATACAAAGCTCACCTGAAGTGATGTCCTCAAGGCCCGCAATCATTCGAAGCAGAGTAGACTTACCGCAACCTGAAGGCCCAACGAATACGATGAATTCGCCTTGGTCGATGTCCAGATCGATGCCGTGCAGTACCTGAGTTTCACCGTATGATTTTTTAACGTTTGTTAGAGATAATCCTGTCATTTCTTTCTTCTCATCGTTGAATCAGGAACTGCTTACTTAACAGAACCAGAAAGTAGGCCACGAACTAGATAACGTTGCAGCGTAAAGAACACGCCCAAAGGCACAGCAATCGAAACAAATGCAGACGCTGTCAAAATCTCCCAGTTACCACCACGAGAGCCTAATAGTTCACGTAATCGTGCTGTGAGTACCATGTGCTCTTCACCAGTGCCCAAGAATACTGTTGCAACAAGAAGGTCATTCCATACCCATAAGAACTGGAATATCCCGAATGATGCTAGTGCTGGGAACGACAGTGGCAGAACGATTCTCATGAATATTTCGAAGTCAGTCGCACCGTCCACTTTCGCCGACTCGATAATCTCTCTAGGCAAACTGGAGATGTAGTTTCGCAGCAAATAAATCGCCAATGGCAATCCAAACCCAGTATGCGCTAACCATATTCCCAAATAGGTTTTAGCCCCGACACCAAAGAAAGCCCCAATGTCGTTATAAAGTCTTAAAAGAGGAATCAAAGACATTTGCAGCGGTACAACCAACAAACCAACCACAACTGCAATAAGTAGGTTTCTACCCGGCATTCTCATCCAAGACAACGCATAAGCCGCGTACGCCGCAATAAGAATTGGGATGATTGTTGCGGGAATAGTAACGGTCAAAGAATTAATAAACGAACGACCAATACCTTCTGCCGTAAGTACTTCACGATAGTTGTCTAAACCAAACTTCGGTGGCACCACAGCGGTAAAGAAAATTCGTTTCCCTCGTTTGCCTTTGAACGGTTCGAGTGCTGTCATTTTGTAGTGGCCATCTTCCGTTACCGTTAGCGTTCCACCCTTTCTCATTTCAGCAACATCACCAGGGACGAATTTTGTCGGTTCGCGAGAAGAGAAACCAAAGGCATGGACTTCAGCAGGCTTACCATCGACAAGTAGTTGCCCCTTGAGTACATAAACGTCACCTTCCTGAACTTGGGTGTCAGGCGCCCCGGTACGACCCACAAGGTTCTGTTCGGAAGCGGTTAATGACGTCCACCAGCCTGATAAAGCAAGCTGATCTTTGTCCCTAAACGATGAGATAAAAAGACCTGCTGTAGGTAGAGTCCATAGAATCACAATCAGCAACACCGAAGCGTGAACCAAAATAGTCAGTGGCGAACGTCGTAATTTGCTTAAGCTAAAGCGTGCGTTACTCTCTTCAAGACTTGGCGCTGTTTGGGCTTTTTCAGTCATTATCGCCCCTCCATTTGAGCGCTAGCTTGGCGCATGTTCCATACCATGACAGGAATTACCGCCACCATGATCACGACCGCAATCGCTGCGCCACGGCCAAAGTCACCGCCACCACGGAACATCCAGTCAAACATCATATTTGCCAGAACCTGAGTACTCCACTGGCCGTTCGTCATCGCTAACACGATATCGAAGACCTTCAGAACCAGAATGGTGATTGTGGTCCACACTACTGCAATCGTTCCCCATATCTGTGGAATGAGAATTTTAAAGAATATTTGTACTCCATTGGCTCCATCCAGTACCGCCGCTTCCACCGTTTCTTCTGGAATACCGCGCAGAGCCGCAGACAAAATAACCATTGCAAAGCCGGTTTGAATCCAAATAAGAATGACCATCAAAAAGAAGTTATTCCAAAACGGGATGGTTATCCAAGCCTGTGCAGTACCTCCAAAGAACTCAACCACGGCATTCAAAATACCTATCTGCTCCGACCCCGGCGCACGGTAGTCGTAGACAAACTTCCAAATGATCGATGCACCAATGAATGAAATAGCCATTGGCATAAAGATTAAACTCTTAGCAATATTCCCCCAGCTCACTTTGTCAGTCAGTGCTGCGATAACCAAGCCAAAAAATGTGGAGGCGGCAGGCACAACCAATAACCACAATAGATTGTTAAATAGTGACTCTCTAAACTCAGGATCGTTGAAGAGCCAAATGTAATTTCCTAATCCTACAAATTTGTCAGCATTTCTGTCGTGCATTGACAGATAGAATGACTCAAATACTGGATAGACAAGATAGAGGCCTAAAAACGCCAAGGCAGGCCCAAGGAATAACCAAGGACGAATCGCTGCCGCTCGTCTAAGGTTTTGTGCCATCTTTTGGTTTGAGACATTTCTGGTAGGAAATAGGATAGTGAGAAGCCAGTTGCTGCCTACGAAGTAGACCACACATCCAGCGACGCCTAGTGCCATGATAAATAAAGAGGAATAAAGCTGTTCCATCATTACCTCGCTTTATAGAGAGACTTAACGAATATCAAGATTGCGAAAGCCGATAGACGACCCAATGAAATTACGTCTACCGGCATCGCGTTACTTCGCCAAGTTACTTACTTCCTTGGTTACTTAAGTGCATCCCAAGTTTTTTGGATGTCATCAGCGACCTCTTTCGCAGGTTTGCCGCCACTGTAGTCGACCATACCTGTCCAGAATGCGCCGGCACCGATCTTACCTGGCATCAAGTCTGAACCATCGAAACGGAACGTCGTCGCATCCAACAAGATTTCACCTTGTTTCTTCAGAGTGTCGTTGCCATAAGCATTAACGTTGGCACCTTTATGCGGAGTCAGGAAGCCCGATTGAGCCATCCAGATTTCATGTGCGATTGGTGACTGTAAGAACTCCATAAATGCGCGTGCGGCTTTAGAATCTTTGGTAATACTCCACATAGTACCTGCGCCAAGTACTGGCTTACCTAAGTCTTTTGATTCATACGCTGGGAAGTAGAAGAAATCAACGTCAGCACCTAGCTCTGTACCTTCTGGGAAGAAGCTTGGAATGAATGATGCCTGACGGTGCATGTAACACTTAGCTGGCGATGTAAACAAACCTTTTGGTGAATCACGGAAGTCCGTTGCAGCTACTGCACGTGCACCGCCGTCGACGAACTTATCGTTACGTACAAACCATCCAAACTCTTCAATAGCACCAACAACTTTCTCATCATTGAACTTGAGTTCGTTTGTAGTCCACTTATCGTAATCAGCTGGCGATTGAGTACGAAGCATCATATCTTCCACCCAGTCCGTTGCAGGCCAGCCCGTTGCACCACCAGAACCTAACCCAACACACCATGGTGTTTCGCCATCTTCAACAATCTGTTCAGTCAGTGCTTTTAGCTCTTCCATTGATTGAGGTACTTCATAACCGGCATCTTCGAAGTTTTCAGGCACATACCATACTAGTGACTTCAAATCGACTTTATAGAAGAAACCATACAGATGATCTTTACCGTCTTTACCAGCAAATGTGCCTAGGTCAACCCATGAAGAACCAGCGGCGTAGTTGTCATTGATCCAATCACCCATTTTAGGGTCAAGTGGAGTTAGGAAACCTTTAGAGGCTAAGTCTGCCGCTAAACCAGGCTGCGGGAAAATCGCAATGTTAGGTGCACTACCTGCTTGCACATCAATCGCAATTTGCTGTTCAAATGAGTCAGAGCCTGAATATTTCACATCGGCACCAGTTGCCTCTTCAAAATACGCAATGACACTTTCAACAAGCTCTTTATCTTCTGTTAACCAAGGACCAAAAATGGTGACCGTTTCACCTTTCAGATCCATATTTTTCAGCTCTTCGTAGCTTTGCCAGTTAAAGCGTGCGTCTTCGCCAGGTGCGAATTTTAAATCAGCGGCGAATGCGGAGGATGCAGAAACAGCAAGAGCTACTGCGCTAGCAAGTAGAGAGGTTTTCATCAGTAAGACTCCATGTATTCAGATACTTTGTTTCGTTTTTATAGTCAGTTCTTATGTCCTCGACTTAACTTCTTACTTAATTACTTAATCGGTTAAGCCGTTAATGAATACCATAAAACCTTATTGACAATTCGACCACTTTCTTGCCAAATCTTGTGCCTTTGATCATGTTTTGAAATACCTTGATTACAATTAAGTGACAAGCATCAAACAAATTATAATGGCTATGAAATTTTAATTTCGCATTCCTTCTTAATCGATTTAGACTCAACTGATAAATTTCGCTATTCTAGATCGCAGATAATATAAATATGGACAATGACTGATATGGAACGGAAGAAACCTACATTGAAAACCGTCGCCGCTCACCTAGGTGTATCAACGGCTACCGTATCAAACGCTTTCAACCGTCCAAACCAACTTTCGAAGGCGCTGAGAGAGAACATTCTGCTTGAATGTGAAAAACTCGGTTACACAGGCCCAAGTATCACTGCACGAAGCTTACGCACCGGAAAGACCGGCGTAATCGGAGTTTTGCTCGCAGACAACCTCGCCTATAACTTTACCGACCCAGTAGCTACTCAATTTTTAGCTGGAATATCAAAGACTTTAGACGAGTCTCATGTCAACATGCTGTTGCTGCCATCAAGCAGTGACAACTATCAGAATACGCAGGTTGAAACTATCCCCGATAGTTTCATAGTTTATGGTAAACCTGTGGACTCAAGCATAATCAACCTGATACTACGCCAGCATAAGCCTGTCGTGGCAGTCGATTTCGCCTTGCCTGACATTCCATCCATCAATGTCGACAACCGCAAAGCAAGCTACGACATAGCCATGCATGCCATTCATTCATCCGACGACAATGTGCTTATCTTGGGGCTGCGTCTTGAGCCATCAACATCGTTATCGCTTGCCAACCTCGACAATCTTTATACCAGCGAAGAATCCGTTTCTCGTTGTCGTTTTGAAGGTTACAAAAAAGCTCTCGAGGAAAACGGCATACCGTTGTCATTCGAAAATGTCTGGCAAATTCACGATCTTGACGAAACAACGTTAAAAACCATGTTGCGTGGCACACTAACGGCCCCTAAGCGCGTGGATGTACTGCTTTGTATGAGCGATAAAATCGCTTTGGCCGCTCTGGAAGTGGCTAGAGAAATCAACATCGATATTCGAATTGTTGGCTTTGACGGAATACCCAAAGCTGCAGAGGCCGGCTTAACGACTATTCAGCAGCCTATTGAGAATAAAGGCCGAATCGCTGCAAAGATGGCGCTCGGCCAACTACCCTACGAATCTATCCAACTGGATACGGAGCTTATTATTCGTACCAGCAGTTAGACATTACCTCACTTGCTAAGGAGAATTGATCCATGAGTACGGAACAACTGGAAAAGCGTTGGTGGCATGACGCTGTCGTTTATCAAATCTATCCAAGAAGTTTCAACGACTCTAACGGAGATGGCATTGGTGATATCCCAGGTATTATAGAAAAATTGGATTACATCAAAGCCCTTGGCGCGAACGTCATTTGGCTCAGTCCTGTGTATAAATCTCCGATGGATGACAACGGCTATGATATTTCTGGCTATCGTGAAATTGCACCAGAATTTGGCACCATGTCCGATATGGAAAAGCTGCTATTCGAAGCGGATAAACGCGGTATCAAAATTGTCATGGATCTCGTGGTAAACCACACCTCAGATGAACACCCTTGGTTTATCGAATCCAAAAGCAGTAAGGATAATCCAAAACGCGATTGGTATATTTGGAAAGATCCCAAAGAAGATGGCAGTGAACCCAATAATTGGGAATCTTTCTTCAAGCCTAAAGCGTGGACACTTGATGAAGCGACCGGCCAATACTATCTGCACCTGTTTAGCAATAAACAACCTGACCTAAACTGGGCAAATCCAGAGGTACGTGAAGCAGTCTACGACATGATGCACTTTTGGCTGAAAAAGGGCTTAGGTGGTTTCCGAATGGACGTCATTAATATGATCGGCAAACCGTCAGACTATCCAGATGCAACCATTTTTGACGCTGGAGTCGCTGGTTGGGAGCATTGGTCAAATAACCTACTTGTGCACCAATATCTGCGTGAAATGCACGATAAAGTTCTGAAGCATTACGATGTGCTCACCGTAGGCGAAACTCCCTTCACCACAACACTGGATGGCCGTTACTACTCTCACCCTGATCGCAATGAAATTAGTATGATCTTCCAATTCGAACATGTCAGCATCGACCGCGAAGAACACAATGCAGTGAAAAAAGATTTTAACTTAGTTCAGTACAAAGAAATCATGTCGCGCTGGCAGGAAGACTTATACCAGAAAGGTTGGAATAGTGTGTATTGGAGTAATCACGACCAACCTCGTACTGTATCGCGTTATGGCTCTGACTCTCCTGAATATCGCATCATCAGTGCAAAAATGCTCGGCACGGTTTTACATATGATGAGCGGCACCCCGTATATTTATCAAGGTGAAGAAATCGGCATGACCAATAAGCACTTCAATAACATCGAAGAGTTTAATGACCTCATGGCGAAGTTCCATTACCAGAAAATGATTGAACGTGGCGTTTCCAATGATGATGCCATTGAGTTTTTAAACTACTTCTCTCGTGACCATGCCCGTGTCCCAGTGCAGTGGGATACAAAAGCTCATGCAGGTTTCACTACAGGCACGCCTTGGCTCCCAGTGAATGAAAACTATGTGGAGATCAATGCAGAACACGCGGTTAACGACGAGGATTCCATTTATCATCATTATCGCCAGCTTATCCAACTGCGCCAAGGTGAAGAATATGGGGATGTTGTGGTTTATGGCAATCATACGTTACTCGACCCACAAGACAGTGAAGTCTACGCATATATTCGCTCGAGCGGCGAAAAATCTTTGCTTATCATTGCTAACTTTACTGATAGTACCTTAGAGAGAACCTACCAATACGGTGTGAAACAAGTCGTACTAAATAACTATGATGATGCACCAAGCTCACTACACGAGCTAGTATTGAAGCCTTATCAAGCCATGATCATTGATATTGAATAACTAAGGCAAATTTAGCAAAAGCAGCGATTAACAACATCGCTGCTTTTTTGTTGGGGTACAACAGTTATCGTGTTGTATCAATATGGCTACAGTGCACCAAGCCTGGCTCTAACGACACGCTCACATCGACTCACTTCAGAAGCCTGTTTCGGGATCACTAGAATCGTATCATTGCCACCAATAGTCGCCAAAATATCAGCGTGCGGGTCAATATCAATCAAGCGAGCAATAAGCTGGGCACTTCCAGGGTGAGTTTTCACGACAACGAGAGACTGATTGTTAGTGATCAGCTCGATCTGTGACGAAATAGAAGAGTCAACACGAACAGGGCTGTTCTCCGACGTTAGACAATACGCCTTTTTACCGCAGGCATTTTGAACTTTGACTACTCCCAGGTTGGTCAATAGACGAGAGACCGTCGATTGACTAATCCCATCATAACCAAGGTCTACCAGTGCTTCGCGGAGCTTATTCTGTGTAGTAAAGCTCTGCTGCTGAAGAAGCTTCTTACATACATCTGTCAGTTTTTGATCGACATCGAGCATGTCGTTACAAGTTGGAGTTTCATACATGTTATCACCTGTAAAATATTGAAACTCATCCATGAGTGGGTTCGTGATCTTGTATTTGTTTCGCTGGTATAACGTAACAATTAATCGTTCTGAAAAATCCCGATCCAATCGCATTGTTACAGCAACTTATTGCTACTTTAGTTAAGATGAGAGGACATTCCTGTTCCTCTCATGCAATATGCTAGCCCTTTAGCTACCTAAGGTCGCGACCATTACCGCTTTAATCGTGTGCATACGGTTTTCCGCTTCATCAAAGACAATAGAATGCTCGGATTCAATCACTTCGTCGGTCACTTCGCAGCCATCAGCTAACATTGGATATTCTGCTGATAAAGACTTACCCACCGTCGTATCTTCGCCATGAAAAGCAGGCAAGCAGTGCATGAATTTCACGTTTGGATTGCCTGTCGCTTTGAGCATTTCCATATTGACCTGATAAGGCAGCATCAACTTGATACGTTCAGCCCAGGCTTCTTTTGCTTCACCCATAGAAACCCAAACGTCTGTATATAGGAAGTCACATCCTTGAACACCTTCACGTACGTCTTCCGTGAGTATAATTTTCGCTCCGGTGTGTTTAGCAATGGATTGACATTCCGCAACAAGTGCTTCTTCAGGCCAGAACTGTTTTGGCGCAACTAAATGGATTTCCATACCCATTTTTGCCGCGCCTACCATTAACGAATTGCCCATGTTATTACGAGCATCCCCTAAGTAGGCAAAGCGAATATCTTGCAATGGACGACCTGGAGCATGCTCCATCATGGTCATAAAGTCTGCAAGAATTTGAGTTGGGTGGAATTCGTCTGTTAAGCCGTTCCAAACCGGTACACCTGCATAAGCACCAAGCTCTTCAACGATAGATTGACCATAGCCGCGATACTCAATCCCGTCGTACATACGCCCAAGTACCCGAGCGGTATCTTTCATTGATTCTTTATGGCCGATCTGCGATCCCGTAGGCCCAAGATAAGAAACTTGTGCTCCTTGATCGAATGCCGCCACCTCAAAAGCGCAACGAGTGCGGGTCGATGTTTTTTCAAAGATGAGCGCGATATTTTTGCCTATTAAACGAGGTTGTTCGTATCCGTTGTACTTGGCTTTTTTTAGCTCAATGGACAGCTCAAGCAAGTGCTGAATCTCACGAGGAGTAAAATCTAGAAGTTTAAGGAAGTTGCGATTGCGAAGATTGAAAGCCATATTGTGTTCCTTTTCTATCTATGCGTGTCAGTCACGACATCACTCTGCTACTGACACGCTCGTGCTTTAATTTAAATACGTATTCGACGACAAAATTAGTGTTTTGAAATCGTGGTACCTGCGGTCCCTTCAAGAATGCGAAGACCATCTTGTAGCGCGCCGATCCCCACCATTTGCCCACCTTGATTAATAAACTCACACGAGGCATCAATTTTAGGCCCCATTGAACCTTCATCGAACTGGTAACGTGACAGTTCTGATGGTGTCGTGGCTCTCAACGCATGTTGAGTTGGTTTACCCCAATCTAGGTAAACGGCGTCGGCATCAGTTAATATCAGTAATCGGTCTGCGTGAAGTTGTTTGGCAAGGAAAGCTGCCGACATGTCTTTATCAATCACCGCCTCAACTCCAACCAGCTTGCCATCTTTATGCGTGACCGGAATACCCCCCCCACCAGTGCAAATAACAAGGTGCCCCTCATCAATAAGGGAGGTGATAGCTTCGTGCTCAACAATGCCAGTTGGTAATGGACTTGGGACCACACGGCGGAAATAATCACCATCAGGTTTCACAGTCCAATTATATTTCTCAGCCAGTTCACATGCCTCCTGCTTGTCATAGACAGGGCCAATAAACTTGGTAGGATCTTTGAATGCCGGATCGGCTGGATCCACAGTCATTTGGGTCAACATGCAGGTGATATTCTTACTGGGCATTTGATTCTTGAACTCTTGCATCAACATGTAGCCAATCATGCCCTGTGTCTCGCTACCCAATACATCAAGTGGGTAAGGACTCACTTTCTTATATTCCAGTCCTTGCAATGCCAATAGCCCGACTTGAGGGCCATTTCCGTGCACCAAAACGACGTTATATTGCAGGACAATTTCCGATATGGTTTTAACCGCGATTTCAATATTGTGGCGTTGTACTTCTGCTTCGAGTGGCTCTCCGCGCTTTAGTAAGGCATTACCACCCAAAGCAACAACGATAGTTTGTTTCTTCATAATCTTTTATCCAATACAGGTAATGAAAAGCGAAGTGACTAAATACCATCACGTTCAATTGGGCAGCTCATACAACGCGCACCACCGCGGCCGCGGCCAAGCTCATCACCAGGGATTGGTAGTACGGTAATGCCGGCTTTATCGTACTTCTCGTTGGTATAGGTATTGCGTTCGTAACCAATAACAACACCGGGTTTGACCGTCAGGACGTTATTTGCATCATTCCATTGTTCACGTTCAGCTTCGAAGTTGTCGCCTCCAGTAGTGATAAGATTTAACTTGTCGACCTGTAACGCTTTTTCGATCGTCGTAATGTACGAACTCTGCTGCGTAGCCGTTACTCGACCGGATTCATCACCAGTAAGACTCCAACATTTCACGTCATCAGGAATAACATTAGGGTAGATGGAGAACGTATCCTCACGCATGTGTGTCATAACCGTATCTAGGTGCATGCATGAGCGATCTTTCGGTAGTTCTAAAGCAATAACCTGCTTAGCTTGGTTATTCTTAAATAAGCTCGATGCTAAATGCTCTACACCCTGTGGCGTGGTACGCTCAGACATGCCGATCAACACAGAGCCTTTGCCTATGACCAGTACATCTCCACCTTCGATAGTCGAGTGATCATACGATTGCTGCTCATCACCAAAGTATTTAATGAAGTCTTGTCCAGCAAAGGTCGGATGCCAGCGATATATTGCACGTAAATGATTTGTTTCCCTTTGACGAGCGACCTTCGCCATCGGGTTGATAGAGACACCACCATAAACCCAGCATGATGTATCACGAGTAAATAAGTGATTTGGCAACGGGTCGATAATGAAATCGTTAGCTTTATATAAAGATTGCAACATTGACGAAGACTCAAGCGGCATTTCACCAAATGACAAGCCCCCAGTAAGTACTTTAGCTAATTCGATGTTTGGCATATCACTCAAATAACATCTCACATCGTTGGCAAAGGTATTGCCATAACGAAAATCTGAAACCTGAATATTTAGCAGCCAATCTTTTGCTTCTGAAATAGCGAGAGTTTCAGCAAGTAAATTTGTTAGAAGTAAAACCTCAACACCTTGTGATTCTAGTGTTTTGGCAAAAACATCATGCTCTTCGCCAGCCTTCTCTACCGCTAGTACATCGTCAAACAACAGTTGATGGCAGTTAGAAGGCGTTAAGTGAGTGAGAGCACGTCGTGGACGATGTATTAAGACACGGCGTAACTGACCAACTTCAGAACCAACATATAGTTTATTCATAATCATGTCTCTCTAATATTATAAGAACCAAAATCGTTCTTTATGGAATATATTAATAGCTTCGTTGTGGTGTAATTAATATGTACCAATCATTCAAAATAATATTGGACACCGATCACACAAATATATATGTAAACAAAGGCGTCATAAAAGTGGCTGTTAACAATATTTATTCCTTGATAAATATAATTACCGAGAATTAATCTCGCATATTAAATGAAATAGTATGCATGGATTATTCGTGAAGCAGTCATAGTTACGTTCTTTTAAGAAACTTGATTCGCATTATTAATTCTAATGGATGTGATTACTTGGAAGAAATATGCATTGGCTTTTGTTAGTTACCTATTCCTAGCTCACCTCCTCTGTATCCATTAACAATTTTTAGTCTATTTTCGTGATAAATATCACATTCAAGAGACCGTCGGACATAAGCGATAGAACGCTGCTCATATTCAAACAAAAAGGAGAAAAATTGGTATTTCGTCACAAGGGCATAGAAGTGACGACTATCTTTCGCAGCTAACTCAGAAACTGCAACAAAAAAAGCCCACTGCTAATAGCAATGGGCCAGTATAAAGACTAGGCAAACGAACATTTAACCGACAAGCGTACCAATACTAAGCATTACCACGCAGAATACGGTCAGAATAGCCATTAGTGGAGCCACCCATTTCAGCCATCTCACGTAAGGAACCCGAGCTATGGCAAGACCTCCCATCACAACAGCAGAGGTTGGAGTTATCAAATTCACCAGCCCTGAAGCGGATTGATACGCTGTAATAACCAACTCTCGACCAACACCGGCAAAATCACCTAGAGGAGCCATTATCGGCATCGTCAACACAGCCAGTCCAGAAGTCGAAGGCACCAAGAAAGACAATAATATTTCTAGGAAAAACATAACATTAACAAACACGATCGAAGAAAGACCAGTGACAATATGTTCCGCAGAATTCAATATGGTATCAGTGATCATCCCTCGGTCCATCACAACAACGATGCCTCGAGCAATACCAATAATCAAAGCTACTCCGAGTAAGTCTCTCGCTCCTTCAATAAAGCTATTGATGAAAGATTCTTCACTCATTCTAGCGACAAGCCCAACCAAGATAGACGAGGCTAGGAACATCGCAGAGATCTCTGCCATCCACCAGCCAGCAACCGAAACACCGTATATCATTACAGCAAATGAACCACCAAAGATCGCTAAAATCACTTTTCTCGTTGTAGTGAAATCGAGTTTTTCCTCTCCTTTATTACCGAGGAAATGAGCCTTGTTCTCCTCGTGTTTATCATAAACAATGGATTTAGACGGGTCAGCCTTGACCATTCGAGCATATCTCATGACATAAGCAACACAGATGATCCACCCAAGCACTAACATGGCTAGACGCAATAAAATACCATCGGTAAAAGGAATACCTGATGCATTCGCAGCAATCACCGTAGCAAATGGATTAATTGTGGAACCCAGAACTCCAATCCCAGCTCCCAATAAGATGGTAGCGGCCGCTACAAGTGGGTCAAATCGAGCTGCCATCATTACTGGGACGAGAAGTGTGTAGAATGGTAGAGATTCTTCTGCCATCCCATAGACAGTGCCACCCGCGGCAAACAAGGCCATAAGGATGGGAATCATCAACTCTTCTCTACCCTCTAACTTGTGAGTTACACGCTCAATTCCAGCATCTATCGCTCCGGTCTTAGTCACTAATCCCAAGAAGCCACCAATGACTAATACAAATAACGAGACATCGATTGCACCTGCTTCATAACTATTGTGATCATAGAAGCCATCAATAGGAGCCATTAAGACGTCGATTGGAGTTTGTGGATTACTTTCTACGCTAGAATAAGTTCCAGCCACTGGAACTTCTCTGCCCAGATCTTCATTCATCACTCTCTCATATTGACCCGCAGGAATAATCCAGGTCATGACTGCAACGATAGCAATCAACACAAATAAAATGGTATAGGCTGAGGGAAACTTGAAATTTGCAAAAAAGCCTCCCGACTTTTTCGGCTCGTGAACGACGTGGGTAGTCATAGTATTCTCCTTAGTAGAAGGGCTATCCTGCTACTTTAGCTGTATGTTTTACATTCAATCACCACATTGAAGCCATAAGAATTACTAATCATAATTTCAAAGAAAATATACGCCTTTATTTACTGTTATTCTGGTGCCTTGTTCACACTTATTCTTGCAATAGTTAAATGGCCGCTGAAATAGAATTATTTGTCTGGATTAATAATTAGATATTTTTGAAGAATATTCGCAAACAAAACAATCTCAAATGATAACTACTTTTGAATTTGGATATTTATTCAGATATATAATTATAAATATCTAATGAAATGAATTTTCTATTTTTTGAAGAATGTCACTCAAAATGCTATTAGCTAACGAAGTCACGAGACAAAATGCCGCAGCACTAAAGAACTAACACTATCGTATCGTTCTATAATGCTACGTTATTTCGATTCGAACTTATCGGTCTCAATAAAGTTCAGTACCAATGAGGTTACATAAGGATCACGACGTAGCCTATCGTGTTTGATATCTACTTCAATAAAGTCTCGCATACCATCAAGTTTTGTCGATTCCACCGAGACTAGCCCATCGTTGCTCTTGCTAAACATGCCACTGAAAACCGGGTAGCTTTGCGTACCTGCTATGACACCGAAATCGTAGTTTGGAATTGGCAAACTGTTTGGGAATGAATTAGGACTGGTTGTTAGCGATTCAGCGGTACCACCCACTAGAGATAGCATCCAAGTGTCCGAAAAGAAATCAGCAACATCACTACCATGGTTGGGAGTACCAACAAACACCACTTTTCCCATCTCCGATGAGTCGACAAAATCAGGGTGCTGTGCCAAGTACGAGCGGATCACCAACCCACCTAATGAATGCCCAACAAAGTGAATTTTCGACTGATTAGTGACAAGGTTTTTTGAGTGATTAAATTCGTCAATACATCGAGAGAGCTCCTTCGCACTCTCGGCAAGCGTATTTTCAATAGGCTGGCGAAGTGTTGGATAATCCACGACACAGACTTGATAGCCTTGTTTGGCAATATCTTTTGACATATTCTGCATCGACCAAGCGCTTCTCGCTAAGCCGTGCACTACAACAACTTGATCTAAGTGGTGTGCATTTAGTTCACTATCGACGGTTTCTATCTCCGGCTTACTGCAACCCACTAGAGCAAGAGCGGTCAATATTGCCATACTGACTTTCCACTTCATTCTACGCCTCCTAACCTCGATACCCACCCCAAGAATATCAAAGTGGTTTAACCACTTCTACACCATCTCTGTAAGACTTTCATTCCAAATCTAAGTAAATTTACAAAAAATCAAAAACCACTTTACCGCCGAGTTTTTAATCGGTTATTCAATGTGCTGGAGTGTGAAAGATGACAATTTAAAACTTATGCGCTCATTACTAACCGATCGCAAAGAAATCTTATTATATTCACTGTTTTTATGTGTCCATCACTAACAAAATTACTGCCGTATTAACCCTTGGTATCACGTATATATTGGCTAAAGAACTTATTCGTGAATTTTGAGCCTTAGTCGCTATTTTTCTATCTAATGCGTAGAAATAGCCTTTCTTTCCCAACATACATTCACCGAATCAATATAAAACCTGTTTGATATGCATTCCAAACTTTCTAAGGTGTTGAAGAGTGCACTCATTTAATTCCAATTTGCTCCGCCTATTACATGTTGCGACCAGAGCTCGTAACAGGCGTAAATAACTAAGGAATATATTATGAGAACAAGATTAAGTTACCCTACAATGATTCTCCCCGCATTGATGTTGGGGATGCTGCTGAGTACCTCACTGACCTTCGCCAATGTCGATTCTGATGGCGACGGAGTTCCCGACCTTGAAGATATTTATCCCTGGGACGACACCAAGTCTGCCTTACCTATTCACCGATTACCTTCCATTGTGGAAGCGGAAGATTACGACCTTGGTGGACAAGGCATCGCCTACTTCGACAAAGAACCAGAGAACCGAGGGGGAAAGCAATACCGTAACGATGGTGTGGACTTCTCTACTCACAGTGATGGACAGGTACACGTTGGCCGGTTTGCGCGCGACGAATGGATCAACTACACCGTACAAATCGAAGAGGATGCCTACTACGAATTTTCTGCTTGGTTAGGTTCTTCTGCCGACAAAACCAAACATGTAGAACTGCGTAAGGGCACAGAGGTGTTGTTCCGGATTCCATTCCTTTCCTCCACCCAGATTACTCGCGAATTTGAGCAAACCTCACCTCAAACCATTTGGTTAACTAAAGGGGAACATACGTTTACGCTCGCAGCAGTAGAAGGTTCAATCCGTATTGATCGCTTGCAGTTTGACTTATCGCCCCTTTCCAAAGACTCTGATAACGACGGTGTCGTTGATGCCGAAGATGCCTTTCCCTATGACCCTAACGAGTCTCTCGATACGGACAGCGATGGCATTGGAAATAACAAAGACATTGATGATGATGGAGATGGTGTTGCCGATATAGACGATGATTATCCACTTGACCCAGAAAGGTGGAAAAATGAGGTCACCATTATCTCCCCAGATAGCTGCAATGGTTTAGAGAACCAAGCACTACTATGCAATGTGTTAGCAAACGACCTAGACCCTGAAGGTGATGAACTAACCATCGTCATTGCATCTGAACCAAACTATGGAACAGTTACCGTTGTCGAAGGACAAATACTATATCAGCCAAATGCTGACTTTGTCGGCTTAGATGGCTTCTTCTACCATGTAGAAGACGGATTTAACCGATCGCAACCAGCTTGGGTCGACATTCAAATCGACCGAACCACGACAATCGAAAATCCAGCCACCATATACACTGCTGGTTGGGAAAACGGTCTAGCAGATTCCGGCTTACCTGGGGAACTAACCCCCTCTTTTTCTAGTAGTTACGACTCACTCACCAAAATACCCGCCAGCTATCACTATTACGAGGTAGCTCAAGTAGACTGGGCTCGCACAGGTAATCATGTGATGAAGTTTTACGGCGAGCCACCAGCTTATCGAAGCGAAACAGCCTTTATGGATGGCCGCTATCAGTACGCACCGGGAGATGACTTCTATTTTAGTGCCAGTATTCGCCCCGATGCATCTTGGCAGACCATCACTAAGTACTCCATTATCTTGGCACAGTGGAAGTCATTCAGTTCTGGTCCTCACGCCGCAGTGCGTCTAAGCAATGATGGGCTTTTCAGACTCAGCTTCCACGCACCTAACTATCCGGTGATCGATTTAGGCGTTGCACCACAAGACCAATGGACTGATATTCGTATCTACTTTAAAAAGTCTTTGGCCGACGATGGACGAGTAAAAGTCTGGGTCAATGGTGAGCTGAAGCTCGACCGGAAAGGTAAAAACATGCTGATTAGCAATAATGGCTACACCAAGATCGGAATGTATACAGAAATTCGCAGTCCTAGGACAATCTATTTCGACAACGTTTCTGTCTCTAAAGCCATTAATAGAGAGTTGGATGCTTGGGGACGCTCCCCCGTGGATGGTATCTATAATGACAGTGACGATGACGGTAAAAGTAATGGCTTAGACCCGTATCCATTTGACACAGAACGTTAGCCTTCGTCACTCTTGCAGCGACGGTGTGAAAACCGTCGCTAAGCTAACCCAAGGTACGGTTATCTACTCAAGAATCTAGCCACATACCAACAGTCGGCTTCAATCTGATAGCCTTGCTCTCTAGCCCACGCAAGACCCTGATCGACTAACTGTTTTGCAGCGCCCTTTCCACGCAGTGATTCTGGTACAAAGGTGTGAGTAAAATTAACCGTATTACCCGAAAGCTTGTAATCCAATACCGAGTCTTGCCCGTTCGAAGAGAGTACAAATCTCTGTCTATCTTGTTGATGTTCAATCATGATATTTCGTGCCCTAATTGCGCTAGATATTGTTTCATAAACGCCACTCTACTGATTGCTTCCTGTTTACCCGCTTCGGTTTTCATTGTGTCTGCAATGGAAAATAGCTTGATGTAAAAATGGTCAATGGTGAACTTGGCATCGTCAGCAGAACGCTCAATGCAAAAAGGGTCATCAGTACTATACAAAGTTCGACCTAGACTGGTCGCAACCTGAATACAACGTGTAACACCTATAGCACCCAATGCATCTAATCTGTCGGCATCTTGTACTACTTTAGCTTCAATAGAATCGGTTGCGATATTAGCGGAAAAACTGTGCGCGACAATCGCATGGTGGATGGCATCAATATGCAGCTCTGGGTAACCTATTGATCTCAAAAACTGACACGCCTTGTGTGCCGCGATAGTTGAACTGCTCGCACGTTCTGGATGATCTTTAGGATAAGTAAAGCAATCATGCAAATAGGCCGCTGGAATAACCACATCCAAATCAGCGTTTTCTGTCACTGATAAGCGTTTAGCACAATTAACGACCCGTAATACATGGTTAAGATCATGCGCCGCATCAGTGATCATTTCCGCTCGAATAAAGTCCAGAAACTGAGGAACCCATTTCTCATTAAACACTGATAGTACCTTTGATAAGCGTAATCGCTTGACCACTAAGCTCAATACGGTCTTGTTTCAACATCATACCAACGTAGCCTCCGCGCTCAGAATCTTGGAAGCCAATTAATGAACACTTATTGAGTTTATCGGCCCAATAAGGAGCCAATGCACAATAGGCAGATCCAGTAACAGGATCCTCATTGACTCCAACCCAAGGAGCAAAATAGCGAACGATGAAATCCACATCACTACGCTCAGATTTAGCCGTTACCGCCAATGCTCGACCTTCACATTGGTTAAGAGCGTGAAAATTTGGAGTTAGATGATGCAGGCGTTCTTCACTTTTCATCACCAATAAGTCTTTACCACCTTCGAATTCACCCCAGAACTCGATATCCTCTTCTTTCAGACCCAGAGCCTCCAATTTCGCAAGCGACATGTTAGCCTCATTGGCAGGATAAAGTGGAAAATCTAAGGAAATACGTTCACCAACTTTCTGCGCATGAAGCTCCCCAGAAAGCGTATGAAAACTGCACTTTCCATCTTTTTCTAGCAGCCCTATCTCATCTAGCACATTAACAGTAGCCAGTGTTCCATGACCACAAAGCGCTACTTCCACTTGTGGTGTAAACCAACGCAATCTGTTATCGGATAGTGATAGAAAAGCGGTTTCTGAGATCGCCATTTCCTTGGCAATAGACAGCATTAATGAGGCGGGTAACGGTTCTTGAGTAATACACACACCAGCAGGATTCCCCTTAAAGGGCTCGCTGGTAAATGCATTTACTTGATAGATATCTAACTGCATGACAACTCCTTATGGACCGTTACTACTTTAAAGGATAGATAAAATAATCGCGAGCGGAGTTTAAATTGTTATGGGTGATGATCTCGCCTGTTATCAATTCGTAGATAACAAAAAGAGTCAAAAAGTAGCTAATATGCACCGAAAAGCCCACCTACCGAGTAAGATCTGCATTGGTTGTGATAAGCCTTTCACTTGGCGCAAAAAGTGGCAACACTGTTGGGAACAAGTTCGATATTGCTCAAAGCGATGCTCAAGTAAAGCGCGCGGAGCTAAGAAATCGTCTGAATGTTAACAACGTCACCACGTAATATCACTGCCATCGTAAGCAATGAAGCGGCCGTTGTCTTCTGGACTAAGATTTTTCAAAACGTGGAACAGTAAATTTGCGCTTTTATCTGGCGCGAATAGCTGTTTTTCTGGCACATTGGCTTGAAAAGGCAGAGAAAGTGCTGTGTCCGTGGTCCCTGGATGTAAAGCTATCGTGCAAGAACGTTTCATTAAACGCCCCCATTCAATGCTTATGTTCTTCACCGCCATATTCAACGCGGCTTTTGAGCAGCGATAGCTGTACCAGCCACCTAACTCATTATCGTCAATACTTCCCACTCTTGCAGAGATGGTAACAAAGCGGGGAGCATCCGAGCGTCTGAGAAAAGGTAAAACGTGCTTTGCTAACAGCAAAGTAGGCAGGGTATTAACTTGAATACTGGTCATAAGGTTGTTAGAGGTAACTGCCTTTAAAGTCTTTTCAGGAGTGAGCTCATTTATCGACAAGACACCAACACAATTGATGACCCAATCTAGATGGTCAACCTCAGCATCGAGTGACGTCGTTAACGAGCTATAATCATCTTCTTCGGTGACATCTAAAGCATACCAGCACAATCGCGCATGCTGCACTCTAGGCTGAGCACGGCGATAAGTAGCAAAGACATTGGCATTGGTATGAGTCAGAATCTGCTGGCATAACGCACTCCCTATCCCTCCGGAAGCACCAACGATCAAAACATTCAATGGCTGCATCTCTACCTCACAGGCGCTCTATTCGAGCTAAGTTTGCTTCGGCCGTTGTAAGATGTTCATCTTGAACATCGGGCGCCAACCGGTCCCAAGTTCGATAAATCATCGCCGTACGAGGATTCTTACTCAACCACTCACGATGCTTATGCATAAACCGCCAATAGAAGCCGTTAAAAGGACAGGCTTGTTGGCCTGAACGCTCTTTGACGTTATAAAAACACCCACTACAATAATCACTCATTTTGTTGATATAACCACCACTGGAACCATAAGGTTTGGTCGCAATAAGTCCTCCATCTGCGTATAAAGCCATACCTCGTGTATTGGGCATTTCTACCCACTCAATCGCATCAACATAAATACCAAGATACCATTGCTCTACTTGGTCTGGATCCAACTCTGTGAGCAACGCGAAATTACCAGTCACCATTAAACGCTGAATATGATGAGCGTAAGCGAAATCAAGAGACTGAGTGATGGCTCGCTTCATACAACTCATCTTTGTCTCGCCGTTCCAAAAATATTGAGGTAACGCCCTAGAGGCTTTTAGCGCATTGGTCGTCAAGTAGTCTGGCATATTGCTCCAATACATGCCTCGAATATACTCACGCCAACCGAGTATCTGTCGGACAAAGCCTTCAATCTGCGCAAGTGTGATCTGTCCTTCAGAGTGAGCATATTGCTCAATGGCTGCATATAGCACTTCTAGAGGGGATAGCATCTTACAGTTGAGCGAGAAAGAAAGGCGGCTATGGTACAGGCTCCACTGACTCTCATGCTGTTCCGTCATGGCATCTTGAAAACGGCCAAAATTAGGCAAACAGACTTGGCAAAAGTGTGCCAGTAGAGTGAGAGATTGAGAGCGATTGATAGGCCAAATGAGTTGTTCTTCAATTCGTCCTATCGAGTTTAGGTTGTGACGCTCTATCCGAGACACCGTCTCCTTCGTCGGTGATGCAAACAATAACGGTGTGGGTAGCGCTTCTATGTCAGATTTTTTCAGTTTGTTGCGGTTATTGGCATCATAACTCCACTTACCACCAAGCGGTTTAGTTTCACTTTCCATCAACACGCCATGTTTCTTGCGCATTTTGCGGTAAAAGTGGTCCATGACTAATGCTTTACCTCTCACGAAATAGGTTTCTAATTCTGAAAAAGGCAGTAAAAAGTGTTCAGACTCCACCAAAGTGGCTGAAAATTGTGGGTGAGAAAAGTGAGACAGTTGGTCAAGTAGACGATATTCATCTGGCCTTTGATATTCAAATCTAACGATGTTGTATTGCTCACCAACTGAGGCAATCAGCTCCGATAAAGAGTCAAAAGCACAAGTGTCATCTAGAGTGAGATAGTGAACGTGATGCCCTTGCTGCATTAGGCTTTGCGCAAAGCTTTCCATTGATAGGAAGAACGCCACTTGCTTTTGAATGTGATGCGTCACGTATTCAGATTCTTGCTTTAGTTCGGCGATTAGATAGAGCACATCATTGTCCTGTTCAGAGAACCACGAATGTTGGCTATCCAACTGGTCACCTAAGACGAGCCTCAGCGTTTTGTATCCCATTTTCATTCCTATCAATCCTGAATTGGCCAATCCGCCATATCCACCGCGTTCAAACGAGAATTTGGCTGGTCACCTTTCCACTTACGGATGAAAACATTTTCAGGATCATAGAGTTGGGTCTGTTTATCTAGATCAAACTTTCTATTTCCCCTCGGGTCAGCACCTACTCCAGCCAAATATTGCCAGTTTCCCCAATTCGACCCGACATCATAATCAATAAGCATGTGCTGGAAATAACACGCACCATAGCGCCAATCGAGTGATAGCTCGTGCACCAAACAGCTCGCGACCAGCTGCCTCCCCCGATTAGACATGTAACCCGTTTCGCGGAGTTGGTTCATGCAAGCATTCACAATGGGAAACGGCGTGTTGCCTTCGACCCACTGACGTAATCTTGAGGCATAAAAAGTGGTCAGGGGACGCTTGTCTTGTATCCCACCAAATGCAAACAGCTTGGCGCCATGTTTGTGGCTGTACCAATGAAAGTACTCGCGCCAGAGTAGTTCAAACAGAATCCAGTAAGTGGACTCGTTACTACCATGCTTTTGCTCGAAACGGTGTAGTTGATTCACCACTGCTCTGGGCGACACATTGCCGTTGGCTAACCAGAGAGAAAATTTGGTCGAGCTGCTCCAGTTATCGAGTTCGTTGCGTGTGGATTTGTAACTAAGCGCCGCCTGAGTAGCAAAGTAGTCTCGCACATGCCCTAAGCCCGCCAGTTCACCTCCACGAACGCTGCCATGAAGCTTCAAAGAAGAAGGTTCGCACCCATAGCTGGCAGGGAGGCCATCTCGATTATTCATTGGAGGTGGTAGCTGGGTCGTAGTTTGAGATGGGGACGGCACTACAATGCTTTCCATTTTGTTCTTAAAACGAGTGAAAGAATGTGGCAAGTCTTCTAAGTCAAAAGGCAGTAACGTTTGGTGAAATAAGGACTCGGTATCATCACGATGCAAAACGATATCGGTGCGCTTGAAGAGCGCTTTAGTAACCACATAGTCAATGTACCAGCTTGCACTGTTCGCTACATACAGGTCAGTAATCGAATAATAGTCGAACATCTGTTCTAGCTGGCTCACGGCCTCATCAAGGCTGGTGACTGAAACTTGATGTAGTACTTGCCCGAGTTGCATCAGAGATTGGTTCAGCTCACCCAGCGCCTGCATTTTGAACTCTCGCTTCGCTGAATCGTCTATCTCTACCGGCAGAAAGCGTCTGTCATACATGGTTTTCAGCTCATCAAAGTACACGCAATGCAGTCTGTCGACGTGCTCACTGGCCTTTTGTAATAACTTATTATCGTGCAACCGGAGATCATGGTTGAACCAATAAATTCCTCTTCTTTTTGACATACCATTTCCCAACGTCATCTTTTCCCAGACATCTGATACGCAGTAACACCCTTGATAGCTTAGAAGAGAGTTGGTCATTCTGTGATTCCATCACGTAGAAACTTTGTTGAAGCTATAAACAACACCTCAAGGAGGGCTTTGGGATGTCATTGAAAAAAAACCTCGATAAACTCGCTCCTCATTTTGAAGCGGGAGGCAAATACCAAACTTTTTATCCACTTTATGAGGCAGTCGCCACGTTGTTTTACACGCCTGGGCACGTCACTCGAGGACAGACACATCTGCGGGATAGTATTGACCTCAAACGCATCATGATAATGGTTTGGATCGCTGTATTCCCCGCTATGTTCTGGGGGATGTTTAATATTGGCAACCAGACTGTCGCAGCGCTATCGGTCACCTATTCCCCAGAAGAAATCAATCAAATGATCGCCGAAAGCTGGCGCCTATCATTGGCATTTGGGTCTGCCAATGATCTGATTGCGGCGGGCTGGGCAAGTAAAATGTTGTTTGGCGCTAGCTACTTCTTACCTGTCTACCTCACCGTCTTTATTGTGGGCGGCTTTTGGGAAGTCCTTTTTGCTATCGTCCGCAAGCATGAAGTTAACGAAGGTTTCTTTGTCAGCTCAATCTTGTTTGCTCTCATCCTCCCGCCAACTATCCCGCTTTGGCAAGCAGCATTAGGGATAACCTTTGGTATTGTGGTCGCTAAGGAGGTTTTCGGCGGTACAGGGCGCAATTTTCTAAATCCGGCTCTCGCTGGACGGGCATTTCTTTACTTCGCCTACCCCGCTCAAATGTCTGGAGGGGCCGTATGGGTCGCCGCAGATGGTTATTCGGGCGCTACACCGCTAAGCCAATGGTATGAAGGTGGGGAGAGTGCCCTTTATAGTACCCTAACCGGACAACCATTAACGTGGTGGGATGCTTTCTTTGGCAACCAGCCTGGGTCTATGGGCGAAGTATCAACATTACTGATTATGTTGGCGGGTATATTCTTGATAGCAATCGGAATCGCCTCTTGGCGAATTGTGGCGGGAGTCTTAATTGGCCTCACCGTAACCGCCACTTTACTGAATGCCATTGGTTCGGATTCCAACCCTATGTTTTCGATGCCCGTTTATTGGCATTTCGTCATTGGTGGTGTCGCTTTTGGTACCTTTTTTATGGCAACCGACCCAGTGTCCGCTGCGTTTACTGATACAGGGAAATGGGCTTATGGTTTATTGATAGGAGTTATGACTATTGGTATCAGAGTGCTCAACCCAGCCTATCCGGAAGGTATTATGCTCGCCATATTATTTGCTAATTTATTCGCACCGCTATTCGACCACTTCGTGAAAGAGGCCGTAGTTAGACGGCGAGAGAGACGCATTAGCAATTAGACGCTACAAATTTACACAGCCAACAAATAATGGCGTTAATTTTAATGCATTTTATAAATAGCGCCATTATTGAACCAAAATCACGTTAATATTTGAGTCCGTTTTCAAAAACTGAACTTTCTAAAGTGACAAACTACTGAACTCGTTGGATAATTATAAATAATCGGACCAGAAGAGTCTGAGTTCAAATTAAGTGCAAGCCTCGCCAATCAGAATGAGCCAAGGACAATAGTTAGATCATGAAAAAGAACGATTTTCAGAAATCGGCGGCTAATTTAAAAAAAGCAGTACCATTGATGGTAAAACACCACGTTCCCGCGACGCCTGCCAATTATGCACTTTGGTATACTTATGTCGATCAGACCATTCCAGAACTGAACGCTGAAGTTGACGCTATTCTCAAAGATTTCGACATTTTACCGCCAGCAAACACCAATCTACTTTATCGCGACCATATTGCCGGCAAAGCCGAAGTTAATTTGCAAGATCTCAAACACAATATGGAAGCCCTAGTTACTGAAGTTTCAAGTTCAATGACGGATGCCATCGCCGATACATCACAGTTCTCCAAAGTGCTTGAGCAAAGTTTTGACGGATTAAGCACGCAAATAGAATCGCAGCGCGATCCGACACTTGATGAAGTAATGCCTTTGATTCAACAGTTGGTTGACGAAGCAAACGACATTCGCCATTCAACCGACTTTATTCATAACCAACTAAAAAACGCCAGCGATGAGATAGCGCGCCTAAAATCACAGTTGGCTAAGGTTCAATGCAATGCGTTATTCGATAGTTTGACGTCATTGTATAATCGCGGAGCGTTTGACGCCGACCTCAACATGTTCTGCGATGCTAAGCAGCCAATGAGCCTCATTTTTTTGGATATTGACCACTTTAAGAAATTCAATGACGAATTCGGGCACCTATTTGGTGATACGATCTTAAAAGGTATTTCACAACGTCTAAAACAAGCTTGTCGAGGTGGGATAACTGCCTACCGTTTTGGCGGAGAGGAATTCGCATTGATCATTCCGAATAAGTCCTTGAGAGTGGCAAGACAAATGGCGGATGCACTGCGTCTGGCCATTGAAAAAATGACGATTAAAGATCGAAAAAATGGTTCAAAGGTCGGCAATATTACCGCTTCCTTTGGTGTCGCTGAATTTACAGCAGGTGATACCTACACCTCACTGGTCGATCGCGCAGATAAGATGCTTTATGATGCCAAACGAGCAGGCCGCAACCGAGTTATGCCTTTTTAATCGCTCAGTAAAAACCCTAGTCATAAATTAGAATAACAAGGGCAGATAATTCACTCTCTGCCCCTTTTATTACGTCACGATAAATACTGCTCTATATCTACTTCATCAATCTGTTCAGGGTTTAAGAACTTCATGGCAAATGTTTGGTAAACCCCAGACGTCAAGAATAGCTTAAATAACTCTGCATCAAGGTGTTGGTCTTTGACCATAAAAGACATGATCTTAATCGACTCTGATAACGTCTTGGGTTCTTTATAAGGTCTATCTGCACTGGTCAACGCTTCAAAGACATCGGCTAACGCCATCACTCTGGCAGTAAGCGGCATTTCATCGGCTTTGAGCCCCATAGGGTATCCCGTTCCATCCACTTTTTCATGATGACCGCCAGCTATAGCAGGAACATTACGCATTCCTTTTGGAAATGGCAGACTCTCCAGCATCTTAATGGTTTCAACGATATGGTTGTTAATCACATAACGCTCCTCATCGTTTAACGTGCCTTTGCGAATCGATAAGTTATACAGCTCTCCCAAATTATTCTGATACATCGGTTTTTTAAGCGTAAATCGAGTCGAAGGCTCTGTTTCAACTGCCCATGGAATGGCATGATATGGCTGATCGGCCAACACCGACTCACTTTCACCAGGTTTTGTTTCAGCTTGCTCATAACGTCGACGCTCTTCCCAAGACAACCCTTGGCCTTCATCAATAGTTTTAGTCCATTGCCTCAGAGCTATAGAATGAAGACGTGTCACCGCATCGTCCGTCATAAATTCACCGCCTACATTCGTAGCGGCAATAAAGGCAAAATCGTCATCAATGTGCTTCCATGTAGCATCAAGCTCTTGTTGTAATTCCAACGATAATGGTTCACCTAGGGCCTGCTGTAATATCAAGATATGTGCATCACGTTTAAGCACCTCGAATCGTGTTCTTATTTCGTGAATGCGGTTATAGATTGTCTCTAGCTTCACTGCTTTATCAACCACATGTTCTGGCGTCGTCACCTTGCCACAATCATGCAGCCAAGCTGCAAGTTGCAACTCTTGCCACTCTTCAGATGACAGCTTAAAGTCTTTAAATGGCTCGGCTTCAGACTGCTCGGCCGCTTTGGTCAACATTTCTGTTAGTACTGGAACACGTTGACAGTGATTGCCCGTGTATGGAGATTTCGTATCAATCGCTCCCGCCATAACCTCAATAAACGAGTTAAGCAACGCTTTTTGATTAGCAAGAATTTGCTGAGACTCAATGGCAACAGAAGCGTATTCGCTTAACGATTCAATAAATGGCAAACGTGTGGTCGACAACGTATCAAGCTGTTCATTTTCAATAATCAAACCGAAACCACCTAACACCTGACCGCCTCTGTCTAACAACGGTAGAAACAAGAATACGTCATGGGTTCCTATTTGCGGAATAGCATGTTTGATTTCCTGATATTCGACCGCTAACGCTTTTGGGCGGGTGCCATTTAAAGATTCGAATAAATACGCGACATCTGGATTCTTTGCATCAATTGGTGACAGTTCAGAGAGATCAAACTTATCGTCCGTTTTTGAGACCACACTGTGCGGAATCAACACGTTGTCATCATCACTTAGATACAACAAAGCACGCTTCGCACTGGTCGCATCTAGTGCTCCGTTAGCCACTAAATCCAACAAAGGTTTCAACTCGTCTTGCCTTGCAATCGCATTGGTCAATAGCAAGAACCTAGACAACGTCTGCTGCATACCAAACAGGGCGTGAGATAAGTCATGAATCTCTTTGATATGTGACTTTTGCGGTGTCTTTTTAGAAAAGTCAAAACTCTCAATTTTCTGTGCCCGTAGTGTTGCCCTTCGAATCGGTGCAGAAACGCGCTGTGCTGTAATATACACAAAAGGGAGAGCAACCAATAAGACGATCACAGAGGTCAGAATCGATCGCTTGGCGATAACTTGAGACTTATCCAACAACTCTGTGGATTTCACCATCATCATCAAATACAAGTCATGACCCGAGTTGTTGACCGACTTGGTGACTTTACCTATCCATTTTTCACCGTCGACATAAAACTCATGTACGGTATCTACCGTATTGCCAAATAACAGAACAGCTTCGTGAACAACTGGGTTATCAATATCTTCAATAAGAATGGTGGCACTATCCAAAGCGTCTTCTTGAATGATTACTTGCTTCGGGTTGCTGTAGGCGTACAAGCGCCCACTTTCATCGTAGAGCACCCGAAATGAAGATTTGCGACTGATGGTTTCGGCAAGCACCTGGGAAATTTGATCTAAGGTGATGTCCGCCGCGACCACCGCTCCGCTCTCTGAGCGCCTTGATACCGTGACACCAATTTTACCCAGTTTTTGAAAATAGTAGGGAGCCGACATCGCTACAGAGTCACGATTGGCTATATCAAACCACTCTCGGTCTCTTAAGTCGGTCTGATACCCATCTTGCGAGGTAAAATTGACTAATTCGTGTGCTTCATTGTATTCGTATCTGTGCAAGAGTTGCTGATCAGCATAGTAACTAAACACCACGTAATGTGCTTCAGGAGAAACCTCAAAACCTTTTTGGATCTTACGGTCAAATACTCGATAAACACTAAAATGGTCACCATTAGGTAGTGTTAAAGTATAGGAAAAAATAGAAGGGCTAGCGGATAATAAATAACTGATTTCGGGGACGTAATTTAGACGTTCTTCATGTGTTGAAAAACGACTCAACTGCCCTTTGGAAAACGCAGTGACGGTCGAAAATGCAGGACTATAATGATGAAGCAAATTAGCTCTCGCTTCACCAGATATTCGATCAAATAGATGGTCATTAGCGTCGACCAATACTTTATTTAAGCTTGAATACGTAAGCCATAACTGCACACCACACACCAACATCACAATGATGATAAACAAACTCGATATGTGTATGTGCAGCGGGTAACGGAACCAACTTTTGCCCGCCTTCTTGAAATCCATTTCACGTACCTAAAACTAATTAGCTGATAATTAATAATAGGTTACGCCAACGATTTTAGTAGCTTAACTCCTCCACATACTGAGAAATATCTACGTCATCTATTTGCTTGCTATCAATGTGCGCCTGCGCATAGTCACGATAGACACCAGAGGTTAAAAACAGTTTGAACAAAGCTGGGTCCAAATGTCCGTCCTTGACCATAAAACTCATGATTTTAATGGCTTCAGAAAGCATCTTTGACTTCTTGTATGGTCGGTCACAACTTGTTAGTGCCTCAAAAACATCAGCGATAGCCATGGCACGAGCAGGGAGGGGAAGTTCGCTGGCTTTCAAACCTAATGGATACCCGGTTCCGTCCACTTTCTCATGATGACTGCCAGCTAAAAGAGGCACATTTTTCATATGTCTTGGGAATGGCAAGCTCTCTAGCATTCGCAGTGTCTCTATCATATGGCTGTTTATGATGTAGCGTTCTTCAGGGTTCAACGTGCCTTTGCGAATGGTTAAGTTGTACATCTCACCTTGGTTATTTTGATGCTCACCAGCCTTTAAAACAAAACGTTCTTCCCGAAGAGGCGCTTTTTCCCACGCAACCAAGTGCGATTCATTATCTGCCAACACGGGAACATGTTTACCTTCAACAAAAGGATTGTCCGAATAACGTGCGAGCTCCTCCCATGAAAGACCTAATCTAGGATCAATCGTGCTCTGCCATGTTCTTTGAGCAATAGTTTCTAAACGTTTTACTTTGTCGTCATCTAAAAACTCAGAGCCCAAATTGATTTCAGCAATCAGTGCAAATTCCTTATCTAACTCTTCCTGAGCCAAGCGAATCGCTTCCAAGTGCTGATTATCTATTTGACCACTAAATTTAGCTCGATAAGTGGTTAGTTCTACATCGCGCTTTAATACCTCAAAGCGAGTCCTGACTTCATGAATTCGATTGTAGATGGTCTCCAGTTTGGTGGACTTATCGATAATATGCTCAGGTGTGGTCACTTTCCCGCAGTCATGTAGCCAAGAGGCAATATGCAGCTCTTCCCACTGTTCTTTACTCATTGAAAAATCGGCGAAAGACCCTTTAGTAGAGTCCTGAGCTGCTTGAGTCAGCATTTCAGTCAACACTGGAACACGCTGGCAATGGTTGCCGGTATAGGGTGATTTGGTATCAATAGCTCCTGCCATCACTTGAATGAATGAGTCCAATAGCGCTCTCTGGTCAGCCAACATTGTTTGAGTTTCAATGGTAACAGAGGCATATGCGACCAACGTCTCTAGATACTCTTTGTTATCCATTAATACTTGAGATTCATGCTCTTCATCAAAGCCTAAACCCAGCCCACCAATTACTTTTTTGTTGCGGTCTATCAAAGGAATAAACAATAAGTTGTCGGTTTCATTTTCCTTAACAACAAAAGGCCTAGCCTCGTAATACTTAGAATAAACCGGTTGCTTTTGATTAAAAAATACCTCTACATCTTGAGCAAGCCTAGGTTCATCTAGAGGTAATCGCGGCTGTGTAGTGATATCAATAATGCCTTTGGTTTTGAGCTTGATAAACTTAGGTTCGAGATATTTCTCATCTTTACTCAACAAATACAAATATGTACTGTTTGCGCTCGTTGCATCTGCGGTTTCGACACAAACCAATTCAAGTATCCGCTCTAGGTCATTCTCTTTTGCCATTGAATTGGTCAGAGAAAGAAAACGCTTTATTGTCGCCTGCATCACCGTCAATGAATCCGACATAGCTTTGATTTCAGTGACTCTAGAGTGCTCCTGACCACCATCATCAAAGTTGAAATGTTGTATGGCTCGTGCTTTCTGAGTAGCCTGACGAATTGGCCGTGCTAGCCACTGCGAAAGATAGTAAATGCAGGGTAATGCGATTAATAATGCGAAGAACGAACCTATCAGCGAGCGTTTCGCTACAATATTGGCATCTTTCAAGAGCTGCTCTGACTTTACTGCCATCACTAGGTTAAATAGCTGGTCACGAGTGCCGCGCAGCTTATCGACTTTAACTACCCACTTTTCTCCTTGATAGTTGATTTCTTTGGCTTGCGGACCGAACTCAACGATGTTTGTTGTTCCTGAGATTAAAGGGTGGTTAATTTCTCCCAACTTGAGAGGTGCCGACTGTCTTAAAGCATCTCTTACTTCAAATAATTCAGGTCGGCTGTAAGCAAATACATTAAAGTCGTCGTCATACAACACTCTAAGTGCATCGCGGTTTTCATCACTGTCCCTTAATACTTCAGATACTTGATCCAATAAAATATCCGCTCCAAACACCGCTCCATTAGCTGCTTTTCGATGAATAGTGATACCGGTTCGCGACAGTACCGGCATAAAATATGGTTTAGATACGTGAGCGTGTACCAGCGATGCTGTGCGAAACCAATCTAATTTTCGTGGGTTGCGAAGCGGGCTACTCATTTCACGGGATTGCAGCAAGGCAAGGTGAGCACTGTAAGTTCTGACCTCTAGCTTATTTGTATCTGTATTAAAGTTTAACGCCGCATACTCTGCACTGTGGTCAATCCCTAAATGAGTCCGCATCCGATCATCCGCTAAACGAACAACCGCTAACCACTCACCATCAGGAAACGCCGCTTTTAGCGAGAAGATATGTCTATTTGCTCTTAAAAGCGACACTAACTCCGGGACAAATGCAAAACGCTGCTCTGGGTCTACTTCCCGAACCAGCTCTCCAGCTGAGTAGGCATCGACAATGCTAAATGCTGGGCCGAAGTGATAGGACATATTACTGCGTGTCTCGCCGGCGATACGTTCAAATAAGTTTTCATTCGCATTCAATAGAACTTTATTCATGCTCGTTTGAGTAATCCATATCTGAACACCACTTATCACCAACACCAAAATGACGAAAATTGCGGAGATATGAATATGCAAAGGCAGAGTGAACTTTTTACTGGATTGCGAGCTGGTTGGCATATCGACTAACACTTTGAATTGACACAATATAAGACTAGTCGAGTTAGCTATTGACGAGAAGTTAAATATAGAAAAATAATATAAAAAAATACCCCACTGCTCGTAAGTGGGGCTTCACTACCAAAGGAAAACGGTATTTAAGTAAAAGTGCTAGCGGGTATTAAAAGGCGAAACTAAATCCGAGGTTATAATCGTCACCGTTTTTCGCCGTAAACTCTTTGTCTTCACTACAAGCTCTAGGACGGCCTTGGTCATCACCTTGAACTAGGCTAACCCAATGGCGAATACCAGACGCATGGCATTGCTCTGTTTGGCCGAAGGTTGTGCACGTTTCTAGTTGGATATCTTCAATTTCTACAAGCTCTAGATTACCGGTTCCTTTGCGCTTACCCATCATCACTTCTACGTGTGTCCCACTCTCATCACGGAATAGAATTGCTTCAGGAGCACATTTATCACCGGCGTAAGCCACAAAGTGTTTTGCGCGCTTCAACCCCGTATGCTCACCATTCTTAAAATAAGCTTGCACGTGACGATAATCTATTTCGTAACTTACCACGTCTTCGTGTGAGCCATTTTCTAGTGGAAACAAAGTATCAAGCAGCTGTTTCGCCATCTTTTGTTTCTCTATTTGCTCGTCGGCTTTCACCATTTCCACGGCAAAGACAGCTTCTGCGATAAACGTTGAGTGGTTTTTATGTAGTTCTGTTTTATCGAATGTCAGCATGTTCATAGTCTTTCCCTCATACGGCCTTTTGTTCTATTTAGAGCAAATATCCTAAACAAGTGTTTAAATTTATATTCGTTTTGTGATTTGTATACTTTGTAGACTAGCCTGTTTTTGACTACAATTTCACAACAAAAATTTTACAATGTGAATTTTACAAAATGCCTCTGTCAAAAAGTCTAATCCGTCAGTCCCATTTTTTGGGCACTAAGGTAAGAAACCTTAGAAAACGCAACCATTTAACAATGGAAGACCTCTCTGCGCGTTGTATTCGCATCAACCCAGAGTACGCTCCTTCTGTTTCGTATCTATCGATGATTGAACGAGGAAAACGCGTCCCAAGCATCGATATGCTTGAAGTTATCGCCGAAGTTTTCCAAAAAGATCCAGCATGGTTTTTAGATAATGAGCCTGAGCAAGAAGAAATTACTCCGGTTAAAGGCAATCGCGGAGGCATCAGTGGCATGGCTTTAGAGCCAAGCTTTTTATTTTCAAACGACATACTGCAAATTGCCATTCCGGAAATGTTGTCGCAAACCGGAATCACCGGAAGACAATTCGCCCATCTTTTGATCCGCGCTCACCAAGAAAGTTTGCAAAACCACTTTCCCGATCTAGAACGGGCTGCAGAAGAAGTGGGACTGAAGCGATTGAATCTATCTGTAGAAGATCTGATCGATATTGCTGGCGATTTAGGTTTGCGAGTTCAATGGGTCAATCGCACACCGAAAGATGTGGTGGATGAGTTAGGAATTAATGCTAAGCAACTCGTTACCTCGTTTTTTGAGCCTCCAGGTACCATCTACCTAAACGAAATACTCAAAGCATACCCAACAAGACTCAAATATGATCTAGCGGTTTATATCGGACACCGAATTTTGCACAGTGAAGAAGGGCTGAAAAGCGTACTCAGTGTTGGTCATCACAATAGCTGGGAAGACTCTGCAGCCAACCAGTCCACATCTGCTCTCAACTCACAAGATATTTTGCAAGCATGGCGAGATTTTGAATCCAGCTTTTTTGCAGGAGCCCTACTTTGCCCTAAAGTCCCGTTTAGACAACTACTAGACAGAAGTGGGTATGAAATCGACGTTCACAAACGTGCAGGCGTATCTCCGTCTGTCGCCATGCGTCGTATGACCGTGGTATCTCCCTATCCACATTGGCACTATTTCGACGCCTACGGGCCTGGAAAGCTCAAAGCCGTCTACCGAGGAAACGGTATTCCGCTGCCATGGGGAAATATGCGGATGGTGAACGACCCGTGTCAACACTGGGCGGTATTTAGGCGCTTATCTGAACCTCAAAACGGCTCTTCTGCACAAATCTCTATTCTTAATGTGGGTGATGAACCTCGTATTTATTGCTGTGAATCCATCAACATGACCGACCCGGCTGGAAATAATCGAGTACTCTGCGCGGGTATTGATCTAAATCCTGCGATAGATGCTCAAGGCGGCAACGCATTGGAGATAGCCAGTGAACTAAAACGATCATGTGTCGAAGGGGGTGGCAGTGTCAGCATTCCTCGTTCTATCAAAAAGGATCTGCAAACAGTGGCTAAAATCCTCAATATCAATTGGGTTGAACGAGGTATTGAAGGCGATGCACGGTTAATTTGTTCGAGAGGAGCAGCATGTCCGAGAAAACCAAGCTGTTATGAAGGCTGTGCTGAAAGTAAGGGAGTTGAACTAGGCGATATTGTGTAAGCCTTAGTGATTTAGCTCTTAGCCTAAAAATAAAAAAAGCCAGCCACCAAATAGTGTGACTGGCTATATACAAGTGTGAACAATAGAGGTTCACTAACAACGTCAGTTGGCTAGGTGACCCTCGGCTTAAAAAGGGTCGCTCTAAGTAATGCATCAAGCGTGCCAACTTTTTAAATCGTTGTTTTCAGATAATTCTGGTCAGATAAGTATCGATTTCATGTAAACCATACTCATATGGTATTTTCATTTTGCAAATACAGTTGCATTTTGCAATTGACCCTTCTCTATATTTGCAAAAACGCATTAAAAAAACCATAGCAATATGAAATCAGTATCTAAGCAACCTGCTATTTATAAAACAGTACCAATAGATAAGAGACTAAATACCCTACAATGCTCCAACATTTTAGGTTCTCTGTAGTGTTAGAGCTTAATTCCTTCAAGCTCCAGCAGCTTTCTTTTTCGTTCAACTCCGCCAGCATAGCCTGTCAATGTACCACTTTTCCCAATTACGCGATGACAAGGAACGATAACTGAGATGGGGTTTTTTCCATTTGCAGCTCCAACGGCTCTTACGGCTTTAGGTTTGCCTATTCGATTCGCTAACTCTTGGTAACTTATCGACTCTCCGAAAGGGATATCACACAATGCTCGCCAAACAAGCTTTTGAAAATCAGTTCCTTCAGCTGCTAAGGGGAGATCAAATGACTGTACCTTGCCTTCAAAGTAACAAGAGAGCTGTTTAGAAGCTTCAGCCAAAATTGGATGCTCGGGAGCTAGTGAGCCCAGAACATCGGGCAATGTAGTATGCTCTTCAAACCAAAGCCCTAGCAGACCATCATCGTTCGCTTGAATAGTGACATCCCCAAGTGGGCTTGGTGTTATTAGGTAGTAGTTCATGAAAAATGACTCCAACAATGTAATGTAGCGTAGCTTCCCCAAGGTGACACATTCGCAGCGTTCAATTGTGGGTGCTCAGCAAGGTATTTTTTAACGATCAAATCTGTATCAAGAAACAAGTTGGGCTCGGAGGCTCCCCTCATCTTTGCATAACTAATGGTCCATGGACCTATGCCTTTTAGAGCCAGCCAGTTATTTGGTGTGTCCTCGGGCGAATTGGTAATATGATGAGCCAACCGGGCTAATGTCTCTTTTCGACTGTTTGGCATTTTAAGAAAACTAAGGTCGGAACGGGCGACGATATCCGCACTAGGAAAAACTCGCTGCCCAGATACCGTATGATCCAAAGTGTCAGTCAGCAAGTTAAGCTGCCCTATAGCTGCTTTTACCGAAACCTGCTGCCCAACTACAGCTCGAACACCCGCTTCCCAAGTCGACCACACACCAGGAAGCCGCAGCCCTGATTTAATAACTAATTGGTCGTCGTACTTCGATAGCAACTCTTCAATCAAAGCCACATCGGTGTTTAAATCAAAGACTCTTTTTATATTGCTCATCAACCAAGACAGTTTTGTGACATCTTCCAATTCAAATTCCACTTTGATTGTTTGCTTGCCCTCAACATCAGCGTGTAACTTGAACCAAGCTAAACTACCATCAATCTCCACATAACGAGCGTAGCTGTATTGCGTCACTTCTTCTACGCCTTCTATTGCTCTTAAACGATAAAAATCGAGTAACGACTCCCAGTGATATTGACCTCGGTAAGCCAAATGAATCACATTGCGACCGCTGTCATCTTGCCTTGCATGGTGACGCCTCATTTCTGAAGGCGTCAATTTAAGATACTTCTTAAAGGCATCATTGAATCGTCGAGTACTATTAAAACCGCTGGCAAAGCCAACATCAGTTATTGATAGTGAACTGTTGTGAAGCAGTTGTTTGGCAAACATTAATTGATGATATTGAGCATACACCTTGGGTGACATACCCAGGTGGTTTTGAAATAGTTGTCTTAAGTATCGACTGGTAACGCCGAGCCTATCTGACAACGTTTCCAAATTGGAGTGCTGTAACGCCCCCTGCTCGATCAAACTTAATGCTCGTCGAAAACTGGTTTCTTTACCAAGCCAGGCCCACGAATTAGGCGCACTATCCGGACGACAGCGCAAACAAGGTCGATATCCTGCCTGCAACGCTACAGGCGCCGTAGAGAAATACTCAACATTCTCCTCTCGTGGCAAGTTTGCTGGACAAATAGGGCGGCAAAAAATGCCCGTTGTCTTCACTGCCACAAAAAATACGCCATCAAACCTTGGATCCCTTGATAATCGGGCAACAGAACATTGCTCTCTACTAAGTGACTCCATACCTGCCTCTAACCTTGCCTACTCTATCGCCAGTGTAACGCACATTTTGCATCTTACTAGCCACTTTCGGAACTCAAGGGCGACATGAAATCTTCATCAAACCATCACACAATATTAAAAAACCCAAGTAAAAGTAGCGTCTAACCAATGAGTTAATGAACAAACCAAAAAACGTTGAAAAAATCGATGGGTAGAATTTTAAAAACCTTACATCCTCTGTCTATACTGAGGCTGAGTTCGATGATTAACGTCATTTTATGAGGGTGGCTATGTCAAATGTAGATTTTCGTCTTGGAAAGAGACCTTTTTACGATAACAAGCGGTTTCGACGTGGATTTGCTAAATCTGGCGATTTTACTTTAGCTGAAGAAGATATCTTGATTCGCTTTGGAGATACGATGAGTTTGCTAGAAAGTGGCGAGCTATCTCCGGAATCGGATTCAGAAAAACACTTTCTAGAAGTGCTCCAAGACGAAAGTCATGCAGAGAGCAAACTAGAAAAAACATGGTTGAAATACATACACCTTGCACGCGATAGGAAAAGGTTTCATGCATTAAATGGTAAGAAATCTGAGCCAGAGACAATCAATGAAGATGTGGACTATGACGATTCAGATGTGCTCAGTGATGACATAACTGATGAGAATATAGATTCTGACAACTAGTTTTACAGGAAAACCAAGGCTCTCCAGCTTGTCGTAAATATATGTGATAGCTTATACAACTAGCTGTCACATATAGCTTTTAAACCTATTTCTCGATCTCAACCTCAGCTTTTTCTATCACCTTTATTATTTATTTTTTGCTTATATACTCTATTGTTAATAAAGTAAATTATAAAAATATTCGTGGAAGAGCATGCTTACTGAATTAGACGAAGTATATGAGGTGCTTTCTTGTTTACCTGACCCTGTCTTCATAATAAGTGAAGAAGGAGAATATGTTGATTTTCTTGGCGGGACTGATACTCAGTCGTATCATGACGGCAGTGTACTGATTGGGCAAACTCTGCACTCGGTAATGCCTTCCGAGCAAGCCGACTGGTATATCAGTCAAATCATCACATCACTCGATAATAATCAGGTCATGACTGTCGAATATGATCTATGCGTTGAAGATCTTAACGGCATTGACCCCAAATCGGGTCCAGCAGGCACATTAAGGTTTGAGGGCAAGATCTTTCCGCTTTCTTTTACCTGTAAAAACCAAAGGGTAGTTTGTTGGCTCACTCGAAACATATCGAAGCGCCATCGCCTTGAACTAAAGCTCCGTAAACAGAGTGAATCCGATCCACTCACACAAATAGCTAATCGCCGCTATTTTTTCTCCACATTAGCAACCATAACTAAAAGCACGACCCCACACTGTTTATTGTTGATGGATATTGATTACTTCAAAAAGGTCAACGATACCTATGGACACCTAGCTGGGGATAACACGCTAAAAGAAGTGGTTGCTCGAATACAAGATATCATTCGGCCTGATGATACTTTCGCCCGAGTAGGTGGCGAAGAATTCGCACTGCTTCTACCTGATATTGAAGAACACACGGCTTACGAGATTGCGGAACGCATTCGCTGTACCATAGCCGATACGCCTTTCCACTATGAACAGCAGACCTTTTCGATAACATTGAGCGTTGGCGTAACCCAAGCTCGCTATCAAGAGCGAAATAATCATATTTTTTCAAGAGCGGATGACGCGTTGTACATTGCAAAGAGCCGAGGTAGAAATCAAAGTATGGTATTAAGTTAGCCGATCAGCACAGAGTACTCGACCACTAAAAAGCGGCCACTTGACCGCTTTGACTTTACCTTACGAAATTTCCTGACAGGTTACTTGTTGCTATTCACTAATACGTAAGTCGGCCCCGCACTATCAGCGGTAATCAATTGCAACTCAGAGGTGTTTGCCCCTGCTCCTTGGTATTGATTAAACCCGTTTTCCAAGGACATGTTTGGAAGTGTTAGTGAGTAATTTTCTAACTGCTCTTGCCCTACTATAGTTGAGGTGTAAAACTCATTATGGTAACTGGCATCAACCAGAGGAAACTGCTCTGTAGCTCGTACACTCACAAACTCTGGGTTTTGTGAATTGTCGACGACATTGTTGTTAAATCGAATATCAACACCAGCAAAAATATTGTCTACTTCGGCATTATTGAACAAGCTAACACGGTGAGATTGATTACCGTAAACAATGCCCCACTCGGTATCAACAAACGTGTTGTTCTCTATGTCGATGTTCTTTGGTGTCCATTGCTTGTTTAGCTCTTTTCCTTTTACAGACTGGTCAAGCTGCTCGCCGTTTTTTACGTCGATAATCCCTGTATTAATGACAATACCACCTCGAAGATCAGCGTTACCTTCAATTAGTCCATCACGCCCACGTGTGTTAGCAAAGTAGTTATTGCGAATCACATGATCTTCATCGTAGATGCGCACACCACCTGTTAGCAATTTCTTGTTTCCAAGAATAACATTGTTCTCTACCTTATTACCTTTACCATGTCTCAATGAAATCAACGCTGCACTTTCGAATATTGTGTTACCCGAAATCTCGTTATCACCCGACTTGATCGAGATAAGTTCACGTTCTCCATCCATATCTACGAGCAAATTATCGACAAACTTAGAACTAGAATCCCATTGCGAAGATTTCGAGTCACCAATTCGAATCGCTTCCCAGCTGTTACCGTTGTAACGAACGGCTTCTTTTATATCTAACTCATTAAACTGGTTCTGTTTCTGATCAACAAAAATATTATGAGCAATAAGGTGGTTATCTGGCGTCTCATCTTTCTGAACACCAATCAAAGTGCCACGTTTTTGCTTTCCTTCAAATCGATTATTGATGACTTTTCCATCTTTACCCCATAAGGACACCCACAGGTATTTAGGATATTCAGAACGACGCTCATCAGGTTCGTACGCATAATCATGATTGAAGTAATAGAATGTGGAATTTTGCAGTGTGTTTCCGTTACCCATCATGCGAACTCCGCCGAAACGTTCCGCCGGGCCGCCTTCGGTGAACACCAAGCTATCTAGCGTCACGTTGTTACCTGTTAGTTCAAATTGAACCAGACCCGTAAACCAAACCGCTCCTGCAGTTTCGGCCTTAATCGTCACACCATTTGCCGCAATTGTTACATGCCCCAAATTGGTATATTTTCCATCTGGAATCGTAATCACCTCACCATCTTTTGCATTCTCAAGTTGAGATTTAAGTGCGTTAACCTGTTGGTCTGATTTGGACTCCAGTGTCGCACCATCAACATCAACCAATCTGTCACTCGACAAAAGGTAATCGCGTGTCACTTCATTAAACGCCATCGGCACAGACGTTTGAAGCATTGTTTTATTAGCGTGAGTAGTGTCAACATTCGTGTTACCACAACCAACCAGCGCAACTGAGGCGAATACTGCCGTTAAAGATAAAGCGAGGACATTTTTTTTCATGTGATTCTCTTTATGAATTCTTGTTGGATTAGATTTAACAATGGACTTGCTTGAACGTTGCAAGCATTAGAAAGGTTGAAAGCGGCTGGAATCAGCCGCTCAATATTTATGAATAAAGCACTCTAGTTTTCGGTAGCTACGTTGGCTTCAGCCGCACTTTCCACTTTGTCATCCACTGCTTTGACGAGCAGTAAGCCGACTGCAAAGACGATGCTGCCGCACAGAACAAACACGAAACGCCCCCACAATGGATTTGGCAAGACGAACATCGCCATTACACCAACACCAGCAACGGCGATCAATGAACCCAACATACGACGCTGTCTATTGTCAAGCTTCTTCTGTTCAGTACTTTCTGCCACAAGAGGTGTCGCCAGATTGTTGAAGAACTTGTCGACGTCTTTTTCACGATGCTCAGGTAAAGGCTTATAGAACAACGTTGAGAGTACAAAGAAACCTGCGGTGAAAATCATGTGACCAATCAAACCAATAGCGACTTTTAAATCAGCCCATTCACGACCAGTCAACTCATTAAGACCGAACCAGTTTTGAATCATGTCTGCCGTAATGACAAAACCGACGAAATAAGAGACAAAGCCACCGACGACTAGCGTTCCCCAACCCGCCCAATCTGGCGTTTTACGAATGAAGAAACCACAGAATGCAGGAATAGTCATTGGGAAGCCGATCAAAGCACCCACGTACATCATAGTGTCGAAAAGGCTTAGACCTTTAAGGGAGTTAATAAACAGCGCGACTAGAATAATAGCAATGCCGAAGAAAGTAGACGTCAGCTTAGAAACCACGACTAGCTCTTTTTCATTGGCATTTGGACGCAGAATCGGCTCATAAAAGTTCTTAACAAAAATCCCTGAGTTACGGTTCAGACCAGAGTCCATGGAAGACATGGTCGCTGCGAACATCGCTGCAATCAAAAGACCAACCATGCCCACTGGCATATACTCTTGAACGAAGTAAAGGTACGCAAAGTCGCTCGCTTTAGAACCAGCTTCTGGGTATTGTGCCGCCAAGTCCACACCTTGACCTGCAATAAACCATGAAGGCATAAACCAAATGATTGGCCCAAGCGTCATCAACACACATGCCAAAAGTGCAGCTTTACGAGCGTTATTTGAGTCTTTTGCAGCCAAATAGCGATATGAATTCAACATGTTGTTAGTAATGCTAAACTGCTTTAGGAAAATAAATACAGCCCAGATACTGAAGATACTTAAATAGTTGAGGTTATCACCGGTAACAAATGACTCGGTTGGGAAGTTCTCAACGATATTTGAAACACCACCACCATGATAAACCGCAACAATTGCACACGTTACCGTTACGGCCATGATAATGACCATTTGCATGAAGTCAGAGGCAATGACGGCCCAGGAACCACCGGTCACAGACATGACAAGAACCACAAGGCCGGTAAGAATAATGGTTGTGGTCATATCGAATCCAAAAATACCAGAAGCGATGATGGCGAGACCATTCAGCCAAATACCTGCCGAGATAACACTGTTAGGCATCCCTGACCACGTAAATACCTGTTCATTTACTTTGCCAAAACGCATACGTATCGCTTCGATGACAGTGACGACACGCAACTGACGGAATTTAGGAGCAAAGTATAGGTAGTTCATTAAATAGCCAAATGCGTTGGCAATAAAAATGATGGCAACGGCAAAACCATCGGTAAACGCTTTGCCCGCAGCTCCGGTAAATGTCCAAGCGCTAAACTGCGTCATAAATGCCGTTGCACCAACCATCCACCAAAGCATGCTACCGCCCCCACGGAAGTAGTCGCTTGTAGTGCTAGTAAATGTTCGGAACATCCAGCCTATTGCTATAAGAAATAGGAAATAGATGCCTACAATTAGGGTATTGAGATCCATCTTGAAACCTTTTGATATGTTATTCGGTTACGTTAACTATACGTCCACACCTTACAATTTGTAGTACAATATAATTATTACGTGAACAAGATCGTTTATTTAACCATCATTATTGTATTACATATGATCCGTATCATATTTTAAAGAATATCGAGATCTACATCACAACCGAGAGAAAAACCCACAATTTAAAAGCAAAAACAATCAGTTAAATGAAACCATAACCTAAACGAATGATTTATAAGTTAAGGAAAGCATAAGTAATTGAGACAATTTATTGTAAGACATAAAAAACACCCTCGCATCACCTGTAATAATGCGAGGGTTAAAACGACATTAGGAGATCCATTGTCAATGTAGAGTGACGTCGACATTAACTCCGGGGGTGTTTGAGTGAGGTGGTAAACAACACTCTTATACTTATCAAGTAGGTTTTGGAGAATCATCCCATTCGCTTGGGGTCGTATGGAATAATCTGAACGCTTGGCTGCTTTGCCACATCCAAGCTAATTCTGACACTTCGTGTCGTGCTCTATCAAAGCAAATTAATATTAATGTATTACAAATAAAATTAATGCGACATGGATCATGTTTTGGAAAGGTGTAGAACTCTTCCGCGACTGCCACATCAAAAAATCACATTAAAACACTGAAATGAAACAATTTAACTCTCAAACCTCTCAACCTAAGTCTCGATAGAAAACTCTCTTCCAAGTATTTTTGATACTGTCACTTCTCTTTCAACACGTCAAAATCTGCACATTTGTAGTATTTATAAAAGTCGTGAGTGTATTTTTGTGCATACTCTGTCTCTATCCCATCATTAACAACAAACTAAATCACCAACAGTTTGTTGCTGTGGTCTGAGAGCAAATCTATTCGACAACATTCCAACTTTAATGGTATTCGAGTTGGAAGTAGAAACCTCCCTCAATAGGATAATTCGAAGGCTTCAATTGGATAAAAATCAACCGCACCACAGCACTATTGTGATTTAATAGTATAAATATATATAAAAATTACTTTACCTACATCACATATCTTATTGTTAAATTCGATAGAGGCATAACTACACAAAAACAAATAAAAACTTATATATCAATAGCATAGTTTAATTTATTGCAGTAAACCGTATGAAAGGCATTGCCAAAGGACGGCCAATCCCGATCCGTATCACATTAAAAACATAGAAAACTCCTTATCATATTTGTCATACATTACCACAAACTGAAAATCTTAAGGGTTAAATAAGATGAGCACTTTAAACAAAGTAACAGTGGCATTAGTTTCTGTGTTCGCGACAGCAGCGGTAAGCGCAGCTTCTTTAGATATACGTACTGAGTACAAGCACACAACGGAGCAACATGCGACGCGCATCAAAATGGGAGACAGCATCGGTAACTTCTACTATAGCGGTGAGTTAAAGTTCAAAGGAGAAGATGGCGCGTTTCTTAAAGACTTGCAAAATAATGGTTGGGAGCTGGATTTAGGTTATCGTTTTAAGATTAACGACAACTGGACTATCCAACCAGGTATGCCTATCGAAGCTCGTTCGGCGGGTATGACTTACAAACCACAGCTTCGCGTGACTTACGCACTGGATAGTGTTGAAGGACTCAGCTTAAGTGGTCGTTATCGTTATGACATTCGTCAAAACAACGGTGAAGACGCACAAAATGAACGCCGTCATCGTCTAACGGCTAACATCAATTATTCAGTAAACGAGTGGCGCTTTGGACTTGAAGGTAACTATTATAAAGCAGCGACAGATGGTTATATCTTGTACAACGGCAAAGACACAAACTACGAGCTAAACGCCACAGCACGTCGTAGCTTCGGCCAATGGGCACCGTACGTTGAGTTTGGTGATGTGAACGTCGATTCTGTTACAGATCGCCGCGAACTACGTAGCCGACTGGGTGTCACATACAGTTTCTAAGACGTAATTCAAGAATCAGTAAAAAGAGGTGTCTTGATAGGCACCTCTTTTTTTACCCCCTTATTGGCTTAGTCGGTACAATTTTCCAATACAAGGGTGCTGTTTGTTGAAAAGTCGAGTCGACTGAGCCAAAAACAACTCTGCAGTTGCAATAGCATCAATTAAGGCCTCATGCCCATTATACTCAGGTAGTCCGTATCGCTTCCTAGTCTCAGACAGACGAACATCGATCTCAGCATCTTTATTCACCGCTAACGCCATCGACTTTTCAATAGCTAGTGTATCCAGCCACATCACTGGCAGATCTGACACTCCATACTTCTGAGTTAAATATTCATCAACAAATGCCGCTTCAATCATCGAACCGTGTGCAATCAGTATTTTGTTTTTTGCTGCTTGAAATAACTGTGTCATCGCAGAATCTAATGAAATTCCATCTTGCAACATTTCAGGCATGATATGGTTTATGACCGCGGTTTCCGCCTTAACCTCATTTGGCGACTCAATAAACAGCTGTTTTGCACTAGCAACATTGACCGTAAAGTTGGCAATTTCTACCCAACCTAAACTAAGAATGGTGTTGGTATTGGCATCTAACCCAGTCGTTTCAAAATCCAACACTAGGTACTCGACTTCTGTTGCTAATACCTCCATTCTCGGCGGTTGCTCACTTAACAAGTTTCTCAACTCATTGGGTATCTTTTGATTGGCGAGATATCGCTGCCTTTGCTTGAGATAATGGTTATAAACGTGAAATTGATTCATCACGCTTTTCAAAACACCAGCCACTAGTTACAACCTCCCACCAAACCGGAGTTTAACCGCATCTTGCAACGTAGAAATGATTCTAAATGCATCTTTCAAGTTGCCACGTTCAAAACTGCCAAATGAATCGGGATTGATGTGATTATCCGGCTGCTCACCTCGTTTTAGCGCTTGTAGCTGATGATGCTGTCTAAACATAAGAATGTAATGGTAAGCATTGATAATGTTTTTATATGAGTCATCACTTAACATGCCTTGCTCATTGGCTTGAGTGAATCGTTCGTCGGTATTCGACGAGTCGCATTCTACGGCAAGACCGTAAATACGCGCTAAATCAATAACGAGGTTTATCGCGTATTTTTTTATATTCAGAGTTTTCTTGTTCTCGCCTGTTTTTTCCAGCACTAGGCTGTTAAAAACACCAAGAGGAGGTGACGTATTAATAGCATCTCGAGTCAAAATCCCTAAAAACTCACGGTTGCTACGAATGTTGGAGTGAAGTTCATCGCGTAATATATCGGCATAGCTCGCTTCACCATAAACACAGCGAATTTCCAAGAACACGCTGATATTCAAAAGTCTTTCGTATTCAGGGTTCGATACCCATTTTTTATAATAGTGTTTCCATGTCGACAATGGCTGACACCATTTGGGCGTAGCTGCCATATATTTACCCGGACACAAGGGATATCCGCAAGCAGCAAGCCCATTTGAGACATACTGTGATAAGTGGCGGAAGTAGACTTTGTCATTCTCGGTCGCCTCATCACTAAGAATGATTGCATTGTCTTGATCCGAAAGCATGTGAACTTCATTTCGAGCGTGAGAACCTGCAACTATCCACGAAAAATGACATGGTGGCTCCCCCAGTTTATCAATCGCAATCTGAATAATTCGACGATTGTACGCATCCATAATCATCGACATTACCCGACCTATGGTCTCAGGTGCGACATTTCCTTCTACTAGGGCTTCAAATATGGCCTGACGTTCCGTGGTGAAACTCGCCATGTTACGAACACTGGTAGCGTATTTGATTTTTTCGATAAGAAATATCGCTTGCATGCGATGATTCTGCACCAAGTGCGAAGTGGTCAGCAGGCCCACCACTTTACCCTCAAAAACAACGGGTAAACCCCGAACATTATGTTGCATCATCAATGATGCGGCATGCAAAACTAGATCGTTTGGGCTGACTGTTAGTGGATTAGGCGTCATCACATCCCTAATCGGAGCACTGTTATCATGGCCTTCTGCGATGACTCGTTTGGTCATATCACGATCCGTCATCAGGCCAACTAACTTGCCGTTGTCACACACCACCGCAGTTGAAGATCGTTTAACAACTCGCATTTCGTGTGCGACATCTTTAATCGACATAGAGGCATCAACAATCGCAATGACTCCACTCGCCACGTCAGACACCTTTTTAATAAACAGACCTTTTTCTTTATTGGACCAAACAACATCTAGTGCAGATTTAAGGCGAACTTGCGCTTGAGAAGCAAAGTGTTCCGCGTACTCTGGATTACGTTTAAAGATGGTTTCAAGCGTAGAATGAGGGATTAAATACAGAAGCGTATTTTCGATGGCAACCGCTTGATAACCCGCCTCTTTAGAAACTTGATCATCGAGAAAAGTAAAGCCAAACAAATCTTCACTTCCCAGTCTTGCGCGAAGAACGCCATCGGGTTTGCGTTGCTCCATAGAGCCAGTTCGAATGACATATAGAAACTTCTGTTGGCTTTTCGGCAAATTCTCCCCTTCTCCACTAAGCCCAGATTGCCCGTTACATGGGTCAATCACCTCACCCTTACCCAAATAGGTGATTTTTATTTCTGCAGCGACCTTACGAACCAGCTCTTTGGGAAGTTTATCGAACGGATCAACGCTACATAGAAATTGCGTGATATTGGGTAGAAGCGCGTGAGGCATGTGAAGTCTCCAACTGAAATTTTGTATTATTATATCAATAGAAATTTCACAATGGTGCACTTTGGATACAAAAAAGGCAGCTTATATGCTGCCTTTTTCTTCAAATTGTTAACAAGCGCGCTCATCCCTTGGTGTTAACTTGCTACAGGAAGCCTATGGTTTTCTTCGCGTAGATGGTTTGCTGACGCCTCACGAGCTTTGTCACTATCCCCTGCCATGATCGCTTCGTAAATAGCTCGGTGTTCGTTGATACACGTCGAGCCGCCGTCTGAAGAGAACTGGATAAAGTTAACGAACATAGTGGTAAGAATATTGCCAAACGGGAGATAAAAGTCATTGCCCGTCGCATTAAAAATCAAACTGTGGAAACGAGTATCAACATCTAACCATTTAGACTGCTCAAAGTTTTCTTCTTTAGACACTTCGACCATTTCTTGGAAGGTCGCAGACAACTCGATTCGTTGCTCTGCAGACGCGAACTTGGCCGCTAACGCACATGCTTCTGGTTCAATAGCACGGCGCAGTCCAAGGAACTGACCGCAGAACTGTTCTACATCGTTAAGACCATCCATCCACTCGATCAACTGTGGATCGAGAAAGTTCCAGTATGCGCGATCAACAACACGTGTACCAATTTTAGGTCTAGATTCAAGCAAGCCTTTTGACGTCAATAGCTTAACTGCTTCACGAAGTGCAGTACGGCTGATACCAAATTGTTCACACAACGCCATTTCGCCTGGAATAATTGAACCTTCCGGCAAATCACCAGAGAGAATACCTCGAGCAATTTCACGAGCGACCTGGACGTGGATACTGCGCTTTGAACCCGTAATAGAATTAAACTTACCTGACATATCTTTATCGCTTACTTAAAGTGTTTATGTATTATTTTAGCAGCTATTCTATCACTAAACTTTCCAGAATAGATGTGATACATCGCATTTATTCAGTGTAAATGTCTTACGTTTTGCCCCAATTAACCACCCTATTACCCAATAACCGGCTAATTTACGTGTTACCCATCACATAATCCGAGTCTCATGCTCAGTTTGCGACCTAGAATTGTTTTTTTACTATTTTGTCCATTGACGCCATTAAGTGATATTGTATGATTATATAGTTATTACACAAACACACGTGAACTTAATTGACGTGTGAACCTTACAACCAACAAGGTCAGAACTATGGCTACGTTCCATACCGTGGCAGACTCTAGCAGAAGAATTCACGTTCAAGTGGCAAAAGAAATCGCCAGCAAAATCCTTACCGGTGAATTAGAAGAAGGTGAAAAGTTGCCGAGCGAGTTAGAACTTTGCGAGAAGTTTGGCATCAGCCGTACTGCACTTCGTGAGTCCACTAAACTACTTTCTGCCAAAGGCTTAATCGAGTCAAAACCTAAAGTCGGGACCAATGTGACAGCTCGTCACCATTGGCACTTTCTCGACCCTCAATTTCTTGACTGGGTAAAAGACACTGAGAATGTCCAACGCTTCCTCACCCAATTTTTGGGACTTCGAAAAGCGATTGAACCAGAAGCCTGCTCCATGGCAGCGAGAAATGCCTCTATCGAGCATCGCAAGGCACTGTCTGTCTGTTTTCAAAACATGAAACAGGCCGCGTTTAATCACGACTACACAGCGTGGACACATAACGATCATGCCTTTCACAAAACGATATTCTTAGCGACAGCTAATCCGTTTTACGTCCCTTTTGCCAATATTCTTGAATCGCTTTTTAAGACTTTTATCGATGAAGCTGCCGTGGGCGGGCGATTCTGTATTGAAGAGCATGGGGATATTTACGACGCAATTATGACTGGCGATGCAGACTCTGCAAAAGTCGCATCACGCCAATTATTAGATGATCACAACCAAAGACTTGCCCTATTAGAGGCAGTTTAAACCTGATTTAGAGGAAACAGCAATGTTCGTATACAACAAAGATGTAGCATTAGAAGATCAAGGTGGCGGCCTACGCCGCAAAGTGTTGGCGCATTGTGAAAACATGATGACCGTCGAAGTACACTTCGAAGATGGAACGGTTGCACCAATGCACAACCACCCTCACGAGCAAATTACCTATGTTGTCTCTGGTGAATTTGAATTCACAGTAGGTGAAGAGACAAAAATCGTCAAAGCGGGAGATACTGTTTATAAAGTGCCAAACATTATGCACGGCTGTAAGTGCTTAAAAGCCGGTATCTTAATTGATAACTTTACCCCAATGCGTAAAGACTTCATTTAAACGCTAACGCAATGGGCAGTAGAGACTCTCTTAACTGCCCATTGCGCTTCTCCAAATGCCCCTTCTTAGTGACTCTCTTGCGTTGTTATTTCTTAATAGTTCGTACTCTAAATATTTATTGAGCCAAGTCAGCCTACTCAATATGGTTTTTCCGCTGAACCGAAATTCCAAACCTTTCACTCCCAGATAAATTAAAAGCCAAAGTAATCATTTTAAATCAACGAATTAGATACCAACAAATCAACTACACAGCTTGGTTTAGCACTTTTATTGACCTGTTTCTTTGGTGTCGAATGATAGACCCACTCTTTTGTTGTGTTAAAAAATGTTTACTTAATGGTTACAAAAAAGAGAGATTTAATTTGAACTCAAATCTTTTTTCAGGCATTTTATATTTAACTGAACGTTCAATTAAAAATAAAAGGGAGTTCAAATGCCGAAGGTTGGCATGCCATTAGTCAGGAAACCACAGCTGGTTCAAGCAGCCATGTCTGTTATAGATCGTGTGGGCTTGCACGCCGCGAGTATCTCGTTAATAGCCAAGGAAGCCGGCGTCTCTACAGGTATCATCAACCACTATTTTGGTGGTAAACACGGCCTTCTCGAAGAGACCATGCGAGAGATCCTAAGGCAGCTTTCTAGAACCGTGACATCTCACCTGAGTCAAATCCCCAAAACAGAACACGTCAAACGTATCAATGCCATTATTGACGCCAATTTCGTAGGATTTCAGGCAGAAAATAAAGTGGCGAAAACTTGGTTAGCGTTTTGGTCTTATTCAATGCATGACGCCCAGTTGAAACGCCTACAACGTGTCAATGAAAAACGCCTGTTATCGCACCTTAAGATTGAACTCAACACTTTGCTCACACCGGAACAAGCCGATGTCGTTGCTAACGGTATCGCTGCGCTTATCGATGGAATTTGGCTAAGAGGCACCTTGACCCCAGAAGGTATTGACGCTGAAAAAGCCCGTTTCATCATCAACGATTATCTAGATAAGCAACTCACTTTTTACTCATTAAAATAATCATAAGTCAGACTTTCAAATGGATATGAAAACACTCTACATCGACGGACAACTTCAACAAGGCTCATCCGACGAATACTTTACGACCTATAATCCTGCTAACGGTGAGCCCTTAGCTGAAATCGTCCGAGCAAATTCTGAGGACTTAGCGTTTGCTATTGAATCTGCTAAAAAAGGCTTCGCCATTTGGTCTGCGATGAGCCCCATTGAACGCAGTCGAATTCTTCTCAAGGCAGTGGCATTGCTGCGCGAACGCAATTCTGAACTCGCTGCTCTCGAAGTTACTGACACCGGAAAACCACTACAAGAAGCCCTTGAAGTGGATATTGCCACTGGTGCCGACGTCATCGAATACTACGCTGGTCTCGCTCCAGCATTACAAGGTGAGCAACAACCACTTAGCGAGAATCAGTTTTTCTACACCAGACGTGAACCTTTAGGCATCTGCGCGGGAATTGGCGCCTGGAACTACCCGATTCAAATTGCTATGTGGAAGTCTGCACCGGCACTTGCTGCGGGTAATGCCATGATTTTCAAGCCTTCGGAAGAAACGCCTCTAAGCGCACTAAAGCTTGCGGAAGTCTATAGTGAAGCGGGAGTACCAGATGGTGTGTTCAATGTGATTCAAGGTGATCATCGGGTTGGTCAGATGCTGACAGCACATCCTGATATTGCCAAAGTTTCCTTTACCGGTGAATCAGGTACAGGGAAGAAAGTCATGGCTGATAGTGCTCGAACCCTTAAACACGTCACCATGGAGCTTGGCGGTAAGTCTCCAATGATCATCTTTGAAGACGCTAAACTGGATGACGCAGTATCTGCCGCTATGGTCGCGAATTTCTATACCCAGGGCGAGGTCTGCACTAACGGCACCCGCGTCTTTGTACATCAATCTATATACTCAGCCTTTATTGAGCAGCTGAAATCCCGCACTGAAAAACTGATCGTTGGCGACCCGATGGACAGCAAAACTCAAGTTGGTGCCCTCATTTCAAAAACACATTTATCTAAAGTTTTAGACGCCATTGAAAGTGCTAAGAAAAGTGGCGCAACCCTACTGACTGGCGGTTATCAGGTGACTGAAAATGGGTTAGACAAAGGTAACTTCGTCGTGCCAACTGTCTTCGTCGATTGTGACGACAACATGCCGCATGTACAGCAGGAGATCTTCGGACCTGTAATGTCAGTACTTACTTTCAATGACGAACAAGACGTTATTGCACGCGCTAACGACACCGATTATGGATTGGCCGCTGGACTTTTCACTCAAGATTTATCGCGAGCACATCGCGTTATTCATCAAATGCAAGCTGGTATTTGCTGGGTGAACACATGGGGTGATTCTCCAGCAGAAATGCCCGTAGGCGGATATAAGCATTCTGGTATTGGCCGTGAAAATGGACCTGAGACCTTAAGGCATTACACCCAAACTAAGAGTGTTTTAATCGAGCTTGGCGAATACGTCAGCCCTTACGCCTAACGATGAGTTTACGGAGACAGATTATGGAACAACGCTACGATTATATTATCGTCGGCGCGGGATCGGCTGGCTGTGTTTTGGCAGACCGACTAACGGAAAGCGGTGAGCACTCTGTATTACTGTTAGAAGCAGGTGGCAGCGATAAAAGTATTTTTATTCAGATGCCAACAGCCCTCTCTTACCCAATGAACACCGAAAAATACGCTTGGCAATTTGAAACCACTGAAGAGGCGGGTCTAGATGGACGCAAACTACATTGTCCTCGCGGTAAAGTGCTTGGCGGTAGCTCATCCATTAACGGAATGGTGTATGTTCGCGGGCATGCTTGTGATTTCGACCAATGGGAACAACAAGGTGCAAAAGGTTGGAACTACCAGTCTTGTTTACCCTATTTCCGCCGCGCAGAGTCTTGGGATGGTGGCAGCGATGAGTATCGTGGTGGGGACGGCCCAGTTGGCACTTGCAATGGCAATAACATGACTCGTAACCCACTCTATCAAGCCTTTATCGATGCAGGCAAAGAAGCCGGTTACCCTGAAACTCAAGACTATAACGGTTATCAGCAAGAAGGCTTTGGTCCGATGCATATGACCGTTGATGGTGGGGTCCGAGCTTCTACATCCAATGCCTATCTAAAACGTGCCCTCAAGCGCCCTAACCTCACGCTGATTAAAGGTGTCGTGGTTCATAAAGTCTTATTGGAAGCAAAGCAAGCTGTCGGCGTCCAGTATGAAAAGTCTGGTATTGTCGTCGATGCCAAAGTGAACAAGGAGGTCATTTCTAGCGCTGGTTCTATCGGCTCAGTGCAGCTCTTGCAGCTTTCCGGAATCGGTCCTAAGAAGGTGTTGGAGCGCGCAGGCGTGACGGTAGAACATGACCTCGCTGGTGTAGGTGCTAATCTTCAAGACCACCTTGAAGTGTATTTCCAATACCACTGCTCTCAGCCAATCACGCTAAACAGCAAACTCGGTTTGGTGAGCAAAGGGCTTATTGGCGCAGAATGGATTCTTACTCGTAAAGGCTTAGGTGCGACCAACCACTTTGAATCTTGCGCGTTTATTCGTTCTCGTAAAGGGCTTAAGTGGCCCAACATTCAATACCACTTTCTTCCAGCTGCTATGCGCTATGACGGACAAGCGGCTTTTGATGGGCATGGTTTCCAAGTGCATGTGGGGCCTAATAAACCCGAGAGCCGTGGCACCGTAGAGATTCGTTCGGCAAATCCACATGACAAGCCATTAATTGAGTTCAATTACATCTCAACTGAGCAAGATCGCCAAGATTGGCGAGACTGCATTCGCCTGACTCGTGAGATTCTAAATCAACCCGCAATGGATGCCTACCGCGGTGATGAGATTCAACCTGGGCTTCATATTCAAAGCGACGACGCTATCGATGAGTGGGTAAAGCAGAACGTAGAAAGCGCATATCACCCTTCTTGCAGTTGCAAAATGGGGGCCGATGATGACCCACTAGCCGTGCTCGACGAGCAGTGCCGCGTTCGCGGTATCAAAGCACTACGCGTGGTCGATTCTTCCATTTTCCCAACGATTCCAAACGGTAACCTTAACGGTCCAACCATCATGGTTGCCGAGCGCGCTGCCGATATGATCTTGGGTAAGCCTCTTCAACAAGATAAACAACCCGTTTGGATAGCCCCGAACTGGGAACAAACACAACGAATTGGCTCTCCATTGAGAGAGTTGGACTAAGTCCACCAAAGTCAGCCAAAAATAAAAAGGAAATAGCATGTCAACGATGACAAAAACACTCTCAGCACTCGCTCTTAGTAGTCTGGCGATGAACGCCTATGCCAACCAATGTGAAATGGTACGTTTTGCCGATGTTGGTTGGACAGACATCACTGCAACCACTGCGGTCACTACGGAACTACTAAAAGGGATGGGTTATAAAACCAAAACCGATCTTCTGTCAGTACCTGTCACTTACTCTTCAATGGCGAACGGTGATATCGATATCTTCCTTGGCAACTGGATGCCTACGATGGAGGGAGATATCGCTAAATATCGTGAAGCCAAAACCGTAGAAACCGTTCGTGCCAATCTAGAAGGTGCTAAGTACACCCTAGCCGTGCCTAAATATGTCTATGACGCTGGCGTAAAAAGCTTTGCTGATCTAGCCAAACATGCCGACAAATTCCGCGATCGTATCTACGGCATTGAACCAGGCAACGATGGTAACCGCCTTATTCAATCCATGATCGACAGTGACGCTTTCGGCCTCAAGGACTTTAACTTAGTCGAATCTAGTGAAGCGGGCATGGTATCTCAAGTTTCTCGCGCTGCACGCCGCAACCAATGGATTGTGTATTTGGGTTGGGCACCACACCCAATGAACAGCAATATCGAAATGGAGTATCTCTCTGGCGGTGACGATTACTTCGGTCCTAACTACGGCGGTGCCAACGTTTACACCAACGTGCGTGCCAACTATCTATCTGAATGCCAAAACGTGGGTCAACTGCTGAAAAATCTAGAGTTCAGCCTTGAGATGGAAAACCAATTGATGGAAGCCATCTTAAATCAAAATGTACAACCGTCAAAAGCGGCACAGCAATGGATAAAGGCAAATCCAAAGCAAGTAGAAGCTTGGCTATCTGGCGTAACAACTCTATCAGGTGAAGACGCAAACGCAGCAGTACAAAGCTACATCGACTCAAAAGCGTAATTCAAAATGAGTGGGCATAACTGTCCACTCGAAAACACTAAGGTTGTATTGTGAATTTTATTACTGACAACAAAATCCCTCTGGGTCAATGGATGGAAGCAGGTGTCGACTGGCTGACATTCAATGCCGCAGGCCTGTTCGACGCAATTTCTATCTTCCTTGAAACCATCATTTTGTTCGTCGTTGATGTGTTTAAATGGATGCCACCTGCAATGCCGATCATTATGACCGCAGCCATTGCTTGGTATCTGCACCGTAGTATCCCTTTGGTACTATTTGTCATTGGTGCTTTGCTGACGATTTTGAACCTTGGCTACTGGCAAGAAATGCTAGAAACCTTTGTTTTGGTGTTTGCCGCGACAACGATTTCTGTATTAATTGGCGTACCTCTTGGCATCATGGCAGCACACCGCCCTTGGCTGTATACGTTGCTGCGCCCCATTCTCGACTTAATGCAAACCGTCCCCACTTTCGTCTATCTGATTCCAACTTTGGTTCTGTTTGGGCTGGGTATTGTTCCTGGATTGATCTCCACCATTATTTTCGCCATCGCCGCGCCAATTAGACTAACTTACCTTGGCATCACCAAAGTACCGGAAGAGTTGGTGGAAGCAGGCAAGGCATTTGGTGCCACACGAATGAAGCTGTTGTTTAAAGTAGAACTGCCAGCGGCCATGCCCAGCATCATGGCTGGCGTGACCCAATGCATCATGCTGTCTTTATCCATGGTGGTCATCGCCGCTCTCGTCGGTGCGGATGGACTGGGTAAACCCGTCGTTCGAGCCCTAAATACGGTCAATATTTCTCAAGGATTTGAAGCCGGATTAGCGATTGTCCTAGTTGCTATTATCCTAGACCGACTGTGTAAATCGCCGAATCAAAAGGAAGCCTAGTCATGGATGCCATTACGATTAAAAACCTAGACGTTGTCTTCGGTGATAAGCCGCAATTAGCGCTTGAGCAACTTGACCAAGGTAAAACTCGTCAAGAAATCATCGACCAAACTTCACAAGTCGTCGGGGTCGACAATGTGTCGATGAGCGTAAAAGAAGGTGAGATTTGCGTCCTGATGGGACTTTCAGGCTCAGGTAAGTCAAGCTTACTCCGTGCAGTCAACGGCTTAAACACCATCTCCCGAGGCTCATTAGCGCTGAAAAATGGTGACGATTATGTTGATTTAGCCACTTGTGATGACGAAAAGTTACGTCACCTACGTACTCATCGTGTTTCTATGGTCTTTCAGAAATTTGCTTTGATGCCTTGGCTAACCGTGTTGGACAATGTAGCTTTTGGACTTGAACTGCAAGGCATGTCGAAGTCGACAAGGCGAAACAAAGCACGCGAGCAGCTAGAGCTTGTTGGTCTCTCTGAGTGGGAAGATAAGTACCCACATGAGCTATCAGGTGGTATGCAGCAGCGTGTTGGACTCGCTCGTGCATTTGCCATGGATACTGACATCTTATTGATGGACGAACCCTTTTCTGCCCTAGATCCATTGATTCGAACCCAGCTTCAAGATGAGCTGATTCTTCTCCAAGAGAAGCTCAATAAGACGATTCTATTCGTCAGTCACGATTTGGATGAGGCTCTAAAAATAGGCAACAATATTGCCATTATGGAATCTGGCAAACTAATTCAACATGCGAAGCCAGAAGAAATTATCCTCACACCAGAAAACGACTACGTCCGTGATTTTGTTGCTCACACTAACCCGCTTAACGTACTTAAAGGCCGCTCATTAATGCAACCGGCAAGTGAGTTAAAGCAAGAACATGATCGTTTGCAGATCTGTTCCGATCAATCGGTTTGGGTCAATCAATCGAATGGCAAACTCAGCATCGTTAAAGACGAGGAACTAAAGCTCGTCCATTGGGATGCAAATCGAGGTGATCTGACCCATATTGATCAAAGTACCGTCGTGGTCGCCAGTCCAGACATCGGTATGAGAGAAGCAATAGAACTTAAGCAGCGTAGTGGGTTACCGATTTTGTTGGTTGAGTCTGGTAGAGTCGTTGGCATTCTCGATGACAGCGAATTTTATGACGCATTGTTAGGTAACTTTAGTACTCACCAGGCAGCCTAACATGGCCAAGAAATGATCTCCTCCTTGTTGAAGCTTGGAAGAATCTCTCAATTTTATTGGCTATCACTTTGTTTTATAACCACAAAGTGGTAGCCAAAAAATTGACACTCATCAAACCATTGACGCTTCTCGTATCGTATCAAAGTTCTAATACCCTGACGTGTAATACGTGTATTGAACTCTGTAAAATCTTTAGGTTACGCATCCAGTTTTTTATACACGGTTTATACAATGGCTAACCTTCTTAAGTTACTTAATATTAAAAACACCATTCTCTTGGTTTTTCTAATTCCAACAACACTTTTGATGGGACTCATCGCTACCCAGATCTTCAAAGCCCAAGAACGTGCCGACCATGCCCAAGCATCACAAGAAGCGGTCGAGCTGTTCCATCTGTTCGATAACATTGCTCATCAATTTGCTGTTGAACGAGGATTAACGGCAGGTGTGGTAGCATCCAAAGGACAAGGGCCGCAAGTCACAGCACTTAAACAGCAAAGGGTGAAAGCCGATCAGGCGTATCAAAGTCTATTGGCCTTTGCACCACAAGTGTTGGACAAACAACTGATAGACCGTTTAAGCCAGGATGTTCGACAACAGTTGGAACAACGCAATAGCATTCGTCAGCAAGTTGATACTCTGAATATCAAGGATTCACCCTTTGCGTTTTACTCCAATATCAACCGCATGGCGCTTGATAATCTATCGGTAATTTTAACTCAGGTTGACGCACCAAAACTTGAACAGCAGTTACGTGGTCTACACGCCTTACTAGCTATGAAAGAGGAAGCCGGTAAAGCTCGTGGCGCTCTCAATGGTGCATTTGCCGGACAACGTTCAACACTGGATGCATACGCCAACATCACCAGTTATATCGCAACCGAAGCCTATGCCCTTCGTCAAGCAACGCTTCTGTTTTCCGCCGAGCAAGCTCATCAGCTATCCGCAATGACTAACAGTTCAAACTGGCGTGACGTGAATGCCATTCAACAAGATTACCTGTCACAGAAAACAACGCTGGACAACTTGCAAGGACCAAGTGCTTCTCTTTGGTTTGAACTTGCTACTAAGCGTATCGGACAGATTAAGTCTATGGCCGATTCCATTGCCAACGATATGACAGCACTGGCGTTACAAAACCAGCAACAAGCACAGCAACTAGTCTATGCGTATATCGCTTTAACATTATTTGTGGTGCTACCTCTCTCCATCATCGCATTCATGTCAACCAATCGCCTACATCGCCGTGTTAGTCGTTTTGTCGAACAAATCGATACCATTGCGCGCAGCAAGGATTTGAGCCTAAAACTGCCTTGTGAGCAAAAAGATGAACTTGGCAACATCGCTCACCACTTTAATCAGCTAACGGACAGCTTTGCATCGGCATTACAAACCTCTCTCGATGTCGCACAAAAAACTGAGCAAGAAATGGCAGAAATGAGTAGGTTGGTCGCCTCGACTCAAACCGTGAGTCAGCAAACTCATCTGCGTTGTGACAATATCGCAACGGCTATGACAGAAATGGCCCAAACCAGTCAAGAAATGGCGGGCATTACCGTAGAAGCCCAACAAAGCGCTGATAGCGCTCAGAATGATGCAATGCAGTGTCAAAGCCATGGGGAACATTCACTCTCGACCACGACCAAGTTAATTTCGAGTGTTGACGACACTTACACGTGTCTAGAACAGTTGGAAGTGAAGATGGCGAACGTGTCTGAGATTCTCGACAACATTAATGCCATCTCTGAGCAGACCAATTTGCTGGCGCTGAATGCCGCTATTGAGGCAGCACGAGCGGGTGAGCAAGGGCGTGGGTTTGCCGTGGTAGCAGACGAGGTTCGTTCACTTGCTCAGCGCAGCAAAGAATCAACTGAAGTCATCCGCAACCTTCTGGATGATATCTCTAGTAACGCGAAAACCTCATTTGAGAACATGCAGCAAAGTCGTGATGCCAGTTATTCGGCACAATCTATGGTATCGGAAACCAATGCCATGATCGAAACACTTATTGGCACCACCAAGAAGATCACAGACTACAACAGCAGTATCGCGACAGCGACTGAAGAACAAGCACAAACCACACAATCGGTTGAATCAGATATCGATAACCTGCTCTCTATGGTGGAGGAAACCGATAGTAATATTCAGAAAATGAACAAAGAAATGCACATTGTGAAACAAAGAATGGAAGAGTTAGTGTCGGAAGTTTCTCTATTTAAGCTAAACACCTAATCAAGTATAAAAGCAAAGGCCCTAATCAGTGATGACTAGGGCCTTTTGGATCGTCGTGACAATGCGTATTAGTCTTCAATTTTCGAGCGGTAAACAAAACCGCCGATAAAGACAACCAATACCAATGCTAGCGCTTCTAGAGTCGGGACATCGAACATGTATTTGCCTTATTGATGAGCTTGCCAAAACACTGCTGAAAATCCACAAACAAAAGCTAACGCTAATCCAATGAAAGCAATCGCTTCGTGTTGCTGCTGAAATATTTCCATAATGCCAAAACTGTATGAGGAAAAGGATCTCAATAGTGAAGCAACTATTTCAGCCCCTCAAGATGATAGATCTTTACCGACACTAGCCACTCTGATAAATAAAATTCACTCAAATTCTATCCTAGAGTGAAAATTCAACTAATGTATTGTTAATACGGTAATTTTAATGTGAAGTCGCATCTTCTAACTTGTCGTCATTATGTCTGGTTCGATATAAATGAGTACCAGCCAACACTATAAGAGCACCAATGACAACAAAAATACTGCCATCACGTAACGAGTCAGTCGTCATTGAAATAAGCACCACCAGCAATCCTAGAACTTGACACATTCTTCCTAGATAAGCGCCTTGACGAAAATCTACAGGTGCCTCTTCTTCTTTACTAATCGGCGTGAGTAAATTCTTTTTCAGCGTATTCAACTCACCTAATCTCGCACCAATCGGCTTTTGATAAAAATAACGTGTCATCATGAAGAACCCGCCGGTAATAAAGAGGTGAGCTAACATGGTCGCTGCGACTTGCAGATCCACTGTTTCACGATGGCTAAAGCTTGCTGTATCGAACAGTGGTAACAACCAATCCACTTGGAATATGAACTGCATAAATGCTGACACACAGAGTCCCACAGCAATAGTCGCCCAGCCAGACCAGTCTGGTGTTTTTAACGTCACAAACGCCAACAGCGATGGAATAGAAAGTGGTGTCTGTAGTAGCGCACCAAATAACATCATGATATCGAAGAAACTGTATTCTTTAATCGACGCAAACATCAAGGCAGCAAGAACGCAAAGCACACCATTCACTAATGTGGCTACTTGCCCCACGCGAAGCCGCTCTACTTCGTTAGCTTGAGGTTTAATAATGGATTGATAGACATTACGCACGAAAATACCTGCATTACGGTTCAATGCTGTTGTCATTGGAGAAATCGTCGCAGCAATCATTGCAGCTAATACCAAACCTAACATCCCAGCAGGTAAGAAGTGGTCAATATAGTAAACATATGCAGCGTTATTGGCACTCGTGCCTAACGTTGGATAATACGCCATCAAGTCAACACCCATTGCTGCTGTTGCCCATGGCGGCACGAACCACATAACAGGTCCAACAATGAAAAGAATACCCGTAACCAGAGCCGCTTTTTTCGCTTCTTTCTCATTGGTTGTCACCAAAAAGCGGTAACAGGATAATGCGTTATTGGTGTTCATGGTTTGCTTCATCATCATAACCACGACCCATAACCAGAAGATCTGCCAATAACTGATGTCATGCCCCATATACGTTTCAGTCGGGTATTGATTAATTAGTTCAGATGGACCACCAATTTCAATGAGTGCGTAAACGCCAACCGCCATCGTAATAGCCACCAGCAAAATCAGTTGAATCACATTCGTCGCTGATACAGTCCATGAGCCGCCACTCACCGCAATAAACGTCACCAAGCAACCAACACCAATAATGGTAACCATTAAATCGATATTAAATACCGCAGAAGCAAAGATCCCTAAGCCATTGAGCCATATTGCACCAGATAAAATGGTAAGAGGAAAAGAAATCCAAGTGTAGACCTGCTCTGAACTACGACCAAAACGAACCTTAATCACTTCCATCGCCGTTTCAACGCGTAGCTTTCGATAGCGTTCGGCAAAATACCAAGCCGCTACAAAGAAACCGAGTGCGTTGCCCCAGAAGATAAATAGCACAGTTAGGCCATCCTCATAAGCTTTTGCCGCAGCACCAGTAAATGTCCACGCGGAGAACTGAGTCATAAATGCCGTCGCGCCAGCCATCCACCACATCATCGCTCCACCACCACGAATAAAGCCAGATGAGTCAGTAGTAAAACGCTTGAAAGCTAACGCAGCGAACAGCACAAAAGCAAAATAGCCAATGACAATCACACCATCAAGAGTGTCCATAGTTCCCCTTTTAAATTGCTAAAATCGTCAACGCAAAAAGCCGGGCAATGCCCGGCTAGAAATAGATATAGAGTTAGAGTTAGAGTTGAGCAAACGAGCCAGTAAAACTCACGCTTTCGTCGCCAATCGTCATTTCATGTAATAACTCTTGTTGCCCCGCTTCGCGGTTACTGATGGCAAATCGATATGCATTACCTGTTGTGGTTGTCACTTCAATGACAGTCGCATCGTCATTATCAGCCAGCGTTGTCACCGCTTCGACAAGACCACGGGCTCCCACTGAAGCCTCAAACTCTTCGTTAAAATAACCATGAGTTTCAAGTACAGAAGCAAATACATGATTCTGACCAGATTGACGCAAGATAAGTGCAGGCTCGCTGCGTAGATTGAAGTCTGGATCGTTAGCACCTAGGCGCGCAAAGTACACTTTTGAATCTGCTACTGCACTTGTTATCAAGCTGTAGTAGCTGTTGCCGTGTAACCAAGATACAAGAGAACTACCTTCAACGTTACCACTAGCTAAGTTCCATAGATGCTGATAACCAAAGTTTTCACCCATTGGGCGCAATGTAGATTCTGTGTTGTATTCAAAGTCGGTACGAATGATTTGACCAGAAAAGTGAACGGGGAGATCGTAAGAGTGCTCTTTGTCCGCTTTGATACGGTAAACGTCAATAACCAATGGTTTCTCGAATTCTTCTATGTCAGCCAGTAGCACTGAACGCTGCATATCCACGCCTTCATAGTACTCGCTGATTTTACCGCTCATACCTTGCAGTTTTGCATCATCAGCTTTAAAGAACTGCTTTGAGCCAAAACGAGACTCCGCGGTTGCCGTGTCGAAGTTGTTTTGCGTTCTTTGATCAACTGTTACTGTGTTATGCGCGACCGTCTGCTTACAGTACGACTTGTTCTCAGGAATATAGCGACCACCAAACTTAGGCTCTACGTTTACCCAACGACCGAAACCATAATCGTGCAGAACTTCTTGTCCACGATTAAATACGCTTAAATGAAGCCCATCGTAATGACCGTGGTCAAGAGCAGAGTGATACTGGTGATCAGAGCCGTGTTGACCAAACCATAGAAGAGCCATCGTATCATCGTCTTGAGCATCGCGATGACGGAGAATAGTAAGTCCACCTTTCTCACCTTTAGGACCGTCAGTGACAAACAAGCTACCCCAGTTAAACGGCTTAATTTCATCCGCAGCATCAACTGCATCAGACAGAGTTTTACCTGCAGATTGAACCCAAACGTCTTGTTGGTGGTTTGCCATGCTAAGCAACGTTTCGCTTTGCTCATAGCGGTGGTAGCACACGCTTGTCGCCATAATAACGCCTTCATCATTAATGCTGATGGTTTTCGACGAATCGTTTAGTGCTGGTAGCGTACCGTCAGGGAAAGCTGTAGAGAATACGGCGTAAGAAGTCGTCTTGATCACTGAGTCGTTAAACTCATAGATACCGATCTCTGGTTGACGACGCTCAATCGCTTCTGCGAACAGATAGATTGGACGCAGCGAGAAGCGGTGGTAGTAAGGACCTTCCATATAGTAGCCGTCTGGCGAGAACAGTTGGTCTAGCTGAGCTAGGAAACCGCCGCTTACTTTGTCAAGCTTCAGACCGTAAAGCGCTTTATCAACAGACTGTTGATCGTTGATCGCATAGCCACAAATACCCACAGCGGCTACTGCCCACAGACCGTGGTTGTGGACGATGTCGAAGTCGTGACCATAAGTCACAACGAAAAGGTCGATCATCTGTTTGAATAGGTCTGTTTCGATGTGTTGCTTTTGCTCATCCGAAAGCGTGTGGTACACGCAGCTGTATGCGCAAGATGCGTAAAGCATCCACATGTTTTCGTTTAGCGTTTGGTGGAAGATTTTACCCGGTGGGTTAGTATCACGGCTAACGTTGCTTTCCAGTGTTGGATAAACATTCGCGTACGCGGTTAGCATCTCTACGATGTAGTCACGGTATTTAGTTTCCTCAGTGATAAGGAACAAACGACCAGCTAAGTCGATATGAATATAGTTTTGCTTATGACGGTTATGCTCGTAACCGCCGCCTTCACCGTGGCCAGGGACTTCAATGCCCACTTCAGCCATGTAGTCATTCACTTGAGCAATATCACGCGCTAGTTTCTTACCTAGCAAGGTTTCCTTACCTAGATCTTTGCGCAGCTCCGCTGCTTCCTCAAAGTTCAATAGTAGTGGTTGATAGCTCATTTATAGTGTCTCCTGCTCAATCGCGAAACAGCCAACCCAAGAGTAGGTTTTGCCTGCGATCTCAGCATTGTTGGTTGTATCTTTAGTAACTTGTGGGTTGTTGCTCACCATTAGCGTAAAGCGAGAGGTTTCCGTCTCAATCTCTACCACTGACGCTTGCGCGTTGTGACCAACAACTTGAATATTTTTAACGCTGCCACGGGCACTGACCGATTGCTCAAACTCTTCGTTGAAGTAACCGTGTGTCTCAATTACCGATGCGAATAGAGTGTCTTCACCCTTAGTGCGAAGAATAAAGCTTTGCTCACTACGTAGGTTAAAGCTTGGGTCATTGGCGCCCGTGCGAGTGAAGATAACCTCGCCATTGTCATTCGAGCTGGTACCTAGCCAAGTATAGTAGCTGTCTTCTTGTAGCCAGCTGACTAGCGCCGTCTCGTTTGCTTCGCCTTGTGCTACATTCCAAAGGTGGCGATAGCCAAGCTCTTCGCTCAATACGTTGAGCTCTTTATGTGCCTGGTATTCAAAGTTGGTGCAGATCACCTGACCATCAAACTGATGCGAATAATCGTACTGGTGCTCACCTTCGCCTGTTAGGCGAAATAGATCGATGAGTAATGGCGCTTCAAGATCGTCATGTTTCAACATGAACACGCTGCGCTGCTGCTGTACACCGTCGTAGTGCTCATTAGCAAAAGCACTCATACCAACGATCTGCTCGTTGTCTGCAGCAAAGAAGTGTGGCAGACCGTGTACGCTGTCAGCACGCTCTACGTCAAAGTAGTTTTGGCACGTTTCGTCAACCGTCACTGCGTTGTGAGCAATCGTCTGACGAGCATAGGTTTTGTTCTCGTCTAGGTAGCGTCCACCAAACTTAGGTTCAACGTTAACCCAACGGCCAAAGCCGTATTCACGAAGCACTTCTTTACCTCGGTTGAAGTAAGAAATACCCAGCGTATCAAAGTTGCCATGTCCCATACCGTGCTGACCATAGTTCATCACTAACTGGAATACGTCTTTGTTTTTGTCCTGCACGCGCATAAAGCCTTGCGCACCGCGGTCACCATTTGGTCCTTCGTTGAGCTCAACGCTTGGCCAGAATGGAAGACCCACATCCGTCGCTTTTTCAAACGCTTGTGATAGCTCCAGACCACAGCCGTGCACCCACACAGAGTCTTGGATGTTCGCCATACCGAGTAGGTTATCGTTGATACCATAGTGCTTCGCGTACTGACTTACTGCGACCTGCACACCCGCATCATTGATGCTCATGGTGCGAGATGCATCGTTAAGTGCTGGGAACTGACCATTTGGGTAGACCGTTGATAGCATCGCCTCAACCGTGTTACCAATCACACCACCTTTGTAATTGAATATGTCGAGTTCTGGCATATGACGATGAAGAACCTCAGCAAACACACACAGTGGACGAATCGCATAGCGGTGGTAATAAGGACCTTCAATGTAGTAACCCGACGGAGCAAACAGCTGAGTGATCTGCGCTAGGAAACCACCCGTGCCGTTGTTCTCAAGACCAAATACGGATTTCTCTAGGAACTCACGACGGTTAACCGCTAGGCCACAAATACCAACGGCCGCTACTGCCCAAACACCGTGGTTATGAATACGGTCGAAATCATGGCCGTATTTCACAGTGAACATGTCCAGCATTGGGTTAAACAGACGGTCAACCACGTTTTGGCGCTCTTCTTCACTCATGGTTGCGGCAACACATGAGTATGCAAGGCTAGTAAACATTAGCCATACGTGTTCGTTTAGAATTTGGTGGAACAGACGCCCTGTTGGGTTCGTGTTCTTTTGAACATGAAAATCGAAGGTGAGATATAGGTCTGCATACATTGCCAGTAAATCGCGCACAAACTTAGCGTAACGATCATCCCCCGTAATGAGGAACATACGACCCGCTAGGTTCATGTAAGTATAGTTTTGCTTGTGGCGGTTGTGCTCGTAGCCACCTGCTTCACCGTGACCTGGTACTTCAAGAGGAAGCTTCATGAATGCTTCAACATCTTTGATGGCTTTTGCAATCGCTTTACCCATTAAGGTATCGCGACCGAGCTCTCTTCGTAATTGCTCTATTTCGTCTTCGTTTAACAGTATGGGTTGAACCAATGTGGACATTTTCACCCTCAAAATCTATTGAATCTATAAATCCGACCCATATAAAGTAATACAATATGCATTATTATCATACAAGAAATCAGACAAAAGTGGACATTAGTCACATTTAACCAAGGATGTGCGATATGAACACTACTATTCACGGGCACAAACTGGTAAATTACACATTATTAAAACGGCGTTTTAATAATAAAACAGATCAAGATCACATTGCAGTAAGCTTATTGTATTACAAATTAATAAATCTGCTTATTATGACGTCAACGAATTTAAGAGTAGACATTAACTTGGTCTAGGAGGCAGTTAGTGCACCGTTTTTTCTCTGCTGATGAACACCCCTGGGAACAGGTGAGTCAAGGCATCAAACGTAAGATTGTCGGCTTTACCGATGATCTGATGGCGATGCATCTTTGTTACGACAAAGGAGCAAGCGGTACGATACATAGGCATGAAATACACGATCAGATTGTTTATGTCGTTAGTGGCCGTTTTGAAGCTATCGTCGATGGGCAAAAGCGTGAGTTAAAGGCGGGTGATGCATTTATGGTGAAAAAGCTTCTTGACCATGGCACCACCGCACTAGAACAAGATAGTGTTCTACTCGATATTTTTTCTCCTTCACGTGAAGACTTTTTAAGTTAATCACTCCAAAGTGGGATCGCACACAATGAACCAATACAAAATCGCCATCATCGGCGAATGCATGGTAGAACTACAGCGCAAAGGTGACCTTTTAAAACAAGCCTTTGGCGGTGATACGCTCAATACTGCGCTATATCTATCTCGGCTAACTCATGCTCACGACATTAAAGTAAGTTACATTACAGCACTAGGTAACGATCCGTTCTCGGCTGAGATGATAGAGGGCTGGAATCAAGAAGGTATCGATACAAGCTTAATTCTGCGCCTTAATGACAAAATGCCAGGCCTATACCACATTGAAACCGATGAAACTGGTGAGCGTACCTTCTTTTATTGGCGAAATGATGCAGCGGCCAAATTCGTTTTCGACCAACAAGAATCAGAACAACTCATCGACACCTTATTAGGTTACGATGCGGTTTACTTAAGTGGTATTACCCTTGCGATCCTGACTGATTCAGGACGCGATAAGTTGTTCGGCTTCCTAAAAGCATTTAAAGAAAAAGGCGGGCATGTCTTCTTTGACAACAACTTCCGCCCGAAATTGTGGGCAGATCAGCTCACAGCAATCAATACTTACAAAGCGATGCTTAGCTATACCGATACTGCCTTGTTAACATTTGAAGATGAACAGGCCTTGTTTGGTGACATGTTTGTTGAGCAATGTATTGAACGCACAAGCGAAGCTGGCGTCTCAGAGATTGCTATTAAGCGAGGTGCAAAAGATTGTTTGGTTATTGTGAACGATCAGGCTAATTACGTCGCACCTAAACCAGTTGACAATATTATCGACACCACTGCAGCTGGCGACTCGTTTAGCGCAGGTTACCTAGCGAAACGCCTAACTGGCGGCGATGCTCTAAAGTCAGCCGCAATGGGTCACAAAGTCGCAGGTACGGTTATTCAGCATCGCGGTGCCATTATTCCCAAGAACGCAACACCAACTCTTGATTAGTAGGACAAATAAAATGACGACAGTAAACGAACAGCTAGCAAGCTTGAAAGTAATTCCAGTAATTGCCATCAACAAAGTTGAAGACGCTATTCCACTAGGCAAAGCGTTGGTTGACAACGGTATGCCATGCGCTGAGATTACGTTCCGCACTGAGTGTGCAGCTGAAGCTATCGCTGTAATGCGTAAAGAGTTCCCTGAAATGCTTATCGGCGCAGGTACTGTGCTGACTAACGCGCAGGTTGACCAAGCAATTGAAGCGGGTGTTGATTTCATCGTAAGTCCTGGCTTTAACCCACGAACAGTCCAATATTGTTTGGATAAAAACGTACCAATTGTACCGGGCGTAAATAACCCAAGCCTTGTTGAACAAGCAATGGAGATGGGCTTACGTACACTTAAGTTTTTCCCTGCAGAACCTTCAGGTGGCGTAAACATGCTAAAAGCACTTACGGCGGTTTACCCAGTAAAATTCATGCCTACAGGCGGTGTAAGCCTCAAGAACGTCGACGACTATCTGTCTATCAAGTCAGTATTGGCTTGTGGCGGTACATGGATGGTTCCTACCAACCTAATAGACGAAGGTCGCTGGGAAGAACTCGGTCAACTGGTTAAAGATGCAGTTGCACACGTAAACTAATCCGTATTGACCTTGCAGTTTAATTCGGGAATTAGCGAGCCATTGGCTCGCTTTTTTTGTCCCACAATAAGTGCATATCTGCCCACTTTCGCTTGAAGTCTTCACCGTTTGAAAAAGCATAGGCGTAACAACCGCACAATAGGCAAAGCAAATTCAAATACAATTCGTTCATAACTCGTTGATTTGTATTAGAGTTAATTTGTGAGGATTTATGTATCGTTTTCCACACAAAATAAAGATGCGTCTCCCATCACACTTTAAGCTTATTGTAATACAAAACTACAAGAGGATTATTTACTATAATCGTCAGTATGAATGATATAAGGCTGAAACATGACTATTGATACTCTTGTAGTACTCGCCTACTTCTTTTTCCTGATCGCTATCGGTTGGATGTTCCGTAAATTCACCACGTCGACCAGTGATTACTTTAGAGGTGGCGGTAAGATGTTATGGTGGATGGTAGGTGCTACCGCTTTCATGACACAGTTTTCAGCATGGACGTTTACAGGTGCCGCAGGACGCGCGTTCAACGACGGTTTCGTTGTTGTAATCCTATTCTTAGCCAATGCATTTGGCTACTTCATGAACTACCTCTACTTCGCACCAAAATTCCGTCAGTTACGAGTAGTAACGGCAATTGAAGCGATTCGTCAACGCTTCGGTAAAACTTCAGAGCAGTTCTTCACTTGGGCTGGTATGCCAGACAGCTTGATCTCAGCTGGTATTTGGTTGAACGGTCTAGCAATCTTCGTGGCAGCTGTATTCAACATCCCAATGGAAGCAACAATCGTTGTTACTGGTCTAGTACTGATGCTAATGGCAGTAACAGGTGGTTCATGGGCGGTCGTAGCATCTGACTTCATGCAGATGTTGGTCATCATGGCTGTGACAATCACCTGTGCAGTTGCAGCGTACTTCCACGGTGGTGGTCTAGGAAATATCGTAGATAATTTCCAAGGCGACTTCATGATGGGTAATAACCTGAACTACGTGAGCATCTTTATCCTTTGGGTAGTGTTCATCTTCGTTAAACAGTTCGGTGTTATGAACAACAGCATCAACGCTTACCGTTACCTATGTGCTAAAGACAGTGAGAACGCGCGTAAAGCGGCTGGTCTAGCCTGTATCCTAATGGTCGTTGGCCCACTAATTTGGTTCCTACCACCATGGTACGTAGCAGCATTTATGCCTGACTTTGCTGAGCAATATGGTTCAGTAGGCGGTGACGCGGCATACCTAGCATTTGTGCAAAACGTAATGCCAGCAGGCATGGTGGGTCTACTTATGTCAGCTATGTTCGCGGCGACTATGTCTTCGATGGACTCTGGTCTAAACCGTAATGCTGGTATCTTTGTGATGAACTTCTACAGCCCTATTGTTCGCCCTCACGCGTCTCAAAAAGAGCTAGTTATAGTAAGTAAACTTACCACTATCATGATGGGCTTTATCATCATCGGTATCGGTTTGTTTATTAACTCGTTGCGTCACCTGAGCTTATTCGACATCGTATTGAACGTTGGAGCGCTTATCGGCTTCCCAATGCTTATCCCGGTGCTACTTGGTATGTGGATTCGCAAAACGCCAGATTGGGCTGGTTGGGCAACACTTATCGTCGGTGGTTTCGTTTCTTACATCTTCGGTATCTCACTACAAGCAGAAGACATTGAGCACCTGTTCGGTTTGGAGCAAGCTCTAACAGGTCGTGAGTGGGGAGATCTTAAAGTTGGATTGAGCTTAGCAGCACACGTTGTGTTCACTGGTGGTTTCTTCATCCTAACGACTAAATTCTACCGAGGACTATCGTCTGAGCGTGAGAAAGAAGTAGAACAATTATTTACCAACTGGAATACCCCGATTGTTGCAGAAGGTGAAGAGCAGCAAAATCTAGATACTAAACAGCGTTCAATGCTAGGTAAACTTATCAGTGTGGCTGGTTTCGGTATCCTTGCTATGGCTCTAATTCCAAATGAACCAACAGGACGCCTATTGTTCCTACTATGCGGTTCAATGGTACTGACTGTGGGAATCCTATTGGTTAACGCATCTAAATCTGGTTCAACGAAAAAAGCGCAAATTGCGAGCTAATCATTGAACTCAACAGAAAGCCGCGCAGAGTCTTCTCTGGGCGGCTTTTTTTTGCTAAACGTAAGTGAAAGTTAGTCCATCATTTCCTTCATACACATCTCACACAACTGTGGTTTCGGTCTTGTTCGCTGATACTTTAACCAAAACTCAGGTTCGGCTTTGGTGACAAAAATCCCGCCAAGCAAAGGTAAAAGTAGACCCACAGATACTAACGAGATCGAGTTCCCAGCAATCCATGTAGAAATACTCAATGCGATAAGCGGAAAGAACAGAAAACAGATCGAAGCAGCAAACGGCGTAGACACCTGGCCTAATTTGAAATACGCCACAATGCCGCCGACACTGGCAAATACCCCTAGGTACAACACCGCTGTCATCGAGTCCAATGTGAACAGGCTTATGTCTGGTTGCTCAATCACCCAAGAAGTGAACAACAAAAACAATGACGCAAGAAAGCTTGGTACCGCATTATAGGTAAGCACTGGCGTGCCTTTGCAAAACCGCTCCACAAACACATACATAACTGCATGAATCGCTACCGCACCACCTAGGGCAGCAAAGCCAACCAAGTAGTTTTTGCCTCCCAATTTCATCTCTGTCGCCAGAATCAGAATGAGGCTTAACACCGCGACTAGTAGTCCTGCGATTTGCACTTTTCGCAGGCGTAAACCAAGAAACAGGCTCGACATAACCATCACCGCAATTGGCATGTTGGCGAAGATAATCGAAGCCAACCCAGAGGAAATATATTGCTCGCCAAATATCATCAACGTAAACGGAATCGCAAAGTAGAAAATGGCGACCACATACATCCACACTCGCTTTCCTTTAGGAAAGAATAATGGTTGCTTTAGGTACTTCGCCAGTATCACCAATAGAGGTGCGGCGATGAGAAAACGCATCCCCGTTGCGAAAATTGGTGGAATAGTCTCAACGGCCACTTCCATTGCAAACCACGTCGTTCCCCAAATAAGGCACACTGAGACAAACAGTAAAATAGGTAGCTGTTTATGCGACATCACAACCTCCTAATTTACTACAACGAATGAGATAGCACAGAGGCGTGGCATTGAGCTTGCCACAAGCTTTGGATTTAGTTTTCATTTTTTATTCCCATCACAGGATGGTGCAAATAGCTTTATTTGCACACACAACAAGTCCGCGTGAGTAATCACGCAATAAAATTGTTAACAGCGAAGCGCTGTAAGACAGGAACTAGGCGATGGGAGGTCGGTAGAGCGAGTGCATATCTGCGCTCGTATAAAGACTAGCCAGTCTTTGTGTGAGTTCATAACGATACGGAGCAAGGCGAGAATCTTGTGGCGTCTCAACTAAAGCAGAGCCTGATGCGTGACCATGGGAACAACACTGCTTTTCGAAGCAGGTTCCTCCAGGCTCACAACAGCCTGAGTCCTCAGTTTGCAATGTATCGGAGGTGATACCGCAGAACTTCACATGCATGACTTGCGCCATGCTCAGTGATGATTGCGGTGACGAGACTTCTGCACGCACTGCTCCACTGGATAATACGAATATTACCAGTATCGCTAGCCAGCTACAGATTGTAGATACGCTTTTAGCGAGCATCACAACGTCTCATTCAAATAAGTAGAAAAAACACTTAAAAATTCTGAGTCTGAAGATACCTATCCAAGCTGGAACACACAATAGCCTTTGAGACGACTTTACATTTTTTTACGCGAATTTGGTGACCTGTATTAGCGCAACGATACCTTTGTGTGAATAACGCTACTTTGTAGAAATAACGTTAACTTGCACCATCGCTCTCGTGCATCATTACTGACAATAATCCAACTTGCGTACCCAATCATCAAAACGTCGTAGCCAATCGTCGGCATCACTTCCTTCTCGGACATAGACGCCAAACCCATGTCCACCTCGCTCAAATAATGTGAGTTCACTAGACACAGATGCTGCCACTAGTGCATTGTGCAGCTTAAGGCTATGTTCAGCTACAACAACATCATCGTCTTTAGCGTGCATAATGAGCATCGGGGCAACATCTGGGGAAATACGCTCATCAATAGACAACAAACTTATTTGCTGCGCATCGTTTAAGGCCTTAACGACATTCTCATAAGAACCCAAATGAGCGACACCAGAGGTCATCGATACCACAGGATACATTAAACAAGTGAAGTCTGGTCGGTTAGACAGCGTATCGGTACTTAACCATCCGGCTAAATGACCACCTGCGGAAAAGCCCATGATACCTACCCTTGCCATGGGGACTAGCTGGCGAATCAAAGTCAATGCTGCTCTTGCATCGACGATGGGCGCAAGCTTTTCTATGTCAGAGCCATTGTTTTTAATAGGCAGTCGATAATTTAAACAGAACGCATGATAACCCATTTCGCTAAGGCACTTTGCCACCTCTACGCCTTCGTTATCAATCGATACAATTTGATAGCCTCCACCAGGGATAATGAGAATAGCGTGACCATTGCTTCGCTCAGGCGGAAATTCAAGCAGTTCAGGGGAGCATATATCGGAAATGAGCCGATGAGGATAGCGAAGCGGAGTTTGCGAATCGTTTACTTTCATTGGAGAGCGTTCCGAAAATCCATCACCTTGCTCAAGGGAATGGACTGTTACTGCTGGGAATAACTCCGAAAGCGAATAAATAGATTGCATCAAATTACTCGTTATTATTCTTTAAGTTAAATACCAAAGTAAAACGCTTCTTACATGTCCACAAGCGTTTATTGTGTAAACAATGAGCAGCTTCTCAGTACAAAAAAGCCGACCAAACGTCGGCTTTTGAAACTTCAATGCACAGTATATTAATCGATAAGTGTGCGTACATACTCTGCCAGTTCCGGTTCTTGGCAGTTGGAGAAAAAGCATTCTTGAAACTGAGCACTACCGACCGCCGTTTTCACCAACTCTTGGTCAATTGCCTTCAGTGACTCCACAACATCTTTGCAAACTGCAGCTTTTACTTCTGACAAAATCGCAGCATTTTTCTGTTGAGGTTCTGCACGTTCAATAGGGTAACCTTCGCCACGATTACCAGTGAAGGCCTTTTCAAAGATATAACGTACATTCAGTTCACCGGCCCAACCAAAGCCTTTCGCAAACGCCAGTGAAATCGCATTACCGTTGTTAATTTGATTGAAAAGGAATGCATCAGATGGCTCTAGGCAGTAGCCACATACTACTCCTGGGTGAAGGTTGCTTGCCATCATCGCGCCTTGTCCTGTGCCACAGCCAGTCACGACAAAGTCCACCGCTTTTGAATTCAGTAGAATGCTCGCCATAATGCCAAGGTGAATATAGGTAAGATGATGGTCATTTTCATCCGTCATACCTACGTTGAATACGTCGTGACCTAAACCGCCCGCTACTGTATTTAATTCAGCCGCTACCATAGCATTTTTCGGCGCTTGGCTGTTTTCCATCATTAGTGCAATTTTCATGTTCTTTCCCCAACGGCCTTATTAGCCGCGAATTTTCCTAAAACTAAATAACTGTGTCGTCGACCAATACGTTGGCCATGCTACGGCTCAAACATCATGAACCGTGCGCTGACCATCGCGAGCTAATCTAAAAATGGTCAATAAATTTGTTAATAGAAGCGTAGCTTCGAGCAGGACGCCGCCAATTGAACCCACCATAATATTGTTTGTTAACCAGCACACTGCACCTAATAAAAAACCGATTCGCATCGCAATGCCCTGAAGCATAAACAGCGAATAAGTACCAATTGCCACCCCTAAAATTGGCCAAAGCTGCGATAAGTTTTCGGCTATCACACCACCTAAGAGAAGACTCAACGCAATGAAAATCAGAGCGACGATTTTGGAACTTGTGTAAATGGCAGCAGTTGTTCTGACCGCAGAGAGTGCAGCAGCTAACGCAGAAGTTAACGAACCCAACAATAAAAAGTGGATAAGGTGATTAACGTTCAGTGCCAGCATCAAAATCTTCAGTCGTTTGTCGTTTTTTTGGTAAAAGGTAGCAATACCTAAACCATAACTTACAAACCCTAGTATCTGCCCAACAATGTACGCGTCCATCACCTAATCGTCTCCGGTTAGCGTGCCAACCATCCACCATCAACCGCAATGGTATAACCATTAATATAGTCTGATGCTTGTGAAGCTAAGAATACACAGGGACCTGCTAGATCTTCTGGCGTACCCCAACGATCGGCAGGAATACGCTCTAGAATTTCTGCGTTACGCTTTTCGTCTGCACGTAGCGCCGCAGTATTGTTCGTCGCCATATATCCAGGTGCAATTGCGTTAACATTGATGCCTTCTTTGGCCCACTCATTTGCCATCAAACGCGTTACACCCATCACGCCACTTTTTGAAGCGGTATATGATGGAACACGTATGCCACCTTGGAATGAAAGCATGGAGGCAACATTGATAATCTTACCGCCCTCGCCTTGAGCAATGAACTGCTTAGCTACCGCTTGAGACATGAAAAACACCGACTTGATATTGATGTTCATCACGTCATCCCAGTCTTGCTCTGAGAAATCGATAGCGTCGTTACGTCGGATAATACCTGCGTTGTTCACTAGGATATCAATTCGACCTAGTTCGGTAACTGCACGGTCAACAATGTTCGGAATATCATCAAGCTTCATCAAGTTAGCACGAATATCGATGAACTTTCGGCCGGTCCCTTCGATAAGCTCGATCGTTTCTGTCGGCTCAACAATATTCACACCGACAATATCACAACCCGCTTTAGCAAGACCCAATGCCATACCTTGGCCCAAACCAGTATCACAGCCAGTTACGATTGCGACTTTCCCGTCTAATTTGAATGAATCAAGAATCATTTTTTATTCCTTCATAGATGTAATTCGAGGATGAACCTTAGAAAGTTCTCACTGTTGTTAAATTAACCATACACAAAAAATGAATCGCATTAAAGTTATTTTTGAAATGCCGTTTCATTTTTATCTTTAACTTATGCAAGTTTGTGAAGGCAATCTCACTATCCGGTTCTGATTTTTATGAAAAGCCTTTTTGAAATTACTGACATGGTAAGGTTGCAAAGCTATAATCGCGCCCACAACAGAAAATCAAAGGAAGATAGATGGATAAGTCCACGCAGCCAGAAGCCGTGTCCTCGGTACTCAAAGTGTTCAATATTCTGCAAGCCTTGGGCGAGCAAAAGGAAATTGGCGTTTCAGAACTATCACAAAGACTCATGATGTCAAAAGCGACGACCTATCGTTTCCTACAAACCATGAAAACACTCGGTTACGTTTCTCAAGAAGGAGAAGCAGATAAGTACGCACTTACTCTTAAAATGTTCGAACTTGGTTCGAAATCATTGGAGTTTGTCGACCTTATTGATATTGCAGATAAAGAAATGCGTGAGATTAACAAAGTGACTAATGAAACGGTTCACTTGGGTTCTATTGACGATGGTTCGATCATCTATTTACACAAAATAGATTCAAGCTATCACTTACGTATGCATTCTCGGGTAGGCCGCCGCAATCCACTCTACAGCACAGCGATAGGTAAAGTGCTACTTTCCCACCTTCCTGACGCAGAAGTTCGTGTAATATTAGACACGGTCGAATTCATCAAACACACAGACAAAACCCACGACAACACAGAGCAACTGATTGAAGAGCTGAATACCGTTCGTGAATGTCATTATGGTGAAGACAACGAAGAGCAAGAGCCTGGACTACGTTGCATCGCTGTCCCTGTTTACGACCGTTTCGGCCATGCTATCGCTGCAGTCTCTGTCTCCTTCCCCATCATCCGTTTCGACGAAGAGAAGAAAGCAGAATACATCACTCTCCTACACAATGCCGGAAGGACCATTTCTGAGCAGTTGGGTTATCACAACTATCCTGTTTAGTTATCGTGGAATCTCGGGCTAAGTTGGAACTAGCCTGAGATCAAACTCAAGAATGGGAGGTTATCAAGGATCCCGTTTCCCTATCAACGAACAGACAAGTCCCGAGCTAGAATCAACGCTAAACCAAAGATCTGCAAAAACAGCGCGATATTCTTATAATACGCCATTTCTTCTTCCACAAATTGAATCGCTTCAGTCAGCGACAGGTTATCCAAGTAAAGTTCATCGATAATGTTGCGTTGTCCTTGCTGTGCTTTATTAATCAAACGCATCAATTCAGAAAGGTTAGCTAACTCTATTTCTGGGACATCAGCGTTTACCCATCGAGCGAGCTGTCCTCTTAGTGAGAGAGAAATTTCTGGCGTGATAGTTTGAGATTGAGCGAGATGAAGCTGCAAGGTTTCTCGCTTTCGTTCCAGTGTTTCCACTTGGTTCCAGGCAAGTTGGATGGAGTATAGATTACTGTTTTTACGCTCCTGAAGCATCGCGACTTCCCCAGACATTTTATCAAGCACCTGACTCGATAAAATGATGGCCGTAATATTAAGAATTAACCCAACTGAAACCATTACCCAAGCGGGAGGAAGTGCGACTTTCATAGACTATAACAACCTATCGAACGGCAGATAAACGAGGTTAGATAAGATAAGCACTACGATAACCAACACGGTGACTTGCATGCCTAGAACACGCCCTTTAAAGCGCTTATTTAGAATGCCATGAGCATGTAGAATACGACCAATAACAAAGCTGAGTCCCGTTAGATGAATCCAAATAGCGGGAGCCCCATTGTACTCTACCAGCGCCATCAATATCAGCGTAATAGGGATATAATCCATCGCATTGCCTTGAGCACTTCTGGCAATTTGGAGCCCTTCTACACCGCCATCTGCGTATGCTACCTGATTAATTCGTCGTTGTTTGATTACTTGAAAAGCTAACCAAAGCATAAGGCAAGCTAAAAGAGAGGCGTACAGCGCAGTGATCATTAATAAACCTTATTTTTTATTGAGTTAGGTTTAGTGAGTGTAGACTATTCAGCTAGTTTCTCCAGATACAAAAAAGCCCAGCATTAGCTGGGCTTAGATCATTAAGTCAAAATGATCGCTAACCTAAGTACTTATAGAATACCGTTGAAAGCGGTGGTAAGCGTAACGACAACGATTGTGGTTGTGCTTCACTTTCCATTTGCTCAGTCAATGCAGTTTGCACCGCACCAAACCCACTACCAGCATAGATAGAGTCATCGGTATTTAACATCAGCTCATACTTACCTGCTAACGGCACACCTAAGCGGAAAGCTTCATGGGGTACAGGGGTAAAGTTACTGATCACTAACATACGTTCGCCTTCTTCACTGATACGTTCATGAGCGAGAATACTCGCTTCTGCCGCATCTTGAAGACGCCACTCAAAGCCTTTAGGTTCTGAGTCGAGTTCGAACAGTGATTTCTCATTACGATACAGTTTGTTTAAGTCACGCGTTAGAGCTTGCACGCCCTGATGACGGTCAAAATCTAACAAGAACCACTGTAACTGGTCATCGTGGTTCCACTCACCGGTTTGCCCAAACTCAGCACCCATGAAGTTAAGCTTCTTGCCAGGTTGCGCATACATATAGCCTAAATACGCTCGTAAGTTGGCAGTTTGCTGCCACTCATCACCCGGCATTTTATTGTGAATAGAGTGCTTACCGTATACCACTTCATCGTGTGATAGTGAAAGAACATAGTTCTCACTATGGGCATAAACAAGCGGGAACGTGATGGTATCGTGATGGTATTTGCGGTTAATAGGATCTTCTTGAATATAAGAAAGGCTGTCGTGCATCCACCCCATATTCCATTTAAACCCAAAACCTAAACCACCCATAAAGGTCGGAGCCGATACGCCAGGGAATGCGGTCGATTCTTCAGCAATGGTCATCGCATTCGGGAAATGCTTGTAGACTTCTTCGTTCATCCACTTAAGGGTTGCGATAGCATCGTAATTTTCGCGACCGCCATCGACGTTTGGAATCCACTGATCGTGACTACGCGAATAGTCTAGATACAACATCGACGCAACGGCATCAACGCGAATACCATCAATATGGAACTGCTCAAACCAATAAAGCGCATTGGACACTAAAAAGCGACGAACATGTTCACGACCTAAATCGTAAATATAAGAATTCCAATCTTGGTGCCAGCCGCGACGCGGATCAGGATCGTGGAATAGAGGCGTACCATCGAAATTCGCCAAACCATGATCATCTGATGGGAAGTGTGCAGGTACCCAATCCAGTACAACACCTAAGCCTGCTTGGTGGCACTGATCTACGAAATACTTAAAGTCATCTGGGGAACCAAAGCGGCTCGTCGGTGCGAACAACCCGACTGGTTGATAGCCCCAAGAACCGTAGAATGGGTGTTCAGACACTGGCATTAACTCAACATGGGTATAACCCATATCGGTCAAATAAGGGATAAGTTCGGTGGCCAATTCACGATAAGTCAGGAAATCACCATTGTCATTGCGCTTCCACGAACCTGCATGCAACTCATAAAACGACAGCGCCTCTTTACGCTTTTCGGTGACAGGTCGAGATTGCCACTTTTCATCTTGCCAATCGTAGCGATTATGATTGTAAGTCACTGATGAAAAAGAAGGGTATTGCTCGGAGTAGAAGCCCCAAGGATCCGCTTTATGCGGTAAGCCTTCACCATTTGGTCCTTTCAATTCAAATTTGTATTGTGCTCCTTCTGGCAGATTTGGAATAAAAATACCCCAAATTCCATAATCCAATCGCTGCATTGGATTACGACGCCCATCCCAAGCATTGAAGCTACCGACTAAACTAACCGCTGTAGCATGAGGGGCATAAACCAAAAAGCGTGTCCCCTCAATGTTCTCACCGTCTCGCTCAAGCGAGATAAATTGTGAGCCCATATGGTGATACATCTCTTTTGGTGTATGTAACTCATCGTATTCAGCGTACAAAGCGTGATATTGGTATGGGTCATCCAGCATTTGCTCAGTACCATTCCAATCTACCGCTAACTGATAGTGAGTAAATCGCAGGTCCAAATCAGATTTGAGAACAAAACCTGACGCCTCTTCTCTCACCATCGGTAGTCTTTCACCTGATGCTAGTTCAACGGCTACCCCATCGGCACCTGGCATCCATACTCTTAAGGCAATACCTTCTTCCTGTAGATAAGGTCCTAAGAATGAAAATGGATCAGCAAACGATGCACTCGAGAGTCGATCGTACGCCTGTTTTAGTTTTTTAAGCCCTTTATTATTCAACGTTCATCTCCCTCGACCTTAAATAGCCCCATGATTATTTTTTCGAAACCAATAGTTGGTTTCACTGACGTTTGAGGCACTATAAAAAAGCCCGCAAAGCGCGGGCTACCAGCAAGGTTTCATTGTACTTGATTGCACCTATACGGGAAGTGATTTAACCCTAATTTTCGGGTGCAATACGGTATTTTTACGCACTTCTTTACAATATAAATCCCAATAGTGACAAGCGATAAAAAGAAAAGCACGACTCCCAGAGATGACAGAACAAATCTCTGAAGAAGCCGTGCTTGATTAGCGATTTTGAGGCGGATTATTTGCTTGCGTTAGCGCGCACTTCTGTTAGACGTTTCGCGATACGATTCACCCCTTCTTGAGTAAAGATTTCCTCAAGGTTCATCGACAGTTTGCGACGCCAGTTCGGGTACTCATTCACCGTACCAGGAATGTTAACTGGCTTGTCCATTTCTAACCAATCTTCGAGCTGGACACTCAATAGCGTTGATGCGCCCGCAGCAACATGCAGCTGAAGTGCTTCACTTAAATAAGCGTCCATCGGCACTAGGCTAGCATCACGACCAACACCTTCTGGTAGATAACCGTGCCATGCTACGCTATCAAGAATGCCTTGTTTACATTCCAGGCGGTCATCAAACAAGCCTTCAAGTTGCTCTTTATCAGGGTAAAGACCAATCTCGCTACCCATTTTTAGGTCGTCACAATGCCAGAAACCACGTAATGTCGGCATGTCGTGCGTACATAGTGCTGACATTGACTGATCGGCGTAGTGCGCTGGTGAGATGAAACCACCATCTTCTGCTGTTTCGAAGAAGAACACCTTGTACGAGTGGACGCCTGCTTCACGAAGGATTTCAACGATTTCATCTGGCACCGTACCCAAGTCTTCACCAATCACACTACATTGATGACGATGTGATTCAAGCGCTAAGATGGCTAGCATGTCTTCCACTGGATAGTAGATATAAGCACCTTTAGTGGCATTTTCACCTTTTGGAATCCACCATAGACGCAACAGGCCTAGTACGTGGTCAATACGCAGTGAACCGCAATGTTTCATATTAGCGCGCAGTAACTTGATGTAGGCATCATAGGACGTCGCTTGCAGTACTTGTGGGTTCAGTGGAGGTAGACCCCAGTTTTGACCTAAGGGACCTAGAATATCAGGTGGAGCACCAATGCTTGCATCCATCACAAGGTTGCCATTGTCTGCCCAAGTTTCAGAGCCAGAATCTGCAACGCCAACCGCCAAGTCACGATATAGACCTACAGCCATGCCTTTTTCTTCGGCAAGTGCTTGTGCTTCGTTGATTTGAACATCAGCGATCCACTGTAAGTACATGTAAAGCTGAACTTTATCGCGGTTATCAGCGATAAATTTCTGAGTAGCGCTATTTTCAAAACGGCGATATTTCTCAGGGAAAACAGGCCACCCCCAAACACTTGAATCTTCTGCGTGCAATTCGGCATGAATTGCGTCAAATGCCGCCTGATGCAGAAGGCTTTCGCCACCCTCTTCCACAAAATCTAAGAACAATCTTGCGCGCTCAGACTGCTTATCCAAATGACGAGATTTAAACTCTTCAAAAAGAAGAGGTAACACGCTCATTTTCAGATCCGCGACTTCAGTGTAATTAACCCAGTGGGAATCACGCGCCTTCTGAAGGCGAGCTTGGAAGTCAGAGCTGCCGACCATTTGCTGAGCATCAGCGCTCAAAGCGAATTCAGCGACAGAGCTCACATCGATATAGAGTATGTTCAACCAACGACGAGAAGAAGGACTGTAAGGGCTTGCTCCTTCTGGGTTGGCTGGGAATAGTGAATGAATTGGGTTTAAACCAACAAAGTCACCACCACGCGCAGCAATGTCTGCCACCAACTGTTTTAGATCACCGAAGTCACCAATACCCCAGTTGTGCTGAGTGCGTAGCGTATAAAGCTGGACACTCGGACCCCATAGTTTCTTGCCATGGTCAATGGCACTCTGTTTGAAACAGGCACGTGGCGTACGAATCAGTGTCATTTCATAAGGGGCTTTGCGACGCTTACGCTCTAGGTAAAGCTTATGGTAACCCCATGGTAGGTCACTAGGTAACGAAAATACTAAAGGGCCACCCTCAGCACGCTCATCACGAACGATTTGAGATTGAAGATAGCCTTCAAGTACTTCTCCCTGCTCGGTCTCTAAACGCCAGCTGAAATCGCTTTCGCGAGCGCTAACACCTAAATGAAGTTCGACTTCAACCGCATCCTCGTCTTTAACAACAAGAACTGGTTCAATCACTTCTTTTTTATGCTTTTTCTCAGCAGATTTAAGCAAAGTTTCATCATTTGTGGTGTCATAGCCTAAAGACGCTAGCAGACGAAGAATTGTTTCGTCTTCTACTTTCGCTGGACTGCCCCACGCACTTACGTAGCTGTCGGCTATTTTTGCCATTTCAGCAACTTGTTTTAATGCTGTTTGTTCTGTCATCGCTCTCTCCGAAGGACTTCTTTAACCTTCAAAACGGTAGGGTTAGTGTAATTTTTGATTCGAGCTTATTATGCCGCTCGACAGTCTATTTACGTCATTCCTGCTCATCGCGCATTTACGCAGGCAGAAATCTACTCAAAGTATTCATTATCGCTGTTAGAAGATCCCTGCCCGCGCAGGGATGACGCTAAAACAGAGATGAAGTAATTAAAGCGACCAAGGCACTCTCTGAGCACCTTGGTCATCGTGATTAACGAGAAACTGCTTCTAGTTTCCAAATGTTATTCACGTAGTCTCTGATGCTTCGGTCAGAGCTGAACTTACCAACTAGAGCAGTGTTCAGAATCGCTTTCTTAGCCCAGCCCGCTTGGTCACGGTATTGCGCGTCCATCGCTTCGTGTGCTTCAACATAAGAAGCAAAATCAGCAAGACATAGGTAAGGGTCACCGCCATCTAGTAGGCTATCGTAGGTAGCACGCAGTAGACCTGGTTGACCTGGAGTAAACTCATCACCTAGAAGTAGGTCTAGAGATGCTTTTAGTAGAGGATCCGCGTTGTAGTAGTCGTAAGGGTTATAGCCCGCCGCCTTCACTTCTTTAACACCGTCAACATCTAGGCCGAAGATGTAGATATTTTCGTCGCCTACTTCTTCACGAATCTCAACGTTCGCACCATCCATCGTACCGATAGTTAGAGCACCATTTAGAGCCATCTTCATGTTACCTGTACCCGATGCCTCTTTACCTGCCATAGAGATTTGTTGAGACACATCTGCTGCTGGGATGATGATCTCAGCCATGCTTACTCGGTAATCAGGGATGAATACCACTTTCAGCTTACCGCCAATACGTGGGTCATTATTCACTTTCTCAGCAATCTTGTTGATTGCAAAGATGATTTCTTTCGCTAGGTGGTAACCTGGCGCTGCTTTCGCTGCGAAGAACACAACGCGTGGAACCATGTCGAAAGAAGGATCTTTCAGTAGGCGGTGGTAAAGCGCTAGTACGTGTAGAAGGTCAAGGTGCTGACGCTTGTACTCGTGTAAACGTTTAATTTGAACATCAAAGATAGCGTTAGTATCTAGCTCGATACCCATGTTCTCAGAAACCCAATCCGCAAGGCGCTGTTTGTTTTGCTTCTTAACAGCCATATATTCCTTCTGGAATTTAGCGTCATCAGCAAACTTAGCGATGCCTTCAAGCTGTTCCAGTTTCGCAGGCCACTCGTCGCCGATCTTGTCAGTAATCAGAGCAGATAGACCAGGGTTACAGAACTTCAACCAACGACGAGGCGTAATACCGTTAGTCACGTTATGCAGACGCGTTGGGTACATTGCATCGAACTCTGGGAATAGGTCTTTCTTAACCAATTGAGAGTGAAGTGCAGCTACACCGTTAACCGCGTATGAACCAATAACACATAGGTTCGCCATACGAACCATACGATGGAAGCCTTCTTGGATGATAGACAGTTTCGCTTGCTTCTCACCATCACCAGGCCACATTGCACGTACTTCTTGCAGGAAGCGGTGGTTGATTTCAAAGATGATTTCCATGTGACGCGGAAGTAGACGCTGGATTAGCGACTCAGGCCATGTCTCTAGAGCTTCTGGAAGTAGTGTGTGGTTTGTGTATGCGAATGTCTTAGAAGAAATCGCCCACGCGTCATCCCAACTCATGCCTTTTTCATCAAGGAGGATGCGCATTAGTTCAGGAATTGCGATCGTTGGGTGCGTATCGTTAAGCTGAATAGTTTCTTGCTTAGGTAGAGACGCTAGCGTGTAACCCGCTGCTTCATGACGACGCAGGATATCGCGCACTGACGCTGCTGAGTGGAAGTACTGCTGCATTAGACGCAGAGTCTTACCTTTTTCATGGTTGTCGTTCGGGTATAGAACCTTAGTGATGTTACCCGCGTCAATTAGCGCGTGCTGTGCTTCGAAGTAATCACCATTGTTGAAGCTTGCCAATGAGAATGGTGCAATGGCTTGGCATTCCCAAAGGCGTAATGGGTACACTGTGTCTGACTCGTAACCTACGATAGGTAGATCCCAAGGCATCGCTTTTACTGTCATGCCAGGAACCCATTTACGAACTTCTTTACCGTTCTCGTTGACAACTTCAACGTGACCGTAAAAGCCAATTTCTTGCGCAAGTTCTGGACGCGCCACTTCCCATGGATAACCTTCTACACCACGCCATGCGTCTGGTGCTTCTTGTTGACGGCCATCTTTGAATGACTGCTTAAATAGGCCGTATTCATAGTGCAGACCGTAGCCTACCGTTGGGTATTCTTGAGCAGCACATGAATCCATGAAACACGCCGCTAGACGACCAAGACCACCGTTACCAAGTGATGGGTCGCGCTCTTCTTCAAGAAGGTCGGTAAGATTATGACCTAGCTCAGCCATTGCTTCAGTGATTTGCTCATACAAGCCCATGCTGATCAGGTTGTTACCTGTCAAACGACCAATCAAGAACTCAAGAGATAGGTAGTTAACACTTTTTGCTTTTTTGATGCGCTCGTCCGCTTCAGTGGCAAGAAGGTCAAACGTAGTTAATTCCGCTAACGCTCGACCCATCGCTAGATACCATTGGCGCTCAGAAGCAGCCTCGACAGTCGTTGCATAGGTAGCAGACAGGTGCTTTTTAACACTTTCTTGGAAAGAAGCTTTATCAAATTGTTTTTGCTGAGTAGGTTTCATTAAGAAATCTCACTTTAAGTTTTTATCCATCTGTCCCATATCGTGCATGGTGACGTTTCCATAAACATCCTCCTAGTTCCGACTCCATGGAGGATGAGTGAGGAGGGCGTAGAGGGCGTACTCCCCTCCACTTAGTGATCGATCTCCCATTCCGGTTAACCATTCTGTTTTTTCTGGTGATAACGATCACGCCAAGCTCACATTTCACTCTAAGCGTTAATTAAGAAACATTTGCTATCCCTTATCGGACTAAATACAAATTCTGCTGTTCAGATCACAATTAGCCTCGAAAAAAGCCGCAAATCACAGGTTTTTTTTGTATACATGACAGGCCATTCACACTCCACACTAAGCAGTAAAAGTGACATCAATCACATTTATAAGGCGTAGTAGCTGTGAAAAAAGCTTAAAAATCAAAATATAGCCCTCGATCAATAAATGTAGAGCTCACTCTCTCATACCATCGAACGTGCAATAAAAAGCTTTGGTGACTCGCTCCCTACTCCCCGACGGAGTAGAACATAATAAATTGGTAGGAAATATCTATGTGGATTCCTTCAAAACTAACTCGACCTGGACGCTTACATAACGCGATTGTGCGTCCACGAGTATTGGACCTGCTAGCACAGGCTCCATTTTATAAGCTTGTACTTTTTCGCTCGCCCGCCGGTTACGGCAAAACAACGATGGCAGCTCAATGGCTATCAGATAAACCAAACGTTGGCTGGTACAGCATCGATGAAAGTGACAACGACCCGTTCCGCTTCGTCAACTACCTATTGCAGGCCATCAACAAAGCCACGAATAACACGTGTCCAAATGCACAAACCTTGGCAGAGCGTCGTCAATTCTCTTCACTCCACTCCCTGTTTAGTGAAGTGTTTGCAGAACTGACGAGCTATCATAACGAGTGCTATATCGTCCTTGATGACTACCATTTAATCACTGACGAAGAGATTCACGAAGCGATGCGCTTTTTCCTTAAGCACATGCCAGATAATGTTACTCTCGTGGTTACCAGTCGAGGCAACCCTCCTTTAGGCACAGCAAACCTCCGTGTGCGCGACTTAATGATTGAGATTGGCAACGAGCTACTCGCTTTTGATACCGAAGAGACCACGCGTTTCTTTAGCCAACGACTCGCTAGCGATATCGATAATGAGACCGCCGATTCATTGCGTACTTACGTTGAAGGCTGGCCATCTGCATTGCAGTTATTTGCACTACAAGCACAGCACCAAAAACGTACTCTTGCCCAATCGGTCGAGACTATTTCTCAATTCAACCATGCACACCTTTGGGACTATTTGGTTGAGGAAGTGTTTGACCTGTTAGACAAAGATACCCGTAAGTTCTTGATGCAGTGTTCAGTACTCGATCACTTCAATGATAGTCTGGTTATCGCCCTAACCAAGCGCGACGATGCGCTAAGCATGATTGAATCTCTTAACCGATTCGGCCTATTTATCTATCCGCTTGAGGGAGAAAATAACTGGTTTAGATTCCACAACCTGTTTGCCGAGTTCTTATCCCATGAGCGCAAAGCACGTATTCCTCAGCAGGAACACGAGCTTCATTTGGCAGCAGCCGAAGCTTGGCTAGAGCAAAAAGTGCCGCACCAAGCACTGCGTCATGCTCAACTGGCCAATAACAGTGAGTTGGTTGCAAAAATCTTAAGCGAGTTTGGCTGGAAAATGTTCAACCAAGGTGAGCTTGCGACTCTGGAAGGAGCCATTGCGGTCCTGACCCAAGACCAATTATATAGCCAGCCAAAGCTGTGTATGTTGCAGGCGTGGTTGGCGCAAAGTCAGCACCGCTACAACGATGTTGGCGAGCTGATTGCTAAAGCCGACAAAGAAATGGAAACGCGCAACGTTGAGCGCTCGAAGAAGCAAGAAGGTGAATTCCACGCGCTGCTAGCTCAAGTTGCCATTAACCAAAACTCACCAGAAAAAGCGCTTGAGCTTGCCGAGCAAGCATTGAGTGAACTCGACCATTCTGTTTATCGCAGCCGTATCGTGGCAACCTCGGTGGTGGGTGAAGTGAATCACGTCATCGGTCAGCTTAGCCGTGCTTTGTCGATGATGCAGCAGACTGAAAAGCTCGCGCGTCAGTACCATGTCTATCACCAAGCACTTTGGGCCCAGCTTCAGCAGAGTGAAATTCTGATTGCACAAGGCTACGTACAAGCCGCGTTCGAAATTCAGGATAGCGCACTGAAACTCATCGAAGAACAGCAGCTACATCAAGTCCCATTGCATGAGTTCTTGCTGCGTGTTCGTGCGCAAGTATTATGGTGCTGGAACCGATTGGATGAAGCTGAAGAGTGTGCTTATAAAGGACTTGATGTACTTGGCAACCATTCTCCGAGCAAGCACCTTCATAGCTACTCGATGATTGCACGCATCGCAATTGGTCGCGGGGAGCTCGATAAAGCCGCTAAGTTCATTGAGCAGATCCAACATCTGATGAAACAGTCAACTTACCATGTTGATTGGACCGCAAACGCCTCATTATCGCTGCTCCTCTACTGGCAAGCACGCGGTGACGTGGACTCCATCGAACAATGGCTAGAAACTGCGATTCGACCAGACAACGCTTGTAACCACTTCGAGCAGCTTCAGTGGCGAAACATCGCTCGTGCCCAAATCAACCTAGGCCAGTTCGAGCAAGCTCAGCAAACTCTAAACTATCTCAATGACAAGGCAGAAGCCCACCAGTTAGTGACCGATCGCAACCGCAACTTGATTGTGGAAGCGGTACTCAATGTGCAAAACCAGGATGAAGAGACCGCCAAAGCTCTGCTAAAAGAAGCGTTAGTCTTAACGAACCAAACTGGCATGATTGGTAATTTCTTAGTCGACGGTGCAACCATCGGTCATCTGCTTGAGAAACTGGTATCTAAGTCTGAATTAGGTGATTTGGAACGTCATCGCGCACAACTATTGATGAAAGACATTAATACCACGCAGCGTAGCCGTTCCGTCCACTTTAACGAAGAGTTTGTGGAAAAGTTAATCAACCACCCGAATATCCCTGAGTTAGTACGCACTAGCCCTCTAACACAAAGAGAATGGCAGGTTCTTGGTTTGATATATTCCGGGTTCAGTAACGAGCAGATTGCTCAAGAGCTGGACGTCGCAGGTACAACAATTAAAACACATATCCGTAATTTGTATCAGAAGCTCAATATCGCAAATCGTAAGGAAGCAATCAGCACCGCTGAGAATCTCTTGCAGTTGATGGGATATTAGTAAGCCAGCCAACAAACAAAGCCCGAGCGTATAGTTCATACACTCGGGCTTTTTCATGAAGTCCTTACTGATACAGTTTAATCTACACCGTATCAACACACTCAAATTAAGCCAATATTTAATTTAATGGAATGTTTTGTTTCATTTTTTATAATTTAATAGTATGTTATTTATACAACTTCCCATGCGAGATCCAATACTTGTAACGTCAGATCTCACGCCCAGAACCACAAACGTAGAGGAGAGCATGTATGGATTTACAATCAAACCATTACCAGCAAGAACATTGCTTAATTAACACTTCTACTTCTGAGGTGATTCGGGGCAGTGTCTTTGAATTAGCACAACAGCTAGGCTGTCGCGTGGAAACCATTCAGGCTTTAGTCCTTAACGCAAAATCGAATAACAAGTATTGGGGACAGAATGGGTTTTCAGGGTACGAACTGGTAGATATATGATGAATAGTAAAAAGCCAGTGAGAACCACTGGCTTTTGATTGCTCTAGTAAATCATATGGTTAAGAGCTTTCTGACTTCACATAATAGCCCACAGCGACAAGTTTATTGTCGATCACACGGTAGTATGTATGTTTGGTTTCAACTTTGTTCGACTGAGGGTTCAACCATTTATAGGTATAAACGCCGCGTCCATTTTCCTTAGCTAGAGTCAGTAATTCGGTAAGAATAGGTTTGTTATCTGGGCTTAGGATCTCATCATGTGAGCGGCCCACTAATTCAGGAGACGCACCATGAGCAAGAAACTTACCCGAATTCATATCCATCACAAATACGTATAAATCCCCCTCCACGAAACTACCGTCGGTGTCGTTAAACTCATCGATACTTTTCTGCTCAGATTCCACCATGGCTTTCATTGCCCTAGCCAGTAATCGTTTCGCCTCAGCTGCACTGGAACGCTCGGGGTAATAGCCCACAGCAACTATTACATCACCTACACGTTCAAAGAACGTAGTTTTAGGTTCCCCCATACGGTCGGTAGGATTAGCCCAGTTGTACTTCACTTCACCGTAACCATCATGTACCGCTTTCGTGATCATCTCTCGGAAAAACGGCTTACCGTAAACATCTTGAGTATCGAGCACACTGTCACCAACCAACACCATAGACGAGCCTCCACTGGCGAGAAATTCGCCATCAATACCTAAGGCAAAGACATAGAGCTCTCCATCAATGTATTCGGGGTCACTCATGAAATCTTTAACACTCTCATCCCCTTCGGTTTGTACATGTATCACCGCTTTCGCCAACAAGGTTTTGGCACGCTTTTCTGCGTCACTGGCGACATGAGGCTCAGTAATATCCAAGACATTGACGGCAGTGCTGCTTTCAGCTCTTACAACAAAACTCGTTAACGTGCCGGACAAAGCACAGCCTATCACCATCAGTTTCAATACGTTCATGGATATCTCTCCTAATAGCCGACTAATGACGGAAGCCAAAGCGTAATTTGTGGGAAGAAGGCAATAACAAACACGCCAATTACCGAAGCCAGCACAAATGGGTGGATCTTCGCGGTAATCTGTTCCACCGTGGCCCCCCCTATCCCTGAGGCGACAAAAATATTCTCCCCGAGAGGTGGCGTCGCAAACCCTATCGATAACGTACATACCACAACAATACCTACGTGAGTTGGATCAGCGCCAAGCATGTACATAATAGGCAGCAGAACAGGCACGATAATCATGATTGCCGCTAACGTTTCCATAAACATGCCGATAAATAGCAATAAAATGATAGTTAATGCCCAAACGAGATACATATTGTCGGTAAAGCCAAGCAATGACTCGGCGACCACTACTGGAATCTTTTGCTCAATCAGTAAGCGACCAAACACGGTTGCCGCGAATAAGATCAATAGGACGCGCCCAGTAATCCATGTTGTCGTCGACAGGGACTTAAGGATATTTTTGAATGACAGTTCGCGGTGAATAAATAAACCAACAAATAGCGAGTAGAAAATAGCAACCACCGCAGACTCTGTTGGAGTAAACATACCGCTATAGATACCACCGAGAATCAAAAATGGCGCTAATATCGACCAAAGTCCTCGGCGTAATGAGTGTCGAATCTCACCAAATGACCAGTTTTCAGTCAGCCCTTGATAGCCTTGTTTTTTGGCAATCATGTAATTGGTGAACACCAAGGTTGATGCCATGATCAAACCAGGAATAACGCCCGCGACAAACAGTTTAGGAATCGACAGCGAGGCAAACTGGCCGTGCTGAGCAATAGCCTCAGGCGGCGCCATCAAACCCATTGCAGAGATACCGAAGATGACCAACGGAATCGACGGTGGAATAATGATCCCAAGTCCGCCGGAGGCCGCGGTAACCGCGGAAGCATAACTTTTTTCATAATCACGCTTCACCATAGCCGGTACCATTAACATACCTACTGCTGCAGTGGTTGCGGGTCCAGAGCCAGAAATGGCACCAAAGAATAGACACGCCATAACGGTTGCCGCTCCGAGGCCGCCGGTTACAGGCCCCGCTAAGCTTTCGGCAATGTCCACCAAGCGTTTAGAGATACCAGCAGCTTCCATCAAAGCACCAGCCAGTACAAACGATGGCAATGCCATCAACGGGAAGTTACCCACTGAGGTAAACGCAATTTGCACAAGTGCAATCGGGTTTTTATCCAATATCAAATACGCGGCCATGGAGGCACCTGCGAGCGATACGGTAATTGGCGCGCCAAGGATTAACAGCGTTAAAAAGCCACCAAATAAGATTAGAGTTAAATAGGATTCCATAATTACATCTCTCTGTTACGACTATGGCAGTGACTTTTGAGCGGTCATTTTGCGAAGCTCTTTTACTTCGGGATCTTCATTTTGAGCCCCTTTGAATAAACGCTCATAATTGTTCCAAATGATTCGAACCATCATTAGGGAAAAGGCTATCGGCAAAATCATGTAGAAGTACTTCATTGGAATGCCAGTCGTTTGCGATTTCCAAAATAGATTCATTTTGTTGAAAACAAAGTCGTAACTGAGGTAAACAAAGTAACCGTTGAACAGCAGCCATAAGAAATCTGCGATGGTTTCACTGATGGTCTGAACAATGGGTGGAAAGAACTTAAAGTGGAAACTTACTCGGTTATGAGCGGACATTTTCGCGGCAACCACCGCACCTAAATAAGCGAACCAAACAAACATGTAGGTGGCGACTTCATCACCCCAAGGAATGGAATAGTCAAACAACTGACGAGATAAAATTTGCGTGAACAGCAGTAAGACAAAGCTCGCTAGTAGTAAACAACAGGTGTACTCCTCAATGTTGTTTAGGTGTTTTCTAATTATTTTAGCGACTGACATATAACCTCCAATGTTGATTTTTACATGACAACCAGTCGCTCAATATGTATGAACAGATAAACGAGTAAAGCCATGCAAAAACCCTATCTATCAGGTCACCAATAGATAGGGCGTAACTAATCGTTATTGTCTACCCAGTAGCTCAAGAACGTTGTCTAGCTTCTCTTTACCTCCGATGCTTGAGTAGAATTTTGGCCAAACAGACGTTGTGACTTTCTCGATCCACTCTTTTTCGCCGTTCGCTGGATCGGTAAACACCATGCCTTTGTCTTCAAGGTCTTTACGAATCTTGCTTTCAGTTTGCTCTAGGTAAGCAAAGCTGTGCTCTGTCGCCTCTTGGCCTGCTTCCAGAATGGTTTTTTGCATCTCTGGAGTCTGTTGCTGGAATACAGTTTCACTGACAATCAACGGCTCAAGAGAGAAGATGTAGCGAATATTAGTGACATACTTTTGTACCTCATTAAATTTCATCGCATACACTGTGATGTATGGGTTATCTTGACCATCTACCACGCCCTGTTGCAGACCTGTAAAGGTCTCAGACCACGCCATTGGTGTTGGGTTTACGCCCCATGCTTGATAAGACGCGATCATGATTTCGTTACGAGGAACACGAATAACCAACCCTTTTAAATCTTCCGGTGAAGCCACTGGTTTCTTCGAGTTGGTCAAGACTCTAAAGCCTGAGTACGCCCAACCTACAATGCGAACGCCTGCATCACGAATGGTGTTTTCAACCAGTTCCTGACCAACCTGACCTTGTGTCAATAGCACAGCTTCTTCAGGACTTTGAATTACATATGGCATGGTTAGTAGGCCAACCGTTGGTGAGAAGGGCGTTACGTTGTTTATAGCTAGAACAGAGAAGTCCAATAGACCGATAGCCGCATCATTGACGGTGTCTTGTTCATTACCCAATTGTCCATTTGGGAATAGGTCAATCTTAACTTTGCCATCCGTCTTTTTCTCCATTAGCTCGGAGAACGTAGTAGCTAGTTCCCATTGCGTTCCACCAGCGGCATCGCCAATAGCCATTTTGAAATTTGCAGCCGCAGCCGTATATGAGAACACTGCCGTCGCCGCAATTGTCATGCCCGCAATGATTTTGTTTTTAATAAGTTTCATAGTCTTAACCTTTAATATCGTACAGACATCCGCTCTGTACTTTGCTCACAAGGTGACCTGGTACAACTTTCCTGGTCGTCATTATTTCCCTATTTTGGAAACATGTTTTGAGTGTCACAGCACCTCATCCTTTAGCGAATACCACTGGTAAAGGAATCGCTGTCCTACTCGTCGAAATGGTGCAAACATCTCTGACTCCACCACTTCCCTCACGTTTGGAAACGGAAGTTTTGATTCAAATATGGGTAAATCCAGTTTGTGTCCTTCTCCGCCAATCCATTGAGCCAGACGTTTACCGGCTTGTGCGGAATACATCACACCATTACCGCCGTAACCTAAGGCGTAGAATATGGATTGCGATGGATTGGGCTGATAGATCCTTGGCATCATATCGTGGCTTACATCCACCCATCCCCACCATGAGTAATCGATTTTGATCTGATCTAGGGCTGGGAATTTACGCGTGAGATCGGCGCGCAACATATCTTCATATTTCTTCTCTGGCGCATTTTTACCTGTAATGGCACTGCGAGTTCCTATCTGAACTCGATTATCTGGTAGCAAGCGATAGTAATGACGAAGAACACGCGTATCTGTAATCACCTGATTGGTTTTGAAATTACACGCGGCAATCTCCTGTTGCGTCAAAGGGCGTGTAACCATTGAATTGGACAGCACTGGCAACAAACGGTTTTTTAGCTCAGAGTGCAGACCTTGACTGGTGTAGCCACCAGTGCAAACCCCCACTGAACGAGCCTTTACCACACCACCTGGTGTTTTAAGGTAGTGCACGCCTCCGCGAGTTTCCCATCCCATAACAGGGCTTGACGGATGAACTTTCACACCCAATGCTCGTGCTTTTCTCAAGTAGCCAAACGCTAGTTTACCTGCGTGAATGCCGATGCCTTCTGGCTCGTGCATTGCACCTGCGGCTTCTTGATCCCCGACGTAATCGCGTTTTACTGTCTCAGCATCCAAAATTTGCGCATCGTAATTGAAGGTGTCACGCAGCAGTTTTGCTTCTTTCTCCAAACCTGGCATCATTTTGGGTCGGTGCGCCACATAGAGGTGACCACCAGGCTGTGGGTCGCAGTCGATATCTTTGATTAACTCTTTGAATGTGTTCATACCATCAACGCATTCGCGGTGCATTTTCAGAGCCGTTTCTAGACCCCAGCGTTCAATCCACTGAGAGCGCTTTAGCCTCCCTGAAGCACATTGAGCCTGACCGCCATTTCGAGTACTGCAGCCCCAACTTAAGCGATTCGCCTCAATAACGGTTGCTTTAATACCGTACATTTCGGCAAGGTGTATAGCCGTACTCAGCCCAGTAAATCCAGAACCAATAATGGCAACATCAACGTCCATATCGGACATTATTGGCCCATCATCTTCTGGTGGTGCACCTGCCGTATCAACCCAGTATGTTGGCGCATACTCTTTACCGTGACCTGGCGTTTTGTCTTTTAGAGGATCATATTTCGGGTCGTATTTGTCTTTGGCTTGGGTACTTTTCGCTTTAGCTTCTACAGCATCTACTGCTGGTTGTTCCATTACTAAACTCATAATTCGACTCTCCTAGTCATAACACGTGAACGAACAGTGGTTGCCGCGTTTACTTATTGGGAGTGATTACTGGTCGAGTTTTTCTAAAGGCGTTCTTAACACTGATCTTCCCTTCACGTAGCGTGAAAACGTCCACCATACGAGCTTCGATAACAGTGCCATCTGGGTTAGTTGCGGAGAATGTAGATTCTGTTACTGCCCGATCGCCGCAAACAAAGTGCACAGGGTCGCTCCAAGCTGCGTCTGGAAAGTTTTGCCATACCAACTCAAAACTGTTGCGAACCGCTTCGTACCCTTCAATGGTGTTTCCTAGCAAGCCATCACCTGCAACAGTGTGGAACACACAATCATCGGTCATAAATGACATTAAGGCTTCGATATCGTGGTTATTCCACGCATCACTAAAGGACTGTAAAAATGTCGTATCGACTTGGTTTTCCTGCACTAATGTCGCGGCATTGGTTTGCATATTCATATTCCAGGGTCCTTTTATGTTTTCGTTATTGATTTAATACAAAGCAGTTTTAGACTGCCGTTTTATTAGAGTATTTAAACTAGAAATACAGCAAGTTAACAAATTTATAACACAACTCCAACTCTAACTTTGAGTTATGGTATGTACAAACTTTAAGCTCACAGATTTAGTTTTTTTTATAATTTAATTATTGACCTCGTTAGATTTAAAAGCATTTATCACTCACTGATAATTCAAACGCTTGTTTGCTTTCTCTGCTAATTCTTTCTAGTCGAAATCAAAATCTTGATGATACTTACGTCCATATTGTTCCAGTTTTCTATCATGAACAATTACTTCAAGGTCGTTACTTATTTCACCCTTATTAGTCTTACCGTTATTATCTAAATTATGTTTGGAATCTATATTCGCCATTTTTTCTTCAACTGTTATTGAAGTTTTTTTTAATGCACTCATAGATATTAGCTCCTTTAATAAGTTATTTTTTACCGATGGCGATATGTAAATAGATATCAAATCCGTTACATATTGCTGATCATCATAAAGAGAAAGAAGGCTGCCATTTCTTTCCTTTTCAAATGGATGAATTGAGTACCATTCATCGTTTTTCGTCGTTCTAAAATCGCAGTCGGTCGCTTTAAATATTTTCGTATTTTCAATGTCATGGGGAGATTTTACAAAATTCACCTTGTGACAGTCCCGGACCTTAAGGATATTTACACAGTCCGCTGTTGAGCTATTACAAACCGACCACATTACGTTAAACAGACTGTCAGTCCATTCAAGTAAACGCGTTGGAAACCCTTGCTGATTGGATAAACACATTAATAGCCATTCATTGATGTCACGAGAGTCCAACATCGGCACACCGTAAACTTTCATAGTTGAAAGAAGCTCTTGTTCTACTCGCCTTAGATTATTACTATTTACTTTACCCAAGCTTGGAATTAGTCCGCCTTTTGAACATTCTTCCGCTCGATATATCAAAGGGTCATTATTATTGCATTCAGAAAATAAATTCACTATTTCATATAGTTCTTCTATTGTATTTATATAATGCTTATCATTCATAATGAACACTCTTACTACCGAAATATGAATTAGCTAATTAAATCATTCTCTGGGTGTAAATTACCGCCAACATATACCCAGCAATGAACATTGCATTTAGTAAAAGCAATATGATTGGTTTCCACCCTAATGAGAAAAGCTTCTCAAATGATGTCTTTACGCCTAAGGCTGCAATTGAAATAACCAAGCACCACTTAGATATTTCTGACATGCCTTCCGAGACAGAATCAGGGACAAGATTAAAGCTATTGACAACAATCAGAGCAATAAACACCAATAGGAAAAAAGGGATTATTGGCGCATTAATATGGTTTTCCTTTCCGTCACTTTGTTTTTGCGCTCGAAATGACAATGCGATTAGCAGTATCACTGGCATTAGCATGGCTACTCGGAACATTTTCGCCAACGTTGATGCATCACCGATCTCTGTCGACAACATAAAACCTGCCCCAACAACCTGAGCGACATCATGAATTGAACCACCTAAGAACATGCCTGCTTCACTGGATGACAACTGCAATGAGGTCACCACTAATGGGTAAAGCACCATAGCAATCGTTGAAAACGCAGCCACACCAATGGCAGTCATTAACGTGTACTGCTCATTCTCTTTGTTTTGCGGTATCGTAGATGAAATGGCCATCGCCGCAGAAATACCACAGATTCCCGTTGCGCCACCTGCAAGTAATCCAAATGTGCCAGAAACATTCAACAGCTTGGCAAAAAGTAGGCTGAACATGATTGTCAACACCACCGCTCCAGCAAGAATACCAACGCCATCTAATCCGATAGTACTGACATCGCTGTATGCAATGCGTACCCCTAATAAAGCAACACCTATGCGCACCAATTTTTTAGCTGCAAACTCGATACCTGCACCACATTTTTCATGGTCAGAAAGAAAATGCAGAGAAATACCAAGCAACAATGCATAAAGAAATTTGGGACCACCATAATGGTCGGAGACGAACGTCGCGGCCGCAGCTATTACTATGCTGAGTAATAAGCCAGGTGCGATACCCGTCGCTTCTCCATACAGCGTTCTCGGCATTTTCATGGTTTTCGAAATCATCGCGCTCACCTTTCCGTGTGTTCGTATTGTCCGGCCAAACATTGGCCGGACAGTCTTCCCGTGACCTATACGTAATCTTTGTATTTATCTAGGAAGCGAACCGGTTTTGATAGCGCATCACGACGGAACGGGTCGCCCAGTTCTTGTGTACACATGATTTCAATAACCGTCGTTTTGCCTTCGTTCATCTGCATATCGATGGCTTTTTGAAGAGTTGGGCCGACATCTTCTAGTTTATCAACCGTGATCCCTTCAGCGCCCATCGCACGTGCAATTTCCGCGAAGCTTTGGTTATCTAACTCGCCTGCAACGAATCGGCGGTTGTAGAAATCCACTTGGTTTTTCTTCTCTGCGCCCCACTGACGGTTGTGGAATACTACTGCAGTCACAGGAATGTTGTGACGAACACATGTCATGGTTTCCATCAGGCTCATTCCCCACGCACCGTCACCGGCATAAGAAATAGCTGGACGATGTGGTGCAGCAGCCTTCGCACCAATAATGGTTGGGAATGCGTAACCACAGTTACCAAAACTCATTGCTGCAAAGAAGCTACGTGGCTTTTCAAAACGCAGATAGCTGTTAGCAACCGAGTTGATGTTACCAATGTCGGTAGAGACCATGACATCTTCTGGCATCGCCTTTTCCAACTCACGAAGCACTTGGCGAGGGTGGAGATACTCACCACCGGAGAACGGCGTTTCTTGCGCGTTTTCTTCAATCATATCTAGGCTGAATGGGTCACGTTCGTGCGTCCACTCATCCAGTTCCTTCTCCCAGAGTGCTTTTTCTGTTGCGACTGTGTCTTGGCGAGACGCTTTATTTTCGTCACATAGCAGTTCGCGACCTTCCAAACGCTCTGTTAGTGCAACTGCCGCCGCTTTAGCATCACCACAGATGCCCACGGAAATTTTCTTAACCAAGCCAAGCATCTTGTTGTCTGCATCGATTTGGATGATCTTCGCGTTTTTCGGCCAGTAATCCATACCATGCTGAGGTAAAGTACCAAATGGACCGAGACGAGTACCAAGAGCAATAACAACGTCTGCTTGCGCCATCAACTTCATTGCTGCTTTTGAACCTTGATATCCAAGAGGACCACACCATAATGGGTGGCTTGCTGGGAAGGAATCGTTGTGCAGGTAGCTGTTTACAACTGGTGCGCCAAGTCTTTCTGCTAATGCAGCACATTCTTCGACAGCATCTGCCATCACCACACCACCACCAGAAATGATGACTGGGAACTTCGCTTCAGCAATAAGGTCTGCAGCTTCATTCAGAGATTTTTCGCCACCTGGCCCTCTATCTAAACGAGCGGGTTTTGGAATTTCCGTTTGAATCTCACCATAAAAGTAGTCACGCGGAATGTTCAATTGCGTTGGACCCATCTCACTCATCGCACGGTCAAAACAACGCCCCGTGTATTCCGCCATACGATCGGGGTGCGTCACATGACCTTGATATTTAGTGAACTCTTGGAACATAGGAAGTTGGTTACACTCTTGGAAACCACCCAGTCCCATTGTTTTTGTTCCGGTTTCTGGCGTGACGATAACCACTGGGCTATGTGCCCAATAAGCTGCTGCAATCGCAGTAACACAGTTACTGATACCCGGACCGTTTTGTCCGATAACCACGCCATGACGACCAGATACTCGTGAGTAACCATCCGCCATATGAGCAGCGCCCTGCTCGTGAACCACTGGAATTAATCGAATGCCAGCAGGAGCAAAGATGTCCATTGCGTCCATAAATGCTGACCCCATGATGCCGAACATGTCAGTAACATCATTGGCGACCATAGTTTCAACAAACGCTTCTGATGGTGTCATCGTTGTATTGCCGGAAACAACCGTGCGTTTTTCTTGCTCGCTCATCCTTCCCTTCTCCTTGAGTTGAACTAAAATTTCATTTTTCGGAATGAATTGTCTCTTTTTTAAATTCACATTCACCTTAGTAGTAGAATTTTTGCGCGTCAATTTTTTATCTTAAATTGGAATAATTCATTCCAATTAATAAAACTAGATCACATTATTGATAGTTTTTTGTACAAAAAGTATCGTTAACTCAAGCTACGCTGTTCATAATCGATGAACATCACCAACCGTTACCGGAAATTTGCACGCTATATAGAGGGAATGAGCAATGAAAGAAAAGGAATGGGTACCGACGAAACAGGTTAGCGTTAGAGAGTACTTCGGTATTGATAGTGACTTAACCGTGTGGGCATTTGAGGAAGCTGGAGAATACGTTCCACAAATCGACCCCAACTACTGTTTTGATCCCGAAGTAACGTTGGCCATCCTAGCTGGCTTCTCATCTAATCGCCGAACTTTGATTCAAGGTACGCACGGTACCGGTAAGTCTTCGCATATAGAACAAGTTGCTGCCCGACTCAATTGGCCTTGTTTGAGGATCAACCTTGACGGTCATCTAAGTCGATTAGATTTCATCGGCAAAGACAGCATAGTTATAAAAGATGGAATGCAAGTGACCGAATTTAAAGAAGGGATTCTGCCACAAAGTATCCAACAACCTATCGCTTTGGTATTGGACGAATACGATGCAGGGCGACCAGACGTGATGTTCGTGATTCAGCAATTACTAGAGCAAGATGGCAAATACACGTCTCTAGAACAAAACCGTGTCATCACTCCGCATCCTTATTTCCGGTTGTTCGCGACCTGTAACACCCTAGGTCTTGGCAACTTCTCTGGTTTGTATTCCGGTACTCAAGTACTCAATCATAGCCAACTAGACCGATGGAATATCATTGCGACTCTGAACTATCTCGACCCTAAACACGAAGCTAATATCGTGTTATCCAAGAATCCGGAACTTAATAATGAGCTTGGCTTAGCACTCATCGAGCAAATGATTGCGACAGCAGGAATGACACGCAATGGATTTATGGCAGGCGATCTTTCTACCGTTATGTCCCCAAGGACCGTGCTGACTTGGGCAGAGAACATTCGAATCTTTAATGATGTCGCAACAGCGTTCCGGCTGTCCTTCCTAAATCGATGTGAAGAAGAAGAAAAGCAACTTGTTAGCGAGTACTACTTCCGATGCTTCGGCGAACCTTTGATTGCGAGCACTTCCTCCTCGACTATGGAGCAGACAAGCCATGGCTAATGTGTCGTCTCGACAGAAGAAGATTCTCGACCTAAGCGTTTCTGTTGCCCGCGCAATCAGCGGTGATGCCACGCTAAACTACCGTGGTGAGCGATTGTATAAAGGCGACCAACCTTGCTACTTTCTCTCGGCACATACTAACGATCTCACGTTTGTTTCTCGACATGAGTTAACAAAAAGTAAAATGGCGATGCAGGGAAAGATAGACTCTTCAGCATTCCGACTATTGATTTCTGACGCAAAATTGCATTACTCACTGCGTCCAAGTCATGAAGTAGAACGGCTCCTATTCGACTTTTGCGAACAAGTGCGTATCGAGTCGCAAATCCCGCTTTACTTAGCTGGTATTCAGACCAGCACTCGATTTAATTTCAGTTATTGGAGTGAGCAGTATCATCAAAACGGCTTTACCGAGTCTCGTCTCGGGATGCTTCTTTTCACTCTTATGCAAGTCATTCACACGCGTATGATTGGCGTGCCGGTTTCAGAGCCTATCGCCGAAGCGATAGAATCTACTCGCGCAGGGATCGTGCCGATAATCGGCACCTGTTTAGTTCAGCTTAAAAAAGACCGTTGCGATCAACAACTATATGCTGCTTACGCTAAGGAGCTTGCCGCGCTAGCCAGTGAACTCATAAAGCAAGAGCAGGAACAATCCAACAACCAGCCCACACCAACAGTAGAGGAAGACATAAAAATCCTCGCGCAACTTGCCTTGATTGTAGACGGCGATATTGAAGATCATGAAGTCGAAACAGACATCACTGGCAACAGTAAAGCTTTTCAATTGGCTGGATCAAATTACCAAGTGTTTAGTCGGGAGTTTGACAAAGAGGTTAGAGCCGACACTTTGGTTAGACGAGCATTACTATTGGATCTACGGCAAAAACTCACAGATGATATGATGGCTAGGCAAGTGAATACTCGCCGGTTGGCCGCTATCTTATCTAGTATTGTACAAATTCCTCAGTACACTAAACGTCAAAACCATCTCGAAGAGGGAGTTGTCAATGCCAACACTCTCACGAAGCTGGTTACGTCCCCCCTTGAACGCAACATCTTTTCACAGCCAGAATTAGGCACCTCCCACCAATGTGCAATTACCTTTCTAATGGACTGCTCTGGTTCTATGCAAAAGCACAGTCACAAAATGAGCTTGTTGATGGATACTTTGCTTAAATCGGTAGGGTTAGCCGATATCCCTTTCGAAATCCTTGGTTTTACGACCGGTAACTGGAATGGTGGAAAAGTATATCGACAATGGCTTCAGCAAAGCCAGCCAAAACACCCTGGCCGTCTGAACGAGCTTAAACATATCGTATTCAAAGACTTTGAGACACATTGGCGACGCGCTCGACTCGGCATCGCCAGCTTGCGAAAGGCTGATATTTTTAAAGAGGGCATCGATGGAGAAGCCGTCCAGTTCGCCGCCCAACGTTTAACCTCACAAGGGGCACAACGAAAAATCCTCATCATCTTCTCAGATGGTTGCCCTATGGACACCGCCACCAGCACCGCCAACGATCAGTTTTATCTAGACAACCACCTAAAGCAAACCATAGAGCGCGAATCCCACCGTAATAACATTGAGATCTACGGCGTCGGCATGGGCGTCGACCTGAGCCCCTACTATCGCAACAACATCACCCTAGATGTGCAAGAAAGTTGTTTGTTTAGTTTATGCCGAGAGGTGTTTGGGATGTTGAGAAAGCACACAGGTTAGAGTAACACTGTGGCAACTAAACATAGCTTATTTGAGGGTTTATGGGACTGTAACTAGATGGGGGACTTTTCATACCAACGCCGAAGCAGATACCCCCATTAAATACCCTCCAATAACCATCAAGACACCGAACACCGTCTTTCTCAACTGATCGTTTGATAATGGAGGCGGATAACGCCTAGCGATTAGCGTGACCAAAGCCACCAGCGGAACGGCAATGACAGATAACCAAAGGATACTGACACTCAAGCTACCGTCGAAATACACGTAAGCGGTGCGCGAAGCCGAGGTACAAGCGAAGACCATCAACAGCGTGCTGCGCACTAATTCAATAGAAAAAGGCTGGCGATAAAGGTGGTAAACAATCGGTGGGCCCGCCATACCAAATAGGCCACCAGTAAGCCCCGAACCAAAGCCAGAAAATAGAAAAGACGCAGAAGCAGAACGCCGTGTTAACGTTTTCGGTTTAAACATGAAATTGAGCCCAGCCGCTAAAATCATGACACCAAGAAGACCGCGCAACATATTGGTTGCCGATTCACTGAGTTGATCAAGCAAAAATACTCCAGCAACGACACCTGGTATGATGCCAATTACCAGAACCAACATGGTTTTAAGATCACCAGATAATGGTTTACCGACCAGTGCCACCAAACAATTGAACAAGGTAACAATACTCACCACCGCCGCAATCACAGGTAAAGCGACCAGATTTAAGCTCACCGTCAAACCAATGACAATGATGCCAAGGCCAAAGCCAGTTACTGTCTGAAAATAGGTGCCAATGACTATGGTGGCAAGAATGGCGAGTAACGTCGGTAATTCCATTTGTTTCCCTAGTTGGTTATCCCTTCTTTTATTGAAGCGGGTGGAGTGTGTTTGATGTTTCGATCTTGTTGGGCTTGCACTGCAGTAACCGCAATAACATGAAGAATATCCTCGGCGCTGCATCCCCTAGATAGGTCATTCGCAGGCTGATTTAACCCTTGCAACAACGGTCCTATAGCTACTGCACCACCTAATCGCTCCGCCAACTTGTAACCTATGTTTCCCGCTTCCAAATTGGGGAATATCAGTACATTTGATTTGCCCTTGACTTGTGAGTCAGGCAGCTTCTTTGCAGCAATTTCAGTAACAATTGCCGCATCCAACTGTACATCTTGGTCAACAGCGATGTCAGGGCAGCGCTGCTTTACAAGTTGTGCGGCATTGCGAACTTTGTCAACGGACTCATGTTTAGCGCTGCCGTTGGTGGAAAACGACAACATGGCAACTTTAGGTTCTTCCATTAATAGCGATTTGGCGCTGGCTGAAGCTGAAATCGCAATAGACGCCAGCTCTGCTTCATTCGGATCAATGACTAATCCGCAATCACTAAAAATCAAACCACCTTTGAGGTTATGAAAAGGCTCGCACAACATCATTAAAAAGAAACTCGATACTAGCTCGCTATCTGGAGCAGGACCGATGATTTGAAGCGCTGCACGAACCACATCAGAAGTAGTGTACACAGCACCATTCACAGTACCGTCGCCTAGCCCTTCTCTGACCATTAGGTTGGCGAAAATAAGTGGGTTTTGCACTTGTTCGAGCGCGTCGTTGTAAGACATACCTTTTGCTTTACGCAGCAGATATAACCGCTCTGCTAACACTTCTTTAAGCGGTGAACTCTGTGGTGAAACAATATGAATACCAGCGAGAGTCACATGATACCGCTCCGCAGCCTCTGCAATGGTTTGTTCGTCACCAACTAAGGTAACGTATGCCAATTGCTTATCGACAGCCATGCGAGCAGCGGTAAGCACACGAGGGTCTTCTGCTTCACTCAACACCACCCTCTTACGATCTAAGTGAGCTTTGTTGACAATCCTTTCTATCGCCTTCATATAACAAACTCCATTTATCGAGACATATTGTTCCATAATTTTATTTCATGTTAATGACACTAATACAAAAGATCAAATTTTATTCAGAAAATGGATATATACTAAATTGGAATGTACAATCTTAGACTTCGACGTATCGCAAGGATGAATGACTCTATGCCAACAGAAACACCACAAGTTCAAGGAGATACTCCTACGCTCAGACTTTTTGCACTATTAGAGGTGATAGCGCAAAAAGACGAGTTCATATCTCTTCAAGGATTAGTAGAAGAAACAGGATTACCAAAGCCAACCCTACATCGTATGCTGCAGCAGTTAGAGGCCGCAGGCATCATTCAAAAAGATGGGGATGAAAAGCACTATAGCTCCGGAATTCGTTTGAGAAAGCTAGCCGAGAATTTGTTGCTAAATAGCACCATGCACAGTGCCCGCCGCACGATTCTTGAGAACCTACGAGCCGAAGTGGGCGAAAGCTGTAACCTGACAGCGCTCTCCAGTGGCGAAATCATTTACCTCGATAGAGCAGAGACAGAAGCCCCGCTTCGCTTCCACTTACATCCAGGTTCGCGTGTTCCTGTTCACTGCTCTGCAACAGGCAAACTGTTTCTCGCACATATGTCGAAGTCACAGCGTAGACGCCTGATTGAAAACGTTCCGCTTACTCAATATACCGTGAACACCATCACCGAATACTCAGAATTGGAAAAAGACATTGAGGAAGCAAAGATTCAAGGTTTCGCTATCGATGATGAGGAATTCTTACCTGGCTTGGTGTGTATTGCGGTTCTGGTACCCTCTCCAACCGGGCAATCTAACCTCGGTTTAGCGATACAGGCTCCGGTTATTCGCGTTAAACCGGATGAAGCCATCAAGTTCTTGCCTGCACTACAAAAAGCAGCGAAGGCACTGGCAAAAATAGAAGCCGATAATTGGGGTAATGATTAACCCCAAACCTGATGAAAAGGCACCGAGAGCACTTAGCCCGGTAGAACTACCAAACCCAGTGGCTCTAAAAGCTGCTCTTGTTGCCAGTCGCAAATTTTTACCCCGGTGAGATCCACTCTTCTGGGGTCCAGCCCCTCAAGATCTACATGACACAAATCCGCTCCTTGAAACCGAAACTGCGACCAAGCGTCCACTGAGAATACCCCACGGCTGAGATCTGATTCTTTTAATGACGCTCCCATTAAGTTAGCCCCAATCCAACGGTTCTCAAACAGCTCGCACTTTTCTAAAACCTGTCGCTCTAGGTTGGCATAAGACAAGTTACAACCCGTGATATACGCAGAACAAAAATACATAGTGTGACTGACTTTATTGGCAAATCTTGCACGCTGGAAATTCGCCCCTTTCAAGTCACATTCACGTAGCTCTATGCCAAAACAATCAGCTCCTTCAAAATTACACATGGCTAACTGGCAATTATTAAAACTGGCATCCTTCAGATTGGCATAGTCAAAATGACATCCTTCTAGGTCCGAGGTTTCGATGAATTTACAACGCTCAAACCTTGCATCCGTGAGATCTGCCCGAGCAAAGTCACAGTGAAAAAACTGACAGTTTTCAAAAACGGCTCCAGAAAGATCTTGCCGAGAAAAGTCATGGTGACGGTAGACTTTATCTTTTATATTCATACTGTTACTCCTTCGTAGAGCCGAAAGACTAACATCGATAACGCTATTATTCGAGAATAATAACTCCATTAAAAACAACATGTTAAAACATGCCAAAATCGCTATTTTAAGGCACCTAGGAAGCATCAGGAGAGCGAATAAATTCTCTTGAGAACGCTCAGGTGTTGAAAAAAGTTTTGAGATATATCGAGACACACAGGAGCATCACTCATAATCATATTTGAACAGTCGTTCAATTAATAAATGAACGGATGTTCAAATATGAATATGATCAATAAATATAAGGATAAAGAATGAGATAAAAGATGTGAGGCATAGTTATAAGGCTAGCTTAGACTGACTAGCCCTTCACTATTCTGCTAACGCTTTTCATACAGCGGGACATTCTCTCCCACAATGTATTTCTGTCTCAGAATACTCGATACCTTATCCAGACCCATGATGATGGCGACAAGAACTAGCGTAATAAACGTCACTACATCCCAATTCCACAAGCGCATGTTCTCCGCATAAACTAAGCCGATACCGCCAGCACCAACAAAACCTAATACCGCTGCAGAACGAGTATTTGATTCCAGTTGATACAAGGTTAATGCAAGAAAAGTCGGAAATGACTGAGTAAAGATGGCAAAGCGATGTTTCTGCAGATTATTCGCTCCCAACGCAGTAAGTCCTCGTGACGGTTTCTTATCTGCTGACTCGTGACTCTCTGCATACAGTTTCCCGAATAGCCCTAGATCTTGAACGAATACCGCCATTACACCAGCAAGAGGCCCTAACCCCACGGCACGCACAAAGATCATGCCCCAAATCGCCATATCAATTCCGCGTAAAACATCGAACACACGGCGCATGAAGGTAGCAATAAAGCGAAATGGTCCTGTCATCACGTTACGAGCAGCCATAAATGACAAAGGCAACGCCACAAGAGATGCAGTTAACGTCCCGCCAAATACAATCGCCAGTGTTATCGCTATTTGCTTAAAGTAATAGGCAAACGGCCAATCCCAAAAGTCTCTCCATACAAACATATGCAGGAAATAGCTCATAATTTTGCTATTGCCCATTTCAAACTGCTTTGAAGACACGCCAAAAAACGTAAAGAACAAGAAGTAATACACCAAAACGCTGCTCGCAAGCACTGCAACAATGGTTAAATAACGTTTTTGTTGCGAGAAAATCGCTTTATTTTCTTGTTTGATTTGCTCTAACGTTAGTTCCGTCATTTTACATCTCCACTGATGACTTTTTTGCGTAGCACACCAGACGTCATGTCTATGAGCGCGACGACAATGATGATTAACAACAGCGTGATGCTGACCTGATCATGTCGACCCAAGCTAATGTTCGTCATCAACTCTTGACCAATACCACCAGCCCCAACTAAGCCAAGAATGGTCGATGAGCGAAAATTGATTTCAAATCGAAGAAATATATACGACAGAACTGTTGGCTTAATCTGCGGCCAAAAGGCAAAACGTAGTCGTTGGACTGGTGTTGAACCACACGCCGTTAAACCTCGAACTGGCTTATCAGAAATGGTCTCGATAGATTCATAAAACAGCTTGGTCAAGCTACCTATCGTATGCAGTGTCAGTGCCACGAACCCTGGGAACGTTCCGACACCATAAGCCATCACAAACATCACCGCCCAGGCAAGCTCCGGCATGGTGCGCAAGAAGGCAACAAAAGAACGCACTACCACTCTGACAGATGCAGGCGCATAACCATTACTGGCGGCTAAAAATGCCAAGATAATCGCAATAACTGATGAGACTAGAGTCGCGGCGATCGCAACATTAATGGTTTCCCACAATAGAGGGATTTGAATCGGTAGTCGGTAGCCCCAATAGATGAGTGAACCCGGAACCGCACGGCCAGTCTCATCACGACTGGCGAATAAGACATCCCATGACAACTGAGGAAGTGTGTCGTAGATATAATCAAAAAGTGCAGGCGCGTTATGTAAAATGGTTGAAAGGCTAAACTCTGCATAGTGCCCAGAAAGCAAATAAAGCAGCATAAACATGGATGACCACATAAGTGCATCCATCTTCTGCTTACGACGAGCCTGTTGGTAATATTGTTCAAACTGCATGAAATTGACCGTAGAAGTAATAAGCTGGCAGCGCCTGCCAGCTTTTAATTGGAGGGGGGATTAACGCTGAGCGAATTTGGTCGCTTTAACTAAGTCGATGATTGACTGGTATTCAGCAACACTGGTCTCTTCTAGGTGAAGCGATCCACCCGCCGCTTTGCTAAAGCAAGCGTTGTCTTCACGGTCCAGTTTCTTCACAGCAGCAACAAGCTTATCTTTGAAATCGGGGTCTAGGCGGTTGCTAACAATAGTTGGGCCATTAGCGATAAGTGGCGATTCCCAAATAATGCGGATTTTTTTCATTAGGTCAGCGTCGTGGTCCATATAACGTAGCAACGCCCCAGCGCTATACCCTTTATCTGCATCGCCCACCATTGATGACCAAGTTACCGCAGCATCAAACTGACCGTTAAGAACACCAACGATATCTTGCTCATGTCCACCAGAGAAGTTGACCGATTTGAAAAAACCATCAAATTGATTATCCATATTTCCACCCAGAGTGTTTTCTAACTGGTTGTTTGGAATAAGGAAACCTGACGTTGAATTTGGATCAGCGAAGGAGAACACTTTACCTTTCAAATCTTCAATGGACTGATAAGGGCTATCTTCCTTAACCAAAATAACCGAATGATAGCCGCGAGAGTTGTCAGTGTTATCTACTGTGATACCTACCAAATCTACCGCTTTAGGGTCGCTCAAATATATTTCAGCATAAGATTTTGGTGACATGTTGATAACCAGATCAATCTTCTCACCTAACAAACCTTGAATCACAGCATTGTAGTCACTTGAGTTGCGGATATTAGTTTTTACACCAAGCTCGGCATTGAGAAAATCAGCAACGCACTGGTTATCACCAATTTGGTCTGCTGCATTTTGACCACCTAGAATACCTAGATTGATTTCACTTGGAGCAGCCGCACTTGCGTTAAAAGTCATAGCAGACGCAACAGCGATACCAATAGATAGAAGCTTTTTCATCACTTGTCCTTAAAATTTATTGTGTCCAGTTTTCCGATTGGATTAGTTGATTTGGTCGATCTCATCGCCATAGAGACGATGTAAAACATCATCATTGAGGCCAGAAGGATGTCCGTCGTAAATCACCTTACCTTTGGCAAGACTGATTACGCGGGAACAATACTCCTGAACCAGTTCGATTGAGTGAAGATTTACCATTACCGCCACACCATCACGGCTAACTTTTTGCAGCGCTTCCATAATGCGAACGGTATTTTTTGGGTCTAACGAGGCCACTGGCTCGTCGGCAAGCAGGATCTTGGGGTTTTGCATCATCGCACGGCAAATCGCCACACGTTGTTGTTGTCCCCCAGAGAGATTTTCTGCTCGTTGTAGTGCGTACGGCAACATGTTGAGCCATTTAAGCAGTTGGATAGCTTGAGCTTTGTCTTGGTCGCTGAAGATTTTAAGCAGCGATTTAAGCGTCGAGGTATGGCTCAAACGTCCAAGCAAGACATTGGAAATCACATCCAAACGAGGCACTAAGCAAAAATCTTGGAAAATCATGCCACAGTGAGTACGCCACTCACGGATTTCTTTTCTCGACATCGATAGTACATTGTCAGTCGATAAGTCTTTATGCACATTAAGAATTTCGCCGCTGGTCGCGGGTATGGTGCCATTCAACGTATGCAGCAACGTAGACTTTCCTGCTCCAGAACGGCCTACCACCGCAACAAATTCACCAGCGTGAAGATCAAAGCTGATTCCATCTAGAACCACTTTTCCTTGTTGGTAAGACTTAGTCAAAGCGCGAGTTTCAAGAACTTTTCTACCCAGTTGCGGCGATGCAAACTCTTCTGCATCCGATACAACCGTCAGTTCAGGCATGGTCATGGCCATAAGTTTCATTCCAGTCAATAGTAGTTATTGATTGAATATTAGAGCGTGGATTTTTGACGAATTCGGGATAGTTTTGTGACTAATTTATGAACAAACAAAGTGCACCATTCAATAGAACCACACCAATAACTACTTTTAATTCAATATATTAAAGAGCAAAAACTGAGCATCTATGATTTTTGTTCTTAGAACAAAAACTCAAAACTGTGACTAATTAGTTGATCTAATCAACTAATTAGCTAAAATGGTTGACTAGATCAACTAATTGGCCTTCATTGATGACAATAGACTATCGAGCAATTAATCACGCCTTACGTGAAATTCGAATGAAAACCCGCGGCAAGATGGTGGCGGAGATCACCCGTCAAAAAGTCGAGTTTTCCCCCCTTGAGCATAAAGCTATGAGTGATATTCGTGCCTTCGGCGGCGTCTCTCAGCAGAAGTTAGTCGAGTCAATGAACCGAGATAAAGCCCAAATTGCGAGAATTATCGCAAGGCTTCATCGTCAAGATCTCATCATCAAACAAAGTTGTCCTAACGACCGACGCTCCGTTGCACTATACCTCAGCCAAAAAGGGGAAAAGCTGCTAGAACGCCTCGACCAAGTCGAAATGGAAATGATAACGGAAATGCTAACTGGGTTTTCTCAGACCGAAGCAAGCACACTGAAGCAGCTATTAGAACGCGTTAACGACAACTTGAGTTACTAATTTCACCCACAGGAGAATCATTTGAAATCAACACAACCCATCCTTGGGCAAAAAGGCACTCTATTTTTTCTCGTTATTATCAGTGCATTTCCACCATTAACGATTGACCTTTATCTGCCAGCTTTGCCTACTATGGTCGATATATTTAGTACCACTGAATCAATGGTAAACCTCACGTTAAGTAGCTATTTCGTTACTTACGCGATTGGTCTTCTATTCTGGGGGCCGCTAAGTGAGAAATTTGGTCGCAAGCCAATTTTATTGATAGGTATCGGTGCTTACATGCTTGCTAGTATTGCTTGTGCGATGGCAGGAAGCATTGAGCACCTCATTGGCTCAAGGGTACTACAAGCGTTTGCTGGCAGTGCCATTACTGTAGTCTCTACCGCCATCGTCAAAGATATGTTCGAAGGACGTGAGCGCGAGAAAATCATGGCCACTATCATGTCGCTCGTGATTATTGCGCCAATGGTCGCTCCCGTACTCGGTGCGTTTCTTCTCAAAGTCGCTTCATGGAGAATGATGTTCGTGACCTTGGCAGTATTTGGCGCGTTTGCCTCCATCTTAGCCATGTGTTACCGCGAAACACTGCAAAGTCAGTATACAGGCTCTTTGGCTCGCTCTTGGACTCGACTTGGCGTGGTAATGACGAATCCAAGATTCGTGATGCTGCTGTGTATTTTCTCAATCGCACCCATGGCCCTTATGGCCTTCTTAGCGGCAGGTTCGTACATTTACATCAATGGTTTTGGCCTGACTGAGCAAGAGTTCAGTTACTATTTCGCATTCAATGCGATGTGCGCCTCTTTAGGCCCTTCTATTTACATGAAGTTATCCCGCCATATTTCAGTACAAAAAGTGATTACTTTGTGCTTTTTTATTTTGGCACTGATGGGTGTGTTAACGCTCAGTATTGGTTCTACCGCGCCTTTGGTCTTCGCATTAATAGCCGCTCCAGCGACGCTAATGGTTATTATGATGCGAGTGCCTGGTACCAACTTGATGCTTGATCAGCAAGACAAAGACACCGGCTCCGCTGTGGCATTGATTCAGTTTTTTGCCATGATTTGTGGCTCAGCGGGCATGTTATTGGTTTCCATGCGTCCCGACGCACTCATCGCTAATTTAGGTATGATTCAACTCTCAATCGGCATTGTGGGCGGTCTACTATGGTTTGTGGTTCGCAACCGAGCATTTGTCACTGACAAGCTGGTCAAAAGTGTCTAATTAGACTCCTAAAAATCAGAAAAGGGGCAAGCGCTCCTTTTTTTGTGACTTCTCATTGCAACAAAATCCAGACCCTTTAAGCTAAAACGAACAACATCAGAAAACATTAGGGAAGTACTAGATAGTGAAGTTATTGATTTTTCTCGGCTCTGTAAGAGAAAGTACCCCACCTCGCCCCGCACGACTGGGCGCAAGAGTCAGTGATGCCTGTCAGTCTCTGCTAACACGCTTTTATCCCGAGATTGACGTGGAAATCATCGATCCTCTTACTTTGAGTTTTGATGCAGTTTTTAAACCTGAATTTGCTTACAGCCGAAGTAAAGTACCAGAAGACTTAAAGCAGCTGGCAGCGAAGATTGAACAAGCTGATGGCTATGTGATGGTCTCACCTGAGTACAATCACTCTATGAGTCCAGCACTTGCTCACCTTCTTAACCACTTTGGCAGCTCTCTGTTTTCTTATAAACCCAGTGCAATTGTGACCTACTCTGCAGGACAATGGGGCGGCGCTAGAGCAGCCGTTTCAATGCGAACTTTTCTCTCCGAGCTAGGCTGTTTGCCAGTATCTGCCATGATTCACATTCCCAATGCTGCTAGCGTATTCAATGAAAAAGGTGAGGTGCTAAACGAAGCATCTCAACAAGAGTGGGATAGCTATATGAATCGAACGCTTGCTCAACTTATTTGGTGGGCGGAAGGTGCCAAAGTTCAGCGCAGTGCCAGCGATCCAGCCGAACTTATTCATGCGTTTCAACGCGATCCTTCACAGAGGAACGCGCCAAAATAGTCAGCACTTGAAGCTATTTTTTGTACTTATGCAAAATCGCCTTGGGTATATGGCAATAATCATTGGGGTGCAGCGTGAGCCGATCTTGATGCTCGTCATCACTCTTTACATAGTTACTAAGTGGCAACACCTCTACCACGATTTTATCTGCATCGGAACGCTTGGCAATGTAGCGTTTCGCTCGCTCAAGATGTTCTGGATTTACACTATAAACTCCAGTGCGATACTTCTCTCCTACATCTACCCCTTGCTTGTTGACGCTATAGGGGTCAATGATTTCAAAAAAGAAATCCATAAGCTCCTCAATTGACACTTGGTTCGCATCAAATTGAGTTCGAACACACTCAGCGTATCCATCGTAATCACACTGTGTGGTACTCGCACTGCCATTGGCTCTACCCGCTTCGGTATTTATGACCCCAGGTAAATGTCGCATAAACTCTTGGACGCCCCAAAGGCAGCCACCAGCGAAAACTATCTCTTCCATCGTAAATTCAGTCATCCACGTCTCAAACTGTCGGCTACTTTAGCAGAATTATGCCAACATCAACTCCAACCTGTTGTTAAAGTAATACAGAAACTCTACTCCTCGACCCAGACGCTCTTAATATCCGGCCAGCCCCAGATAGTCATGGACACGCCTTGCAACTGGTCAGCAAAATTCAGAGTTTGCTTATGGTGAAACAGCGGGATTATCCATCTATCAGAGACTAACGTCGATGCGATCGGTTCAAGGGCCGTCATGTATTCCGTAGATTGATTCTGTTGTTTCACTTGTTCAAGCTCATGTTGCAGCCATTGCTCCGTGGACGGTGTTAGGCACTGTCTTAACACTCTATCCGTCGCAAGCCAAATAAACGCCGAAGACGGTCGGTTGTCATCCAAACTCATACTGATGAGGATAATCTCTTCCTCAAGCTTATGACGCGCACACAGTTCATAAAAGTCGGCATGGCTGTATTCGTTAATCTGACAGCTCACGCCAACCCGCTCCAACAAATCGGCAACTACTTGGGCGCTTTCGCGTAAAGCATGATGTTGGTAGATGGCGATATCTAGCTTCTTCGGCAAAGGAGATATCTCTGCTGGAGGAATCAATACTTTCATCCAGCTTGGCAAAAGGTTGTATGCCGCAATGCCCTGAACTCTAGCTGCGTCGTTATTGGACAACAGTTGCAACACCGACCTTGAATTCATCAACTGACCAAGATAGTGACGCTGCGTGCTATCCAGAGCTGCAGTGTGGTTGAACATTGCCAGTAAGCAGCCATCCTCAATCCGGCTCTGAGGAGTCGCCTGAGTTGATGGCTCAGTGCCGCTTTCAGTTGAGACCAAATGACTACAAACAGCATCATAGGGTGTAGGTAAATCATGAGTAACAAGTGAGGTAGAACAACTGCTTGTTCCTGCTTTTGGGAGTTGCCAGATCGTCACGCTGTCTGATAGTGCACAAAGGCCGTGATAATGTTCAAACGCCTGTAAATCAAGCTGTTCCTGAGAATGCTCGACTAGCTTAAAGGGACCACTACCAATACGAACGGAATTATTTTCTAATTGAGCGCTCGGTAATACAGAGAATCGGTAATCCGCTAGCAGTGCAGCAAAGCTTGGCTCTGGCTGAGACAGAGTGAACTCAATACACAATCGCCCCACGGCGCAGATCGTCACAACATTAGCTAACAAAGAACAATAATTAGGGTGCTGTTTAAGACGCATGAAGAGTTCAGCAATGGTCTCTGCATCTATTGGTGCTTCGTCATGAAATCTAAGATGAGGTCTTAGATAAAATCGCCAAGTTAGCGCCTGCGAGTCATAGCGCCAATGATGAGCCAGATCGGGTTTGACATTTCCCTCACCGTCACAGCGCGTCAAACAAGAGAATACTTGTCGGGTTAGGAATCGCTCACTATTTCGTAACGAGTTGGTGGTATCCAACGGTGACAATAAGCGGTCATAAATAAGCTGAATATGAACTACGCCTTCTCTTACTTGCGGACCGGCAGTTTGTTGTAACACTTGTCCGAATAACGCTTTATCCCCACCTAACAATTGCAGTGCTTTTTCATAGTGACCTTGCGAGATATGCTCTGACGCAACATTGACGACCAACGTGCTCTCAGAATGGTTGAGATGAAGTATCGAGCGTTGATTCCGTCCCACTTTGGGTTGCCAATCGATCCACCCTTTCTCGTCAAGCTGTTTAAGTAAGGTTCGACTATGCCGCGTACTGGTAAACATCAGCTCCGCAAGCTTATCTATTGTGGTACTGATGTCTTTATTCGTTCCTAATACCGCTAGACGTTGATAATACAACAGTGCTCTATCGTTACTTATTTCCGGCATTTCTATATCACTTTAGTTCCACATAAGACCAAAAATCAGGCAAACATAACCTCATTCAGACAAATTAACGTTAAATGTGGAACTAAACAATAGCAATTACTCAGTTTTTGCCCTCCTATTAATTGTTCATAATCTATCTCGAGTCTTGAACACCAACAGCTCCACACCACATGACTGTGCCACGATTAATGAGGACTAAATTATGTTGAAAGCCATCAAAAACGCACTCACATTCAATCTTTCTGAAACCGATCTCGATGAAGCGATAGTCTGTATTGAGCAAGCCGTCAGCGAATACACAAATTCATTAATGGCTCTATATGAGTGGGAAGAAAACACCAATGAGAAGCGGCTGTCAGATTCGAATTAAACCTTTCGAAGTCTGTGGCTTATGGATAAATCGCAGTGCTAGGATATCGATCATTATCCAATACCAGCTTAATAGTGAATACCTACATGAATCCAATGTCAAAACTGCACAGTCAAAATGTCTATGTTTATGATGAAGCGCTTGCTGAACGTCAAACTGAGTGTTTAGAAACACTGTATGACTTTAATCATACCCGCCCTAGCGAGACCAAAAAACGTGAACAAATAATGCATATTCTGTTCGCAGAAGTTGGTGAAGATTGTTATTTAGAGCCTCCAGTACATGCTAATTGGGGTATCCATACCCATTTTGGTAATAACGTCTACGCTAACTTCAATCTCACGCTGGTTGACGATACCCACATTTACATTGGTGACCATGTAATGATTGGGCCTAACGTAACCATTGCAACGGCTGGACACCCTATTGAGCCTGAGCAGCGCAAGGTTCTAGCTCAATTCAATATACCCGTTCACATTAAAAATAACGTGTGGATTGGTGCTAATACTGTCGTGCTTCCGGGCGTGACTATTGGAGAAAACAGTGTCATTGGCGCTGGCAGTGTGGTGACGAAAGATATTCCTGCCAATGTGGTGGCAGTTGGTAACCCTTGTCGAGTACTCAGAGAGATTAATGACCGCGATAAAACCTACTTTTACAAAGATCGTCGCTTTGATGAGTAGAGCTTAAAACACTTGAGTGACCTTATGACTGAAAGAGAGAAAATGCTTGCGGGACTTCACTATGACCCAAGTGAGCACACCTTGGCGACGCTGCGCACTGCAGCGCGCGATCTAACCGAACAATACAACCGTACTTCTCGTCACCAAAATAATGATAGGAAGCAATTGCTCCAGCAGTTGTTTGGCACTATTGGTGGTGAGATTAAAATTGAACCAAACTTTCATTGCGACTATGGCAAGAACATTCATGTTGGCACCAATTTTTACATGAACTTTGGCTGTGTCATTCTCGATTGTGCCGAAGTACGAATCGGCGATAACTGTTTTATTGGCCCTCAAGTAGGGCTATATACCGCATGCCATCCACTGGACCCTACAACTCGGAACACGGGTATTGAGTTCGCTAAACCCATTACGATTGGAGATAACTGTTGGATAGGAGGGCACGCAACAATTAATCCTGGCGTTATCATTGGTAATAATGTTGTCGTTGCCTCAGGTGCAGTCGTTACAAAAAGCTTTGCAGATAATGTCGTGATTGGTGGAAACCCAGCACACATCATTAAACATCTCGAAATAGAAGAGGCGTAGCCAATGAAGAGTAAACATATTGGAGAGTTGGTTCTCAGTACAGAGCAGATACAAGACGGCGTGATTGCGATTGCGGACGTGCTTAATAACGATTTTGAATCTGCGGTCATCATCAGTGTTGTTCCGGGAGGCATACTGTTTACTGCCGATCTCGTCCGTCACCTCACCTTTGACATAAAAATGGACTATATTTCCTGTCCTCATACTCCTGGCGATAGCAACAACTCTTCAGAAATTGTTTATCATCAGAACATAAGCATTGAGGGTCAAGACGTCATTGTTATCGACGATGCGATTGAATCAGGAGGGACGATGAAGCGACTGGTCCAGTATCTTGCTGAGAATTTTGCCCCGAAGTCGGTCTCTATTGCCACTCTGTTCGTAAAACCCGGTCGAGTGGATATCCCATTCCAACAGTTTTACGCCTATGAAATGGAAAACGACGACTTGCTCGTTGGTTATGGCTTACCGTGGCAAGATAAACTCAGAAATATGCCTTATGTTTCTAAGTTGGTGAAATAGCCTAACTCCTTACTAAATTACAACAGGTAGAGGAGAGCTAAGGCTCTCCTCTATTGATAGATCAAAATTAGATTATTTCTCAATAACCGATGCAAATTCTTCAGCAAAAGCACGGAAGGTTCTTGGCTTTTTGCCGGTAACTTGCTCGACGGTAGTTGTAACTTCTGCGTAATGACCCTCACCAAACCACGCCATTATCTCCGCAAGTTTTTCAGCACTCCAGTCATCCATCCCCGCCTCTTTCATTGCCGCTTCTGCTGCTTCTTGTGGCACAGCAACGTAGTCAATTTGCTTTCCGGATACTTGCGTTAATATCTCTGCTTGCTCGGCAAACGTTAAGGCCTCAGGACCGGAAATAAGATAAGTCTGATTCTCATGTCCAGGTTGAGTTAATGCCGCAACCACAACAGCCGCCACATCACGAATATCAATCACACTCTGTTTTGCTTGCGCAATCGGTAAGAAAAATTGTCCCATTGCGTTGATCGTCCCAAGACTGCCATATAGGTTTTGGAAAAAGGAGTTAGGTTGCACGATGGTATAAGCAATGCCCGATGCTTTTACAATATCGTCTGTTACAACATGCGTGCGAATAATGTCTGACCCCGCGTCAGCTTTTGCTCCCATACCAGATAGTTTTACAATAAGCTCAACACCTGCTGCCTTGGCTGCCGCAACCGTATTTTTCATCCACTGCTGATTGTTTGGATGGGCTGGCATTGCTACATAGATCTTTTTGATGCCTTTCATTGCCTCAGTCATGGTATCGACATCGTCGTAGTTGCTCACGCGAACTTGATCTGGGTTGAGATCTAACTTGGTAGCAGCGTCGAGATTTCGTGCCATAACACCAAAGTTTGCACCAACCTGTTTAAGTTGACGAACCACTTCTGAACCTGTGTTACCTGTTGCGCCTAGTACTAGAATTTCCATCGTGAACCCCTTAATCGTCTTATCTATTGAACCTTATAGTGCAGCATAGTTTGAGAGTGCCGCGTCGGTATGTCGTAACTATAGCCAATACCAAAAACATTGATTAGAAGGTTAAAATGAACTTTACTATCCCATATATGGGATGAATAGATAATCAATACAATGAAAGAACTCTCGGCTTTACCATTGTTTGCCAAAGTTGTAGAACTCAGTAGCTTCGCTGAAGCAGCACGACAGCTCAATGTGCCCACTACAACAGTCAGCCGCAAAATACAGCAACTTGAACATGATCTTGGTGGCAAGCTGTTGAATCGTTCCACCCGCTCCCTGTCTTTGACCGAATTGGGTATTCAAGTTCTTCCAAAAGCTCAGCTTATCGCCGACACGGTCGCCGAACTATATAGCGATGCAGAAGACATGGCCAATCAGCCTATTGGTACATTGACCATCACCGCACCGAAAGCTCTGAGCCAAGATTTACTTGCTCCTATGTTTGCTGAGTTCAGAGCGCTATATCCAACCATTCGCATCAACTTGGCATCATCAAATCGCTATCAAGACCTTACCAAGCAAAGTATCGACTTCGCTTTTCGGCTTGGTCCATTGCATGATTCCAGTCTCGTGGCGTTAACTTTGTCTCCTGTGAAATACGTATTAGCCGCTTCAACGCAATACATAGATAAATATGGAGAACCCAAACACCCGTTAGAGCTATATCAAAAACCGTGTATTAAGAATCACGTCGAAGGCTATTTTCTCCCTTGGCGTTTTGCTCGCAATAGCGAAGAAATAGAAATCGCCCACAACTCAGAGTTGATATCCGATGACTTCAACGTCACAAAAGAACTCGCCCTTCACCATGCTGGGATCTGTTACTTACCCTACTCGCTGCTGCGCCAAGAGATCCAATGCGGTGCTATAAAAACACTTCTTGAACCTTGGGTTCCACAAGATCGAACCATGTTGTTGGTGTACCCTGACAAGCGTCATTTGCCACTTAAGTCTCAGCTTTTTATTGAATTTATACGTAACAAGCGCAGCGAATTTAGTAAAAAGTTGGCGGGGACAACAGATTAGAAACTCAGTTGCGAAAAACTCGTGACTTCATGATCTCATCACCTATTTTGCTGGAAAAATTTGCTATATGATTAAAAGATACAACACAGGTGATATTATATGACAAATGTTTTTCAGCAAGCTGCCTCTGAGCTGCTAAGCCGCCGTGTAGCGGGAACCAAAGCACCACGACTGAATGAACTGCAACGTCCAAATACCTTGGATGACGCACTACAAATCCAATCTTCAATGATCGATATGCATAGCGATGAAGTTGGAGGATGGAAGTGTCTCCTGCCTCTATCCGATGACCAATTTATCGTTGCACCAATTTTCTCTAATAGCGTGCAAAAAGGAGAAATCTGTGAGCTCTTTGCCGACAATAATACCGCTCGGATAGAGCCTGAGATCGCATTCCTCCTGTCAAAATCGTTACCCGCAAAACCTGATGGCTATAGTGAAGAACAGATCAATGATGCCATTGGCTCTTGCCATATGGCATTGGAACTTATGCAATCTCGCTATGCCGACGATAGTGGCGCTGAGTTTTATGAGAAATTAGCAGACTGTTTGGTTAACCAAGGATTGTTTATTGGGCCAGAAATTGCTCGTGAACAAGCTTTTGATGCTGCAACCATCCAAATCACCGTATCTCAAGATAACAATGTGCAGACGTTCGCTGGAAAACATCCAAACAAGCTAGCACAGACTCCGATCTACTGGCTCATTAATGCAATGACTCGTCGTGGTATTGAGTTTAAAGCGGGTGAAGCAATTATTACTGGATCTTACTGTGGTGTTGTCGAAGTAGACTTTGGAGTCCTCACAGCAATAAAATATGATGGTTTAGGTGAATATAACGTTCTATTTACTGAGAAGAATTAGTGACGGCATAAAGTTATAGCGATTAAATAATTTTCGCTATAACTTTTTATATATCCCTTTTGATTTTTCATTTAATTAAACTCCACTTAACTCTGTATTGAGAAATAACCGAGATAGATATAACAACAGATTTTTTATTTTTTTAGTACATTATAAATCACTAAAATCAACAATATTTCAACACAGGTGATAATGATATCAATTTTCATTACCATTTGTGAGAACTTAGTTTTTGCTTGAAATGACCGATTACAACATGAGTGAAATTTAACCACATCAACCAAGTGGTTTAAATTCCATTGTTATTCAATAATTTAAACAAAGACCATCAAAATCGAAGTTTAATATCAACTCATTTATCACCCTTCACCTTTATAATCTCTAATATTGATAATGAGAATGACTTCCATTAGCGTACAGGAACACCTCTTGTTCACGGATGTCATATGTTAAAGGCAATTAACAATTACCGTCGTTATTTTCTAGTATTCTTCTTACTTATTATGCCGCAAATCTCTTATGCCATAGATTACAAATCTGCAGCAAATGAAATAATCTCTCGACTCGACAAAGCAGAAGAACTATATCGAGAGGGGCAACAAAACGAAGCTAAAACTACAGTTCAAATGGCTTACTTCGAAGTATTTGAAAGCTTGGAAGGTCCCGTCCGCATTAATTATTCACGGAAATACGCGTACCAATTAGAATCTAAATTTGGCGAGATACGAAAAATGATCGTCGCTAAAGAATCTATTGAAAACGTTCAAAGTGAAATTGATTGGTTAAAGCAAGAGGTAGCTAACTTACCGAGTATTCTAGCTTCTGGGCATAAGCTCATCGCCGAAAATACCAACCTTCATACGGATGATATTCTTCCTTTTTGGCGAGATGCCGTAACCTCTATTGATACACAACTGAATGAGGCACTAACTGAGTATCGAGAATCTGCCGAACAACCTGATGAATCAACGAAAAAACAGCAACGAGCTTTCGAGTTGGTTCAGCAAGCGCAATTCAAAGGCTTTAAAAATACCGAGCTCGAAATCACAATAAGATTGAACCGTTCAGCGGAAAAAGCGGCTGAATATAATGCAGCATTTCGTTCATTAGCGAAAATAGCCAAACAAGAATATAGCCAAAAACATCTCATTCAATTTAGCTATGAACTGGCAACCTTAGTACAAGATCTAAAGGATGAGTTACCTGGTCTTCCCCCAACTCGCGATTTTCAGTCTGTCTCAGACTCCTCTTCCGAAGCATCATCAGTTCAATCAAAAGATTGGCGGCCTGTTGTCAGTAGCATTATTCAAGCTGTCGACGGTGCTATAGAGATCTATAAAAATGGCGATACCAACGGTGCAATGTTGGCAATGCAAGATGCCTATTTCGACCACTTTGAAGCCTCAGGAATGGAGAATGCCGTTGGCTCTAGAGACAGTAACTATAAGTCAGAGTTAGAAGGCTATTTCACTCGAATCGTCAGCATGTTAAAGGCAAATCAAAAGGTTGATGATATACAAGTGCAAGTGAAGCTCTTGAAACAAGGATTGATGGACGCCTCTGACACGCTTTCTGAAGGAGATTTAGGATGGTGGGCCATGTTACTTGCAAGCTTCACCATCATCTTCAGAGAAGGGCTTGAAGCTATGCTTATTGTGGCAGCAATTACAGCATACCTAATCAAGAATGACGCATCCGATAAGCTTCATGTCGTTAAAAACTCAGTCGTGGTAGGTCTTATCGCCAGTGCCATTACGGCCGCGCTATTTCAATGGTTGTTCGAGAATGCGGGCGCAAGTAGAGAGCTATTGGAAGGCATCACCATGCTGATTGCCGTAATGATCCTATTTTCAATGAGTTATTGGCTTCTTTCAAAAGTAGAGGCTGTTCAGTGGAAGCGCTATTTACAAAGCAAACTTTCAAACTCAATTACGACAGGCTCCCTAATAGGACTTTGGTTAGCAAGTTTTCTAGCGGTTTATCGCGAAGGGGCTGAAACCGTGCTGTTCTATTTTGCATTGGCGAGCGATGCCACTGCACAAACTATGACGGCGTTAGTTGCGGGCTTCCTTGTTGGCGTCGTTGTACTTGCTGTCATCTTCTTCATCATGCGATATAGCGTAGTCAAACTCCCACTTAAGCCATTCTTTATTTTCACCGGCGGATTTATGTACTTAATGGCATTTGTATTCGCAGGTAAAGGCGTGTTGGAGCTTATCGAAGGTAAATTATTCGACCCAACACTTATTGCTGGCGCGCCAGAATTCGCAGCGTTTGGAATCTATCCATACTTAGAAACCTTGTTACCTCAGCTCATCTTGGTGCTGGCAGCACTGTTCGCGCTCGTGCTCTTAAAGCTCAAAAATAGGCAAGACATGACTATCAACGCGAACTCATAGTTCAATTAAAACTTCGTAAAATCAAACAAGTAAAGGACATTACTATGTTTAACAAAAAACTCATCGCCGCAGCAGTGGCTGTACAAGCAATTTCAGGCATAGCTATGGCTAACGACCTACCATTCGTGGAACATCCAGCAGGTGAACCTGTTGAAATGAACGGAATGGAAATTGCCGCAGTTTACTTAAAACCAGTGACCATGGAGCCACAAGGCATGATGCGCGCAGCATCAAAATCGGAGGTTCATCTTGAAGCAGACATTCACGCCTTAAAAGGCAACAAGAATGGATTTGCGGCAGGGGAATGGATCCCGTACCTAACCATCAGCTACACACTGAAAAACATGGATACAGGTAAGACTCAAGAAGGCACATTCATGCCAATGGTTGCAGCGGATGGTCCTCACTATGGTTCGAATATCAATATGTTGGGTGTTGGTAACTACAAACTCACTTTCCATATTGACCCGCCATCAAAAGCAGGACTACTGCGCCATACAGACGAAGAAACAGGTGTAGGTCGTTGGTTCAAACCGTTCGATGCGAGTTATGAATTTAAATACGTAGGTATCAACTAACCATTGCTATATCAGCTCAGGCGATTGCATTAGAGCCTGAGCTGATCTTGTTTGGTTGTTTAAGTTTTCTCTGCCGGTCAGATTACAGTATGAGTTTCTATCTTTCCCAAGTCTTACTTGTCTATTTACTACCCGCACTCCTATTTGGTGCCATTTGGGCAACACACAGTACCCACATGTATAAGCATCAAATCGGATGGTTTTTGCTATCGCTACTTTCCGGAGCATTACTGTTCTTCCTGTTACCTTTTAGCCAGGTCAACATATTAGCCGTCTCTACTAGCTACTTAGCGATCTTATTACTCACCGCTATTGTTAGCCTTCTGTTCTCAATATCACCGCGAATACTGATTGCTTTACAGAGCCTAACAACTCTGCTTGCCAGCTTTATGTGGGCGAAAGTAGCTAAGCTGACCATGCTAAGTACGACAAACGTAATCAACACTGAGCTTATCCTCAATGTTACAGCTATCATCTTAGGTTTTTTGGCCATTGCGTTTATTCATGTTACGTCGAGTTTGACTGTCACAGCATTAAGCAAAGGTGCGCGACGATTTTTGATTGTGCTGCTATTGGTGATTGCCGCCCTACCATTATCTGGTGAAATCATTCTCGCCAGTATGAAGCTAAGTATTGTTGGCTTAGATAGAGGCTTATTGGCATATGTTTCGAAAGTCACTAACTTTTCTTGGGTGACGTCTTATGCGGTTTTAATCATTTCATCGTTGTGTTTGTGCTATTTCTATCGTTCTCAAATCCAACCGCTAAAAACACAAATATCTCATACCTCTCTTGCCATTGAACGACGCAAACAACAAGCACGGCTGAACTCGGCAAAACACAAGGTCACATTTAATCTCGCCACTCTTGCTGCTGTACTTATCGCCCTACTCTATTGGGATCTTGTCGCTTCACAACCCATTCATCGTTCAGAAGCACAAAGAATGGAGATGGCAACGGATGGTCGGGTTCATATCCCGATTGATGAACACTTAATAGACGGTAAGTTACATCGTTTTGACTGGGTAGCCAGTGACGGCAAGGTCGTTCGCTTTTTCGTTATTGACCGATTTGCAGGTGAAAAGAAATTTGGTGTTGTGTTTGATGCCTGCATGTTATGTGGCGACGCAGGTTACGCTCAAGTAGGCGACCAAGTCGTTTGTCTTGCATGTGGGGTGCATATTTTTATTCCATCTATTGGCAAGCCAGGTGGATGTAACCCTATTCCAATGCCTGACTGGCGGGTTGAAAACAACGAGATTGTTGTAACCCAGGCGACACTAGAAAGCGGACTAAAGTACTTCAGTGAAGTAGTAGAAGTTATGGCAACCGATCCCGTTAACGGTAAACAAATCAGCAATATGGATGCTGAGCACAGCTATTCATTCTCCGGAAAAACGTACTTCTTCACCTCGGAAGACTCATACGAGACATTTAGAGACGACCCCTGGAAGTATTCCGATGTTAAACCTGTTAACCCACTCGGAGATTAGCAATGTTAATTCGAATGCTACGTCAATCATGGCGTCATGACTCCAACAGAAAAAGACTGGCTGTCATTACTGTATTCTTAGCAGCAAGTCTAATTTCGGCCTTATTAGCAATATCAATCAATATTGGCAACAAAATGTCTATGGAGATGAAAAGCTACGGTGCGAATATTGAGATATCACCTGAAGGGCAAGTAAAGCTGCCCGAACTCCTCGCTCATAACGTCAATAAACTGGAAAAAGACGATCTGCTTGCCGAAAGCGAGTTACCTAACATCATGGATATATTCTGGCGCAATAACATAATTGGCTTTGCTCCATTCGTGAAAGGTCAGGTTAAAGATGTAGAGTCGAATCGCACCATTCGCATCATCGGTACTTTTTTTGACAAAAACCTCCCAGTTGCCGACGACCACGAATATCGTACCGGTAACAAAGTCATTTCTACCTATTGGCATATTGATGGGCAATGGCCCAGCGACGAGAAAAACGAAGTACTGATTGGTAAAACATTAGCCAAGCAGCTGTCATTGTCGGTTGGAGATACCCTCTCCCTCGCTGGTGAGAGTAATGTTAAAAACGACTTCAAAATCACTGGCATTCTCACTAACGGTACCAGCGATGAAAGCTCCGTTGTGATGCCGTTAAATAAAGGGCAGCAACTCCTAGGTTTAGAAGGCAAAGTCCAAAGCGTAAAAGTGTCTGCTCTGACCGTTCCGGAAAATGCTCTGTCTAAAAAAGCACGCGAAGATCTAGAGTCTCTCGACTCTGATGAATATGACTTGTGGTTTTGCACTGCGTTTGTTTCTTCTATTTCGTTCCAACTAGAAGGGGCGATGAACAACGCCTTAGTAAAACCGCTTTGGCAAGTAGCTGCATCTGAGGGTGCCGTTATCAGTAAGATTCAGGCGCTATTGTTTGTTGTAACTTTTGCTGCACTGATTGCTTCAGCAATGGGTATCGCATCTCTAATGACCAATGCGATCCTGCAACGAGCCAAAGAAATCGGGTTAATGAAATCACTAGGAGCGCATAATTGGCAGGTTTATGCCTTGTTCTACTCCGAGTCCATATTGTGTGGCATTTTAGGTGGATTGTTGGGCTGTTTGTCTGGTTGGGGGTTATCCAAAGTCATCGGCTACGCCTTGTTTGGTTCTTCTATTTCATTTGACTGGATCATTGTTCCTGTCGTTCTACTTATCTCTACTTTGATTACTGTTCTTGGAACCTATTTCCCATCTCGCAGAATCGCATCACTGTACCCAATAGAGGTGTTATATGGCCGCAAATAAACCTCGTTCAATGTTATCAACACTAGTATGGCGGTCGCTAAAACTGCGTGCACAGCGCGTCCTGGTGGTTTTTCTCGCACTCACCGTTGGCGCGGCAATCATTACCGCAATGGCAGGCGTATATTTCGATATCAATGAAAAAATGAGTCATGAGCTTCGTAACTATGGCGCTAACTTCTTTGTTGGCCCTGAAGCCACTAAAAAGCTCACAACGCAGCAATACCAAGAAATAAAATCACTTGCCCCTAAAGATAGCCTAATTGCATCTAGTCCTTACCTATATGGCATGGTTCAAGCCGAACTAGAGAAGGTCGTATTGATGGGTATCGACTTTTCACAACTGAAGAAGCTCGTACCTTACTGGCAAGTTGAAGGTCAATGGATCGGAGTGTCCTTTGATGACCGTAATGTCATGATAGGTAAAAAGCTCGCTGAGAAACTAGAGCTGGGCATAGGCTCAGAACTTACTGTATACGGAAAACAAGGTAGTTACAGCTTTAGAATCAAAGGAATCGTCGAGTCAGGTTCAGACGAAGACAATTACTTAATCGTAAATCTACCGTTTGTGCAAAAGTGGCTCAATAAAGGTGATGAGATTAATTTCGCCATGTTTAGCCTAACCAACGACAAGCAACAAGTAGCTCAGTTCGAGCAGACGTTGAAACGTCATTATAGTGATCTTGTGATCAGGCCTATTCGCAAAGTCTCCGCCTCAGAAGGCAAGGTGCTTGATAAAATAAAACTGCTTATGGGCATCGTTGCTTTGGTGATTTTGGTGTTGTCGACGTTGTGCGTAAATACGACGATGACTTCTATGATCGCGGAGCGTCGTTATGAATTTGCGCTGCAAAAGTCATTGGGCGCATCGAATCAATCCATTAAGCGCCAAATCGTTCATGAAACCTTAATCATTACTCTCGCCGCTGTCATTAACGGTTTGGTGATCGGCTACATACTGGCTCAGTTTCTCGGACAGTCCGTATTCGGCGCAACCATCGATATTCGAATACCTGTTCTATTGATTACCAGTTTACTTTCATTTTGCGCCGCCTTGGTCGCGGCCACTCTTCCGACAATTCGAGCGATACGAATCGACCCAGCCAAAGTCCTGAAAGGAGATTAATATGTCTACATTCGCTATTAAAACAGAGGGACTTTGCAAAGTATTCGATCAAGTCCATGCACTTGACGATATCAGTATTGAAGTCAAAAAAGGTGAGTTTGTCGCCATTATGGGGGCGTCAGGTTCAGGCAAAACCACCTTGATGAACATTCTTAGCTGCCTAGACAGTGCAACATCAGGAACGGTTATTTTGGATGGTGAGGATGCTGGCTCTCTCAATGAAGAAGGACGACGTGCCTTTCGCGCCGAGAAAATTGGTTTGGTGTTTCAGCAATTCCACCTAATTCCTTATTTGACGGCGTTGGAAAACGTCATGTTGGCTCAACATTACCATAGCGTTCCTGACGAAGACGCTGCGAAAGCGGTGCTGACACAAGTGGGATTGGGTCACCGTTTTGATCACCTTCCGAGTCAACTGTCAGGCGGGGAGCAACAACGTGTATGTATTGCTCGCGCGATTGTAAATGAAAGTCCAATCATCTTCGCCGATGAGCCCACCGGAAATCTTGATGAAGAAAATGAGAATATCGTCCTTGAGATTTTCAAAAAGCTTCATGCTCAAAACAAAACCATCATCATGGTCACCCATAACCCGAGTTTAGGGCAATTTACTGACCGCATTATTCGCTTACAACACGGTAAATACATCGGTGAGGAAATCCAAGATGTGGCGTAACTACTTACTGATTCCACTCCTCAGTACGGTAGTGATAGTTACAGGATGTAAAGAGCAAGTTGCCAAAATTGGGGCTGAAAGTCCCGACATCGTGGCACTAGATTCTCGCGACACTGAACTCAGTATTCATGATTATAAGGGTAAGAAAGTCGTGCTCGAATTCTGGTCTTCTACCTGTGGTGCCTGCATAGCCATGATGAAAAAATGGCAAGACATTTATCAAAGACGCTCAGATGAAGTCGCCATAATCGCTATTAATATTGACCAGTACGACGTCGACCTTGATGCATTTCGTCACAAATATCAGTTCACTTTTCCCATTGGCAAAGACCAACTAGGAATATCTAAAGAACGATTCTCTATTGGCGTCACACCTACCACTTATCTGATTAACCAAAAAGGCACACTGGTAGATATGCATATTGGTTACTCAGCAAAACTAGATTTAGATAAAGTTATTAACACATTGTAAATATAAGGAATATTAAGATGTCACTGCGAAAATTCTTGTTGCCCCTTGTCGCGTTATTCAGCCTACTGTCTCTCGTGCCTGCAGTTAATGCAAGCACTCCAACGCTTCAAGACAAGGTCCAAATAGACTCTCCTGTCATCTTCCAATTAGCCAGCGGAGCGAAAGGCACTGGGTCTAAAATGACGATTTACAATAACAGCGACCAAACACTGATTATTACTGGGTTTCATATCAACGAGTTTGACAAAACCATGCTTCACAGCACCAAATATGAAGCAGGGAAGCGTGTCATGTTCATGGTTAAAGACATTACCATTCCAGCAGGAAAAAAAACCGCATTAACCCCAAACACTCACCACTTTATGATGTTCGGCCCTAAACGCACCTTAAAACTGGGGGAGTTTCTAACCATGATTGTCGATACCAACCAAGGTCAATTTAAGGTCATCGCACAAGTTGTTCCTCGCAAGCTTAAATAGGTTAAGACCATGCGTTTTGTCACTACACTTGTTATCACTGCCAGCGCAACCCTTCTTGTTGCCTGTACAGAACCTGACCTAAAAAAGCAGCCACCTAAGCCAACCGAACTCGACCAACGCCTTACTTTGTTGGAATCTGCTGGACTAATGCAAAAACGGTTACCCGTCTCGACACTCATCGACAAGTATGTTGATGTGAAAACCGTTGACCTCAATAGTGGCGAATTTCGACCGTCGAAGTTCGATGTCGACGAGTCACTAACCCATTATCCACTCTCAGCCACTAACGCGACTTCCTTATCAGCTAAGGATGATATAGCGGGCATAAAAATGCGCGAAAATGCGCTACCTGTTTATTTTATCCATGACGAAAACGGGGTCACTTATCGTCTTGTTATGCCTATTCGGGCTCAAGGGAAATTCGGGCTGATTTACGGATACTTAGGTCTAAATAGTCGTGACTTTAGTATTGCGGGGCTTAAGTTCTACAAGCACCAAGAGAGTAAAGGTCTTGGCGCGGAAATAACCGACAACCCAGATTGGTCAACACGTTTCGCTAATAAACTGATTTTTAAAGACAATAAACCATCAATAACCCTAAGCCAAAAACATAGCCTTTCTCAAGATCCCTATAGAGTAGATGGTATTAGCGGAGCCACTTACACCAGTAAAGGCGTAGAGCACGCCATTAACTTTTGGACTGGAGACCTTGGATTTGGCAAATTTCTTAGAAAGTTCAGGGCCCAAACGCAATAGCACTAAGGGGGAACGAAGAATTAGGCTTCCCCTTCCTTCCAGTTGGAGAAAATTATGGCTTTAGAGCGTGGAAAAGTAACTGAAGAACAGTTAAGCCTGTTACTTAAACTTACGAAGATCAGTTCAAGAAAAGTCATCACAGCATTAGAAATGTATCTGGTCGAGGGCTTAACCCAAAAGGAAGCAACCAGCCGAGTAGGGATAAATCAAAGTTTTCTGAGTATCCGCCTAAATACGCTACGCAGCGTTGATAGAGTGGTCGAACAGTTACAAGAGCATTATTCTTGACCAAATCTACGAGTGAGATGCGGCTGTGCTGAAGCTCATTTTTGGTTCGACATAATGGCCATAGGTAAGGACCCGAGGAACTACATTATCGGTGCCCTAAACGAAAGGGGGGATTTAGCCTCCCCTTGCCAAAACTGTGCGCTTTTTGGGTCGATAGAACATTTAAAGCCATGTACCGAACTACGCCAGCCCATGAGGGCAGAACGAAGCAGGTTCCTGGGGCATAACCATCAGAAAATTGCTTTTGAGTTTGGTGCTTTAACAGAAAAGCACCATTATTTCATTCAATTTATTGTTCAACTATTCACCCTGCCCATCATGAATCCGCTCTAACGCCTCAATCCTTCGCCACTGATTCTTATCAAACAGCGGTTCTCTAAGGTCGTTAATAGCCTGAGCTTTTTCTGCATCATTAAATGATGCGTTATTCAATATGTCGGCTCTCGCTACTAGATAAGAGTCGAACTGCTGGTCAAAATCAGCACGTTTTTGATCCAGCGTCATTAACCTTTCTGCGGCTTCACTACCCACCAGTGCCTCTCGAGCTATGTACTGACTTTGCGTATCCATAGCATTGGTATCATTGAGAGCCGTCAACACAGTGGCATTGCGAAAGCTGTTTTGCAGCTCTGGTGGCAGTTGGCTAAGTTCATTCTCCCAACGTTGTTGATACTCCTCTGGGGTTTGTGCTGACTCTTTAATAGCTTTTTTAGTCAGGGCGAGTTCACGCAGTAGATTCTCTTCACCAAATAAACGCTCTTGCTCATCCGCAGTGAAAAATTCACTTTGCATTAGTAGGATTTGCTGGTGCAGACCTTGAAAATCTGTAGCTTCGTCACCGTTTCGTTTAAGCGCAGCTAGTGCAGCTTTGTATCGCATATATTTTTCGAACAACTCTGGCTCAAGCTGTTCAGAGCCATCCCGTTGCTGACTGTAGTGTTCAAACCGCTGCTCTATCGTATCGGTATCGTTGTCGACAAGCCCCGAGATAAAATACTCGAAGGTATCACGCTCTGATGCGTTGTCGATTTGAGTATCAAGCTGGGAGCTCACTTTGACCGAGTCATGATCATCCGCGTCGAACACAGAGAACAATCCTACAGCTATCACCACCAATAAGGCCATCACTGCAGTTGTTTTGGAGTACCTGTTCATGGCCTAAAGTCCTTGTTGCTGCAGACGGTTAGCATGCTGCCGATACAAGGTCTTAGGGTCTGTTTCAAACAGATGATGGATACCGAGTAGACCATTGATTTCATCTAGGTGGTTCATCTTGTAATCATCTCGGATGACTCGACCTAAATGAGTACTGCACCTTCCTACTAATCCATCATTAGGTTCATCAAACGTTAAACCTAGGATAAACATTGCGGGATCAGCCGGGTCTAGCACATTAGTGTAAGTCGAAGTCCCGGTCCATGAGTAGTAGTACACACCATTTGCAGCTTGCCATTCACCATCACCACAAGACGACTTTGGCACGCCTTCTGGATAATGCTCATTAAAGGCCAACGACCCTTCTGTGGTGAGCGCCTGCAATGAGCTCAAACCATCTTGTGGTAAGTCACTACCTCCAGATAACACACCAATGATCGTCGTAAGTGCACTAGCCAGTTCAACAGCGATTGCCTCAGAAACTGAGTCTTCCGGAACGGTATTTCGCACTATATCCGCGACTTTCGACCCTTTATTCACGCCTCCAATACTGGTAACTGAAGCAACCATTTGCGGTGCAACTGATGCAACATATCTAGCCGTCGGCGCACCATGGCTATGACCTATTAGATTTACTTTGTCGGCACCCGTGATCGCCAAGACATTTTCCACTTGTGCTAGAAGCTGTTCACCCCGTACTTCCGAACTGTTGGTCGCCGATATTTGGGCAACATAAACCTTTGCTCCGCTTTTGCTCAATGTTTGAGGGATACCATAGAAATAATCGAACCCTGCTAGTGAATCAAAACCAAATAAGCCATGAACCAATACGATTGGGTATTTGGTTTCGGTATACCCTTTGCTCGACCAAAAACTTATCGCCTGTGCATTCCATGCGATTACGCTACATAAAATGAATGTGAAGAACGCTTTCATTTAACACCTCCTTGTCAGACCTCCGATGAGTAATTGAGCGTAGATTGCACAATTCTAGCCCGCCAAGTTAGTGTTACAAAATTGTGAAGTTATGCCAAAAAATATGCTGTAGATACACCAAAAGCGACACCCAAGATGATAAGAATTGGAGAAATAGCGTGGTTTATTCTAGCGAATCACACCAATTTTGAATCAGGTTCACAATTAAATAACAAAATGAGCAAGTTTTATTTGCTTAATTCAAATTTAACGCTTGAGTAACATTTATCAATCAGAATCATTACTCTAACTCAAACCATGGATAAATAAGATGAAGTTTTCACAGTGGAATCTTTTACTCAGTGGCTTAATCGCCTTGCCAGCCTTGGCAGACACTGATGTGTACCTAACCAATAACTCAGATCAGCCGCTAACAATCCAGATCAGTCATGAAGGCACTGATTTACTGGAAGAGGGAGAGGAATGGCAGCAACATGTTCAAGTTCTAGCACCTTGGGAAACAAAGTCGATACTGAGCTTTAATCGTTGGGAAGGTGTGAAATCAAATCAGACTTATCGCTTCGAAACCATAGTCTCGAATCCTCAAGGTGAAAGCGTATCGCTTAATCAAGTGATGGAGGGTCACTGGTACAATTCAACCATAGAGTATGGAATGTCCGCTGCCGATGTCGACTTAACCTTAAAAGATGATCGAAATATTCATCGCCAAAACACAAACTCATTTGGCAGTCTCAATACAGAATTGGCGTTCAAATCAGCAAAGACCGCACGCTACGATGACTTGTACTACACCATTACCCCTACTCATGTTGATGAAGAGGTCGATAACGACGAACAAAACTTAAAGCTAATGACCTATAACATCTGGGCACTTCCCGCTATCGCCTCTCATATTGGCGACCGATACGAGCTAATTCCAGAATATGTGAAGGGTTATGACGTACTTGCGCTACAAGAAGTGTTTGCTAGTGGACGCGACGCATTCTTAAGAGAGCTTGCCAAAGAATACCCTTATCAAACGAAAATGTTGGATAAGGAAGGGATCAATATTTACGACGGGGGTGTCATCATTGTTAGTCGCTACCCCATCGTTAATGAAGCTCAGTACGTATTTCCAGATTGCTCCGGAACCGATTGTTTTGCCGATAAAGGAGTAAACTACGCAGAAGTCATTAAAGGTGGTCAGGCTTATCATGTATTTGCAACACATACCGCATCATTTGATACCGACACCGCTCGTGATTATCGTCAGCGCCAGTTCAAACAAATACGTGCATTAGCCCAATCTCTCGATATCCCAGCAAATGAAGCGGTAATCTACAGTGGTGACTTTAATGTCAACAAACTCAAGTTCCCAGATGATTATCAACAAATGATGACAAACCTAAACGTCTCTGAACCGCAATATTCTGGCTATACCGCATCAACATTCGACCCTCGGATCAATGATTTCGCCGGTGGGGCACTGTCAGGTGGTGCTAATGTTGAATATCTCGATTACGTCATGGTCAGCAATGAATATGGTACAAAATCGTATAACGACAACCGAGTTGATGTGCCTCGCACAACGGATGAGAGTCTATGGAAACACTATAATCTCTCGGATCACTTTCCCGTTACGGCTGTTATAAAGCCATGAACAAATTCACGCTAATCATTGTGTCCGCCATCTTGGTGGGCACGGTTTGGTGGTCATTCGACAACAACCATCCACAAGTCAAACAAGCTACGGCATCCGTTGACATTACCTCAACGATTTCAAAAACAACGACAGCCGACATTCTAGTACCTGTAGAACAAACATCGTTTACACCATCCATAAATAAACAAGGCGAATCCGACATTCAAGCGACCGCAGCAGCTTTCAATAAGGCGAGAGGTCGCGATTTAATCGCTGACATCGAGTCGTTTTGGCGTCAATGTAACTTAGCTGATAACTGCGATGTGTTACTAGATAATCTGGCTCTATTTCTCACACCAGAACGGTTTTATCTTATTGAAAACTATCAACAACTGAACAACCAATGGCAACAAACGCTCGGCAATTTATTGTTTGATGAACAAATATCATTAACTGCACGTATCGAACAATTAAAAGCAGAGGCGAGAAGAGTCTGGGGTCAACTGGCTGACGTCATGTTTGAAGATGAATTTGCGCTGTATGATTTTACCATTCAGAGTAAGCATTTGGAGGTGGAAGCTCCAGAGTACATTTCCGCAGAGGATTATATTCAGAATTTTGAAGACCTGATGCAGGCATGGCAGGAAAGAGCAGAATCATTAGGACTGGTGAGCAACCAAGCGAAGTTTGAACAGGCTGTTGCTCTTGTACCTGAAAATCTCAGTGAATCAGAGCGTGAAGCTTTGATTAGCGAGCTAGAACACTATTTCCTGACCCCCCAACAGAGTGCAGAGATCGCAACTCGGCAGCAGCAGGTCACTCAACAACAAGCCGTCGTCAGTAACTACCAGAGTGAACTACAGCGCCTAGAAGCTTCCCTTGAACAACAAAGAGTGACGCAATTTTCGGGGTTATCACAGGATGAGTGGCAACACTACTATGCCCGGCAAGTTGCTGATTTTCGTCGGGCGTTTTTTTCTCAGTAACAAAACGAAAAAGCGCTGATCTCAGTTGAGAACAGCGCTATGAAAATAGGTTATTTAACCTTAAGCCGTTTCAGCTTGCTTCACAGGAGCTGGATTACGAATCAAGAAATCAAACGCTCCCAAACTAGCTTTTGCCCCTTCACCCATAGCAATGATGATTTGCTTGTATGGAACAGTAGTGACATCACCTGCCGCAAAGACTCCCTTCATGCTGGTCGCACCATGAGCGTCTACTTCAATTTCTCCGCGAGGTGACAACTCAACTTTTGTCCCTTTCAACCATTCACTGTTAGGAACTAGGCCGATTTGTACGAAGATGCCAGCAAGTTCAATATGCTTGATTTCATCCGTATTGCGATCTTTGTACTCAAGACCAGTAACACGCGTACCATCACCCAGAACTTCTGTGGTTTGTGCCATTGTGATGATGTCGATATTCGCCATGCTATTCGCTTTGTCGATAAGCACTTGGTCAGCACGAAGTGTATCAGCAAACTCCAGAACCGTTACGTGCTCCACAATACCCGCAAGATCAATGGCTGCTTCAATACCAGAGTTACCACCACCGATAACCGCGGTACGTTTACCTTTAAATAGTGGGCCATCGCAGTGAGGGCAGTACGCCACACCTTTGTTACGATATTCTTGTTCACCCGGTACGTTCATTTCACGCCAGCGAGCACCAGTACTTGTGATCACAGAGCGAGCTTTTAGTACTGCGCCGCTTTCTAGTACTACGTGGGTGTAACCGTCATCGGTATCTTCTGAATCGATGATGTTTGCAGCACGCTGCTCAGTGATGACTTCAACGCCGTACTCTTTAACGTGCTCTTCAAGGCTTGCCACCAGCTTAGGACCTGTGGTCGCTTTCACTGAAATAAAGTTCTCGATTGCCATGGTGTCCATCACCTGACCACCGAAACGGTCAGCAACCACACCAGTGCGAATACCTTTACGAGCTGCATAGATAGCCGCTGAAGAGCCCGCTGGGCCGCCGCCCACGACAAGGACATCAAACGGTGCTGTTTCATTTAACTGATTAGCTTTTTTCTCCGCTGCACCTGTGTCGACTTTGTTTAGGATTTCATTCAGTGACATACGACCTTGGCCGAACAGTTCACCATTAATGAACACGCTTGGTACTGCCATGATGTCGCGCTGCTTCACTTCATCTTGGAACGCTGCACCGTCGATCATAGTGACGTTTACCAGCGGGTTAATTGCCGCCATCATGTTGAAGGCTTGAACTACCTCTGGACAGTTCTGGCATGATAGAGAGATAAATATCTCGACATCTAGCGGTGAGTTCAGCTCTGCGATTTGCTCAATGGTTTCCGCTTCTAGCTTGATTGGGTGGCCACCTGTGTGCAGTAGCGCTAGCACAAGTGACGTAAATTCGTGACCCATTGGCAGACCGGCGAAACCAATAGCGGTGCCCTTCTCTGGGTTAATAACGCGCATGACTGGCTTGCGAGGGCTTGCAGCGTCGTCGCGAACGACGTCAATTTTGCTGCTAAGTGATGCTATGTCGTTAGCAAGAGATTCGATCTTGCTCGCAGTATCACTGTCATCAAGGCTGAGAACTAATTGAACTTGGGTTTTTACGTTTTCTAAATACGCTTTTAGCTGCTGCTTCATTGCTTGATCTAACATACTGATACCTATTCTATAAGACTGCTTAACATCAGAAGGAATTAAAAAGGGAAAAATAAAAGGGGACCCTTTTGATGTTTGGTTATTCACTAAAATGATGGTTTAAGGGTGCACGCCCCCACTTTTACCTGCCAATGGTAGAAGCAATAAAAGTGACGACGGGGCGTGCAACACGGACTCGATATTCCGCTGAGCTAGTGTGTGATTAGCTTAGATTTTGCCAACTAGGTCTAGAGATGGTGCTAGTGTTTCTTCACCTTCTTTCCATTTCGCTGGGCAAACTTCACCTGGGTTAGCCGCTACGTATTGTGCTGCTTTCACTTTACGCATTAGGTCTTCTGCGTCACGGCCGATACCTTCTGCAGTGATTTCCATTGCTTGGATAACGCCTTCTGGATCAACTAGGAAAGTCGCGCGGTCTGCTAGACCTTGACCTTCGCGCATCACACCGAAGTTATTAGTGATAGTGCCCGTTTGGTCTCCGACCATGTAGTAATTAATTTTACCGATAGTGTCTGAGCTGTCGTGCCATGCTTTGTGAGTGAAGTGGGTATCTGTTGATACTGAGTAAACTTCTACGCCACGCTCTTGGAGCTCTGCGTAATGGTCAGCTAGATCACCAAGCTCAGTTGGGCATACGAATGTAAAATCTGCTGGATAGAAGAAAAATACTGCCCACTTACCTTTTACATCTTGCTCTGTAATTTCTACGAATTCGCCCTGTTTGAATGCAGTTGCTGAAAATGGCTTGATAGTTGTGTTGATCATAGTGATTACTCTCTCAAAGTGTTCGTGTTGTTTGTTTTGGCACTGTCCTGCGCCGATGTATGTATATTGCAATGAGAGCGTATTTTTTAAAATTCGTCCTTTCCTATCTATTTGATAGGGGTTTCCTATCAAAACATTTTCTTGAGTAAAAAGTAGGTAGAGACGAAGAGGGGCAAAAACAATTAAAACAACACACCGTAAAGCTATACAATACTCTCGCTGCACGGTCGTAGCATGAAATACTCACTCACAGAAAAGTCCAAAGTAACTGCCTATGTCTAAAGATTATGATTTCACTACAGAATACACGCTCGACAAGACCTTTTTTACGGAATGCTTTGATCAAACTAGCCACCCCGCTACATTTCCAAAAGCTTATTATAAAGGGATGCTTTTTCTTATCTTTGGTGTAGTACTCGTAACATTTGAGCTGCTTCCAAGTGGTTACGTGGGTTGGTTCTTTATTGTCTTGAGTATTGTTGAAGCTTTAAGTGTTTATTTTAAAAGAACTTGGTGGTTGTGGAGGCAAACACTCAGTGCGAGTTCTGGCGGTAAAGTGCAACTTAAGATTAACTCTGACGGTATGAGTTATAAAAGCGGTAAGAACACCCGAAACATCACTTGGAATGATATTGATCAGCTTGAACAAAGCGATTTGGGTTTTATCCTTCATATAGGCAAACAACGCCAATACGTCAGTAAATCTTGCTTAAATGATGAAGTGATTGACTTTATGATCGAGCAACACTCAGAATCAAAAATGAACTAGCATCGATGTACATAGGATAGGTGCGATGCAATGGAAATGAACAAGGGCGTCATTTCCAGTCAGTTAAGCGTGTTAGGACAGGCAGTCATTTAGTTAAAGTGGCCGCATCGTATCACTGAGAGTTTGGATGACGGCAACTTTAGAGCAATAGAACTGAGGCACTATGTCGTCTCAACAAAGCTGTAATCTCAACAAAGCTGCCTAAGTTTAGTTATCTTACATGTACCTAAGGAAAAAGTTAGTAATCGCCAACTCAGCTTCTGCTCCATCCGGGCAGTGACCTGAGTTACCGAAGTACGCCACTTCACCTCTTGTTGAAAGCCCTGCTGTATACCTCATTTCTTCCGGCGGGTTCACCATGTCATCTTTGGTATTAATCGCCAATACAGGAACATCGGTTTCATTAGATTTAAAGCCTTTAGTCATAAGTGCTAATGGAATCGTCCATTGTCCGTAAGAATTAAGATCACTGACGTCTTTGACACCAATTCGATAACCGTAAGACATCGATGACATGAGAGGGGCGTGGTGAAATACCTGCGTATCTGTCAGTACATCAGTCACTACTGCACAGCGAGCAACACCTGCTTTGAGTTGTGGAGTGTTGAGAATGAATGTCATCAATGGAACGCCACCACCCGATGAACTCAGCGCTCCGACATTATTGCTATCCAGCCTTGAATCAGATTTAACGTACGCTAATGCCGATTGGTGAGCCTGATCTTCTTTACCCAGCTCAATAATGATGTTGTTGTTCAAGCCGCCACCGGGAATATCAAAAGTCAGTACAGCAAAACCTTGCCTCAAAAGGGTATCAATTGCATCACGGTGTTCAGTCAGAATTTTATCGACTCCACCTGTGTAAAGGATAACGCCGGGCTTCTCGGCACCTTTTGGGATATGTAATAAACCCGTGATCGAACCTCTAGTCGTAAGCGGCATCTCCACGCGCTCTACATCAATAGTAGGGCTCAATGCTTCTGCTTTAAGATACATATCAACCGATCGCTCGATGGCTTCGTGTTCGTGCTCTGTCATGTGGTTTGGGTATGAAGCAATTAAGTACATCATGGATGCCTTACGATACGACTCATAATCACTCGCTGAGTTTGCATAATCATCAGCAGCTTGAGCGAATTCATATGTCCAGTGACCCGCTTCATTTGTGTTGATGAAATCGCGCAGCGGTTCACCCGAATCAATTTTAACCAACGTATCTCGTATGTCTTGCTCGGGTACAACGTGAGTCCAATTTTCCATTCTTAGCTCTCGAAACCATTGTGATTGGTCCACCTCAAGAGCTTGTTCCCCTCGGAATTTCTTATGTGCGTCAATGTTGTTTGAAGTAGTTGCAAAAGCCAGTGTCGACAATGTCGTTAGGCCTAGTAATACGCTTAGGGAGAGATGTTTCTTTTTCATACCATACTCTTTTCATGTCAGTGGATTAATTCAATACATGTAGAGTATTCCTATGGATGTCGAAAAAACGTCGATATATGGCTCTCAATTCAAACAGTATTTGGAAAGTACTGTAGACCCACTGAATTTACATCACCGCTTGTATTAGTCGATGACAAGCAACTTCAAATACTTGCCAGCATGGTAAACGCAGAGTGAAGTGATCATTTACGGTGTCTCTGAGAGCACTAACTCTTAAAGGGTACCCTCTCGGCGTTCTTGTTTGATATAGAAGCATGGCAGTTACGACGATCACATTTCGACACCCAACGAAGTATCCATAAATTTTGTCGTTACAATAAACGCATCAATCCAATCAGATTAACGAGAATAAACCATGATTGCTGTGATCTTCGAAGTTCAAATTGCCAAAGGCAAGTCTGACGAGTACTTAGATATTGCTAATAATCTAAAACCATTACTATCTGAAATGAAAGGGTTTATTTCAGTTGAACGCTTTCAAAGCCTAACCAATGAAGGAAAAGTCCTTTCTTTGTCATTTTGGAAAGATGAAGGGTCTATTCAAGAGTGGCGTGCTTTAGAATCCCACCGATTTGCGCAATCCGAAGGACGTAACACCATATTTGAAAACTATCGACTAAGAGTGGCAGGTGTCATCAGAGACTATGGCATGAATCAACGCGCCGAAGCACCTGCAGATAGCGTTCACACTCATGGATAACGCGATATTTGGTCTTAAACATTTGATAGTCATTCTTAGTCACTATACAGTGACCGTCTAGGTCAGAACAGCGTGGGTAACCCATACGTGAGTAAACAAAATCCGCTTATTAGTGAACCTAAAGTCCACAGCCAAGAGGCCAACATGGCAGCGTTAGCTGCTGCCATGTCTGATGTCTCAAGGATGAAGATTCTATGTGCTCTTATGGACGGGCGAGCTTGGACTGCGACAGAGTTAAGTGCCGTCGCTGACATTTCCCCATCTACAACCAGCTCACATCTAGCTCGTCTAATGAAAGCCAATGTTGTCACTTGTTTATCCCAAGGTCGACACCGGTACTTTCGCCTTTATAGCAATGGCATTGCTTCATTACTGGAAAGCATGATGAATATTACTTTTCAACCCAACAACCCTGCGCGTTCGAAAATCCCAAAAGAGCTCTTGAAAGCAAGAACCTGTTATGACCATTTAGCCGGAGACATAGCAGTAAGATTCTACAACTACCTAATATCAAACAATTGGCTCGAAAGTGATGGAAGCGACCTAACCCTACAAGGTAAAGAAAAGTTTCTGAAACTTGGTATTACCGTCGATGCCAAAACTAAGCGGAAAAAATGTTGTCCATGTTTAGACTGGAGTGAGAGGACATTTCATCTAGGCGGCTACTTAGGCGCCTCTGTCCTTGAATTTTTAGAAAACAATGACTGGATTGAAAGAGTTCCCGGATACAGAGAGGTGATAATTACACCTAAAGGCCGTCAGGAACTTAAACGGCATTTTTCCATCAGCACATAACTCTGCGCTGGTATTCATCATAAAAGCTAAATAAAAACATGCCCCAATTCGCTATGCGATATTGGGGCATGCAACACGGACCCGATATTCCGTTTAAGCTAATGCTTGTATGACTTAGATCTTGCCAACTAGGTCTAGAGATGGTGCTAGAGTCTCTTCACCTTCTTTCCATTTCGCTGGGCAAACTTCACCTGGGTTAGCCGCTACGTATTGTGCTGCTTTCACTTTACGCATTAGGTCTTCTGCGTCACGACCAATACCTTCTGCAGTGATTTCCATTGCTTGGATAACGCCTTCTGGGTCAACTAGGAAAGTCGCGCGGTCTGCTAGACCTTGACCTTCACGCATCACACCGAAGTTATTAGTGATAGTACCCGTTTGATCGCCAACCATGTAGTAGTTGATTTTACCAATAGTATCTGAGCTGTCGTGCCATGCTTTGTGAGTGAAGTGAGTGTCTGTTGATACTGAGTAAACTTCTACACCGCGCTCTTGAAGCTCTGCGTAGTGGTCTGCAAGATCACCAAGCTCTGTTGGGCAAACGAAAGTAAAGTCTGCTGGGTAGAAGAAGAATACAGCCCACTTACCTTTCACGTCTTGCTCTGTTATTTCTACGAATTCGCCCTGTTTGAATGCAGTTGCTGAAAATGGCTTAATAGTCGTGTTGATCATAATTTTACTCTCTCAATATGGTCTTGTAATTCGGATTGGCGCTGTCCTGCGCTGATGGGTTTATATTGCAATGCGAGAGCATATTTGAGAATTCGTCCTTTCCTATCTATTCAATTGGTAAAATCTATCAAACTGGCTTGGTGGTAAAACTTCGCTTAAAGCGGTGTGTTTTATAAGGAATTAACTGCTACAATCCCCGAGCGGCTGCACACTTCATCAGTCAATTAATCAATCTAATCAGAGAGAACTCTATGATTGTCGAAAATGTGCTTCCCAAAGATTACGCTGAACTGCTTGATGTTTGGGAAAATTCTGTCCGAGCGACTCATGACTTTATAACAGAACAAGATATTGAGTTTTTTAAACCCATCATTATCGAGCAAGCATTCCCTGCGGTAACATTGAAATGTGTTAAGAATACCAAAGGAGCAATTGTTGGTTTTGTTGGTGTTCATGAGAATAAGATCGAAATGTTGTTTGTCCTAGACCAGCAGCGTGGACAAGGTACTGGCACAGTACTCTTGCGATACGCAATAGAAAAACTAGGAGCAAACAAAGTAGACGTTAATGAACAAAACCCTAGTGCTGTTGGCTTTTACCAACACATGGGCTTTAAGATCAGCTCTCGATCACCTCTTGATGAGACGGGAAAACCTTTCCCAATTCTGCATATGACGTTGTAATCATCTCGGTACGTAAAACCTTGTCCGTGATTGACAAAATGCCAGAAGAAATGCCCAAAGCTAATAACTTTGGGCATTTCCGTATTGGTTCTTATGATCTCGCTCCCCACAGGGTTGCTTGCATATTACATGGTCAGGGAAAATCACAACAAAATCGTGAACGTACTACCTACACCACATTCTGATTTCACCATCAACTGTCCTTCAAGATTCTCCACCATAGCAAGTGCCAACGATAAGCCAAGACCATAACCCTCGATGTTGCTTCGGCTACTATCCACTCGATAAAGCCGCTCAAAAATAAGATCTTGGTATTTGGGGTCAATGCCAATACCGGTGTCTTGAATACTTATCTTCGCCTTGATGTTCGAGCTTTGTTCAGCTTTAATCGTCACACGGCCACCGGGTTCGGTATACTTGATCGCATTGTCAACAAGGTTAACCAGTACTTGAGTCAGTTTATCCGGATCGGACTGGATAATAAGCCCATCGGCAACGTCACTGACTAACTGAATCTGTTTATCTTCCGCCACATCGTCGTACCAGCTTACTACCTTGGAAATCACTTCGGACACTTGAGTATCCACCTTTTGTGGCTGGCGCTTTCCGGTCACTTCATCGTTTAGTTTCATTAATGCGGTCAACATATTGCTGGCCTGCATGGCATGCTCTGCACAATCGGCCAAAGCATCACACATTGCTTGCGGATCAGCGTTATTCAGCAACGCACTTTGAGACGCGAGAGTAATTCGCGATAGCGGCGTACGTATATCGTGTGCGATAGCGTCTACCGTCGTGTTTAACGTGGTGGTGACATGCTGTAATTTGGCCACGGCAGAGTGAACACTAGAGCTAATAACCGTAAGTCCTTGGCCAATCTCTGGCTCTGGTTCAGCGAACTCTAACTGCCCTTTTTTGAGCTTGTCTAACAGGTCTCCAAACGTCACTAACGGCGACATGGCACTTTGGATGATTTTACGAGTGAAAACAGTCGTCACTATCACCAATGCAATCAGTGCATAGAATGTCATTAACCATTGATTGTATGCGATATAGTCTCTGGCACGATTATCCAGAACCAACCAAAACTGCTGTTGCTCCCCTTTGATGCTTAAGGTCATATACGGATTGACAATAAAGGTGTCAAACCAAGAACGACTCTCATCAATCTGATAGTCAGCAAAGGGCAGATTAAGCACAACATTTTTATCACCCGCGACAAACGTTGGTCGAGACGAATTGTCTTGCGCCCAATAGGCAGCGATGTTGTTGTCGACCAGTCGGTGAGGGTTGGCTTCTAAAACATGAATTAAACGGTCACTCGAATCGTAGGTCAAAATACGCTGATACTCGGTCGACATGGACGTTAGAATCTTCTTTTCTGTTTGAAACAGATCGTAGAAAAATATCGCGCCTACAATTAGCTCCACCAGTAATAAACACAGCAGTAAGGTCGCCATAAAGCGCACTAAAAGATGTCGCTGCGTACCAGCAAGAGCTTGTTCAATACTATGACTTGAGGACATAACCGACACCTCTCAGTGTATGTATTAATGGTGTCGCGAAGCCTTTATCCACTTTGCTGCGCAATCGGCAAACTAACACATCCACAACGTTAGTTTGTGGGTCAAATTGATGCCCCCACACATGCTCAAGAATTGCAGTTTTCGACATGACGGTTTCTGGGTTTTCCAACAGTAACTTCATCAACATGAACTCACGTTGATTGATGGCAATATTTTGCTGTTCCCTTTGCAAAGTATGCTTCAGTAAATCCAAATTAAGAGGGCCATAATTCAGTTCTAATGCTTGAGGCGAAGGTGGCTTGCCCCGGCGCATCAAGGTTTGACACCGAGCGAGTAGTTCAGGAAAAGCAAATGGTTTAACTAAGTAATCATCCGCACCCGATTGCAGTCCTTGCACCCGCTCTTCTACAGAATGCTTGGCACTCAATATGATGACTGGGGTAGCATGTCCTTGTCCTCGCAGCTCCGACAACACTTCAAAGCCGTCTTTTTTAGGTAGCATAATGTCGAGAATAATGACATCAAAGTCTGCGGTAACGGCTTCGTGCAATCCGTCTACACCATCTGTTGAATGCGTTACCGTGATTCCTTCTTGCTGGAAGCCATTCACTAGAAATTTCGCGATATGGCTATCGTCTTCGATCAGTAGAATTTTCATTAACGTCCATGTACCTCTTAACCTTGGTCTGAATATACTTTATCAATATCCTTTCTCGAATATAACCAAGATTACAACTTTGTAATGTTCTAGAAAGCCTGTCGCAATCCTCCGTTGGTTACTATGAACTCGTTGAATAAAAACACGCTATTAACGGAGTAAACATGAAAACGACAACACTGACTGTATTCGCTGCAACCCTTGGTTTTCTGAGCCTTTCTAGCAACGCGCTGGCCTCAGATGCACAAACAGTATCAATCACTCAAATTTCATCAAAAGCGGCATTCGAACTGGCTCATGAAGCGGTAAATCAATGCGAAGCGGATGGCTATAAAGTCTCCGCGACTGTTGTCGACCTATCAGGGAATGTGATTGCTCAGCTTCGTTCTGATGATGCAGGGATCCACACACTGGATAGCTCACGTAAAAAAGCCTTCACAGTGGCGAGTATGAAACAACCATCAGGTAACTTAATGAAGCTGATTGCCGACAAACCTATCATGCAACCGCTACAAAATATGGACGACAATCTGCTGTTCTTAGCAGGCGGTGTACCCGTTCAAGTTAACAGCGCAATGATTGGTGCGATCGGTGTTGGAGGCGCACCAGGAGGTCACCTTGATGTCGCATGTGCCGAAAAAGCCATTAAAAAGTTCTTCTAAAAAGAATCAGTTATAACCACAGCCTTTAGAACACGCATTTTGTTATGAATGCGTGTTTTTTTGATTTTTATGAAAGAGAATCGACATTGCTACGGTCTGCTCTAATCAACGTATCACCAATTTGCTGTTTACTAAAACGTGAATCACACTCGGGGAAGATTATGTGGATCAAAAAGAATCATCGCTGGGCTCTGTCTGAAAACGAAGCAACGCCAGAGTCTGTCTACAAAGAGCGTCGAGACATACTAAAGAAGCTCGGTATTGCTGTCGTCGGCATGCCTATCGCGGCTAATGCCCAAGCGGGCATACTGGATATCTTTTCTTCCGATGAGAAACCCGTCACTGATAGTCGAATTGATCTCAAAGCCACTAAACCACAACAATACCAAGCCGACCTTTCGTTAACGCCAGAAAGTAAGGTTCTGAAGTACAATAACTTCTATGAGTTTGGTACTGATAAATCCGACCCTGCGAAGAACTCGTCGGAGTTTGTGGCAGACCCTTGGACCGTAGAAATCGACGGGCTGGTCAACAACCCAATGAAACTCGACTATGACGACATATTTAGTAAATTCACGTTAGAAGAACGCATCTATCGCCTTCGCTGCGTTGAAGCATGGTCAATGAACATTCCTTGGATTGGTTTTCCACTTGCAGACATCATTAAAATGGCCGACCCAAAAAGTAGTGCCAAATATGTTGCTTTTGAAACCCTCTACGACCCCAAACAGTTCCCGGCTCAAGGTTCATTTAGTAGCATTGAATATCCTTATGTAGAAGGACTACGCCTTGATGAGGCCATGAACCCTCTAACTCTGATCTCGGTTGGTTTATATGGCAAAACACTCGCCCCACAAAATGGCGCCCCGCTTCGACTGGTTGTGCCATGGAAGTATGGATTTAAGAGCATCAAATCGATTGTTCGTATTCGTCTCACCGACCAAGAGCCACCAACAACGTGGAATCGTCTGGCTCCTAATGAGTATGGTTTTTACGCTAATGTAAATCCTAATGTCGACCACCCGCGTTGGAGTCAAGCCAGTGAGCGTTTCATCGGAGAAGGTAGTGTCCTCAGTACACGCAGGCAGCCAACCCTAATGTTCAACGGCTATGAAGAAGAAGTGGCGCATCTATACAAAAATATGGATCTGAGGAAGTTCTATTGAGAAAGCTAACGCCAAAAACGATCATCGCGCTAAAAGTCGTCATCCACGCTATATCATTGGCATTTTTAGCACTGCTTGTCATTGCTATTAATACCGATAACTTAGGTGGCGATCCGGTACAAGGCATCATCCATTACACTGGTATTAGCGCGTTGAATACCTTGTTTATTACTCTGCTGGTTTCTCCTTTGGCAAAATGGACTAAACAAGGTTTGCTTCTTCGCGTAAGACGGCTATTGGGACTGTACAGCTTCTTTTGGGCAGTGCTCCATTTGGTTGCCTTCGCGACGCTAGACTTAGGATTAGATTGGAGCTTATTGGCCTCTGAGATCGTTAAACGTCCATATCTCACCGTCGGAGCGGCAGTGTGGGTGATTTTGTTGCTGCTAGCGGTTACATCCACTCAAGCAATACAACGTAAAATGGGCGCAAGATGGCAGAAACTGCATAATTGGGTCTATTTAGCTGCCATCTTGGCACCGATTCACTTTTACTGGTCGGTAAAGTCAGAAGTGGCAGAACCTACTATCTACATCGTAATCGCTATAGGTCTACTTCTCGCCCGTTGGAATACATTGAAACAACGAGTGTTTCGAAAAATGCTATCCAGTTGAGCGATTGATGATTCTTAGACTAAGCTGAATATGCAACCAAGGCATTAATCTAAGAGGCGCTCAATGGTAGATTCAAACCAATCCCCACAAGCTCAGTTCCTTTCAAAAGGATGGAAGTATTTTGTTACTGTAGGCATCGTCGTTTCCCTCGCGGGTATTGGGGCAATGGCGTTACCTGTATTTGCTGGTGTCACCATCTCAACCATTATCGGTGCCGTACTCTTGTTTAGTGGGCTTGTGCAGGCTTATCACACCTTTTCGATAAATGCGTGGGGACAAAAGCTGTGGTATGTCTTAAGCGCGGTACTCTATATAATCGGCGGTTTATTCATCTTATTTAAGCCACTTGCAGGCCTGGTCACCATTACTATGTTGATGGTGTTGGTGATGATATTAAACGGACTGACACGAATCTTCTTCGGGCTCGCCAACCGCAGCCTTCCAAGTAGTGGCCTCATCATTTTCAGCGGACTTCTGTCCGTCATCATAGGTGGTTACTTCTTCACGTTACTTGAAGACCCCGCTTTCTCCACTTCATTGCTGGGTACTTTCATTGGCATTTCTTTGCTAATTGAAGGAGTCAGTTTTGTCTTTTTAGGTATGAAGTTAAAACAGCTAAGCAACTAAAACTGGAAACGAGATTGCGAGAGCATTATAGCTTTACATGGTCTAGGTTAGGCTGGTCGAGTTACTTATGACATTGTAGTATTGAGTGAATACACATGACGCGGGATACCAGCCCAGATGGATGATAACCTATTAAGAAGGCTAGACTTTAATACACTAAAGCTGCTGAAAGTCCTTGGTGAAGAACGCAACACCAAACGCACTGCCGAGCGCATGTTTTTATCACAGCCTGCGGTCAGCAAGCAGCTTAAAAAGCTCAGGGAAGAGTTTGCCGATGAGCTGTTTATCCGCAAGCAGTATGGATTAGAACCCACACCCTATTGTTTGGAGCTGCTGGAAAAGCTGCCTGCTCTGTTCGAGCTATTGGAAGATCTATTCTCTCGAAATCAACAATTCAATCCAGCGTTGTATACCGGTGACATTAGCATCGCCATCAATACCACTCTATACAGACCAGTATCCAGGCGTCTGTATCACCACCTTCGTCCTTTGCTGCCTAACGCTACGCTCAAAATCATCAACTGGGGGCAAGATACCGAGCACGATCTTAAGCTTGCACGCCTTCATATTGGCATCAATTACTTACCTCTAGATATCTCCAAACAGGTGATACAGAAAAAACTGACTCATTGCTATTTCAAGCTAATTTGTCGAGACGGGCATCCAGTCCTTGAAACACAAAGAACCACACAAGATATTGGACAATATCCACTCGCATTGCTTCAGCTTCCTGACTTCAATAAGAAAGAAAACTTAATTGAAACCAAACTGCGAGAAGTTGGAATTACGCCGCAAGTCGGGCTTAGAGCGGACCAACTCAGTATCTGCCTACATGTCGTTGCTCAAACCGATTCGATCTTGCCTTGTGTCGACATTTTTGATGCTGATTTACCGCAAGGGACTCAGTTCTTCTCAGCTCATAAAGAACACCAACTAGGCAGTGATATTGGTGCCTTGATTCCAAGCAAACTCTCCAATGCGCCATTGGTGAAATGGTTATACAGCGAAGTTCGCACCGTATTTGAACAGCAGGAAAAGACTGAGCAAGAGCATTAATACCACAAACCCCACTGCGAACTAGTTTCCGTAACTAGCTCATTTACAGTGGGGCAAAAAGTATCAACGTGGTTGTACGCTCAGTTAATTACCATAGTTAAACGTCGCTTTAGGAACCATCAAACTTTCCAGCTCGGTTCCCTTGTAGATAATACTTTGCGCAGTATTACCTGCAAGACCCGCTTGAGGCAGGTAATAGCGGACCACAAAGTAATAATCCTCCCCATCAACTACTGGCATCCAATAAGTCCCATTTTCTGGGTTGTCGCTTGAGAAAGTAATGGTGACATTTCCTTCATCGTCTGGCGTAGTATTGCCACCAGCCCATACTTGACGGTCAGACCCACCTATCGTCGCTGGGTCCAGCGGTAAGCGCGTCTCATCAGAATAACGCGTCACCGACCAGAACTTGCCCACCGCTTGGTCATGAGGCATAGTCAACACAAAATCTTCTGAACCATTCAACTGCTTACCTTCAGGCGTCATTGGAATTAGCTCATAATAAGCGTGCTCAGCAGGGAAGCCTAAGTGACCTAAATGAGTCAACAGCGAACGACGTCGCTCATCAGCAAGGTCATCAGCATGTCCTGGGTGCTCAAAACCGGATAAGTTATTCACCACCAAGCCAGATGTTCCTAGTTCGTGTACGTAATTGCGAACCTCATTAAGTCTTTGTTTATCAAAGCTGTCATCGGAAATAATGGTTTGCATATTACTGTGCGTTTGTGCCCAACCATCTGAAATCTCATCGGCAAACTTAATTACAGCATGAATATTGTTGCGATCTGGCAACGCAATCTCAGACTTCGGCGCAAGGTTGTTAACCTCAATCTGTTTACGCCAAGCATCGGCAACACCACTATCGCGATACTCCAATGTCTGGACACGAATGAAAGAGAAAATAAGGTCGTCTTTCACCGTAATTGTATCGATATAATCGCCTTGTGGAATCGTATAGTCAGCGCCTTCTCGTACGATTAGATAAGTACCGCCAACTTCTGGTGTCACTTCGTGATAAACCGAGAAGTGCTCCGCATCCACCAAGTGCAGAGATGCGTAACGCTCTGATTCACGAGAGGGAACCGTCAACTCCACAGGACCTGCTGTTACATCCAGCATCGCTTTGCCATAAATATGGTCCAGTGCAGGGGTAATGACATCCCATGTGTGGTCTGCCAACCCTGGGAACTCAAAAGTATTCACTCCATTTTGCTCCATAAACGCGACCATATTTTCCATATGATGGTAGACACGTTGACCCGTAAGTTCTGCGTTCGTAGGAGTGGTATCTGCGGCGCTGACTACAGAGCCGAAAGACAAGGATGCTACTAATAAAGAGAGTGTTGTTTTTTTCATCGTCGTACCTATAAAACCGTTTGTGATTGCCTTAGCAATTCATTGGATTGTCGTCTTGATGGGTGGTAAGAAAGCCAGAGTTAGAATTGGTAGTTGTATTCCACTCTAAAGTCCGTGCCTTGTAGCACTTCGCCAAAGTTCCAGAATGCTCGCAGGTTACTTCGGTTGTTCAACTGATAGCTCGCCGCAATTTCATGCTGCCAGCCATAAAAGTTGCTGAAAGACTCCACTCCACCAAGTTGAGTGGTGTACATCGGGTTGTAGTTCAGCCAGATATCATCGGTAATTTCGATTTTTGAGTAGAAACCCACTAGAGCAAAACTCGAGGGGATGGTGTAACCGATGGAACCGTCATAATCCGGGCTAGGTTGAATCAAAGACGAATGAACATCCGCCACATTAATGCCAATTCCCGCTAGTGGATAAAACTGTACGGCGCCCATTTTTGGTAACGCTTGAATCAAGGAATAGGAAGCTGAGCCTAATTTGTTATCAAAGTCCCAGCTAAGATCAACTTGAGAGCCCAGCCCACTATTGATGTCGACATTAAAATGTCGATAGCGTAGTGAGTCGAAACTATCATCCCCCTTTAGCCCCAAGCTGTCTGCAGCAAACCCTTTCGCTTCTAGTACATGCATCGCCATGGTTGAGTCATTATTGGTATCGTAAGCCTGACCAAACTTAAAGTTGATGCCTTTATTGGTCACGCCCATACCCGCTTGCGAATACACGGCTAGTGGGTCAGACATATCCTGATATTCGTCTGCCGTTACTGAAACTGACGTTAAAGAAACCAATGCTGTTAAAATCGTCCAACTCAGCGGACTTTTTGCTGTTTGTAAATTCATAATTACTCTGATTTATTTCAAAAGCCCTCCTTAGCAAAAACAAATTATTGGACTTAATTACTTATTAAATTCAGGTAATTAATTCCAAGCAAACTCAGGCAAGCCATACCTTCACCTGACAGAATGAATAATAAAACAGAGTTAACTGGCGTCTGAAATGACTCATTAAACTTAAAATATTACCTAAAGTAATATCTCAGATTTAACCGTAGAATGGATAGGTAGATGCCGCGAATAATGTGCAGCGACACCAACGATGTCGCGCTTATTCGAGCATCTACAGATAATCAGGTAGGAAGAAAGTGGGTTACTGCATATTTTCAAAGTAAGCTAAAAATTCTCGAGTATCCTTTTGAAACAGCGGCAGCGCCATGGCGATTTGCTCGTCACTCCAGTTCCACCATGCCAGAGCCTCTAAGCGGGGCCCGAAGCTGTCATCATCAAAACGGGGACGAAGGACTCGCGCCGGATTACCGACCACAATTGAGTAAGCTGGGACATCTTTTGTCACTACGCTCCCCGCTCCAATAATCGAGCCGTTGCCTACGGTCACTCCGGGCAAAATGATCGCGCCGTGGCCAATCCAAACATCATGACCTATCACTACCTTGTCTTCTTCACGCCAACTGAACACTTCGTCATCTAATACCGATGGGTTATCTCCCAAACCGTATTTACCTGGGCGATAAGTGAAGTGGTGCAGAGTTGGCCTCCACCATGGATGATTGCTTGGATTAATGCGAACGGCGGCGGCGATAGACGTGAACTTTCCCACCTCGGTAAACATCAAATTGCAATCATTTTGGATATAACTGTAATCACCAACGGTGACGTTATTTAACACGCATCGCTGCGCAATCTCAGTCCAACGACCTAATTCGGTACGATGTAATTGGCTGCACGGCGATACGCTCGGCTCAGCAGAGAGAGTTGGTGATAGCGGCTGGTTCATAGTGGGATCTCCTGTCCGTCATGAAGAAGCTGAAAGCTGTCAGAAAAACACTGTGGATGTCGCTTGGCCCAAAACAAAACGTTGTGACCTAAATGAATCAGGCCAATACGCTCAGGTTGGCATTGCTCAGCGATGTTCTGCACTTGGTAGATATCGTTATGGTTATTGCTAAGTCTTGTGTGTTCGCACTCGATAGGGGGAAAACTGCAATCGGTCACAATCCAGTCCACTGTGCGCTGTTTAAGCCACTGCGTCGTCGCTTCTGGCAGCCCATTGGTATCGGTCAAGTAAGCAATGCAACGGCCATTCAGCTCAAAGGCATAGCCCACACAAGGTCTAGAGTGGTTGAGGGGAAGTGGCGTTATGGTGATGTCTTGCCATATAAAGGATTGAAACGGCAGTGAACGCTGCGAGAAATCCAACACGCCGGGGTATTTGTACAAATCATCACACCCTTGTTCGTCCTCAGGTGCATGTACTGGAATGAGCGCCCCCTTCCCCCAGCGAAGATCAAACAAGCTGTGCACATGGTCCATATGAAAATGTGTTAGCAGAATCTTATCGATCGACCCAGGAGGGAAACGATCCAGAAGATCGGGAGCATTGGCATCTAACAGCAGCTTACGACCATTGTGTTCAACATAAGCCGAGCTTTTCTCACGTCGCTGAGTTCTATCCAGCCTTGCTTCAGCACATATTTCGCAGTCACAGCCCCAAACAGGCACCATAGCACTGTTCCCCGTGCCCAACATGACAAGCTTCATCACGACTTCCCTTCAAGTTGAAAACGAATGTGGCGGAACTGTTTTGCGCTCGATTGCACGTCACCGCTATTATCAATTGGGTAAAAACCCTCTTGTTTCGATAGGGTGAATTCGGTGGCGCGTTGTAACCTACGTTCAATCTCTTCGCGAGATTCACGTCCTCGGTTTTGCAATCGAGTCCGCAATACGTCCAAATCTACATTGACCACAACCGGAACCAGATCTGAGCCAAAGCACTGCTGCGCTTGAGGCAATTCCGCACGCGAGCCATTCAGCAAAACCGAAAAGCCTTTATCTAGCCATGCTTTCACCTCTAACCCCACACCGTAGCACAGCCCATGGGCCTGCCAACTCATGGCAAATAGCCCTTTTTGCTGTCTTGATAAATACTCTTGCTCACTAACGGCTACATGGTTTTCACCACCAGCACCAAAAGGACGCGTGATATAGCGATGAGCAACAATAATATCTTCAGGATGATCGGCGCGAATGGCGTCAATCAGGGTATCTTTGCCCGCACCTGAAGGGCCTATCACGTAGTAGAGCTTACCTTTGCGTTTGGTTGAGGCGTCGGCGTAGTCCGCCGTAGATGAAAAAGAAGCATCCGAAGATGCTTCTAATAATGTGTTATTAGTCATCGGCTAAAACACCTTTTTACCTTGTCGCCAAACACGAGCGACCAAAGGATGCCCATCCACTTGTTTTGCCAATACGAGGTCGGCACGCTTCCCTTCTGCAATAACACCGCGATCATTTAGGCTCAGTGCTTGCGCTGGGTTCTTGGTTACCAGTTGAACAGCTTGCGGCAGCGTTAAAGTGTTGCGCTCATCCCACGATAACTTGTAGATACCTTCTAGCAGGCTCATTGGGTAATAGTCTGATGATAAAATGTCTAATACACCGTGAGAGGCCAGTTCGTGCGCAGCGACATTGCCTGAATGAGACCCTCCGCGAACCACATTGGGTGCGCCCATCAACACTTTCAGTCCAAGCTCATGAGAGCGTTTCGCCGCTTCCACTGTCGTAGGGAACTCTGCAATGACCATTCCTAAGTCTTTTGACTCTTGAACATGCGCCTTTGTCGCATCATCGTGACTCGCCATTGGGATGTTGTGTTCTCGGCACTGACGACAAATTTCATTGCGGTTTTGTGTCGACCAGCGCTCAGAGAGCTCTACTTGCTTGTTCTCAAACGCCGCCATCTCACTGTCCGTTAAGTTGTGCTTGCCTTGATAGTAAGTGCGATACTTTTCTACATCCACAAACTGGCGCTGACCCGGTGCATGGTCCATCAACGACACCAACTGGACTTCCGGTAAGTCGACATATTTCTCAAACATTCCGACTGTGCTTTCATGTGGTACTTCGCAGCGAAGGTGCAGTAGGTGCTCAGCACGAGTCAGGTTACGTTTTTGGCTATCCACTACCGTATTGATGAACAGGTCCAAGTTAGTTTGACGTTTCTCATCTCGAAAATCACCCAGCGCCACGGCATCTAGTACCGTGGTAATGCCTGAGCCAATCAATTGAGTATCATGCGCACTCATCGCAGAGAAAGGCGGCCAATCCACTTTTGGTCTCGGAGTAAAGTACTGCTCTAGGTTGTCGGTATGCAGTTCAATAAAGCCCGGCATGAGAAAGTCACCTTCTCCGTCATAGGCACCTGCCACCTGACTTTGTGAATCTGACATACTAACGATTTTGCCGTCACGGAGCTCTAATGAGCCTTTTACTACTTCGTTCTCAAGAACCAAATTTACATTGGTGATAATCATGCTGCTTTCTCCCGTTATGCGCATGCTGAGATGGAGGTTGCCTGAGCACTGCCCTGCTCGGCCTGTCGGGTGGCTTCGTTTTGTTTCTTCACGTCATACAAACGGTCAGCCACCTGATCTCGAGTCGCTTCATCGTGGAAAATTCCCACAATGGCGGCGCCGCGATCTTTCGCTTCTTGAATCAGATTCACCACAACTGCGCTGTTGGTGGCATCTAACGACGCCGTAGGCTCATCCAACAGCAGAATGGGATAGTCGACGATAAAGCCTCGGGCGATATTCACCCGTTGCTGCTCACCACCAGAAAACGTGGCTGGCGCTAGATTCCAAAGGTGCTCTGGTACATTAAGACGAGTCAGCAGTGTTTTCGCTTTTTGCTCGGCTTGATGACGACAGCCACCCATTTCTAACATCGGCTGCATCACGACTTCCAAAGCGCTAATACGAGGAATGACACGCAAAAATTGGCTGACCCAACCGATGGTATGTTTGCGAACATTGATGATTTCACGCGGCTGAGCCTTAGCAATATTGACCCGGCGCCCTTGATGCTCGACTTCGATGTTGCCTGTATCCACAAGGTAATTGGCGTAAAGTGCCCGTAGCAAAGTGGATTTCCCTGAACCGGAACGGCCATTAAGCACCACACACTCGCCACTTGCGACGCTAAAATTAGCGTTGCTCAGCACATCCAAAGTAATGCCATTTTGGTTATGCAGAACAAAGGTTTTGCTTACATCGGAAACGATGATTTTTGTTTCAGTTGTCATGATAGTAATTCCTTTATTCAGCCATCAGTTCTGCAACACGGACGAAACCAGTAATTGGGTGTAAGGGTGCTGCGGATCATCAAGTACTTGGTCTGTCAGCCCAGTTTCTACCACTTCACTGCGACGCATCACCATCAGTCGATGAGCCAGTAAACGCGCCACCGCTAGATCATGAGTGACAATAACCACAGCCAGTTCCAGCTCTGTGACAAGGCGGCGTAATAGGTCGAGGAGTTTTGCTTGCACCGATACATCCAATCCACCTGTTGGTTCATCCATAAAAATCAGTTTTGGATGAGTCACCAAGTTGCGAGCAATCTGCAAGCGCTGCTGCATACCGCCGGAAAACGTGGTTGGCATGTCATCAATTCGGTCTTGAGGAATTTCTACATCAGTGAGCCACTTGGTTGATGCCGTTCGAATATCACCATAATAACGCTCGCCTACGGCCATTAAACGCTCACCAATATTACCGCCCGCAGAAACACGGCCGCGCAATCCATCCATCGGATGCTGATGCACAACGCCCCACTCAGTGCGCAGTAATTGACGACGTTGACTTTCTGCCATTAAATAGAGGTCTTCGAGTTGAGTTACCTGATCTTCTCCGCGACCTCGGATGTAAAGCACCTCACCGCTGTCTGGCGTTTGGCGACCCGACAGTGATTTTAATAAGGTACTTTTACCTGAACCTGACTCGCCCACGATGCCTAGCACTTCGCCGGGGTACAAATCAAACGAGACATTGGTAAAGCCTTTCCCTGGTGCGTAAAGTTTGGTGAGATTACGAACCGACAATATTGGCTGCTCACTTACATCAAAGGTATTAGTGTCAAATGTTGGCTGTTTCACCGCTAACGTGCTCATGCGTAACTCTCCGTTTCCTTAGTATGGATGGTGTGTTTTTCGACTTGCTGAGAGCAGTAATCAGTGTCCGAACAAACAAACATATGAGTGCCTTTGTCATCCATCACCACTTCATCTAGGAAGGTGTCCGTTGCGCCACAAATGGCACACGGCTCATCCCATTGTTGGATTTCAAATGGATGATCTTCAAAATCTAAACTCTTCACTTTTGTGAATGGCGGAATGGCATAGATTCGTTTTTCACGTCCTGCACCAAACAGCTGAAGCGCCGCCATTTTGTCCATTTTCGGGTTGTCAAACTTAGGGATCGGAGAAGGGTCCATGATATAGCGATCGTTGACGCAAACCGGATACGCGTAAGAGGTAGCAATATGACCAAATCGTGCGATGTCTTCATACAGTTTGACGTGCATGATTCCGTACTCTTCCAGCGCGTGCATTTTTCGCGTTTCCGTCTCTCGCGGTTCAATAAAGCGCAACGGCTCTGGAATCGGAACTTGATACACTAAGATCTGGTCTTTATCGAGAGTGATTTCCGGAATGCGGTGACGCGTTTGAATGATTGAGGCGTCTACCGTTTTCTCGGTAGTTTTCGCGCTTGCTACTGACTTGAAAAACACTCGAATGGAAACCGCATTCGTCGTATCGTCGGCACCTTGGTCAATCACTTTTAACGTGTCAGTTTGACCAATGATCGCTGCGGTAATCTGAACACCGCCGGTTCCCCAACCGTACGGCATCGGCATTTCACGACCACCAAATGGCACTTGATAACCAGGAATCGCAACCGCTTTGAGCAGAGCGCGACGAATCATACGTTTGGTTTGTTCATCAAGGTAACCGTAGTTGTAGCCGGTCACACCTTGCGCATGAGTGTTAGTTTGTACTTGGCTCATGACTGGCTCTCCTGTTGGTTCTGTTCACCCTGAGACTGAATGAATTCATCATGCTCTTTGTGCATCTTACGAAGCAGTTCTAACTCGGCTTGGAAATCCACGTAGTGAGGCAGTTTCAGGTGAGAAACGAAGCCTGCAGCTTCCACGTTATCTGAATGCGATAACACGAATTCTTCGTCTTGAGCTGGCCCATCAATGGCTTCATCGTAATCTGCCGCTTGCAGTGAGCGATCCACCAGCGCCATTGACATCGCTTTGCGCTCGGTGGAGCCAAACGTCAAACCATAACCGCGAGTCAGTTTGGCTTTTTCTGTTTTGCTACCAACAAAACCATTCACCATTTGGCACTCGGTTAACTCAACTTCACCGATATCAATAGCAAAGCCAAGCTCCTCTGGCACCAAACTTAAATCGCAGAAACCGATACGAATTTCGCCTGCAAATGGGTGATTTCGTCCATAGCCGCGCTGCGTTGAATAGCCGAGTGCCAGCAAGAATCCTTCATCGCCGCGAACCAAGTTCTGTAATCGCGCACTGCGATCACACGGATAGTTCACCGGATGCATAGTGATATCTTCTGGGGTTTGTTGGTTATCTTCTTCGGTCGTCATCAAGTCGAGATTTTCAAGAATGCTCATCACTTGAGGGCACACTTCCATCGCTTGAACATCTAAGGTGTCGACTCGCGGTGCTTCACCTTCAGCAATCAAACTAAAGTCCAGTAAACGATGGGTATAGTCATATGTCGGCCCCAATACTTGTCCACCAGGCAGATCTTTATAGGTGGCAGAGATGCGGCGCTCAATGCGCATTTCACTGGTGTTCACAGCCTGTGAAACCGAAAGGCGCGGCAACGTGGTACGATAAGCACGCAACAAAAAGATAGCTTCTACTAGATCGCCGTTCGCTTGCTTGACAGCCAGTGCGGCCAATTCACGGTCATAAATGCCACCTTCCGTCATCACGCGATCAACGCTGCCAGAGAGCTGCTCACTGATTTGTGCCACCGTCAATTCAGCAAATTCAGGATTACCACGACGCTTTTTAGCCTGCAGCTGGTGCGCGTTGTTAATGGCTTTTTCGCCACCTTTTACTGCTACATACATTAGTTCACCTCAACAAGTGTGGTACGTGGTAAGCAGGCAATGCTCTCATCGTTTACCAAGATCAAATCAATACCAAGCGGAAAAGCGAAATGCTCTTGGCGTCCTTGTAAGAAGTGCTGAAATGCCTTAGAGGCCACGCCAATATTCAACACCGATTGTGATTCGATTCCCGGTCCAGATAGCGTTAGCGTTAGGCCACCTTTAGATGGACTCGCGTCAGAGCCATTGGTTAAGCTGCCTAGCTCAACAATGACCGTCGTAGACTGATCTGGGTACTCTTCACAGCCAAGGCTAAATGTGGCGTTATTCCAATCGAAGTCAGCCAAATCTTGTTCAGCAATCACAGCAAAACTGGCACTGTTTTGTCGCTCAGTTACGGGACTGCCACAGTGAAAGCGGATATTTTCACGAATAGCAGCGTCTTTTAAGTGTGACTCTGACAGCCATATCGGCGTCGCATTGTCGCTTAAGCTCAACAAGGTTTGTGTCGCTGCTTTATGCATCGCACCAAAACCTTCGCTCATCTCTAGAGTGACTATTTCACCCGGTTCAGACATCGCCTTAAGCAGCAATCTGAAGCACTGCTGGCTGTCGTGAACTGCATCTTTGAATGCAGTAGTAATTGTGGTCATTATCGTTGCCTTACTTGGTTAATTCGTTAAACCAAACTTGTTCATGTTCCTTGAATCAATCTTCACCGCGTACCATGGTGAAAAAGTCCACCTTACTGGTCGCCACTTCTTTTGCTCTGAGTTGCTGCTGTTCTTGCTTCATCGCTGCCAAGGGTTCAATGACCATGCGCATTAATTGTTCATGGTGCGATTGGGTCTGCAGTAGGCCATCAATAACGGCAGCTAGCTCTGCTTGCGCTTTATTACGACCGCGCAAGTAGCTGTAGCCCATCTCCCCACTGTCCAATTTGACGACTGCTCGAGTGATCGTGGCATCCCCCATATTGAACTCACGACCGCTCCCCCCCATTCGAGCACGTACCTGTGCCAACCCTATCTCTGGTTGACGTACCATTTGATAACTCGCTTCAATCTTGGTTGAGTGCCACAGTTGCTCTAACTCGCTCTGCTGACTTTGTGCCAATGTTGACATCCAGCTTGCTCTTTCGCTCACAGCAGTCATTTAATGCTCCATTACTATTTCAGTTGCGTCGGAACGGCTATTGGAGGTCGAAAACTCGGCCACCATGTCGGTCCCCTTGATAACGTTTTTGGTTTTGACTCTTAGAATTGGTGTGCTTGATGTAATTTGCAGCAGTCGGCACTCTTCACCTGTTGGCGTTTTGGCCCCTACTCGGGTCTCTTTGCGCTCCAGCTCTATATCAAGCCCACGTTTAATGAATTCGTGTAATGAACCACTTTGGTAATTCTTCAAAATGCTCCACCACTCTATATTGGCTAGGTAGTGATCAATGATGGTGCGAGGACACTCCTCGGTTTTTCGCAGTGTGCGGATATGGATGATCTTACTGCCCTCTACGACACCAAGATTGGCGGCGATGTCCATAGGAGCGACAAACACTCGATGTTGAATGACTTCGCAGCGTGGCCTTGCCCCTTGTTCAATCAGATTCTTAGTAAAGTGCGCGCCCGAATGCACGTGATACTCACTAGGCTGCCTTATCACCATATTGCCTTTACCTTGATGACGTTGAACCATGCCAGTGTTAACGAGCTCATCAATAGCTCGACGAAGCGTGTGGCGGTTGACATCAAAGCGCTGAGCAAGTTGTCCTTCTGGCGGCAGGTAGTCGCCCGGAACATAACGTTCACGAACTTCTTGTTCTAATACCGACGCAATGTCTAAGTAAACTGGCATAGTGATCCCCTAGCGAGTGAGTTATCTAGACATGTGCTCAACTTAAAAACAGCAATCCGCTTGCTGTTCATGTCACATGTGTTTTCTCTGATAACTGTACTTTGACGGGGAAAGATGAAAGTTACGTGTCGCTTTGTTTGCAGAATTGCAACATTTCTAAGGCACTTACAACTTATCTAGACAAGCAGAAGGCATTGAATTAATTGAAGTAAAATGGAACTTTTCACCCTAATTGGAGGACATATATACATCACGAATTCACAATAACTTGATACGTGATATCACAACTTTACGGCACTAATTGAATAGTGCATCAAAACAAGCATGCATATATACTCTGCATCAACTTTTTAAACCTAGAAGAAATCATGAAGAACTATCTGACTACATTCTTAAAAGGAATGGCGATGGGTGCAGCAGACGTTGTACCTGGGGTATCGGGAGGTACGATCGCCTTTATTACAGGTATTTACGACACACTTTTGGAAAGCATCCGTCGTATTAACCCAAGTATTTTGGGGATCTGGAAACGTGACGGATTCAAGGCAGCATTCGACCACATCAACGGCTTTTTCTTAATCGCACTGTTTGGTGGCATCCTGACCTCTATCTTATCACTAGCGAAATTCATTTCTTGGGCACTAGAAACTCACCCAGTGCCAGTGTGGTCCTTCTTCTTCGGCCTTATCATGGTCTCCGTGTATCACATGATTAAGCAAGTCGAACAAAAGACACTATCGCGTTTCGTGTTCTTATTACTTGGTGCCGTATTTGCCTACAGCATCACTGTATTGAAACCACTTCAAATGGATCCAACCAGCATCAATATCTTTTTCGCTGGCTGTATCGCAATTTGTGCCATGATTCTTCCAGGTATCTCGGGCAGCTTTATTCTATTGCTACTAGGCATGTACACGCCGGTATTGGGCGCGGTGAAGGGCCTACAAATCGATGTAATGGCGTTATTTGCGATGGGTTGTTTGATTGGTCTATTGTCATTCTCCCATGTTCTATCATGGTTACTAAAACGCTACCGTGATTTCGCATTAGTGTTCCTGACTGGCTTAATGCTAGGTACATTACCAAAACTATGGCCATGGAAAGAAACTATCTCATGGCGCATCAACTCAAAGGGCGAGCAAGTACCTCTTATTCAAGAGAACCTATCACCATTTAACTTTGAGTCTGTAACTGGCCAACCTTCGCAACTGGCTATCGCAATTGTTCTGATGCTGGCCGCAGTAGGTTTAGTGCTTGCACTAGAGAAAATCGCAGAAAGTAGCGACAAGTAACGATGACTTACGCTTGAAACGACAAAAGGGGCTCACCATTGTGAGCCCCTTTTTTGATATTAGGTAAGCGAACCTACGAACTAGAACACAAAATTAAGCATGACGGTGTACATATTGGCATCGGTATCTGTACCAGGGTTACTTACAAATGGTCCAGTCTGTCCACCAAAGCTATTAAAAGTTTGCCACTCAGCATTCAATGAGACGTTGTATAACACGTCGTAACGTAACCCTAAGGTCCAACTATCCCCTGTTTTTCCATCATATCGATTATCGCCACCTTCACTATACGTTTGGCCATAAACGACATAAGGCGTGAATTTTTGAATACGATAAGCCGCGCTGCCGTACCAAGAAGAGGCCAAATCATTCTTTTGTCCTTCAGCCGTTAGCTTCAATTGCCCAAAATCATACTCTCCCCCTAATGAATAGAGCTTAATATTCTGGTCAGCGAGTAAGATCTCATTATACGGAGGCGGTAACTGAGGTTGCTTTATCGTTTGGTCAAAATTGGAATCAAGGTAGGCAAAGTTCACTCGGAAGTTATCGCCGATAAGCTGAGCATTGACACCCCACATATTCTTCGTCTCAAACTCTAGCGTTAAGCTAGGGTTAAATTCCACTTCATTATTGTCTTTAAAACCTACAAATGGTGTGAGAGACAATTGTAGCTCATCAGTAAGACTATGGTTCCAAGTAACACTCAGCCCGTTAAATGCAGTTACCCCTAAGATACTGTTGTACACTTCTTCGTTTGGCCTAGCTGTCGTGTATGCTTGACCAACATAATAATACTCAGATGCTAGAAAGACAGGCAGACGAAGTCGACCCGCACGCCCTTCAAAATCACCGATGGAATAACCAAGATACGCCCACTCCAGTTGAGGTTCGCTCCAGTTATCTTGTGGACGTTTTACCACCTGCACCGAAGCTTTAAATGCGTCATAGAAGTAGTCCAGCTGAATCCCAAATGTTGTGTCGCAATCAAAACAGTTTTCGTCACTAATGCCTCTGTTGATAAGTAGTGGCGTTTCATTATCAGACTTAGCCCAAGAGGTAGAGCCAAAACCACTGATTGAGAAGTTGTCGTTAATATCGATAGCTGAAACCGCAGGAAGACTAATGGCCGTAGTAAGAAGTGCGAGTAATGAAGTTTTATTCGTCATTTGCTATTTCTCCTTACTCACGATGTAGAGCACTTTTGCGTCACTAGGCAAAGCGTCTAACGGGGCATAGCCGATTCGGTTGGGTTTTGCTGATAACCAGGTGATAAGCGCATTGACATTGGCATCATCAATTTCTTTGGGCGGTCGGGCTTTGCCAGAAAACGAAAGACTTGCCCAGTAGGCATTCATTTGCGAGACATCTTTCCCTAGCAAGTATTGATAAAACTCAGAACGCTCAGATGAACTTTCAGGCCAATCGGATAGCTCTATCCGTTTCCCTTGCAACGATTTAGTCTTACCTCGATAAAGCATCCTAGCTTTGCTCCGACTTAATTCATCAAAATTGTCATTTAAAGTAAACACCGCATATTCATTCGCAGCAAAAGCTCTACTTTCAAATGATAAAGCTAACATCAAACCCAAGGCTATTATGGCGCTGCCACGAAATAGCCCTATCCGTATGCCTATGTTTGTCAGTAAGTTTTGAGTCATTTTATTACACTCAGGCGAAATCCTTTCCTAAACTAACAAACAGATTAGTTCACCAAAAACGATGTTCAAGATTATTATCAAGGAATAGTGATATGAATTTGCTAAATAAGATGTCTATTAAGAGCAGGATCATACTACTAGCTATTTTACCTTTGACCGTTATCTTAATATTTTCCGCTTGGGAAGCGTTTAGAACTCAAAACAGTCTGCAACAAATGTCTGTTTTATCGAGTGAAGTGACCGCTCTAGGTTATATTTCCGGATATAGCACATCACTCCATAAATCTCGTCTAGAAAAGCTCGAAAACACATTTGATAGTAATAAAAATGTCATATTTAGCGAGCTGAATGAATGCTTAGACAAAATAGCCAACACCGTGAAGAGTATTTATTCTGCAGACGCACTCTCAATGGCAAATACTACTCTCGAAGAGCTTCGAGACGCTCAGAGTGAATTGCAATACGTCACGGAAATGGACGAACTGGAAGAATGGAGTTCATGGACTAATGACCTTATCAATCAACTGATCGCGCAATTAGAAAGCACTAAAGTGGATACCGGAACGATTAAACTGGAATCGCATTTAAATGCTTTATTTACCCTCGAATGGATTCGTCTCTGGGCAACAGAAGAGAATTGGTTAATCCACATTGATATTGTCGAAGGACACGCCGAAGAGCATCATGATTCTCATGCAGCTCATGAACAACTCTCGACTTTATTTGAGCGCCAACAGTATCTTATAGAACGCTTCCTTAATATCAGTGCCGATGCATCTCAAGTCAGTTTACTGCTAAAAACGTTTTCCGATGAGTCTTTTGTGGAGAGCATCCTTTTTAGGGACCGTGTACTAGATGAAAGCCAGCCGGAGCTGGCAACGCAAGAGATTACATCCGGTATTGCTGCTCTAGATAAGAGGCTAAAGCTTATTCAGCAAGCGACCGATCAAATCAATGAACAGCTGACCAATGAAATGGCTCAAAGCATCAAAGACTTGGAACAGCGTCTTTGGTTAACCATTGGCCTCACTGTGTCGATTATGGCAGCGCTCTTCATTTTGAGTATAAACATCACTCGTCGAATCATCTTTTTCCTAAACAATACACTAGAAACATTTGAGCGGCTCGAGAATCAAGAGGAATCAGATACTCTAGCCTCAACCGAGGGACAAGATGAGTTCAGTCATTTTGGTAAGAAAATGAACAAGCTCATTCATGAAAGACGAGAAAATGAACACAGAATGCTAGCAGCCAAAGAGGAAGCAGAACGAGCCAACGTGGCGAAAAGCTCTTTCCTTGCCAATATGTCTCATGAGATAAGAACGCCTCTAAACGGCATTATCGGCATGTCTGGCATTCTCTCTGAATCTAATCTCGATCCGATTCAACGCGATTATCTCAACACCATCGACACCTCATCGCAGACCCTACTTATCTTGATCAATGACATCCTAGATATCTCTAAGATTGAGTCAGGTAACCTATTGATTTCTTTGCATAGCTCGAACTTGCGCGAGATCGCTTATGACACGATCGCGATCGTAATGTCAAAAGCGAAGGAAAAAGATCTCCAACTGCAGGTCAGTTTCTCACCTCAGATGCCACATATGCTGATCATCGACGATCACCGTTTGCGTCAGATCTTGATGAACTTAATGTCGAATGCAGTGAAATTTACCAACAAAGGTCATGTAAGAATGGAGATCAACGTGACTGAGATCGATGAACAGCGCTGCAGTATTTACTTTGCCATTGTCGATACTGGTATAGGTATCGACAAAGATAAACAAGACTCAATTTTTAAACCATTTACGCAAGAAGACAGTTCTGTGACACGACAATACGGCGGTACGGGCTTGGGACTCGCTATTTCATCGCAATTAGTTGAGTTGATGGGAGGAAATATTGAAATTGACTCAGAAAAAGGTAAAGGAAGCCGATTCTTTTTCACTATCGAATCTAGTATAAATCAAGCCACATCACCGCATATCAATGAATTGGACGGCAGCAATTTTGTTATCATCAGTAATGGACAAACTTATGCAGCACAGGTAAGCCAAGAACTGCATCAGTTTGGTTTAGAAAATCTGTCTATGTGCACTTCTTATGAGGAAGCCTCTCCAAACGATCGCTCTATTATTCTTTATTGTGCAAGCGAAGAGCATGATAGCGAGGCCGACTTGATTGATATTGCTAAACGATCACCTGACAGCCCAATTGTGCTCGTACAGCCACAAAACTCTTCTTCCACTCACTACCCACAACTCATTTCTGGTTTAGTCACTTTCCCTCTGCTGGGCGCTCGGTTGATTGATACATTGAAACATGCACCAAGTCAGCATCAATCCTTGCAACAGCCCACTGCAAATACCCTTGAGATTGTGGGTGACGAAGCTGCTAATACAAACTCAGAAAATGCGCCTAAGTCGCTGCTTAACATAGTGAGCAACCCAGACAGCCAATCTATATTGCTGGTCGAAGACAACCTAGTGAATCAGAAGGTCGCGAGCCTGTTATTGAAGAAGTCTGGTTACGAAGTTGATATTGCCAATAATGGACAGGAAGCGTTGAATTTTCTTTGCGATGACTCCAACCACTACCACGTAATATTAATGGACTGCATGATGCCAGTAAAAGATGGCTTCACCGCTTCGCAAGAATTCAGGCTTTACGAGGAACAATACAACAAAGCACGAACGCCAATTATTGCTCTTACTGCCAGTGTGCTTGATGATGATATCCGTCGCTGTACCGAGAGTGGAATGGACGATTACGTATCAAAGCCCTTTAATAAAACCGTCTTGTTAGAAAAAATCAAAACTATTCGTGACAACGCTGACTAATCGTCGACAAAAAGTGGCTTTTTATAGCGACGTTTTTTCAATAGAATCAGCGCAACGTTATTAATCTAGCAAGACATTATGAATAAGAGTCTCATTACTAATTTCATTGCCCTAGCGCTACTCGCTGCGGGCTATCAACTCGACAACACCCTAGTGCTATATGCTGGCCTGTTCGCTTTTTCAGGTGCGGTGACTAACTGGCTCGCGATCCATATGTTGTTCGAGAAAGTGCCGGGACTTTATGGCTCTGGAGTTATACCAGCACGCTTTGAAGATTTTAAATTAGCGATAAAAAACTTAATGATGGAGCAGTTCTTTACCAATGAGAACATCGATCGCTTCCTCAATAAAGAAATGAGCTCAGGTATTCCACTGGATTTAGAACCAATATTAGAAAAGGTCGACTTTAACCCTGCTTTTGATTCGCTGGTTGAAGTGATCGCGAACTCTCAATTTGGTGGTATGTTGGCGATGCTTGGCGGCACCGAAGCATTGGAACCAATGAAACAGCCTTTCGTTGAAAAGATGCAGCAGTCGGTGATTGAAATCAGCCAAAGCGATTCAGTAAAACAAGCTCTGGTTGAACAACTCGAATCACCGAAGATGTTAAACGAAGTAAAAGACAATGTTGAAGCGATTATCGACCAGCGACTCAGTGAATTAACACCAAAACTGGTTAAAGAAATCGTTCAAAAGATGATAAAGGAGCACCTAGGCTGGCTTGTGGTTTGGGGCGGTGTATTTGGTGGGATTATTGGTATTTTGTCCTCACTATTTGTCTAGCACTTGTCGTGTTGACAATTGCTATGCAGGGCCAGCGGTATATTCGCTGGCTTTTTTGTATCTTACTCAATATAAATGGACATCTTTAATCAAAACTAGACATAAATAAACTTAGGTTCATAACTATTACCTATGTCACGTTACCTAAATGATGAAAATATTACTATACACATCAATAACTTCGGTAAATGGACCTACTAATAATGAAGAACCTCTCCTTCAAACTAAAACTCTATTCAATAGTCATAGCAATTATATTTACTACCATTGGCACCAGTTATTTTGCTGCTAATAGCTTTGTGGAATCCTATATTGAGCGCAGTGGTTCTTCTACAACACAAGAAAAGCTTACCCTCTTGAACCAAAGTGTTACCGACAAACTTAACTACAGTTTTCAACAAGCCAAGTCCCTTAATGTCAGCTTTATCGACGTAAAAGATATTGTCGAAAAAACCGAGTTTGATAACATCACTAAAATGTCTTCTGGTTTCGTTTTCGACAAATCCGGCATTGTGGAAGATGAGAATATTGTTGCGGCATTAGAGGCAGAATTAGCCAAAGCCAACGGACAGATCGTTGCAAACGAAATCGTCAAACATGATGATAAGCTCTTACTGAATATAGTGGTACCCAATGCTCAAAGTAATGAAGTGACATTCTACCAACTCGATCTCAGCTTTATTACTCAACCGCTCGCAGAAACCAGCGGCAACGGTGACTACCTGACACTCAAAGATGGTGCTGGCAATGTCCTATTCTCCAATACGACTCCGGGTCAACATATCGAGTTTGACTCAACGATTCCTGTATTAAACGATACTTGGACATTGACCGCTTACTTAGATAGTGCTGTTACAGAGGCTAATGCCGCCACAATCAGTACGCAAATAACCCAAGCACTGCTCGTAGCTGCTGTTATCATTATTCCGTTGAGTATGATGATAATCGCCTTCTTACTAAAACCTATCACACTGCTTCAGAACGTGGTGAGAAACCTCGCAACAGGTAAAGGCGACCTTACTCAAAGACTTACGGTCGACTCTAACGATGAGTTTGGTAAAATTTCCCAAGACATCAATACCTTTATCGCTCAATTGCAGACCTTAGTGGGCAATGTTATTCAGTCTTGTAATGAAACCAGTCGTTCAATCCTACATATCGAGCAACAAGCTAAAGAAAATCAGGCTCTGTTCCAATCACACCAAAATGAGATGGACCAGATTGTTACCTCTATTCATGAAATGAGTGCCTCTTCCGATACAGTGGCCAATGATGCGCAACTAGCATCAAATAATACTGAAACGGCTAACCAAGCCAGCTCTGACTCGAAGCTGATTGTCGAAGAAGCTATCTCAAGTTTGCAGGCTCTGGTCGCAGAAGTGGAAAACACCTCACAAGCTGTTGTAGCTATGAGTGCCGATACACAGAAGATTGGTGACACACTTGAAGTAATCGGCGATATCGCAGAGCAAACCAACCTACTTGCACTTAACGCTGCAATCGAAGCTGCACGCGCAGGTGAACAAGGACGCGGATTTGCCGTCGTCGCTGATGAAGTGAGAGCTCTGGCTTCTCGCACTCGACAAAGCACATCTGAAATCAATGAAATGCTATCTAAGCTTCATGCTGGCAACGAAGCCGTTGTCGCCAATATGGACTCCACCAAGCATCGTTGTAAGCTGTATGAAGAACAAACCAGCGGGGTGACTAACTCTCTCGACTCCATGATGACCTTTACTGATGAGATCAATGGTCTCGTTGCTCAAATTGCATCGTCAGCGAAGGAGCAAAGTACTGTATCTGAAGAGATCAATAAGAACATGGTGACGATTCAAGATATGGTGCGCACATTGGTCCAAAATGGAGAGCTGGCAACACAAAATGCCAATGACTTAAAAAGCAGAAACCAAGAGCTTCTCACTACCGTTGAACAGTTCAAAGTGTAGCTCCGGCTCCATATATCGTTGCAAGCTCACTTCGGTGAGCTTTTTTAATGCTAGGACAAGTTTACGACAAGAAAAAAGCCAATCGCGAAAACAAGGCGATTGGCTATATAACGTGTGAACAAGAGGTGTTCACTAACAACGTCAGTTGGCTAGGTGACCCTTAAATCAGAGGGTCGAATCATTCTAGATTCATAAACGAGACAAATTCAAGCAACAATTGCCATTTATATCAGCAATTTATGTACTATTGGATTTACATCACAGCTCAACTTATCGCCAACCCAAGTTAATTACCACTTTATAGTTAAAACCGTGTTGCTCTCATCCCAACCTAAGGTAGGTCAATTCCTACTCGTAATCAGTTTGTCACCTCGAATCACTTATCAATCAATGTCATACTAGACACATCTTTCCTTGCCGCCTATGTGAATCATGAAAGACAAAATTAACTTGGTAACATTACCCAAAGGTCATCCTTGTCAGGTCGTCGATTGCCGTATGGAGTCAGAAGAAGTCTTCTTGGAACCACATCGTCACGACTATTTTGAAGTCATTTGGTGTTTGGATGACTCCGGCTCTCAACGTATCGATTTTGTCGATTATCAGAGTGTAAAAGGGCGGTTTTTTACAATCGCCCCAGGGCAAGTTCATGAGTCAAACTCACTAGGTAGTAACGTCAAAATGCTCATTTTCTCGACCGATTTTTTCGAAAATCGCTACCGCCATCAATTGATGTTTGACGCAATATTTTCTGCTCACCAAAATCAGCACCCTTATATCGATACTCAGGGCAGAGGAGCGACGCAACTTGATGCCGTTTTCGATTTGCTGCTGGAAGAGTATCAACGTGAAGACACCGATTGGGATTTGATCGAATCCTTGCTTACTTGTTTTTTGCGCTATCTTGTTCGCTTTTCGGTGGACAAAACCGAAGCAATTACTGTGCGGGATGAACGAATTTCACAGGTGATAACGCTTATCGAAACCCACTATCAGAGCGAACGAAACGTGGCGTTTTATGCCGATAAACTTTCCATTACCAGTAAGCGCCTTAATGAGCTAAGTAAAGCACACCTAGGTAAAACCATTACCAAGTTGCTTCATGATAGAGTACTTCTGGAAGCGAACCGTGAACTTATCTTTTCGACGAAAACCGTTAAAGCCATAGCACTGCAACTTGGGTTTGAAGACCCCGCTTATTTTGGCAGGTTTTACCGTACGAACATGGGTGAATCTCCGGCTGAATTTCGAAGAAGAACGTCCAAATAGTGCCAGATTAAAGGCAGATAATCCCTTTTTAATGTCAAATTTCGTAACGATAATACCATTATCTCTGTTCATCAATTTATAGGTATTGTCGTTTCCAATGAGCATAAACCTCAAGTCCGATCCAATCCAGAAATCGTTCATTCAGTATCTTCTACCAGCGCTATCAGGCATGGTCATTAAGTCCATTTTCATTATGGGTGACGCTTGGTTTGTGGGGAAAGGTGTCGGCGCTGAAGGTCTTGGTGCTATCTCTTTGACGATTCCTGCCTTTTCCTTGTTCACTGCGATTGCAATGATGATAGGTATCGGTGGTGCAGCACTCATGTCGATTGAATTTGGAAAGGGCAATCTAAGTGTTGGCCAAACGCTGTTTAGTCAGGCGATGCTTGCCACAGCCATTATCTCGACCATTGCTGTATCAATCGCACTCTTTTGCCTAGACGATATTATCCGCTTGATGGGCGCTACTGGATACATGGCACAACTAGCGCATGACTATTTGGGTGTGATGCTCAAGTTCTTTGTTCTTTATGCTCTTGCTTGGGTTATGTCTTGCTTTATACGTAATGATACCAACCCAAAACTCGCTATGTACGCCATGTCAGCAGGCGCAGTCACCAACTTGGTCTTGGACTACTTCTTTGTGCTTCAGTTTGGCTGGGGGATGAAGGGAGCGGCATACGCGACTGCGATTTCTCAAGCGGTCATAGCACTGATTCTTCTCAGCCACTTTTGGCAAGCTAAAGGTCAGCTAAGGCTGACCTTACAAGGGCTTGGTCTGGATAAGGTAGGACAGATCCTAAAGATAGGCACCCCCACTTTCTTTATTGAGATCACCTCTGCGCTGACGATACTCTTATTCAACTACGTACTGCTTAGCCAATTTGGAGAGAGCTACATCATCGCTTACGGCTTAACCGCAAATGTGGGTGTATTTGCGTTATTTGTTATCGTTGGCATTAATCAGGCGTGTCAGCCTATTATCAGTTTTAACCATGGTGCTAACTTGCCAGAACGAGTGAAAGCTACGCTCAAACTTGGGCTTGTTACGTCAATTGGCAGTGGCTTACTATTTCTCGCTGTGATCGGATTGTTCTCAGAGACAGTCGCACGTTTCTACCTTGGCGATAATATCGAGCTCGTTGAACTATCCGCGACTGCGCTACTGTTTTTCTTTTATGCGACACCGCTAATGGGACTAAACCTTGTCGTCGCCAACCTGTTTCAGGCCATTGCAAAACCCAATCAGGCAACCATAATCTCTCTTGCTCGTGGGTTTGTATTTGTTGCACTAGGCGTCATTATCTTGCCAAGCTTGTTCCCTAATAATGGCATTTGGGCGAGTATTCTATTTGCAGAGGCCATGACAGCTATCATCAGTTTGGGGCTGTTATTAACCTTTATAAAGTCACAAAAAATGGCGGCGATTCGTACTTAAATTTTGTACTTAAATAAAGTGGGAGTCGCCACTTTTGTCGACTCTCAGTGACCGAGGTTTAGCTCAGACAGGTAGGAGAGCAGCTTTTCCCGAAGCCATATATTGGCTTTGCTGCTCTGCTCTCGACTATGAGCGACCAACTTAAAGTCGACAGGGATCGGGCGAAACGGTGCTTCGATAATCTGAATATCAAAACGCTCCGCAAACAAAGTAGCCACGCTACGGCTCATCATTCCAATGCTCTCACTACTTGCCACTAATGCCATCAACACCAAAAGAGAATCGCTTTCTGCAGCTACCTTTCTCCCTCTAATATTCTCCTCAGTAAAATAGTCCGCTAAGAAGGCGTTTTCTCGTCTGAGCTTAAGAGTGATGTGCTTCTCCTGATAGTACTGCTCAACCGTGATATTGCCGCTGATTCGTGGATGTGATTTGCTGGCGATCAAACAGATTTGGTCAGTAAAGAACGGCTGTGAAAAACACAGCGAAGGTGTACGTTTGGCAAAGTCTATCGCTAGGTCTGCTTGACGTAAATTGAGCTTATCGAGCAACTCCTCTTCGGTCGCTAAGGTAGGATGAAGTACGATCTCACGTTCTCCCAAGGTTTTATCCGCTTCAATTTTCGGTAATAGCATCAGCATCACTGGTTCTGACGTGTAAACGGCAAAACGCCTTTTTCCTTGCACACTGAAATCTTTAACACCATCAATGGTGCTCTCTATGGTTTCCAGAGCTGGCTCAATATGGCGAGCTAATTCGTGAGCTAAATGCGTCGGCGCAATGCCTCGACCATCACGAACAAAAAGCTGCTCACCGAGTTGAGCTTGAAGTCGCTTTAAAGCCCCACTGACACCAGGTTGGGTCAAGTTAAGTACCTCTGCCGCCACGGTTATCGACTGATAACGATATACGGTCACGAACACGCGCATCAGGTTAAGATCAAAATCAGAGGCATTCATAAACATCACCATTAGTTATGTATTAACTAAATTAAATTGCATATTTAGTTATGAGTCAAGCCGCTATATTGACCTTAATTCCTGTTCTAACCGTGTGAGGTCAATTATGTACCGCAAACTTGTGCCATCTACTATCACCATTGCGATTCTTGCATCATTCAACGCTAGTGCTGATTACGTTGGCCTAGAAGACTATCAAGGCAAACCTGCGACTAGTCATACTATTGAAGCTAACCAAGCGTTAGCCGCCACTCTTCCTTGGGAAGATACTTCTGCTTTTGAACGCACGCAAAAGGGGCTGATTGCTGAATTTGGTAATCATGCTGCAGGTGAGCTGAAAAATCGCTTCGAATTTATGGCTGAAATGTCAGTCGAAGACATCCCACCGACGGTAAATCCATCGATCTGGCGCCAAGGTATGTTGAACTACGCTGCTGGTGGACTGTACGAAGTGACCGATGGCATTTACCAAATTCGTGGTGCCGACCTGTCCAATATGACCATCTATCGCACTGACAACGGCTACGTTATTCATGATCCATTGCTATCACGCGAAGCCGCTGAAGCATCTTGGGACTTTGCCAAGCAACACCTTCCAAAGATCAATGGCGAGCACAAAATCACCGGCATGATCTATTCGCACATGCACGCTGACCACTTTGGTGGCTCAAGAGGCATTGTTGAATCTGGAGATTTTGCTGACAATGCAAAGATTTATGCGCCAAAAGACTTTATCAAAGAGCTAGCAGATGAGAATGTAATCGCCGGCACAGCAATGGGACGCAGAGCAAATTACCAATACGGTACGACACTGTTGAACGATGCGAAAGGGATCGTTGATAACGCGTTAGGTCTTGGCACATCGCGCGGTGAAGTGACCTTAGTAGCTCCAACAACAGAAATCCAAGAACGCGAAAAAGTTATTACCATTGACGGCCTAGAATTCCACGCTATCAATATGCCGGGCGCGGAGGCACCAGCTGAAATCGTCTTATATGTTCCGCAGTATCGCTCCCTTAATACCGCAGAGCTAACCTATGATGGTATGCACAATATCTACACCTTCCGCGGTGCAAAAGTACGTGATTCCTTGGTTTGGACTAAGTATTTAACCGAGCTGAAGCTACGCTATGTTGATTCTGGCTTAGTCGATAACATTCACGCCGCGCACTCAGCTCCGGTTTGGAACGATCCAAACACGGAAGGTAACGAGATTTCCGCCTATATGGCGTTGCAACGCGACAACTATGGTTTCATCCACAACCAAGCAATGCGTCTTGCTAACCACGGCGTCACCATCCATGATGTGGGCAGAGAAATTGAACGCCTAGTACCAGAATCACAAAAGCAAACCTGGCACACCAATGGGTATCATGGCTCTTATAGCCACAACGCGCGAGCTGTTGTGAACTTATATCTTGGTTATCATGATATGAACCCCGTAAATACCAACCCACTAAAATCTAAAGAGAAATCTTGTGTTTACGTAGAAGCAGCAGGTGCAGACACTCTCTATCAAGCAGGACTGGCACATTTCAACAATGGTCAGTATCAAGAGGCGTCCCAACTACTCAATGACTTAGTGCAGTGTGACCCGAATAACATTGACTATCGCTTTGCACTAGCAGACAGCTTTGAACAACAAGGCTACCAATCAGAAACTATGGCATGGCGTAATTCCTACTTACAAGGTGCAGTGGAGTTAAGAACTGGCGAGATATCACCTTCAATCAAGCTGGCATCAGCTGACGTAATTGCTAATACTCCTACAGGCATGTTCCTTGATTTTATTGCAGTTAAACTCAACGCAGAAAAAGCAGAAAAAGCTGAATTGGACTTTAGTTTCGGTTTATATCACCCAGATGTGGCAGAGCGTTACTACGGTGAAGTGTCTAATGCCAACATGAGTAACATCGAAGTGGACACTCTACCGAAAACTGATGTTGAGCTCATCGTACACAAAGCAGATTTAACACGAATTGCATTGGGTCAAACGACATTAGAAGCTTTGTTGAAGTCGGGACAAGCAGGAATCAAAGGGGATGGCGAGTTAATTGGAAAACTTGCTGCCACCTTGGACGAATTTGACGGAATGTTTGAAATACTTCCGATGCCAACCAAATAGACACATAAGCCCAGAGCTAAGCTCTGGGCTTATTTTATTCAATCTAAAACACACACTATTTAAAACACACGTCCGCCCAACGCGCTAACCCTGCCGTTACCGAACCAAAGTAGTTGCCAGATACTACAGGGATATTAGGTAGCACTTCTTGAACCGCATTGCGTAATACTGAAGAGCGTGCTGATCCGCCAGTCATATAAATGACATCAGGTGAGGTCGCAGATTGCTCTACTGCTTCTTTGACTAACGCCTGGATTTTTCTGGTCGGGTTATCAATGGCTTCTGCCATTTGAGCATGGCTGATATCAATACCAACTTGTTCAGAGAACAAATCAATCATAGCGAGATATTCTGCTGAAGATTCAAGTGCGATTTTTGCTTTCTCAGCTTCGCGAATAACGGCATAACCTAACGTGTCTTTGTGCAGTGTGACCAGTCTCGATACTTTGTCTTGTTCAATGGCTTCTTTAGCAAGAAGTTGTAGCTCTTTTAGATTGTCATGAGCGTAGAACTTACGTTGAGCTTGAACATCATTAATCGCTATAGGGTTCCAAAATTGCGTCACAGGAATGTCTAACCCTGAGTGGCGCTTAGTCCCCATTCCGAATGCATGCATAAAGCGGCGAAATGCGATGTAAATGTCCAGATCGTTTCCGCCTACAAGTTGGCCGGTATGGGCGATGAGTGAAGAGTCTCTATCTGCTTTCCCCACCCAACTTGGTCCCATTTGAATAAATGAGCAGTCCGTCGTACCACCACCGATATCGACCACCAGCACATTTTTATCTTCAGTTAACGATGACTCGTACTCAAGCCCTGCTGCTACAGGTTCAAACTGAAACTCGACATCTTTAAAGCCTGCACGCGTTGCCGCTCGCGATAAAATACCTTCCGCCTGACGGTTAGAGGCATCACCGCCACGACCTAAAAAGTTAACAGGTCTACCAATAACCGTTTGGCTGATGCTTTGTCCCAAGTGCAATTCCGCCTGACGTTTTACATTGCTCATCATGGCGCACACCAAATCTTCAAAAAATGATAGCTGCATATCTCGAAGCCCCATCGCACCCAAGAAAGATTTCGGCGACTTAATGTAATAGACGTCTTTAGGGTCTTCGAGGTACAGATCCAGCGCTGCTTCACCAAACAGTACATCCGTAGGAATCACTTCAATCCCTTCTTCTCGATTGAGCTTTACCGCACGTCGAAGCACGGCTTCACCTACTTCGTTGGAAGGTCGAATATCCAAGCAACGAAACAAGTACTCAGACACAGTTTCAGCCGTCGGAGCACAAAGCGTTGAGGGGATATAACAGTTATCACCCACCAGTGGGATCTGCTCGATGGCGTTATTTACAAGATGAGCGACAGAACAGTTCGCGGTTCCGTAGTCAAAACCAATGGCCATGGGTTACCTCAACATAAGAAAAAGGGCGGCAAAGAATAGCAGCCTCACAATGAAGTTCAAGGGGCAGAACCTTAAACCCTACACATGTAGACAGGTCAAAAGAAGTTTTGCGCTACACTGTAGACATCGTTTTTACAGTGTAAAGCAGAATAAAGGTTGTGTGATGCATGAACCGCCGTTCACTTTAGAGCACTTCGAACCTAAGCACGCTAAGCAAATCGTGACGCTTTGGCGCCGTGCTTTCGTGCAGGCGTTAGGCATAGAGCCTATTCATTCTGTTGAATCTCAGTTGTATTTTTTAACCAATATTTTGCCGCACAGTCATGACATCTGGGTGGTACTCACTCTAGAATCGAAACAACCCGTAGCGTTTATGGCAATTGATCGGAATGAAATTAACCAACTGTATGTCGCACCTGAGTTTCAGAGAAAAGGCATCGGACGTTTGTTAGTCGAAGAAGCACAAGCTCGCAGCGGAGGGGAGTTATCACTGAGAACATTTCAAATCAATCACAACGCGATCGAGTTTTATCGTCGACTTGGATTTACCGAACACGAAGGTAATAGCGATAACGAAGAAGGGCTAGAAGATATAGTATTTCGTTGGGAGCAGGAGCAATAATTCACAACGTTCTTTACTATGCTTTGACTTGAACAAATTTACTGTAGGTACTGACCTTACCGTTTATGTACTCTACACCATCGTGAATATTCTGCTCAGAACTACCTGCGATTTGATATTCAACGATGAACTCGCCACTGATCACTTTAATAAACAGTAACCCATCAATGACTTTCCACAAACCCGATAACGACCGGCCGCCAAACATATCACGCTCAACTAAACTACCATTAGGACGTAGCTCAATAAGCGAACTAAAGCCATCTTGGTTAACCTTGACCCATGATTGTTGATGTACTTCAAAGCTTAGGATTTTCCTACGTTTTTTCATCCACAGTTTGAAATCTCGCTGCTGTTGCTCAGTCAAAACTGGAAGATCTTCCATTTCTAGCAACGTATTCTGTGTTTGATGCCAAAATAATTGGAGATGCAGAAGTTTCATAGCAGGCTTAGTGTCGAAAATGGAGGGCTAACTCTGAGGTAATCAACGAGGGATGTCAATAGATGAAAAAAGACGCAGCTTGGAGGGAAATCGCTGCGTCTTACTTCAGGAGCTCATATTAACCAATGTTTGCCAACTAGCTGAACAGCAGAGGTACCTCCACGCTCTGACAAACTTGGTTTAATCGTTGCTTGGCTATCTCAATATTTTCGCGCCAGTTATCATCTTGCGCCCACATTTCAATCACCATTGGTACGACACAATCGGTACGTTTAAGTGTCTCGAAAATTGCCTCAAAATCCACTTCACCATCACCAATCACCAAATCCCTAAACTGACCTTGGTAATCGTTGGTAACTTTATAAGTGTCTTTAAGGTGAATTTGCACAATGTGCGGCATACTCAAGGCCAGTTCCGTCGATACGTCATAATTCCAACCTGAGATGTTACCCACGTCAGGATAGGCTGTGAAAAATGGCGAGTTTACTTCACGATTAAGCACTTCAAATTTGCTTAATGAGTTGAGGTAACAGGTATCCATTATCTCGACCGCTAGCATCACACCAGCTCGCTCTGCCATTTTTGCAGCTTGCTTCATCCCTTGGATAAAGTTCTGATGCGTCTCTTGGTTAGCAGGCTCATAATAAACATCATAGCCCGCGAGCTGGATGGTTCGGATACCCAATTTAAACGCCAACGTAATCGCTTTTTCCATATGTAGGTGTGCTTGTTGACGTACTTGTGGATCCAAAGAGCCATAAGGGTACTTGCGGTGAGCACTAAGACACATTGATTGCAAAGGGATCTCGTAGCGTTCGCATAACCTTTTCAGATCGTAAATGGTCTCGTCATCCCAATCTAAGCGGCTTCTTCTTTCATCCGATTCATCGACGGAGATTTCTAAGAAATCGAAACCGAGCAGCTTGGTTTGTTGCAGTTTTTCTTCCCACGACAGTTCATTAGGCAACGCCTTTTCATACAGTCCCATCCGCGGTCTATCTAGCATCTGAAACATAGTGGCTCCTTAGTTCCAGAAACGGTCAATTTGCGCACGCAGTGCTTCTGCGGTCGCTTTTCCGTTCTCGCCCGCGAGTGCACGACCTGCGATAAACGTTTTTGCCTTAATGCCTTCAAATAAGTACAAATCTTCTGGCACGATACCACCTGTAATGGATAGCTCGATGCCTAAGTCCGACAATTGACGCATTTTAACTAAGTCTTCTTCAGTCCAACCAACACCCGCAAGTTCTGCATCGCGAGAGCGGTGATAGATGGCTTGCTTGATACCTAGATCTACCCATGCTTGCGCATCTTCCATGGTCCAGTTGCCGTAAATTTCAATTTGAATTTCACCGTTAAACTCATCAGCAACTTTCTTACATGCGCCTATGGTTGCAATATGAGCGGCAGCTGACACCGTGATCCAGTCTGCACCAGCTTCAAATGCCATTTTAGAAAGAATTGCACCACCATCAGTAGTTTTCATGTCGCAAACAAGTACATGCTCAGGGTGGTTCGCTCTTAGTGTTTTTACTGCATTCATTCCTTCTGCAAACGCGAGAATGGTGCCTACTTCAATCACATCCACAAAGCTCTCTACATTGTTTGCTACTTCAATCGCTGCAGATAGATTGGTTTGATCTAGAGCGATTTGAATCATTGGTTTAGTCATCTTACTTATCCTTTAATTTTTTCACGTATTAAACGGGCAAGGCCGTCTTCGTTGTTATTCGTTTTGCAGGTGATTTTGGCGCTTTGTTTTACCATCTCATCGGCATTTTTCATGGCGATGCCAAGCCCGGCATACTCAAGCATGGAAATGTCATTGTGGTTGTCACCAGCAGCAATGACATGATGTGCTTCGTAGCCAAGTCCTTTGACATAATCAGCCAATCGTTTACCTTTGCTATTCCCTTGAGCGGCAAAATCAATACGATTGGACCAAGAGCGCTCACCATTAAAATTGCGCTTTATCCAAGAGTGTTCTGAGAGACGCTGAACCGAACTCGGCGCGCCCTCCACCACAAATTTCCACACATAATCAGTCTGTTGTGCCAATTGGCTGAACGAATCTATCTTGCGTATTTGTGGCTGATGCTGCTTCGGAAATTGCATTGCCCAAGACTCCAGCGCTTGCATATAAGCAATAGGATTGGCTCGGCTGTACGTCATCTCATGCGTTACGTACATCACCATTTTCATTTGAAATTCAGTGGCTAGTTCAATGAACTTCAACGCATTGTCTTTATCGATAGCGTTATGCTCTACTACCTCATCTCGTTGGTAGTCATACACATAGGTACCGTTGCAACATATGATTGGCGTCGTCAGCTCTAGCTCATCGTAGAATGGCTTTGCTGCGGTATGATGTCGGCCAGTAACAATGACGACATGACATTGCGTTCGAGCCATGTGGATAGCAGATTTCACCTCCGGGTGAATCGTGTGGTCATCCGTTAATACCGTGCCATCTAAATCAAGAGCCAGTACTTTATACATAGGCTTACCTCTGGCCGTAATAGGCGTTCTCACCATGCTTACGCAAGTAATGCTTGTCTGACAGTTCTGGTTGAATCTTGATACCGCTATTGAGAGAACGTGTCGCTAATGCCATCGCCGAGATTTCTTCAAGCACGACAGCGTTGTGAACCGCATCGTGACCATCTTTGCCCCAAGAAAATGGCGCGTGTCCAGCTACAATCACACTTGGAATCGACATCGGTTTAATATTGCGTTGGTTAAATTCCTCCACTATCACCAAGCCAGTATTGCGCTCGTACTCCCCTGCGATCTCCGCTTTAGTTAGCTTACGCGTACAAGGAATGTCGCCGTAAAAATAGTCTGCATGGGTCGTACCCAGTGACGGGATATCAATGCCCGCTTGAGCCCAAATAGTAGCGCTGCGTGAGTGCGTATGAACGATGCCACCAATTTCCGAAAACGCTTTATAGAGTTCAACATGCGTATCGGTATCACTGGATGGATTGAGCGACCCTTCCACTCGGTTGCCATCAAGATCAATCACTACGATGTCATCCACCTTCATGTCATCGTATTCAACGCCAGATGGTTTAATCGCAATGACGCCACGTTCGCGGTCAATTTCAGAGACATTGCCCCAAGTAAACGTCACTAGTCCATATTTTGGTAATGCGAGATTGGCAGCGAGAACTCGTTGTTTTAGTGCTTGATACATAACGCCTCCGTTAAGCCATCTCAGCGGCTAAGGCTTCATCGATAACGCGGTAGATGTCTTCTTTTGATTGGCAGCGGCGCAATTTATCGAGATCAACGCCCGTTTCACTGTCTTCATCATCGAGTACCTGGGTAACTTCCATTAAGCCTTCCATATGCTCATCAGACGAACTACCCGCTAAAGTAATCAACACATCGACAGGCTCATCTTCACCTTCGAAATAGACTGGCGTGTTCAGAGTCACTAGTGCAAACGCGGTTTTAATCACACCGTCTTCTGGTCTCGCATGAGGAAGTGCAAGATTCGGAGCGATACAGATGTAAGGACCTAATTTTTCTACACTACTGATGATGGCCTCATGGTAAGAGGGCTTGATAGCGCCAGAGGCAATAAGCATGTCGGTACCAATGGTAATCGCTTCACGCCAATCACCCGCATGAGCGTGCAATTTGATAGAGTTGTTTTCGATTAGGGATTGCTTCAGAGCCATGATTTATCTCCTTCATCGGGCCAGCCATTACGCTGGCCCTTTTTGGTGTGTCGTTATTATTTTTGTGTTGCGAAGTTGGTGTTTATGATGTCGAGTAGCTCATCACCAAATGAATTTGGGTTAAGCATGTTTTGTACACCCAGCACAAACTTGCCATCGCCTGGATCCATCTCAGCAGAAAGGTGCTTAGATGACACGATGATGTCGGTAGATGCGAGTTTCGATTTGTAGTCAGACACGGCACATGAATCCATCACGTGGGGTATGCCTTTCTTCTCAAGATACTTACCAATCTTCATCTTCATCATCATTGATGAACCTTGACCGTTACCGCACACAGCAAGGATGCTTACTGGACGTACACCGTCGCTGGCTTCTACCGCTTTAGCTACAGCTTCAATCACTTCTGGTTCTTCTGTAACCGTTACCGTACCTTGAGCATCTTCTTCTGCACGCAATGCACGTGATGCGTAGAACATGTACACACCAGATAGCGCGACAAGAACGAAGAAGAACAAGTTAGATGCAGATAGACCTTGCATGATTGGTGGGAAAATTAACGCCCAGTCCGCCATACCCATCCAGCCGCTGAACTCAGTGCCTTGTTGGGTGAATAAGTGGATAGCCCAAGCCGAACCCACAACTTCGATGATGCCCATTACGAAACAGATCTTCATTACCGCTTTCCAGCCACCGAAGTGGTTAGCAAATACACCGATCGTTGCGTTAGAGAAGAACATTGGAATGAATCCAGGAATGATCATGATTGGCGCATCAAACGCTAACATCGCAAGAACCGCGACGAACTGACCAATCGCACCCCACATGAAACCAAATACCATTGCGTTTGGAGAGAATGCGTAGATAGCCGCACAGTCAATTGCCAATACCGCGTTTGGAATTACTCGCTCAGAAATACCTTTGAAAGCTTCTGACAGCTCAGCGACAAACATACGAACACCGGCAACAATAACCTGAATCGCTACCGCAAACTTAAGACCAGTCTCAAGGATGTAGATTGTCCAGTGCGTGCTTCCAGCCATGGTTTGTAGGTTATCGAGGCCAAATGAAAGAAGGATAATACCGAAGAAAACCGTCATCACGATCGCTGTTGCCGCGATGCTATCGTGGAATATGTGCAACCATTTAGGCAGTTCTAATTGGTCAACGCTATCATTTTTGTCACCCAGTTTTGGTGCCACTTTGGTAGCAATCCAAGAAGCAACCTGTTGTTGGTGACCAATTGAGAACCCAGCGCCACCGGTGACGGCTTCTGTTGGCTTAAACATGATATTGGCGGAGATACCCCAATACAGCGCCATCAGAATTGCTGAATAGATGATCGTTTCCCACATACTAGCACCAAGCACGAAGTAGAATACTGCGATCAAACCCGCTTGTTGGAACATGATATGTCCAGTAAGCATGATAGTGCGAATACCGGTATAGCGGCGGAAAAGAACTAGTAGAATGTTGATGCCGAGTGCTAAAAGAACGGCATAGCCTACCCATGAGTAGTTATCACCCATCGTCTCCATGGTAGCCATCATTGATGTGTATGGGTCAATGACCGAACCGGTGAGTCCGTGGAACTCAGAGAGTTTTTCAATTACGGGTTTGAAACCTGCGACTAAGGTTCCCGCCCCGACTTGTACCAGCATAAAGCCGACAATAGTTTTGATTGTACCTTTGATGATGGTGGTGCCGTCACGTCTGAGTAGCCAGTAACCAATACAAGTTACCAGACCCAGTAGCAGCGGCGCTTTGGTCATTACTTGACTGTAAAATATGTAGAAGATGTCGTATAGAAACTCCATATTCTTGCCCCTTGGTAATGTTTTATATTTATGTGTAGGTCAGAGATTGTCCGTGTCGTTCACTGATGTTCTGTTCAGTAGTTGCTCACAACACAAACATTACCAATCATAAGTAATCATTCAATGCTCATTTATGATTATTTTGATTTTTATCAATTTTCGCGTTCTATAAACTGTATTTTTGCCAACACGATCACACACAAAAACAACAAACTGTTTAATATCAATAGTTTAACTATTTTTAGTGATTTACTTAGCACTTTTAGGGCGAGAGAATTTGACAGTCAGCCCTGAGCAAAATAGAATCATTACAAATCAAAAATAATCACCAAGTAATCACTTGATGACAAATTAAGGTGATAACCATGAATGAATTACAAAGACATGATGGAATCTTGTCTCTACTTGATGAAAAGCGAGTCATCAATGTGGCTCACATCATCGAGAACTTCGATGTTTCGCCTGCAACCGCCAGACGTGATATCGCAAAACTAGATGAGCTAGGTAAATTAAAAAAAGTAAGAAATGGTGCTGAACGTATTGAGATTAAGCGTAAGGCTTGGAGCCCGCTCAATATTGATACCACCGATCATTACCACGAAAAATCACGCATTGCAGTGAAAGCAGCCTCCTTGTGTCAACCAGGCGATAGCGTTGTGATTAACTGTGGTTCAACAGCTTTCTTATTAGGACAAGAGCTATGCCAGCAAGATGTGCAAATAGTGACAAACTATTTTCCACTCGCCAGCTATTTAATTAATGAGGATCATGAAGATGTCATCATTATTGGCGGGCAATACAACAAAGCACAGAACATATTTCTTAATCCGTCACCAAACTCTTTAGGCGGATACGCCGGCCACTGGATGTTTACCAGTGGTAAAGGGCTCACTGAAAACGGTTTGTACAAAGCGGATATGTTAACCGCAGTATCTGAGCAGCAAATGGTAGAACAGATCGACAAACTCGTTGTTGTGGTAGATAGCTCGAAAATAGGTAATCGCACTGGCATGCTTTTCTGCCCAGCAGACAAAATAGATATCTTGATTACTGGCAAAGATGCCAACCCAGAAGTGATAGAAGCAATAAGAAGTAACGGCACCGAAGTGCTTCTCGTGTAAATAATTAACTAACCAAGTCCAGAAAAAATACCCAAGTACCTCTTTGCAAAAAGAGGTGCTAGGCACCCTACATCCAAAATTTGACCAATTTATTGAAATAAAAGGTATTGTTATGAGCAACGTAAATGAAATTACTCGTGAATCATGGATTTTAAGCACTTTCCCTGAGTGGGGTACTTGGCTAAATGAAGAGATTGAAAATACTGTCGTAGAGCCAAACACATTTTCAATGTGGTGGTTAGGCTGTACGGGTATTTGGCTTAAGAGTGAAGGCAATACTAACGTTACTATCGATTTCTGGTGTGGTACTGGTAAAAAAACACAAAAGAACCAGTTCATGAAAAACCAGCACCAAATGATGCGTATGGGTGGTGTTGAAGCACTTCAACCAAACTTACGTACAGCAATTTTCCCACTTGATCCCTTTGCGATCAAAGATATCGACGCAGTTATGGCCTCTCACGATCACGCCGATCATATCGACGTTAACGTGGCCGCGGCGGTACTACAGAACTGTGGCGATCATGTAAAATTCATTGGCCCACAAGCGTGTGTTGACCTTTGGATGGGCTGGGGTGTTCCAGAAGATCGTTGTATCGTGGCAAAAGTAGGTGACGTTCTTGAAGTGGGCGATATGAAGATTCGCGTTTTGGACTCATTTGACCGCACTGCTCTAGTAACTCTGCCAGAAGGTACTTCTTCGTATGATAAAGAGATCCTAGATGGTATGGATAAACGCGCTGTAAACTACTTGATTGAGACCACAGGCGGTAGCGTATACCACTCAGGTGATTCACACTATTCAAACTACTACGCAGCACACGGTAACGAGTACCAAATAGATGTAGCCCTATTGTCTTATGGTGAAAACCCTCGCGGTGTCACCGATAAAATGACGTCATCTGACATCCTTCGCGCAGCTGAATCTTTAGACTGTGAGGTAGTCATGCCGTTCCACCACGATATTTGGGCTAACTTCCAAAACGATCCTAAAGAAATCGAAGTACTTTGGAATATGAAGAAAGACCGTCTGCAGTACAGTTTTGCACCTTTCTTCTGGCAAGTCGGTGGTAAATACACCTATCCAACAGATAAAGGTCGCATGCACTACCAGCATTTCCGCGGCTTCAAAGACATCTTCAAAAATGAGCCGGAGCTTCCATATAAAGCATTCCTATAAGGCGAACCGGGGGCGATATTCGCCCCTTTTTTTATCTGAAGAAAGGAACATCTGAATGCTGCTAAAGGAATTCAAACATCATTTTGCAAGAGGTGATATTGAAGGGGCAATAGCCCTTAAACCTCGCACGGCAAGGGGCTACTATCTGCTGATTATGAGCTCAAAATGGGGAGTCAACAGCTTCTTAGAAACAGGACGCGATCTCACCCCTCGCGTGTTCATGACAATGAGCGCGCTAATCAATGCCGCAACAGCGATTGGTTTGCAACCTCATCAAGTTGAGGTACAACATGAAGTATAAGCTCATCGCCATTGATCTAGATGGAACGCTACTCAATTCACAAGGGGAGATTGATACCCAAACCCAGCAAATAATCCGCTCCATAGCTTCAACAACAAACATCATCTTAACGACAGGTCGCCACCACACCACCGTCGCCTATTATCACCAACTGCTGCAATTGAACACTCCGGCCATCTGTTGTAATGGCTCTTATGTCTACCAGTTCGAAAACCAACAAATTACTTTTGCTGAGCCTATAGACAAACAGCGAGCGGCGCACTTTGTTTCTCAGTCTGAGTCTCTCGATCTGATTGCTTATGCTGACGACAAAATCTTGCTTTGTTACCAACATCCCGCTAATTACATCTCAAAATTGGAGTCATGGGGCGCCACGCTCGAGCCAAACATCCAGCCCAAAATAGAGCGTGTTACTGATTTCGCGAGCGCGCTGAGCGATTGCAAGCATGTCTGGACGTTCGTAACAGAAGGTAGTCCAAATGATATTGATGCCTTTATCTCTGACCCGCTGATTTATGAAAATTTCAGCTACGAACAATCCTGGTTTAACCGGATTGGCTTTAACAAAAAAGGCAATAGTAAAGGCGCCATGCTTTCACGCCTAGCCACTTCGTTAGGCATTAAGCTTGAAGATGTTGTGGCAATAGGCGATAACGACAACGATCTATCTATGTTGCAGTGTGCAGGACTTGGCATTGCGGTAAATAATGCGACCGAGAAACTTAAAAACTGTGCGGATATAGTAACCAAAGCCTCGAATGACCAAAACGCTATCGTTGAAGCCATAAAGATAATTTATTAGCACTAGGAGAGCGTGTCTCTCCTAGTTATGTCTTTTTGTTATCAATCGAAGATTGCGATGCTCTGACGACTGACTGCCACCAACTGACCTCTATTGTTCCATATATTGGCCTGAGCATGAGCGTACCCTTGAGCCGCCTGACGAGTATGAGATTGGTAAGCAAACCAATCTTCTGGTTCAACAGGTTGGTGAGGATGGATAAATTCCAAGTTCCACATCATGCTGCTGGCAGGCGCCGGCGTTGACATCATTTGCAGTACACCTGGAGGCCATGCGTCGACCAAACAAATAAGATGTGCATCTGTAATCTGTTTTGGAGCTTGCTTGAATCGCATCCAACCCCAAGTATGTGAGTCTTTACTTGCAGTAAATGGTAGGTGACCTCTAGCCAAAGCAAGATCGATATGGGAGGTATAATTAGGGGCACCTTGAGCCACATCAGGAAATCTAGATAGTTCATCCGGCAGTGGCATGATGTGGTTATCGTTGTTGTTAACACTAATATTCGAGTCGCGATCTGCCCCAAAACACCCTTGCTGAAAAACAGCAACCTGACCATTTTGAATCAATCGAGCACTCATCTGAGACACGCTTTTTCCTTCACGTAACACTTCGACTTCAAATGTGAAAGGCACATCGACAAGCAGCGGACCAACAAAATTGGTGTTCAATGAACGCAATACACGCTCACCATTAACTTGGGATTGCATGATGGTATACAACAGAGAGGCGGATAAGCCACCAAACACCGTTCTGCCTTGACCCCAAGAAGATGGAATGGCCATATGCTCTCCAGTTTGAGCACATTGCTTAGCTTTTTCTAATAATTCATCGAAATGCATGCCGACCACCTCATGTTAACAGCTTGTTAGTTAAACGATAACTGGTCGGATAAGATAAATCAACACGAGCCTTATTTTTCTATAACCAAAGTCATGTTTGTTATAAAAATAAACATTATTTGTTAAGCGTGATAATGATTGACAGGTGTAGAACAATTATTCTACCCTATAGGTAGTACAAACATTCTACCCATAGGTTTTACGATGCCCCAACAACAAATAGCCGAGAACCTGGAACGTGCTTTTGCGCAAAAAGGGTTTGCAGAACCGAGTGTTGCTGAGCTAAAAGCACTTTCTGGTGTCAGTATGCGAACGCTTTATAAATATTTCCCTTCTAAAGAAAATATGGTCGTGGGAGCGCTGGATTATCGTCATCAACGTTACCTATCGTTACTAGAAAGCTGCCGCAGTGCCCCTGGCTTAGCGGCCACCTTATCGGCGTTTGATACGCTTAGTCACTGGATGAGGCAGAACGCACCAAAAGGATGTCTTTCTGCAAATGCTCTAGCGGCATTTCCTGACAATGCAGAAATTCACTCCGCTGTTGAAACCTATAAACATGCGGTAATTCAACAATTGGCGCAGATAAGTGGTCGTGAAGATCTAAGTCAGGCGTTATATGTACTTCATGAAGGTATCACGGCCGCTTACCCTATCCTGGGAGAAGCTGCCGTGAGTGCAGCTAAAACGGCAGTCAACGCACTATTCACAGCGACAACATCAAACAACTAAAAAAGGAAACCACACATGAGTTCAATTATGACTGGCGTTCAGCTCATTGGGCACGGTGACTTAGAACAACTTGTCGTTAAATCAGACATCGCGGTTCCTAAACCAGCTGCTAATGAAGTTCTCATTAAAGTCAGCGCCGCAGGCGTAAACAACACCGATATCAACACTCGTATTGGCTGGTACTCCAAGGGCGATAACGATAGTGAAGACGCAGGCTGGTCTGGCAATGCTCTTTCTCTACCAAGAATTCAAGGTGCGGACGTTTGTGGTCATATTATCGCTGTAGGAGAGCATATTGACGATGCTCGAATTGGCGAACGCGTGCTCATTGATCCTTGCCTTCGGTACGCCGATGGAGAACGCCTTGATCACTTCTGGTACTTTGGCTCTGAGTGTGATGGTGGTTTTGCAGAATATACCGTAGTGGATTCTCGCCAGGCTTACAGTGTAAATTCAAGCTACAGCGACATTGAGCTCGCCTCTTTTCCGTGTTCTTACTCAACCGCAGAAAACATGCTCACCAGAGCATCAGTCACAGCTAATGATACTGTTTTAGTCACTGGCGCATCGGGCGGTGTAGGTTCTGCTGCAGTGCAGTTGGCGAAAGCACGTGGTGCTAAGGTGATTGCAGTAACTAGTGAATCGAAGGCATCAGCCTTACTTGATATCGGTGCCGATAAAACGGTATCACGTGGTGAAAGCTTGGTGGATACATTGGGTAGAAACAGCGTTAGTGTTGTCGTTGATCTCGTTGCAGGTCCTCAATGGCCAGAGTTACTTGAAGTGATACAACCCAAAGGCCGCTATGCCGTCTCTGGTGCTATTGGTGGCGCGATGGTCGAACTCGACGTTCGAACACTGTATCTAAAAGATCTGTCTTTTTTCGGCTGTACTGGGCTCGAAGATGAGGTATTTCCAAACCTAATCAGCCGAATCGAACACTCACAAATAAAACCACTGGTGGGGAAAGTGTTTGCATTATCAGATATCAAACAGGCACAACGGGAATTTGTAGAGAAAAGCCATATCGGGAAAATTGTATTGCAAGTGACACAAGGATAATACTAAAAACAACCTACTCTCCAATGATGCCCCCTTGCTTTAACAAGTGGGCATCATCTCTTGGTAACAAGACGTTCGATATTGGTTATTTCTTGCGGGGAGGCAACATATCGGTCATAGAGCCTTCAACCAATTCGGCAGCAAAGGCAAAGGTTTCTGCTAATGTAGGATGAGCATGAACAGTGTGAGCGATATCTTTAGCACGCCCCCCTAACTCTAACATCGCAGCTGCTTCGTGAATGAGTTCCCCAGCATTTTCTCCACAAATCCCTGCACCTAAAAGCGTACCTGTTTCGGCACAGAAAAGCGCTTTGGTGACGCCATTCGTCGCCCCAACACTCTGAGCTCGACCACTGACCAACCAAGGCACTTTGCCTGTTTGAAATTCTATACCTTGCTGCTTAGCTTCCTTCTCTGTCACACCGACCCAAGCGATCTCCGGACTGGTGTATGCCACCGATGGAATGGCTACAGCATGAAAAGTTGAATCCATACCAGCGATAACCTCTGAGGCCACCTTGCCTTCGTGTGTTGCCTTGTGAGCCAACATCGGTCCTTTGACGATGTCACCGATAGCAAAAATATTAGGGACGCTGGTTTGCATCTTGTCGTTCACAGGAATAAGCCCCTGTTTATCAACCTCAATGCCTAGCAAACCCAACCCTAAGTTGGACGTGTTTGGCCTGCGCCCAACAGCCACTAATACAGCATCAAAACACTCGCTTTCTGGTGCTTTCTTACCGTCAAAAGATACCGTGATAGCATCAGTACCCGCTTCAATGCCAGTCACCAACGTCTTGGTCAACATTTGATAGCGCTTCTTAACCGATTTAACTAAAGGTTGAACAATGTCTTTATCTGCTGCAGGAATCACTTGCTCTTGTGCCTCGACAATAGTGATCTGCGATCCCAGTGCTGAATACACTTGTGCCATTTCTAGACCAATAATCCCGCCACCAATGATCAGCAGTTTGTTAGGAATCGTCGTCAGCGCTAGTGCGTCGGTAGAGTCCCAAATCCTCGGATCATTAGGCGCGATAGGAAGTGATACTGAATGTGATCCGGTTGCGATAATGGCATGCTTAAACAAGATTTGCGTTTCTGATTCACCAACCACTGACAGTGCATTGTGTGAGGTAAACTGACCAACACCTTGAACGCGTGTTATCTTGCGAGCTTTTGCTAGGTTGGCAATTCCTTTCGTCAGCTCTGATATCGTGTTTTCTTTGTGAGATCGTAAACCGTCAATGTCTATGCTTGGAGTACCAAATGCGATACCCATTTGCTTTCCATGCTGGGCATGTTCAATTAACGCCGCTGCATGCAATAAGGTTTTGGATGGTATACAGCCTACGTTTACACACACGCCACCCAAAGTATCTTGCTTCTCTACTAGACATACAGACAGTCCAAGATCAGCCGCGCGAAAAGCTGCGGTATAACCTCCAGGTCCACCACCGAGTACAACTACATCTACGCTGATAGAATCCATCATCCCTATTCTCCTCATTTTTCAGAAACGTCACTACCGCAACACGATAAATTCCGTCCAGTATAGATCGTCTAAATGTCTGAGGAGTGTTAATTTTTGCTGTTAGGTGACCTGTGTTTAAAACTTCTCTTTATCTGTCTCAAATAGTGTTTAGTATGAGCGCTTGCGCACAAACCTAGGACAAACCACTAACTGCTATGAGAATAAAAGCACTGTTATCTTTCGCCTTCCTCATCATGACGGGCTGTTCGTCATATCAAATGAATCAGCTTGGCCTTCGCTCCTCATCAGTTAATACTTACCCTAATAACATGGACACAATAGAGCTATGCGAAGTTGCCAACGGCTATCGAGCAACCAATCAAACTCGCATCTCCGTGAGCAGCGAGCAGTGGAAACGCAATCTAACAACTGAACGCTGCGACGAGCTGGTAAAAGAACTCTACTTCAGTCGATTCATCCGTAGTATTACCATATCCAAACCCGAAGAAGCAGCGCAGCCTGTCCCAACGCCATTACCGGCAAAACCTCAATAGCTTTGTAACGTATGAGTATTATTTTTATCTTTATACAATAACAACATACCCAAAGCGGCTAACATCATCACAACGGCGGCCACCGCAAACCCAAGCTCCGTAAGATCGTAGTGAGTCAAATAGGCGATAAGAACATAACTCATACTTTGAACAAAAGTAGAGAATAACTTCATTCCACCATCTACTCTGCCTCGAACTCTATTATCAATCGTTTCATGCAGCTTATTTACTCTAGCGATTCGATTGGTCGCATTGAATAAGCCAATAAATAACGCAAAAATAACGAGACTAAGTGCTGACATCGAGCTAGCTAGTACACTCAATAACACCGCTAACCCGACAACACTGACAATCATTAGTTGTTCTTGTCGAAAACGAATCAGTAGCTGCGTAATGATAACTCCGCATAACATCGCGCCTAAACCATAATTTATTTGCCACCAAGCAAACCAATGACCTTCAATGTTTTGCTCGGAAAAATAGATAGGCACCAACTTAGCCAAGTAAGTCATCATTGGGTAACTCAGACAGGACAGAGCAACAAACAAGAAAAACATCGGTGAGCGTGAAAATATGGCTTTAGATTCGCTCAGCTGTGTCGTAAAAGATACATGCTTGGTCTCGCGTTGCTTTGGTTTGCAATGGATACTGGCATAGCAAATCATAGCGCTGACAGAAAGTAACATGGCCAGCAAGGCAAAGTACTCGATTGACCACAGTTCCAATAACAATACGCCTAAGCCGCCTGCAGTCAGGGTGGTCATCTGTAGGACGATCTCTTGTTGTCCAGAGATTTTTGCATAATCTGATTTTTTATAGAGTTCTTGTGTGAATGCACCGTTTGTCCCCCATGCAAGATCGTTAGTTAACCAAAAAACCAGTTGAGCAACAGCAAGGGACCAAACTGCATTCGGTTCAATATACCAAGTAAAAACAACGAGTAATGCAGCTAGCGCCTGTAATAGTTGGACCAGTGCTAAGATATGCTTTCGCGAAAAGCGGTCAATAGCAGTAGCAAAGAATGGGGTCGCAAAGAACGATAACGCCGTGCAACATAACGTGAGTATAGCCAAGAATGTACTGTTGTTTCCTTGCGTCAAGATGCTCCATGGGAGCGCCATTAACATCATCCCTGAAGCGATACCATCGAACAGCAGTGCAGAGAGATGTTGCAGCGAAGTCCTTTTCATCATCATTCCTTTATGTTTGTGAGTTGCTTCAATGCTAAAACCTCAACATTACTTGAGGTCAAGCTATACTGAGTGTAAAGGAGAATAAAATGGAATTATCAGTCGGTCAGGTAGCAAAGCGTGCGGAAGTTGCTGTGTCAGCACTGCATTTTTATGAGCAGAAAGGAATGATTTCTAGTTGGCGAAACCAAGGGAATCAACGTCGCTATGACAGCTCAGTCTTGAGGCGTATAGCAGTTATTAAAACAGGACAGCAACTCGGGCTAAGTCTGGAAGAGATTAAAGAGGCATTGTCGGTGCTCCCTATTCAGAGAGCCCCCTCTCAAGAAGAGTGGGAATCTATGGGAAAAAACTGGAAGCGCATATTAGATGAGAAAATTTGGCTAATGACCAAACTTAGAGACGAGCTTGGGGAGTGCATTGGTTGTGGTTGCCTCTCGCTAAGTCGCTGTCGGCTAAGAAATCCTGACGATATATTGGCTCAGCAAGGAAATGGTGCTTTGCTGTGGAAGCAAAGCACCTAAGTCATAGTCTAGGCTAACAAAAACTTGGTTCTAAACTGCAAGGTCTTCTTCTTTTAGCTTTGGAGCAAAATGGATAATATGCTTATTAAAGCTGAATGATGCAGGGCCGTGCGTATTTTTTGTCGTCACCTTTTCTTCGTCAAACGCGACGGTTACACGTGTGTGAGTTTGAACCAAAGACTCTACCGTATTGAGCTCTAACTTAGCAAACAGCTCCAGCTCCAATCTCTCTTTTTCAGCATTGAGTTCATCTAACGCTTCGGTGTTTGAACTATTTAATGCTTCGAGCTCTTTATTCTGTTCTTCCGTTCTTGCTGACTTAGGAACCTTCTTAAGCTCTATTTCGCGTCGGATTGCTTTCATTTTACTTTCTTGAAGCTCGGTATAACGTAGTTGCAATTGTTCTAGTCCATCTTGGTAATTTTGGAACTGCGCAAAAGCTTTTATGTAGGTGGCAGTATCACCTTCCACACCGAGTTGATTACAAACCACTTTGCCACCGACTATCGCTTCTCCACCACTTAAAATCCCTTGTTTCTTCCCTGCGCCAGTCACTAGTAAATCACCGCCACACACGATGTCGTTGTTTAAACTATGCACCGTAAAGTGAATATCTCCTTGTGAGCTGATATTGGCAAACTGAGCGTAATTAGCGACAACATCGCCGCCAGACTCAATGAGACAAGATTTGGGTTCGCCATCATCAACATTATGTCCGATGATACCTTTGCTCACGATGATATCCCCTTTCGACTTCAAAATTGCCGACTCAACAAATCCCCCAACAGTAATAGTCCCTGTCGCTGTCACTTCCATATTGGGTTCAATATTTCCAGAAATCACCACACTGCCCTTAAATTTGATATGTCCGGTGGATATATCCACTTTACTCAAGCAAAGGGCTTCATCAATCTCGACACCCGATGATTTAATTACCGGCATTCCTGACATCGTAGACAACAATGTATTCGGGTTATCAGCCGAGAACTTGGTCCCTGCTCCCGGTTTAAGCGGATTGTCTTTGACTGCTTTAGGAGGGATGATGGCTCCAGTGACTGTGAATCCATTCTCACCTTTGATGGCCGGTATTCGCTTCATCACTTGCTCATTTTCACCTACCGTAACAATGGCTCCTAAATCACGCATATCTACTTTGTCTCCATCGCCGGTAGCTTGCGGTTTGAGTACACGCTTTTTAGGGTCAGCTACTAGCGGAATAAACTGCGCATCTTTACCTTCTTTCGGCCTTTTTCCTATCGCCACAGGTTGGGTATAGCTCTCACCAGCTTTAAGTTGACGACTGAGTAGCAGTACTTTCTTTAACGCTTTTTTGTTAAGCCCTTTAACTACTCTGGATTCTGTGAGTGATTTGATGATGTCATTAGGCTGAAGTGGATTACCGCCGTATGCTCCAGTGACTTTAATACTAGCAATCATATCTTGCTCGGTTAGTATCACTTCAGCGCTAGCATCTTTAATTTGGGCAATAGTGATGCCGGAAAAGGCTTCACCTTTTGCACTTGCAGCACACTTTATGAATTGATTGACAGCAGATTCGTCAAGAAAGAAATGCTGAGCATTAAGCTCACCCAACATGTTGTTTAGCAAAGAGGCTTCTAATGCCAGACCTTGCTCATACTCACTCGGTAATTGGGCAATAACTTCATTACCATTTGACGATATTTTGAGAACACTTTTCCACATGATGGCTAGACACTTCCTTATGCTCATTACACAAGCTCAAACTGAACAATGTGATCATGCTTCAACAATTTTAATTATCTTAATGTAGTCTCAGTAGTGAGACTATGTTCAATATCGAAAACTCCGGTTGGCGTCACGGTAATTCGGTTGGTTCTTTGACTCTGATTCAACTATGAACGTGTGGTAGGTGAGAGAGAACTGAATTTGAGTTTGAAGAGGATTTACAGTGTAAAAACAGGATTCTGGCAATTTACACTGTAAACGTCGGTGGCTTTGTTTACAGTGTAAATCCAAGGCAAGAGAAGTTTAAGTCAATTTACACTGTAAACGTTCGATGAGTGAACAGAGTTCCAGCCTGAATTGAGTTTCAGCTTGTTTACGTCCCGCTAGACTCAATTGATGGACAACGTGTTCCCAAGACCATTCTTGCAACACGACGGCCGTGACAATCGGACTATCAACATCTACTGAGGCATTTGCGAGAGACACCATGAAGTCGAACAAATCGCTACGGCTGGAAACCAATGAGTTGCCACCTCTTGAGTACAGAATGGCGAGCTTCGATGGCAACCCAGCGCTTCTCTCTATAATTGAGGTAGAAAACAATAACCATGCAAGCGATGGATGAATATCCCGATTGACCGATCTCAATTGATAAACCAGATTTCGGCTGAACTGTTGTTTAGCTTGAGAAAGCCAATCTTCACTATTTTTAGATGTTGGCAATACCAAAGTAAGGCTATAGGTACCACTGGCTTTATCTTTAGCACTACCCAGTTTAAGCGGAACGAATTGGTTGCTTTGCCAGAATCTAAACAGCTCTGTCGTCACTCCAAAGCTGGTGGCAAGATAATCTACCTGATCACCTATTAGTAGTGTCAAACGACGCAGCATCTCAGAACCGACACCAGAGGATTGTACTAGAGGATGAACCGCTATTCGCATCACTCTGCCACAACGTTGCGTTGCTGGCTCTGATAGAGCAAGGTGATTAGCTAGCTCAACTGGCGCCAAGTTACCCGGCGGACGAGACTGCCCTAGTTGGACTCTCTCTACGATATCAAGAGACAAATCCCCTTCCCTATTTAAGAGAACAGCGCCGACAACCTGACCATCGTAACTCATGGTATAAAGCGTCATTGTTTTTGACGAGAGCAATAACATCAGATCGTTAGGAGAAGTCTGGTAGTGCGCATTAACGAGTAAAGCAAAGGCTTCAGACAATATTGATTCATTATTGCTACAATCATTTGTTGCCACTGAAGAAAAAGACCAACGCTTTGAGTCAAACGAATCAAACTTAACGTCACTTGCCAACTGTGTTAGCTCAGCTTGTAATAGAAACGCACCGGCGCACCACTTCTCTAAAGCATCGTTTTGGGCCCATCGAATCGGCTGCTGCATATGATGTAGTTTGGTTCCTTTACGTTCCTTTTGGAGCCAAGGAAGGAACTTAAGGCTAAACCCTCTTCCACATCCTTCATAACCGTGAACAGTCGAACTGATAACTAGACGATGGTAATGGGCAACAATGGTTTTCAAGAGTGGAACTGGAATCGCTGCGGCTTCGTCGACAAACAATAAATCGCAGACAGGCATTGACTTTATCAGTTCATCTGGCGAAACAAACTCAATAGATGACGAAGCGCTTTGTTCTATCTGACTGAAATCAAATACAGGCTGAACAGCAGCTTTGCTTGGCGCAGTGACCAGGATTCGACACGGACGTGAATCGGCTATTCTTGCCGCCGCTAATCCGAGGGCACTGCTTTTGCCACGCCCTCGATCGGCAGTAATAACCAAAGGACGTTTTCTATGTCCCGTAAGGACTCGCTCGATGGCCTCGATGGCTTCGTTTTGCTCTACATAAATATTGCTACTCTCACGCGCCTGGTGTTGATTTTGCCAATAAGCCAAATCATTAATCAGGTTACGGCTTGATTGTTTCAGTCGAGGTAGCAAAGCGAGGTGTCGCTCTAACCAAGGATGTACATCACTTTCATTACTTAGCAGAATGAGTACACCGCCTCCTACGAGCGCACCAAGTGCAGCATTAAAACTATTAGCATCAAAATCATCGCTAAGCGTCACGACGAGTAGCTTAACTTCCCTTCCTAGTAGACGTTTTCCTTGTTTAACCGGAATAGCGTCTAGAGAGCCGATAGATTCTTCTCCTAGCTGAAACTTAGAGTCTTTAGGAAAGCGCATCGAGAATTGCTCAATCAATTCATGCTGCCATGCCAGTGAGCCTTCTAAAATGAGCGCACTTCGTTGAAAGCGCTCATCCGCTATTGCATGTTGTTGCTCGAGAAGATGAAGCTGTGAGGAAAATAAAGCCGTCATGGGTATCATTGCTGTGGGGACTTACCACAATATTAACACAAAAAAATACCTCGCTATGGCGAGGTATTTTGAAAGTTATTTAGTTCATCTTAGTTTTTATGAACTCTAGGATTTCATCCATTGTTTGGTCATCGACCTTTTTAAGGTTGAGTGCTAAATTTGGACCTTTGCGAGTGTAACTAGCCCGTCCCTTAACGAGATCAATTTTCGCGACTTTAGCTCTCTTAGGTGGCGCGAGTTCGTGCATCCAGTTCTCTAGAGTTTCCGAAACATCTTTGGTAATGCGTGCAACACCTTGAGCACGACTTTTCTGCCACACGTAACCTTCATTCTGGTGACAACGCTCAATCAATTGGTTTTGTTGGTCACCATCAAGCTCGCTAAATTGTTTATGTAGACGCACAATCGTTGGACGCCCTAAATCACTCACGTTAGGGTATGCTTGAAGAAGTTCTAGTGGCAAGTCTGCAGCTTTTAGAGCTCCGCTTACCAGTGCTTCGCTACATTGAAACATTTTCGCTAGCGCTTTTTGGTCTTCAGCTTCACCGCTTTCAAGCTTAGCTAGCATCTCTTTACCTTTTTCATATAGAGACAGCGGCTTATGGGCGTTCGCAACATCAGACAAGAATTTAGCATGGTCGCCATTGATGTTTTCAGCAACGTAAATCAAGAACTCTTTTTGAGCCAGAATACATGACATACGACGACGGCTACCATCAAGAACTTCAATGGTTCCGTCTTTTTGACGGCGACCAACAGCTGGATACTGTTGCCCTTTGTCTCTTAAAGTTGCCAGCACATCAGAGAGTGCGTGCTCGTTTAAGAATGATTGTTCACGTGCATTTTCTTCAAATACGAACGTCTTCGATTCAACTTCATTCGCAGGAATACGCACAAGTTCAAATGAAACTAGCTCCTCCCCTGCAACTGATAACTCAATGTATTGGGCTTGTTCCTTGGCTGCGGTTTGCGCTTCCTGAGGGGTAGTTGCACGTCTCTTATTCGCTTTTCCGAAAAGCTTAGCGTTAAGTTCAGAAGTTTTAATAGCCATATAACGTTACCCTTGATTCAATGATGACCAGTTGCTGTGAAGCACTCTTTCTAACTCTAGTGCACTTTTGTGTACTGCGTCTTGTGCTGTCGCCAGCGTTTTTTTACCACCTTCAAAGTCAGAAGCCGTTAAATCAAATACTGTGCTGTAGGTATCTGCACAAGTTTCAAATGCCCTACTACGAGGAATTGTCGCCATCATAACTTGGTCGCCAAGTAGGTAATTCATCTCTGTTAAGACAGACACTTGCTTTTTATTATCATCTTCAAACATGGTCGGCATCAGACGAACGAATTCTAATCCTTTCCAATCTTCTGGGAACATCTCATAAACAGTCGGAAGGTGCTGGAAGAAATTGACTGTTGAAGCCCAATCTAAACGTTTAGCTGCACATGGAATAAGCAGCGCATTAGATGCATACATAGCATTCCAAACTAATGGATCAACGTGAGGGCCAGTATCAATCATGATGACGTCGAAATCATCCGCGATTTTGTCAATCAACTTCTCTTTTAGCAGTTTAACAATATCGAGAGATTGGTTTTGAGAAAGGTTTTGCCATGCTTCCGCGTTAAACATCGCATCTTCAGGGAAGGCTGAAATCGTTTTTAGGTTAGGATACTGAGTTGGTAGCAAAACGTTGCGGCGTAAAAAATCAATATCAATATCAGTCCCTTCCGGTACATTCTCTAGCATTACATCTACCGCAGAATAGATGTTTTCATGTTCGGAAATACTGATTTGTGGATTCAAGAACAAACGAAGTGAACCTTGAGGGTCCAAGTCAATTAGACAGATACGATAGCGTTTGTCCAAGTTTAGCGCTAGGCAGGCAGCTAGATGAACTGCACTCATAGACTTACCAGTACCACCCTTTTGGTTTTGAACGTTAATAATCCACGGTTTATTATTGGCGCTTTGTTTACGTTCGTGAAATTTAGGTACCGCAGCCGCATCCATCAACATGTGTGCTTCTTGCAACGAAATAGAATAATGATTGGCATTATTTTTAGTAAATTGATGACCATTTGCTTCCATCTTACTGATGGCATCATCCAGTTTACGACGAGTCAGTCCAGAACGAGTTTCCATCATTGCTTTTGACATTGCAGGAAAGTGATCATCGCTTCGTTCTTCTAATACAATTTCGATGCGATCTGCTTGTACTTGCTGAGTTTGTTCTGCAAGTTGGTAGAGATTATCTATTGTTTGTTCTCTTTTCATACCTAAGTTCCAACCAAGTAACCTAATGAATTAATGTACAGCTATATCGTACATTCACATCAAAAAGCTGTCCACTCACTTAGTGTTGTTTTTTACAATAAATTGACCACATAAAAGCCAAATCGTGATTTTGTCTACAAAGCTGATGAAAAATACATCAAATAATCCAAGTTATAATGAAGTGAAAGACACAGAAACCTCATCAGATTTCAAGTGTTACCACGTAACCTATTTACAATGTAAATAGAAAACACCTCGGAACGATTATAAATATTGGATAACTTACGGACTTTGTTGTTTCTATCTCAGATATTTCAAATTAAGCATCTTTTTAGGCACACAAATAATTATTCATTGGTCAGTGAAGAAACGTTAGAGCGCCAAAAAGACAAAACTCATGATCATAGTTCCGAGAATATAGAAGCATGATCAAGGGGAGTTTTAGAAACAGACATTGGATTATTGGCCTGTTACATCGATCATTTATCTTGGAAGAATGATCAAGTACTTTATCACTACGGAAGCATGTAAATCTCCGACAAAATTACGGCCTATGCCCGATAGAATAAGGGATAGTGGCGAGATTCAGTGGTTAACGACAGAATTCAAAATGCAATAACAGATTCAATGAACTTACTTGATCATGCTTCCTAATATATTAGGGTTAAAGCCATTAACGATGAAAAAGCATCTGTTCGTTTATCCTTGTTCAATTCGAGTAACATTTGAACAATGACCTTCATCAATTACCTAAAACGAAGAACAATTCTTCCACCTTGATCATGCTTTCGGGGTAAATTTATGATTTAAAAGATATTTACATTAAGCTATTCACAGCTTTTCTACTTTTTCTGTGGATAAGTTGTGGTGACCTCATGATCATCTATCCGTAAGCTTAATGATCATATTTTCGGGCAGATGATGATCATGCCTCCAGAGTTCTATGATCATGCATTCGAAAAACAATGATCATCGTTTCGTAATTACTATGATCATGCGTCCGAATGTTTGTCAACTTTTTACCTTAAAAAACATAGAGTTACAATCAATAAAAGTGCCAGATCATAAGATCAGTTAATCATATTAGATCAGTATTATCAGTAAAGATCAGTTTATTAAGAGCAATAAAATAGATCTTTATTTATTCGACATTATTCTTTATTCTATGGAACAATATCGAATTTACGGATAGTGTGATATAGATCCAGTCATGAGCAACGATGAAAAATTATTGATCCGATCTCCACGAGATCACAAAGGCGGACATCTTTTTGAAGTGACAGAAACGTCTGTCGATTGGATTGAGCAGTATCAGCACTTCAAAGGCGTGACCAAGAGCATTTTGGAACTGCTGAATCTTATCTCTTTACGCGGATTCAGTTCTAAAGATGGTTACGTTTCAACTACCGAGTTAATCGACGCCACTGACGGTAAACTAACTCGTGCAGCTATTCAGCAACGTTTGAGAGCCGCAGTAAATATTGGTTTGTTTAGCCAACATGGTGTTAAGTTTGAGGAAGGCCTCGCTGGCAAAACGATGCTTCATCGGTTTATTAATCCCAATCAATTAGTATCCGTTTTGGGCGCAACCAGCCTGGTAACCGAATCGGTTAAGCAATCCGAAAAGCAAAAAAAATCAAAAGCATTGGCTCAAACACAAGTGAATAAACGCTTGTTGAATGAACATGGGCTTTATACGCCACCAGCGATGCGCGATGAAGCAGATCAGTTTGTAGTATCTCCAACAAACTGGGCAGGCATTATCGATCAAGCACTCGCTCCACCACGTACACGTAAAAGCTATCAGAAGTCGATGGTATCCATTTCAGGTACAAAAGCGGTGATTGAAACTCGATCATCTAAGAATATCATGACTGTTGATGATCTTATGACGCTGTTTGCATTGTTTACGCTAACGGTGCAATACCATGATCATCACCACGAAGAGTATCACCTTGATGCTAAGCATGTGCCTAACAAGACCCCTTTATATATCACTGACATCCTTTCCCTTCGAGGTAAAAAAGACAGTGGCCCAGCACGTGATTCCATTCGTGACAGTATTGATCGAATTGAATTTACCGATTTCCAATTGCACGAGCTTACAGGTCGTTGGCTCAGCGAAAATATGCCTGAAGGATTCAAGAGTGATCGTTTTAGGTTTCTAGCCAGAACGATCACTGCATCTGAAGAGGCACCACGTGAAGGCGCGGATGGTGAGATCAAGATCAAGCCTAATTTATATATCTTGGTGTGGGAGCCGTCGTTCTACGAAGAGTTATTGACGAGAGACTATTTTTTCTTGTTCCCACCTGAAATTCTAAAACAGCATACATTGGTATTTCAGTTGTATTCGTATTTCAGAAGTCGTATGGCCCGACGTCATACCGATACTCTTCTTCTTTCAGAGCTTAATCAAAAGCTTGCGCGTAACATAGAATGGCGACGCTTCTCGATGGATCTTCTTCGAGAGCTTAGAAAACTAGGGGAAGGATCCACAAGCAATGATCAATTTGATGTAAACTTATGGGGCTATCATCTGACACTACAATGCATAGATCCTGATGCTAAGCTACCAGATTATCAGGTTGATATTCGTTGTGATGTGGAAGAAGTATTGCGTTACTCAAGAGCAAGAACCACGAATGCAGGTAAGCGAAACATGGCACCAACCTTACCTAACCCGTTACGCAACGAGTTGGTAACTCGTAAGCAACTCGATGAGCTGTCGACAATCATTGACGGTGAGTTTGAGCCAATTCAGCGTAAAGCACCGTCTCCAAGAGGAAACCTGGGCCGTAGAGTAAAGCAGAGAAAACACTTAGTTGAAATCAATGCGGATGAAATAACCATCATCTTATCTAAATATACTTCTTCAGAAGCTCTAGAACGCAGTGTAACGGCATTGTCTGCCATGACAGGGCATTCGGTCGCCTCAATCAAACAAGAGTGCTCAGAGCTTATGGAGAAGCTGGATTGGTTGCGTGTTGATGACCAGGTCATTCCCTATGAAGTGCTAAGTCGTGTTGTGGAGTTATATAACTCTCGACAAGAAAACAAGCATTTGTCGATTGAACGACTGATTTCAGCGTTGGCCGTCCGTAAAAAAGTGTGTAAACAAGTGCACGAAGGGCATATCGATGAAACGGTATTTCGCGTGCTAGATGAGGTCGCTATTTAGCGCTAATTAACCCCTTGTTACACTTAGTACTAACTTGTTAGGAATAACACATAACGCTGACAATAAGCTGACAAAGTAACAAGTGTGGTTGGCTAATATTTATTCCGAATAGACAACCTTTTGTCCTTTCTAATGAAATAAGTAGATTGGCTCATATTGTTACATTCATTCTGATATATTTTGGCGAGTTCAATTTGGACTCGCTTTTTTTTGTCTGAAATTCGACGATTCCCTCATTTCTGGGTGAGGTACAACTAATATCTGGTGTGGGCTTAGAGGAGAAAAAAGGAGATCTCGATCAAGTTGATTTTCTGAGGTGGAATCTCCTAAATGTAATCCCACCGCTGATGGATTTCAAAGTTTAAAAACCGCTTTCTAAAACTTCTGTTTAGAACTATTGCCCCTATCACATTCTGACTCAGTTTTTCTTAACAACAAAATTGTCGTTTGCTACAGATTAGGTGTTCAGACATGGTTCATCAGGAGGTAACAATGTCCATTAATTCAATCGACCATGACGAAATGACATCCATGACAAGTAAGTGGGATCACTCTGAAGAAGTCCAAGAAAACATACGTCCTGCGAAACAGGGAAAATCCGCAGAAGCTAGACGTCGCATTGAAGCGTTGAGGGAAATCAGAGAAAGTGGTCTAACTCTCGAAGAAGCAAGAGAGCTAGGCTTGATTCACTAATATTGGATAACCAGATAGGGTGGCTAAGGCCACCCTTTGTATTTTCTATCTATCCCAAATCACACCCTTTCATTTGAGTTTAATACTTCATCAATGGTATATTCTGCTCCCTTGCCAACATCAACTGACTAAATACCATGTCCCATAATTTGTCGCTTCTCCCACCCTCTGAAAAGAATAAAGTTGAACTTGATAAACAAGCTTCCTTTGTTGTGTGGCAATTAAAAGAAGCCAAAGCGGGGCCTGAAGCTATACGCGAGCAACTCGAAAAGATAGCGGATGAGGCTGAACAAGCATGGTTTGAACAGTGTGTCGACAAATACAAACGAATGATGGGAGTGATGTAAGCGCCATTCACGGCGTTCACAATTGAATTGTACCGACGATTTGATAAAATCCTCCGCGTTAAAATGAATTAGAGAGAACATCCCGATGGGAAGAAGTTTTGAAGTGCGCAAGGCCTCAATGGCCAAGACTCAGGGCGCGAAAATTAAAGTTTATTCCAAGTATGGTAAAGAGATCTATGTAGCTGCTAAGAACGGTGGTGCAGATCCAGAAATGAACCTTTCACTTAAGCACCTGATTGCTAAAGCTAAAAAGGATCAAGTTCCTGCTCACGTTATCGATAAAGCACTAGACAAAGCTAGCGGTGGTGGTGGTGAAGATTACCAGCCTGCACGTTACGAAGGGTTTGGTCCTGGTGGCGTTAGTGTCATCGTTGACTGTCTAACAGATAACGGCAACCGTACTTTCCAAGATGTTCGTCAATGCTTTGTTAAGACTGGCGCAAAGATTGGTAGCCCTGGTACTGTAGCTCACATGTTCGATCACCAAGCGGTGTTCCAGTTCAAAGGTGACGACGAAGAAGCGGTGCTTGAAGCTCTGATGATGGCAGATGTTGATGTAACTGATATTGAGCTTGAAGATGGCGTCATCACGGTATTTGCACCACATACTGAGTTCTTCAAAGCGAAAACGGCATTGAATGCAGAATACCCAGACCTAACGGTTGATGTAGAAGAAATTACGTTTGTACCGCAAACTCATACTGCAATTGCTGGTGAAGATGCTGAGAAATTCCAAAAATTCCTCGACATGCTAGATGACTGCGATGATGTTCAGCAGGTTTACCATAACGCAGAGCAATAATACGCTCGTTATGAAGAAAAAGAGTCGACATAGTCGGCTCTTTTTTATTGCCGTTTTTTCGGTTCTAAACGGCGATTGAATATGATATCTCCAGAAGCATGATCAAGGTACTTTCCCATGATCATGCTTCCTTGCTCTTGATCTTTCTTGGAGTGCATATCCATGCTGCGAAGTTTCTCACTTGAGGCAAGACCGTAAGGTTCAACAACAGAGCACATGGCCAAGCAATAAGAAAACTCTGTAGCCATATCGGTGGCCATGCGCTACTAAAGCCCATTTTGTATCCAGAGATAATACCGGACATCATGATTCCCATAGTGAGAGATGAAAGTAGGGCTGAGATCCAAAATTGTTTTCTGCTCAATGTTATTCTCCTGTTGATTTTTGTTATAAGAAGTATAAACCTATTCATAAATAGATAATATTGGGTAATTTAGAATTGTGGATTCCATATTTGGGTATATAGACGACGTCTACTTGTTTTGTAAGGTCGTGGAACACGGCTCAGTTTTAAAAACCGCTAATCTATTGGGTGTGCCTCAATCGACGGTATCAAGACGTATCTCATCGCTTGAGGAGCGTTTAGGACTACGTTTACTAGAGAAGAAGGGTAGGGAATTAGCTGCGACTGAAATTGGTAAGCTTGTTTTCGATCAACTGAGCAGTGGTATTGAGCAGATCGAAATAGGGTTAGGTAATGTAACGGAGCAAACGGAGCAGGTTGCTGGTACGGTACGTTTGTCCGCCCCTCACAGTTTCTATCATTCTTTCGTAGCACCTGTGGTTGAAGGGTATTTAAAACAATACCCTAAAGTTCACATCGATCTCGCTTTAAACCATGATCAGCTAAAACCACAAACGAATCGAGAATTGTTGATTACGTTTGACATCAGTGAGATGGATGATCTCATTGCTCGACCACTGTTTACTGCACGTCACGGCTTTTTTGCTAGCGCTGAGTACTTAGCAAAATGTAGCCAAATTACCCACATTGAGCAGTTACAAGAGCTAGATTGGCTTGCCATAGATAATAGTCAGAAGCTGGCGATTTACCGTGATGACGCTCTTGAGCAAAGCATGACGATAAAACCTAGGCTTGTTGTCAATGATATCCAAGCGTTACTCGATGCAGTTGAGCGAGGCTTAGGAGTTGCATCACTACCTTTACGCCATGTGCGTGGCAACTCAAATTTAGTTCATCTGCTGCCTGAGCACTATCGTAGTGACCGACAGGCGTTTTTGGTGTACAAAGATAGGAAATACCAACCAAAGGCCGTCAAATCGCTAATAGACGCGATTTTATCTAGTGCAGATACAATGGATGCCGCGGTAAACCCCACCAGCAATTAAAGGAGTACAAATGAAAGTTAGTTTTATTGGATTAGGCGTTATGGGATACCCAATGGCTGGTCATTTGGCTAAAGCAGGATTTGAGGTTTGCGTATTTAATCGCACTACAGAAAAAGCGAAACGCTGGGCCGAAGAATACAATGGTCGATATCATGAAACAGTGGCGGATTGTGTTAGAGACGCCGATGTGGTGGCGGTATGTGTGGGCAACGATGATGACGTTAGACAGATGACCACATCCGTTTCTGGTGCCATTGCGAGCATGAAGAAAGGGGCTATTCTAGTTGATCATACGACTACATCAGCGCAGTTGGCAGAAGAGCTTGGAGCTGCGTGTGATAAAGCGGATGTCCGTTTTATGGACGCGCCCGTATCTGGAGGACAAGCTGGCGCAGAAAATGGTGTGCTGACCATCATGTGCGGTGGTGAACAAGCAACTTTTACCGCTTTGCAGCCAGTATTTGATGCTTACGGTAAGTCATCAGTCTTGATGGGGACTGTTGGTCAAGGACAACGAGCTAAAATGGTTAACCAAGTATGTATCGCTGGAGTTCTAACTGGATTGTCTGAAGGGTTAATACTCGCGCAAAAGAGTGGTTTAGATATTCCTTCATTAGTTGATTGCTTGAAAAATGGTGCGGCGGGTTCTTGGCAGATGGAAAACCGTGCCAAAACCATGGATGAAGATAAGTATGACTTTGGTTTTGCCATCGATTGGATGATTAAAGATCTCGGTTTTTGTTTGGATGAAGGGGCTCGTCAGGGCATTCGACTTCCATTGACGGAACAGACGGTCGAAAGATATAAAGCACTCTCTTCGCAAGGTGAAAATCGTTCAGATACGTCTGTTTTACTTAAAGCAGTTCGCAAAGACGCTGAATTGTAACGTTTACAGTGTAAATAAAGCGTTGAGCGGTAGTCGACTAATCAAGCCGACACCGCTCACATTGTTTATTTCCAGTTAGCCAGCCCGATATTTGGTAGCGATTACGAGCAAATTTCAGGTATGCCCAATCGCAAACAGGCTTGAAGATTCGCCATCGTGTGAATCCGTAAAGATGTGGTTTTCCTACCAAGCTCCATGCTCTATGAGTAACGTCCAAGCCGAGAAGCAACTTTCCTTCTGTATCGTAGGCATGAAGGCGCTCTGAGGCCGCTTTAGGAACGATATCAGGGTAGGCCTCAAACTCTGGAGAGAAAATGTCGATAAGCTTAATGGCTAGTGCTTTGTCATGATGCTTTAGAGATTGCATTTCTTTGACGCAAAGTGGGCACGTACCATCAAAAAATACGATGAGCTGGGTCGCCATATCAACTCCTTTCTTTGTTTTCAGCTTTGCTCTTCTTGTATTCCTAATACTTGTTTCCAGTTCATATCGATCTGTTGGAAAGTCATTTCACATTTATCTTTTTGCTCGTCTCTATAGTCTTCTTCTATCTCATCCAGAATCGTGGCATGGTTCTCTGGGTCACTACCATATACCAAACAAAGTGTGCTGAAATAACGTTGTAGATCAAAACTATGCTCACCGATGTACTCGGCAAAATCGTAATAGTCGGGCCGGTCTTCGGATTCAAAGGAGAACATATCTGCAGCGCTGATAGTGGCATCGGCACCGTTTTCTACGTAGTTGAGCATTAACACTGCCGCAAAGTTATCTACGGCATCTTCTTCTTTGCCTAGAATAGGAATCCCATGATCTGCTACGTAAGCATGTCCTGCTTCATGCAACAATGTATGAAGTAGAGTATCAAGCGCCCCATCTTTAGCTGGTTTGCCAAACTTCTTTTGGTAATCGTTGTTTAAAAAGTAGTTGAGTGAGTCGGTATAGAATTTATACGGAATATGCACGACATGAGCTTGAGGATCGTAAAGTGGTCCGTCATCACCGCCATATTGAATCGTTAGGTCGTTGTTAAATGGAAAGTAAGCATCGGAGAGCTGTACCACCAGCTCATTTATTTTGCTTTGTGCGATTGCAGTTTTCGCTTGTTGTTCTGACGTTGTATTTGTATCGCCATAGCTAATATTGACAGCGCCTATCGCAGCGAATGGTGTCAATAGAGCGACTGAAAAAACAGTCCTTGTTAGTATAGATTTCATTCCGTTATCCATATATTCGATGGTTCAATTAGTCGCAATGGCCTGACTGTGGTACACTGCGCGATTAATTTAGTGTAGTTCTTCTTTTTATATTCATAAACTCAATGTAGCCAACAGGTTAACAGTGTTTCTGTTAATTAACTATGGCCACATATTTGCCGATTCTTCCCGGCACCTTAAGAAGTGATAGATAGTCTAAACAAGGTCGTTTGGTGTCTGCGTAAAGCGAGTCGCCATCTATTCTATTTCTACTACACTTTACAATTTAGTCGAACCTCATTAAGGAAGATGAGCGATAAAGCAAAAAAAAGAGGTTATATGAACAACACCATCTCTGTTGGCACGTTAGAATCTTTTTTGATCGCTATCAGCGTTCTTTTTCTGGGACACATCATTAATAGTAAGCTCCCTGTTCTAAAAAAATACAACATCCCTGAACCCATCGTTGGTGGATTAATCGTTGCCCTTATCATTACGGTTTTACACTTTAACAACGTTAATCTTGAGTTCTCGTTGCCCTTGCAGAAAACATTTATGTTGATGTTTTTTAGCACCGTAGGATTGGCGGCTAACTACACCCAACTAATGAAAGGTGGCGCTAAAGTCTTTGTCTTTTTAGCGGTCGCATCGGTATATATTATTATCCAGAATAGTGTCGGAGTTGGATTAGCCACCATGCTCGGCTTAGAGCCGTTAATGGGGTTAATTGCGGGCTCTATTACCTTGTCGGGCGGACACGGTACTGGGGCTGCTTGGGCTCAAACCTTTACTGAGACTTACGGCATCAGCAACACACTAGAAATTGCGATGGCTTCTGCAACCTTTGGTCTAATTATCGGCGGTATTATTGGTAGTCCGGTTGCACAACGACTCATTGATAAGAATAACTTTGAGTCAGAGTATGGCCGAGGCAATGATACTCATGAGCGCTTCCCTGAATTGGTAACTTATAACGAGTACGAAAGAGATCGCGTGACTGCTAAAAAGGTTATTGAAGTTCTGTTTATCTTACTCATCTGTGTGACTGGAGCGAAGTATTTACATGCGTGGGTTAATACATTTGAAATATCTTGGTTAATGATTCCTGACTTCGTTTATGCGTTATTTATCGGTGTTTTCATTACCAATATCTGCGAAGTGACCAAAAGTTATAAAGTGGATGCAGAAACGGTCGATATTCTCGGTACGGTGTCATTATCGCTTTTCTTAGCAATGGCATTGATGAGTCTTCAGCTGTGGAACATTTTTGATCTGGCTATTCCTTTCTTAATCATACTGTCTGTTCAATCGGTTATTTTGGGGCTGTTTGCTTATTACATTACGTTTAGAGTGATGGGCAAAAACTATGATGGAGCGGTTATAGCCGGTGGCCACTGTGGGTTTGGTTTAGGGGCTACGCCGACAGCGGTTATGAATATGGGGTCTATTGTTAATCGATTCGGTCCATCTCCTCAAGCCTTTATGGTAGTGCCTATTGTGGGAGCGTTTTTCATTGATATTGTGAACCTAATCATCTTACAAGGATTTATCACTGTAATCGGCTAAGATTAAGCTTAAATCATTCATCAAAAAGTCTCGTATTTGCGAGACTTTTTTCGTTTTTGAGACAAACGAAAAATACTTCCCCAAAAAGTTTCATTTCGTCAACTAATCTGATATCTAAATGTAAAATAAAAGTAAAATTTCGAGCTTGGGCTAGTATGTCCATTCGCGCAAGCAAGGCTGGCTAGAACTGATAAAAGATATTGTTTCCTGGCGTCGGAAGCAATTCAAGGAGTAGATCATGAGTGCGTTGTCTCTATTTGGGTTGGCAAAAGTGTCTGGTACGTTAGTAATAGATGCTCAAGGAAAACTCACCATTCTTCCGGAAGGAACGGAACCAAGACCGGGAGACGTTGTGATCAACGTTTTGAACGATGCAGAAGTAGGCGAAGACTTAGACCTTGTATTGATTCAAGAAGAGGGTGAAAGCCAAGAGATCGATGTATCTGATATAGATGCCGAAGAAATCATCGCTGCCATTGAGGCCGGAGAAGACCCAACTCAAAATGAAGAACAAGCTACTGCAGCAGGCGAAGCGAATGGATCAAGCCCAACGACCACTGGCGCTATAGAACGTGATAGTTCGCAAACTCTCGCTCAAACTCAGTTCGACACCTCTGGCTTAGAAGCGCAAGGTCTAACCGCAACACAATCTAATACTCTCCTTCAGGTACTCGTCAACTCAGCTCCGCAAATTCTTAGTGAAGCCTTAGCTGGAAACGCTGTGGAAGCAGGCCATAACTCCGACGGTAGTGATTTTGACGGTACTGCTGAGCTGACAGGTCAGCTTTTAGCTACTGACCTCGAATTTGACGATGGAACGTTGACCTGGAATGTGACTTCTACTCCGGACAATCTATCTGACTACGGTGAATTCGAGCTCTCCGATAATGGGCAATGGACCTTCCGTTTAAATAATGATTCCGATGCCACACAAGCTTTAAACGTCAATGATACCGTAACACTCTCCTTTACCGTTCAAGTCACTGATCCCCTAAACTCCTCTACCTCGCAGCCAGTTGTAATCACCATTAGTGGCACCAACGATAAACCAGTAATCAGTGCAAATAGCGAAATTAGTGGCGACATTGTTGAAGCTGGACACAATGATGACGGTTCAGAGAACACAGGAACAGCATCGGTGAGCGGGCAGTTGAACGCCACAGATGTTGACTCTCCAACCGAAAGTTTGATTTGGTCAGAAGACGGAGATGTGTCTTCAGCATATGGTGATTTTTCGATTACAGAAGCCGGCCTTTGGACATTTGAACTTGATAACACAGCAGATGAAGTTCAAGCCTTACGAGAAGGGCAATCAACTTCTCTTGAATTCAAAGTCAAAGTCACTGACGACCAAGGTGTCGATGTCTTTCAAACGATTGTTATCAATATCCAAGGTACGAACGATAAGCCAGTAATTGACTCAGAATTGGTTACAGAAGGTGAAGTAAGAGAGTCTGGGCATTTTGATAATGGTACTGAGGATGCCGGAGCACCAAGTACAGGTGGTCAACTTTCAGCGACGGATGTGGATTCCTCAAACTTAACGTGGAGCTCTGTCGGGGATGTTAGCAGCCCGTACGGTACATTCAATATCACAAGTGATGGCTTGTGGAGCTTTGTAATTGATAACGAAGCTGATGCAGTTGAAGCGTTAGCTGAAGGTGATGAAGTTCCTTTGAGCTTTACCGTTCAAGTTGAAGACGAACAGGGTGCTGTGGTTACTCAAACCATTTCTGTCACCATAAAAGGCACCAATGATAAGCCAGTCTTGGACTCTGAGCTCGTTACAGAAGGTGAAGTAAGGGAGTCCGGACATTTTGACAATGGTACTGAGGATACCGGAGTACCAAGTACAGGTGGTCAACTTTCAGCGACGGATGTAGATTCCTCAAACTTAACGTGGAGTCCAGCAGGCGATGTTAGCAACCCGTACGGTACATTTAATATCACAAGTGATGGCTTGTGGAGCTTTGTAATTGATAACGAAGCTGATGCAGTTGAAGCATTAGCTGAAGGTGATGAAGTTCCTTTGAGCTTTACCGTTCAAGTTGAAGACGAACAGGGTGCTGTGGTTACTCAAACCATTTCTGTCACAGTAAAAGGCACCAATGATAAGCCAGTATTGGACTCTGAGCTCGTTACAGAAGGTGAAGTAAGGGAGTCCGGACATTTTGACAATGGTACTGAGGATGTCGGAGCACCAAGTACAGGTGGTCAACTTTCAGCGACGGATGTGGATTCCTCAAACTTAACGTGGAGTCCAGTAGGTGATGTTAGCAGTCAGTACGGTACATTTAATATCACAAGTGATGGCTTGTGGAGCTTTGTAATTGATAATGAAGCGGATGCAGTTGAAGCATTAGCTGAAGGTGATGAAGTTCCTTTGAGCTTTACCGTTCAAGTTGAAGACGAACAGGGTGCTGTGGTTACTCAAACCATTTCTGT